>NZ_SSNI01000036.1 GCF_010015475.1 Pontibacter pamirensis
ATCCTCAAACTCCTTCAGAATTTTGGCGATTTGCTGTGGGGTAAATGTCTTTCTCTTCATAAGTAACTGTTCAAAGTTAAAGGTTTTTCTCTACTTCAAAACAGTTCTATTTGCAGGGGAGCTGACACATGGGCGGCCGACATGCCTGGAACAGCACACGTTACCTCGCCTGGACTTTCAACGACCAGTACCAGATCTGGGATAAGAAAAAAGGCCGTTTCCGTTGGGAGATGGGTAATATAGTAGCCGTAATAGATACCAAGACCAAGGACGGCAAAGTATATGTGGAGGGGCAGGAACTGCAGGACCCAGAGGAGAAGCAGAAATTGTTAGAGCAAACTTATGCCCGCTATATTAACAATTCTTATTGGCTCGTGATGCCGTTTAAATTGCAGGACCCTGGTGTTTCGCTAAAATACATTGGAGAGGAAACCACCATGGACGGTGCAAGCGCCGACGTGCTGGAGATGACTTTTGATGAGGTCGGACTAACGCCTCAAAACAAGTACAGAGTTTGGGTGGATCAGGAAAAGGGGCTTGTTACACAATGGGCTTTCTTCCGGAACTACACTGATGAAGCACCTACCTTCACCCGCCGCTGGTCTGGCTACAAGGACTACGGGAAAGTTAAACTGGCCAGTGACCGCAGCAACCCGCAAAGTGACTTCGAAATTTTTCATATTTCCTCTCCATCCTCGGTCCCGGACAGGATGTTCAACAGCCCGGAGCCGGTGGGAAAGCTGTAGACGCAGGACGTTTTGACAAAGGACTTTCGGACAAAGGACAAAAGATGAAAGATTTTTTTAAGAGAACAGCAGGGGCAGCCATGTAGTAGCTGCCCCTGCTGTTCCATATAGGTTAGAAGTGACGCGAATTATGAAGACTCTACTATCCTTTGTCTTTTGTCCAGACGCTGCGTCTAAAGGTTATCCACTGTAGCCGTCAGTGTGCCCTTTGCGTTCACGACTGCTTTTATGCCGTCCGGTGCCAGGTATATGTTTTCAGGAGTGACATGCTGAATGTTGCCGCGAAGCAGCAACGACTCATGCACCCTGCCCTGCTTATCCAGGGTGGCCTGTAGCATTTTCTTTGCATCGTCTATCTGGCGCTGCACTGGTATGTTCACCTGTTGCTCAATCATATCCTTAAACTTGTTTTTGGCAAGCCAGCTGGCTGTGTTCAGTAGTTTGTCTTTGGTGTCGAGGTCATAATCCACGTCACGCACCTTAATGGAAGCCGTTGCCGCATCATAATAAGGTGTGCCGCGCAGGTATACTTTGCCTATAATTTTCTTGGTGAACAAGCCTGCTTTGGTCTTTCCGTCAACATCCAGCATCAGCACTAGTTGCTCTCCGTTAGGCGTGATAGCGGCATCCTTTACAGTAATCTGGCTTTTGCCGTCATCAAATGTATAGGTTTGGTTTGCTACCTGGTCATGCACCATTCTGCTGGCGTGGGTGTAGGGAATATTTGCCGTTAAGCCAATCTGTACGGCATCTCCCATCCGGCTGTCGACAATTAGTTTTGGGAGGTTTTTATTCAGTTGCAGCTGGGGCTTACCGTCGGTGGTAACCGTGATGTAAGAGGTAATGCCAAGGCGGGTGTTGAGGGAGCCGTTTTTGCCTTGTAGCGGTGCCATGCGTACTTCCTTCGGCACTACCGTCAGCCATGTGTTGGTTGCGTCGTCTAACTTCACGGGCTCCTGTATCATGAGCCAGGCGTCCGTCACATATTTTTTCAAGTCTAGGTGGTTCTGTAGCTCCTTGTCCAGCTGTTTAGAGAGGGTGCTCATCTGCTGGCGCAGGGCAGGCTCAACAAAGCGGGCCAGGCCAATCTTCAGCGGGCCCAGTTCTATAGTTGGTTTTGTGTTTCCCCACTCAAAGTCGCCGCTCGTAATGGTATTGATGCGGTAGTCTTCTGTCAACCCGATGCGGCTTTCTGTCTTAATCACCATGTCGAAGCTGGTGTCTTCTGTCTTGTCGATGGCGGGACAGAACTTACACGGGTCCCATTTCCAGCGGCCTTTGGCATAGATGTGCAGCGGTATGCTGAAGTACACCTTGTCCTGCTCGGCCCGCACCGTCATCTTTCCTTTCTTAGATACAGTAACGGCCACATTATCATCTTTCAGATTGTCATCCTTGTACAGTACACCGGCTATTTCCTGGTTCAGCCTGTTTTCCATGGCGGCGATAGAGATAGAGACAGGCACTGTGATAGAAGACAACTGTGGCTTATATACCGGTGCTGCCGTGGCAGTGGCTGCAGGTGCTGCGGTATTCAGCTTATTTGTGCTGGAACAGCTTTGCAGGGCTAGGCCTGTAAGAACTGTAAAGAGCAGGAGGGTAAAGGCTTGTAGAAGTAATTTATTCACAGAATTAGCTGATTTTTAAAAAAGTGGCGCAAGTTAAACACCTTTTTTGTATTCAGCTATATGTGGCAAGAGACGTGCCGTAAATTTTTCAGTAACAGCTACTTTAAGCTATTAAGAAGAACTTTCATCTCCTCTTCTGTGGCTACTACGCCACATTCTCTTAAAGTGCCTTTGCGATAGATAGCAAAGAAGGGCGTTCCAGTCAATCTTACCTCCTTACTCGATACCGGGTTTTCGGAGGCACTCATGCGTACAAACGTAATATCGCTGTAGGCATGGTCGGAAGAGAAGCGGGTGAAGGAGGGGGCTAGTTGCTTGCACACTTCACAAGCCTCGTCTATAAACTTTACAATTACTTTTTCTTTCTCAAAAATCAGTAGTCTCAGATGGTCGTCATTACACTCAATTATTTTCATGATCCTTCTTCTCTTTAATGCTGCCCTTGCAAAGGTATAGACGAGGTGCGGCAACATATTGTTAATACAAAGGCCAGCTGACACATGTCAGCTGGCCTTTGTATTAACAATATTAGGGTTCAATTAAAATGCAAATCCTATCCTTATATCACTATGTGCGAAGTTGTTGAAGTTAAAGCCATGATATCCGTCTATGGTGTGGGAATTAATACTCAGGTCGTCTTGCTTATAGTTCACTTCCACATCGCCGTACTTTGTGTAGCCAAGGCCAAGCCCAACCTCAAAGCCAATATATAAGTTTTTGATAACATAAATATCTACTCCTGCCAGTCCATTCAGCCTGGCTGATAAGTGGTTTCTGTTGCAATTGCCTGGAGTAGTTGAAGTTGCGCCTTTCACTTCTACAGTCGCATCCTCAAAACGGCTTGTGCCAACCCCAAGGGGAACCGTGAAGCCAATATAGGGAGAAAGTCTTTTTGTGCCTGCAAAGTGTTTTTCCATTCCCGGTGCAAAGCTTAAACTAAATGTGGAACTGCTGGCCTCTTCTGTTATTTTGTCATAATCATAATAGACGCTGGCTCCGTAGCGATAAGCTAGTTCATTGCTTTTGAATTTCCGGAGCCTTACTTGCTGGCCATTGATGCCGCCGTTCAGGCTTAGGCCAACTTCTATGGTTTTATTTCCTGCTATAGGCTTAAGCATATCATCTTCCGCAGACTGTGCGTGAGCGGCAAATGTAAAACCAAAGGCAAGGGCAAGCAACGTGAGTTTGTTTTTCATATACATTTAAGTTTGAGTTAGAACGCTAAATATATATGAATATGTATGTAAAAGAAATATGCAACCTAATGTTTTATAAATTTTATTTTCTTGTACTTAACTTCTGACTCATGCAATGCCTTTGCCAGCCCGGCATCGTCTTTATACTGCAGTTGTTCGAGCACCCGATACTCTACCTGCACCTGTAGTTGTGCTGCTACAAAAGGCCATGGTTCCACCTGCACGCTAGCGTCCTTCAACTGCCTCACAACATACATTTCTCCGTCAGGGCCTTTTGTTATTTCGAGTGCGCGCTCATCAGAAGGTAGTTCATTGCGGCAAAGGATGAGCGAGAGGCGGTCGCACCACTGCATGATGGCATAAGCCTTCTCTGCTTCTTCCTGGCTGATGCCGATGCTTTGGCGGCACACTTTCTGCAGTGCCAGCTGTTCATCCAGAAAATTGTCAATGCTTTTCTGCTGGCCGCGCCTACTCTCATAGAGATAACTCATGTGCATGGAAGTAAGCAGCGTTACCCAGCGGCTCTGGAAGCGCACCGCATGCATCAGGTCCCGCGCCTGCTCCAGGGTGTTAGGCTGCAGTGTGAAATCAGCGGGAGCACCTGCCTGTGTGAGTCCGTCTTTCCCGCGCCAGGCTTTCTGCCGATTGTCGTGGTTGGCAATGGCGATGATAGTTTCCACCCAGTGCTGGCACTGCAGTTCTGGCTTCAGGTGATAGGCCAGCTGTGCCGCCAGCACGCCATGCGCCTGTTGATAAATGACTTCCCAGCCTTCCGGTATAGCGTTTACAATCATAGATCAGGATTACGGTATTTATGGATGGGCAGGATAACCATTCTTATAAATTGAATAACTGTGCATGCTCAACGTGCGGTGAAGTTCATACAAAGCCTATCCTGTTCATCCTTTAATCCTGTCAATCCTGATTCAGACAAAAAAGAGGCGATACCACAGCATCGCCTCTTCCTTTATTTATATAGATAGTTACACTTCAGCCTATAGCTACACCGCCTGCTCTGCCTTCAGCTTCTTTAAATTATGAAGCATGTCTGCTGTCATGGCATCTAAATCATAGGCTGGTTTCCAGCCCCAATCCTGTTGAGCAGCGCTGTCGTCTATGGTCTGAGGCCAGGACGCAGCAATTTTCTGGCGGGCATCTGGTTTATAAACAATGTCGAAATCAGGAATGTGTTTCCGGATTGAGGCCGTGATTTCTTCGGGCGAAAAACTCATAGCACTGAGGTTATAAGAATCGCGCACTTTTATATCTTCTGACGGGGCGTGCATCAGGTCCAGCGTAGCCTTCAGGGCATCGGGCATATACATCATCGGCAGGTGCGTGTTTTCGCTCAGGAAGCACTCGAAGATTTCGCCCGCTAAGGCTTTGTGGTAAATATCCACGGCATAGTCTGTGGTGCCACCACCCGGCAGCGCTTTGTAGCCAATCAAACCAGGGTAGCGGAGGCTGCGCACATCCAGACCATGCTTCTGAAAGTAATATTCACACCAGCGCTCACCTGCCTGCTTACTGATGCCATACACCGTGTTTGGGTCCATGATGGTTTGCTGCGGCGTGTTATGGCGGGGAGTGCCGGGGCCGAAAACCGCGATAGAGCTTGGCCAATAAACCCGCTCCACCTGCTTTTCCAGCGCGAGGTCCAGCACGTTAAAGAGGCCTTCCATGTTCAGGCGCCAGGCAAACTTCGGGTTCTTCTCCCCGGTAGCCGATAAGACGGCGGCCAGGTGGTAAATCTGCCTGAACTTGTACTTTGAGGTCAGTTCACCCAGCACTTTGGTGTCCAGCACGTCCACATGCTCGAAAGGCCCGGAGTCGCGCAAGTCCGCATGCCTGGGTGGAGTGACATCAGATGCCACTACATTGGCGCCACCATAGATGTCGCGAAGTGCAAGTGTAAGTTCTGACCCTAGCTGCCCGCAGGCTCCAATTACTAATATCGTGTCAGGTGTGTTTGCCATCTTAAAGAGTAAATATTGCACAAAGTAACCTAATTCAGGGCACACCTGAAAGTGTGTGTTTTGAGAAAGGCAGGCGGCAGACAGGATGATTCTTTTGGTTAAGCACAGGAATTCAGCAACTGGTAAACCGGCCTTTTAAATTGATATGGCATAGTTTTACAAACCGTGCAGCAAAGGAGTGTTAAGTTTGAAAAAAAGATAAAATGAAGGCTGGTTTAGTGGAGATAATGCGGATGCATCCAGGGCTGGCAAGACACCTGTGGCAGCAAACGGATTTTCTTATCTTTGTAGAGGAGTGTCTGTATTTTTTAGAAGAACGCCACATTTAAACCCAAAGCCTGTAAATTGCAAGGCAAGAGCGGGTAGGCAAAAGCCTTTTCAGCATGACGTTTGACGAATACCTGATAAAGAAACGGATAAACAAAGCGGCCTTTGAGGCTGGCGAACCGGCACGTTATGTGGCATGGCAGGAAATGTACGCGCAAATGCACCCGAACAGCTTTTACATTGCTGTGAAGATGCAGGTGAACAACGTGCGCCTGCGGTACCACCTGGCAGAGGAGGATATTCCGAAACCTGCCCCGGCTACGGCCGCTGAGAAGCCCCGCCCTGCTGCCCGAAGAGCTGCCCCAGCGCGACCAACTACCAGTGCTCCGGCTGCAACAGGTGCTCCGGCCACGCCCGCCGTTCCACAGGAAAAAACTGAAGAGAGTGCAGCAGAAGCCGCACCAAAGCCAAGGCCGGTTGTGCGGAGGCCAGCGGCGATGCAAAAGCCAGCTACAGAAGGAGAGGCGAAAGAGAAGCCAGCGGAAGAGCAGGCAAGTCCTGCCGCCCGTCCGCGACCAGTTATAAAGCGGCCGGTGATTTCAAAACCAGCAGCAGAAGAAGCAAAGGGGGAAGGAACCACGAATAAGGCTGCTGCAGAGGGAGCCAAGCCTGCCCGCCCAAGACCGGTGATCAAAAGACCTGCTGCGTTGCAGCAGCCAAAGCCAGACGAAAGCCCGGAAGAGATAAAAGCCCCCGCTTCGGAGCAACCCGCCACAGAAGAAGCGCCAGCTACCAGACCACCGCGTCCAAGGCCTGTTATCAAACGTCCGGCGGCTTTGCAGAAACCACCGCAGGAAACAGAGGAAACAACAGGAACCGAAGAAGTATTGGCGGCGCCTTCAACGGAGGAGAAACCAAAGCCACCTCGGCCGCGCCCTGTCATCAAGCGACCAACGGCTTTACAAAAGCCTTCTTCTGAGACTGAAAAGGAGGCTCCTCAGGAGAACGCCGCAGCAAGAGAAGCATCTTCCCCGGAAGAGACGCCGAAGCCACCGCGCCCACGGCCGGTGATGAAGCGCCCCATAGCCCTGCAAAAGCCACCTGTTGCTGCACCTGAACCAGAAGCTAAGACAGAGTCCGCACCTGAAGCACCAACTGTGCCTGAGCCAGCGGAGCAAAAGCCGAAGCTGCCAAGGCCGCGGCCTGTCATAAAGCGGCCTGCGCCACCAACTCCGCCAGCGGATGAGGAAGCCAGGCCAATTGAGCAGGAGCCACCTAAACCGGAAGTGCCGCAAGAACAAGAGCAGCCAAGACCAAAGCCCACGCGCCCGAGGCCCATTATGCGGAAACCGCCACCAAAACCAGACGAAGGCGACGGAACAGGTGTATAAGGGAAAGAGTAAGAAGGGGGGATAAGTGGATAAGAACCTTTACCTACCCCTGCCCCTCCGAGGAGGGGAATATTTTACTGATGCAGAAATCCCCTCCTCGGAGGGGCAGGAGTGGGTTCTTTTATTATGAACTCAAGGCTTTAACAAGCCAATCCTTCGTAAATCTGAAGTATAGACAGATGCAGTCTCCGGAGAGGAGCATATATAACTAACAAACCACGAAACTATGTACGGAGCGTTAAAAGCAGATTTAGAACAGCAGCTTGCCGAAATTAAAGAGGCAGGTTTATATAAGCAGGAGCGTATTATTACTACGCCGCAGGGAGCTGACATTGATACCACGCAGCAGCCGCATGTGCTGAACTTCTGCGCTAATAACTACCTGGGCCTATCGGCACACCCACGTGTAATCGAAGCCGCGAAGGAGGCTATCGACACGCATGGCTATGGCATGAGCTCGGTGCGCTTTATCTGCGGCACACAGGATATACACAAGGAGTTGGAACGGAAACTTTCTGAGTTTTTAGGCACTGAAGACACCATTCTGTACGCTGCTGCTTTCGATGCAAACGGCGGTGTATTTGAACCTTTGTTTGATGCAGAATCGGCCATTATTTCGGATGCCCTGAACCATGCGTCTATTATTGACGGTATCCGCTTGTGTAAGGCGCAGCGCTTTCGCTATGAGCACAACAACATGGCCGATTTAGAGGCGAAGCTACAGGAAGCGAAGGATGCCAAGCACCGCATCATCGTAACCGATGGCGCTTTCTCTATGGATGGCACTGTAGCGCAGCTGAACATTATCACAGAACTGGCAGAGAAGTATAATGCGGTGGTGATGGTGGATGATTGTCACGCTTCCGGATTTATGGGCAAGACTGGCCGCGGCACCCACGAATACCACAACGTGATGGACAAAGTAGATATCATTACAGGTACACTGGGTAAAGCACTTGGTGGTGCGATGGGTGGTTTTACGTCCGGGCGCAAAGAGATTATTGATATGCTGCGGCAGCGTTCGCGCCCATACCTGTTCTCCAACTCACTGGCTCCGGCCATTGTAGGTGCTTCTATCGCTGTGCTAGACACGCTGAGCGCCACTACCGAACTGCGCGATAAGCTGGAGTGGAATACACGTTATTTCCGCGAGCAAATCACAAAGGCAGGTTTTGACATTAAGCCCGGCGACCACCCAATTGTACCGGTGATGCTGTACGATGCCCCACTGGCGCAGGAGTTTGCGGCGCGCATGCTGGACAAAGGTATCTATGTGATTGGCTTCTACTACCCGGTAGTGCCGAAAGGGCAGGCGCGTATCCGGGTGCAGCTCTCCGCTGTGCACGACAGAGTCCATCTTGATAAATGCATCGCTGCCTTCACCGAGGTTGGCAAGGAGTTGGGCATCATCCAATAGACTCAGCGCATAACAAATATAGAAAAGCCACTCCGGATGCGGGAGTGGCTTTTATTTTTTATATCTTCATCTGATAAAAGGTAAGGAAGAGGAAATGAACAATATAAAGATAAAGCCGGGGCAAATGCTGTTAGGCACAGTACTCTCATGGCTGGTGGTGTCGTTTTTGGCCTACTCTACGGCAGGAATACGCGGCGATGAGGCAAATGTGGCAGACACTTTGCTGCAGATTACCTTTTACTTCTCCATTCTATTATCGGCAGAGGCCTATATCAGTATGCTGTTTAACGCACAGTGGACGCGCGTAAATTTTAGTATGATCCTGCTGCTCTGCGCCCCCGCATTGATGTACCTGGTATGGTTCGTTAGTGAGATGCTGTTTTAACGGAGAAAAAACAGCCTGATAAAGAATGGATCTATTTGCGCGTTACCCCTTCATCTTTTTACTTGTAGCACTCAACTATGCCTTGGTCGTTGTCTCGCTGGTGCACCTGATTTTCAGGTCTCACTACACCGTAAATCAGCGGCTGGTCTGGATGATTGTCCTGTGGTTGGTACCTGTGCTGGGGCCGGTTGGCTATTGGCTCTTCAGGCTCCGGAGGGGCTGAAGCTTGCTTATTGTAATTTCAGGGCAGCAAGAGAGAACAGGCTCTTAAGCTGCACTAACAGATTTCTCGGTGGTTGCCGCAGCTGATTTCTGGTCAGCATCGAACAGGAACTGGTTGAGCTTGATGCGCAGGTCAGCGGAGGAGAGGTTGCGGTATGCCTCGCCATTACGCACCAGTGCTATCTGGCCTGTCTCCTCCGATACCACCAACACAATACTGTCCGTTATTTCCGTTAAGCCGATGGCGGCACGGTGGCGCAAACCCATAGATGCCGGGATCTCCTGGTTCTCAGAAACAGGCAGAATACAGCGGGCGGCTTTTATGCGGTTGCCGGAAATAATGACGGCACCATCGTGCAGCGGGCTGTTCTTGTTGAAGATAGACATGAGCAGGCGCTTCGAGATAACAGCATCAATCAAGTCGCCGGACTCGGCATAGTATTTCAGTTCAGAGCTTTTTGAGAAGACAATCAAAGCCCCCGTATTTTTGCCGGCCAAGGTTTTGGCGGCCTCAATAAAGGGTGTAAGGCTAAGCTTTTCGCTCTGCTCACGGCGCCACGGAAAGCCCCGGAAAAAGCGGTCGTTGTTAAAGGCGGTGGTCTTGCCTATCATCAGCAGGAAGCGGCGTATCTCAGGCTGAAACACAATAATGGCTGCCAGCACGCCCACGCCCATAAACTGGCCCAATATAATGCTGAGCAGTTCCATGCCAGCGGCACGCACCACCAGGTAGAGCAGGTAGATAGAGAGCAGACCCAGGAAAATTTTCAGGGCCACGCTGCCTGTCAGGAGCTTGTACAACTGGTACAGCAGCACTGTCACCAGCAGGATATCAATGATATCGAGCAGCTCAATCTCTAAAAAACCTATGCTGAATAAAAAAATCAAAGTATTGTTTTCTTGAAAAGTTCTATTGTTTGCTTCATTTCTTTTACGTCGTGCACCCGCAAAATGGCTGCACCCTTCATCAACGCAATCGTATTTAAAGCTATTGTGCCGGTTAGCGCATCAGCCTGCCCGATGCCAAGTGTTTTATACACCATCGATTTGCGCGAAAGCCCCGCCAGGATCGGTAGCCCAACTATACGGAGCTCGTCGAGGCGGCGCAGTAATTCAAAGTTATGTGCTATTGTTTTGGCAAAGCCAAAGCCGGGGTCAAGTATAATGTCTTTTACGCCAGACTGCTTTAGCCTGACGATTTGTTCCTGCAATTCATCTACTACCTCCACTACCACATCCTCATACTTAGCCAACGTTGTCATGGTTTGTGGCGTTCCACGCATGTGCATCAGGATGTAGGGCACCTGCAATCTGGCCACCGTTTCGAACATAGCCTCGTCTAGTTTGCCGCCTGAAATGTCGTTGATAATAGCAGCACCCGCGCTTACGGCCACTTCGGCCACTGCTGCTCTGAACGTGTCTACGGAAATGACTGCTTCCGGAACTTTATTTAGAATTGCTTCGATGGCCGGCACAACTCTGTCCAGCTCTTCCTGCACCGATATGTCTGTTGCGCCTGGGCGCGAGGAATATCCGCCAACATCCAGTATATCAGCGCCATCAGCTACCATGTTTTCCGCTTTCTGAATCACTTTCTCTAAAGAGCCAAGGCGGCTGCCGGCGTAAAAGGAATCGGGTGTAATATTCAGAATGCCCATTACCTGCGGGGTGTCCAGGGGCAGGAGCTTTCCGCGGCAGTTCAGTGTGGTTTTTGTGCTAAAAAGCGTATCTTTCGCTTCCAAAGTTGGCATGTAAATCTGTTGATTTTAAAATTAAAGCTAAAAAGTTGATTAATCAAACACTTCAGGAATATGATCAGGTAGTAAGCCGCTGCAAAGACACCTTTGTGAAGAAAACGAGGGATTACGGTACTGCCTGGCGCGTATTGCGGCTGCCATCTATCACTGATCAGATTTTTATTAAAGCGCAACGCATCCGCTCTATTCAGGAGAAGGGGAAACAACTGGTAGAGGACGATATAAACGGTGAGTTTGTGGGCATCATTAATTATTGCATTATTGCGCTGATGCAACTGCACCTCCCGGCCGATGCCGATATGAATTTGCCTGCTGAGGAAGTAGAGCGCCAGTACACGCATCATATTGAAGAGAACATCAAGTTGCTGAACGCCAAGAACCACGACTACGGCGAAGCCTGGCGCGATATGCGTGTGAGCTCCATTACCGATATCATTCTGATGAAGCTGTACCGCACCAAGCAAATAGAAGATAACGAGGGGCAGACGCTGATTTCTGAAGGAGTGGAAGCCAACTACCGCGACATGATAAATTACGCTGTGTTTGCATTAATTAAGTCTGGCTTTGCGGGGTAACCTCCCCCTGCCCCCTCCTAAGAACAGGAGGGGAGACTGCCCGTGCTTTGGCAAAGAATAAGTTTCATGGTTTAAGTATAAGACTACTGCATCCGAATTGAAAAAAGGGCAGCTATTATTAAAAAAGGAGCTCCCTCTCCTGTTCTTAGGAGAGGGTTGGGGAGAGGTAAAATAGGGGTTAGGAGTGGGTGGACCCGGAACCATATACATTAAAATTGTATCACGAAAGTAACTAATGAAGTTTATAAGCAAATTCTGCTGGCTTTTTGTAGGAGTGCTGTTCATATTCTCAGGGCTGATTAAAATTAACGACCCGGTAGGCACCGCTATAAAATTAGAAGAGTATTTTGAGGTGTTCGCTACGGACATATCGCCCATCTTTAAATCATTTGAACCATATTCCCTGTTTCTGTCCATCTTCCTGAGTGCGGCAGAGATTGTGTTAGGCGTAGCTCTGTTGGTGCGCTGGAAACGGAAGACCATTCTCGTGCTTTTGCTGCTAATGATTGTCTTCTTCTCTTTCCTTACGTTCTACTCTGCCTTTTATGATAAAGTAACTGACTGCGGCTGCTTTGGCGATGCCATTGTGCTTACTCCCTGGGAGTCATTCACAAAAGACCTGGTGTTGCTGGTGATGATCATTATACTGCTGTTTACGCAGAAGTATCTCCCACCTCTGGTGCGGCCTGCAACAGGGGCTGTAATCACCATTATAACGGCAGCCATTTCTGTTATGGTAGGATGGTATGCGTACGAGCACCTACCTTACATCGACTTCCGCGCCTACAAAGTGGGCAACAACATACCTGCCCTCATGCAGCCGTCAGCACCCTTGCGCTATAAGTATATCATGACCAAAGATGGCCAGGAGCAGGAGTTTGAGGAGTATCCGACTGATGAGAGCTATACCTTTAAGCAGATGGTGGCGATCAACCCGGAGGATGGCCCTAAAATCACGGACTTCAATGTGTGGAACGATGAGGGAGACTTTACGCAGGAAGTATTATCTGGCAATAAGCTGCTTATTTTGGTTCAGGATGTTACGAAGGCAGACCAGACAAATTTTAAAGAAATCAACAAACTGGTGAAGGCGGCAGAGCAGCAGGGAATTACACCGCTGGCGATAACGAGCAGCAGCAGCGCTGACTTTGAAGCCTTCCGCCACGAGGTAAACCTTGCCGTTCCGTACTTTTATGGGGATGGCACCGTACTCAAAACCATCATCCGCTCTAACCCTGGTATTCTGCTCCTGCAGGACGGCACCGTAAAAGGCAAATGGCACCACAATGATACACCCGATATAGAGGAAGTACAGGACGAGTTGGCAGAGGAGGTGTAGAAGCGTTACGTGTTGCTCATTATTCGTTGTTCGGGTACAGCATCACCGCGTAACAAGCACAGTATGCTTCCCAGATCTGCCTTATTCATAATTCATAATTTAAAAAATGTGCTAATTTTTTTGATAGGTATGATGGGTAGTGGCAAAACCACTTTAGGCAGGCAACTGGCGAAGCGGCTAGGTTACGCCTTTGTGGATTTGGATGAGTACCTGGAGAAGAGAGTTGAGCGCAGCATAGCAGAGGTATTTGAACAGGAAGGGCAGGAGCGGTTTCGGGAGTTGGAGCGGGAGGCGCTGGAGGCGGTGGTGCTGGACTATAATGATGCCGTTATTTCTACAGGAGGCGGTGCACCCTGCTTTTTCGATAACATAGAATACATAAACCGGCACGGGAAAAGTTGCTTTTTAGATGTGCCTGTAGAAGAAATTTCCAGAAGATTGCGGGCCTCCGATTTACAGGTGCGGCCACTGCTGGCAGGCAAGTCGGAAGAAGAAATTAACTCTTTCTTAGTTAAAACATTAAGCCTCCGAAAGCAGTTTTATCAACAGGCCAGCATTCAACTACAAGGACCGGCAATTTCGGTAGAGCAGTTGCAACATTTGCTCAACAATAACTGAATGGGTTCCGTTAAACTGTTTACAGGGTGTTGCTAACGGCATTTTGTTAATATAAAATTAAATAATTTTGCAACGTTAAATAAGTTTAGCAAAATCTAACTATGAGACCTAACCACAAAGGACGCGCTCAGATTTTTGAGAATCCCTTACTTGAGCGACTGACCCGAACACATATTGCCCTTCCGATTTCTATCTTCGTTGTCTTTGCCATCGGATTGATATATTATGGTATTAGCTACAGCTTTATTGGTGTAGTAGAAGCTATTGGCTTGTTCACTGCCGGGTGGCTTCTTTTTTCGCTGCTCGAGTATATTGCCCACCGCTTCCTTTTCCATATGGATACGGACACCCCTACAAAAGCACGCATACAGTATACCTTCCATGGCGTTCATCATGAGTATCCGAAAGACAAAGAGCGACTGGCTATGCCGCCTATCCTGAGCGTTCTTGTTTCATCCTTACTGTTTTTTGTTTTTAAGCTGATTTTCGGGCAGTTTGTGTTCGGTATATTGGCTGGCTTACTGTTTGGCTACGCCATGTACCTGTTTGTGCATTACGCTGTGCATGCCTATGCACCACCTAAAAATTTCTTTAAAACACTTTGGGTGCATCACAGCATCCACCATTACAAAGATCCGAATGTTGCCTATGGCGTATCATCCCCGCTCTGGGACTATGTTTTAGGAACAATGCCGAAGCGTTCAAAATAGAGCAACATATCTGATATAATCTGATACAGGTAAAAAGGGAGCCCTTGCCGGCTCCCTTTTTAGTTTTTTATGTTCCTGTGTAGAACTCTGAAAGGTAAAACAGAAAAAGGAGCCGGCAAGGCTCCTTTTTCTGTTTCTTATTAATTTATGGTTTTACTTTTCTGTCATCTGCCCGTGAACTTTCGGAAAATCCAAACGACTATCAGCACAATTATAATGATGATGATAAGCGCCGTCCACATACCAGCTTCAAAAATATCGCCAATTACGTCACAGCTACTGAGTGTAAAGGTCAGTAATATGAGCAGGGTCATAAGGTAGACTCTTATATTTTTCATTGTTTTTATAAGTTTAAGTTCCGGGCTGTTTTTTATACTATATCATGGCAAAGTATAGCCAGCCGCTTATATGATGGTTTTGCCATGCTAATCTTACTGAGTCAAAGCCTAAAAGGTTATTTTTTGGATAAAACAGAGCTAATTAAAAGCATGTAAAAATGACAGCCGCTTTGTTTTTATGACACAACCATTTCATACTAAGTGAGGTAGCTTTATAGCAGAGAGATTTGTGCTGGAACTGTACAGGGCTGTGGCTTTATTTAGTAGATCGAACAAAAAATCTGCTTCTTTTTTGCTGTTTGAGCACATTTACCTTCCTGTTAATGGCAATTGTACGTGCTTTCAGGTTCTGGCAAGAAGACTTTTAAGTAGAACAACAGCGCTTGGCGCGCTCGGAAAGCTGCAACCAAATTATGAATGTGCGTATTTGCAGCTCAGGTAAAAGAGCTTTTAAGCATGCTTTTATGTCACTTTGCTGCTGCTATAGCGGGGTTAGCAAAGAAGTGCACATTTTTTGCTGCCTTGTTTTCCGGTTATTTATCTGTATTTAGAGCTGTTTTTAGTGCGTAGTTGGATAAAGCCCGTAATATTCTTTAGATGAAGTCTAAGAAACAGAATATTCTCTTGTAACCTACATATACATTATGATGAAGCGTAAAAATTCTTCAGGAACAGGTCCTGATGTAGTGCTGATTGGTGCTGGTATTATGAGTGCCACACTGGGCGTGCTGCTTAAGGAACTGCAACCTGATATAACCATAGAAATTTTTGAGAGGTTGGATGTGGCGGCAGCAGAAAGCTCTGACGCATGGAACAATGCCGGCACAGGCCACTCTGCCTTCTGCGAACTAAATTACACACCTGAACTCCCTGATGGCTCTATTGAGACCTCTAAGGCCGTTAGCATTGCGGAGTCTTTTGAAATATCAAAGCAGTTTTGGGCTTACCTGATAGAGAATAACCTTATTGAGATTCCGGAATCCTTTATCAGAAGTACTTCTCACATGAGCTTCGTCTGGGGCGAAAAGAACGTTGACTTCCTCAACAAGCGCTATGCTGCTCTTACAAACTGTCACCTCTTTAAAGGCATGGAGTATTCTGAGAATCCAGAGCAACTGGAAGATTGGATGCCGCTCATTATGGATGGCCGTGATAAATCTCAGAAAGTGGCTGCTACCCGCATGGATATTGGCACCGATGTAAACTTCGGGGAACTGACACGCTGCATGTTCAACCATTTAAAGGAGATGGATGGCGTTACACTGCATTTTAATCATGAAGTCCGTAAGTTGAAACGGCAGCCGGATAATTCCTGGCGACTCAAGGTAAAGGACTTATCATCTGGAAACAAGCGTAAAGTATATACCAGTTTTGTTTTTATAGGCGCAGGAGGCGGTTCTCTGGCGCTGCTCGAAAAATCAGACATTCCGGAAGGCAAAGGCTATGGCGGCTTTCCTGTAAGCGGGCAGTGGCTGAAGTGCACGAACCCGGATGTGATTCAGCAGCACCAGGCAAAAGTATACGGCAAGGCTGCAGTAGGTTCACCTCCTATGTCTGTGCCACACCTTGACACGAGGATGATCAACGGGAAAAGAGAATTGCTTTTCGGGCCTTATGCTGGTTTTTCAACTAAATTCCTGAAGAAGGGCTCTTACTTTGACCTGCCTAGCTCTATTAAAATCGGTAACCTGCGCCCCATGATGGCAGCAGGCATTAAAAATATCCCGCTTACCAAGTACCTCATCAACCAGGTGCGCCAGTCGCCGGAAGATCGCCTGGCGGCACTTCGGGAGTACTATCCGAATGCCAGAAGCGAAGACTGGGAGTTGGAAAAGGCTGGACAGCGCGTTCAGGTAATCAAAAAAGACCCGAAACATGGCGGTGTGCTTGAATTTGGAACAGAGGTAGTAAGTGCAGCCGATGGATCTATTGCCGCACTGCTTGGTGCTTCGCCAGGTGCTTCTACGGCTGTTTCTATTATGCTTACGCTCCTGGGGCGCTGCTTCAAAGATGAAATTAACTCTAAGGAATGGCAGACTAAACTAAAGCAGATGATACCATCTTACGGAGAGTCGCTTGGAGAAAATGGCCAGCTGTTAGAGGAGGTAAGAGAGCATACCAGCGAAGTGCTGGGACTGAAAAACATGAAGCAGGTGCAGAAGTAAGCAGCAGCTTTGTAGCTATGGCCTGCCTGCGGGAGCGCATAATATACCTTCGCTCCCGCAGGCGGGCCATTTGTTTTGTGTAACGATATACTATAGCCGGGCAAAAAGAAAAGCCTCTGCGAGCATTGCTGCAGGCAGAGGCTGACTGGTTAAAGCAGCTTATCTAGAAGATGTAACGTATATCACACCAGGGTATAACCTCCTGTTGCAACTGTTTAAACTCACTAATCCATCTCGCCTTAAGCTGGTAGCGGTACCGAACATTGATGCCGCCGAACTGGCTTTGCTTCGTTTCCTGTATAGCTGGTGTCCAGATTAACTCCTCCGCCTTCGGGTTGATAGCCAGATTAGCCTCGTGCTGCCATTGGTTGTGCGTAAGGAAAATGACCTCGCAGTTCATCTGTTTCTTCAGTGCAGGAGGTACTACCTGGTTCAGTTGTTCAAACAGTTCCCTGTAATCGTCCAGCCATCCCTCATACACAATCACCGGCGAGAAGTTAACATGCACGTCATAGCCTGCCTGGTAAAAGTCGTTGATGGCAGCCAGACGCTTCTCCAGCGTATCCGTTCGTACATCTACCAGCTTGCTTACTTTATGAGGCAGCAGGCTAAAACGAACACGGGTTTTACCTTGCGGGTCATACGTCAGCATCTCCTCATTCACGAACTTAGTGGCAAAGGTGGCAAACGCTTTCGGGTGCTGCCTAAAAAAAGCCACCGTTGCCGCTACGCTGTCTGATAAAGCGGCATCCACCGACACATCAGAGTTACAGCCAATGTCATAGGTATAATACTGGGCATGCGTTTGGTTTGGCACTTTTGGCCAAGGCTGCTTCTGCACGTGCTTGTTTACCGCCGCCAATATTTCCTCGGTGTTCGTGAAAAGCGTGATGGGGTTCACAGGCTTGTTACGGTCTACATAACAATAGGCGCAGGCCCCCAAGCAACCGTTGGCAAGGCTAGGCGATATGAAATCTGAGCTGCGGCCGCTTTCACGGCAGACTAGTGTTTTTAAGCGCCCCAGCACCAGCACATTCGACTTTACCTGGTAATGATTGCCCTCTACTTCAGGCAGCCTGTTATGTTGTTTTATTTCCTGATGTACTGCCTCAGGATAAGCGAGTAAGGCCTTAGCCCCGCGCTCATTCAGAGCGTCAGGTGTGTAAAGAACAGTGGATGGATTTAGTTTCTGCATACGTTTTTATAACAGCTTCACCGGCTATTATGTTCATGTAAAATAAATATTAAAGTTGTTGATAATCAAGATGTTGTGCAGTAATATAAAAGACTTTTTCTGAATCAAACAGGGGGTGAATATGTTTCTTTTATAGCACCAGATATACCAGCCTTAAGGTTATTTGTTGTGCTGAAACCATACCTAAAAGAGAGATTTATTTAATGGAAGCAGTTCAGGAGAAAGCAATTATAAAAACAAGCCAGCGTTCCGGAAAGCTATGGATGCCCAAGCAGGTGCTTATTACGCCAGCTGCTATGGAGGAACCCTGGGGAAGACAGATTTATGAGCGCGTAAAGGGTTTAGGCTTGCCTGTACAGGAGCTGAAGCAGAACCGACTTACAGGACTGCGCGGCGAGGATGAGCGGGAAACATACCGGAAGGCCAAAAGCACCCTGGCTATTGTAACAGCACCGCCCAGTGCTCTCAAACTACAACCTGTTCCGCCCTCCGCCGACTGGCAGTTTCACCTGGCCGAAGGTTGTCCGGCCCATTGCCAGTATTGCTACCTGGCAGGTAGCTTGCAGGGTCCGCCCGTTATCAGAACCTTTGCCAATTTACCGGCCATCCTGGAGAACCTGCTGCATTATAAAAAGCCAAACCAGGTGACCACGTTTGAGGCTAGCTGCTATACCGACCCCTTGGGCATTGAGCACCTGACCGGCAGCCTGGCAGAAACTATGCGCTTCTTTGGTGAGCAGGAAAACATGCACCTGCGCTGGGTCTCTAAGTTCGACCAGGTGGACGGACTGCTGGCTTTACCGCACAACGACAACACGCAGCCCAGAATCAGTATCAATTCAGACTTTATCGCCAGGAGGATGGAAGGAGGCACGGCCTCTATAGAAGCCCGGTTGGCGGCTATCCGTAAACTGGCGTTGCCAAGGGCAGAAGGCGGAGGCGGTTATAAAGTGGGTTTGGTTATTGCGCCCATCATGCCTGTTCCGGATTGGGAGGAGCAGTACACATATTTGCTTGACAGGCTGGAGCAGACACTGGATTTCCCCTGTGAAATAACTTTTGAGCTTATCAGCCACCGGTTTACGTCAGGTTCCAAAGCTATTCTGCAGGAGTGGTACCCGAACACAATTCTGGACTTTGACGAAAGCAACCGCTCAGTGAAGTACAACAAGTTTGGTGGCAAGAAGTATGTATATCCGGCAGTCACTATGAATTTGCTGCGCAGCTTTTTTCAGCGCGAGCTAAAAAGGCGCTTTCCCAATGCGCCTATCTTATACTGGACATAATATAAAACCCGCTACTACTCTTGAAAGTGCTTTTAAGAGTAGTAGCGGGTTTCAAACAGCTGCATCAGGCCGAGCTGAGAAACTATGTTTACTGGGGCAGCACTTTTACCTGTAAGTGCGAAGGCCGCTGGGCATCATGGTAAATATGAATGGTCGATTTAATATAATCTTCCGGGTCTGCCTCATAAATGTTGATGAACTGCTGTGGGTTGCGATCCGCGAGCGGAAACCAGGAGCTTTGAATCTGCACCATCAGCTTATGGCCTTTCTTAAAGGTATGCAGCAAGTCGGGCACCTCAAATTTAACCGGGGTTGGCTCATTGGGTGTGAACGCCTCTGGTTTCTCAAAGCTGTTTCGGTAGCGGCCACGCAATATTTCGGCACGTACCAATTGCTGGTAACCGCCCATCACCGCGTCACTACCTTCGGCGGCTACAGTGTCTGGTGTGTCTTCCGGGTATACATCAATCAGTTTTACTACAAAGTCGGCATCAGTAGTGCTGATGCTGGCAATCAGGTCAGCTATAACCGGGCCAGCCAGGGTTAAGTCTTCGATTAAAAGGTCGGTTGTATACGTTAGTACATCCGGCCTTCGGGAGGCGAAGCGCTGGTCGTCGAGCATGTATTCACGTGTACGCTTGCGGTGGACTTGCCCCTGGTACGGAACCGGGTTGGCCGGATCGGAAAGGTACTCATCAAAAGAACCAGTTACAGTTGGCGCTGAGAACCCAAGTTTACCATTCGGAAGCAGGTACAAATTTCTGTCCTCAACCGCTTTTGGTGGCCAGGTTGCGAACGAGCGCCACTCGTTGGAGCCAGTTTCAAATACAGTAGCTTCGGCTAGTTTGGGAGCGTTGCCCTGGCCTTTCAGGTGATAATTCATGAAAGGAAGGAACAGGCTGTCGAGGTAATACTGGCCGGTGGATTGTTCAAAACTGATATCGCCCAACGATTTTGCATCAGACCACCAGCACCCATGGCACCAGGGACCCATCACCAGCTTGTTTGTGGCTTTCGGATTTTGCTCTTCAATTTTCTGGTAGGTCTCCAGGGCACCGAATAGATCTTCGGCATCATACCAACCACCAACTGTTAAGATAGCTGGCTTTAGCTTGTTTGCATGCGACAGAGGGTTACGGCTGCTCCAGTAGGAATCGTTGTCGGGATGGGTCAATATATCATTCCAAAACGGAATACTGTCTTTAAAGAACTCGGTGTTTGCGCGCTTAGGAGTTATTACTGTATTCAGAAAATAATCGTAGTTATCGCGGTTCTTACTATCAGTTACACCAAATGTACGCGTGGCAGGTTTATCGGGCTCGTCCTGATCAAAACGGGGTAGAAAATCGAAAAAGTCCATCCAGAAAAAAGCGCCTTTGTGGTGCACATCATCGCCTATAAACCAATCGGTAACAGGGGCTTGCGGCGAAACTGCTTTCAAAGCCGGATGGTTGCTAATAGCAGCAGCAGTGCTATAGAAGCCCGGGTACGATACACCATGCACCCCAACATTGCCATTGTTGCCTTTTACGTTTTTCAATAACCAGTCAATGGCGTCGTAGGTATCTGTGGCTTCGTCTGGTTGTCTTTGTTTTTTCTTGTTGGAGTTGTTTACCAGCGGCCTTTCATGGGAGAACTCGCCTTCCGAACGCCAGCGTCCACGCACATCCTGTTCTATAAAAATGCACCCTTCCCGGGCTAGTTTGGCAAAAGAGCCGCTACTATACAACCGACCATGAACTCGGGTAGCATTGTAAGGTGTGCGAGTCATCAGGAAAGGATACTTTTTTGAACTGGAAGCATCTTTGGGCACAAAAACTTCGGTGTATAGCTTTACCCCGTCGCGCATCGGAACCATTACTTTGCGATGCTCATAATTCTGTGCCAAGTAAAGGCTATCCTGGTATTGCTGCGGTTTTAACTTTGTGGTGACGGTACTCTGGGCAAAAATATTGGTAGAAATAAACGCCAAAAATAAAACAGAAAACAGCCGACGGAAGTCTATCATTATAAAAGCGGATTAGAGGTTATAGCAGCAATATACTGATTGTTGGTAAATTTATTCATCTCATGCATTGCAGGCCATTTATGAGGTGAACAGGAAGAGAGGCTGCAAGCAGGGCAGGAGCATGAGGGAGTGTCGGCAGAGTGTCGTAGAGCCGTTATAGGAATCCTGATGCATCGCTACGGGATGAGCAATCAAGCGTGAAGGGAAACTTGGCAAGAAGAAGGTGATGCCGACATCATCTTAATGTCAGGTTCTGTCACTGTCTTGTCGTAAACTATCTATGGCAGGGAAGTTTGGCCGCAAAAAGAACAAAAAACTTATAAGACACGCTAATAACTATTTTGTGCACATAAAAAAAGCCACTTAGCAGTTTTACCTGTAAGTGGCTAATTTTCAAGCTCCCCCTCCTGGGCTCGAACCAGGGACCCCATGATTAACAGTCATGTGCTCTAACCAACTGAGCTAAGGAGGAATCTTATTTGTTTTCAGCAGCTTTCCCGCTGATTGATGGTGCAATATTACGGTGGTTTTACTTAGCACGCAAGTGCACGCCGAAAAAAACTTTTTCGAACTTGGGTAATTCCCTGTAAATCAACAGAAAAAAATTAGTTCGAAATATACAGCAGGGAGCCGGAAAGGGCTGTTCGGTACTGTTGGAGGCCATATACGGATGGCCCGCCTGTTACATTGCCCTGCATGTTAAACTGAGAACCGCAGCAGTCATCTACAATAAACAGGTTAGAAGGGTCTACCTCTACCTGGGAGCAGGAGGCTGTTGGGTCGTAAGGGCATGCACGTTCGAAGGCTAAGTACTGGCTAGCGTTCTGACGCACGATTAGTATCCCTTTGTAGCCGCCGTTTATGTAGGAGTAGCCGCCGTCCCGGCGCAAACCCGGGTGTAGCTGGCTGTTAACGTTTATCTGCTCGTCCACGAACACTTCCGGTATCCTTGGCCCTACAACATTGTTGTTGTTGCAGGCGGTGGTGAACAGAAGCAGGAGCGCACACAGCGCCCAAAGTTTACGCATAGGTATAAAAGCCTTTGCCCGACTTGCGGCCGTGGTGCCCGGCATCCACTTTCTGCTGCTGGATGCGGCTTGGTCTGAACTTCGAATCATAATGAAAAGCCTCGAACATGGAGGTAGTTACTGAATAATTAGTATCAACACCTATCAAATCCATTAGTTCAAACGGACCCATCTTAAAGCCACTGGCCTGCATGAGTTTGTCAATCGTTTCTACGTCGGCTACGCCTTCTTCCAGCAGCTTCAGCGCTTCTACATAAAAATGGCGTGCCACGCGGTTCACGATAAAGCCCGGGGAGTCTTTGGCCATCACGGGTGTTTTGCCCAGCTTCAGCGCCAGTGCTTTTATAGTTTCGGCTGTTTCCGGGGCAGTAGCGGCGCCGGATATCACCTCTACCAGCTTCATGATGTGGGCCGGGTTAAAGAAGTGCATGCCCACCACCCGCTCCGGGTGTGGTATAGCGGCTGCTATTTGTGTGATGGGAATAGACGAGGTGTTGGAAGCAAGGATTGTCTCTGCGGGGTTCATGCTCGCCAGCTCCTTGAATATACTTTGCTTCACTTCCAGGCGCTCTACTACCGCTTCGATAATAAGGTGGCAGCTAAGCTGCAGTGTGTCGCCTGTAAAGGAGAGATTGTCCAGGGCTATTGTCTTGTCCTCTTCTGTCAGCTTCCCGCGTTCAATGCCTTTATCAATGTTTTGGGTGGTCGTAGACTTTGCTTTTTCCAGTACCTGCGCATTGATGTCAAACAGAATGGTCTTAAAACCAGCCTGTGCACAAATCTGCGCAATGCCCTGGCCCATTGTGCCGGCACCCACCACACCTATCGTTTTAATTTCCTCCAGTTTCATCTTTTAAATGGTTAAATTGTTTAACTGTTGAATGGTTGAAAATAAATTCTCCCGCATAAGATTTGCGTGCAAATCAACAGTTCATTTCCCTGCCACCAAAACCCTTCAGTCTGATAAACGACAAATAAGGCTGAATATGCATGCCGTCCTTTACCTGCGAACCCAACAATTTAATAATCCAGCCATTTAACAATTAAACAACCCCTTCAAACTGGCGCAGGAAGCGCACATCGTTTTCAGTGAAGAGGCGAAGGTCTTTTATCTGGTAGCGGAGCATCGTTATTCGCTCGATGCCCATGCCGAAGGCAAAGCCGGAGTACACTTCCGGGTCAATGCCGGAGCTGTGGAGCACGGCAGGGTCTACCATACCAGAGCCACCGATTTCTACCCAGCCGCTGCCTTTGCAGATGTTACAACCTTCGCCCTTGCAGATGAAGCACGTAATGTCAATCTCAGCACTTGGCTCGGTGAACGGGAAGAACGACGGGCGGAAACGAATCTGTGTGTCTTGCCCGAACATCTCCTTAGCGAAGTAATACAAAGTCTCTTTCAGGTCTTTAAAACTCACGCCTTTGTTCACGTACAGGCCCTCTACCTGGTGGAACACCATGTGCGCACGCGCAGAAATAGCTTCGTTGCGGTACACTCGGCCCGGCATGATGCTGCGAAGCGGCGGCTGGTTGTTTTCCATCAGGCGCACCTGCACAGTAGAGGTATGGGTACGGAGTAACTTTTCTTTGTTCTCACTTAAAAAGAAGGTGTCCTGCATCTCGCGCGCCGGGTGGTTCTCTGGGAAGTTCAGCGCAGAGAAGTTATGCCAGTCATCCTCCATCTCCGGGCCCTCAGCCACATTAAAGCCAATGCGCTCAAAAATGCGCACAATCTCCTGGCGCACCAGCGAGAGCGGATGGCGCGTGCCGAGCGTGTTTGGTACGGTTGGCAAACTAAAGTCAAAGCCGGTATCCGCGTTTTGGTCTGCGGCACTGGCCAGTTGCTCCTGCGCCTGGTCGAAACGCTCCTGGGCGCGGTTCTTCAGGCTGTTCAGGTGCTGGCCCACCTCACGGCGCAGCTCCGGTGCCACCTGCTTCAGGTTATCAAAAAGGGCTGCAATGCGGCCCTTGCGACCAATGTAGGCAATGCGGAATTGCTCCAGCTCGGCAGGGTTCGTCAGCGGCGCTGCCTCTATCTCTTGTGCTATTTGTTGTATGTTCTCCACCATAGTATGCAAAGGTAATAATTTGGCGCTTCTGATTCTACTTAGGTTCTGCTCAGTTGGTACGCATGCCAGCGCCCGGAGTAGGGCAAAAGCAGGTAATTCCGGACGTACGGCAGTTGAAGCAGAACCGCTTAGGTAAGAGGTGATTGGAGGCGATAGCGATTGCAGAAGCGTGTTATACTTCGTAGTTTACCGACGCAAACCTACAGCTTACCGACTTCTCCCCCCGGCCCGCCTATCTGTTATAGACCAACGGGTATGTTTAGAGTACATTTGAGCATCAACTTAATCAAAAGGACTATGGAAAATAAAGAACAAAACCCGGAGAGCAACTACGGCGGTAACTGGGGAAAGCCGCAGCAGGCTGGCGGCGGAAAGGTGCTGGCAGGCTTGCTTTTAGTGACAGTAGGCGTTGTGGTGCTGGTGGCCAAGCTTGATCTGTTCTTTTTGCCTTACTGGCTGTTTAAATGGGAAATGATTCTGATTGTGGTGGGCCTGTTCCTTGGCTTCCGTCACAATTTCCAGAAGCCGGGCTGGCTCATTCTGGTGCTCATTGGTACTGTTTTTCTGATAGAGGATGTGGTAGATGGATTCGACCTGCACATCTATTTCTGGCCCATTATGCTTATAGGTCTCGGGGTATGGATGATATTAAAGCCCCGTCGGGACTACCCCAGGCAATTCGATCGGAAAAGAGATGTAAGAGAGGGAGAGGCGGATCCAGACCAGGCGCAGCATCACCGCTTCAACGCAGAATACGCTACAAACAGTACCTACTCTACTGAAGACATCGTAGATGCCACCGCCATATTTGGAGGCATTAAAAAGAACATCATCTCCAAAAATTTTCTGGGGGGCGAGGTCGTGAGCGTGTTCGGTGGCACTGAGCTAAACCTCAGCCAGGCCGATATACAGCACCCGGTCATGCTGGAGGCCACGCAGATTTTTGGCGGCACCACACTTATTATCCCGCCGCACTGGCAGATAAAGTCGGAGATGGTAGCCATACTGGGTGGCATAGACGACAAACGGCCGGTAATGCCCGGCGGCTATGACCCAAACAAGGTCCTCATTCTGAAAGGCACCACGCTTTTTGGCGGGCTTCAGATTAAGAGTTTTTAACCTGTCTGGCACATGTATCCATTACGCGTTATATTGGTTTACCTGGGCTGGGCTTTGCTCTGGATTGTGGTGCAGACAACGCTGCTATGGTCGGTGGGGTTGCCCATAAACACAGCTATTGCTGATGCCCTGCTCACAAACACGCTGCTGGTATGTGGGGGGTATGCCATGGGTACAGGTCTGCAGTTTTACCAGCCAAGCGTAAAACAAGGCGCCTACCTGCTGGGGTGGAGTTTGGGTTTAGCGGGTATAAGCATGCTGCTGTTTAACTTTATAGCAGGCAAGGCTTTCAATGGAGATGCTAGCTACCTTGCCTTTGTGGAGGTCACGCTGCCGGTGCGGATAGTATTCGGTTGGTTAATAATACTGCTCATGCTGCTGTTAAACTGGATGTGGTTCTATACCCGGGAGCGGCAGCAGGGCGAGGAGAGGAAAACCACTGCCGAAAAGCTGGCCCGTGAGGCAGAGCTGCACACACTGCGGCAGCAGCTACAGCCACACTTCCTGTTCAACAGCCTCAATTCTATTAGTGCCCTGATTGGGGCTAGGCCGGAGCAGGCGCGTACAATGATACAACAGCTCTCCGACTTCATGCGTGGCACCCTGCGCAAAGACAACCAGCAACAGGTAAGCCTGGCCGACGAGCTGAAGCACCTGGAGCTGTACCTGGAAATTGAAAAAGTGCGCTTCGGGCACCGCCTGCAAACGGCCATTGAAGTACAAAATGAAACCATGGACATGCGCCTGCCGGCCCTTTTACTGCAGCCCGTGGTAGAGAACGCCATCAAGTTCGGCCTGTACGATACCATCGGCGACACCGTGATACAAGTAAAAGCCACCGCCCAGGACCACCACCTGCAACTACAGATACAAAACCCTTATGACCCTGCCACCGCACGGCCACCACAGGGCACCGGCTTCGGCCTGAGTTCCGTGCAGCGCCGCCTGTACCTGCTCTATGCCCGCCACGACCTGCTCCAGACCCAGCAGCAGGAGAACCAGTTTATCACCAGCATTAAAATTCCGCAAAAGCTATGATCAAATGTTTAGTAATAGATGATGAGCCGCTCGCACGCAGCATTGTAGTAGAGTACCTGCAGCACCACGCAGGTATAGAGGTGGTGCAGGAGTGTGGCGACGGCTTTGCAGGCGTGAAAGCCATCATGCAACACCAGCCCGACCTGATTTTCCTGGACATCCAGATGCCTAAAATCAACGGGTTCGAGATGCTGGAACTGGTAGAGCAGGCCCCAGGCGTTATCTTTACCACGGCTTTTGATGAGTATGCCCTGAAAGCCTTTGAGGCCAGTGCCGTCGATTACCTGCTCAAGCCCTTCAGCCAGGAGCGCTTTGATGCTGCCCTGAAGAAGTGGCAGGAACAGAAAGGCATAAACGCCGCCGAAAGCAAGGCTCCGGACCTGAACGAAGTACCTGCCAAGCAGCCGGAGGAGCAGCTGCGCATTGTGGTAAAAGCTGCCAACGACATCCGCATTATACCAGTGAAGGATGTGCTGTATTTAGAAGCCTACGACGATTACGTGAAAGTACACACGCCGGACGGCCTCTTCCTGAAGAAGAAAACCATGAACTACTATGAGCGTGTGCTGGACACGAAGCAGTTCGTGCGCGTGCACCGCTCATACATCATTCCCCTCACCCAACTCACCCGCATAGAACCCCTGGAAAAAGACAGCCACGTGGCGCTGCTGAAAAACGGCGTGCGTGTACCCCTGAGCCGGAGCGGCTACAGTAAATTGCGTACAGTGCTGGGCATCTGACGAAATTTTTTTTTATGTAAATCTTCTGATTTTTTTGAATCAACCTACCTGTCAGATTGGCTTTGGTTTCTCTAAAGAATTGGGCTGCTCGCCTGATGTTATCGGTCGCTAGTCTTTTTTTTGCCTCTGTTTCTAAGCAGCCGGCACACCTGTTCTGTTTAGTAAATAGCTGTGTTTTAAGGGGAAATAAACATTCTGTGAATTGGGTTGTTAATGAAAAATTAACGCAGGAAACTTTGGGTATTAAAAACGTTTCCATAGTATTGCGCTGATTTAGTATATGGAGACAGTAGAAAACACCGATATCAGAAGTAAAATTTTAGACGCCGCCTTTGGTATGTTCTGCCAGCGGGGCATTAAGAGTGTGTCGATGGATGACATTGCCCAGCACCTGGCCATGTCGAAGAAGACGCTATACAAATGGTTTAAGAACAAGGACCAGGTGGTGTATGAGGCGCTGGCCAACTTTCTCTCCTTTGTGCAGCAGGACTGCCAATCGGATGTTGAAAACGCCGGCAACGCGATTGAAGAACTATTCCATGCTATGGAGATGACGAAGAAAATCTTCACCAGTATACATCCTTCCATTTTTCATGACCTGCAGAAGTATCACCGCGACAGCTGGGTTTTATGGCAACAGCACAAGGTAAACTTTATACTAGAGATGATAAAGGAGAACCTTCATCGTGGCATGCAAGAGGGGTTGTTCCGGCAGGATCTGGATGTGGAAACAATTGCGCGCCTGCGGCTGGTGATGATCGAGATGCCGTTTGATGCGAAGCTTTTCCCCCCTTATGAATTTAACATAGCAAAAGTGCAGAAGGATAGCCTGGAGCATTATATGTTGGGAATAGCTACCCTGAAAGGGCATAAGTTAATCAACCAGTACAAGCACATCATTGAAGAAGAATAACATTACCTACTAGCAAAACAGACCATGAAAAACAAAATAAGCCTGCTGGCAACCTTTCTGTTGTTTTGGGGAACATTCTGTGCCAGCGGGCAGGGAACACCACCGTCTTTTAGCCTGCAGCAAAGCATCAACTATGCACTGCAGAACCGCCCAAGCCTGCAGGCTACCCGAAATGAGCAGCGGATCGCAAAAGCCCAGGTCGGAGAGATCCGGGCGATGGGCCTGCCACAGATAAACGGCTCCCTGGATGTCGGAGATAACTTTGTTCAGCAGCAGAGCTTCCTGCCTGCAGAGTTCTTCCAGGATCCTGACAACCCTAACGCGCCTGAGCCGGGTACATTCGTTCCCGTGACTTTTACGCCTGCCTACACCGGTAATGCAACCGTAACAGGCAGCCAGTTGCTATTTGATGGTACTTACCTGATTGGCCTGAAAGCGGCGAAAACCTATACAGAGCTGTCGCGCAAAACCACGATACAGAGTGAGATTGACGTGGCCGAGCAGGTATCAAAAGCCTACTATGGCGTGCTGGTAAACCGCGAACGCTTTGAATTACTGAATCAGAACCTGGTGCGGCTCGACACACTGCTATATCAGACCAGGATTATGTTTGAGAATGGAGTGGCCGAGAAGCTGGATGTGGACCGCCTGCGGGTACAACTGAACAATCTGAAGGTAGAGCAGCAGAAGACAGAGCGCCTGATGGCCATCAGCGAAAACCTGTTGAAGTTCCAGATGGGCATTGACCAGAAGCAAGTTATCCTGCTGACAGACGAATTGGCGGAAGTGGAGGTGGATGTGAGCAAGGTCAGGCCGCAAAACTTTGACTACACCAACCGCATTGAATATTCTATACTGGAAACACAGCGCGACCTGGCAGAGCTGGATCTGCGCAACCGTAAATCAGGCTACCTGCCAAAGCTGTACCTGAATGCCCGCTACGGGTACATAACTGCCAGCAACGAGTTCAGCAATATTACCAAAACCCGCAACTGGCTGGAGTTTGGCTATGTAGGAGGGCAATTACAGCTGCCCATCTTCGATGGCCTGCGCAAGCACTACCAGATTCAGCAAGGCAAAATAGCGCTGGAGAACACGAAGCTGGGCTTCCAGACACTCGCACAGAGCATTGACCTGGAACTGGAGCAGGCTTCTGTAGAACTCACCAATTCGCTGGATGTGCTGGAGTCGCAGCGGGAGAACATGGCCTTGGCGGAGGAGATTGCCCGCGTGGCCAAAATCAAGTTCCAGGAAGGAGTAGGCACCAACCTGGAGGTAGTGAATGCTGAAACGGACCTGCGGGAGGCGCAGACAAATTATTATGCCGCCATGTATGATGCCCTAATTGCAAAAGTAAACTTGGACAGAGCCACAGGCACCTTGTTTACAAAATAAAACAACTGAAAAATCACTTGCTTAAAAAGAACATGAAACGAATCATAGGAATATATGCCATGGCCCTTGCGCTTGGCCTGGCGGCATGCAACAGTGGCAACGATAAAGAGGCGCAACTGAAGGAACTGAAAGCCCAGGAGGCAACCCTGCAGGAACAGATTGCGGCACTGGAGGCCGAACTTAGAACAGAGGGTACAACCGTGGCAGCACAGAAGAAAACAGTGCCGGTATCGGTTTCTTCGCTGGAGCAGGATACTTTCCGCCACTACCTGGAGGTGCAGGGCAGAGTTGATTTTGACCAGAATGTGCTGGTGAGCGCAAAAGTGCCGGGCGTGCTGACAAGCGTGCGGGTACAGACCGGCGACCGTGTGTCGAAAGGGCAGACGATGGCTACGATTGATGCGCAGGTGCTGGAACAGAACATAGCAGAGGTAAGAACGCGCAAGGAGCTGGCCGATATAGCTTATGAGAAGCAGAAGAACCTTTGGGACCAGCAGATCGGCACAGAAATGCAGTACCTCACGGCCAAAAACAACAAGGAAGCCTTAGAGCGCAGCCTGGCAACACTGCAACAGCAGCGCGACCAGTTCAACATAAAAGCCCCGGTAAGTGGGGTAGTGGATGAGGTAATACCAAATGCCGGAGAAGCTGTAGCGCCAGGCATAGGCATTATCCGGGTGGTGAACCTGCAGGGTAGTAAAATAGTGGCAGAGGTGTCAGAGGCCTACCAGGCCAAAATTAATAAAGGTGATCAGGCGGTCGTTTACTTCCCGGACCTGGAGAAGGAGGTAGAGACGATGGTAGATGTGGTGAGCCAGTTTATTAACCCGACCAGCCGCACCTTTACAGTGGAGCTACGTCCGAAAAGCACGCAGGACATTACGCTGCGCCCGAACATGGTGGCCGTGGTGCGCATCCAGGATTATAAGAATGAAGACACGATTGTGCTGCCGGTAAACCTGGTGCAGAGAGACGAAAGGGCCGAATATGTGTACGTGGCCCAGCAGGAAGGCGACCAATACGTAGCCACGCGCAAAGAAATTACGACGGGTATGAACTATGGCGGAAACGTGGAGGTGCTGAGTGGCCTTTCTGCTAACGACAGAGTGATTACGGCAGGTTACCAGAATGTAAACGAAGGGCAGCCGGTTGTGTTTACAGAAAACAGCCTGACCCGGAAATAAGACTTTAAAGTAAAAACTATGAAACAGTTCAAACCAACCAGTTGGTCCATCGATAATAGAACCAGTGTCTATATTGTTACCATCATCATTACGCTGGTAGGTATATTCTCTTACATTAACCTGCAAAAAGAGAATTTCCCTGACGTTGTGATACCGACTGTGATGGTGGCGACAGTATACCCGGGTACCTCCCCTTCCGATATGGAGAACTTGGTAACACGCCCCATCGAGAAAGAGATAAAGGCAATAAACGGGGTAAAAGCAGTGACTTCTAATTCCCTGCAGGACTTCTCTATTATTACGGTGGAGTTTGAAACGGATGTGGATGTGCCGGTGGCAAAGCAGCAGGTGAAAGACGCCGTGGACAAAGCCCGTACCGATCTGCCGACTGACCTGGACCAGGAGCCAAACGTGCAGGAGGTGAACTTCTCCGAGATTCCGATTATGTATGTGAACGTGGCAGGTAACTACAGCCTGGACCAGTTGAAGCAGTATGCCGAGGACTTGCAGGACCGCTTTGAGGGCTTTCCGGAGATTACGCGTGTAGACATGGTGGGTGCACTGGATAAGGAGGTGCAGGTAAACGTGGACCTATACAAAATGCAGGCTGCGCAGGTAACGTTCACGGATATCTCGAACGCCATCGCAAGAGAGAACATGACCATCTCAGGCGGTAACGTAACGGTTGGCGAAGCCAAGCGCTCAGTGCGCGTGGTAGGCCAGTATACAGATCCGAACAGGATAGGTGACATTGTGCTCAGGTCTGTGGCCGGAGCCAACATTAGACTCGGGGATATTGCAGAGGTGAGAGAAGGTTTTGAGGAGCAGGAGAGTTATGCGCGCCTGGGCAACCAGCCGGTTATCACCTTGAACGTGATCAAGCGCAGCGGCGAGAACCTGATTGAGGCCTCAAACAAGATCCGCGAAACGATTGATGAGATGGAGGGTGCTTCCCTGCCTGACGACCTGGTCATCACCGTTACCGGTGACCAGTCAAAAATGACGCGCCATACGCTGAATGACCTGATAAACACCATTATCATTGGGTTTGTGCTGGTAACGCTGGTGCTGATGTTCTTTATGGGTACTACCAACGCGCTCTTTGTCGGTCTGTCGGTGCCAATCTCTATGTTCGTGGCATTCCTCACCTTCTACTTCTTCGGTATCTCGCTGAACATGATTGTGCTGTTTGCTTTCCTGCTGGCCCTGGGTATTGTGGTAGACGATGCGATTGTGGTTATCGAGAACACGCACCGTATTTACCAAACCTCCAACTTAAGCATTGTAAAAGCGGCGAAGGTAGCTGCAGGAGAGGTGTTCGTGCCTGTGTTGGCTGGTACTCTTACCACCATCGCGCCGTTCTTTCCGCTGCTTTTCTGGCCGGGCGTGGTAGGTAAGTTCATGCAGTTCCTGCCGATTACTTTAATTGTAACGCTGGTGTCATCGCTGTTGGTGGCCTTTATTATCAACCCGGTGTTTGCGGCTTCTTTTATGAAAAAGCACAGCGAGCACCCGGCATCACCACGCGCTAGCAGAACTTTCTGGATTCTGATGGGAATAGGCTTTGCCATTACAGTAATAGGTTACCTGACAGGTTGGTACGGTGTAGCTAACCTGGCCCTGCTTGTCGTGTTCCTCGTGCTGCTGAACAGGTATGTGCTCACAGGGCTGATCGATAAATTCCAGAACCGTGTGCTACCGCGCTTTATGTCCGGCTACGAAAGGCTGCTGCGCTGGATGCTGGTGGGCTGGCGCCCGATTGGTGTTCTTGCCGGTACAATAGCCTTGCTGCTAGTTTCTTTTGGAGTAGCTTACCTGTTTCCGCCTAAGGTGGAGTTTTTCCCGCAGGGCCAGCCTAACTTTGTTTATACCTACATCAACATGCCGATTGGTACGGACCAGGCCGTGACGGACTCCGTGACGAAGGTGGTGGAGCGGCGCATTTACAACGTGATCGGAGAGAATAATCCGGATGTAGAATCCGTTATCTCCAATGTAGCCATCGGTGCCGGAGACGTGAATGATCGCTCTACTACACCGCAATCTCATAAGGGGAAGGTTACCGTTGCCTTTGTAGAGTATAAAGACCGTGAGGGCGAGCAATCGACCAGCGAATACCTGACCGGAATACGGGAATCTGTAAAAGGTATACCCGGAGCAGATATTACCGTGGACAAAGAGCAAAGCGGCCCGCCGGTGGGCAAGCCTGTTTCGGTGGAAATAGCCGGAGAGGATTTCCAGGGCCTGATTGCCCTGTCGAAGCAGGTGGAGCAGTACATCGATCAGCAGAACATTGAAGGTATAGAGGAGTTGCGCTCCGACCTGGAAGACAGCAAGCCGGAGATTGTGATTAACATCAACCGTGAGCGGGCAAACCGGGAGGGTATCTCTACGGCGCAGATTGGGCAGGAGGTGCGTACAGCCATTTTCGGAACAGAGGCATCTAAGTTCAAACTGGACGAGGAGGAGTATCCGATTCAGGTTCGTTATGCAGCGCCATACCGTGATAACATTGATGCGCTGATGGACATGCGCATCACGTACCGTGACATGAACTCAGGCTTAATCCGCCAGATTCCATTGTCGTCGGTGGCTACGATAGATTATACGACCACGTACGGAGGCGTGAAGCGCAAGGACCTGAAGCGTGTGGTAACGCTGGAGTCTAACGTGCTGGCCGGGTACAATGCCAACGAGGTGGTGCAGCAGATAGAAGAGTCGCTGCAGGATTTTGAAGCGCCGGAAGGCTATGAAATCGGTATGGGGGGGCAGCAGGAGGAGCAGCAGGAGACCATGGAGTTCCTGATGCTTGCGCTGGTAGCCGCCTTCTGTATCATCTTCCTGATTCTGGTGACGCAGTTTAACTCGGTGTCGAAGCCGTTTATCATTCTGTCGGAGGTGCTTTTCAGTATCATCGGCGTGTTGTTAGGCTTTACAATTTTCGGTATGGACATGTCTGTTGTGATGACGGGTGTGGGTATCGTAGCGCTGGCAGGTATTGTGGTGAAAAACGGCATCCTTATTGTGGAATTCACAGATATCCTGCTGGACGAGGGCAAGGAGTTGAAAGAGGCAATTGTAGAAGCGGGTAAAACGCGCCTGAACCCGGTGTTGCTCACGGCCACGGCCACCATACTGGGCCTGATTCCGCTGGCAATTGGCCTGAACCTCAACTTTTATACCCTGTTCACAGAGTTTGAAGCAGGCTTTTTCCTGGGTGGCGACAGTGTTGCTTTCTGGGGCCCATTGGCTTGGACTATCATCTTTGGCCTTGGATTCGCGACGCTGGTCACCTTGCTGGTGGTGCCGGTCATGTACCTGCTCAACGAGCGACTGAAAGACAAAATAGTAGGTAAAAATAAAAGAGCAGCTGCCGGTGCTCTAAAACAGGCAGAAGATGGAGTGCCAGTGAATGGAAGAGTTAGAGAATATACAGTTTAACCAACTTTGCTATGTTAGTAACAAACAGCGCTATTGAGAAGGAGGTATTCCGTATCATTAGCAAGACAAAAAAAATAAAACCTGAACGCTTGCAGGTAGACAAGCGCTTGTCTCAGGACTTTGGATTTGACACAGTAGACCTGGTGGACATTATCCTGGAGGTGGAGAAGAACTTCCATATTGTGATACCAGATGAGGTGCCCATTAACACAGTAGGCGATTTTGTTGATTATGTGTCGGCGCATGCCATGCGGCAGGCCAGCTAAACAGCGGAAGCACTTTTTTGATGTATAAGAGAAAGCGGGGAATTAACGTTCCCCGCTTTTTTATTGCTCTCGTGTATTGGGAGCGTAAGTATTTTGTGCCACAGACATAGCTTGTGGAGCGGTTGTTTTCAGGATAGCAGAAATACGCTGGCCCATACTTTCTCCTGAAAGAATAGAAACAGTTTAAATGCAGTTACCGGTGCATCAGCCGCCAAAAGACATATAAAGTTATTGTCTTATTACCTGTAATGCCTTGCTTATATGGTGCTCAGGTAGCAGAAGCTGCTTGCCTGGGAGGGGTTTAGTAGAGTTTAATCGATAAGGTATTGTTTAGAAAATGGAGATACGGTAGGCTTTTAACTTGTTGTCTAGTTTTTTGGAGTCACCACAAACACGGTCCAGCAGTGCCCAGAAATGCGGACCGTGGTTTTTCTCTACCGTGTGCGCCAACTCGTGCAGAATCACGTAATCGCAGAGTGCATCGGGGAGGCGCATCAGGTGCAGGTTCAGGTTAATGTTGTTGTTGTGCGAGCAACTGCCCCACCTTGATTTTGCGTTCTTTATGAAAACGCTCTGGTACTGAAACCCGAACTTTTCAGCAAAATAAGCCACCCGCTGTGGCAGGTATTGTTTCGCTTCTTTGCGGTAAGCCTCTTCAATCGACTTGCGGATAAATTTCTGCACATCCGGGTCGCGTACATCCTTGAAGGCTGGGTAAAACACGTTAACGTAGTCTTGCTCTACTACACAGCGCATGTCGTAGCGGGCGTGGGTGAGCAGGCGCAGAGCGTGAAACCTTGTTCTGAAATCAGAGTCCTGTGTATATACCGTTACCTTTTCCTCCTGTTGCTGCATGCGGGACTGGTGCTCCTTAATCCAGTCGGCTTTGGTGTAGATAAGCTGCTCCGCTTTCTCGAAACTGATGTGCGGCGGCACGGCAACCCGTACTCCCTTCAGGGGGCGCACACTAATGCTCAGGCGTTTCGCTTTGTCGCTCCGTTCAAACAGGACTTTCCCGATTCCATCAATGTGCAAATTTACTGAACTAAGACGAAGGAATGATGATGACACTAGGCTAAGAGTTAAAGTACAAAATCTTACGACCAAATATATAGAATAATTTCCTTAAAAAAAGTCTGAGAGTAAATGATTTGTATCTTTTTAATTAAATTAATGTATTTGTATTGTGCTATATCTAAATACGCTTGATATTCTGTAAGTATATCATAGCCTGTCTGATGAGGGTAAGGGTGCAATTAAGAAGTACAAAAAAGCGGCGGCAGGTTCGATTAAAACCTGCCGCCGCCGTAATTGAATAATTATATAATGCTATCTCACATTGCCACCAGTAGGACCTTCGTCGGTACTTTTTTTAGGTGCACGGGTGCTATCTGTCGTGGCAGAGCGCAAAGTTGATTCCCGTGTATTAGTAACAGTGCCCTTTGCGTCAGTCTTGTGCCCCTGCGACGAATGATTGCTGTCGGGCTTGTTTTGCTCCTGCTCTTTGTCGTTTGTTTCCATAGTTGTATCGGTTTATTTAAATGTCTGTTCGGGTTGCTTGTGTCTCAACATCGCCGCCTGTTCTGTCGCTGTACTTAGGCGTGCCCCAGGATGTATCTGCATTGTGCGGCTCATCAGCACGTTGCGGCGCTATGGGCGCTGCAGGCTCTACTTTTACAGGTCTGCTTGCTTCCCATTCTTTATACTTGTCCAGCTCTGTTTTGATACTGGCGATGAACCAGGCTAGCAGCGTGGCATCGTCTAATAAACCAATCACCGGAATCATATCCGGGATAAGGTCAATTGGCGAAATGAAATAAATAAGAACAGCAATGCCGGCAACCACTGTAGAGGACGGAATGCCTTTGTATTCACCTGCCATGGCCGCCTTTATCATGCGCGTCAGCAGTTGTAGATTTTCCCACACTTCCCCTGCCAAAGCACTGACTCCCTTGTTGGCAGATGCTTTCTTTAAAGCGTCTGATACGAGTTGCGCTACTTTGGACGGGTGCTCCAGGTAAGCTTCTGCTTTTTCAAGCATCTTTTTGAAGAAGGGGCTTTGTGCTATTTTTTTACCTTCCGGTCTCTGATTCTCCATAATTGTGTATGTGCTTAGAATTTCTGTGTTTGTGCTGCATGTTTTAACTGTGGCCGGGGCCGTATGCACCTGCCACGCCTGTATTTGAGTGCAATTTGCTTAAACATACAATAACCTTTCTATACTTGCTCTCTCTAAATTTGTTTAGTTATGAAATAAAAAGGCCCTGCAGCAAAAAGCTGCAGGGCGCTGATAGCTTTGTGCGCCTGGCGCGGAATTTAATTTACACGACCAGCTGCATAAAAATAGTTGCGATAGTATGACTCCTGAAGAGAGCTGACCATAACGCCACCACTGCTGGCAGAGTGTATAAACTTGTTATTTTTAAGGTAGATGCCTACATGGAAGATAGGTCCTTTCGCGCTGCGGCGGAAAAAGACAAGGTCGCCGGTGCGCAGATTGTCTTTCTTAACACGCTTCACGTCCTGAAACATGGAGCGGGAACTGCGGCTGAGGTCGATATTGTATACTTCGCTGTAAACACTGGAGACGAAGCCAGAGCAGTCGGTTCCTTTACGGGAACTGCTGCCGTAGCGGTAGGGGGTGCCGATCCATTTAGAGGCTGTTTCTACTAATAGCTTATAGTCGGGATTTTTAAAGCGGAGGCCTAGCTTTTTAATGTAGTATTCTTCTGTAACGACTTCTTTTTCCTTCAGTTCTTCCAGCACATTTATCTCAAGGACCCGCACCATGTCTTCCCCGGAATTTATTGCATAAGGAGTTATAAGAGGTGCGACGGAGGCTGCTTCTGCTGTGGCCGGGCTGGCCGGAGTGATTTCGTAGAAGTAAGAGAGTGCCAGCGAAAAAGCCGCCAGAACGCTCAGGATAATAGGTTTTGTCATAGGGTTTGGCTCGTTTGCAGCCACCGGAGCGGCTAAACAGTTTCACCTTTTGGCGAACAGACTGGCGGAGTAAAACAGTTTAATTTAGGCCAACCTGCACTGTATCAGATGCTATTGCACCTTTTATAGCTGGCAAATGTAAGTACTACTGCTCAAAGCACCAAAATAAAAATTTAGTTATGTGTCTGTAAATGTGATGCTTCTGCTGATTGTTGCTGTGTGTTTGCCTGCAAAGTATAATTTAAGTCTTGCCTGCGTATAAGCAAGTGTACAATCTTAAGCATTTGACCAATGGACTTTAATGTTGTAGAACGTTCTCCTTTCGCCAGGATTGCACGCATCGTGCTCAAAAGTAAAAATGTGGCCATGGTGCTCGGGAAAAGCATACACCTGAGCGGTGTGTCCCGCGACGTCTTCCTGCAGGATGAGGGTTGGGTGGCGCACGAACTATGTCATATCCGGCAGTTCCGGGAGCATGGCTACCTGCGGTTTCTGTGGCTGTACCTGCTCGAGTCGATGCGGGTAGGATACTATAACAACAAGTATGAAGTGGAGGCCCGCCTGGAGGGCATGAAACACCGGCGGCACATGAGCCCTGCTTTGCGTGCCGCCAGTGCTATTGAGCCCAAAGATGTGCCTCTGCCTGCAGATACAAAGCGGAGCTCTGACGAAAAACATTTGGACAAAGGACTTCTGGACAAAGGACGAAGGACTGATAGATGAAAGACAAAGGACAAAAGAGAAAGACCTCTGGGAGTCTCTTCTCTTTTGTCCGAACGTCCTATGTCCAGAAGTCCTTTGTCCAAATGTCGAAGCTTTGCTTAAGCTGCGCGCCACTTGATGGTGCAGCCGATGGCTTTGGTGTTGGGCTGGCTTACCTGCTTATTTTCCACCAGTTCATCTAAAGCGGCTTCGGCATACTTTTTCTGCACTTTGCTGGCGTCCCGGGAATTGTCGTCTATCGTGCCGATGTAGGCTACTTTCATGCTGCCATCCGCTTGCTTCTGCACAATGTAAAGGTGTGGTGTGCGGGTGGCGCCGTAGGCTTTTGTAATCTCCTGCGTTTCGTCGTGCAGGTAAGCGAACGGAAAGTTTTTCTCTTTGGCACGCTGCTGCATCTGCTCATAAGAGTCATCCGGAGAAACTTTCGCATCGTTCGGATTAATGGCAACAACAGGGTATCCTTTGGGGGCATACTTCTGATGCAGCTCAATTAGGCGATCTTCGTAGGCAATGGCGTAAGGGCAGGTGTTGCACGTAAAGGTGACGATGAAGCCTTTGGCATCTTTGTAATCAGCCATGGAGTGCATGCTGCCATCCACATTCTTCAGTTTAAAATCGCGGGCAGTATCACCCACCTGGTAGCCGTTATCGGCGGCAGGCACAGCCGATAGCAACAGCCCTGCAAACAGCAGGCATACCATGTACACGAAAGGAAGTTTTAAATTTTTCATAGGAATATGAATTATGGTTTATACTTTTCAATCAGTCCCTGAAGCTCTTCCTGTGTCATTTCGCGCTCTACAAATTCATAATGCCCGCGCTTGTTATTAAACAGGAAAGTGGCCGGTATGGCACCAGACCATTTCGGCTCCAATTTATCTATCCAGGTGTTTCCGTCTGCCTCATCCAGCAGCAACAAATTTGCCTTTAAGTCACGCTTTTGCACGAATGGTTTTACGCGTTTCTCCAGGTCTTCGGCTGCATCCATACTCACTAAAACTACTTTCACCGGCTGGTCTTTGTAGGCCGCGCTGGCCGCTTCGAAATAAGGCAGTTCTTTGATGCAGGGCTTGCACCAGGTGGCCCAGAAGTTCACCACATACAGGGTGTCACCCGGCGATTGGCGCAGCTGTTGCAGTTCATCGAACTTTACCACCTTCACGTCCTGGGCAGCGGCAGATGTTACAGTAAACAGCATGAAGGCAAAGGCAGCAGCGAAGCATTTATAAATGGTTTTCGTCATGGCAATAGAACGTTAAATTTGGCTGTGTGTTGTATCTGCCTGCATTAACAATTTGTCTGCTCCGTCGTTACTAATAAGAGCATGTTTACATTTTATACACATGCTTTAACGCGAACTATTTATATAACACGAAAACGAATTTAATAATGGCGAATAAATTAGAAGGAAAAAAGATAGCAATTTTAGTAGAAGAAGGATTTGAGCAAGTGGAACTTACAAAGCCACTGCAGGCACTTAAAGACGAAGGTGCCGAAGCACACATCATCTCGCCAAACAAAAACAGCGAGATTAAAGCCTGGAACCATACCGAGTGGGGCGACAAATTTACTGTTGATAAAAAGCTGAGTGATGTGAAGGCCGAAGACTACAATGGCCTGCTGCTGCCAGGTGGTGTGATGAACCCTGACAACCTGCGTGCCAACAAAGAGGCAGTAAGCTTTGTGAACAAGTTTATGGAATCAGGCAAGCCGGTGGCAGCCATCTGCCATGCCCCCTGGACGCTGATTGAAACAGGTAAATTAAAAGGCAAGAAAATGACCAGCTACCATACCCTGAAAACTGACCTTAAAAATGCAGGAGCGGAGTGGGTAGATCAGGAAGTAGTGGTAGACCAGGGACTGGTAACCAGCCGTAACCCGGATGATATTCCGGCATTCAACAAAAAGATGATTGAGGAGTTTGCTGAAGGCAAGCACGACCGCTCATAATAATTACCTGAAAAGTAAAAAGCCGCAGCCGGATTTTCCGGCTGCGGCTTTTTTACGTCTGATGTCTGAGCTTGTGGCTTAGGTTTGTGGGATGAGGCTGAACAGCCTGTCGGCGGAAAACTCCAGTAGCACGACCAGTACCAGGTCTAGTAGGAACAGGAAGAGCCCCTGCAGCACTACGGCCTGTCCCCAGCCCTGCATTTGCTCTGTTTTAGGCGAGTTGCGGGACCGCTCCTGCAGGTAAGCACCCATCGCTAGATAGGCTACATCAAGGCCCACATTCAGGTACAGAACCTTTTTGTACCAAATATGCTGCTTCAGGCTTTCCAGCAGCGGTTGTGTCGCCGGGTCGCCGGAGATAATGTGATAGAGCGCTGCGCCGGCAATAATCAGGTTCACGATGTTCCAGTACAGGTTCATCTGGAAAAAAAACTTTCTGCTGCGTGTAGCCTTAGTTAGTTTAAAACCTCCTACCAGTATGTTGAGGATAGCCCAGCCACCCAAAATTAACATCCCCGTTTTTAGTGTATCTGCCTGCTGCTGATTAAAAGCCTGAAGGGTGTCAGACTGGGCATTGGCGGTAAAGCCTATGAGTAGCAGCGGTAGCAGGCACCATAATTTTCTCATACTATACTTCATGTGTTTGAGTAGGAACGCATAAAACCGGCGCTTAGCATACAGCGGATTTCCGGCTATATTAGTGCCCGGTATAGGTCTTATCAGGTTTTTAAGTGTAAGGCGGTAGCGCTTAGTTTTTTACAGGCTTCGCAACAAGGTCAATCCCGATATTAACTTCCGGGTAAATAGTTTTGTCTCCCAACGATTTATCCGAGCGGTAGACCAGTCCCCATTCGGTGCGGTCTATATTGAAGTTGGCTTTCGCGCGAAGTAAACTATCCAGCGTTACCCGGGCAGGAAAGGTAACACTTTTTGTCTCTCCTTTGATGGTCAGGTTACCGGTTATGTGGTGTGTGGGGTCTTTAATGCGCAGTTCGCTGTAGGTGATTTTGGAATCTGGTGCCTCTTTTTTTTCCCGGGTGCTGTCGATACGGGAAACACTTGTTACTTCAAATGCTGCCGTTGGATGTTTCTTCACGTCAAAAAAGTCGGCGGAACGCAGGTGTGTCGTCAGCTTTTTATTACTCGCCTCGTCTATTGTCTTATCTTCGGAGCGGCTGTTAGCCACGTCCATCACAATGTCGCCACCAACCAGGAGCCCCTCCTGCATGTGCAGTTCTCCATTTTGTATCCGGAATATACCATTGTGGCGCCCTGTCATTTTAGCTCCTATCCAGGTTACCTCACTTTTGGCAGTATCAACCACAAATATATTTGCCGGCCTTGTATTGCTTTTCTTCTCCACGGCCTCTGAAATAACGGCCTCATCTGTTTTGATAGTTGTATCGCAGGCGGAAATAGCGAGCAGCAAAACCCCCGTTAAAAGCAGGTAGAGTGGGGGTAGGTGAAGTTTGGCCATAGTCTTTGTGAATAGTGAAACAGCAGCTATAAAAGTTAGCCTATCTGTAAAATACGCTGCAGAAGAAGAAAACGATATAGGACTGTTTTCTGCTAGCCCCAAAAAGACAGGAGCCATGCTTTTGACCTGGCTCCTGAAGTCAGTTTACTTCTACCGGAATAAAATTAGAAGCCGATGCCGATGTAAACCTGAATCACACCATTCTTGATGTCCTGGTCAATGCTATTGCCTGCATCGTCCTCTTTGCGCAGGTCTGCGAGGCCATGCACGTAACGCGCACCCAGTCTAAAGCGGTTGATACGGCCTTCAAGTCCGGCTGCAGCACCATAGCTGAAGGTGTTATAAGGCCCGAGATCAATTTCGCTGCCGTCTTCCTTTGACGCTATCATGAGTCCCACCTGTGGGCCCAGGTGCACACTGAAGTTGTCGGAGATGTTGAACACGGCCAGTACCGGAACATCAAAATAGTTAAAGCGGAAAGTGGAGTCATTGCGCTCATAGCCTGTGCGGGAGTAGAGCACCTCAGGCTGTATGGAGAAGAACTCAGTGAGGGCAAATTGAGCAAACACCCCTGCATGAAAATTGGTATGGCCGCTTACATCGCCGAGGTTGTCTTTGTCGCTGCCATGCACGCGGGAGAAGTTTACACCTCCTTTTATACCAACACCCTCATTGGGCGCATCGAGCCCGCTGAGCAGGTTGTGGTTTTGCTGTACGGTGGTAGGGCCCTCTATCTGGGCAAAGCCGGTAAAGCTGAAAAATAAGAACATTGGAAGTAAAAGTATTTTTCTCATAGTATGCTGTGTTAATAGTGCTGTGTTAATGCATTTTCGTAAACGTTGTCTGCGTTATGCAGCCTTAGGAGTTAGCCTCCTGAGGTCTTTTATACTGTTGTTTGGGAGTATAATGTTGCACTGCTACAGCGCATATGCCTCCGATTAAAATCAATGGTATGCCTCGATGCTGCGCACTGCCGGTATATTATAAAATGTATATATATAGTAAGGTGTAGGGGAGGTTCAGAATTATGAAAGTGATTGTACATCAGTAGCTTGTCTTTATTTGTGATAGGATAATTCTAATAATGCTAAATTTCTGATGCAGCTCTTCCCGTAAAGGTTCTTATGCTTCGCTAAATATTTAACTTTACTGCCAATAATATGAAATTGTAAAGATTGGACACCAGATTTTACATTAAGCTAACATCAAATGGTGGACAACTATAGCCTATCAACAAAGTTATCCACAATTATCCACATCAAAAATGGGTATAACTGGTTGCTTTTTGAAGAATATGCACACTTATCCACCGCCCGTTTTGCACTGCTAAAGCCCTTAGTTATTGGACTGTTTCGCGATACCTTTCTTTAGCACGCTTTCCGGGAATGACAAGGGAAGCGGTGAACATGTGGTGTGGTATTATTGTTTCCTTTGTGTTATGTTAAAAATTGCCTGGACAGAAATCTTCGCCCATAGTTTACCGGAGGGCCATCGCTTCCCGATGGCCAAGTATGACCTGCTGCCGGAGCAATTGCTATATGAGGGGACTATAACTGAAAGCAACCTCTTTGCACCAGAGCCACTGCCGGAGCAGTATGTGCTCGATACGCATGATGCCGCCTACTGGAAGCGGCTCAGTAACCTGCAGCTTAGCCCATCAGAGATACGTAAAACAGGTTTTCCGCTGTCGGAGGAACTGATACAGCGGGAGGTGGTGATTATGAACGGCACGCTGCAGGCAACCCTGTTTGCGCTGGAGTTTGGCATTGGGATGAACATTGCTGGGGGCACCCACCACGCCTTTACCGACCGGGGCGAGGGCTTTTGCCTGCTCAACGATATTGCCATTGCCGCGAACTACCTGCTCAGGTACAAGGGCTTTAAAAAGATTCTGGTAGTGGACTTGGATGTGCACCAGGGAAACGGAACGGCACAGATTTTCCAGCATGAGCCGCGCGTTTTTACCTTCAGCATGCACTGTGGCCATAACTATCCGTTCCATAAAGAGCAGTCAGACCTGGATGTTCCGCTGGAGGAAGGCACAGACGATAAAACGTATCTGCAGCTATTACAACATCATTTGCCGCGCCTGCTGGATGAGGAGCAGCCGGAGTTCGTCTTTTTTCAGTCGGGGGTGGATGTGCTGGCGACGGATAAGTTGGGCAAATTGGGGATGAGCATTGCAGGCTGTAAGGAGCGCGACCGTACGGTGCTGGAGCTGTGCTACCGGCACCACCTGCCGGTAACGGTAAGCATGGGTGGCGGCTATTCAAAGCAGATTGCTCATATTGTAGAGGCGCACGCCAACACCTTCAGGCTGGCGCAGCATATCTTTTTTTAGATGCAGGGTTTCCGCAAGATGTGTTAAGGGCCTTGCTATAGCGCTGTTCTGGATTTCTTAATCCAGAACAAAACATGAAGGGGATTTTCTAATCCCCGTACTGGCGGTCCTGAGAACGGGGATTAGGAACTCCCCTTCAGCTAGCTGCCGAACTGGGAAGTCCGGAAGAATGAGAGCTTATTGTCTTTTTTCTTTTGTCAAAGAGTCCTTTGTCTAATCTCAGTCTCTTTTCTTCAGCTTATCAGTTTTATCTTTGCCCCCCCGGCATCAGAAGCCTTTTTAGGATGAAGAAGATAACGGGAGCAAGAGCAAGGGTCAGTATAACCATCAGCACCACCTTCAGTGCCTTTACAAAAATAGAGATGATGACCCCGGATATAATAATGGCGGCTACGAAGAGTAACCAGAAGTATAGGGTTTTCTTATCCATAAGTTACAAATTTCAGTATGAGTGGGTGCTCCTGCAGGAGAAAGGGTTTAGCTCTTTTGCAAAAGGAGCTGCCACCTGAAGGCCCACATCCAACGCAGTTTATAAGTTCGTACACCTGCCTGCTCTACCAGTTGTTGTAGTTCGTCACGCTTAAACGCCCGCCATACCGAAAGCGGTGCGTCGTTCTTTACGAGGTAAGACCGGGAGAAGGCGGTTGTAATATACTTGATAGAGTAGTAAGCCAGCCAGTGCCGGTGCAGGTCGTTGATGATAACGCCTAACTGTGCCTGCTGGTAAAGCTGCCGGAACATCTGCACCAGTTGTGTATTGGTAAAGTGATGGCAGAAGAGGCTGCAGACAATGATATCATACGGTTGCTGTGCGAATGTTTCTGAGAAAACATCGTGCTGCTCTACCCGAATCTCTTGAAACTCTGCGCAGCGTTGGCGGGCGTACTGCACCATAAAGTTGTTCGCATCTATCCCGATAAGTTCTACGAGTATGTTTTTGCGCCTGGCCCAGCGGGCTATGTTCTTCAGGGTATCGCCACCGCCGCAGCCAATGTCTGCAATCCGCAGCGGCTGGCTTTTATGTTTTGCCGCGAGTTTGCCCAGCGCGTCCAGCACTACTTTGTGGCCTCCCAGCCAATGGTTGATTACCTCCAGTTCATCCAGGTTCCTGCGCAAATCCTCACTGGACAGCGTCAGGTCATCCATCAGTTCCTGTTCGTTAGACCGCTGTTTTAGCATCCGCATAGTGTACTTTCAGTAACATGGACTCCAGGGTAAGGCCCGGCCCGAAGGCGAAACTCAGCACCGGCTCGTCCTGCTCTTCCGTCGTCAGGGTATCCATCAGGGCCTTCAGCACAAACAGCACGGTGGCCGACGACATATTGCCAAAATCGCGCAACACCTGGTAAGCAAAACGATTCTCGTCGCGCGTCATACCCAGTTCCTGCTCAATTACCTCCAGTATCCGCCTGCCACCCGGGTGAATGGCAAACAGCTTTATTTCTGATGCTTTTGTTTTCAGGCCTTGCAGCAGTCGGTCTGTTAGCTCCTTTATTCCCTTCTTGATGAGGTCGGGCACATAGGAGGAGAGGGTCATCTCAAAACCCGTGTCGCCGATGTGCCAGGCCATATCACTTTTACCCGCCGGAGCTATGTCGCAGTGGAAGGATTGTAACTCCAGGCTAACCTCTCCGTTCGGCTGGCCCTGCATGAGTACGGCTGCGGCGCCATCCCCGAACAAAGCGTTAGATACCAGGTGGTCCTGCTCAGCGTGTTTTTGAAAATGTATTGTGCATATCTCCGTGCAGACCAGAATAACTCTGGCCTTTGGGTCGGCTTTGCAGATAGCGTCTGCCAGTTTAATGGCGTTGAAGGCGGCGTAGCAACCCATAAAATTCACGGCGGTACGCTGCACGCAGGGCGACAGCTTCAATCGCTCTACCAGTTCAATATCCAGGCCCGGCGCATACATGCCGGTGCAGCTGACCGTGATGAGATGGGTAATTTCTGGTAGAGATGCCGCTGAAGTATGGCTCAGGCAGTTGCGGATAGCCTCTTCTGACAAGTCAACGGCATACTTGCGGTATTCATCCATGCGTTGCTGCACCGTCGGGAATGGCTCCAGCGTTGGGGTGTTGGGGTAAAAGGTAAAGTCTCCATTTTGGCGAGTGTAATCTTCCAGCACACTATAGCGCTGCCCAATGCCCGACACACGGTAAAGAGCCTTCAGTTTTCGCGTGTTTTGCTCATCAAACTGCAGCGCTGTCGCCATGAAATCCGCAATTTGCATCTGCGGTATTTTGTTGGGTGGGTTAGCGGTACCAATGGCGCATATGTAGCTCTTCATGTATTTTTCGTTCGTTTACTGTTAATCGTTAGCTGCGCCATGAGATTGGCTACTACTGAACAGAAAACTCGAGGGATAGTTATAGCATCTGCCGGAATCCCAACTATGCTATACGCATTACGAGTAACGCTCTTAACTACGCAAGCGCCTGCAGATAAGATGTAAATAGAAGAAAAGGCAGTGTTAAAAAGGTTGCCCGTGTGTCTGGCGCATGACAAGCCTAATGGCAGGAGGCAAATGCTTTAGCATGCCCACTGCCACTTCTGATAACACAGGGCTTCCGAAAAGCTGCTGTACGGTGCGCCCCACCGTCAGGCGATTGGCGAACCTCTTTTTCCAGGAGTGGCTGTAGCCTTCCTCCAGTTGTTTCCTGTCGTGGCCATTGTTGAAAAAATGCAGCACCTGCTCTGTCGCTATTTTGCCGGAATGGATGGCCATGGCCATGCCGTTGCCGCAGAGTGGCGTAATCATGCCTGCCGCGTCGCCGCACATGAGCATGTGGTTTTCGATGCAGGTTTTGGTGGCAAAGGAGATTTCGTTGATGACCTCCGGTTGCTCATACAGAAACTCTGCTTCTTCAAAAATCCGGTGCAGGTGCGGGTTACGGTAAAGAACGGTCTGTTCCATGGCAGGAATGCTGCCGTGCTGCTTCAGGTTCTGGCGGGTAGTCAGGTAGCAGAAGCAGTAGCGGTTATCTTCTATGGCCGAGATGCCGGCATAGCCATTCCTGAAGTTGTGCAGCGCAATCAGGTCTTTAGGGAAATCGTAGCGGAGGTGGTATTTTATTCCGATGTAGGGGGAGTGTTTCCGGAAGAAAGAGCGGTTCAACTGGCGGTCGAGGTTTGCTCGCTTGCCGTATGCTCCCAGTACCACCTTTGCGCGCAGACTTTCGCCATTAGAGAGCGCGACAGTAAAAGCATCGTCAGCAAAAGTAACCTCCTGCACCGTTTGATGCAGCCTGAACGTTGCCCCCTGCTCTTGTGCCAGTTGGTAAAGGTAATTGTCGAACGTAAACCGGCTAAGGCCAAACCCGCCTAAGTCCAGCTTTGCCTCTAGCGTTTTGCCAGTGGGGGAGGAGAGCATAAAGCGGCTGATGCGGGCAGGGTTTAAGGAGCTGAGCTGCACACCCAGCATGCGCAGGTAAGGTAGCACCTCGTTGGAGACATACTCACCGCAAACCCTGTGAAAGGGATAGGCCTTTTTCTCAACGAGTGTTACCTGCAGTCCGGCCTTTGCCAAATTCAGCGCGCTAACCAGTCCGGCCAGGCCTCCGCCAATAATAATTACATCCTCCTCCAAAGTGCCTAATTTACATGTATGGGTTTAATCCTAAAATAAAAGTCAAAATTTAGTGAACAGCATGTTTATTTGGTGTATAATACAAGAACAAATTATTGTGCCTGCCGTTCTAAATAAGTGGAACAACTTTTGATAATATTGAATAAAGATTTAAAATATAACCTATATGAAGCAACTTATACTTTCTCTCTTCACTTGCATGTCCGTACTTATGGTGCAGGCCCAGGTTCGCACTCCTGCTCAGGTGCAGGCAGCGCAGCAGGCAGAGAAAGAGAACCCACTTAATTTAGCATCGGGCAATGAGGACGTTGCTATTTATCCAAACCCAAGTACCGGTGTTTTTACTGTAGAATTAAGCAACCTCGACACCCGCAAGGTGGAGCTCCGCATTATGAACGTTATCGGTAACGAAATCCTGCGCGAAACGTTGACCAGCGATGATGTCCAGTTTAAAAGAACAGTGGATCTAAGCAGCTTTTCCAAAGGGCTTTATTATGTAAAGATAGAAGCGGATAACTATAGCACAGTGCGGCGGGTAGTGGTGAAGTAATCTTTGTATGTTCCTAAATTTTGGGCGGCAGTCTCTGTAAAGGGGGCTGCTTTTTTGTTGCCATAGAGGCACAAATGAGTAGGTATGCTATTTACTTCTGTTGCGGGAGTATTATTTTAGAGATATATCCTGTGTGTGTGGATGTATCCTGCTGCATACGGACCTTTACGAAAACATTGTCTGTGGTATCAATAATGTGCAGGCGCTGTGAGGTGTCAAAGTGTGCGATAATGGTGCCTCCGAAACTAGGCCGGGCATAGAGATTTCCGCTGATAAGGGGACTGGAGGCGTATATGACATCCCTGGGAAGAGGTGCAGGCGCTCCTGCTTCACTGGCAATTGTAGCCTCAGCACCACCCTGCGGGTCATGGCGGTTACTGTCGTTGCAGGCGAGAAGCACAGTGGCTAAAAAGATAAACGGCAAAGTTAATTTCATCGGGAGAAGGTATACAACCTGTTATATATGCATCTCAGGAGATAATGTTTCTTTAAGCGCGTTATTTTTTAATGGCAGCATGTTCTTTTATTATGCCTCGGTATGAGACAGGTGTGGGAGGTTTCTGATTTGCATGAAGGAGGTGCTGCGCTATTAAAAGTTGCGTTTATTTGGCTCCTCGTTCAGCATGTCGTTTATACTCAGTGCGGCACTTATAAGGCCCAGGTGAGTAAAAGCCTGTGGGAAATTCCCTAAGTGCTCCCCTTTCAGGCCCAACTGCTCCGCGTACAGCCCCAGGTGGTTAGCATAACCCAGCATTTTCTCAAAGTACAGCCGCGCTTTGTCGACCTGGCCAGATTTTGCCAGGCACTCCACGTACCAGAACGTACACATCGAAAAAGTCCCTTCCCCTCCGGATAAGCCATCAAAAGCCTCATCAATGCGATAGCGGAACACGAGCGCGTCAGATACCAGCTCGTCTTCTATGCGCTTTAGCGTAGAAAGCCAGCGCGGATCTTTGGGCCCGATAAACCTGATAATGGGCATCAGCAGGATAGAGGCATCCACGGTGTCAGCTCCTTTGTACTGCACAAAAGACTGTAGCCGCTCATCCCAAAACTCATTGTGTATAGAGAAGAAGATCTTGTCCCGCTCTTCCTGCCACCGGGGTGGGAGAGGATAGGAGTGGTTGGCAGCTATTTTCATTGCCCTGTCGATGGCTACCCAGCACATCATGCGGGAGTACAGGAAATGCTTTTTACCACCTCGCACCTCCCATATGCCTTCATCTTCGCGGTGCCAGTTATCGCAAACCCACTCCACCTGCTGCCTCAAGTCATTCCAAAGAGCAAAAGAAATACGATCTACATATTTATCATACAGGTAAACCGAGTCCAGGAGTTCTCCATAAATATCAAGTTGTATCTGGTCATACGCTCCGTTCCCGATGCGGACAGGCCTGGATCCCAGGTAGCCTTCTAGGTGGTTTAACTCTATTTCCTGCAGGTCCTTCTTGCCATCAAGGGAGTACATGAGCCTGAGGTAACCGGCACTTCCCACATCGTCGCACTGCCTGTCCACCCAATCCACAAAGGCTTTGGCTTCTTTTGTGTGGCCCAGCCTGAGCAGCGCATAAACGGTGAAGGAGGCATCCCTGATCCAGGTATAGCGGTAGTCCCAGTTGCGCACGCCGCTTATCTCCTCCGGTAAGCCAAAGGTAGGAGCCGCTACAATGGAGCCGTACCTGTGCGAGGTTAGGAGCTTTAAAACCAGGGCAGAACGGTTTACTACTTCCAGCCAACGGCCTTTGTAACTGGACTGTGCTACCCAGTCTTTCCAATAATTAATGGTGTCGTACAGGCTTTGTGTCACAAACTCCTCCAGGTCGATGCCTGGCGGGGTGCTGTGGTCAATAAATTCAAGTATAAAGTCAGCCTTTTCTCCTGTCTTTAGGCAGAAGGTTGCCACAGCATCTCCCTCCTCCATGTGTAAAGGCACGGTGCTCTTGAGCCTGATTAAGGTACTATCCGGGCCTTCGCTCAGGAATATGACTTCGTTCGGGTTCAGCTGCTCTGTAACATGCGGAGAGCGGGCGTAGTTGAAGCGCGGGCCACAGTGCATTCTGAAATCCAGGTCCCCATGCACACACGTCACTCGCCTTATCAGTTCTTTGCCCTGGTACAGTTCCTCCACAGGCATAAAGTCAGTTACTTCACCAATTCCTCTATCTGACAGAAACCTGGTGAGCAGCACGTTGGTGTCTGGTAGGTAAAGCTGCCGGTTTTTTACACCATTTTCCGTGGGTTGTATAGAGAAACTTCCTCCTTTGTGTTCGTCCAGCAAGGAGGCAAAGATAGAGGGAGAGTCGAAGTCCGGGAAACACATAAAGTCGATGGAGCCGTTCAGGCCCACCAATGCCACCGTGTTCAGGTCTCCGATAACCCCATAGTTCTCTATTGGTTGGTATGCCATGTAGGTGCGTGTGGAATATAGTACTATACTAATGTATACTTTACAGCCAGTATAAAGTTGTATGTTATCAAGCGAATCAGAAGAAAAAGTACATAGCTCAAGCTTCTGTTATTTAGCTTCTGCCCGGACTGATTGCAAATGCTGAAAACTTACCGGATGCTGTCACAGCAGCTATTAACCAAAACTACGCTGACATGCACATAGAAGATGCAGAAAGGTTATATCAGGGAAATGAGGAATTCTACCAGGTGTGTTTGGGCTGGCCACCCTTAAAGGCATGTCCAGGGTAAATGACAATGTGCATTGGGCTACCGATGTAATGAAAGGTTCCGCGGTGGGTTACCTCAGCGCGAAAGGCGTGAAGTACTTGTATGACCTGGCAGACCAGAAGCTAAGAAACGACAATCCGGATATCAAAATATAATAGCATATAACCATATTGCTATATGTTTATTGCCCCTATATTCACATCAAATCCATTGAGCTCTCCGGTGCAATCTCATGCTTGAGATTTTTATCTGAACGAAAGGTTGCCGGAGCAGCTATTTGATTTCTTAAATACCTGCCGCAGCAGATTAAACTGGACGAATGCAGGAATGACTACGACATAATAGCAAACGAATAATTAAGCAAACTTAAGCCATGGGTATGATCAAACATCTCACAAATCGAATGGGAGTAATGCAATTAAAACATTTCCTCCTGTTAACATTGCTGTTCTACATAATTACTCTGCCCTTACGGGCGCAGGCACCTATAACTAAAGTGTGGGACAAGACGCTCGGGAGTAGTGGTAGTGAGCAGTTGGATATCGCTATACCAACACCTGATGGTGGATACTTATTAGGTGGCACTTCAGGTGCTGGTATCGGTGGTGACAAAACTGAAGACTCTAAAGGAGCCACTGACTATTGGGTAGTGAAGTTACATGCCGATGGCACCAAAGCCTGGGACAAGACAATTGGAGGTGGTGGACATGATGATTTAAGATCTATAGTCTTGGCCCCAGACGGGGGTTATCTTCTGGGAGGCCACTCAATTTCAGAGGCTGGAGGAGATAAGTCAGAAGCTCGTAAGGGAATCTATGATTTTTGGGTGGTAAAGCTCAATTCTGACGGCACCAAGGCTTGGGACAAGACTCTTGGAGGAAGTCTTGCTGAGAAATTAATGGCCGTAACTGTGACTTCAGATGGGGGCTATCTTTTAGGGGGAAGTTCTGATTCATGGGCAGATGGCGACAAGACAGAGGCATCCAGAGGGCGTCAAGACTTCTGGCTTGTGAAACTCAACGCCGATGGCACCAAGGCCTGGGACAAGACATTTGGGGGAAGTGAACATGATGAGATAGTTTCATTGGCCAATACTCCTGACGGAGGTTACATATTGGGCGGATGGTCTTCTTCAGGAGCGGGAGGTGACAAAACAGAAGCTTCTCAGGGCCATATGGACTATTGGGTTGTGAAACTCAACGCCGACGGCAGCAAGGCTTGGGACAAAACCCTTGGAGGAACTATTAATGATTATTTGTTATCCGTTGTAGTAACATCTGACGGGGGCTACTTACTTGGCGGGAGCTCCCAATCAGGAATAGGCGGCGATAAGACCGAAACCATGAGAGGCGGCTTGGACTGTTGGGTTGTGAAACTTAACTCCGATGGCACCAAAGCCTGGGACAAAACACTCGGAGGAAGCGGCAATGACAATGTGTATTCCTTGGCCATGACACCTGACGGCGGCTATCTGCTAGGAGGTCCTTCTGATTCAGAGTCTGGCGGGGACAAGACAGCAGCACCTAAGGGTGGCTTTGATTATTGGCTTATGCATCTCGATTCGGACGGCGGCAAGGTCTGGGACGCAACTATCGGAGGAAATAATAATGATGACTTAGCTTCATTGGTCGCGATGCCAGACGGCAGCTATCTCTTAGCAGGAACCTCTGAGTCAGGAGTCAGCGGCAATAAAACGGAACCCTCAAAGGGAGGTTCGGACTACTGGGCAGTGAAGCTCACCATCAGATTCAATGCGAGACCGACTGACATCACCCTTTCAAGCACTACAGTTGAAGAGAATGTTGCCGCTAATTCAGTAGTTGGCACTTTTACCACAACAGATGCCGATGCTTCCGATACACATTCTTACACCTTAGTGGCTGGCGATGGGGACGCTGATAACAGCAGGTTCATCATTAACGGCAACACATTAGTGATTAAGGAATCTCCAGATTTTGAGGCCGGCAACACTTACAGTATCCGGGTAGCGACCAATGACGGGAAGGCCAACGGCATTTATGAAAAAGCCTTCACCATTGCCATCAACGATGTGCAGGAGGCAGTAACGGGCATAGCCGAGAAGGAGAACATGATGCTGAAGATGTACCCTAACCCGGCTAACCGCTTTCTGGTGATCAGCTTCGACAGAATGATGGAATCTGTCAAGCTGGTGAACGGCACCGGCAGCATTTTACTAAATAAGCAGGGGCTTTTTAAGCAGGTCGAACTCAATACGGAGGCTCTTACACCGGGAGTATACATTGCCGTGGTTTCCTCTAAAGGAAAGATATACACTAGAAGAATTGTTATTATAAAATAAGCAGGTTGGGGAATGTCAAATGCTGGAATGTGTGCCAAGGCCGTTAAGGTGCGGTGCATGTACTGAACAACTTCCCCTGCCTCGACATATGAACATCAAAAAACTTGAAGCATGAAAAACAGATTACAGCAGTTCCTGTCCCTTTGCCTAGTGTGCAGCATGACACTCCTGAACGCCGCCTGCAAAAAGGATGACAAGGCTTCTCCCGCAGAGCAGGCCAAGGTGACCGGCATCAGCATAGCGCTGACCTCCGCCCAGAAGGGCAGGCAGGATGTGAGCGTGGAGTTCAGCGACCTGAACGGCCTGAGTGGCAAGACGTCGCCTAACACCATCACCTTAGACGCTAACACTAGTTACACCGGTACGCTAATTCTAGAGGATGCAAATCAAACTCCGGTGAGTAACGTGACAACAGAATACGATGCGTCTTTCCACGTGACAAACGCTAGCGTGACCTTCAGCAAGAACGGACAGGAAATTCAGGTGGAGACCACGACTGCAACGTCTGGTTCAGCTGGGACAGTTCATGTGGAACTGAGGCAGAATGGGCAAACCCAGCAAGTTTCATTCCCTATCATGGTGCGTGATTAAGCATCACCAAAGAATCTTCTTAAACAGGTGAAGCTATTATAAGGCTTCACCTGTTTTTTTTATAGTCATACTTTCAGTGTGTTTGGGAACGTAGATAATTGTCCGCTACCTTCCGATATATGTCCAAATTAATTAAAAAAGCCCCTATACGCTATGTATGGGGGCTTTTGTGTGGCCTTGCCCAGAATCGAACTGGGATCTAAAGTTTAGGAAACTTCTATTCTATCCGTTGAACTACAAGGCCAGCCTTTCAGGCTGGCAATCAACCTGTTAGGTGTATTATATGATGCTTTATTTCAGTGAAAAAAGCAAAAAAGTTTTAACAAGTTTTAACATTTGTATATTTACGCCTGTAATCGACTCGATACATATTAGCGCATGAAATCTGTTAAACCTGTTCTATTCAAACGCAAATCTACAGAAAAAAGAGGCACAGTAAAAATAAGGATCACAGATACCCTTACAAAAAAAGCACTTATATAAATTTAGGCTACATAATTCCTGAAAAGCTTTGGAATAATAACACGTGTAGGGTACGCAAGTCAGAGGAAGTTGATTCAGATAAAATAAATAATGAGATAGTTGAGAAGTTAGAACTTTTAGGTATCTCCAATAATAGCGTAAAGGCGGTAAGGAGCAACTCTGCCTCCTTCATAGAGTTTAGCAACAGGTATATAAAGAGAATTATCAGTCACGGCACCCGAATCAAGTATGAAACCGTGATGAACAAGCTTCGAAAATACCTTCTTAAAAGAGGGAAAGATGATTTGTTATTTGCTGAGCTGAACTCAGATGTGGTCGCTGACATCAGAAAGTATATGCATGACAGCGGAATGTCTAACAACACAATCAACAGCTACTTAAAGATCATCAACTCATTTATCAGTGCTGCTATCAAAGAGGATGTGTATGTCTTTTTCAGGCATCCTTTCGCATCTGTAACATACAAAAAGGAAGAGGTGGTGCCTGATTCGCTAACACAGGAAGATATCGAAAAGATTATAAGCACTCCAATATCATCAGACCACTTTCTGTATAAATATAAACTGACTTTTCTATTCCAGTTTTTCGCACAAGGAATGCGAATAAGTGATGTGCAGCAGCTACGATTTAATATGCTCAAAACAGAGTATATAGTGTATAACATGCGCAAAACTGCATCACCGATGTTGGTTCACATGAATAAGAACCTGATAGAAATACTTAAAGTGGTGGTACGAAAATACCATATCAATGATGGAGATCCCCTATTTGCTCAGCTTTTTGGATTTGAAGAGCAATTAGTAGCCACCCTGTATAAATTTAAGAAGCGTATTGAGGAAATTTATAGAGTGGACAATGGCTATCACCTTTATTTGGATGGTTTAGTCCCGTTAGATGAAAATGACACGCAGACACTAAAACTGAAAACGGAGATCGAACATCTTAGATTCAACACAAACAACTTTTATGTAAATGCGTTTGCCAGATTTTTCTCAGTTGATGAAAATTATAAACGTAGATTTATCTTCCAGTTTTTAGCTGATTCAGATTTTAAAAACATAGGAGAAGATAATGACTTCTCGAAAATGACAGAGAAGCAATACAAAACAATAAGGAACAATAATATCGTTATAGATAGAGGTTTAAAGAAAATCCAGAAGCTCGCAGGACTTTCCACTGACTTGAAAAGTCATTTGGCAAGGCATTCATATACATCGCAACTATTAAATACAGAGGGTGCTGACATTTACATGATATCAAAATCATTAGGGCACAGCGATGTTAAGACGACACAGTCTTACATAAGCCGTTTTCATAACAAGAAAATAGATCAAGGCAATCGTGCTATATCAGATAAATATGAGGTGAAGCTTTAAGTTGCGCAATTGATGTTGTATAGAAGCGTGGAAGTAGAAGCAAAAAAAGGTGCCAGAACACAGCAGGTCTTCAGCCATCAATATTAGTGTAGTAAGACAGGTTCTTCCTTTCCTCAACGATTGGCACTGGCAGACCAAGAGATAAAACTAAATATTGGCACATCAAGCGAAGCACAAACGAAGCTGTCATGCAAGGTGGCGTAATTGTAATGCTCCACCATTAGCCGCTTGTGTAAACCGATGCCCTGGTCGGTTTCGTCTGCTTCCAGTCCGCACTGGCATATAGCTTTTATGATGTTACCCATATGTTCTTCCTCTGAATTTAATCCAGCACCATTACCAGCGTTGAACCATATCTTGGATGGGCTTCCTCATAGCCCAGACCAACCTTAGAATACACATGCGCAAGGCAGTCATTCCTATGACCCAGGGAAGGCACATCGTAATCGATCAACAACTGTAATGCTATCTCCCTTCCTGTTTTCTTGCCGTAGGCACAGCACTCAGCGTAATTTTCCTTCTCGCATTTCACCCTTTGATGTCCTACAATGCCCAACTCGGCTGACTCCTTGGCAAAGCATTTGGCGTTCAGTGTCATGTATTCATTTGGATAATACGGTTCTAATGGCTGTATGCTGTTCAGCTCTTTTACAAGTGAGTTTCTGTAGGAAAACCACTTAGCCTTTTCATTCCTTACCATAAAAATATCCTTGGGCACCTCCAATCTTACGTACTTTTTTGGGTAGAGCCGTGCCAGGTTCAGGTATAGAAGTGTTTCCTTCTCCACATCATTGAGATAGATTGCATCTTTTCCAGTGTTGGCGGCTGCTACCTCTTCCGCTGACCATTTCATGATTTCAGTTGCGGATTGCTGGTGAAGGTACGGCAGTATCAACAGGATGATGATGTAGAGGTATTGCTGCATTCTTAGATTAGAAGGTTGATGTTGATAGAATAGTTGGAGAAGCCTTTTGCTGTATAGTTTTATAAATATATTAATAATTTTTAATATATAAAATTCTTGGGTGCTGAGTTATAATTCCACTCCACTTGATTTTTTGCTGCTCTTTTGCACTCATTTTATATAGGTAAGAAACTTAAACCAACGTCTTATGACATTACTGATTCCCAATGTAGGTGCTACAGATGTTGCTCTGAATAATCTGCAGCCGTAGTTATTCAGATATAAGCGGATATCTACGGTTAGCCCGTACTGGTGGTATTGGACTGAGATGGCTCTGAATTTATGGTTGTTTATGTGCTTATGTGGCTGATTTCGCTCCTGGAACAGAGGTGCATGTGTACGAGCAGGAGGTAAAAGAGATACTCTGCTGAAAAGGCGACAGTTCAACAGTAAATGTTTTGTGTGCTATGCTTAATAATAAGCGAAAGAGGATGCGAATTCAAGAAAGTTTGCTATATTGAATAAAGAATATATAATGGAAATAGAACCTGGAATAGCTGTTAAAGCACTGAAATCTGAAGAAAGAGTGGACAAGACCACTTCCGTGCATAGTGCAGATAAGCGTATGTTTACGCATATCCAGTAGTTGGCGGTAACTTTAAGTACAGAAAGAATTAAATAAAAAGGATTTGTAAATGGGTTGGACAGTAATTTTGGAAGACTATAGGGGAAATGAAATAAAGAAGCTCTCCAAAGAGTTTACACCTACTTCATTTGCTCATCTTGAATCTGAAAAGTTCAAGACTCTAAGGTATATTGACCCTTATGACGATACTACATTCAACTCCATTATGTGCAAGGAGTTGGTTTCTGACCTTAATGAACTGTGGAAGGACGAATCAGCAGATGTAAGAAAACAGATAGAAGAGATACTTGAGTTAACATCTGCATGTATGGACGAGCCGCATACTTATGTGAAGTTCTATGGCGATTAAGAATAGCTTCCGCCAACGGCTGGTACATAAGTTACTCTCGGCTTCGCCTCAATCACCTTATGTACCAGCCGTTGGGGCAAACTTAAATTATGGAGACTTCGATAATAGCAATGCTGGTAGCTATAGTTGGTGGTTCACTAACTGTAGTTTATCTTTTTAGCTATTTGAGGAAAAAAGAAAAGGTGAAACTCAGAAATGCTGCCTTAACCTTTATAGCATCGGTTGTGCTTTTTTTTACTTTGGTGACTGTTGCAGCTAACCAATATCCTGACGCTCTCCCTAAGAAAGAAGTAGTCCTGATTGCAGCAAGAGAAGCATCATTAGGTGGGATTTTGTTGAGATTGTATGCAGACAGTACTTTCGAGTTAGGCAACAACCGAAGAGTGACATCCACAGGAGTGTATAATTTGAATGTAGATACGCTGGTCATTACTACGACTGATAATTCAAAGTTGCTTAAAGACATCAGCCAAACTTCGTTCATCATAGAAGAAGAGAACTTGGTGGAGGTAAATAATACAGGAATTAAATTTCTCGAAATCCACGAGAATAGGCTAAAATAAGAAAAGCTTACCCCAACACGGCACAGGCTCCATACGCGGCTGCGCCTCGTTCGCAGCCTGTATAAACGTTGTAGGTAAGTTGTAATCATAAAATGAATCTTGTAATACTCATCCTTTCGTTTTTAATTTTTCAATCCAGCCAAAAGGGATTTGAAACTGGTTGGTATCGAGCTAAAGTCAAAAATGGAAACCATGAATTACTGATAAGTGCAGATAGCACATTCATATTCAGAAAAGGGAGATGGGACTATACCTTTGGGAATTGGAAAATTGCAGATGAAAAGCTTATACTTAATTCGAAGTCTCTTACTCAGATGGATAGTGTAACAGTTGCTTTAAGTTCTGGAAATTACTTTAGCATAGAGAATAAAGAGTTCAGAATAAGGAAAGGAAAGCTGATTGATAAAGAAGGTCATAGATTTATTTATAAAGAAAAATAAGAAATCCTTCCTACAACAAAGTTCAGCCTTAACCCTCGCTATGCTTCGGGCTTCGGCTGCACGAGTAATGTTGGCACATAATGTAATTAAAGAAAATGAAGAAGGCTTATCTGTGTATATAGTATTCCCTGTTTGTAGGACCACCAAGCACTGTTTTTAAGTTGATTTTTCCCTAAGTCCTCTCCCAATCAGGCCGCCTGCTGTTTGTATACCTCCACCGGAATCTGTCTCCCTATCCCCTGATGGTGTTTC
>NZ_SSNI01000037.1 GCF_010015475.1 Pontibacter pamirensis
GCTGGGAGGATGGAAGCCACATGAAAAGAGAGCAGGTGTTATCACCCTCCACCGCGGATACATGGAATTCTGTAAAATCTTCGATGGGTGGATGCTCGCGCAGAAATTTGTGTCCTAATCGTAGCCTCGGAGGGGCAGGGGAGCCTGCTGTTCCTGATTCAGACTGCTCTCGTTTATTGCAGCCTTCATCCAGTTTATACACCTAATAGAGGTAAATTAGTATAATAGATTATGGCGCTGCATAACAGGAAATACTTAAAAGAGAATCGAAGAGAACTGAGAGGTAGTTTAACACCCGATGAGGCGGAACTTTGGAAATACCTAAAGGAGGGCCAGCTTTTAGGTCGCAAATTCAGGAGACAACATAGTATTGGAAATTATATTCTAGACTTCTACTGCCCATCTGAAAGAATAGCCATTGAACTTGACGGCCAGGTTCACCTAAACTCTAATGCTGAATACTTTGATGAGAAACGGGACCAAGCACTTAAAAGCTTAGGCATGAAGGTGCTGCGCTTTAAGAATAAGGAGGTGTTCGAAAATCATGATGCCATGCTACAGGAAATCAGCAGTAGCTTCAGTAAGTAAAACTCCCCTCCTTAGAAAATGAGGGGCAGTGGTGGTTGGACCCAGTACCGCAAATTATGAACTGTAGCAAAAGCGGCAACTAAAGCAATTGACTTCACAAAACAACTGGCTAACTTACAGAGGTGCAAATCCTGTAAACAACACCAAATTACTTCTTGCCTCAATTTCCGTATCTTTGCACATCCAAAAGAGATAATATTATGAGTGACTATACCCCGCTTAGCGAACTCGGTGAGTTTGGCTTGATTAAGCGAATAAAAGAGAAGTTTGAGTTACAAAATGCGTCTTCAGTGAAAGGCATCGGCGACGATGCCGCCGTGCTGGAGCCGCAGGAGAAGCAACTGGTGGTGACAAGCGATATGCTGCTGGAAGGGGTGCATTTCGATTTGACGTTCTGCCCGCTGAAGCACCTGGGCTATAAGGCTGTGGCAGTGAATGTGTCTGATATTGCGGCCATGAATGCAAAGCCAACCCAGATTACAGTGAATATTGGTTTAGGCGCACGCTTTACCGTGGAAGCCGTGGAAGAACTGTACGAGGGCATTCGCCTGGCCTGTGAAAACTATAAAGTAGACTTAATTGGCGGCGATACCACCTCGTCCAGAGCGGGGCTGGTGATTAGCGTGACAGCGATAGGGGAGGTAGCCAAAGGAGAAGCCGTGCTGCGCAGCGGTGCCCAGGTGAACGACCTTGTGTGTGTGACAGGCGATTTAGGTGCGGCTTACTTAGGACTTCAGGTGCTGGAGCGGGAGAAGCAGGCGTTTATGGCCAACCCCGACATGCAGCCGGAACTGGAGAACAAGCAATACATCGTGGGCCGCCAGTTGCGGCCAGAGGCCCGTATGGATGTGGTGTATGAGCTGAAGGAGCTGGGTGTTAAACCTACTTCCATGATAGATATTTCGGATGGCTTAGCCTCTGAACTGATGCACATCTGCAGCCAGTCGGGAGTGGGCGCTACGGTTTACAAAGACAACCTGCCTGCCGATGGGCAGATGCTGGAGACGGCTGTGGAGTTTAACCTCGACCCAATTACGTGCATCATGAACGGCGGTGAAGACTACGAATTGCTCTTTACTATACCACTAACTGACCATGACAAAGTGAAGAATCACCCCGACATCACCATCATCGGCAAAATAACAGAAGCCAGCGAGGGCGTGAACATTGCCAACAAGCACGGGCAGGCTTTCCCGCTAAAGGCGCAGGGCTGGAGTCATTTTTAAGGATTGAAAGATAAAGGACTGTTTGACAAAGTACTAAAGACTTCTCAAAAACAAGAAAAGCAGCCAGTGTGGCTGCTTTTCTTGTTTTACAGTTCTTGTAACAGGACAACAACACTAGCATCACACTACAGACTACTGCTATTCTGCTACATGAAGATTTAGCGTATGCCTTCGTTAAAATAATGTTCTTTGTCTTGTATCCTTCCTTCCTTCCTTCCTTCCTCCTTTGTCCAGTAGTCCTTCGTCTTCAAACTAATCCTCCGGAAAAGGGATAAACACGAAGTTCTGGAAGTCTTCGTCTACCACGAAGAGGCAGCAGTATTCATCAGGGTCTTTATAGGCGGCTTTAAAATCGTCCACTTTATCAGGCATGACCAGCTGCCGCTGCACGAAGTCTTCTAAGTAAGAGGCATTGATGTGCCACTCAAGCGCCGCTTCCTCTTTTGCCAGGAAGACAGAGCCCACCGGCACCTGTGTGCGGCTGAACACGAAAATCGGGTACTCTGATATTTTGCGTTTACGCACCTGGTATGATGCTTCTTTCAGCGTCTCGGCCACCACTACAAAATCTTTGGAGATGGTGCCAAGGTATTTACCATTTAATTCCGGATCGTTTTCCATATTTCTTTCTGCGTATCAGGTAGCTTTTATCACGTAGCTCAATACTTGTATCAGGTAGTTCGACTTTAGGGTTAAGGATTATGTATCAAAAGACTTTCATACCTTTTCCTGTAGTTTTCTGTCAGAAGTCTTTCAGTCAAGCGAAAGTATCGTCGTGCTACTTGTTACGTGCTTCGTGATACGCGTTTTTATTTAGCGGTTAACAATACAATATTTTCAACGTGGTGCGTTTGCGGAAACATGTCTACAGGTTGCACGCGCGCCACCTTGTACTTTGGAGAGAGCAACTCAAGGTCACGGGCTTGTGTGGCTGGGTTACAGCTTACATACACAATGCGCCCTGGGTGCACCTGCAATAGCTTTGCTATCACATCCTCGTGCATGCCGGCACGTGGTGGGTCCGTAATCACGACATTAGGGCGTCCATGGCGCTCCACCAGTTCATCGGAAAGAATATCTTTCATGTCTCCTGCATAAAACGTGGTATTGGTGATGTTGTTGATCTGGGAGTTAATTTTGGCGTCTTCTATTGCACTCGGCACATACTCAATACCGATTACCTCACGACACTGTCGGGCCACAAAATTCGCAATCGTTCCGGCGCCGGTATAGAGGTCATACACCAGTTCGTCTCCTGTCAAGCCTGCAAGCTCCCTTGTCAGTTTGTAAAGTTCATACGCCTGGTCTGCATTGGTCTGATAAAAAGACTTTGGCCCCACACGGAATTGAATACCCTCCATCTCCTCGTGTATATAAGGCAAACCATGGTAGCACACTACCTCCAGGTCGTGGTAAGTCTCATTGCCTTTGGAATTCACCACATACTGCAGCGAGGTAATTTCCGGAAAAGTCACCTTCAGGTGCTCCATAATTCCCAGAATCGCCTCCCGGTCATTTCGGAAAACCTGCAAAATAACCATCAGTTCTCCGGTATTGGCTGTCCGGATGATGAGGTTGCGCAGGAAGCCTGCCTGCTTCACCACATCAAAGAACTCCAGCCCATGCTCCCGGCCATACCGGCGCACTTCCAGGCGAATGGCATTCGACGGGTCCGGCTGCAGGTAGCAGTGCTGTATGTCCAGGATCTTATCGAAGCGGCCTGGTATGTGGAAGCCCAGCGCATTGCGGTCGAACTCTTCCACTGACTTTATCTGCTCGTTTGTAAGCCAACCGTTAGGGGAGAACGTAAATTCCAGCTTATTTCGGTAGTACCTGGTTTTGGCAGAACCCAGGATAGGGCCAAACTCCGGCAGCGCCACTTTGCCGATGCGCTCCAGGTTGTCCTTCACCTGCTTTTGCTTGTAGTGCAGCTGTGTGTCGTAGCCAATGTGTTGCCACTTACAGCCGCCGCATACCCCGAAGTGCTCACAGAAAGGTTCCACGCGCAGCTCTGAGTACTCCCGGAAAGCAACAGGCACGGCCTCTAGAAAGCTTTTCTTTTTGCGGGTAACGCGCAGGTCTACCACGTCGCCGGGAGCCACACCGGCCACAAAAATCACCATGTTGTTATGGCGCGCCAGGCATTTACCCTCCGCCACCATCTCCTCGATTCTTATATTTTCGAGTATCTCGAATTTATTTTTCTTCTGTTTTCTCACAATGCTGCAAAATTAATCAAAATAGAGGAGAAAAGGGCAGGAGTGTAGTTCTGATAATGAGGTAATCGCCTTTTGTGGCTGAACTTGCGCATAAGTGTCAGCGGAGCGAACTGTCGATAGATATAAAATTTATGGAATTTTTTAGCTCCAGAGGAGCGACCTATTGGAGGTATGTGTACAGGCCGCTCCTCCGGAGCTAAAGTCGTTCTGAGGACATTGGTCCATCAACAGGTCGTCCCGCTAGGACTTAAAACATTTTTTAAATAATTTTTTGTGATATCTGAACAGAGATGTATAACCATCTTCTGATGGCTTCAAAACTATAGGATTGCTTTAGAAGGATATACCAGTTACGGTAGTTCCATCACCTAACTATCAACAAAAAGCTATCAACAATAACCTTTATCTTTGTAACTCTAATTAAGTGATTTCATCAGTATGAAAGACAAGGTAGTATTAATCACAGGCGGCACGTCCGGTATTGGAAAGGCCTGTGCCTTTGCTTTTGGCAGGGCAGGGGCAAAAGTGGTCTTTACGGGGCGTAACCTTCAGAACCTGCAGCAGACTTCGCAGGAACTAACAGCGGCAGGCATCAACAACCTGCCTGTGCAGGCAGATGTGAGCGTGGAGGAGCAGTGTGAGCAAATGGTGCAGAAAGCTGTGAACAAGTACGGTCGCTTGGATGTGCTGGTAAACAACGCAGGAATCTCGATGCGCGCCCTTTTTGAGGATCTGCACCTGGATGTTATTCGAAAAGTGATGGACATTAACTTCTGGGGCACTGTATACAGCACAAAGTATGCGCTGCCTTATATCAAAGCAGGCAAAGGCTCTATTATAGGTATTTCTTCTATAGCCGGCTACCGGGGGCTCCCTGCCCGCACAGGTTACTCCGCTTCCAAGTTTGCGATGCACGGTTTCCTGGAGACACTGCGCACCGAATTGCTGCACCAGGGGGTGCACGTAATGGTAGCATGTCCGGGTTTTACGGCCTCCAATATTCGGAACACTGCGCTGGCAGCAGACGGGCTCCAGCAGGGGGAGTCGCCACGGGAGGAGGGAGACATGATGACGGCAGAAGAAGTAGCAGAACGCATCCTGAAAGCCACCCAACAACGCAAGCGCGACCTGGTGATGACCTTCCAGGGAAAGTTGACGGTATTCCTGAACAAGTGGCTACCCGGCCTTACCGATAAGTTGGTGTTCAATGTAATGGCGAAGGAGAAAGATTCGCCGCTGAAAAAAGGATGAAAGACAAAGAATTTTGGATAAAAGAGTATTTAAAAATAGGAAAAGCAGCCATATTGGCTGCTTTTCCTATTCTATAACTCATAATTACACTTCTGACAATAAGTACTGAGTTGTTAATGAATGTGCGTCTGTCTGTTTGTTAAGGTAGTCCTTTGTCCTTCTTCTTTCATCCAAAAGAACTAAGGCAACTCCAGCAGATTGCTTTTCCGGATAAAGGCTTTCTGGCCCTTCCATTCAATTTCGTACCAAATGTCCTGCTCTCCTCTGATAGGTACTTTGTGCCCTTCCGTAGCCGTAGCCAGCCAGGAGCCACCTGCAGAGGGAGCCGACATAATGGCTACGTGGTTTTTCGTGATGATACCTGCATCCCCTAAGTTCAGGAAGTTAATATAGTAGAGTATAAACAGCAAGTACAGTGTATAACTGATTTGAAAGGTTTTGCTGAACCGGTGACCCTTGCGCCATTTGAAGAACATGACTGTGGCCGTGACAACGGCAGCGAGCAGCATAAGCTCCAGCATACGCATATAGTGTTTACTGAACTGCGTTTTGAAGAACAGCAGGTCGTTGTACTCATAGCCCTGGAGACGATGCGCCTGCGCTAGTTCTTCCATCTTTCGCAGTACCGATCGGCTGGGTTCTTTCGTATAAAAAAGATGCAGGTAATACATAGCACCGGTATAGTCGTGCAGGCCTTCTTTGATGTAAGCCATTTTCAGGAGCATCTGGGGTGAATACAACTGCTCATGTAAGATTTGCTCGTATAAATCAAAAGCATCGGTGTAGTGCTGTTTTTGAAACAAAGAATCTGCCGTTGCCAGTGTTGTTTTATCTGCTTGAGCGTTAGCTGGTTTAACCAGAAACGTCAAAAAAATGACTAAAAATGCAGATATTTTAAACCAAAGGTTTTGCATTTAAGAACTTAGCTGTTAGTTTTGCATCGCAATTCAGGGAAACGCCCTGAGAAACGCAAGTTAATAAAAAGATTCTGTAGCTCAGCTGGTAGAGCAATACACTTTTAATGTATGGGTCCTGGGTTCGAATCCCAGCGGGATCACAAATAAAATAAAAAGCCTTTTCTGAATGAAAAGGCTTTTTATTTCTACTCTTGCTGAAGAGAAAGCAGGATGAATTTATAGCTAAAACGGAAAATAACTTTTGGCTGTTAAAAATTATTAACTACCTTTGCACTCCCAAATAACGGGAACTAGTACTGATTCTGTAGCTCAGCTGGTAGAGCAATACACTTTTAATGTATGGGTCCTGGGTTCGAATCCCAGCGGGATCACTTTTAACGCCTCAAACAACTGTTTGAGGCTTTTTTTTTCTACTTTTGGTAATATTAGTATATTGCTATAAAACTTAGGAAAGCATTCAGCAGGAAGCCTTATCTTTCCCTCACAAACAACTACACGGGTAGGTATATCTATGGAGAACGCTATTAAAATTCATCTGCCGGTATCTGTTTCATACCCAGCTTTGGAAGGGCTAATGCAGAAAAAAATGGTTGGTGACTTTATTCCCAGGCCAGAAGCAGGTGTAGACACACCACCATACGCCCAGATACTGGATGTTGGACTTGCAGGAAGCAGCACAGGTGACAATGATGTTATCCTCCGGATCAAACTGAAAATTCTCCGAACAGTTCTGAAGCGGGATCAGGTTGATTTATATGTTCTGGCAACACTCGGTTACGACAATGCGGCGCAGCAACTGTTTGTCCGGAAGTTTTCGATGGATGCCAAAACCTCCAGCGGTTTCTATAATACGGCTTTAGAGGTGCTGGTCAATAAAGTAGCCTATAATCAAATCATAAAAAAAGCAAGGGTCAACCTGAGCGAGATTATATCAGCAGAGCTGCTAAAAGCCAACGGCATGTTAGAAACAGGACTGGATCTGAAGGGCAATAAACTAGTGGGAGCAGTTCAGGAGGTTCGTGTACAGCATGTCATGCCTCAGCCCAAACAGGTTTCTCTTTCGTTTGAACTACTGGCGGATTTGAAGCTTGAGGTTCTTGATCTGATTAGCCTCATGCCACCAAAATAGGTGCTCATGCTTTTCCCTTAGCAAATTAAGATAGAATAAACTAACTCATATAGAAGCCCGGCTAATCACCCTGATTAGCCGGGTTTCTTGTATTCAAAGCTATTAGCGCTACGTTAGCTGCACTGTCCAGAACAGGCTGGAGTTAGAGAAACAGGTGAAAAATCTTCTAAGGGATAGCAGGTAGAGAGTTAATTCAAAAAGCGGTAAGTGTACCTGAAGCCTGATGAGGAATCTGTTGAAGCTGTGTTGGCTTTCAGGACCAGCAGATAAGAAAGCAGGAGAAAGTTAAAGGTGTTAAATATAATTATTATAATAAAAAAAGAAGTTTTATCACTGTGGAGTTACTTCAATGCAAAGGTACTAAAAATATGCAGCCTACCTCTTGACAAGCAAATAATGCCCATTTACATGCTTATTTGAAGCTTTGGCCTTGCTTTATTGCTGAACCGCCATAAATAAAGATTAGATAATACTTTCTATCCTAAGTTATTAGCTATAGTAGCTAATTTTGTACTTGTTCTATGTATTATCAAATCTTACAAAATGAAAAAACTTTTACAAAGTATGTATGGCTTTGGCATACTCGCTTGTCTGGGAATGACAAGCGAGGCGCTGGGCCAGGATGTATTTATTAATGAAATCCATTATGACAACGCAAGCGCAGACGTTAATGAAGCCATTGAAGTTGCCGGACCTGCCGGTACAGACCTCACAGGTTGGAGCCTTATGCTCTATAACGGCAACAACGGTGCGGCATATGACACCGAGGCGCTTACTGGTGTCATCCCGGACCAGAGCAATGGGGCTGGCACACTCTATTTCCCAGTAGCAGGCATACAGAATGGTTCACCAGATGGTATAGCTCTTATTGATGCTGCCGGAAACGTGGTGCAGTTCCTGAGTTATGAAGGAGCTTTTGCGGCAATAGGTGGTCCTGCTGATGGCATGAGCAGCACTGACATCGGTGTAAGCCAGCCAGGTACTGGTCCTGCCGACTTTTCACTTCAGTTAACCGGGACCGGCCGTACGTACAGTGACTTTACCTGGGCTGCAGAGACCTTAAACACTTTTGGAGCAGTAAACACAGGCCAAAGCTTTGGAGAAGGCGGTGGCACTAACCCTGAACCAGAGCCAGACCCAGAACCTGAGCCATCTACCACCATCGTTTTTATAAACGAAATCCATTACGATAATTCAGGTACTGACGAAGGAGAGGGTGTAGAAGTAGCTGGTTTAGCTGGCACTGACCTGACAGGCTGGCAACTGGTGCCTTACAATGGCAACGGTGGTGGTGCTTATAGCACCCTTACCTTATCCGGGACTATTCCGGACCAGCAGGCAGGTTTTGGGACCATTTTCTTTCCTATTAGTGGCTTGCAGAATGGAGCTCCGGATGGCGTTGCCCTTGTGGATGCCGCTGGAAATGTCATACAGTTCCTGAGTTATGAAGGGACTTTTGCAGCTACCAACGGTCCTGCCACCGGCTTAACCAGCACAGACATAGGTGTGGAAGAGGGTGGTAGCACGCCGGTTGGTTTCTCACTTCAGCTAACAGGTACAGGTTCAGCTTATGAGGATTTCACCTGGGCTGCCGAAAATACCGCAACGTATAGTGCAGTAAACAACGGACAGGTGTTTTTGCCTTTGCAGGACATTGTCTTCATCAACGAAATACACTATGATAATGATGGGGCAGACACTGGTGAGGCTATTGAAGTAGCCGGACGTGCAGGTACAGACATTTCAGGATGGAGTCTGGTATTGTATAATGGTAACAACGGTGCACCTTACAACACAACCGGACTTACAGGCATTATTCCTGACCAAAACAACGGCTTTGGCTTTGTAAGTGTTACCTATCCGGCTAACGGCATACAGAATGGAGCTCCGGATGGAGTAGCCCTAGTTAACGCCGATGGTGAGGTAGTGCAGTTCTTAAGTTACGAAGGAACGTTTACCGCTGTCGGTGGACCTGCCGACGGTCTTGAAAGTACGAATATAGGAGTGGAAGAAGCCAGCACAACTGCAATTGGCTACTCTTTGCAGCTTACCGGAACTGGTTTTACTTATGAAGACTTTACCTGGAGCGAACCAATCAACAGTACCTTTGGTGCAATAAATGCAAGCCAGGACTTTGGTGGCGGAACGACGAACCCGGAGCCAGTTGAGCCACAGGAAGTAACCATCGCAGAAGCACGCGGCCTACCTTTGGGAACACCGGTTATCGTGAACGGCACCCTGACTGCGACTGACCAGCTTGGAGGCCCTGCCTTTATCCAGGACGGCACGGGTGGTATCGCCCTGTTCGATTACCAGGTACAAGCCGAGGATGCCTTCAGCATCGGGGACTCTATACAGGTAACAGCTTCTATCGGGGCCTTTAACCAGCAAGTGCAGTTAATAGAGGTAACCAATATGGAGAGCTTTGGTGCGGCCACGCAACCTATAGCGCCTGTGCAGGTAACTATTGCAGAGCTGAACAGTGCGCTGGAGGGCCAGCTGGTGACAATTCCGAATGCATCATTTACTGACATCAGGGGCCTGCTTTTTCCGGAGAGCAATTACACCATCAAAGATGGCACCGCTACCATAGACCTAAGAATAGACGGAGACGTGGAAAGCCTGGTGGGCCGTGAGGTTCCGGATAACACCGTGAACATGACAGGTGTGGTCGGAAGCTTCAGAGGTACGCTGCAACTGCTGCCGCGCTTTATCGAAGACCTGCCGGGCACCACGCCTTATGAGCCTGCAGGAACTGAGATTCCTATCTCGAGAACGCTGGACGTCATGACCTGGAACATGGAATTCTTTGGTTCTACCATTCCTACCTTCGGGCCAACGGATGTGCAACTGCAGCTGCAGAACGCTGCCCGCCTGATAGACAGTGTGCATGCAGATGTAATAGCCGTGCAGGAAATATCAGATGAGAACCTGCTGCAGCAACTCGTGGACATGCTGCCAGGCTATGCCAAAGTATGCTCCGACCGCTTCTCTTATTCTTATAACGGGCCAGATCCTACCTTCCCTGAGCAGAAACTTTGCTTTATCTATAACACAGAGGTAATCACGCTTGTAGATGAGCGCGTTATTTTTGAAGAACTGTATGATGCTGCCCGCTCAGGTGTCAGCACCCCACTGGATATGTATCCTACCTCTCCTTCTTCTTTCTGGTCAAGCGGAAGGCTTCCGTACATGATTACAGTAGATGCTACCGTAGAAGGTGTAACGGAGCGGGTGCAACTTATTAACATTCACGCAAAGTCTGGCGCCGCCAGCGCCGACCTCATCAGGAGAAGTTTTGATACGCAGGCGCTGAAAGACACCCTGGAACAGTATTATCCTGATGCCAACATTATTCTGTTAGGTGACTACAACGATGATGTGGATGAATCGATTGGTGGAGGACCATCTACTTACAGCAACTTTGTGCAGGCGGAAGACTTTAGAGTGGTTACGTCGACATTAAGTGAAGCCGGCCTCCGCTCTTTCATTGCGCGGGATAATGTGATTGACCACATCACCATCAGTAACGAATTGTACGATGATTACCTGGTGGGCTCTGCTTCATTAGTCATACCGTTCAATTGGATTGAGAATTACGCCAGCACCACGTCCGACCACTTGCCGGTTTTCACAAGGTTCGAGTTTACGGAGCCACTTATGATGGATGCCGGTGCTGATAAAACAGTATATTATGGTTATGCTCCTGAAGCCTGCACCACGCTATCAGCCAGTGCAGCTACGGGCGGTGTGGCAGGTTATACCTATACCTGGAGCAATGGCCAAACAGGCCAGACAATAGAGGTTTGCCCGCAGGAATCAACTACCTACACCCTAACGGTGACAGATTCAAGAGGTGTTTCTGTTACCGATGAAGTGCAGGTGTGTGTGGTGAATGTTAGCTGCGGTGATACGAACAATCCGAAAGTGCAGGTATATTACAACCCGACTGGTAAAGAAGGAAAAGGCCATAGCCTGTGTATATCAGAAAATGCGGTTCCGGCGCACCTTGCCTTGGGCGCTGTTTTAGGAGACGGCACTGCAACTTCCTGCGATGGCAGCCTAGTTACACCTGGAGCGGTTAACCTGAAGGAACTGTTTTCGCTGGTGGTATACCCGAACCCGGTCTCAGATTACCTGAACATCATTTCAGATAAAGTAGCAGACTGTGCAGTAGAGGTAATGCTCTATGACATAAACGGAAACGAGGTGTATAAAAACAGCCACAGCATCCAAAACAGTAGCCTGAGCATCGACATCCGAAATGTGCGCCTGAGCAAAGGTCTCAATTACCTGAAAGTGAGCAGCGAGTACGGCACCCAAACCATGCGTATTATTAAGAACTAACTTAATACAAAACAGAATTACAAAAAGCCCCGGCCTCAGAAGCCGGGGCTTTTTGTTTATAGCAACAGGGTGTACAGCTGTCAGTAAAACATTTAAAACAAAATTTTAAGCGGCTAAGCTTCGGTCTTATATAAGGTTTCGAAGAGTTTGTGCTTGTAAGTGGAATATTCCTTCAGTACGGCAACCAAGGCAAACATCGCACCGCCTATCAGCAATGGATAGAGCAGGTACAGCAGCGGGTGTATGCGGGGCAGAAACAGCATGCTGAACAAAAAAATCGCAATGAAATTGAACAGGTAAGAGGTTTTTGTACTGAAACTGAACATGCCCCCTTTCACAGCTATCGGACTCACAATAGAGGCGATAATGCCGAGGGGCGTCAGCACCAGAATAGAAGCAACATACATTAGCACGATGAACAGCGCATTCTCATGGTTAAAGAAGGTGACATACATAAACGTCAGCACAGCATCCATTAGCAGGGGCACACGCAGCGGTAGCAGGCTTGCTTTGATGAAATCTTTATAACTGCCGCTGCTGCGCTCAATCGTTAACCACAGGTTGCGGTAAAAGCCCCACACGTTGTTGAACACATAAGAGAATATCACCAACGGCCCCACAAAAATCCACAGCGACAGTATATCGTCAAAGATGTGATTTCCCTTTTTTAGGTAAGACACTGCATCAACTGCTAAAATGAGGGCCTTGAACACCATTCCAAAAATAAGCATCTGCCTGGCCATCTTGTGGTTCTTAAAGAGGCGCCATCCGAGGCTACGGCGGGCATTGCTGCTGTCGTTTACTACCTTATGACGGGCATCTGCTGCGGCATGCTCTAAGAAATAACTGGCCGTGATAAAGAAGCCAAGTGCCGCAGCATGTACCACCAGCATCAGCCAGTATGAAGTGGGCCTGAACATGGGTACCCGCACCTGTAGCGCCACAAAAGCAGCCGCCATTACTGCAGCCATAAAAAAGTAGCTGTGGGTCCAGCGTATTCTGCGCTCCACAAACACCTGCAGCGAGCGGAGGGTGACGTGAGCTGTCAGCATGACCAGTAGACTCTGCAGGAGATGCACAAAGTCATAGGCCGGTGCCATCAGGAACAGGAATATCAGGAAGTTAAGTGCTATAAAGTAAAAAGGTGAAACCAGTTCTACTGCCAGTTCCGTCCAAAATTTCTGTAGCGGCGGAATAGGGTATATGCGCTGTATAACCCCCGACTTGGGCACATACGCCGGGAAGAAGCCCCGTAGGATAATGATGACCAGCAGAAACAGGTTAGCATACTCCAGCACTTGTTCTGGGCTTTGGCGTATGGTGCCGCCTTCCTGGGCCTGCTGCAGCAGATAAGAAAACATCAAACTGTAAATACCAGCTAACAAAATGCCTAAACCAAGCAAAAGTCCCCGCTGCTTTGGTTTCTGTCTGAAAAAACCATCAATTCTTGCGCGGCAGGAGAAAAGTATTAAATCCATCGGCATCGCCTCAGTTAAACATCCAATCCATGTTCGTGTCAGCGTTGTGGTGCGGCAGCAGTAACTGGAACAGGGCTTGGTCTATCAAATTGGCACCGTTCATGGTAAATTCCTGCACCGAGCCATTATACATGAGCAGGCCATCGTTGAGAACACCGATATGGGAGGCCACTCTCTCCACATAGTTCAGGTCGTGTGAGGATATCAGGATAATGCGGTTCATGTTGCGGTAGCTGCGGATCAGGTTTACCAGTAGTTGGGCTGCGATAGGGTCGAGGCCCGTAAAAGGTTCGTCCAGGATGAGCACCTGCGGTTTGTGCAGGATAGCAGCAGCAATGCCCACCTTCTTCTTCATGCCTGTGGAGTAGCCGGCAATATTCTTGTACAGTGAATTTTTGTCTGTGAAAAAGTAATTTGTGAGGCTGGAGATACGTTCTGCTGCCTCTTTAGAGGAGAGGCGGTAGAGCTTTGCTACAAAGTTTAGGTACTCTAATCCTGTGAATTCTTCAATTAAAGGATTGTCTTCGCAGAGCGCTCCAAGGTTCTGCTTTAACTCGAGTGGGTGGTGTTTGTAGTTTTTGTCGAATAAAGAAATGGTGCCTGCATCTGGCTTCATCAGGTCCAGGATGCAATTTAGTAAAGTACTCTTGCCAACACCGTTTTTGCCGAGCAGGCAATAGCACTGGCCTTTTTCTATACTTAGATGAAGCTCTTTTAAAACATGCTTTTTCCCGAATGCTTTCGTTAACCCACTTATCTCGATGCTCATATGCTTTCTCGTACGAATAAACCACCAAATTAATGCGCCACAATATGCCGCACCAGTATTAAGTTCGGTATAAATACTTTATAGTCCTAAACTAACAAAAGCAATACCTAACCAGCTTCCCCGACTCCAAAGCTATGGCTTCTTCATCAGGGTGTCTGTTTAAATTTAAACACAGATGCTGATTTAAAGTTCTGTTATAATGCAATTTAAGCTGAATTATAAAGTATTTATTAGTTTTTGTAGATTCAGCTTTGCAAATGTCCGCAACCCTCTTTACTTTTGCAACCACATTTTACCTGCGCACGTGGTGAAACTGGTAGACACGCCATCTTGAGGGGGTGGTGCCTTCGGGTGTGGGAGTTCGAATCTCCCCGCGCGCACTTTTCAAAACTGATAACCTCTATCAGTTAAACACAAAAAGCAGCTTTCGCTGCTTTTTGTGTTTATAAGTCCTTCTATTTTCTTCTGAAGTCAGTAACATAAAGCTATTACGGCAGGCTGGCAAACGGATTTTCCGGCTTCACCAGCAGCACTTTTTCACGCTCTACCACCACGGCGCCGGGAGCCGAGCCTTTAGGCTTGCGAACCCACTTCTTAGGGGTATACATAACGGGGCAGAGGGAGTCGTTTTTGCGTTTGCTATAGTAGGCTGCCAGCTGCGCGGCTTTTTCCAGAACGCTGGTGGGAATGGTTTTCCCAGCCTGGTGCTTCACAACCACATGCGAGCCGGAAACGTCTTTGGCATGCATCCAGATATCTTCTTTGTAGGTATGACGCTGCGTGAGCACGTCGTTGTTTTTGGCGCTTTTGCCTACCAGGATTTTATACCCTTCTGATTCAAACACCCGGAAAGGAATCTCCTGTTGCTCCTGCTGCTTTGTGGAGAGCAAGTGGCTATAGTCGCGCAGGAAGTTCTTGAGCTGCTTGTTGTCCTGCATTTCCGACAGGGCTTGCAAGGCATCTTCCAGTACAATTAACTCCTCTAATTTGCGCTCTGTTTTCTGCTCCAGCTGCTTTACCTCCACGTGCTGGTTTTTTGCTTTGCGGTAGAGGCGCTCCGCCTGCTTCTGCGGTGTCTCGTTTTGCTTTAGCTGATACACACGCTGCTGGTCTGTGTAAAAATCGTATAACGCTACCTCTGTTGCACGGGGCGGAATATTGCTAAGGTTGGCCATCAGCACGTCTGCCGTTTGGGAGTAGGACCTGTCGTGACGCAGCTCCTGCAGCTTTTGCTCCGATTTCTCCAGCACGGCTTGTGTTATGTGCCGTTTACGTTCCAATTGCTGCTTTGCCTGCTCATACTGCCGCTCAAAACCAGTTTCGGATAAGTAGAAGCGGGTATAATTGTTCAGTGTCTCTAAAGGGTCTGCGTATGTATGTAGTATTTCTCCAATAGTTAGTAAAGAGAGACGGAGTTTGCCAGCCAACCGGATAATATAATATTGTGCGGGCGCTTCCAGCATCTCCAGCATGTCCTGCACCAGTTCCCACTTTGCCTCCAGCGGAAGTTGGCTGTAGTTGCGTTCCTCAAGATAGGCAGCAGGAATGTCGCCGAAGGTAGGGTATACTTTCCTGATATTTCCCTGGGCAGCGACAAAGGCCTCGTAGTCCTGAGCCATGGGACGGTCCATTTGCAGCGGGTCCAGGTCTGCGTCGCTGCTAAGCTTGTTGTGCAGCAGCTCCAGAGGCACAGAATCCTGATACAGTATAATGTTAGACCGGTTTCCGAACAGCTTAAACAGTAACAGCAGCCCACCGGAAAGCTTCAGGCAAAAGCTGCGTTCGTTCAGGTGTTGCACCACGGCCTCTACGGTATGCCCCTGCAAGGGCTGCATCAGCTCTACTGTATTGGCACGGGCTCTTCTAAAATCAGTAGGGAAGGAGAGGGAGGCGAAATGAGACGTGAGTAAAGCACGGATGTAGAACTCCTGGTTTGCCTGGGTAAAACCAAGGACAAGTTCATCTTTGTTCTGGCTGAATGCCGTGGCAGCCTGCATGCCGATGAGCCTGGTGCGCAGCGCCTGTGTCAGTTGCTTTAAAAAGTAGTAGTTCTGATGCACTTATAATTCTATCTGCAAACCGTCGTAGCCTAACCGGATAAACTCTGGCAGTTGCTGCTCTACCTCGCGGTGGAGCCCCATCAGGTGACTGATGTGCGTCAGGTAAGCCCGCTCCGGCTGCAGTTCCTCCAGTAGCTCCACAGCCTCCTGCAAGGAGAAATGGGAAATATGCTTTTCAATCCGAAGCGCATCTAAAACAATCACCCTGGAGCCTCTGATTTTCTCCTTTTCCTCTTCAGAGATATAGTTGGCGTCTGTAACATAGGAAAAGTCGCCGATGCGGTAACCAAAAACAGGCAGCCTGTAGTGCATCACCTGTATGGGTGTAAAGAGAACTCCCTCTACCTCAAATGGCTCGTTGGTGATAGGGTGTAGCTGCACCTGCGGAATGCCCGGATAGTTAATGCCGGAGAAAATATAGCCAAACTCCTGCTTCAGCTGGTTCAGCACGCGCTCCTCGCCATACAGCGGCATGTCCCGCTGCTGCATAAAATTGAAGGCGCGAATATCATCAAGCCCGGCGGTATGGTCTTTATGCTCGTGCGTAAAGACGAGAGCATCTAACGATTTGATACGCTCGCGCAGTACCTGCTCCCGGAAATCAGGGCCTGAGTCAATGATGATACTTTTATCAACTACCTGCAGGTGCACCGACACGCGTAGTCGCTTGTCGCGGTAGTCTACAGAACGGCAGACCTTGCAGGTGCACCCGATAACGGGGACGCCCTGCGAGGTGCCTGTACCTAATAATGTAACTTTCAAAGGTTGCTTTCCTGATTGCGTATTTGGAGATAAAGCTGCTTGTTCTTGTCACTTAGCCTGCTTTCATCTACTGAAATAGTACGCAGGATATCGTAAAGGCAATTCACTTTGCCTTCAAGGCTATAGTATTTGTTTACTACAGCCACTTTCATATCCTTCAATAAGCAGTATCCTGCTTTAAAATTCCCTTTTTCGTAGCGCAGCACAAAGTCAGACTCTGCAAAAATATCCTCCAGCTTGTTTAAGAATGGCCGCGTGTACTTTAGCTCCATTTACTGTGCCGTGTGTTTTTTTACTGTTAATACCAACGCATCAAAGTCCAGCGGCTTCGGCAGGTAGTCGTTGATGCCGGCTTCTTTGAAGTCTTCCATGCTGTAGTTGTTGGCATTACCTGTAACCGCTATAATTGGGATATTGGCAATCTCCTTGTTCTCATGTGCACGGATTTCGCGGGTACAATCCATACCGCTCTTCACGGGGATGTTCAGGTCCATCAGAATTGCATCGATCTTGTTGTTCTCCACTTGTTTAATTACCTCACCACCGTTTTTGGCAGTCAGGATTTTATATTTTTGGAGTTCCAATATCTTTTTTGTCAGGTTGAGAATGACGGAGCTATCCTCAGCGATCAAAATAGTCTTGCTTTCAGCCATGTGCTAACAGAGTATAATTTCTTTATATAATTTTCTATAGTTTTCGTAATGAGACTGCAATTTGGAGAAATTTTCATCTATATGCTCCAAATGGTTTTGTTTAATGTCATGCTCCAGTTGCTTGGCAACTTCAGCGAGCAAAACAATACCTAGTGTGAAGCCAGTGCCCTTCAGTTGATGCAATGTACTTAAAATACCATTGTAATGTTGTGACTCCAGGTCTTTTTTGACCTCGTCGAGCAGTAAGGCAGCCTCTTCTTCGAATTCGGAGTACAATTGATGCACAAAATCCGGCCCTCCAATCTGTTTTAGCTGATCTACCACCTCTAAGTCGATAATAGACTCAACTGCAGGCACTTCCTCAGGTGCAGCATCGTGTTCTGCCCCTGTGTTCTGCTGATCATACCGGCCGTGTTGCTCCCATTTCACGATGATGGCATGCAGGTCGGCACCCTTCACCGGTTTCGAAACATAATCGTCCATTCCCTGGCCCATGAACTTCTCAGCGTCGTCTTTCATAGAGTACGCGGTCATGGCTACGATAGGGGGGCAGGCTTTGCCTAACTTTTCCTTGATAATCCTGGTAGCCGTAACACCATCCATCTCGGGCATCTGTATGTCCATGAAGATGATATTGTAATGGTTGCTGGTAGCCATTTCAATGGCTTCGTAACCGTTAGAAGCGGTATTGATAATACAGCCCAATCGCTCCAGCAGCTTTTGTGCCACTCTCTGGTTTATCTGGTTGTCATCCACCAGCAATACAAATGGAGGATTATTCAGGGTTTTAGGTTCAGCACTTTCATTCAGCTGCTGGCGCTGCTGCTGTTCTTTTACCTCCGCTGCATTGGCCTGGCGCACCTTAATATCAAACCAGAACACACTGCCAGCCTGGCCTTCAGATTCTACCCCAATGTCGCCGCCGAGTAGGTGCGTCAGTTGTTTTGAAATGGCAAGGCCCAGGCCAGTGCCTCCAAAGGTTTTGGTGGAGGTATTGTCGAGCTGCATAAAGTCATTAAACAGCAGTTGCTGGTCTTCCGGGGAAATGCCAATACCGGAGTCTTTTACACGCACGTGCAGCCTGTAATACGTTTGGTCGAGCTGCTCGGCATCCACGCTGATACTTACATTGCCGGCATTTGTAAATTTGATGGCGTTGGATGTAAGGTTGGAAAGGATCTGCGTCAGACGTGTTTCATCTGTATAAACATACCTTGGCGTATCCGGGCTGATGGTGTAATTAAAGCTCAGGTCCTTTTGCTGCGCCCTGTTCACAAAGAGTGAATGGATTTTGTCCAGCGTCTCGTGCAGGTCTACGCCGCTATCGTGTGTTACGAGTTTGCCCGCCTGTATCTTGCTCAGGTCCAGGATATCGTTCAGAATAGCCAGCAGGGCGTCTGAAGACTTGCGCAGGGTGTCGATGTACTCGCTTTGCTCCGGATCGGTGTTTACCTGGTTGAGCAGGTCAATCATACCGATGATACCGTTCATAGGCGTGCGCAGTTCATGGCTCATGTTGGCAAGGAACTGGGTCTTCACCTTTAGCAAGTTCTCTGCTTCTTCTTTTGCCTTCAATAAGGCTTTCTGCGTACGCTTTAGCTCCGACACGTCGCGGGCTACCCCTTCAAGTGCAGTTGGCTTTCCGTGCTCATTATAGGTAAGGCGTGAGTCAATAAGCACAGTTTTAAGTTCTCCGTCTTTGCAAATCAGTTCTACCTCCATGTCACGGAAGCTCTGCTCCTCCAGCACACGATGGCGCAAACGTGCCAGGTCCTTTAAATTGGCGAAGAAGTTAATTATTTTCTTTTGCAACACCTCTTCTTCGGTATACCCCAGCAACTGTGCAATAGAAGGACTCACCAGTTCGATGACACCTTCCAAAGAAATACGGTAATAAACGTCCTGGAACGACTCAAAAATACGGCGGAACTTCTTCTCGTTGTTTGCGAGTGCCAGCTGCGCCATTTTCTTGTCTGTCATGTCAAGGGCCATGCCGGAGATCTCTTCAAAGGTGCCATCCGGCAGGTAGATCGGGCTCAGGAACACTTCGCGCCAGATGCCGGTTGGCTTTATGTATACTTCGAAGTGCTGGGGATGCCCATGAAACACCTGCTTATACTTTTCTACCCAGAATTCATAGGTGCTCTCATGCACAGCTACAATAGAGCTATCATCGATGCGCGTGTAAGGCTGCAATACCTGTCCACTGCGGCTTTCGAAGCTATCTGCGAAGTTGCGATTAAAGGATGTCAGCTCATAATGGCGGTTCATCGACCACATATGGTGCGTACCACTTTCGAAGATGGCATTTAACCTGGCGTTCTGGTTGTTTATCTGCTCCTCGTTTCGCTTGCGTTCGATTGCCAGGGCCACCTGGTTTGATATGAAGTGCAGAATCTCGATATCTGTCGGCACATACGCATCCGCATTCTGATAATCCTGGAGCATAATCACTCCGATGATGCGGTCACCGATGGCCAGTGGCGAGCAGAGGATTACCTCAGGTGTGGCCCCGAACAGCGTCAGGTTTTCCCGCACCTCCAGGTCCAGCAGCGCCTGCTTCTGCATGTAAAGCGGCTTGCCCGTCTGGATGATGTATTCTGATAAGCCGGTGGAGAAAGGCCGCCCCAGATGTGGCCTTTCGGCTTTATCAATGTACTGGTCTACGAGGTAAACAAAGTTGAGGTATTTCTGCTCGTGTTCTACCAGCGCAATGCTGATATTGCGTGTTTCTATGATCTTACTCAGTTCCCGGTGAATGGCCGAGTAGAGCGAGTTCAGGTCTTTGCTGCTGATGGCAAGGTTGGCGATACTATAGTACACCTTCTGCAGCCGCTCCGCTTTAATGCGGTCGGTGATATCGTGCAGGATAGCGCGCGTAGCCACAGGCCGCCCGTCCTGCCAGCTGCAGGTAATACTGCCGATGAGGTGAACGGGCTTTCCGGCCTTCGTCAGGAATACGGTTTCAATTTTATTAACATTCTCACCTTTGTATAGGTTGCGCAGCTGATAAATGAGCTTGGCCTTGTAGTAGGGGTGTACAATGTCGTTCAGCGTGAGCGACTCAATATCCTCATCGGTATAGCCGAGGCGGTCTTTCCAGGCTTTATTTACAAAAATGAACTTGTTGTCGACAGAGATATTCTGGATAAGGTCATGCGCGTTATCGAACAGGTCCTGTAACCGGATTTTATTGTCCTTCAGGGCCTCCATCGCAATACGCTTATCTGTCATGTCCTTCCCGACACTGGTCACGCCCGTTACCTTGCCCTCCTGATTGTACTCGAACATGCTGTTCCAGCGCAGCGTCTTCAGCTGCCCGGATTTTGTAATGATGTCGCGTTCGTAGTAAGAATTCAGTTGCTTTGTTTCGAGCCTGTTGAAGTGGTCCTGTAGCCGTTGTGCTCTTTCATGCTCCGGCACCAGAATATCGAAAAAGCTTTTGCCTATTAGCTCCTCGTGTGAGTACTCTACATACTTCAGGAAATAGTTGTTAGTAAAGGCAATGTTGCCGTTGTTATCGAGGCTATAGTAGATGAGGTTAACTTTATCCAGGAAGTTACGGAACTGGTCCATCGACTCCCGCAGCACCTCTTCCCGCCGCTTGGCCAGCTGGGCTTGTTTGCGCTGCGTGATGTCTCGCTTGAAAGCCTGAAGATAATATTCCCCGTTTAAGAGAAGCCTGCTGACACTTATTTCCGTATCCAGAAGGGTGCCATCTTTGCGACGGTTTTTCCACTCAAATGTTATAGGCTTGCCCGTTGAGAGTACCTCCTGCATCAGTCTTTCAGCTTTCTGAGCGGAGTTGGTGCCGTCCGGCTGCAGTTCCGGAGAAAAAGCGGTAGGGCTGTGCCCGATCAAATCTTCGCGGGTGCAGCGGAAAAACTCAATGGCTTTCTCGTTGCATTCCACCACTACCCCGTTTTTGAACAGCAGTATAGCATCGTAAGACGATTCAAACAAGAGCCTGTACTTATCTTCACTGTACGTAAGTTGCTCCTCTAACTGGTGACGGGCAATATATTGGCCGATGGCAGTACCTATAAAATCAAGCAAGGCCACAAAAGAAGGTGTCATCCGGTGCTGATCGCCTGTCCACACAAGTATAAGCGCCAGTACTTCCTTCTCTGTTGTAATGGGAACCAGGGTAATCTGGCGCTGCATCGCTGTTTTCAGGTGCTCCTGCAGGCTTGCCAGTGCTTTAGGTTTGTCTTTTGTCAGCAACTGGCTCATGAGCGCTTGGTCTACTACCAGTTCATCTGGTAAGGTGTGGCTGCCCAATTCTCCGGCAGAATACGACAGTGTGAATTTTCCCTCATCAGGCACACAGGTAAACACACAGCCGCCGGATGCATCACTTTTCTCTAAAAGCTCATTCAGCGTATTATGAAGCACTTCATACTGGCTATCGGAGGAAGAGAGGTTTGTGATCAACTGGTTTAAAAATTCCAGCTGATGGTTACGGAAACGGATATCCTGCTCCGAGACAATCACCTCGTTCAGATTTTTTACCGCACCATAAACTACTTCCTGGCTTTGGAACATGCCTTTCTGTAGTGTTATCTCTACAGGAAGCAGGTCATTATCGGTCTCATGAAGCCACCATTCAAACTTCTGTTTTGCTCCCTGCAGGGCCATCTGTACTTGTTTCTTCAGGGCTACGCGTTCAAACAGGTTCAGCTCAAAGCAGTTGGAAAGGGATTTGCCAATCAGGGCTTCTTTTTCCTGCTGTAAGAGGTTGAGCGCATTCTGATTGACATCAATAAAGCAACCCGCGCTGTCGAGTAGGAAAAGGGGCTCCGTGCTGCCATCAAAAACAAGGTGGTAACTATCATCCGAAACAAATTCAGCAGGCTGCGTTATCAAGGCCAGTTCCACATACACAAAATCTTCCTCCTGGTAATGCATCAGGCGTGCATAATAGGTAAAGGCAGGGTATGTTGGGGTAGGTGTGTGCTGTATCTTTCCTGAAAAAGAGCGTTGCTGCATCAGGCTTTCCAGCATCATGTCATAGTCCTCTTGTGTCAGGTGTAATAAGTCCTGCAGGTTATAAGCAGTATTGCCGTGGCCGTTTAAGCTATTGCCCGCGATGTTTTTGACCTGCGCATTAACCACCAGTATACTGCCATCGGGCTGTGCTACGGCTAAGCCGTGCGTTGGCTCGGTAAGTTGCTCCAGTACATGAAGCAAATCATTTGCGTTTTGGGTAGGAGTGGCGCCTGTTTTCTGGTCTGGTAATAAGGGCATGCTGTCTTAAACTAATGGTAAAATACGTACTGTGTTTGTTGCGCCGGTAACCGCTTATTTGTACTATTTATGAAATAAGCGATAAATTAGCAAAAATTTGCTTCTAAGGCTATTGTTGCAGCATATAAACATTATAGTTAAGCTGTAAATGCCGTTTGTAGCCAAATTTAAGTCATTTGTTTCGATTAAAAGTACTTTTTACGCATACAATCAGCTCAAAGAATGGCGACTGCGTCAGCGGAAGTCTAGTGCAATAACACGTAAGTAGAATTGCATAGAACTGTCGACGGTCGAAATACAGGCTTATGCATCTAAGAGAAAATGGCAAACATGAACATGCAGAAACATTTGGTAGTGGTGGTGGGGCCAACGGCTGTAGGTAAAACTGACCTTTGCGTACAGTTGGCAAAGCATTACCATACTGAAATTATCTCGGCTGATTCCCGCCAGCTATTCCGGGAGATGAGCATCGGTACTGCCAAACCAACGCAAGAGGATCAACAGGGGGTGCCACACCATTTTGTAGATTCGCATAGTATAGCCGATGAGTATAATGCCGGTGCCTTCGGGCAGGATGTGCTGGCGCTGCTGGAGAGACTTTTCCAACAGCACAATGTCGTTATCCTGACTGGCGGCTCAGGCCTTTACGTGCGGGCGGTACTGGAAGGTATGGATGAAATGCCGGATGCTGACCCTGCCGTGCGCGAGGCACTAAGCCGGCAATATGAGGAGGAGGGGCTGCAGCCGCTGCTTGATAAAATGCAGGAACTGGACCCCATTTACTTTGCCCAGGTCGACAAGGCCAATCCGCAGCGGGTAATCCGTGCGGTAGAAGTGTGCCTAACCAGCGGGTTCCCTTATTCCTCCTTTCGCAGAAGTGAGAAGCTGGAGCGCCCATTTAATAGCATAAAAATAGGCTTAAACCGGAACCGCAGCGAGCTGTATCAACGCATAAACCAACGCATGGACCTGATGCTGCAGCAGGGTTTGCTGCAAGAGGCAAAAGCCTTATACCCTTACCGGGCGCACAATGCCCTGCAAACCGTAGGCTACAAAGAGATATTCGATTTCCTGGAGGGCAAGTATGATTGGGAGGAAGCGGTGCGCCTGCTAAAGCGCAACAGCCGCCGCTATGCTAAGCGCCAGCTCACCTGGTTTACGAAGCACCCGGAAGAGTATACCTGGTTTGAGCCACAGCAATGGCAGGAAATTGTGGCTTGCATTGATAGTGAAATGTCTAAGCAATTATAAATAATTAAATACTGAATAACTGAATTCTTGAAGAATGGCAACGAAGAATTTTCCCTTTCCATAAAAAGTCGTTCTCCCAGTTTATTCAGAAGCCAATTATTCAGTCATTCATAATTAAATTAGAACGGGTAGCCGATTGCTATGTTCAGCACCATGCTGTTTTCGCCGCTAAAACTGCCATTAAATTCATTGAGCACGAAGCGTTCGCCCTGGGGCAGGTAGGGTACGCGCACAGGTATACCCAGGTCCAGGCGGATCACGAAGAACTCAATGTCTATCCGTAACCCAAATCCAGTACCTACTGCCAGTTCATTTACGAAGTTATTAGCGTCGAAAACTCCACCTTCTCGTAAAAGTTCTCCGGCGTCGTTAAACTCCTCCTGAAACGTCCAGATATTACCTGCGTCCACAAATACCGCACCTTTAAAAAAGCCTGCAATCGGAAACCGATATTCGAGGTTACCAACCAGCCTGATGTCACCGACCTGGTCGAAGAAGGAGAAGGAGGAGGCTGCATTCTCGTCTCTGAAAGTGCCGGGGCCTATGCTGCGGGCTCTGAAAGCACGTATACTGTTAGGTCCGCCAACAGAGAATTGTTTTACATAGGGCAGGGTGGTGGAGTTACCGTAGGCATAGCCCGCTCCCGCCACCAGGCGCGTTACCAGTTGGCTCTCTTTCCCAATATTCAAATAATGCCTGAAGTCATTGTCAAGCAGTACGTACTGTGAGAATTGGCTTCCTGCAATGGTGCGAGGCTCATCGGGAGTTGGCGGAGGAAAGCCAGTAAGAGATTGAAAGGCATTAAGGGAGTTTCCGGATAAATCCAGAATAACCCTGTCGAAGAACTGGTGTGTTCTGTCTTCAAACACCTGCGTGCTATAGGTGAGCTGGTAAATAGAGCCGATGATAAACTGATTCTCAAAACTGCGTTGAAGGAATGGGTTGCGCTCTAAATAAGTTTCAAAAGCATCTGTGGTGTTACTCAGTTGCACATACTGCAGGTTGATTGGAGTCACATCAAATGTCAGTGTCTGTGTAGGCCGATATGTATAGCCGTATGTGGCACTGTAGGAGTTCATCCGGAAAAAGCCCACGCGGTTTAGTAAGCTAAACCCAGCGCCTATACGCGTTTGTGGTGCAAACTCTGTCCGTAGGTTTCTTATATTGAATGGTGATAAAATGCGCGGGAAGGTGAGCGAGGCTCTGGCACTGATCTCGTATGAGGTGAGATTCTGATTGCCTACCTGTTCAACGCCTTCAGGCGCCTCACCTGTGCCCCTGCCTCCTACAAAAGACTCAAATGTGCCTGAAAGCTCCAGATTCAGCAGTTCAGAGCCTCTAAAAGTGTTTCTGTTACGGAAAGAGATATTCAGACCGGGGCCGGCAAAGCCGTTCGATTTGTTTACCATCTGCGCCTCAGCCCGCAAAGACTTTTTCAGGGCAGGTGTGAGATATATAAAAGCATCAAGGGCGTCGTTGTTTACTGTGTCTACCTTATAATCTATGTTAACAAATTTATAGGCCGGGAACGCTGCCAAACGCTTCGTTGTGAGCAGGTGCTCTTCGCGTGTATAAAGGCTGTCGTGCTCCAGAAAAACGCTACGAAGCAAATGCTTTGCCTGCACATAGTTTTCGTTTGGTATGTAATGGTAGCCTCTATAGTTAATAGTGTCGTTAAGGGCTAAGCTATCTCCGAGGGAGTAGTTAGCAAAAATGTATATATCATCCAGCGTATATTGCCGAAGGGCCTTGGGAGAGGCTGCGTTTTTTACGCGTAACAGTACATCCACCAGCCTTTCTCCAGCTTCTCCTACAGTTGTATCGGCACTGAAAATGAGCAGCTCGGGGCCAAAGAAGTAGTAGCCTTCGTTCTTGAGAATGCCTGCGATTCGGAGTCGCTCCGCAGTCATCGTTTCAAGGCCGTAAGTCTCTCCTGTTTCTAACAGCGACTCGTCTATTGTTTGCTCAATGTCTTGGTAAACGGGCAACGAATCATTCAGGATATAGGCTATTTTACGGTAACGGTACGGTTCGCCTACCTTGGCCGTCCAGCTTACGGCAGCTTTTTGATTTTCTATAGTGGTGGTGCTGCCCACTGTGTTGTTAAAGTAGCCTTTGTTGTGCAGGTAGTTGCTCATGAGCTCGCTTACTGTTCCGGTATCCAGCTCAGTGTACAGCACTGGTGGCTCCCCAAGAGTTGTCATGATCCAGTGCTTCACACCTTTTTCTTTTTCGGTGTAGAAGGCGTTGTAGATGGCAAGCTTTGGGCGAAGCCCAAGAATAGAGGCATTGGGATCCGGCCTTACAATCTGACTTAGGGTAGTCTCCAGTTCTGCGGAGCGGTCACTGCTGTCGTTTTCACCTTTTACCTTTACATCATATTCCCAGAACAGGGCTTTACCTTCGGGTACCACCTTTGTAACGCTGCAGCCTGAGGTGAGCAGGAGCATCAGCAGTAGTGGTAGAATACAAATGCCTTTAATTCTTTTCAAAGGTTGCGTGTGTAACATATACTATCGTTCTGTACCTTCTTCTTTAAGTTGATTTTCTTCTTCTTTTAATGCCTGTTCCTGCTGAAGCTTTATTTCTTCTTCCTGTTTACGCTCTTCTTCCTTTCTCATTACCTCTTCCAGGCTTCGGAAGAGGTCCGAGAAGTTGTTATACTCCCGCATATAAATCAGGGATACTCCTGTGGCACGGACATCGCCACCCTCCAATACACCCTCATATTGGTTGCGTTGGAAACCACGCACCCGCAAACGGCCATCTTCAGTAAGAGAGTACTCTACTGAAATGTCTCCGCCAAAGCCACTCATGGTCTGGTTCGAGCGGTTACCCCCTTCCAAGCCTATGTCGGTACCAACACGCACGGTAAGTCTGTCGTCGAGGAACTGCTGGCGCAGGGCAACGTTCAGGTCCGTGCGACCTTCCGCTGAGCCGGTTGAATAGTCCTGGTAGGAATCTACTCCCACTTCCAGGCCTAAACCGCCCGCGTAGCGGTTAGTAAGTGCGTTAAGCTGATCTGTTAACACGCCGCTCAGGCTGTTTCGGGCTGAGGCTTCAAGGCCGCCGCCAGAGCTAGCCAATGGGTCGGGCGCCAGAAAGCGGCCAAGAACAAGAAGTGCGAAAACCTGCTTGTTTAGCTCCGACTCATCCTGGCGCAGGTTACCCAGGCTGGTGACTACCTGGTCGGGTACGTTTCTTTCCTCTCCCTCTGCCAGCTGTATATCAAAACCAATGTCTGGTGTCAAAAGGTCACCCTCTACATTTACCAGCACCTGAAACTCTGCCTGGTTCTGCAAAGCCGGGTCTTGTACCCCAGCAGCCTGTGAAGCTACCAGTTCTTGAGGTGCTGCTTCCACATTATAGATTGCCGTGATATCCATGGTAGCCTGCAGCGGGTCTCCTGACCAACTGATGTAGCTGTCTTCGGCTATTTCTAATTCCCGTGATGCCAGGTCATAAAAGTCCATGCTATAGCGGCCACTTGAAATGGTATAGCGGCCGGTCATGTTAATTTCGCCACTCGGCCTCATCCCGATGTACAATGGGTCTGCTGTTCCACGCACCACCAAATTATCACCGGTAATAGGGTCAATCACAATGGTGATAGGAGTCTCATCCGTTACGGTAATTTCTGCTTCTACATCAGCGCCAACAAAACCGGTAACTTCTACTGAGTCTTGTTCTTCAGGTCTGCTGATGATCCTGGTCATGTCCTGATTCAGGTTCACGAACTCCACGATGCCCTCGCGTTCTGCGGCACCAACCTGATCTGCGGGAATAACGGTGGTAAAATCAGAACCCTCCAACACCCGCACATCTACATCTACTTCCGGCACTTCCAGGTTACCGCCAATGGTAGCATCTGCAGCCACGAACAACGTGCCGTAGAACAGGTCGTTATCCTGCGAAGTAGAGTTCAGGGCAAGGAACCGGTCTGTTTCTACATCCAGATCAAATTGGAAGTCGGTGAAGGTTTCTGTTCCAATCAGGCCTTCAATTCTAAGGTCGTTCCCGAGAGTATCGGTAATGGTGAAGTCAGGGAAAAGAATACCTTGTTCGTTAAACACCAGCCGCTCATCTTCCAAAGTGAACAGAGAGCCAAACATGGTGATGTTGAACTGTGCCTGATCAAAGTTTAGTTCTCCGATTATATCAGGGTTAGCTACGGTACCGCTGATGCGGAGGTCACCGCTTGCCTGTCCATCCAGCTGATTCACCATACCTGCTGTAAAACCTTCTAGCGAGGCTATATTCAGGTTAGCTATATTCGCAGTCAGGTTGAGCAAGGTGGCATTGGGCTGAGTTTCCACGAAGCCATCTACGATCACTTGATTGCCATTGTCTGTCAGCTGCGCATCAATGTTATACCGGTTGTCGCCTATGCTGCTGGCCTCCAATGCTAGGTCGCCTACAGGAGTGCCTTCATAAACAAGATCGGTAACAGCAAGATCTGAGGTGAAGCTTAGCGTGCCGGACATAATGTCATTCAGCGTGGCCTCTCCATTGATTGTTCCGGCAATCAGGCTGTCCTGCGGGTCCTGGAAAGTGCTCATGATGTAGCCGATGTCAACGTTCTCGAAACCGACATTCAGCGGTGCTTCAGGACTCACAGGACCTGTGCTGTTCAGGGAGATGGCCTGGTTGTCATGCTGCAGTACAATGTTATTGGCGTAAAGCAGATCCGTGTCAAACTGCAGGTAATTATCCTGTGGCACGTCCCAGTCATCACCATTAATAACCAGTTGGTCCGGATTGAAGGAGAAGCGGTAGCCTTGCCCCTCACTGTCGAGCTCGCCTCCAATCACAAAGCGCTCCTGCTCTGCTGTGTCACCTGCTATAGCCAGCCGTACAGTCAGCGCATCATCCTGGGCGGCGCCTTCCAGTGTAATGTTCTGCATTTGTAGAGAGGGTGATATTAACCGCTGTAAGTCAAGATTATAGGCTAGTTCGTTCTGGTCTCCGCGTAGTCGCAGGTCCAGGTCACGTAAGGTATAGTCGGTGTACACAATAGAATTGATATGCCCGTCCACTACTAATTCCTGTCCCTGTGCATCATAAGCTCCGGTAATGGTGCTGTCAATTTGCAGCTGCGTCAGCCCTGGCACGAAAGCGGTAATCAGGTTCGTTTGTTTAATGTCCAGCGCAAATCTGAAATCTTCTAAGTTAACATCGGCAGGATAAGGTGGGTCCGGCTGCAAATCAAAGTAGTCTGAAAAGTACTTCTGCAGTGCCGTAGGCAGTGTTGCCAGCGAATTCTCAAAATGTATTTCAGCATCCACTATGTCTGACGTTAGCTCCAGTTCTTCCATCTCCCCGGTCTGCTCCAGCGTGAGTAGCAAGGTATCTATAGGATAGGCTGTTCCATCATACTGAATCACTAACTCATCTCCCTCCAAAGTGCCACTTATAGTAGTGGCATCAGCACCCGTGAACTCACCTTGCAGTTGGCCTTGTATGGCCAGTGGCTCAGGGTACAGGTTCAAAGCCTGAAGGTCTGCTTCCTGTAGATTTAGGTTAAAGGCATAAGCGGGTTGCAGCGTGTCGCGCAGATTAAAGGTGCCTGCGAGGTCAAAGTTAAGATTTTCATCCGCAGCAGCAGCCTCCACCTCATACAAGCCGCTGTTAATACGGGCCTCTATGTTGATGTCATTATAAGTATAGTTGTTGTAATCAAACCGCTGCACATCTGCCTCTACCGTGGCCTCCATTGTTTCAGGATCAAGCCCGTTGCCACTGGCTCTGGCCTCGAGCGCCACCTGCCCAAGCCCCAGGCTGTCCGTAAACAACTGGCCCAGGTCAAAGCCGCCGGAGCTCACAGTGGCGGTAAAGTTCTCGTTGGCATCCATGTCTACAACGGCATTCACATTGCCATATGAGCTGCGTAAATCTAAATTGGTATCAAATGCAGTCAGGGTGCCAGTGTAATTGCCTTCCAGGCTTATCTGGCGCGGTATTCTGAAGTCAGGAGGAATAGTGCCGGCAGGAGCAAGGGCAAGTATATCTGTTCTAGTAGTGGTAAAGCGGTCAATGTTGAGGTCCATGTACAGGTTGTCAGGGTCCATAGCATTGCGCACATTGCCACTAATATCCACGTAAGTGTCTTTCAATCCAGCCAGTTGCAGGTTGCTTATCCTTAGGTTATCCAGTTGGCCTTCTGCCTCGGCTTCAAACCTGATCGTGCTGTTGGCTATATTCTGGAAGGCAGGGTCTTCTGCCAGGTCTGGTGCAAAGTACATCACATCCTGCATACCAACGTAGCTGTTGTTGATGTCAAGGTCCAGGCCCACCTGGGATGGGTTCTCCGTTATCGCCTCTAAAGAAGGGTACGTCATTTGAAGGTCGTTTTGCAGATGGCTGTTACCTGTTTTTAAATCCAGGTTTGTCAGGCTGGCGCTGGTGGAGTCCACCACAATATTGGCTTCAAAGTTTTGCAGTGCAAATCCGCTTTGCTCCTGGAGTGTGAACTGGTTCAGGTCTACCCGAATGCGGTTAAGGCTATACAGTATGTCCTGGGCGTCGAGAACGATATCCGTAAACAGCAGGTGATTAAAGTCCATCCCTTGCGGTTGCTTTGGTGCATCAGCGTTATCAAAGAGCACATCTAGGTCTGTTACATCTAACTCACCCAGCGTTACCACCCAGTTCATGGGCTGTCCGCTTGCCTCTTCCACCGACTGATCTAACTCTTCTGCTGTTCTGGCAGGGTTCACGGTCAGCGAGTCCGCAGGCGTGTACTGCTTCTGTACATACTTCAGGTCTGTGTTGCGCAGGACGAAGCTCTCCAAATCAATCCGGGCTTCATCTATGTTGATGTTTTCCGCCACCATTTCCGACTCTCCCAGAGCCAGTTCAATGCGTTGGTCAGATGGATAGCTCAGATAGCTGACGCGTATGTTTTCCAGTGCCACCCGGTTTAGTCCAAATTCCATCTCCAGTGGCTCCGACTCACTTTCAGGCGGCAGCTTTGTCTGTTCGTAGTCTACCCAGGTATTGGCCAATTCAATTTCATCAACAAGATAGCGTTGGGCATCCAGGTCAACTTCTTCCATCGTTGTTTCCAGCTCCCCTACACGGGTCTCTACATAATTTCCTCCGGCCTCATCCCGAAACACCACATATACATTGTTCAGGATTACGGTGCCTAAGGAAATTTGCATGGCAGCAGTAGTATCTGCAGGCTGTGGAGCAGCTGTGGTATCCGTGGCAAAGGCCTCTGTAATAAAGTCGAAATTGGTGGTGCTGTCCTCTTGTATGTGTAGTTTGAGTGTAGCGTTCTGCAGGTTCACCTCCCCGATGTTCAGCTCGCCTGATAGCAGCGAGAAAATACGCATGTCCACACCCAGCCTTTCGCTGTACCACAGCGTGTCCTGTTGCTGGTCCTCTACATACACCTCCGTTAGCACCAGCGTATTACGCCAGTCGGTGGTGAAGCCGCCGATTTCCACCCGGGTGTCGAGGGTGTCAGCGAGGTAGTTGGCACCTTTGTCAGCAGCCCAGTTCTGTACCTGCGGGAACTGCAGTGCAATAACAATAAGTATAAGAAGTCCTACAACAAAGGCGAGGGGCCAGAGTATGATCTTCAGGATGATACGTCCGATATGTTTGGCAGAAGCGATAGCAGTGCAATGTTGGTTAGTGCTCTGCTTTTACGGAATAATATCAATATGGATAGATAAAAAGGAATGTTTGAGAATAAATCCTTTACGAACAAGGATTTATGTTATTATTCAGGGCTCAGAACAGGAGGGGAATTATTTTATACTCCTGGGCGCGCTGGCCACAGAAGTATAAAACAGTAAAATGCAGTAAGCTTTGCGAAAAGCTATACAGAAAGGATATTTACCATGTTGATAAACTCCGGATTGATGGGCTTGTCTTTGGTGATGGTGTCAATGAATGGGGTATAGGTCAGTTTGCCGTCAATGATACCGGCCATCTCGTTCTGGCGTCCGGATATCAGGCCTTCCACACAGGCAATACCCAGCTGGCTGGCCAGCATGCGGTCGGCGGCGGTAGGGGAGCCCCCACGCTGCACGTGGCCCAATATGGTTACGCGGGCGTCCATATGCGGCAGTGCCTCCTGTACCTTGCTGGCTACGTCAGTGGCGCTGCCTTCTGCGTCTCCCTCGGCTACTATCACGATGAACGATGTCTTAGAGCGGCTCCAGCCGGTACGCAGGGTGTCTACCACATAGTCTATGCTGGTGTCTGTTTCCGGGATCATCACGATCTCGGCACCGCCACCGATGGCACATGGTATGGCGATGTAGCCTGAGTCGCGGCCCATCACTTCTATAAAGAACACGCGGTCGTGGCTGTCAGCGGTATCCCTGATTTTGTCGATGGCATCTAAGGCTGTGTTTACAGCGGTGTCGTAGCCAATGGTATAGTCAGTGCCGTACAGGTCGTTGTCTATGGTGCCGGGGGCACCGATGGTTGGCAAGCCGTATTCCTCAAAAAATATGTTGGCTCCTGTAAAAGTGCCGTCCCCGCCAATTGCTACGAGGCCTTCGATGCCTAACTTCTGGAGCTGCTCATACGCTGTTTTACGACCTTCTTTGGTCATGAAATCTTTGCTGCGGGCAGACCGGAGTATCGTGCCTCCCTTCTGAATGATATTACTCACAGAGTAAGACTCTAATTTAGAGATCTCCCCCTTGATCATGCCATTATACCCGCGACGAATTCCGTATACTTCTATACCATGATATACAGCAGTTCTTACGATTGCTCTTATGCAGGCATTCATGCCAGGAGCATCACCGCCTGAAGTAAATACGCCAATTTTTTTCATGGAAGAGTGATGTGTTAAGTTTAAATATTTATCCTTGATTATCAAGTGAGTAATCTCTAAATTACGCTTAGTGAGGGGAGGCAATTTTCGTGACGTCAGCTGCTTAAGTCTGTTTATAAAAAAAGGCACAAAAGCACGACTAAAAATATAGAAAATCGTATGCATTATCGAAATACCTGGTCTGAAACCTGAGGTGTTTTCTGCACGACATCCTTACACGGTGCGCGTAAGACTGCAAATTTAGCAGAAAGTAGAGTTTTAGCACAATATCAAAGCAATTAAATAATTATTAATTTAAAGGCAGTATATGTTCGGTTTTTTTGAGAGCGAAGAAACAAAGAGAGTAAAGAGCCACATCACTAACCTGAGTGCGCTGGCTAAGATTGATGGGCACCTGGATCCGACAGAGATGAATTTCATCGTTTCTATCGGTAAAAAGCATGGTATGAAAGCTGAAGAGGTACGCGACCTTGTTTCGAACGCTGCCAGCATGGAGGCGCAGTTGCCTGAAAATGACTCTGAGCGTTTCGACCAGATTTATGACTTGGTGGAGATGATGCTGGCTGACGGCATTGTGGATGAAAGTGAAATGGACTTCTGCATTAACATGGCTGGCAGGCTGGGGTTTAAGAAAACGATTGTGGGGGTGCTGGTACGTAAGATCTCCATGGGTGTGAAAGATGGCCTGGGGCGTGATAACATCAAACGTGATGCACAGTCTTTTCTCAATTACTAAACATGCTTATTTAAAATTTACCTGCTAGTGCAGGCGTAAATGAAGTGCCTGCTGTTTTCTGGCATCAGGCGCATTCCTCTATAACAAGAGAGGCTGAGTAAATCTTTTACTCAGCCTCTCTTGTTTATATGAGTAAGGTATAGTACGGTTACTATTCGATTGTATATTCCTCAAATTCTCCATCCTGAAACAGGTAAACGCTGGTATCTCCTGTAACGCCTACCGCTATAGCGTCGTGTGGAGCCTCTATGTCTTCGTTTGTTGCATCGTGATGCAGTTCTTCGCCCTGATCGATGCTGTATAGATAGTAGAGGCTCTTGAGTGTGCCCCGATCATTAAATAAGATGTCCCGTTTCAGTTCGTATAGTTCATAATTTTCTTCATCTTCCTGTAAGGCCGCTACAATTACAACATTGTTGCCCTGCCTTAGCTGCAAGGCTAAGTCTTGGTAAGTATCTCCGTTAAAGTCGCCGCGCACAATCATGGGGCCCTGCGTATAATTCTCTGCCTGCGCAGAAGCTTCTTGTGCCAGGGTAGGCTTCTCCCAACCTTCATACTGTTCTGTGAGTAGTTGCATCACGGGCTGGGGCATAGGCAAAGTGGGGTCCGTTTCGTTTTCGTCTGTTTGCACAGCGTCTTTCCTGGTGCTAGTGATCGTGTCAAGCGCCTCCGGAATGGGAGCTACCTCCACGTACTCATCCTGCACTTCTTCATTTACTGGTGAGCAGGCATAAGCAGCCAGCGATAAAGTTAATAGGTACAGCGTCTTTTTCATATATTAATGTTTATCACATGTATGTATGCTTACTGCTGCAGGCGCAAAGCTGTTACATTGGCCAGAAAACCGGGACCAGCAAAAGGATGACTATTATCAGCAGCAGTGTTAGCGGCGAACCAATCCGGATAAAGTCCCAGAACTTGTATTTGCCTGGGCTATACACTAAAATACAGGCAGGCTCGAAAGGCGTAACCAGCGACACGGAGGCTGCCAGCATAATGGCAATGGCAAAGGCCCGAGGGTCTGCTCCCATTTCTACAGCTGCCCGCAACGCAACCGGTACCACCACCAGTGCCGCCGCCGCATTCGACATAGGCTGCGTCAGTAGCACAGTCAGGATGACGAACCCTGACAGCACGGCCATTTTGCCCAGTGAACCCAGCAACTCCACTATGCCCTCTGCCAGAAAGTCTGCTGCACCGGAATTTTCCATGGCTGTACCAAAGGCCGTCATACCTCCAATCAGAATAAGCAGCTTAAAATCAATTGCGGAGTAAGCTTTTTCGGTACTAATGCAGCGGAAGAGAATGCTGCAGATGGCAGCCAGCAGGAAGGCAATGGAAAGCGGGAGGATCTTTAGGGTGCCCAGCAGTATGGCTACGGCAAAGCAGGAAAAAGCAATGATGCCTTTCCGTTTCCTGAACAGGATAGGCTCAAACTCACCCAATAGGGCCACATTGTTAGAGGTACGCAATTGCTTCAGTCGTTCGGAGGAGCCCTGTACTAATAAAAGGTCGCCGAGCTGTAGCTGAATACTTCCGATCTTGGTGCGCAGTGTTTCGCCGTGTCGGGAGATAGCTATCACCACCAAGCCATAGCGTTGCAGGAAATTAACTTCTTTTACGGTATTCCCGATGAGGTTCGACTGGCGGACCACCAGCAGCTCCGCCAGCCGGATAGCCTCTGTCTGCAGGTCTTCCGCCAGGATAACATCCGCCATAATTTTGATCCCTTTCGTTTCCTTCACCTTTATCAGGTTATCGAGATCTCCTTCTACTAACAGTACGTCTTTTTCCTGAATGCGCGTGCGGAAGTCGGGGAGGAAGTTGTCTTCGCCCCGGATGATGTTCAGAATCCGGAAGTTCAGCGAGGTGAGGTCGGAGGCAAACACCAGCTGGCCAACTAAGGGTGAATCTAATAGTACCACAATCTCGGACAGGTACTTCTGAAGCTTGTATTCCTCCGTAAGTTCCTGGTCGCCACGGTCAGGCATCATGCGCTGCCCGATAGTCATCATATAAATAACACCTACCAGGAAAATGGCAAAGCCGATGCCTGATATCTCAAAAAGACCGATAGGAGGGAGCCCTGATTTAGCAATGTAACCGCTCACGGCCACATTGGTAGAGGTGCCAATGAGCGTGCAGGTGCCACCTAAAATGGCTGCAAATGCCAGGGGCATCAGTAACTTTGAAGCACTTGTGCTGGTGCGCCTTGATAAACCCACAAGCGGTGTTACAAACATAGCCGTAACGGTGGTATTATTCATAAAGGCTGAAACGACGCCTGTTACCATCATCACGATAAACAGCATCAGATTAGTGCTCTTGTGTGCCAGCCGCACGAGCCGCACTACGGCAAAGTCAAGAATACCTGTCTCCTGCAAGGCGGCACTGAGTATAAAAATAGAGGCAATGATGATAATGAAGTCGCTGCTTAAGCCGGCAAAAGCCTCCTCGGGAGAAATGATGCGGGCGCTCGCCAGTATGATGAGCATGATCAGCGTCACGATCTCAACGGAGAGTTTTTCAGTAGCGAAAAGCACCACTGCAATGACCAGTAGTGTTAGCACAAGTGCTATTTCCATAATATCCTGATTGAGCGGACCTTTGGCTTAAGGTGCAGCTTCGGCTTTTACGTGCAAGTGCTCCTGGCGGTGGTCATTTAGAGTGAAAATTTGATGACGGACAGGTATCAAACTGTTAATGTACGATACAGCAGGAACAGAGGTGCTGTGTCCGGTTCATCTTTTCTCCTGAAGTTGCTGTCGGGTAAGGCATCGGCTTGTAACAGCTCGTTACATTAAGCTCCTACAGCTTCATCAATAGAGCGCAGAATTACTTCACATGCTTCTCTTATCTGCGCCTCCGAAATAACAAGGGGAGGCGCAATCCGCATGGAGTTGTCGCAGAAGAGGAACCAATCGGTAAGCACACCATTTAAAATAGCACGGTCAATCACTGCCTTCAACACTTCGAAAGACTCAAATTCCGCCGCCATTAATAAACCGCAGTTCCGGATTTCTTTGATGCGGGGGTGCACGAGCAATTGCCTGAACAGCGCTGCCTTCTGCTGTACGTCTGCAGTTAGCTTTTCTTCCTGTATCACCTGCAGGGTAGCCAGCGATGCTGCGCAACTGACCGGGTGGCCCCCAAACGTAGTGCAGTGGCCTAGGATTGGATCCGTTTTGAAGGCGGCCATAATTTCCTGAGGAGCTATGAAAGCCCCGATCGGCATACCGCCACCCATTCCTTTGGCGCAAACCAGAATGTCGGGCACAATGCCAAATTGTTCGAAGCCCCAGAAAGTGCCGGTGCGGCCAAAGCCACACTGTATCTCATCGAGTATCAGCAAGGTACCGGTTTGGCTACAGCGCTCTTGCAGGCGCTGCAGGTAATTGTTCTCCGGCACACGCACTCCGGCTTCGCCCTGCACTGTTTCGATGAGCACAGCGGCCGTGCGCTTCGTGATTTGCTCCAGGTCTTCGATGGCGTTATAGCGGATATGGCGCACATCAGGAAGCAGCGGCCGGAAGGCATTCTTGAAGCTCTCACTGCCATTCATGGAAAGTGCTCCCTGCGTGGAACCATGGTAGGCGTTGTAGCAGGAGATAAGCTCGGTGCGGCCGGTATAGCGTTTTGCAAGTTTAAGCGCTCCTTCTACTGCCTCTGTGCCTGAGTTAAGAAAATAAGTGTTGTTGAGTTGCTTCGGCAGTGTGGTGTGGAGAGCGTGGGCCAACTGTGCTTGTGGTGCCTGCACAAACTCGCCGTACACCATCAGGTGCATGTACTTGTCCAGTTGGTCGTGTATGGCCTGCAGCACACGCGGGTGGCGGTGCCCCACGTTGCTCACACCGATACCTGAAATCAGGTCGAGGTAGCGTTGGCCCTCCTGGCCGTACATGTACACGCCCTCCGCCTTCTCTATCTCAATCATCAACGGAAAATCCGATGTCTGTGCTACGTGCTGTAGAAACAATTGCCTCTGTGAAATCATAGGGCAAAGGTAATAATAATGGCCGAAAGAGACAGAAACCTGTTTTGCTTCTGTTTCTCCCGGCCATGCCAGACGTTATTTGTTTGCGCTTACCGCTTGTAGTTCCTGTACCAGGAAGTTAGTTGCTCTACTTTCTCCGGGTGTTTCTGCAGCCAGTTTAGGGACGCCGGGCTTTTGCTTTGGCTGATGTAGTAGCTGAATGTTTCTACATTTTTATCCAGTGCCATCTCATGAAAAAACTCAACGTAGTAGCTCCACCAGAAATCCTGCTTCTCTTCTCTCAACTCACCGAGTATGTTGAAGAAAGACTCGGTGTTTTCATAAAACAGTTGCTCAGGCGTTTTGACTTCCTGTGCTTCTATAGAGTGAGAGGCCTGCGTCATGGATACCATCAACTCAGCTGCCGAGAATGGGTTGTCGACCAGTTTGTCTGCGCTAACGGTAATATTGATGGCATTCCCATTACCCTTAGAAACACCCTCTTGTTGCATTTGCTGCAGAAGCTCATATGCAGCCGGGGCTCTCTCTGAGGCTGGCTCCAGCAGCAGGAAGTTGTAGAGTGCCAGCAGGCTTTGTACCCGTTGCTTCTGCGCCTGTTTAATATAAGCCAGCAACAAATGGCTGCTGCCGTGCCCCTGATTAAATTGAAGGGCTTTGGTCAGGTATTGCTCCGCTTCCTTGTAATTCTTCTGGTTGTAATGCGTCAGGCCGAGGTTGTAATAGGCCAGGTGATGTCTGGGAGCAAGCTTAATGGCTCTGTAATACTCTTTTATGGCTTTTTCAGGCTTACCCGACACATCAAGCGCGCTGCCTTTGTTCACGTGGGCCTGCGCTCTCAATTCAGGCTCTGCTACTCTGGTCTTGATAACCGCGTTGCTGTAAGCGATGGCGTTGGGCATGTCCTTTAAAGCAAAATAAGTAAGTGCCAGTTCATAGTTTGCCTCCGGGTTTTTTGCATCTAATTTTAGTGCCTCTTTGTGCTGCTCTATGGCGGCTTTGTAATTGCCTTCTTCATACAAACGAATGCCCTCTTCAATGATGTCTACGACGTCAGTTGAGGATTGTGCCTGACTTGTGACAGCTATAGCCAAACAGAACAGGAGGGAACACAAGAGCTTTTTCATAGAGAATTTCAATTTGAGAGTTTAGTGAACCGTTCTCACAAGAGATATATTTAAACAAATATATGAATTCCCCTATTTATAATAACAACTTTAAGTGAAATAAATTTTTGAAATAGTTATGATGTATGATAAAAGTTGGATTTGGTCTTTAATCGAATTCAGTTTTGATAAATGACTTATCAACTAAAACAAAAAAAAGTACATTGATTCAGGTCCTGAAGTTATAGTTGCTTATCTAAAGGAAGAGGTTGGAAGAAACAGAAGAATTACTTTAACAAATGCCATTACCGCACCATCGCACTCATACCACCATCAACAATAAGGGTATGGCCTGTAACATAACTGGAGCTTTCGGAACAAAGCCAGGCAATGGCGGCAGCGGCTTCAGAAGGTGCTGCAATGCGTTTTTGGGGTATCAAGGAAAGGTACATTTGCTTTATCTGCTCCAGTTTCTGTGGATCGCCTCCGGCCTGGCCTTCCATTACCCCTTGCAGCATAGGTGTTTGATGGGCTCCCGGTGCCAGCACATTTACCCTGATGTTGGCCATGGCTAGCTCTTGCGCAGCAGATTTAGTTAAAGCGATTACGCCCGCTTTTGCTGCAGAATACAGTGCTCCGCCCGGCGCGCCTCCCAGCCCGTTGATGCTGGATACATTGACAATGGCGCCACCCGATGGCTGCTGCGCCAGCATTATCCTGATTTCCTGCTGCATGCAAAGCCATACCCCCTGCAGGTTGGCATTCATCGCCATTGAAAACTCATCGGGTTCAAATTCATGCAGCAGCTTGCCTACTCCTTTTTCGTTTGCCGCATTGTTTACAGCCACATCTAACCTGCCAAATTCGGCCATGATTTTCTGGAAAAGGGCCAGGATTGATTCAGGTTCACTGTTGTCGGTTTTAATAAAGCGAGGCTCCTTTATCAAAGCTCTTAAAGATGAAATGGCTGCCTCGCCTTTTGCAGCATCTCTGCCCGTGATGATTACTTTTGCATTTGCCTCTGCAAAAAGCAGTGCTGTCGCTAAACCAATGCCGGAGGTGCCACCCGTAATCAGTACCACTTTTCCGCTGAAATCATACTTTACCTGTTCCATGGATTTATGCTTTTATCTAGGTGTATACTACATTGTTATCAATTTGTATACATCAATTTGGGTACACCGGCTTTCTGCTTCGGAAAGGCATTTTGCAGGCTAGCTACGCCGGGAGCAGATCCCGGAACCAGAAGGCGTTGTCAAAAACCGGCTTTTCTACCTGCTTGAAACACTCGTCGTCAGGGGCAGCAGCAGGAGCGTAGGTTTTGCGCACGGTTTCACCTAGCGTGTAGGGAACAGGTTGATGGAAGATGGGCCCGTCATAAACAAACGTGTGGAATTCGCCATTCTCGCCGGCAGCGTCTACGTTTGCTGGTAAATCCTGCAGAAAGGTATTATCCAGACGCCTGCCGGCAAAAGATGCATCAAGCAAACGCTCGTTCACACAAACCACCACGGCTTTAAAACCCAACTGCAGAAACTCCTGTACCAGTTCTTTCGTCGGTCTGTTCCATAGCGGGAAGACAGCCTGAAGGTATACCTTTTCCAGTTGCTTCTCTCTGTAGGCGCGAAGGTCTTCTAAGTTGATATCCCCAAAAATAGCATGCGTTATACCTTGCTGCTGTTGCCTGCGCATGCTGCTTTCCATTATTTCATCGTAAGTGCTCATACTGGCATGCTCAGGCAGGAAAATCTGCTGCAATGGCAGACCAATGCTTTGAGCCTGTTGCTGCAATAACTCCTGCCGCACACCGTGCATGCTCACGCGCTGGGTAGGGCCACTCAGGGTGGTAAGCAGTTTTTTTACTTTGTATTTATTGCCCTGCAGCACATGGTGCAGGCACAGTGACGAGTCTTTGCCGCCACTCCAGTTAAATATGCTTGGTATCAATTGATTACGTTGTTTAATGAACAATGACCTTTTATTTATGGAAGGTATAAAATTACAAATTGAGACAAAACCGCCCATGCTGTGTCTTTTCAGGTAAGTTCTTGGTGAGACGCAACAGCGACGGTGTAATCTGCTATAGCTTCAAACTGCTTGCATAGGTATAGGTTCTGAAATTAAAAGAAAGATAACCAGGGCTGCAGTATACTTTGAGACCTCCTACGCAGGGTTTCTTTCTCTTTTCACCATTCTGTTGAATTTTTTTCGTAAAAAGAGCAGGAACGAAATGTTCCCGAATACTATGTTTCATTAAACAAAAGGAGGAAAAGATGTCACAAGGAGATAAGTCTGCTTATACAGACAAGCAAAAGCGGAAAGCACAACATATTGAAGATAGTTACGAGGAGAAAGGTGTCAGCCACGAGGAAGCTGAAAAGAGAGCCTGGGCCACCGTGAACAAGCAAGATGGCGGCGGTAATAAAAGCGGCTCCGGAAGAAAGAACAGCAAGAGCAAGTAATTTACGAGAGTAAACGATAAAGTAACGGCCAGAAGTTTTCTCTTCTGGCCGTTCTGCTTTTCATGGATAATTATTGGTATGGATTGTCGGATCGTCATAGTCTGGGTTCACGGTAGGAGGCAGGCCTGACGCTACGCGGTTATGGGGTAGAGGCCTGTCCTTCTTTAAATGGCTGTTTTGCTTGCTGCGCCTGTTAATGGCGGAGTAGGCAAATCCTGCCAGTGTGAGAGCACCTGCTATCGCCATTAACTTTGGCATTGAGCTACCCACCTGTGGCGGCACTGATATCACCCCGCGCTCATCGGCTACAGCAGGCTCATGTACATAGCGCCCTTTGGTTGGCACCGCTATTACCCAGAAGTTCTTCACAAGGTTTTCTAATCCTCTGCGTAATTCTTCGCCCTTCATAGGCATACCATGACCTGATGCAGCTATTTTAGGATTGAGGCTGGCCAGAGCATCTACAGAACGATGAGCCGCAGCCCAGTCAGGAGTGAAATAAGCCGGAGGACCATGTACTTCCCGCTTCTCCGTCATCACCGCTATCGCCGATTCTGCATCACGCGTCGTGAAAGCGTCTCCTGCAACTAAAACACGGTCTTCTTCCCGGAACAAAGACACATGGCCGGGGGTGTGACCAGGTGTATGAATCCAGTGCCAGCCCGTGAGGCCGGGCACAGATCCATCCGGAGGAAGCAGCTCTACATAATTTGTGATGTTGATAGGTTTTTTTGGATAGGCAAAGGCCATATACGCCATGCCGCCGCCGCCCACGCTGGAATCAGGTGGCGGATAACTGGACCGCCCGGTCAGGTAAGGCAACTCCAGGGGATGGGCGTACACTGGCACATCCCATTCCTCTGCTAAGTCTTTTACAGCGCCTATATGGTCAAAGTGACCGTGGGTGAGCACAATAGCCTTTGGTCTGGCATCTTCGCCAAATATTTCTTCTGCTGCTCTCTTTATCTTATGGGCGCAGCCTGGCACACCAGCATCTACCAATACCCAGGTGCCATCCGGTTCAGCGATAAAAAATAAATTTACGAATATAGTTTTGAGGCCCCACACCTGGGGCGCTACGGCGAAAGTTTGCCTGTTGCCTGAAAAATAACTGCTCTTAGATGCCTCCATACGCAATGATGATTTAAGGTCGGGATATAGCTTTGGCTATAACGTACGAAGCACAACGGAAATAAGCTGTCATTAAGAGAATAACCCTGTCACTTTGCCTGTCTTTTTTTAGTTAAAGTTTAGTATAACTCATGTTTTTTGTTTTTATTTAAACAAGGCATGTCTTTTGCCTTTATACCAATAGCATCGAAAATATTTAATTGTGCTCGGTGTCCTGATTAACAGGAATTATTTATCTTACTGGAAAGTTATTCTATTATGGTTAATTTATTTGTACCCCCAAGCTATATGGCTGTTTATGCAAAATGCGTAGACGCGTCCATGCCTGCCTTTGAACCGGAAGAGTGGATAGAGGAAGGAAAGGTGTATCCTGTGAAGCATTTTACGGAGCCCCTGAACCAGGGCGAAGGGTTTGCTGTCACGATTATGGATGAGGATGGCATAGAGATTCACCCGTCTCCGTCGCATTGGAGCTTTGCCTCCGGGCGCTTTGAAATGTACACCCTTCACCTGAATTAGACCAAAATCAGAAATTTATCGTTAAATCTACAAGGCTGCCGCGCGCAGCCTTTTTTACTATATTGGGTAGCAAAAGAGTAGGAAGAAGGATGATTAGTGCTGAAGAATTTAATGAGCTTCCGCCGCACCTGCAGGCAGAGCTTGTGCTGGACCAGGGCCACTACCTGCACCACCGCATACAGGGCTGGTGCAAAATAGATCTCTACTGGCTGCACGATTTTTATGTGGAGATTTGGTTTCTCTATGACCTGAAGAGCATTGGCCTTATTCGGGCGCTCACCAGCTACACCCACCTCGAGCCTTACCTCGAAACCATTAAGCTTAAGCTGTCTCTTATCAGAAAGGAATAGTTTATAGAAGGCATGCATTCTGAGTTATGAATTTGAATAAAGCGGATGGGTGAAATAATGTTGCAGTATAAGCTCATCCACTCGTTTTATTTTTTTCTAACTTTGAGCATGAGCAAAAATCAAGTTTTTGAGAATCTACTTTTAATAAGCACTTCTACCACCTACGGCACCGGCTACCTGGAGCATGCAGAAGAGGAAGTGAAATCCCTTTTAGCAGGCAAATCAAGCTTGCTCTTCATTCCTTACGCCCGCCCGGGCGGCATATCCCATAAAGATTACACAGCCAAGGCGCGGGAGGCGTTTGAGAAATGGGACATTCGCGTAACAGGCGTTCATGAATATGACGATGCGGTAAAGGCGGTAAATGAGGCAGAAGCTGTCTTTATCGGCGGCGGTAACACCTTTGTGTTGCTTCGTAACCTGTATGCGAATCAGTTGGTGAAGCCCCTGCAGGAGCGGGTACAAAAAGGTATGCCCTACATGGGCACTAGTGCGGGCACAAACGTAGCCGGTAAGTCCATCGGCACTACCAACGATATGCCGATTGTGCATGTAAAGACATTTGATGCGCTGCAACTGGTGCCCTTCAACATTAACCCGCATTACCAGGACCCGGTGGAGGACTCGCAGCATATGGGCGAGACCCGCGAAACACGTATTGCTGAATTCCACCACCACAACCGCCAACCTGTAATTGGCCTGCGCGAAGGCAGCATGCTGCGCATCACTGGTGATAAAATCTCTTTGAAAGGACCGCTTGCTGCACGCGTGTTTTTGCAGGGTGAGAAACCAATGGAGTTTAAGCCTGGTGATGATATTCAGTTTCTGCTGGAGGCTTATTAGCTTCAAAGTTAAACTATGAGTTGGTTTCTGCTTTTAGCTTGTGAGGGATATAGAAAGGCAATAGCAGAAGTATTCTATACAAGAAACATCAGAGGAGGTGAGGCAAATAGCTTCACCTTTTTTATTTGAGGATGAGGTATACAAGGCGCTAAGAAAATGTGTGCTTACCTGCATCAAATTCATATTTCAGCATTCATAATTCTTTATTCACCAGTAATGCTTTATCTTGAAGTATGAACTCAAACCACTGACGAATGAATACGCATCAACTAACCTTTTGTGCAGCCCTTGCCGCAGCGATGTTAATTACTGCAAGCTGTACCCGCACGTCGGAGCAGGAGCAGCGCACGGAGGCTGTGCAGGCTGGCCAGAACCTGAGCCAGCTGTTTGAAAATTATTTTGAAGAACGGCTGAAGCTGTTCCCTTTGGAGGCTACTGCCATCGCCGACGCCAGGTACAATGACCAGCTGCCGAACGACCTGAGCCAGGAACATACAGCGCGTGTGCGCCAGTTATACCAGAGCTACCTTGATCAGATTAACCAGATAGACCGCAGCGGGCTCAGTGCACAGGAGCAGGTTAGCTACGATATCTTTAAGTATGAGATGCAGATGTCGCTGGAGGGGCTGGAGCAGCCTTCTGAGCTGCTACCGCTGAACCAGTTCTGGGGACTTCCGATTACGATGGCGCAACTTGGCTCCGGCTCCAGCAATCAGCCTTTTAACACGCCGGAAGACTACCAAGACTTTCTGGGCCGGATCAAAGGCTTTTCTGTATGGGGAGACACCGCTGTCGCGAATATGCGCAGAGGGATGAGCATGGGTATTATACTGCCGCGTGCACTTACTTTAAAGGTAATGCCACAGCTGCAGGCCATGGTGGTAGACGACCCGACAAAAACTATTTTCTGGGCACCCGTAGAAAAACTGCCCGAAACATTTACTCCTGCACAGAAAGACAGTATCCGCCAGGCTTATACCAAAGCTATACAGGAAGAGATAATACCAACTTACCAAAAGCTGTATGACTTTATGCAGCAGGAATACTTGCCTGCAAGTCGCAGCAGCACCGGCATCAGTGGCATAAAGGGAGGAGACGAGTATTATAAATTTCTGGTGCGCTACTGGACTACTACTGACATGACGCCAGACCAGATATTTGATATCGGGCAGCAGGAAGTGGCACGCATCCGCAGCGAAATGGAAAAGGTGAAAGAGCAGGTAGGTTTTAAAGGTACCTTGAATGAGTTTTTCCAGTACGTAAATGATAACCCAAAATTCACTCCGTTTGAAACGCCGGAAGAGGTACTAAGCGCTTATCGCCAGGTGGAGCAGCGTATGCAGCCACAGCTGGATAAGCTCTTTGGGATAACTCCCGAGTCTAAGTTTGAGGTGCGGCAGACGGAGGCGTTCCGGGCGGCATCTGCAAGTGCGGAGTATAACCCGCCGGCACCGGATGGCTCCCGGCCGGGCATTTTTTATGTGCCTATTCTGGATGCAAGCACTTATAATGTGGTAGGAATGGAGTCTTTGTTCCTGCATGAGGCTATTCCAGGCCATCATTACCAGATTTCGATACAGCAGGAGCAGGAGGGGCTCCCCAGGTTCAGGCAGTATGCCTGGTATGGCGCATTTGGCGAAGGCTGGGCACTGTACTCCGAGAGCCTTGGCAGAGAACTCGGCCTGTATACAGACCCATATCAGTACTTTGGCCGCCTAAGCGATGAGATGCACCGTGCCATCCGGTTAGTAGTGGATGTGGGAATGCACGCCAAAGGCTGGACCCGGGAGCAAGCCATACAGTACTCGCTGGACAATGAGCTGACAAGCCGGGAAGCAGCCGTAGCCGAAATAGAACGCTATATGGCCATACCGGGTCAGGCCCTAAGCTATAAGATAGGGGAGCTGAAGATAAAAGAACTACGCCAGCGGGCAGAGCAGGAGCTGGGCGACAAATTCAGCATCAGTGCCTTTCACGACGAAATTCTGAAAGGCGGGGTGATGCCGCTTGCCGTGCTGGAAAAGAAAATGGAAGAGTGGATTGCGGAACAGAAGAATACCTGAACTAAGCTTGATAGGACAAAATAAAAGAAGGCGCGACTCTCAAGTCGCGCCTTCTTTTATTGATTTATTAGGTTACTGGTTCTCATTTTTATGGTCCAAGCGCTTAAGCAGCAGTTTTGTGAACTCACGTTCGCCACGGTAAAGCTTAACTAATTGCTTTACAGAGATTACGTTCTGGTAAATGCTCGCATATTCTTTGTCCAGGGCCAGTTCCTTTTCTTTCAGGTCAAATATTTTAGATACACGGGCTTCAACCTGTGCGTCTGTCAGTTCATCAATGTTTTGCCTGAAATTGATGCGGTAGCCTTTCACAAGCGCACGTCGCTTGGCTTCATGTTCATTGTAAAGTGGCCAGAACTTCTGCGACTGCTCTGGCGTCAGACCCATTTTGTCTGTGAGAAAAGCAATCTTCGCGGCCTCCACATTTTCCTTCCGTTCGCTGTGTGTGTGTCTGTCTTGCGACAGGGCAGCGGTGCCACTAAAGGTGAAGGCACAGATAAGGATGAATAGTACAAGGTATTGTTTCATGGGTGGTTTAATAGTCTATATCATTAATTCGGTAGTATTCCAGTTCTTCTTCAGCAGTAGTAGCACTTACATTCAAAAACTCTGCCGTAAGTTCTTGATCTGCTACAGAATACTCTTCGAAGTCTGCGGTCTCTACCTGGGCATAAGTGTTGAGATAATTCATGATCTCATCGTTTGTAAGCGAGGCGATGTTAACAGGTAGCACCTGTTGCTCCTGCTGCATGCTGAAAAAGTAAACACCCACAAACAGAAGCAGCAGGATAAGCGGAGCTATCGCATACCGTACCGGTTGCCACCATGGCGTTGACCGCGCAGCAGTTACCTGCTCACGGGCAGCGGTGCGCTCCATAATCTGCATCGGCAGGCGGTCGAAGTATTTCTCCGGTACCTGGTGCACATTGCGCTTTGGGATGTCACTTAATTTCATATCCTTCATCATCATGTTCCTCGTCTTCTTTTTGTTAGATAGAAAACTCAGGTTATAGTTTAATCCTGTTTCAGATATTCTTCAATTTTTTTAACGGCAATGTGATACGAAGCTTTCAAGGCACCTACGGATGTTCCCAGTATTTCGGACATTTCCTCATACTTCATTTCATCAAAATACTTCATGTTGAACACGAGGCGCTGTTTATCGGGCAGCTTTAGTATCGCTTTCTGCAGCTTTAGCTGTACCTCGTCACCGGCAATGTCGGGGGAGGATTCTATCTTCTCCATTAACTCAGCAGTGACGTCATTCAGAGGCAGAAAGAACTTTCTTTTTTTGCTGGACAGGAACGAGAGGCACTCGTTGGTGGCAATGCGATAAATCCAGGTATAGAGTTGGGCGTCGTTCCGGAAGTTCTCCAGGTTCTTCCATATTTTAACAAATACTTCCTGGGTAAGGTCATCGGTATCGTCATGGTCGATCACCATCTTGCGGATGTGCCAGTACACTTTCTGCTGGTACTTCCGGACAAGCTGGTTAAAAGCCATGTTGCGGCTCTCAGGTTGGGCGAATTTTTCTAAAAGCTCTTTGTCTTCCACTTTACAAAATCACGGAGCCGCAGCCAGATGCAGGATTAGATGAGAGCATGTTTATCAAACATACTCTAAATATAAAGAGGCTGTACTACATCAGCACAGCCTCTTTATAAAAAATGTTTCTGATTATGCTTACGCTTGCTTTCTGCTGATAGCACGCTGAGCAGCTTCCACAATATCGTTTTCTGTTAAACCATATTTCTCCATCAGTTCTTCAGGTGTTCCGGACTCACCGAAGGTATCGTTCACGGCTACATACTCCATCGGAAGCGGTATGTTTTTTACCAGCACCTGGGCAATGCTGTCGCCAAGGCCACCCAGGCGGTTATGTTCTTCGGCGCTTACCACGCATTTGGTTTTAGCCACTGATTTCAGGATAGCTTCTTCGTCGAGTGGTTTGATGGTGTGGATGTTGATGATTTCGGCAGAAATGCCTTTCTCAGCCAGTATATGCCCAGCTAAAATCGCTTTCCAAACCATGTGGCCTGTTGCGAAGATACTGACATCAGTTCCTTCATTCACCATCCAGGCTTTGCCTATTTCAAACTTCTGGTTTGGGTCCGTAAAAATAGGAATTACCGGTCGGCCAAAACGCAGGTACACAGGTCCTTCGTAATCAGCAATAGCCATGGTGGCAGCTTTTGTCTGGTTATAGTCGCAGGGGTTAATAACCGTCATGTGCGGTAGCATTTTCATCATGCCGATGTCCTCCAGGATCTGGTGCGTGGCACCGTCTTCACCCAGCGTTAAGCCAGCATGGGAGGCGCAGATCTTTACGTTTTTGCCTGAGTAGGCAATAGACTGTCGGATCTGGTCGTACACGCGGCCAGTAGAGAAATTGGCAAACGTACCAGTAAATGGAATTTTACCACCAATAGTAAGACCGGCAGCAATGCCCATCATGTTGGCTTCGGCGATACCAATCTGGAAGAAACGCTCTGGGTTCTCCTTAATAAAATCGGCCATTTTAAGTGAGCCTACTAAGTCGGCACAAAGGGCTACAACATTGGGATTTGTGCGGCCAAGCTCAAGCAAACCAGCTCCAAAACCAGAGCGTGTGTCTTTTTTCTCAGTATACTTGTATTCTTTCATCTATCTGTTGAATATTTTTACGGTTGTAGTTGCGCCCGATCTGATAGTAAAATCTCTTACATCAGTGAATTTACTCGCCTGGGCTGTTTTCATGCGGTAAACTAATCTATAATTCCCCGGCTGCAAAGCCATCGTTATTTTGCTGTTATTTTCCGGCAGGTTGTAAAGCCAGCGCTGCCTGCCGTTTTCTTCCATCAGGTATACGCTGCCAAAGCCTTTCATCTGCGAAGGGATTGCCAGCTGCCCCGGCGGCGGTATAGAGACTGTATGTGTTTGCCCCTGCTTCAGTTCTACCCCTTTCAGGTAGATACGTGGCATGGTCAGAATCTCCAGGTCATACATTCCCGCCAGGTACCTGTGCTTCTCCCCGAACTGCTGCACATGGAGTGTCTGCTCCTTTTCATGCGGCCTTACGATAGCGCTCAACTGACCATAAGGGGAAGGTCCATCCTGCTTCAGGTTTAGTACACCCTGCGGCGACTTTACTTTTATGACATTGTGCTTGCCGGGCCTGATGCTGATATTGCGTTCCACAACAGCAGGTGTCGTGTTCACCACCAAGTCGTAAGGTAGCAGGGCGTCAATGTCCAGCATGTCGGCTTTCCCCTCACCGCTTTGGTAGTGTACGTAGTTATACTCTGGTTGCCCGGTCAGGGAGTTGAGGAACGTCATGTTCACGTCGCTCTCCACCGCCTGTCCCTGCTCATTCAGTAGTTCCACGCTCACTGTTGTCTGACTCAGCGCCTGAGTCACAATCTCTGTCAGCACCGTTTCGAAGGTCTGCACGTCGGCAGCATTAAAATACTGGCCAATGCAGCTAAGCTGTTTCTCATACTCCGGGTCAATGCCAATGCCTATTACAAATGGGCGCAGGAAAATACGCTTCTTCTGCAGGGCCAGCGACATGGCGCATGGGTCACCGCCACAAGACTCCAGTCCATCTGTAATCAGAATAATGACGTTGCGCGCTTTATCTTCCGGAAAATCCTCAGCCGACTGCTGAAGCGAATATGTTATCGGCGTATTGCCGCGCGGTATGATCTCTGTCAACTTCTTCTGGATGGCCGCCGTGCTGTTTTCAGAAAACGGCACTTCCAGTCGCGTGTCTTTGCAATCGTTGCGCTCACGGCCAAACTGATGCCCATACACCCGCAGCGCCACCTCTACATTGTCGTAGCGCTCCAGCGAGTCTACGAGGTGGGCGAGCAGGTTTTTGGCAACCGTCATACGGTCACTGCTTTCCCATTTGGCCAGCATACTTCCTGAAGCGTCCAGCAGGAACAGAATCCTTGTTGTAGGCTGCTCCTGCTTCTCCTGGCCTAACACGCTGCTGCTTGCCGTAAGTATCAGCAATAAGGTTAATGCTGCGAAAATATAACGCCAAGGGGCCATGTTAGCGGGTACTAAAACGAGTCGGGTATCAGAAAGAGACAGCACAACGCAGCACAAAATCCTGCATTGCTCTGTATTTTTTAGTAGTCAGCGGCTTCGTTTACAGCTAACTGCTGCAGGGCAATTTCCAGCTGCTCATCGTTTGGTGCTACGCCATGCCATTTGTGCGAGCCCATCATGAAGTCTACGCCATACCCCATCTCTGTGTCCATCAGGATCATGATAGGTTTTCCTTTGCCTGTAGCGGCTTTTGCCTGGTCTAAAGTTGGCAGCAGTGATTCGAAGCTGTTTCCGTTTGCCTCCATCACATTCCATCCGAAAGCCTCAAACTTAGCGCGCAGGTCACCCAGCGGCATTACTTCTTTTGTGGAGCCGTCTATTTGCTGGCCGTTTCTGTCTACAGTTGCAATCAGGTTGTCTACTTTTTTACCACCGGCATACATTGTTGCCTCCCATACCTGACCTTCCTGCAGTTCACCGTCACCCATTAGCAGATAAACAAGGCTATTATCCTTGTTCAGTTTCTTCGCCTGGGCGGCACCAATAGCAACAGACATGCCCTGGCCCAATGAGCCCGAAGCTACGCGGATACCTGGCAAACCTTCTTCTGTGGCAGGGTGGCCCTGTAACCGAGAGTTTAACTTGCGGAACGTGGCGAGTTCTTTTGGTTCAAAGAAGCCTGCGCGGGCCAGGGTGCTGTAAAAAACAGGCGAGATGTGGCCGTTTGACAGGAAGAAAAGGTCTTCGCCTTCACCATTCATTTTAAAATCAGTGCTGTAGTTCATTACCTTGAAGTACAGCGATACAAAGTAATCGGTGCAGCCCAGGGAACCGCCAGGGTGGCCGGAGTTAACGGCGTGTACCATGCGCACGATGTCGCGGCGCACTTGTGCTGCAACTTCCTTTAGTTCATCAATGCTCTTGTTGTGTGGATTCACTTTCAATAGAATTATTAGTTAATAATTGGGAATATTAAACAAATATGTAGTGTGATACAAGTAATACTACGAGAATCACAGCTTTTTAAGGCTTTTGTTAGGAAATTTAGAGGCTTCTCGTGTGGTTGCCAGATTGCAGGACCAGCCTTTTGCCAGCATATTGCTGTAGCTTTTTATAAATACGCAAAACGCAGCTGCCCGGTCGGGCAGCTGCGTTTTGCAATCTGCTTACTTCGCCAAAATCTGGCCAGTATGTTCTTTTGTTTTTACTTTCCGGATGATGTCCTGAATCACCCCGTTCTCATCTATCACAAACGTAAAGCGCATGGTGCCCATATACTTACGGCCGTACATCGACTTCTCCTGCCACACTCCGTACTGCTCCACAATCTGCTTGTCTGTGTCGGCTATCAGCGTGAACGGCAGCTCAAACTTGGAGATGAAATTATGGTGCGACTTCTCATCGTCTGTGCTTACTCCAATCACTTCGTAGCCTTCCTGCTGCAGGTCGCTGTAATTGTCGCGGAGGTTGCAGGCCTGGGCGGTGCAGCCAGGGGTATTGTCCTTCGGGTAAAAATACAGGATTACTTTTTTGCCTCGGTAGTCGCTTAACTTAACGGTTTTTCCGTTCTGGTCTTTTCCCTCAAATTCAGGGGCTTTGTCTCCGATGTTCAGTTCCATACGTTTATCAGATGGTGGTAGTATAGGTGGCTTCGTTGCCGGCATTGTCCTTCACCTTCAATACAACTTCACCAGACAAAGGTATGTTATTATCCAACTTTTCAGACCAGATAGTGGCAGTTTTATGCTCATACTTCATCAGCAGCCACTCTCCGTTCAAGTAGGCGTTATAAGAACGAAGCCCTGACAGGTCGTCTGAAATCTTGAATCGGATCTGGTTACGGTTCTTGCTCACCAGCCTGATATAAGGCTTTTTTGTGTCTTCCAGCACCTTGTACTTACCCATGTTTTTGGTGGTAAACGTAATGGTGTTGTTCTCATTCCAGGCGCCTCCTACATAGCCTTTGCTGCGCCCCGTGCCTAAAAAGTAAACAGCTGCTTTTGACCTGTCTTTCACGTCAGCGGTATCAGGTTTTATCGTTACCGTCATGGCCTGGTGCAGGGGCGTGAAGAAGTCTCCTATCGAATATACACCTTGGTCCAGCTGTGTCTGCAGGTATAACGTGTCGTACAGAGACTGCTGGTTGAACTGTACTCTCAGGTAGTTGTTAGTAACAGTTACATCCTGCCCGGGCGGTACCAGTTTCTGGAAATTGAACGGCACCGTAACACCACAGAAACGCATGGAGTCTGGCAGGCCGGCGCGCAAATCGAACAGACCTACGGAGTGATTCTCCTTCATATAACTTGGTACCAGCAGGAGCGTCTTTCCGCCTTTCAGCAGTTCAATATTCTGTGGTGTGCTGCTGGTGTCGCCGGCACTCACCTTCAGTACATTACCAATAAGCTCATAATCAAGCGAAGGCTTTTTTACTTTATTAGACAGTGTCTTCGTGAAGGTTGGCTGCTGCCCCTGTACCACGAAACTCAGGGTGGAGGTATTATCGTAAGAGTCACGCGCCACCAGTTTTACCTGGTACGTAGAGTCCGGGTGCACACTCAGCTTACCCTGGCGCTCGTTGGCCTTGTACAGCGGCAGGTCGTTACCATAATCTATAAAGGCTTTCTGGAAAGTGCGCCCTTGACGCTTATACATGTTGTAATTAATATGCTGCGATACCTGCCGCGACAACTCAAACGGCACCTGGTCGATGTAATGGGTGTAAACCTGCTTTCCGTTTACGTACAGCGTTACCTCCTGTGTGCCGTTTTTGTTATCAGCACCGTCCAGCCTATCTATTGTCTGCAGTTCCAGCCCAAGCAGCCCGTTGGCGAAAACAGTATCGGCAATGGTAAAGTCGTTGTTTTTCTCCTTTGTACGATACTCCACACGGCTAAACTCATTGTTGATGCGGGTATGGATGTTCAGGGGCGTTATACCCAGGCTATAGATTTCGGGAGGTGTCGTATCCAGCACTTCCTGAAATTTATACTTCAACGGGTTGTACAAGCGGTCCTCTGTGTCCCGGATTTCGAAGTGCAGGTGCGGGCCACCTGAGCCTCCGGTGTTGCCGGACAAGCCAATCACATCGCCCTGCTTTACCGGAAACTGGTTCGGTTCCGGGAAAAGCTCAAGGTCAAAGGCCTTCTTCTCATACTGCTTCTGCAACATAAAAGCAGCCAGTGGCTCATTGTAAGCAGAAAGGTGGGCATAAGTCGTGACAAGGCCATTCGGGTGCGTCACGTAAATGATGTTGCCATACCCGTAGGTTGACTGCTTTACACGTGAAACATACCCATCTGCAGCAGCATGCACCGGAAGCCCGATACGCTGTTCGGTTTTGATATCAAGCCCCCCATGGAAGTGGTTGGAACGTATCTCACCCATTGTACCTGAAAGGTAATTGCGCTCTCCCGGTTTTATCGGGAACAAAAAGTATCCTGGCTGTGGGGCTATCTGTGCTGCCGCACCGAATGTGGTAATAAAGGAAAGCAATGCGAGCGAGAGCCGCTTTTTATTTAACTTCGAAATCAAGTAATTTTTTATCTTCAACATACCCTTCTAATCTGTCTCCTATCTGTACTGGGCCTACACCTGCAGGTGTGCCTGTAAAAATAATGTCTCCTGTTTTTAGTGTTATAAATCGTGAAATGTAGGCGATGATGTCATCAAACGTGTTCAGCATCATTTTAGAATTACCCTGCTGCTTTGTCTCGCCATTTACCTCTAGTTTAAAGTTAATGTTCTGCAGGTCGGGGAACTGGTTTAGCGGCATAAAGTCCGAGATAGGAGCGGAGCCGTTAAAACCTTTCGCCAAAGCCCAGGGCAATCCCTTCGCCTTTGCTTTCGACTGCAAGTCGCGTGCCGTGAAATCTATTCCAAGGCCGATGGAGTCATAATATTTGTGTGCAAATTTTTTGTCGATGTTCTTACCCTCCCGGCTGATGCGCAGAATCAGCTCTGCCTCATAGTGTACATCGTTGGTGTATTCCGGGTAGTAAAACGGTTCATTGTTACGGAGGATGGCCGTATCAGGCTTGAAAAAAATGACAGGCTCCTCCGGCACTTCGTTTTTCAGTTCAGCGATATGTTCTGCGTAGTTTCTGCCAATGGCTAATATTTTCATAAGGGGTGTAGGTCGATGTTCTGTTCTCCAAAATTAGGGTTTCTAATGTTGCTGGATAGTGAATTTGATAAAAAACTTCACCATTTTTTCTTTTGTGCATCCCGCATATACTGTGCCTTTTTATTTAGGTTTTACCCGCTGGCTTTTCCATTATTGCCACCAGCGGCTGTTAATAACATTTTATAGCGTAGCAGACGTATAAACGGTGCAATTATATGCGCTTGTTTTTTAAACCAGATTGAGAGGATTATCCTTTATCTGGCTCAAAAGTATAGCGTTTTACAAATTTAAAATGTATTATATTTGAGTCTGATTGAAAATGGTTCAAAATTTGAAATCATTCTCACATCACTAAAAATCTATGACAATGTATAAGAAAATAGTTGCTTTCGCTGTAGCTGCGGTTATGATGGTTGCCTGTACGACAGTACCCATCACAGGACGCCGACAGCTTAGTTTAGTGTCTGACGCAGAAATGCAGCAGCAGAGTTATGCCGCTTACCGGCAGTTCTTGAGTGAACACCAACTTTCTAGAGATGCACAGGCTACGGCCATGGTAAAGCGGGTGGGGCAGCGCATACAGCGTGCCGTGGAACAGTACATGGCTGCTAATAACATGAAGGATGAACTGGCAGGCTTTGACTGGGAATTTAACCTGGTGCAGGACGACCAGGTAAACGCTTTCGCGATGGCTGGCGGTAAAACCGTGGTATATTCCGGTCTTTTGCCAGTGGCACAAAATGAAACAGGTCTTGCCGTGGTAATGGGTCACGAAATAGCCCATGCCATTGCCAAACACGGTAACGAGCGTATGAGCCAGGCGCTGGCACAGCAGTTCGGTGGGCAAACACTCTCTGCACTAGCAGGGGCACAGCCAGGCGTTACCTCCAACCTTATTAAGTCTGTGTATGGGGTCGGTTCACAACTGGGCCTGCTAAAGTATGGGCGTAATCAAGAGTCTGAGGCCGATAAATTAGGCCTTGTTTTCATGGCCATGGCCGGTTATGATCCGCGGGAGGCTGTCCCGTTCTGGCAGCGCATGGAGCAAGCAAGCGGCGGCCAGCAGGCTCCACCTGAGTTCCTGTCGACCCACCCAAGCGCAGGAACCCGCCAAAGCACCCTACGCGACTATATGCCTGAGGCGCTTAAATATTATAAAGGAAACTAACTTCGATATCAAGCATGATTGAAAACAGTTTTGCCCGCATCCGCTCTGTTGTGTTAAGCCAGACCAGCCTTTTATTTTTGCTTCTTTTTTTTGTTGTGGCAACCTCTGCCTGCTCCAGGCGTGAAGCGATAAGGGAGGAAAGCGAATTAGGTGAGGAAGGGGAAGGAGAGGTGCCTGCGGCGCCTTATGATGGCAGGTTGTTGGGGCAGGTTGTGTTTGATACAGTAGAATATATCGTGTCCCGCGAGGAGTTGCTGCAGCCTTTTATCCGTGAGTTCGGGGATGGTACAGTGGTAAACCAGGTGATGATACGGAAGGTGCAGGAGACAAAGGATGATAAACCAGCCTATTATCTAGTCGGTTTAGGCATGCGTAGCGGTGCCTTCCGGTCAATGGCGCTGGAGCTGGATGTGGCCGCTGATAAAAGTTTGTACCTGAGTAGCAGTGGTGCTAAGCATATGTGCCAGTCCGGTGCTGGCTGTGGTTTCTGCTACTTCACTTTCTCAGGCAACAGAATCACCGGTTGTGAGTGCGAATCGCGTGCGCCTGGTAATAATTGTACCCATAAGTTCTCTGAAAGGAACAGCCTGTTAAAGGATGTTACATTAAGAAGCGAGCGACGACGGTCTGATAGTAGAAAGTGATAGAAAATTGTAAAACAGAAGCGGCTGCTAAGAGCATGTTTAAATTTAGAGGATTAGCAAAAAAGAGCGAGTCAGTGCGTAAGCAATGGGTAACCAAACTCAAAAGCTTATGCAATCTCAATACAAGAGACTCACTGACTCGCAATGGGACATTG
>NZ_SSNI01000038.1 GCF_010015475.1 Pontibacter pamirensis
TCCTAACGCTCTCAGACAAGCTCAACCTGAGGAAGAGAGGGGGCATAGAGGCTGTAAACGACATCCTCATGACTGTGTGCGACATCGACCACACCCGCCACCGAAATCCCCTCAACGCCCTGGTCCACATCCTCTCAGGCCTGACAGCCTACACCTTTCTCGACCACCAAAACACAAGATTTAGACCCTCCAGAACATTAGCTTAATTCCCGAGTTCACGTTAAACGGAGTTCTAATCCCGCACCGCTCTAAGAAGAACTTCCTGTTGACCCGCTGCTCATGATTTTAAACACCCCAAACAGCCGCAATCAACACCAATGCTCAAATCCAGGGACTCATGAGGCACCTCCTCTCATTGCGGCGGAGCTTACGATAGCTTCTGCTTTCTTCATAGTTCATTCGTTAAGCGGGGCTGAGAAGTCTTGGTACGCACACTAACCGCTACTGTTATAGCGTGCTTCATTACTGAAGCCCGTGTTGCGGCTGTTACTGCGCTTGGGGCAGCAGGCCGCTTGCATCCATTCACACTACTTCCGTGGCATGTAGATAATAATGAAAACCCCTATCAGTGCGACCACGGTTCCGATAACATCATACGTGTCCGGCTTGAAGTTATCGACCTTCCACGCCCATAGAAGAGACATGAAAATGAAGATACCGCCATACGTGGCGTACACCCGCCCGAAGCTGGCTGTCTGCCAGGTGGCCACCACACCGTACAAAGCAAATATAACTGCTCCCAACATGGAGAATCCGTATAAACTAACCACCTGATTCCGTCGCAACGAGGTTCAGCGTCAGATTAGATACTGCTGGCGAATTCATAAAGTTGCTTATAACGGTAGCATCAGCTTCTCAAAAGCCGACATTCGGGTCTTCTCCCAAGGGACATCTGCCAGCCAATTAGCGATTCGCCCAAAGTTCATTGCCGTTGCCGTGAGTACGTGTTGCAGATGAGTTTTGGCTAAACCGACATATTTGGCGCGCCTTAATCCAAAGGCACGGACTCCCTGCGAGATGGTGCCTTCAATACCAGCCCGTCTGTCGTACTCCTCTTTCCAAGCCACAGTGTTTTCTCTTTCCCGAGCAGCCTGTAAAGCCAGGTAGTGTTCTTCCTTATGTACCGAGATAGTGCGCCGCTTTGCCTTGGTGCATTTTGACCTGCCTGGGCAAGAGCTACAATCCTTCTGGGAAAACTTGATTTTCACTGTCTCTATGCCGCTAGGAGCCGTATAGGGTGACCAGCTTACGCTATGCTTGCCCAGGGGGCAAACAGCCTCCTGTTTTCGCCAATCCAACTGAAAAACAGCTGCCGTAAAACCTTCCTTCGTGCGTGCCTGCCACTGGTAATTCGCCCGGGAAGGACCAAGCAAATCCACACCATACTCCTGCCGGCTAGTGGCAAGTAGTGGGGTATCCAAATAGCCGGTATCTATCAGGTGGATGGCCGGCAAGAGCTCCTTCTCTTTCAGAGATTGATGAATAGGCTGCGTCATGTCCGTGTCAGGGACGGGGCCAGCGGTAGTGGCAACGTTGGTAATCAGATGAGGCAGGTCCTGCTCACAGGTTTCGGTCAGGTGCACTTTATAGCCAATCCAGGAGGTGGTGTTCTTGCGGGCATAATGCGCCTGCAAATCATAAGGCGAACTTATCAGACGGGCGGCAGGAGGAATGCCTTCCTGCTGTCGGCTACGCCAGAATACCTTTCCGTTTTCTATTCCAAACTGCTGCAGCCACACTTGTCGCAGCACATCAACAGCGGGGACGGAAGCCAGCCACTGCCCTGCCTCCTGCTCATAGATGGCCTCCAGCAAAGCATGTCCATCCATACCCACCTGCAGGGCATAGGCAGCTTGCTTTTCCTTGCCTTCCGGTAAGCGGGAATCTTCTATGCGTCTGGCATAACGTTTTACCCAATCCGGCGGGCTATGTTGCTTGAGCCACTGCGGCGCAACAATGGCTAAGCTGTTTAAAGCAGCCCGAAGTGTTTCCCCGGCACACACAAGCATACTGGTGGCCCTCATCCACCCCAGTACAGAGGTAGAATCCGTGCGCTGCCGCCCTTTGGCTTTTAACCAGTTCTGCTCCCGGCACTTGTCTAAGAGCAGGTTGAGCAGCATATCTTCGGCTGAACCGCGTACCAGACGGCTTCTGAACTCGGATAAGACACTGCTGTCAAAACCGGCATTTGCCAGCTCTAAGCTCAGGACATACTTCCAGTCTATCCGGCTCCGAACCGCCTCCGCGGCTTGTCTGTCAGACAGGTTCTCCATGTACTGCATCACGGTAACCATGGCTAGCCGCCAGGGAGAAGCAGCCGGTTGCCCCCGCTGTGGGAACAGGGAGGCAAAAGCCTCATCCCGGTAAATGCTTCCCAGCTCATCTTTGAGTTGCATATAGATGTTTCCATGAGGAAAGGCCGCTTGAGCGACACGAACAGTTTCTGGGGGAATGGCAGGAATAGTTTGTGGACGTAGTGACATAAGAACCTAAGCTAAATGAATCTACAACATGAGTAAGTTTATTGAACGCTTATGCCTGCTAGTTGGCTGTCGTTTCTCATGCTCTCCAAGGCCTTTGGTTCCACTATTTTTAATTCGCCAGCAGTATCTAATCTGACGCTGAACCACTTTCTCCGGAACTTACACTCTATCCATTGATTTCAGGACAAGACATAATAACTACATTTATGATGCGTCTCTACAAAAGATAAAAAGCGGCCTCCGTGATTATACCAAACAAACTCATAAAGCTTGACTACAACTCTGCCAGTGAGGCTGCCTATACGCTAAACATCATCGTCGAAACCGTCAGGCAGTATGATGTGAAGTACCTGTTAACAGACACTAGGAAGAGCACGGTTGATATTCCCACGTCTGAATACAAGGAGATAATTTTAAAGTTGGCCGGCAATAGCCCCTTTTATAAAGCTGCGTGTTGCGCTACCCGTATGTAGCACCTACTGCTACCTTGGCAGCCCTTTGTCCAACCCTCTCAAGATCCCATCGGTCACCATCCCTACCGCAAGGTGGCCCACCAAGCCCCTAGCATGCGCCTGCCATGGGTAAGCAGTAGGACCTGAGGACAAGCCTGTCACTGGTGCTACTATTTCATCCATCACCATAAAAAGGCCGAGCCCGTACAGCGAACCGCCTCCTGCATCCAAGCCCTTTACCTTGTGCCGTAAGGCGGCGTAAAGCATTCCCGGCGCTATTCCCAGAAAATAGTGCACCCCTCTCCCTGCCATCCACCGCTGTCTTTGATCCAGGTCTGTTCCGGTTGCCTTAAGCACTTTATCCACGGCCACGTCTGCTACATACTTTCCGTGCACCTGCGCTTTTTTCTCTTTCAGATAAGCTTTGGGGTCTTCATTCTTGTACATATACCAGGTGATCCTGTCCATCACCCACACGGAAGCGGCTCCCGCTACGGCACCCTTTATCAACTCTGCGGCTATACTCTTTGATCCTTTTGACATACCAATACTTTAAATCTATGAATAAAATTAACCTGCTTTGGGCAACTTATACTACGGGCTCGGCAATTAGTGGTTCTATGGAGAGCCTGTGAAGGCTGGTCCCTGAGGGGCACTACAAAAGGGAAAAGAAAGAAAGAAAGAAAGAAAGAAAGAAAGAAAGCTAATGTCTTCTACTCCTGGTACTCCTCCCCCATCAGGACAGGCTCCCCCGGCTCCTGCCCTTGGCTGGCTTCCGCTCTGTCTGTTTCCCTGTCTTACGCTCTTCCTCTCCTATACGCGCGCCTGCTTATTTTATTAGTAGGTTTATGCGTATAATTCAGAGCATCATATTGCTGTTGTATTGCATGACAGTATGACAACATGATAAAATTATAGTATTATATGATTACCGCAAGTTTGTCGTTCAAAATTACTGTCATGCAGTGCTAAAAGACCACTCAAACTATCCTGCAACCATAGGCTGTGTTCCCCAAGTAAGCCTGCTACGTCTTATACAAAAGGGAAATAAAACGGAAACTATGTTCCTTCATCAGGTGCTCTCGAGGCGCAGGCAAGCAGTGTTTGTCTATGCCGGCTTACCCGATGCTGCCCTCCTCCTGCCTTTACACTGGTCTTTAAAATACTGACAGGGTGAAGATGACCGATTTAAATGGCCTACCTCATGGCTGTGGCCGACATCTCAGACGAGGACGCGCTCACCGCCAGCTTTCACCAGTTACAAGACACGAAAGGAGATATCGTGCTGGATGATTCGGAGCACAGGCGCTACCACTGCTGTCAGGGTAACTGAGCGCCTCCCAATCAAAGCCGGGCCTGTACCGCCCGGAGGTTGTTGCCGTCACTAACTTTAGAGACCGCTTATCAGGTGAATCCGCTAATGTGTCCTCCCTGCTGCATCAGTACAGCAATTCCCTTTTTTCTGTCCGTGCAGTTTACCATTCCCCCTTTTGTAAAACAGGATGCTTTCCAAACCCTTTCCCTCCCCGTCTGAAAAACCCTTTCTTTTCCCTTTACACTTCTGTTGTTACACTCTCATCTTGTAATGCTGTCATACTGTAATACTTTAACTCTATAATTCTGGCGTTCTGTAATTCTGTATTACTAACTTCCTACATTATTGTATGACAGAGCTTCAGGCTGCTCAAACAGGTTTGTCTTTAAGCTTGCTATGCATAGCCCGTGAAGCGCTGGCAGCAGGTTTAAAGCAGGTGGTGCACCTCTCCTGCCTGCAGCATACCCTAGGTTACCAGGATATCTTCTGGAGACTGGTAGATGCTGCACTGCCGGCTTCCCTCCTCCCTAGCCACGATTTTCTTCTTGTGCCTGTTCCCAAGGGCAGCTTTTCGATTATGGTTAAAACAGCTGAGAGAAAAGCCCCCTTCCATTATTTGAACTAGATTCCGCATGATATTCTTACGGTCTCACAATCATGCAGCATGACTGTGAGACCGTAAGAATGAAATCTAGTGTTAGTTTATTATAATCCTCCGCCCCGTTGCATCCCGGATCATAAGAGAAAATGTCTTTGTGCTTCAACTGCGCCTCATACAGCTTGTTGTTCTCGCGGATGTAGATGTTAAAGTCCGGAACACTTTTGATGGCGCTGGCAATTGCCTGCAGCGCCATTCCCCTTTTCTTCTCATTGTAGCGCGCCAGCACTATACCGCCCAACTCCAGGCCGATGTCTTCCGAAATACATTTACAGTGCCCGATAAGGGTGTCAATCCCGTCATAGCTGAAGAACTCGGATTGCATCGGCATGATGTAATAATCCGAGGCATACAGGGCATTATAGGTCATCAGGCCCAGGTGGGGGCATATCGATGAGCACGTAGTCGTAACGTCCCTCCACATGCTTCTTTATAGCCTTGCTGAGGATGTCCTCCCGACGCGGCTTCCCGGCGTTGGCCTCCTCAAACTCCAGCAGCGTCTTGACCGATGGGATAATGTCCAGCCGCTCGCCCACTGAAACAGTAGCGTCCTCCACACTCACGCCTCCGGTAAGTAACTGCCCGATGTGATGAGAACTACAGCAAAGAAGAGTTGATCACCGAAATGGGGGCCAGCTTTTTGTTTGCCTTCACCGGCATTAAAGAGGCCGTGTTTGAAAATTCCTGGCTCACCTGCAGGGCTAAGTCAGCAGGTTCAAAGACGACAAGACCATGATTATCTTCGCCAGTACAAAGGCCTTCAAAGCAGCCAGCTACATACTACTGGACCTGAAGACAGAGGAAAGCAAATAAGCGCTGCCCGCCGTGGCCGCTTAATTTAAGTGAATGGCTGTGTCATGCAGAAGGTTCATCATAGTTCATGTTTTCAACGACATCTGCCACACTTTACAGGTAGATTATGGTGTAACCAAAGGCACCAAGCCAACCCTACTTTCTTGAAACTGCAAATTAGGAAGTTCTAAATCGTGTTGAACAGTGTTTGATGAAGATGGGTGTATTCTAGTCTATATTATAGAGGCCGAATCTTAATATTCCGCCACTTCATAACATATGGACCTCTTCCCTCTATGCCATGCATTTGTAAACCAATAAACCCTGCAGGATTGGTCTTGTAAACCTCCTCACTTACCACGTCCTCCACCTGGTGCCCATTCACCCACGTCTGAATGCGCGGCCCCTTCGCTACAATTCGCAGTTTGTTCCATCCGTCATCGACAAGATAGTTATGCCCATTCTGTATTTTGTCCTCTGATGAGAGCCAACCCGTGCCTAATGCCTCTCCATAAATAAGACCCGTGGTTGGAGTTCCTGGGCGGCGGTTCCTTTGCATTTCCACCTGAGGCCCATATACTCTTCCGGCTCTTGAATCTGGGCCATCGCCTACCGTTACAGGCTTGATCTTTGTCCTGATTTGAATTCCCGAGTTGGTAACGCTATCGACCATCACTTCGAGTTCGAGCTCAAAATCGTCAAACTTCTGTTTCGTACTGAGAAAAGAATTTGGACTGCCTTTTACTGTCCTTCCTACAATGACCCCATCTTCCACGGCATAGGTATGCGAGCCGTTGAGGTGGACCCAGCCGTTTAAGGTGGATCCGTCGAAGAGATCAGTCCAACCCGCGCCCGCTTCTTTATTCTTCGCCTTAATTTCACTTTCCGGATCGGGTAGCGCGAATGCCATGATAGAGTCGCCGTACTTTGTGCCGTTCTTCCCTCCGCCTCCGGCGGCTATCACCACATACTGCTTACCGTCTATCATGTAAGTGCTCGGTGTTGCATAACCACCCGCGGGTAATTGATACTCCCATAAAACATCCCCTGAATGCGAACTAAATGCCCGTATCTTCTCATCCGGGGTGCCTGCGATAAATACCACGTCTCCAGCCGTGGAAACCGGTCCGCCGAAGCTTTTCGCGCCCGTATTGCGAATACCTCTGGCAACCAGCTCGGGGTACTCGCCCAGCGGGACTTTCCACAAAATTTCACCCGTATGCAGGTCGATGGAGTTGAGCGTTCCCCATGGAGGGGAAATGGCCGGAGCGCCATAAGGGTCAACAAAAAAGGGGGCTTCATTCGAGTACCGCACACGCGCGCCCATAGGGTTCAGGTGTTCTGCTTCGTTCGCGTCGTTCTCGTCACTTTCTAAAAAAGCGATTACATCGTTCACCTGGTTTCCTGTAAGCTGGGTGAAAGCCGGCATCATACCCCGGCCGTTATGAAGGACAGCGCGAATTTCCTCACTTTTCAGCTTCAGGTCAGTGAGCGGGGGAAATGCAGGCGGGCTACCCTGTCTGCTAGCACCATGGCAGGAAGTACAGTTTTTATTATATATCAGGGCGCCACGCTGGATTGGTGTCGCCGCCAGGCTGTTATCATGATCATAATACTTTACAAGCTGATTGATAGTGGGAGCCTCGTTCACATTCACGTACAGGGTGTTTGAGTAGGGATCAAAAGAGCCGCCACCCCATTCCATGCCTCCCTGATGCCCCGGTAGTGTGATGGTACCCTGCTCGGAAGCTGGCGTGTATAGAAACCCTGTTTTGTATTTCTTGAACTGCTCCAGGACAGAGGCACGCGCTTCTGGGGTTACATTGGTCAGATCGGCCTCCGTCAGCATGATGCGAGCGAGCGGCGCAGGCTTTAAAGGGAAGGGCTGCGTAGGCCAGGCTTCCTCACCTGGCACATCTGACGCTGGCACGGGCATCTCCACTACAGGGAAAATAGGCTCTCCGGTATCCCGGTCCAGCACAAACGTGAGTCCCATTTTCGTAAGCTGGACCACCGCATCCCTGGACTTTCCCTCCGAAGTGATAGTGGTTAGCATCGGGGCCGGAGGATTGTCGTAGTCAAAGATATCATGGTGGATAGTCTGGTAATGCCACTTGCGCTCCCCTGTCGTCGCATCCAGTGCCAGGACACAGTTTCCGAACAAATTCTCCCCTTTTCGATCTCCCCCGTAAATAAAATCCGGTGCAGGCGATCCGGTGGCGAAGAAAACCCAACCTCTTTCCTCGTCCAATGAGAAGCCGCCCCATGGATTAGCGCCACCGTAGGTTACCCCATCTTTAAATTCCCAGGTTTCGTATCCATACTCGCCCTCAAGCGGAATAGTATGAAATATCCATTTGAACTCTCCGGTTTCCGCATCATAGGCGCGAACGTCTCCTGGTGTAGACTGCTCCCCTTCGGGCACACGCGAACCCACAATAAGGAAGTTCTTGTATACAATACCGGGAGAGGTAACCTCAATGGAAGCCTTTTCAGGATCCACCGGCAGGTTCTGTCGCAGATCAATAAAACCACCCTCTCCAAACGATTCGATAAGGGCGCCGGATTTGGCATCTATGGCATACACCCGGTCTTTCACGAAATTATAAATCCGCTGGTTTTTACCTTTCGTGTCTTCCCAATAGGTGACGCCGCGGCTACGCCCACGGAAACCCTTTTCTTCCGCATTGTATTTACCAGATTCAAACACCCACACTTCTTCTCCGGTGACGGCGTTTAATGCAACCGCATTCAGTTTGGGCGTGGTGAAATACATCAGGCCATCAACAATAATGGGATTACTGTACATCGAGGGTCCTTTTGGGTCGCCTGTGTGGTATTCCCAGGCTTTCTCAAGCTGGTGAACATTGGTGGCATTTATCTGGGCCAGTTCAGCGTATTGGTTGGCCCTCTTGTCTCCTCTGTAGATTGCCCAGACCGTAAAGTTATCCAACCGGTCACCTCCCTCTCCTCCGGATAATGGCTTCGGCTGGGTCGTGTTGCGGGTGAGAGTTGGGGCGTTATGACTGCAGCCGTACAGGAGGGGAAAAAGGAAGAAACAGCATGCAAATGTTTTTATAAGTGCCATAGATTTGCAATTTGATTTACAGCGAGAAACTAATTTACTGCGCGATCATCCGCAGCCATTTTCTATCCCCAGCATCTTTGCCAGGCGATTGATATACCCTCCCTACAGGTGTATCCCACCTCAGGAATCAGGAGTCTATTAATATTTACAGACGAAGTCTTTCCAGGCGCGGGTGAGTTCCTTGTCGCTCCGCTCTCCAGTGTATACCACCAACCTATAGCGGGTCTTCTCCGTCTCCCCCTTTTCTATTTTCCTATCGCCCAGTATCTGGATGGAAGGGCCCACCCCTAACTCATTGTCCACCCGCCAGGGGGTGGGGAAACCCTTGTTATCCGGGTGGTCGAACATGGCGATGTGCGCCATATCATCCCTTCCCGGTACCTGTATCCCGACATCAGCCCAGATGGCGCGTTGTGCCTCAGCCGCCTTATTTCGCTGCCCCACGGCATTGACCACCTCTCCTTTAATTCCCTCGTGCCATGGCATGCGGAGGAACAGGCCCCCTACATAGAATTTACCGAGGGTGATATCCGTTTTTGCCTCACCTTTCCACTCCAGGTCCAGCACGTATTTCCCGTCTTGTTCCTGCATAGACCAGTTTTGTGTTTCGGTCATAATCGTTTTGCCATTTTCATCCAGCATATCATACACTGTCTGCCATTCGACTTCCAGTCCCTTACCTTCAATGACTTTCGCTGACACTCGCTTCCAGTAGTCACCCTGCCAGTTCATAAAATAGTCGCGGCTGTTTACCAATTTTAAACCCCAGTAAAGCCCGGTTTGGTGCAGGTGGTGTTTCGGGCGGTACTCGGTGAGCAAGCCTTTGTCGTCAGGCGCGATGATGGGATGAATGTATGGCCGAGTGTCCTTCTTCGCATTTTGTACCAGGATCGGCTCATTGCCGTCAGAGCGAAAGACAGAGATGGTCCCGGCATTTTCATCTTGCTCAATTCTCAGCCCTTCCTCATAAATGACTGCCTCTCCTTTTCCGCTAGCCTTTGATTGCAAATTGCCACACAAATAGACAAGAATCATAAATGAAGTGTATAAAATACAAGGTTTGACCATGATTTCCGAGTGTTAATATTGAGCAGGAGAGATACATCATGAGAAGGTAATACATACTTTTTGAGTATGCAAGGGCATTTTTATCCTTAGCCGTTGCATATAAGCAACGCCGTTTATCATGTTCTTACATTTAATGGCGCCTATTGCATCAGTTTGCCATCAAGCAGCAGGCCCTGTTGGCTGTGTTTGAGCGTTATTGAAGGCTTGCGTAAAAGGAGGCATTCAGCACTTGGTCACATGGCTCCTTGCTTTTATGAAAACCTGCTGGGCAACCAAACAGTGGCTGCCTGAGACTACTTTATCAATAGCTGTGAAATTATAAGAAATCTTCTTTGCGCTTTAATTAATTGGTAGTCCTACAAAAGTAATGAAGCAACATATAAAAGTAATGAAGCAACATAAAGAGCCGCAGTAGCGGTAAGATTAGGTGTCGAATCTAAGTCTTACCCTCATGAACAAGTCATGTTACTACTGCGGCAGTGTGAATATAGTCAAAAACGGGAGAACCTACTACGGCAAAGCCAGGGGCAAGTGCAAGGACTGCTCGCGGCAGTTTGTCTTTGAGCGGCAGAATAAGATGCTGAGCCTGGAGCAGAAAAGGCTTATCGAACTGCTCTTGCTCGAGCGCATCTCCCTAGCGGGTATCTGCAGAGTGGTGAACATTCCCGCTTACCACCTCTACCGCTACATGGATGAGTTGTACGGGGAAGTGCCTCAGGACCTGAACGCGCAGGTGGCTTGCAAGGCAGAGAGCCAGCTTAAGTGCTATGAGTGCGAGAGCGATGAGTTGTGGAGCTTTGTCGGCTTCAAAGCCAACAAGCAATGGCTGTGGGTGGCCCAGGACAGGAAAAGCAGGCAGATAATCGCCCTGCATCTGGGAGACAGAGGCGCAGCGGGGGCAAAGGGGCTTTGGGAAGAGGTGCCGGAGCATTACAGGCAGCAGGCAACTTTCTTCACCGATGAGTGGGAGGCCTACAAAAAGGTGATACCGGCGGCAAGACACGCGTCCTCTGCCAAAAAGAAAAATACAAACCATGCTGAGAGGTTCTTCTGCACTCTCAGGCAGAGGTGCGCGCGGCTAGTCAGGAAGTCTCTTTCCTTTTCCAAAAGGCTTGAGAGGCACCTGATGGCTATCCGCTTTTTTGTGGCTAACCACAACCTATCATTACTTTTATAGAATTACCAATTAATTATTAACCTAGGAGGCTCACCTCCAGCTTTGCTTTTTACTTTTTATAGGAGTCAGCTCTACTTTTCGAAACTCCACTTCTGAACCTTCTGCCTGCAGTGCAATATGACCTTCTTCTGCTGTGCTGTTAAAGCCTTGATTTACCAGTTCATCATTTACCCAAACTTTAATGGAACTGCCGAGGCATTCAATCTTCATTTTATTCCATTCTCCAAGGGGTTTTTCAGAACCATCCGTGAGGTTAACAATCCTTCTTTGTTTGCCTTCTGTTATACCCCATTCTTCTTTGGGACCACGCCGGCTTTCCATATCCGGTACACTAATGTCTTCTACGATACACCAGAAGTCACCTGCATTCTCATGCATCATTTGTACTTCGATTGATTTTGGAAACATGCTGTAGAGGGCCCTTGGGGTAGAGGCATGCACCAGCACTCCACAATTACCGGGTTCGGCTGCAAAGCGATATTCCAGCTCAAGCACATAATTTTTATAGGTCTTATCCGTGATCAGGTGTCCATTGGGTGTTCCAAGGCTCACGAGCTTTCCATCACGGACAATAAAGGGACTTTTTACATTTGGATCTTTATCCATTTCCGGTACATCTATATGCCAGCCGCTAAGATCTCTGCCATTGAAGAGGCTTATTGATTTGGGCGCTATGCCTGAAAACAGCGTGCTTGCCAGGACTAACAGGAAGAAGATATTATTCATGTTACTAAAAAATAGTTTTTCAAGCCAAAGTTGCTTCTGATAAAGATAAGCCTTTATCAATAAATAATTGATTAACTGGACACTTCTAAAAATCTATTTCTCCAGCGGATGCTGCTTTAGCAGTTCTTCAGGTGAATGAAAACCAGTTTTATCTTTCGTAGTCGCCCTCACGGCTTTTACCTTTTCCGGAGATTCAGCTGTGCCAGGTCATATTTAAGACCCGGTTCTGTACCTAACACGATTACCTGATCAGGCTGCTTCCAGTTGGCTGACATCTTTTGCTGGCGTTTAGCCAGTGCCGGTGCTGCAGTAGGCTCTTTTGGATTTTGTGCTGCCTTGTCACCGGCTTCCCCTCCTGCAGGATCTCCTGCTGGTATGCGTACACATTGGACCTGAGTATGTCCAGGTACGTGTTTATTCTCCTGGCCTCCTCAGTGTTCCCTTTCACACGGCCTGCTTCCACAGAACATTTACCGGGGGTGACATTACGGTTTGTGCAGGTTTCGAGCCACTTTCCGTTGATGGTGATACGCAGGTAGATGGGCAGCAGGTTATCGCTAGTGGTCCTGGACTTCTTGCCGTAGAACAGGATGCTGATTTTTGTGTCCATTTCGTTTCCTCCTTTTACTGTTTAAGTTAACATTCATTTGCAGGCTCCACAAGATGTACGAAACCTGTATATCTTTCTGTTTATTAATAAGTTGCAGCAAATTCGAGCACGGATACACTACGGCGTCAAAGACAAGGAGGGCGGAGCGAAGGCCGTACTCGAGGGCATCTACATCCGGGGGAGCACCCTCTTTTACAGAGTCGTGCTCACAAATGCATCCCCTGTCCCCTACGAGATTGACTTTACCCGCTTTACCCTGCGGGACAGGAAGCAGGCAAAGCGCACCGCCACGCAGGAAGAGGAAATTGCCCCGCTCTACACTTACGGGGGAGATGACCATACTTTGGAGGCCGGGCACAGGAAGGTGCTGGTCTTCGCGCTGGAGAAGCACAATCTAGACCGGAATAAGGAGCTGGTGCTTGACCTGTTCGAGAAGAACGGCGGCAGGTACCCCCAAACTGAAGATTCGCCACAGTGACATCCTCAAGGCCTGCCCGCTCTTCCTGGCAAATGAACAGCTATCTGACACTGAACTTTAACCACTTAATCCTATCACCATGAATGAAAAGAACCTCGAGTACCTGAAGGAAGGCCTCAAATACATGGGCTTCGGCACCAACCTGAACGGGGAACTGGAAAAAAACGTGCAAAGTCAGCAGCCGGAGTTCCGGCTCAGCCTGCAGATACCTCACCACAGCAGCAACATGGACTACACCCTGCACTTCCGAAGGCCGGACCAGAGCGACATGTACTTTTTCAACAAGTATGATGCCACGCTCAAACCAGACGATTCGGCCAAAGAAGCCTCGCAGACCTTCTACATCAACAAGAACAGCGGCATCACGGCCAAGGAGGCCTATAACCTGCTGAGCGGCCGCTCGGTGCACAAGGAGCTGGTCAACCAGGAGAACCAGCCCTACAGGGCCTGGCTGCAGCTCGACCCAGCCAGAAGGACCCGCAGGGCAACCACAAGGTGCGGCAGTTCCACGAGAACTACGGCTATGACCTGGAGAAGACCCTGAAACAGTTCGCCATCAGGGAATTGGAGGACCCGCAGCAAAAGGAGCGGCTGCTGCGCTCCCTCGGGCGGGGCAACCTGCAGCAGGTGACGGCCCTGCAGGACGGCCAGGAGGCAAAGCGCTTTATCGAGGCCAGCCCGCAGTACAAGACAATCAACGTATTTGACGAACACATGAAGCCTGTGAAGCGGGAGACCATCTTAAGAGAGGAGCACCAGGCACAGCGGAAGGAAACACGGAGGGACTTGGCAGCAGAAGACCAGCCCGAACAGAGGCGGACCCACAGGAAGGGAATGACCATGTAAAGATAACAGTGCTGCCCCTGATAGCGTGTGCCCAAACAAGCATTTTGCTATAGTTACCGCTTGCAGCACCGCAAAGCCCAAGCCCCGGCATCCTCTTAGATGCCGGGGCTCTCTTTTAATTCTTATCAACTCCAGGACCACCTGTAGCCTGGCTGCAAAGTCATTTCCTCCAGAACACCTTTTGAATCCTCCTTCCTTCCGGCCACTGAAATGCAAAAGTGCGGGGGCAATTCATTCGGGCGCAAAGGTAGCCTTGCGTGCCGGACACGGGGACAAGGTAGTACGGAAAAAATGGGTATCCCCTGCCGGGGAGCCTCCGCATTTTTGCCGTCTCCACCTTGCCCTTAGTCCGTCCCGAAGGCAGGTGGGGCACCATAATCAATTCCTCACACTAAAAAGACAAAGATTATGGAAAAGCTCATCCAAAACTCCTCCTTCTCCAAAGTGGCAGAAATTAAGCTCACTTACCGCGCTAAAGTGAAACCCTCCCAAAGGCCGCAGGTCACCTGCTCCACCGACTGCTACAATGTGCTAAAGGAAAGCTAGGACACAGGCAAGATAGAGTTTGTGGAACAGTTCAAGGTCATGCTCCTCAACAGGGCCAATAAGGTGCTGGGCATCTACGAGACCTCTACAGGAGGCGTGGCCGGCACCGTGGCGGACCCGAAGCTCATCTTCGTGGCGGCCCTGAAAGCCTGCGCCTCCTCCATCGTCCTCTGCCACAACCACCCCTCCGGCAACCTCAAGCCTAGCGCGGCTGACCTGCAGCTGACAAAGAAGATAAAACAGGGCGGGGAACTGCTCGACATCGCGGTGCTGGACCACATCATCCTCACCAGCGAGAGTTACTATTCGCTGGCAGACGAGGGGCTTTTATAGCCCCTCTTTTCTTACAGGTGGAGCCATGGAATCAGAAGACGCTCCGGGATATAATTTATCAACAACTTAAATACTTAAAGCTATGAACGCATATCAGAAATTCAATCAACTGGCAGACCAGGTGACAAACGAAGTAATCGCGCAGCTGGAGCAGGGAAAAGTGCTCTGGCAGAAGCCCTGGAGCCCCTACGGCCTTCCGAAGAACCACTTCTCTGGCCGGCACTACGAAGGCTTCAATGCCTTTTACCTGAACTACATCACAGAGAAAAACAGCTTCACGATGCCCTACTTTCTCACCTATAAACAGGCGCAGGAATTGGGTGGCCACGTGCGGAAAGGCGAGGAAGGCACTCAAGTCATCTACTGGAAAATATACGAAGAGAAGGCAGGTGAACATACCGGTGAGCAGGCAGAAGAGGAAAATGACAGGCACGGAATAAAATTCGTGCCTTTTATATGGACAGTGTTCAACATCGACCAGGTGGAAGGCATTGATTATAAACTGCCGGCAACTCCTGAGAAAACAGGGCAGCAGATCATCGAAGCCTGCCAACGCGTGGTGGACCACTACCCCCTGCCGCGCCCACAGATTCTGCACGGAGGGTCGCAAGCCTACTATGCGCCCGCCAGTGACAGGGTGCAGATGCCGGAGCTCAAAAAATTTGTTTCCTCCCAGGCATACCACGCTACGCTGTTCCATGAACTGATTCACTCCACCGGCCACCCCTCAAGGCTCAACCGCTTTACGGAAGAGGAGAAGGCAAGCCGTTTCGGTGATGAGAACTACAGCAAAGAAGAGTTAACAGCTGAGATGGGGGCCAGCTTCCTGTGTGCCTTCACCGGCATTAAAGAGGCTGTGTTTGAGAACTCTGTGGCGTACCTGCAGGGTTGGGCGAGTAAATTTAAAGATGACAAGACCATGATTATCTACGCGGGTGCCAGAGCTTTCAAAGCAGCTAACTATATACTGGACCTGAAGACGCAGGAGAATAAAGATGCGCTGCCTGCCGTGGCCATAGCTGCTTAAGTGGAGCGAAAAGTAATTTTGCCACCACTAAGCCATACATGTTACTGATATAATTCAGCTTTATAAGGCTACAGAAAAGGATGGCTCTTCATTAGGAGGAGCCATCCTTTTCTTATAGTTAACCTTGTGTTGAAGCCACTTACCTTTTCGTTGCTGCTTCATGCAAGCAAAGTTATCTATCCGACATTTAACCGACATCAGAGGCTTTTATCTGACATCCTAGCTTCTGTAAACGTAGACAGTCCCTTTTTTCGCCTTCTTTCATCAGCAGTCCTTTATATACTAATCCCTTAAAGCCATTACGACAGAGAAACAGTAGTTTGGAGGTGCCCCGTTTTGGGAATATATTCCTGAAAGCGATTCTTGGAGGCAGCTTAAGCCTTTCCCAAATATAAACCATAGCGGTAATGTGGCTTTCACCATACAAGGTAAGACATATGTCGCCGGAGGTTGGGGAGGTGAAGACCACAGCAAAGAGGTATGGGAGTTTACGCCATAGTCACTACAGCAAAACATGCTGGAATACTAGACAATGGAAGCCACTCAGAAGAGTGGCTTCCATTGTCTATAGGCTATTTCTCCACCTTCTTCTATGACCAATACCCATCGCCCTGTGGAACAGAGGGAGGCTAATTTCTTTCGCTGCCACCGTTGCTTTGAAGCCTTCTTCCCAGTTCTTCCTCCAGCTCCTCAATGGAGGGCAGCTCCCCTTTCAACTCCTCCGGAACGGCATGCATCAGCCGGTACTCAGCCACGCCCAGCGGGGCTGTCGCATTTTTCAGCGAGTACTCGACCACGACCTTGTTCGGCGTCTTGCAAAGCAGAATGCCGATGCTCGGGTTGTCATTCGGGTGCCGCAGCTGCGCATCCACCGCGTTGAGGTAGAAACTCAGCTTCCCCGCGTATTCCGGCTGGAACTCCGTCACCTTCAGCTCCACCACCACATGGCAGCGCAACTTGGTGTGGTACAGCAAGACATCCAAATAAAAATCATCCCCTCCGACGTTGAGCCGGTACTGCCTGCCCATGTAGGCGAAGCCTTGGCCCAACTCCAACAGAAACTTCGTAACCTGATCAGCCAGCGCGTCCTCCAGGTCCTTCTCCCGTGCCTCGGGGCCAAGGCTGAGGAAATCGAAGTTATAGGGGTTCTTGAGCGTTTCGTTTGCCAGATCCGCCTGGGGCTTGGGAAGCGTCAGGTCAAAGTTGTTCAGGGCTTTCCCCTGTCTCCTGTACAGGCCGCTCTCCAGCTGGTGCTGCAGTACGGCGCGTGACCAGCCGTGGCGTATCGTCTCGCTTACGTAAAAGAGCGCCTCTCTGACGTCTGAGCACTTGGTCACTATCTCGCGGTTATGCCCCCACGGAATTGATCCCACAAGCTGTGGGATTAATTCCTGTTCGCTATTCAGGGGAGGCACCTGGCTTAATTGTCCCACAAGCTGTGGGACTGATTCCCGCTCTCTGCTGTAGAATAGGTACCACTTCCTGACATAGAAGAGGTTGGTCCTGGAGAAGCCCTTCATCTCGGGAAAGGCGGCGCTGAGATCCCTTGACAGCTGCTCGATCAGCGCATCACCCCAGCCCGCCTCCTGCTGCTTCTCCACGATTCCCCTCCCTAGCTGCCAGTACACCAGCATTAGCTCTGTGTTCACCCTGACCGCCGCCTTCAGCTGCGAAACCCGTATTCTGTCCTTCAGGCCTGCTAACCAGGACTGATAATGCTCTATCCGATTTAGGTCAATTTCTGCCATTCCTAATATTACACCATTGCACGTACAGCCGCAAGAGCAAGTCTCATAAATCCATTTGATTTTACAATATGAGACGGGCAGGCACTCTTCATAAATCAGCAGCCATTCGGCCCGTCATAATAGAAGTACCGCTGTACTATCTCTCACTTTATTACATACTGCATCTGCAAAGCACGAATATAGAAAGTAAACAACACCTTCTACACCCCCTATTCTCACCCCTGCCATTAGAGACCCATCACCCACTGGAGCACTCTAAAGCTACTACTCAATAAACAGCATAAGCCTGGTAACCAGGTGAAACAAAGTAAACAGACAAAGCAGGCTAATTAGTGAAAACATTGTAACTGCTACAAAAGGGGAAAGAAAGAAGCCAGGCTATTGCAGCTCTCCGAAACAGCATTGTCGGGAGCAATTTCGTTTTTGGCTCATATGCTGCACAACCGGCATCCCTGTAGCTGTCTAATGACTTCCAGGCAGGGGCTACAACTAAACCTGCACGTTCTCATCCCCCAGCACATTAAACATTAAAAGCTTGGTTGTTCACCTTTGGCTATATCTTAAACTTGTCTTTGAGCAACTGCATGTCTTCGCTTACCTTCTGGTCCAGTATCTTGGCGTAGTGCTGCGTGGTCTTGATGTTGGTGTGGCCCAGCATCCGGCTCACGGACTCGATAGGCACCCCGTTCGAGAGCGTGACGGTGGTGGCAAAGGTATGGCGGGCGATGTGGAAGGTGAGCGGCTTATGGATGCCGCACAGGTCTGCTATCTCCTTGAGGTAGGCGTTCATCTTCTGGTTGCTCAGCACCGGGAGCACCCTGTCCTGGTTGAGGCACTGCGGATGTTCATCATATTTTTCCAGAATGGTCATGGCCGTAGGCAGCAGTGAAATCCTGGAGGTGGTGTCGGTCTTCTGGCGGCTGGTGTATATCCACTTCCCCCCGTCCGGGCCGGTAACGATTTCGGAGCGTTTCAGCTTCTGCACATCCGCGTATGCTAGGCCGGTGAAGCAGCTGAAAAGGAAAATGTCCCGCACCTGGCTGAGCCGCTCCATCTCAAACTCCCTTCCTGCCATTTTCTGCAGCTCTTCCTTAGAAAGGAAGGCCCGCACCACCTCCTTTTTGCTCATCTTGAAGCCCAGGAAAGGGTCGCGCTGCAGCCAGCCGTTCTTCATGCAAATGTGGATTACCTTCTTAAAGTTGCCCAGGTACTTCATCGTGGTGTTGTGGGCACAGCCCCTGACGCTCTTGAGCCAGAACTCATAGTCGGAGATAAAGCCGAAGTCGAGCCTCTTCACGTCAATGTCTTCTGCCTTATACTTCCACTTAATGAAATTGAGGGTATGAAGCAAGGAGGTCTTGTAGCGCTCCAGCGTGCCCGGCGCAAAGTCTTTCCCCACCAGCTGCTCTACCTGCTCATTGTGCTTTTGGAACACCTCAAGCAGCATGACGGGCTTCTCCTCCACCCCCAGCCACTTATCCCGGAGTGTCTCTGTTGTCACCGGCTTTCCTTCCTGCAGGAGCTCCTGTTGATAGGCATATACTTTAGACCTCAGTAGGTCCAGGTATGAGTTTATTCTCCTGCCCTCCTCGGTGTTCCCTTTCACACGGCCTGCCTCCACAGACCATTTACCGGGAACGACGTTACGGTTTGTGCAGGTTTCGAAACGCTTTCCGTTGATGGTGACGCGCAGGTAGATAGGCAGCAGGTTATCGCTGGTGGTCCTGGATTTCTTGCCGTAGAACAGGATGCTGATTTTTGTGTCCATTTCGTTTCCTCCTTTTACTGTTTAAGTTAACATTCATTTGCAGGCTCCACAAGATGTACAATACCTGTACATCTTGCTGTAAATCAAAAGGATACAGCAAATTCGGATACCAAGAATTATTTTGACTTTTGGTATCCGAATTGTACCCCTTAGGATGGAGAAAAACTGAATGATTTAGCTAGGTTACGGAAACGAAAAAGCCCGTAAATCAACGATTTACGGGCTTTTTGCTCTTTTTGGTATCGCTACCGGCAGAGAGAGAGGGATTCGAACCCCCGGACCTGTTACAGTCAACGGTTTTCAAGACCGCCGCATTCGACCGCTCTGCCATCTCTCTTTCTTGATTCGTGTACAAAAGTAGGGGCTTGCACTGAATTATCAAAACTATACGATGAAATTTTTCAGCATCTCCGGCACTTAAAATGTAAACTCCTGACTGTGAAGCCAGAATTTGTTCTTATCTAAAAGAAATATATTACATCTGCTGCCACAATAGAAGATCAGAATACCTATGGCTGCATCAGGCTTTAGCTGTACGAACCCCGGCGGTTGCCCTTTTCCGTACCAGGCGCTTTGTAACAGTGTCAATGCTCACATTAATCTCAAAGCCGAGTATGAGAATCATAGATACGAAGTCAAGCCAGATCATCAAACCGATAAGAGCCCCGATAGAGCCATAGAATTTATTGTAGCTATCGAAGGCGCTGATGTAAAAGGAGAAGATCATCGACACCAGGAAAATAAGCCCTGTGGCCACTACCGCACCAGCAGAGAAGAAAGGCCATTTATCCTCAATGGCAGGTACAAAGTAGTAGATGAGCGATGTTGCGAGCAGGAAAAGCAGCACAATGGCGATATATTTCAGTATCACCAGCAAGGTATAGGTATAACTTTCCGTTACCACCTCATAAAAAACCAGCACATCCAGTATCCATTGCCCGAAGAAAATAGTGGCTACCGCCGTAAACAGGATGAAGGCCAGCACCACCGTAAGCGCTGTGGCTATTAGCCGTTTCTTCATGTACCTGCGCTTATAAAAGGTATGGTACTTCTTATCAAAGGCATCCATTAAAGACATAATGCCATTGGTAGAGAGGACCAGTGCAAACAGGAAACCGAACGAGAGCAAGCCGCCGCGTGGTTTGTTTACGATATCCTCAATGGTGGAATAAGCAACGGCATACATCTCCTCTGGCATAAAATCCGCTATAAAGTTGAGGATACTCTCGCTTAGGTCAAGAGACAGCACACTAGGAATGTAAGGGATGAGCGTGAAAAGGAAGATGATGCTTGGGAAAATGGCCAGCGTAAAGTTAAACGCCATGTAAGACGCCCGCTTCGTGATCGAGTCCAAGCGAAGTTCTCCCAGAAGCACGTCTGCTACGTCATACACTGAAGATCGGCCGTTGTTAAAACGCCAGCGCTTCAGGAAAACGATGAACTTGCGGTACGCCCTGCGGCGTTTCAGATATTGCTGGTTTAACCTCATTCACTAAAGTAACGGTCCATTTTCTGGTGTATCAGGTCAGGTACCGCTGTGGGCCTGCCTGTTTTCATGTCTACGAAAACCATAGTGGTTTCACCCACATTTAACATGATTCCCTCCTCATTATATACTTCATACTCAAAAAGTATGCGCGACCCAGAAGGCTTATTCTTCAACAGAAGCTTGATGGTGAGCCTGTCATCGTACTTAGCCGGGCGAATGTACTTGCATTTCAGTTCCAGCACCGGCATCATTGTACCGGTTGCTTCCATCTCCTTGTACTCAATGCCCAACCTTCTGAAAACTTCAGTACGCGCTACCTCATAGTAGGCGGCATAGTTACCATAGTAGACATAGCCCATCTGGTCGGTCTCGGCATAGCGCACCCGTATCTGTACTTCTGATTCAAACATTCTTTTTAAATTGTTGAATAATTAAATTGTTTGATTGCTAAACTACGACTACTGAATGGTTGAGATGAATTATCTAGTTTATACCTGATTCATGTTGGCATCTATAATCCCGGTGTGATGAACCCGAACCAAAATCAAAAAGCACTACACGTATAACAATTAAACCATCAAATCAAAAAATTACTTCAGGATATTGCGCTCGTTCAGGGCGCGGTGGAAACGGCGCGCATTGGCCTGGTGCTCAGACACTGTAGTGGCAAAGGCATGGTATCCGGAGAAATCCTCCTTTGCACAGAAATAAAGGTAATTATGCTGTTCCGGGTTGAGCACTGCATCTATGCTGGAGATGTTCGGCACGTTGATAGGCCCCGGAGGCAAACCTTTGTATTTATAGGTATTGTAAGGCGAGTCATGAGCTAGGTGCACGTTCAGTACGCGGCGGATGGTGAAGTCGCGCACGGCGAACACCACAGTTGGGTCTGCTTGCAACAGCATGCCCTTGTCCAGGCGGTTCAGGTATACCCCTGCCACCCTTGGCTTTTCATCGCTCTTCAGCGTTTCGGCCTGTACAATAGAGGCCAGTGTAGACACCTCCTGCTGCGAAAGCCCCATCTTATCGGCTTTTGCCTTGCGCTCTGGTGTCCAGAATTTGTCATACTCCGTTTTCATGCGCTCCAGCAGTGCGGGCGCTGTGGTGGTCCAATATACTTCGTAGGTGTTCGGGATAAACATGCTGACGATGTTCGTGGTGTCGAAGCCAAGCGAGGCAAGATATGCCTCATTGTTCAGCAGGCTGTCTACCTCCTCTTCGCTGGCCTCCACGTTAGCGGCCAGCTTTTCAGCAAGTTGGTTACGCAGGCGGATGTTGGCAAAGGTCAGGTTGAGCGGTGTTTGCTGCCCGAGGCGCAACACACCAATTAACTGGCGGTTGCTCCAGCCATGTTCCAGCTCGTAACGCCCTGGCTTCACCAACTCATTATAGTCCATCAGTTTCGACATAAAGCGCAACGACAGCTTGTCGATAATCACGCCGGTGGCCTCTATGGAGTCCATTGCCTCCTCGTAAGTGGCTCCGGTCGGAATGAGCACATATGTCTCGCGGTTCTTCGTGTCTACGTTTGCGGTGTACACAATCTGGTACGCGTAATAAGAGAAGCTCACGAACAGGAACAGGAGCAGCACAATCAGGCCGGGCACCAGCATGCTCTTCTGTTTCTTCTTTCTTCTTGCTATTGGTTTATTCACTTCTTGTCTCTTCTTGCTATTGAATTACTCATTTACTGGCCTTTGGTCATGGTAAAAGGCCTGAAACAGGGACTAAGGTTCCGCACCCGTTCATACTCAAGTGCAAAATTACTACTAATCTTCCTTATCCTGATAATTTTAGGCTAATGATTTAGTAAGTCATCTATCTAACAGGCTGTTGTTCCTTATCCTCCTCCCCTGGCTGTAGCTTTTGCATTCACTGCTCTTCATCGCACAAAAACACGGCCTGAAATGGGTGAGGCTGGCACTAAAAACTTAATAAACCCATCGATCCAGTGCCATATCACTTTCAACATACAGGTTCACTTAACACTGGGAAACGTAGTTTGTACGGCTACTCACCAATCTGCAGGGGCCTCAGCAGCAAACCATGAAACGCTGGCAAGAGTAAATAAGTATGTTAATTAAGCCTGTTAAACTTATCAACAGGGAAAATCCATCTACAATTCACCAACCATACTATGAGCAACGCATCTTTCCTACAGATACACCCCGAAACGCCCCAGCAGCGCAAGATTTTGGAAGCTGTTGAGATTCTTCGGAACGGCGGTGTTATCATTTATCCTACAGATACCATCTACGGCTTGGGCTGCGATATACACAATGCCCGTGCAGTGGAGCGTGTCTGCCTGATCAAGGGCATAAAACCAGACAAGGCGAATCTTTCTTTCATCTGCTCCGACCTCACCCATATTTCCGACTATGCCAAAATCGACACGCCTACCTATAAGGTAATGAAGAAAGCCTTGCCGGGGCCGTTCACATTTGTGCTAGATGCCAGCAGCCGTGTACCAAAATATGCAGGCACAAAAAAAACAGTTGGTATTCGTGTGCCCGATAATAAAATTGCGCTGCAGTTGGTAAAGGAACTGGGTAACCCCATTCTCTCCACCTCTGTCCGGGATGACGATGAAGTGCTCGAGTACAGTACTGATCCCGAGCTTATATATGAGAAGTACAAGAACTTAGTAGATGCCGTGATAGACGGTGGTCCTGGCAAAAACATGGCCTCTACCGTAGTAGACGTCACCAACAACTTTGAAGTACTCAGAGAAGGCTCAGGCGATATAGAACAGTTTTTGTGAGTTAGAGAGTTTAGGAGTTAAAGAGTTAGAAAGTTGTTTATAATTTAAGAGAGGAGTATATATACTTCTAACTCCAAACTCTCTAACTCCTAAACTCCCAAACTCTCGCCCTCCGGGCGCTTATGTTTCCAGCGTTTGTGGGTCCAGAGGTAATCGGCGGGGCTGCGGCGGATAGTGGATTCCAGCTTTTTAGCGAATAGTTCAGTTATTGGGTATTGATCTTCCGCAGCTGGTTTTGCCAGCGTGCCGTCTGTTATGGTTTCAAACGTAAGGGTATAGTGGCCGCGGCTGGTGCGCTGCACATCCAGGTAAAGCACGGGGTAGCCAAACATGTTAGAGAGTTTCTCTGCACCCACATAAAATGGAGTGTCCTGGTGCAGGAAAGTTGTCCAGTACTGGATCTCGTTCTTCATAGGCGTCTGGTCCGACAACATAGCAACGACACGGGGCACCTTCCTGTTTCTGACAAAATCGCGGCTGGTCTCTTTCATCTCTATCAGGCGGGTACCCAACTGACTGCGGGTATGCAGCATGTATGCTTCGAAGAAAGGGTTGTTCAGCGATTTATAGATACCGTTGGTAGGAAAACTAAATTGAACCGCGCCTGCCGGAAGTATCCACTCCCAGTTGGCCGCATGAGATCCCATGGTGATAACGGGTGTCCCTTGCTTTACAAGATCGTCCAGCAACTGCTGATTTGTGAAGGTAATCCGCCGCCTCATCTCCTCGGGACGCATTGAATGTAGTCTCAGAATCTCTACCACCACATCCGCAAACTGCCTGTAAAAGTTTTTTGCTATCCGCTGTATCTCTCTTTCACTTTTCTCCGGAAAAGCACTGCGTAAGTTTTGGAGCACCACCTTTTTACGGTAGCCAATGAGGTAGTACACCACGAAATACAGAAAATCAGCCAGCACGTACAGCACAGGTAGCGGAAGCAGAGACAGGCCTTTCAGGAAAAACCAGAGCGGGTAATACAGCGGCGGTATGTTAGGATCTTTATTCATATGCAGCAAGCCACCACAAAGGTACAACGTGCTTTCTGATTATGAAATCAGATATTTCGTGCTACTTTAGCAGTGAAGCAAATACGTAGCAGGTATCACGACACACGTATCATGATATGAATACAAAGAACAACAGTTTATATAGATACCTCAGCAGCACAAGCCTAACTCTTTAATTTTCTAACTTAAATTGGTTCTCCTTACTGAAGCCCACTACAACCCGCCGATAACTTATTTCTGGTACGCAATCCGCTCAGAAAGTCTGATGCTGGAACGGCACGAAAATTATATAAAACAAAGTTACCGTAACCGCTGCCATGTGCTCACAGCGCAGGGTGTACAGCCGCTGAGCGTTCCGGTAATTCGGGGCAGCAGCAAAAACAAGACGCTGATTTCAGACATTGAAATAGACTACAGCCAGAAATGGTACAACGTGCACTGGCGCACCATACAGGCTGCCTATGGCCGGGCACCCTATTTTGAGTTCTATAGCGACTACATTCGGGAGGTGTATGAACGGCAGCCAAAATATTTATTTCAGCTTAATGTAGAATTGTTGCGGCTTTATCTTAAATTACTAAAACTGAACAAGCCACTAATTTTTACGGAAGCTTACCAGTCGGAGCATGCCAATAACGTATTGGATTTAAGAAATAGACTACATCCTAAAATCTATCCTGACAATTTGCACGTAAAACCCTATACACAAGTATTTGGCAAACAATTTGCATCAGAGCTTAGTATAATTGACTTGTTGTTTACACAGGGGCCCGCGTCACTTGCTTACCTACAGTAAAAGGGCCAACAAACTGAACATTTACATGGCACGGCTTGTTAAAAAGTAGGCTTCTCCTGTTAGCCTCAATCAGTTACAATTATTCAGATTTTAAAGATTACACGGAGTATAGTATACATGGAAGCAAAATTCTCAAACCGAGTAAAAGAGGTTATCTCGCTCAGCCGTGAGGAAGCGATTCGGCTCGGTCATGACTATATCGGTACCGAGCATCTGGTACTGGGCATGATTCGGGAAGGAGAAGGCACCGCCATTGCCCTGCTTAAGAAGCTTGGCGTTTCGATAGATGAATTAAAGTACGCTTTAGAGCAGGCTACACGAAATACAGCAACCCAGAGCAGCAACATTACCGGCAGTATCCCGCTCACAAAGCAGACCGAGAAGGTGCTTAAAATTACTTACCTGGAGGCAAAGATCTTCAAGAGTGATATTATTGGCACAGAGCACCTCTTATTATCCATCCTTCGGGATGAAGACAATATATCTTCTCAAATTTTAGCGAAATTCAACGTGAACTACGAAGCAATAAGAGATTCACTGGATTATCATAGCAATAATCCGCTTGCGTCGTCAGACACTGACGATTCTGATGATTCTGACAAGTTATTTGGCAGCTCGTCTTCACGCTCAGGCAGCACAAGTAAGAAAGCCGGCGAAAAATCGCGCACACCTGTGCTCGATAACTTTGGCCGTGACCTTACCAAACTGGCCGAGGATGACAAACTGGACCCGATAGTTGGTCGTGAAAAAGAAATTGAGCGCGTGGCACAGGTACTGAGCCGCCGTAAGAAAAATAACCCGATCCTGATTGGTGAGCCTGGCGTTGGTAAAACAGCTATTGCAGAAGGCCTTGCCCTGCGCATTATCCAGAAAAAGGTAAGCCGTGTGCTGTTTAACAAGCGTGTGGTAACCTTGGACCTTGCCTCTTTGGTAGCCGGCACAAAATACCGTGGCCAGTTTGAGGAGCGTATGAAGGCGGTGATGAACGAGTTGGAGAAGTCTCCGGACGTGATTCTGTTCATTGATGAGCTGCATACGATTGTGGGTGCCGGTGGCGCCTCCGGTTCCCTGGACGCCTCCAACATGTTCAAGCCTGCGCTTGCCCGTGGCGAGATTCAATGCATCGGTGCGACTACCCTGGATGAGTACCGCCAGTACATCGAGAAAGATGGTGCTTTGGCCCGTCGTTTCCAGATTGTGATGGTAGACCCTACCACGCCAGAGGAAACTATCGAGATCCTGAACAACATCAAGGACAAGTATCAGGATCACCACCACGTAAATTATACTGACAAGGCAATTGAAGCCTGTGTAAAGCTGAGCGACCGCTACATGAGCGACCGCTTCCTTCCAGACAAGGCCATCGATATTCTGGATGAGGCTGGTGCGCGTGTTCACATCAACAACATCATTGTACCGGATGATATCCTGAAGCTCGAAGAGCAGATTGAGAACATCAAGGTAGAGAAAAACCGTGTGGTGAAGAGCCAGAAATACGAAGAGGCTGCCCAACTGCGTGATAAGGAGAAGAAACTCATCGACCAGCTGGAATCTGCAAAGAAAAGCTGGGAAGAAGAGACCAAGAAAAGACGCTATACAGTAAAAGAGGAAAATGTGGCAGAAGTCATTGCCATGATGACAGGTATTCCTGTGAAGCGTATCGCACAGAAAGAAGGTGTGAAGCTTCTGAACATGGGCGAAGAGCTGAAAGGCAAAGTGATTGGCCAGGACAAAGCGATTGGCCAGTTGGTGAAAGCCATCCAGCGTACGCGTGTGGGTCTCAAAGACCCGAAGAAGCCAATAGGTTCCTTTGTGTTCTTAGGTCCGACAGGTGTTGGTAAAACAGAACTTGCCAAAGTGCTGGCTACTTACCTGTTCGATAAAGAAGATGCGTTAGTGCGTATCGACATGAGTGAGTACATGGAGAAATTCAGCGTATCCCGATTAGTGGGAGCGCCTCCAGGATACGTGGGCTACGAAGAAGGTGGCCAGCTGACGGAGAAAATCCGCCGCAAGCCATACTCTGTAGTACTGCTGGATGAGATTGAGAAAGCACACCCGGATGTATATAACCTGTTGTTACAGGTGCTGGATGATGGTATTCTGACAGACGGATTGGGCCGTAAGGTTGACTTCCGTAACACGATCATCATCATGACATCGAACATTGGTGCCCGCGACTTACAGGATTTTGGAGCCGGTATTGGTTTTATGTCCAAGAGCAAGCAGGAGAATGTGGACGATATTATGCAGAGCACTATAGCCAGCGCATTGAAGAAAACATTCTCTCCGGAGTTCCTGAACCGCCTGGACGATGTAATTGTGTTCAACTCACTTAACCGTGAAGACATGCACAAAATCATCGAGTTGTCTCTTAGCAAGCTATTTACTCGTGTGGAAGCTTTAGGCTATACTATCGAGCTTTCCAAAGCGGCAAAAGACTTTGTAGCTGAGAAAGGGTATGATCCGAAGTATGGTGCCCGCCCATTGAACCGTGCTATTCAGAAGTACATTGAAGACCCGATTGCAGAAGAGATTCTGAAGGCTGAGGTAAACCAGGGCGATGTTATCATGGTAGACCACAAGGAAGGCGACGAGAAGCTGACTTTCGTCTCTAAGAAGAGCACCGGCAGAAAAGCCAAAATGGCTAATGACGGGGAAGAGGAAACTGAGCCAACAGAGCCCAACAAGTCTTCTGACCCGGACAAATCAAAAGATACTGAGTAATTCTCTTTAAATACTTTGATAAGGGCTGCCTGCATAGGCAGCCCTTATTTTTTTCCTCATTTACACGTTGCTTAATATTCAAAAAGACATATATTGAAAAAATCATACAACTGTACAGGATTTAGCTCCAGAGTTTTTAAATTTGAAAGATAATAATTTAGTAATATATACATCTTATAACATTTATACATGGCAGGAGAAATCAGGCAAAGCCAGATAAATACGCTGGAGCGCAAAAATGCCGAGTCACAACTTGGCGGCGGACAAGACCGAATAGATGCACAGCATAAAAAAGGGAAACTGACAGCACGCGAGCGCATTCACCTGCTCCTTGACGAGAACTCCTTCGAAGAAATTGGCAAGTTTGTAATGCACCGCTCCAAAGATTTTGGCCTAGACAAACAATACTACCTTGGCGATGGTGTGGTAACAGGATATGGTACCATCAACGGGCGCCCTGTATATGTTTTTTCCCAGGATTTTACTGTGTTGGGCGGCTCGCTTTCAGAGACACACGCTGAGAAAATCGTTAAAATAATGGAGCTTGCCATGAATAACGGCGCTCCTGTAATAGGCCTGAATGATTCCGGCGGAGCCCGGATACAGGAAGGTGTGGTATCGCTGGGTGGTTATGCCGATATTTTCTACCGCAACACACTGGCTTCCGGCGTTATCCCGCAGATTTCTGCCATAATGGGCCCCTGTGCGGGTGGTGCGGTTTATTCTCCGGCAATCACTGATTTCATTATGATGGTGCAGGATACCTCTTACATGTTTGTGACTGGCCCGAATGTGGTGAAAACGGTAACACATGAGGAAGTTACTTCTGAGGAGCTTGGTGGTGCCAGCACCCACAGCACCAAAAGCGGCGTCACGCATTTTTCTTGTTTAAACGAAGCAGAGTGTATTCAGCATATCAAGAAGCTGCTTTCCTATATCCCGCAAAACTGCGAAGACCTCCCGCCTTCCCTGCCTTACAAAACTTCAGGCGACGAGACAAGAGAAGTACTCAATACCATCATTCCTGAAAATCCGAATCAGCCTTACGATATACGTGAAGTGATTGAAGGAATTATTGATGAAGACACTTTCTTTGAAGTACATAAAAACTTCGGCGAGAACATTGTCGTTGGTTTTGCGCGTTTAGCTGGCCGCAGCATTGGTATTGTGGGCAACCAACCCGCCGTGCTGGCCGGTGTGCTGGATATAAACGCCAGCACCAAGGCAGCGCGCTTCGTGCGTTTCTGCGATTCCTTTAATGTGCCCCTGCTGGTGCTGGAAGATGTACCGGGCTTTATGCCGGGCACCGACCAGGAGTGGCGCGGCATTATTACTAACGGAGCAAAGCTGCTTTATGCTTTCTGTGAGGCTACTGTTCCACGCATTACGGTTATCACGCGCAAAGCCTATGGCGGTGCTTACGATGTGATGAACTCTAAGCACATTGGCGCCGACATGAACTTTGCCTGGCCAACGGCTGAGATTGCCGTGATGGGTGCACAGGGTGCAGCTGAAATCATTTTTAAACGTGAGATTGCCGCAGCCGAAGACCCGAAGGCAAAGTTGGCTGAAAAAGTAGAGGAATATAAAGAGAAGTTCGCAACGCCTTATCGTGCCGCCCATCGTGGCTTTATAGACGAAGTGATTATGCCTGCAGATACGCGCTCCAAATTAATCAAGGCTTTTAAAATGCTCGAGAACAAAGCAGTTACCCTGCCTAGAAAGAAGCACGGCAACATTCCGCTTTAAAATTCCTGATTTTACAGGAAAAATCAGAAAATGTACGTACATATATGTTTATTTTTCTGTTTACTGACAACCTAAACTGCTAACCGACACCTATGCGACAAGAATCTTTTGACTTTTTACAGAAGTACCTGAACAACTCCTCTCCTACCGGCTTTGAGGCGGAGGGGCAAAAACTGTGGCTGGAGTATGTAAAACCATACATCGACAGTTACTTTACAGACACCTACGGCACTGTGGTGGGTGTTATTAATCCGGAGGCGGAATACAAAGTTGTTATAGAGGCGCATGCCGATGAAATTTCCTGGTTCGTGAACTACATTACAGCAGAGGGCTACATTTACCTGAAGCGTAACGGTGGCTCCGATGCCCTGATAGCGCCATCGAAACGCGTGAACATCTATACCTCCAAAGGAATTGTAAAAGCAGTTTTTGGTTGGCCTGCTATTCATGTGCGCAAGGTGGAAAACGATAAAGCCCCAACCCTTGAAACTGTGTTCCTGGACTGTGGCGCCAAAAACCGTGAGGAAGTAGAAGAGATGGGCATCCATGTGGGCTGCGTTGCCACCTTCGAGGATGAGTTTATGGTAATGAACGACCGCTACTACGTGGGCCGCGCCCTGGATAACCGAATCGGTGGCTTTATGATTGCAGAGGTAGCACGCATGCTGAAGGAAAACAACAACCAGCTTCCGTTCGGGCTCTACATTGTGAATGCGGTGCAGGAAGAAATCGGATTACGTGGCGCTGAGATGATTGCGCACCGCATCAAGCCGGATGTAGCTATCATCACTGACGTAACCCACGACACACAGTCGCCGATGTATGAAAAGAAAACCAGCGGCGACATTCATTGCGGCAAGGGACCAGTGATAGCCTATGGTCCGGCCGTGCAGAACAACGTACGGGACCTTATCATCAACACAGCTAAAGAGAAGGCTATTCCGTTCCAGCGTTCAGCTGTTTCACGTGCCACCGGCACTGATACGGATGCCTTTGCCTATTCTAACGCAGGGGTGGCCTCCGCACTCATCTCGCTTCCGCTGAAGTACATGCACACCACAGTGGAAACCGTGCATAAAGATGATGTGGACAACGTGATCAAGATGATTTACGAGACAGTATTAAAAATACAGGACAAGCAGGACTTCCGCTACCTGAGCTAAGCTTTATAGATATACCTGAGACCTCCGGATCCTTGAAAGTCCGGAGGTTTTTACATATAGCAAGCTTGACTTTTAGCAGCGAATAGAACCAGATTATATGCACCGGTACATGTTTTGGACTTTGATCATTCTGCCTTGGATCTTTCTTGCCATCTACCTAAGCCGCCCAAAAGATGATCCTCGCATTACAGCCTTTATACTTGTATCGCTGGTCATACACCTGGGTATCGTGATCAATATCCGTCGGAAATCTGTGGGCATGTCAGTAAGCGAAACATTTAAAGCCTTTGTGCCTTTCTGGGGTACGAAAGAATACAGGCGCCTGTACTTTCAGGAAGTATAAACCCTGGCTCTTAAGTTTTTAGGTGGGCTCCCTAATACTCCATGGTAGGTTCAGCTCATTAACATTTCAAGAGCCGCCGCCATTCATAATGCAGCATTCATTATTCATCATTCTATAAAGTGATTTCTATTGACCAGATGGGCCACACTGTTGCACTGCCGGACTTACCGCAGCGCATTATCTCGTTGGTCCCTTCCCAGACGGAACTATTGTTCGACTTAGGTTTAGAAAATCGTATAGTCGGCCTTACCAAGTTCTGCATTCATCCAAAGCCACAGGTAAAGCAGAAAGCTATTATTGGCGGCACCAAAAACTTTCGGTTCGATGCTATTGACAAACTGCATCCAGACCTGATTATCGGCAACAAAGAAGAAAATTATAAAGAAGGCATCGGGCAATTGCAGCAGAGATACCCGGTTTGGATGAGCGACATTTATACCTTAGACGATGCGCTTTGGATGATGCAGCAGGTTGGGCAGCTAACGGGCACAGAGGCCAAAGCACAGGAACTGATACAAGGAATAAGCACAGGCTTCAAAAGCCTGCAGCCTGCTCAGGCTCTTATTAGTACGGCCTACTTCATCTGGCGCAAACCCTACATGGCGGTAGGCAGCCACAACATTATTGACTACATGCTGCAGCATTGCGGTTTCCAGAATACTTTCGCTGACCTGGCGCGTTACCCTGAAATTACACCAAAACAGCTGCAGCAGGCCAACCCTAAGCTCATTCTGCTGTCCTCAGAACCATACCCGTTCAGGGAAAAGCATGTAGCGGAGTTTCAGGAGATTTGCCCGCAGGCATTGATTAAGATTGTAGACGGGGAGATGTTCAGCTGGTACGGCAGCAGGCTGTTGCATGCGCCTGCCTATCTGCAGCAGGTAGTGGAAGAGGTAAAGCAGGAGCTATAATATTTTTTCCTGTCGCAAGTTTAGCGCAGTGTATCTTGTGACGCAGCTAGTATAATTTGCTAAAATCTACTGCAACTGCTTTAACAGCCCCTTTGCTCTATCAGAAATTTCTTTGAAGTAGTCAGCGTCCTGCTGCACTTCGGCGGCACTTTTATGCAGCACTTCCCGCTTGTTATCTGGCTCATTTAAACCAGATAGTGTAATAACGCGCTCAATGCGTTTCTGCTGTTCTAAGTTAAGTTCTGCCAATGGCAGCTTTTCCAATGCCTCAACCAACTGCAGCCTGAAATCCTTCTTCTCAACTTTCTCCTCGTCCAGTAACCGGAACACAGCAGCTACAGCCTCATCTTGGTAGGGTGAATGTACGGCTGACTTTATAAGCTCGGCCGTGGTGGGCAAATGTAACTTTATCAGAATTAGATAACCGCCTCCCTGTGCGGCGGCCGTAGAATAGCATTTCATCCAGAAGCCGCCGGTATCTTTGTGCTTGTAAACAGCAGCCCAACCACCGGCAGCTTCTTCCATCAGCTGCATCTGGCTGAGCTGCTCTTCAATCAGCTTCGCATCTCCGTATAGCCGCCTGCTATTGTTCATGTTCTATTGTGAATCCCACTTTCTCCAAGTCTTCCCAGAAACGTGGGTATGACTTGCGCACCACGCTGGGTTCCTGTACCTGCACAGGCTCCAAGAGCGCCAGCGGCGCGAAAGCCATCGCCATGCGGTGGTCCTGGTATGTGCGGAAACTAAGTTCGTCTTTGGTGATGATGCCCGGCTCCAGGCGGAAAACACCTGGCGTTATTTCCTGCAGCGAGGAGTTCATACTTAACACCTCTATTTGCAGCGCCTGAATACGATCTGTTTCTTTTATACGGAGGCTCTCAAGCCCTGTCATCTCCACTGTTACACCCAGGCCTGCGCATAGTGCCACAATCGTCTGCGCCAAATCCGGGCAGTTGGAGAAATCATAAACTACATGGCGTTCAGGGTTCTTCTTAAACAGCTTCACCCCCTCCTCCACAAAAGAAGTATAAACCCCCAGCCGATCCATAATATCCACGATGGCACGGTCACCCTGAAAGGACTTTTCTCTCAGGCCAAGCAGCGTAATGTCTGCCTCCCTAGCCAATGCCACCAGGCTATACCAATAACTAGCCGCTGACCAGTCTGACTCTACATGAAAAGTAGATGCTTTATACTGCTGGTGTGGCACTGTAATCGTATTCTTCTCAAACGTAGCGGACACACCAAAATGCTGCATCAGCGAAAGCGTCATCTCAATGTAGGGCCGGGAACCAATCTTACCTTCCAGTTCCAGTTCCAGTCCATCCGGCAGGAGTGGCCCCACCATCAGCAGCGCTGATATATACTGGCTGCTGATATCGCTGCGCACTTTTAAATTGCGCTTGCCATTCCCGCTAAAGCCGTTCATTTTCAAAGGCGGATATCCTTCCTCCCCCAGGTACTCGATGCTGGCACCTAATTCTTTCAGCGCCTCTACCAGCACTTTAATGGGGCGCTGGCACATACGTTCGGTACCGGTTAGTATCTTCTGCTGGCCTGTGACTGCATAGTAAGCTGTCAGGAAGCGCATGACTGTGCCTGCGTCTTCCGCATCTATTGTTTCAGCGTCACTTTTCAGGAGGCGCTGCAGCAATTGCGTGTCATTGGCTTCTGAAAGGTTATGCAGCTCAGACTCCTGGCCTGACAGTGCCGCAATAATAAGCGCACGGTTTGCCTCGCTCTTTGATGCAGGCAGTTTTATACTTCCGTTGAGCGAGCCTGTTGGGTGAGTCAGCGTAACAGAAGTTAAGTTCTTTGATGATATCATAATGATTCGTAATAGCGTAATGACTCTTCGATGTCTTGCAGCGTGATGGGCTGGTTGTATACGGCATGGCCAATCCCCCGCAACAAGGTGCAGTTGATGGCAAAGCCGGAATTCTTTTTATCCTGAAGCGCCAGTACCGCTATCTGCTCTATGTCTTCCCTTTTCAGGACCACCTTTTCATACACCATCTCCAGGAAAAGCTCTACTTTACCCAGGTCTTCTTCCGACAGCAACTCCTTCTTCACCGACAGGAAAGCTTCGCAGACCATACCAACGGCAATGGCTTCTCCGTGCAATATTCCCCGGTTTGGCTGACTCATCAGGTATGTTTCCACGGCATGGCCCACGGTGTGGCCAAAGTTCAATATCTTCCGCAGGCCGCCTTCCAGCGGGTCTGCCTCCACTACTTTGGATTTAATGGCGACAGAATGCCGGATTAACTCTTCCCAGTCATCCGTCATCATACCAATATGCCGCTGTTCCTCGAATTTTTCTTTGTCCGCTATCAGCCAGTGCTTGATAATTTCGGCATAGCCGGACTTTAGCTGGCGCTGGGGCAGGGTCTGCAAAAAAACAGGATTGATGAAGACAGCCTGCGGCTCCTGGTACACGCCAATGTGGTTCTTGAGACCATGAAAGTCGATGCCTGTTTTGCCGCCCACACTCGCATCCACCTGTGCCAGCAGGGTAGTTGGCACCTGCACAAAGTATATTCCGCGCTTGAACACAGCCGCACAGAAGCCGCCCACATCCCCTATCACGCCACCGCCTAAATTAACCAGCACCGACCAGCGGTCCAGGTGTAGTTCCGTCATGCGCTGCCAGATAGTCTCGCAGGTTTGCAGGGTCTTATGCTCCTCGCCACTCTGTATCTGGATAAGCTCATGCGCAGGCAGGTGTGGCTTCAGCAGCGGATAGCAGTGCGCCAATGTATGCTCATCCACCAATACCACCACTTTATTAAAAGCGCGGTTCTGAAGCAGCGTCGTCAGCTCTCCTAGCGCATTATTCCCGATGTGAATCGTTTCTGTCACAGTATTTTGTGCTTTGTTTGTGTGCGATATTCAAAAGCAACCTGACTTTCTCAGCACATTTTGCCTTGAACAGGTAGACTGCAACCGCAATATAGTAGCTACGCCCGAACTTCCAGTCCGAAACAACAGAATAAGTACCAGAAATAAGCCTTGAGATTGTTCTTGATTCGTTCAGGCAGCGTGCTTTTCTCTTCTATACCATCACTACTCATAACCTCTTCAGCAAATGGCAGAATGGTTTGAAACACTATAATCATAACGCAATGTAATAAGTCACCGTTTGGAGGCTGGAGGCAAATTGGCGGCATATTTTTTGATTGTCAACTGCTGTTTGAAATGACTATTTGTATAGCTGAACCGCTATCTTTGCAGCACTTATAAATGTATAACATGTACATGAACCCTAGTACCAAAGTGTCTTTTGATGACACAGCCGTTGCGTTTTATTCTAAATCAGACGCAGAGCTATACAAGTTATACCTGCTGTTTAAAATGATGAACAGCAACTTTCTTGTGAAGACAGGCGGTAACCTCTTGAATACTGCCTTAAATCTTCACCTTCCTGTCAAGTTTATTGTAAAAAAGACTGTCTTCAATCACTTCTGCGGCGGTGAAACAATAGAGGAGTCGGAGCGTGCTATTCAGGAGCTTAGCCAGTATAATATCGGCACCATACTCGACTACTCTGTGGAGGGTGAGGGGGACGAGAAAAGCTTTAACGCTACCCGCGATGAGCTGCTGCGCACCGTGGAAAAAGCCCGGGGCCATAAGTTTATTCCTTTTTCTGTTTTTAAAGTAACAGGCTTGGTAGACATTAAGCTGTTAGAGAAAGTGCAGGACAGGCAGGAGCTTACGGCAGAGGAACGAGCCGCCTTCGAACGTGGCCGCGACCGTATGAATGCCATCTGCCAGCGCTGCTACGAAGCGAGTGTACCAGTGTTTGTGGATGCTGAGGAAAGCTGGATCCAGGAAACCATTGATAACCTAACTTATGAGATGATGGCACTCTACAACAAAGAGACGGCCATTGTGTACAACACTTACCAGATGTACCGCCACGACCGGCTGGATGTAATACAGCGGGATTATGCCAATGCGGTGAAGGAAGGCTATTACCTGGGCGCGAAGCTCGTGCGTGGGGCATATATAGAGAAGGAGCGCAGGCGTGCACAGGCAGAAGGCTACCCGGACCCTATTAACCCGACGAAAGAGGCCTCTGATAAACTCTTTGATGATGCCCTGCACTTCTGCGTTGAGCATATCGACAAAATTCACGTCTGTGCCGGTACGCACAACGAACAGAGTTCTTACCTTTTGATGGAGCTGATGGCAGCACACGGCATTGCGCCGGATGATGAGCGTGTATACTTTTCCCAGCTGTATGGTATGAGCGATAACCTCTCTTACAACCTGGCTAAAGCAGGCTACAATGTAGCAAAGTATGTTCCCTACGGTCCTGTGGAAGCCGTGATGCCTTACCTCCTGCGCCGGGCCAATGAAAATACAGCCATAGCCGGGCAGAGCAGCCGCGAGTTTAACCTCATCAAAAAAGAAATGGACCGCCGCAAACTGGCAAAGTAGCCCGAACGTTGCTTCCCTTAGATGCAGACATCCTGATAAAACAGAAGGGCCCCACGCTGTTGCATGGGGCCCTTCTGTGTGTTTTAGAACTATATGCTATCCGCTGGTAGTTCTTGCTAAAATTACTGAACTTCAGTAGCTGGAGCCTCTTCAACAACAGTTGAGTCAACTACAACTTCTTCAGTAACTACTTCTTCCTCAACTACTACTTCTTCTTCAGCAACTACTTCAGTTTCTACAGCTTCAGTTTCAGTTGTTGCTTCTTCGTTGCAAGCAGTGAAAGCAGTAAGAGCAAAAGCTACGAAAGCGAATTTAAATAAATTTTTCATCTTGTGTTTGTGATTAAGTGTTTTTGGTTTCGATTTTAACTTCATACCCAAACTGCCCGGAGGTAACCCGGCTTTTTAAAAAAATTAAAAAATATTTTTTCAGAGGGTTACAAAAAGGACAACTTATGCATATAAATCACACACAATCAACTACCTATAAAAGTTAAGATACTCTGGCTAGAAGTAAAAATAATTGTTCGTGTAGTTGTCCTTTGCTTTTAATCTTCTCCTTCCCTTATTTTATGCAGCTTTTAAAGCAGTAGCTGAAGAAAAGCTTTTCAAAAACGTCGTGCTTCATAATTATGAAGTCTTTGGTAGGCTATGGTGTAGAGACCGAAGTCGGGCTTAATCAGAAAAGGGAGAAAAAGCAGCGGGGTCCCACGCTTATGCATAGGACCCCGCTGTGTGTTTTAGAACTATATGCTATCCGCTGGTAGTTCTTGCTAAAATTACTGAACTTCAGTAGCTGGAGCCTCTTCAACAACAGTTGAGTCAACTACAACTTCTTCAGTAACTACTTCTTCCTCAACTACTACTTCTTCTTCAGCAACTACTTCAGTTTCTACAGCTTCAGTTTCAGTTGTTGCTTCTTCGTTGCAAGCAGTGAAAGCAGTAAGAGCAAAAGCTACGAAAGCGAATTTAAATAAATTTTTCATCTTGTGTTTGTGATTAAGTGTTTTTGGTTTCGATTTTAACTTCATACCCAAACTGCCCGGAGGTAACCCGGCTTTTTAAAAAAATTAAAAAATATTTTTCTAGAGGGTTACATTGCGCCCCTAAACGTATTAAAATTGATTGGAATGAAGAAGAGTTTGTATGAGACGGATGAGGCGATTCTGGAGGGCATCCGGCGCGACGACGAAAGAGCGTTGGCCTACCTGTACAAACTTTATTTCCCGATGATTTCTCATTTTATTCTGAGTAACAGCGGAACTGACGACGAGGCGAAAGACATTTACCAGGAAGGCGTCATTGTGTTCTATGAGAAAATAAAGGGAAATACACTGGAGTTGAGCTGCCAGATAAAAACTTACCTGTACTCGGTATGCCGCAGGCTGTGGCTGAAACGGCTGGCAGAGAAAGGACGATACGCCGTGAAGATGGAGGATTCGGAGTCTTTTTTGCCTGTAGAGGAAGACACACAACACCATGAAGAACAGGAAAGGCAGTTTGGCGTAATGGGTGAGTCTCTTGAGCAACTGGGAGAACCCTGCCGCTCTTTACTGGAGGATTATTACATCAGGATGCAAAGCATGCAGGTGATTACGGAGAAGTATGGCTATACTAACTCCGATACAGCTAAAAACCAGAAGTATAAATGCCTGCAACGCCTGAAAAAATTATTTTTTGCCACCTATAAACCCGAGGTATAAAAGGGTTCGCTTTTAAAAGGCCTGCACAAGGCCACAGAGAAAACAACGATGTTAGAGTACCGCGCCTACGAGCAAATTGAGAGCTATCTGAGCAATGATATGCCTGCCGATGAAAAGGCAGCTTTCGAAGTGCTGCTGCGCACTGATGCGCGCCTGGCAGAGCAAGTGCGTGAGCACAGGCAACTGCTGCAGACCATGCGCAGCTTTGGCCAGCGCCAGTCGCTAAAGCTGCAACTAGATCGCATCCACTCAGAAATGGAAGACGAAACCGCTGTGGCCACGCCGGCTCTATGGAAAGTTTTCTGGAACCGCCATGCCCAAACAGTTGCTGTTGCCGCCAGCGTATCTTTGCTTTCTGTGTTCGGCACACTCTGGAGCGTACAACAGCTAAAAGCCCCGGTGCGGCAGCAAACAGCACGCTACGTAGAACTTCGCCGCGAAGTAGAGCGCCTGAAGAAAACGCAAACGGCTATCATCAATGGCATTAACGATGCCACCAAACCGGCCCCGCGTCCTGCTGCTTTCAGCGGCACAGGCTTTGCCATCAACGCGGACGGGTATCTTGTCACCAGCTCGCATGTAGTAGAAGGTGCTGATTCTGTGCTTATCGAAAATGAGGCCGGGCAGAAGTATAAAGTAGTAGAAGTGTACCGCGACCAGATTCACGACCTTTCTATCCTGAAAGTTTCTGACTCTGCGTTCACAACCTTTGGTAAACTGCCTTACACTTTTAAAACAGCAGAATCTGACTTAGGAGAGAAAGTGTATACCTTAGGCTACCCACGCGAAGACATCGTGTTTGGAGAAGGTTCGCTAAGTTCAGCCAGTGGTTTTGAGGGCGATACAACTGCTTACCAAATATCGATACCCCTTAACCCGGGCAATAGCGGAGGACCACTGCTCGATGACAAGGGCAACCTGATAGGCGTTATCAGTGGCAAGCAAGCAGGGCAGGAAGGGGCAGCCTTTGCCATTAAGTCAGCTTACCTACTGCAGATGATTAATGAGTTGCCGCAAACAGATACCTTGGCGGCTATTGCATTAACTCTACCACAAAAAAATGCACTTTCAGGCCAAAATAGACCACAGCAACTTAAAAAGCTTAAAGATTACGTTTTTGTAGTGAAGGTGTATAATTAGTTCGTGAAACCCTGTAACCTTTTAGTGTAGCTCGAAAACAGGGTGCTGCTGGTGGCTAAATTCCAACCCCTAGGCTTAACATTTTCTTTTAAAATCAGTTATAATAATAAGTTAATATAGATTAACGATCAATAAAGATTGTTTTGATCTCTGAACTTAAAAACACTTAAACTATGAAAAAGAAAACAATATTACCTATGGCATTTGCCGCAGTTATGATGTTTGGTTGCGCTGGTTCTGACACTACAGTGGACGATACTACCGCTATGGATACATCAGCAACCATGAGCGAAACTCAGTCTATGGCAGGAACCGCTACTGATACAGAAGCAAATGCCATGCGCTCTCTGGTGATAGAAAGAGAAATTGTAGCTCCGCTCGCTACGATAGAACTTGCCACCCTACCTTTGGAAAACCCAGTTGAAATCAGCGAAATGTTTGAGGACATTGATGACACAGAGCAATATAGAATAATGGATTTGGCTAGGAAAAGCCCTAACCTTACCACTTTTGTGAAGCTCATTGAATATGCAAACTTGGAAGCGGATATAGAGCGCTTAAATGATGTAACTCTTTTCGCGCCAACAAATGAGGCTTTTGCCCAAATGGATAGGCAAAAACTAGAGATGTTGTTGATGCCTGAAAATCAGGCTCAATTAATGATGCTGCTACAGGCTCATGTGCTGCCAAGCAAAGTAAGCACCTTGCAATTCAACACTACGCAGCGTATTGAGTATACTGAAGAACGCTATATTCCAGTAGATGTAACTTTAAATGGTACTAATGTGCTGATAGGTGGTTCTAATATTGTCCAGGGTAATGTGGAATCGGCTAACGGTTTTATTCATGTTATGGATAGCGTTATTCAACCAGATGTGGTTGCCGTTGAAAATGCTGTTGGATATTAATCCTTAACAAACAGATTAATAGATAAAATAGAAAGGCTCTTCCTGCAAAGGAAGAGTTTTTTTATTAAAACCCTTTTGGTGCTTTGCATTTGGAGGTGAAAAGAAGCCTTGTTCGCTCCTGCCAAAGCGTATCAGAAGAAGTACTACAACGGTAGCTGCGAGAAAAAACAATTCAAAACCACACAATATATATTACCCTTGGTCGCTCCTTCTTCACAGCACTGAAGACAGCGGCAGAAACGGAACACTGACAAATATATTTGGTCGTTTTATAAACCACAATACAACAAGCTTTATGAAAAGAACAGTCCAACAATTAATGATAATAGCTGCAGCAGCTGTCTTTGGCTATGGTTGTGCCGGCTCAGATACTGGCACAGATATTACAGGCACAGCAGTAGAAGCCCAAATCACAGAAGATGAATCTGGTTCTCAGGACCCAATGGACCCAGATACAGACATGTCGGCGGAGCGTACAGGAAACAATACTGTGTCAGCTGATAACACGATTGGCCGTGACATGAATATTGTGGCGCTGGTGCAGCAAAACCCTAATCTATCTACTTTCCTGGAGTTGATACGTGCCGCCGACCTGGTTACAATCTTAGAGAGTCCTGCACCTTATACTGTTTTTGCACCGACGAATGAGGCCTTTGCCGCCCTTCCGGCAGGCACTATTGAAAGTTTAAAGGACCCTGCCAGTAAATTAGAGTTAACACGGATAATACAGGCACACGTGCTCCCTAACAGAATTAGCTCAGCAGAGATGCAGCATAACATGCCTATGGTAACAGCACAAGGCGATGAAGTAATTGTAACCAAAGATGGGGCTGCTATAGAGGTGGGCGGAGCGAAAGTTATCATTCCCGATGTACAAGCCTCCAATGGAATCGTGCACGTGGTGGACAGAGTGCTTGTGCCGCCTCAGAGGAGCAACGACTAGCGCAAGGCCAAACTCCTGAATGTAACCCATAGATGTTTGGCACCGTTAAGACTAAGGGCAGGGAAAGCTTAAAAATAAGCTTTTGTTGCCTTACGAACTATTAAGTGAACTATAAAGATAAAGACTATGAACAAAACAGATGATGCAGGTATGATGACCGCAATGTTTCCTGACAGAGAAAGTGCTGAACGTGCCTATGAAGAATTGAGAGCACGTGGCTATGATAAAGATGATATAAATGTAGTGATGTCGGATGACGCTCGTAAGCGCCACTTCGGTGACGAAGACAAAGACGACACCACAGAGCTTGGCAACAAGTCACTTGAAGGTACAGGTGCTGGTTCAGCAATTGGTGGTACTCTAGGTGCTATCATAGGAGCAGTAGCCGCTATAGGTACTTCCGTGGCAATCCCAGGCTTAGGACTGGTAGTTGCTGGTCCGCTGGCAGCAGGTCTTGCCGGTGCTGGTGCTGGTGGTCTTACAGGTGGCTTGATTGGTGCTTTAGTAGGTGCCGGTATACCTGAAGAGCGTGCCAAAGTGTACGAATCGGGTGTTAAAGAAGGTAACATCGTGCTTGGCTTCAGACCTCACAACGCTGAAGATGCACGTTACTTCGAGACACACTTCCAAAAGAACAGAGGTGAACACATCTATTATTAATATTGATAAAAGTAGATTTAAATAAACAGAAGAAAAGCCTGCCTTTAAAAGGGCAGGCTTTTCTCTTTAGAAGCACACATTATAAACAAATTCCGGTAGTTTCGTATGCAAAAGGTATATACATGTAATTCTACTAAAAGAAACGATACACTATGAAAAAGATGATAATTGCCGTCGCTTTTCTGGGAGGTGCGTTCACCTTCGCTTCCTGTGACTCTGGTACAAACGAGCAGCAAGACACTACAGCCACCGGAACTCCGGTAGTAGCTCCAGATACAGCGATAACGGAAGAAAAGCAGGACCTGATGGTTTATGCTGCCCGAAACAACATGCTGCAGATGGAACTAGGTCGCCTGGCTACAGAGCATGGCAACACCGAAGGTGTGCGGGTGTACGGACAACGGCTGGTGGACTGGTACAGCGACAAGCAGGCAGAGCTACGGGAACTGGCGCAGAGGTATAATGTTACACTGCCACTGGAACTGAATGAAGATCAGGCGGAACATGTAGAGGAATTACGCAATACAGCAGTCACTGAGTTTGATGCAAAATACTGGGAAGAATTAGCGGATGCACAGCAGAAAGCCATAGATGAGTTTGAAGACGCGCTGAATGATGTAGAAGAGGCAAATGCAACTTCCTTCAGCTTATGGGCACGCAATACCATGAAAGAGCTCCAGGCTCAAATGGAACAGGCAAAATCTCAGGATTTTATGCAGGACTATGAGACACCGACGGGTGTCAGAGACGGAGAGGAAGAGGGCTCCGGGGCTCGGATTGGCAGTTAACAGAAGCAATGTGTACTAGCTTAACAGCAGTGGCGAGGCTATTACCCTCGCCACTGCTGTTGGTATGCATCGTTAAAGCAAATCTTTCAATACCCTCCAAGTATGCTGTGCCAGCACCTTCTGCCCTTCAGCGTTCGGGTGTACACCATCCGGTAGGTTCAGGTAACGGTTGCCCACCACGCCCTCCAGCAGGAAGGGGATAAAGGAAACATTCTCCTTCAGCGCCAGCTCCCGGAACAGTTTTCTAAACTCAGCCGCATACCTGCCGGGCACAATATCTGGTATTTCCATACCAGACAGGATAATCTTCACCTCAGGATATTTCAGCCGCACTTTACGAATAATCTCGTGCAGGTTCTTAGTTGTTTCGCGGGTAGGAATCCCACGCAGGCCATCGTTGGCTCCCAGGGCCAGCACCAGAATAGCAACCGGCTCGTTTAACCAGCGGTCTATCCTGTACACTCCCCCGGAGGAGGTATCACCACTCAAACCTGCATTCAATACTTTATAGTCATACCCTTCTTCAGTTAGTTTTACCTGTATCAGGCTAGGGTAAGCCTGCGCGGCAGGCAGTCCGTAGCCCGCAGTCAGGCTGTTTCCAAAAAATAAAATATTCTTCATCTCTATCCGTAGCTATTCATGCTAAGGCAGTGCTGCTTTGCACACCACCTGCTAAATAAAAAGGGTTACCAAATTGGCAACCCTCTCTAACTTTCATTTTTTTTGCTTAGTCTACTGTATCCTTCATCTGACGGAGTTTTTCACAGGCAGCCAAGGAAGACTGCTTCTGCTTCTCTACCATCTGAACGATATTCTCAGGGAGTTCGCCTTTATGATCCAAGGCATCGTTATAGGCCTTCTGCGCCCATTCTTCGCCATATAAGTTAGATTCTATTATTACCTCTTCATCACTACCAGTCACGGTCGACTTTACATCCATCCAGCCTCTGAAGATTTTACCCTTCGTTGTAGTACTTTCTTGTTTTTCGCCACCGTATTTGCTGATGGTTCTGTTTATCTGGTTCGAAAACTGATTGCTTTCGTTAATTAGATCATTATAGAAAGACTTGTGCGCGGGATTTTTTGTAGCTTCGGAAGCATGCTTGTAACCTTCAATTCTATCGTTCACAAACTGGTTAAGTTCCTGCAGTACATCTATCGTCTTTTCATTGTTGTTTTGCATAGCTTTTCTGTTTTAGTTCTACTATCCGAAACGAAAACAAGCCTTTATGAGTTATAATAACTAGTGGCAGCAGCCGTATACACTAAGTAAGCGGCATGTGCCGGGTACGTAATGTGATTACCTGGTTTATGAAATAAAAAGTTTTCACTACATTACGATTTAAAGCTTCGCCTCTGGGCCGTTCATTATCTTCGGCATCACTTTTGCGTAACATAAATAGTACTTTCAATTTAATTAGATGCTATCATTGACAACTCGTTTCAAAATCATATTGTCTGTATTTGCAGTAATCCTGTTGACAGCTTCTTTTATTCTTTACAAGAGCGACACCACGCCCGAAGAGAAGAATCAGATCCTGATCAAAGCCTTGATGCAAGGCTTAAATAGCGGACACTACCAGCCAGAAAAAGTAGACGACGCTTTCTCTCAGAAGGTCTTTGACCTTTATTTACAGCGCCTCGACTTTAACAAGAAATTTTTACTTGCCTCGGATGTGCAGAATCTGCGCAAGTACAGAACAACTATAGACGACCAGCTTCGTGAGGGATCCTTAGAGTTTTTTGATGTCTCTGCCGACCTTGTCGCGCAGCGCACAAAAGAATCTCAGGCCTTCTATAAAGAGATTCTCTCCCAGCCTTTCGATTTTTCAAAGAATGAGGCGATTCAGACGGATGGAGAGAAACTTTCTTATGCCGAAGACAAGGCTGCTCTTAAAGACGCATGGCGTAAGCAGCTGAAATACCAGACGCTCGTTCGCCTGTCAGAAATTAAGAAAGAGCAGGAAAAGGCATTGGAAAAAGGCGAGAAGATAGAGACGAAGACCATTGAGCAAATGGAGAAAGAGGCCCGTGAAAAGGTACGAAAGTCCTATGAAGACCTCTATGAGCGTATGGACAGAATCAACAAAGATGACCGCCGTACAACTTATATCAATGCCATCACCAACGTGTATGACCCACATACAGGATACTTTCCTCCTAAGGATAAAGATAACTTTGATATCGAATTTACAGGCCGCTTAGAAGGTATTGGAGCCTCTTTGCAGGAGAAGGACAACCAGATCAGGGTAATGGAAATTGTTCCTGGCAGCCCTTCTTACATGCAAGGCGATTTAAAGCCCGGCGATGTAATTCAGAAAGTGGCGCAAGGCGATAAAGACCCTATTTTAGTTGAAGGAATGCGTCTAGACGATGCAATCCAGCTTATAAGAGGCAAAAAGGGAACAGAAGTCCGCCTGACGGTGAAGAAGCCAGACGGATCTTCACAGGTTATCCCGATAGTACGAGACATCATCGTTTTAGAAGAAGGATACGCACAGTCTGCCATCATTGATGACAAGGAGAAAATCGGCTACATTAAGCTGCCTGGCTTTTATGCTGACTTCCAGAACAAAGACGGCCGCTTTAGTGGTGCTGATGTGAAGAAGGAAGTTGAGAAGCTGAAAGCAGCAGGCATGGAAGGACTTATCCTGGACCTGCGCAACAACGGCGGTGGTTCTCTTTCAGACGCCATCGAAATGGCTGGTCTGTTCATAGACCAAGGACCCATTGTGCAGGTTAAAACAGCTGCAGGCAAAGCCGTAGTTCTGAACGACCGCGACCCACAGGTGCAGTATGATGGCCCACTCGTAATTCTGGTAAACGCTAATAGTGCATCGGCTTCTGAGATTTTAGCAGCAGCAATGCAGGATTACAAACGTGCCGTAATTGTTGGTAGCCCAACTTATGGTAAAGGTACTGTACAGCAGTTCTTTGAGCTGGATGAGGCACTGCCAGCACAGTTCAACAACTACAAGCCGTTTGGTGCCCTGAAACTGACAACGCAAAAGTTCTATCGCATTAACGGTGGTACTACACAGCTGCGCGGTGTAACGCCGGATGTTGTTCTTCCGGATGCATACCATTACCTTGAGTTTGGTGAGAAAGAGCAGGAACATCCGCTTCCGTTTGACGAAATCTCTCCTGCCAAGTACAAGACTTGGTCACAAGGCAACCTGAACCTTGCCAGGGTACAGACTAACAGCAAAAACAGAGTAGCCACAAATGCCAGCTTTACGCTGATTGAAGAAAGTGCAACTCGCTTGAAAAAGCAGTCTGATAATACAGAACGCTCGCTTCAGTTAGAGCAGTACCAGGCGGAGGAAGCCAAAGCAGAGGCGGCGTCCAAGCGCTTTGAAGCAGCTCAGGAATCTGCACCGGCATTGGATGTTACCCGTCTGCAGCAAGACCTTCAGGCTTTAGGAAACGATACTTCTAAAGTGGCTCGCAGCAGAGAGTTTGTGAAGAACCTGAAGAAGGATGTGTATGTGGAAGAGGCTGTGGCCATCATTCAGAACGATTTGAAGCCAATGGCCATCACAGGAAAACCGCAGAAGAAATAAGCTTAATCTAATATACTTTGAAAACGCCGGCTATAAATTATAGCCGGCGTTTTTTATATTACCCCTTCAAGCTTTCAACACCAGACATGCTAAATCATCCTCTCTACCTTTCGGCTTATCCTCTAAAAGGATACACTATAGCAAACCTTACATTCTGGCTGCTGCTTCTCACGTTATTCACTTCTTTGCTGAGTAGCTGTGCCACAGGTTCAAACCCCAATTACACGGCACAGGAAAGGGGCCTGGTTTCAAACAAAGCCATGGTGGTTTCGGCTCACCCTGAAGCCTCCAGCGTAGGAGTAGAAATTCTGAATAAAGGCGGCAATGCCTACGATGCCGCCATAGCCACTCAGTTTGCACTGGCAGTGGTTTACCCTGCGGCAGGTAACATAGGCGGAGGTGGTTTTATAGTTTATCGGCAAAGCAATGGCGAAACGGGCTCTTTGGATTACAGGGAAATAGCTCCTGGCGCTGCAACAGCCACAATGTACCAGGATATAGCGGGCAATGTGATAGACGGCCTGAGCACTGGCGGGCATTTAGCCGCCGGAGTACCCGGCTCAGTAGACGGCATGGTGCAGTTGCATGCCAAGTTAGGTTCGCTGCCCTGGGCCGAGTTGATACAACCGTCTGTTGATCTGGCAACCAACGGAGTGGTACTGACGGAGAAGGAAGCCAATGGCCTGAACAACTCAAGAGATAATTTCCTAAGGTATAACAAGCATGTCCCTTACCTTGTGCAGGATAATGCATGGCAGGCAGGCGACACCTTGCGCCACCCGGACCTGGCCCGCACACTGACCCGCATCCGCGACAAAGGCCGTGATGGCTTCTACGCCGGTGAAACCGCTGATTTAATTGTGCGGGAAATGCAGCGCGGCAACGGCATTATCACCCATCAGGATCTGCAAAGTTATAAAGCCCAATGGCGGCAGCCTGTTACAGGTAAGTACAAAGATTACAGTGTAATTTCGATGGCGCCACCTTCCAGCGGCGGTGTAGCCTTACTCCAACTACTGCAGATGGTAGAGCCTTACAAACTAAACCAGTATGGCTGGCAAAGCGCGAAATCCGTGCAGCTGATGACGGAGGCAGAGCGCAGGGTGTATGCCGACCGTGCCACCTACCTCGGTGACCCGGACTTTGTAGAAGTACCTGTTCAGGAGCTTCTAGACCCACTTTACCTGAAAGAGCGCATGGCAAGTGTAAATTTAGCCAGGGCCACTCCTTCAGCTGCCGTAAAAGCCGGAGAAATGCCGGTGTATGAGTCGGAGCAAACCACCCATTTCAGCATTGTCGATCAGTTTGGCAATGCGGCATCAGTTACCACTACGCTGAATGGCAGCTACGGCTCTAAAGTAATGGTAGAAGGCGCAGGCTTTCTGCTGAACAACGAAATGGACGATTTCAGCGCAAAGCCGGGCGTGCCGAATATGTTCGGACTGGTAGGCGGCAAAGCAAACGCCATTGCTCCAGGCAAGCGCATGCTCAGCGCCATGACGCCTACAATTCTGGAAAAAGAAGGAAAGCTCTACATGGTAATAGGCACACCGGGAGGCTCCACCATCATCACCTCTGTTTTCCAGGCTATCCTGAATGTAACCGTACATGACATGACGATGCAGCAGGCTGTGGCGGCCCCACGTTTTCATCACCAGTGGCTCCCAGATGAGATACAGCACGAGCCTGAGGCGCTTTCTCTTGATGTAAAAGCCCAACTTATCAGCAAGGGCTATAAACTGCGTGAGAGAGGCCATTATGGCCGTGTGGACGCTATTTTAGTTTTACCCGGTGGCAGACTAGAAGGAGGTGCCGATCCCCGTGGTGATGACAAGGCAGCGGGCTACTGATCTACCAGGCCCTGCTGCTGCTTCCTTTTCTGAATAAACCCAGCTACATACACGCTTACTGCAGCAATACCCGTGGCTGTCATAAGCCCGAAGATGGTGGCCCTGCGGTTGAGTACTTCCGGAGCAAAGGTTCTTTTAACTTCCCTGGATGGTGCTACGGCTTTGGCAAACATTCTTCCCGTCATGAGTGTAAGCACCGTCGTAAGCCCCACGGCTGCATGCGCCACTGTACTGTTGCCTGCCTTTACTCCTGGGGTCAGTGCAAGCAAGGCCCCTCCTACTACTGGTGGTATGAGCGCTGTCTTTGGCCTGTTCTCGTTGAGAAAGTAACTTGTTAATCCTGCTCCAATTAAGGTTGCGGCATGTGCGTTATTTGCGATATCTGGTCTGTTAACTATGTTCATCTTTATTGTTTTTTACCCTTTTACCAGCTGCGGTCTGCTGGGGTTATACTTAATTATAAGTTACAGGCAAGAACTCAAGGCTATAGAAAGGCACCTTAGTATAACAGCCCGCTCAAGCCTTACGTGAAGCAGCTTTACTACACTTTGTCTAAAGCCTGTTCTAAATCTCTGATAAGGTATTCTGGGTCCTCCAGCCCTACGTAAAACCGCACCATGTTAAAGGGCAGGTCCGACTTCATCTCCTCAGAAGCATAAGTGGCCGATACCGGGAAAATAAGCGACTCATGCCCGCCCCAGGATGCTGCCATCAGAAAGTGCTTAAGGCTATCACAAAACCTATCTACCTGTTCCATACGCGCGGCCTTAAGGTACAGGGAAAACTGACCAGAGTTATCTCGCATCTGGCGCTGCGCCAGTTCATACTGTGGGTGCGTGGGCAGAAAAGGAAACAGAACCTGCTCTACCTTTGGGTGCTGAGTTAAATAGCCCACCACTTTGCGTGTAGAGGCTGCTACCCGCTCCATCCGTACCGGCAGTGTGCGAAGTCCCCTGATAAACAGCCAGGCATCATGCGGCGACATCACTGCCCCAAGTGTTAAGAACTCTCCTTTAAAAATCTGGTTTATACGTTCGCGGGAGCCGCACACAATACCACCCATCGCATCGGAATGCCCGCCGATGTACTTGGTGCAGGAATGCACAACCAGGTCTATACCGAAGGCAATTGGGTTCTGGTGCAAGGGACTGGCAAAGCTGTTGTCGATGATGGTGATGCAGTTGTTTTCTTTGGCGAAAGCCGCCAAGGTAATTAAATCCTGCAGCTCAAACGTAAAGGAAGTGGGACTTTCGAGATACAGCAACCTCGTGTTTGGCCTCATGGCATCTTCGAAGTTGCCAATGTCTCTCCCATCCACCATCGTGACCTCTACACCAAAGCGGGGCAGAAATTTCCGCATCAGGTTTTTAGTCCAGGTATAGGGCCGCTTTACACACACCACATGGTCTCCGGCTTTTACCTGCGAAAGTACGGCCGCTGCTATAGCACCCATGCCACTACCAAAGGCAACGGCATGCTCTGCCCCTTCCAGCGCTGCCATTTTCTTTTCAAATATAGTCACCGTAGGGTTGTTGCCCCGGCTGTACATATACTCGTCCTCCTCATGCTTCATCTTGTATCGCATGTCGGCTACGGTCTTACTCGCAAAATTGCTACTCTGTATAATGGGTGGTGCTACTGCCTCAAAATACTGCTCCCGCTCCTCCCCTAGTTCGTTGATGATGTATGATAGGTCCATAGTTTCAGCTTTATTCTAACTTCTTTTACTCCTTCGCAGCGCTTTACGTTCAGCAGCTACCAAGTGTGCCTAGAACAAATACTAATTATTTTAGCAATTATAGGTCGATTTTCTATTTTCCTGCTTCCAGCATCCAGAAACGCACCAAATATTTTCAAAAACTATGGTAACTTGTTGATTATAAGCCTATTTATTTTTATCTTGTGCTATAAATATTAGCATTTATTGCAACTGTTGCTGGTTCACAGATGTTGTTAGTATATGAAAGAGAAAGAAGAAGAAAATGTTGTTTCGCTGTATCCGGAGGAGCAGAAAATGACGGAAAAAGAGTGGCAGAAATCAATACCGGCCCAGGTGTTTCTGAACTACTTTTTTGCGATAAATTACCATATTCAGCACTTCAACGATAATGGCTTAGCGCATCTTACTTTTTTCAAAGAGGCTAGGCCAGAACTGAACGATCAGGATATGGAGGCTGTAAAACGCTTGCTGCTGAACTGTTGGAGCACAGAGTATGCCTTGCGTACCACTGCAGAGTTGGGCGACGAGGCTTATATGCGCAACGCGCTCCACTGGACTTTCCCGCAGGCTTACTATACTGTTTTTGCCGGGCTACAGGCTTTCCTGCGCACGCGCGGTGTAAGTTCAAATCACGAGGCGCTTATACTCCGCGAAGCAGGGCGACTGGTCGTGAAGAATGCCTACCCCAGAACGATAGGATTCTATGCTTCCGGACATTACGAGGATTTTAATATTAACCGGCTGCCATTGGCGCACTATAAGCCGGGTCTGCAGATAGCAGGCAAGGAACTGGAGGCTCAGGCACAGATTGGGCAGTTCTTGCGCACCTCACGCCGCCAGAAAGCGAAAGCGGTAAGGCAACAGGTACAGGCAAACCCTGCCACGGCCATACGCAGCAGCCGCACAAATGAGGTACTTCAGAAGTTCGGGCCGCAGCACTGGCAGCAACTTACGTGGCGCGTGGGCTATACTACTATTTTTGACCTGATGGCGCGCCTGCGCATCTCCTCATCGCACCGCGAAATTGAGCGCTTTGTGCAGGCAGACATAGACTTCAAGTTGTTCCATGAGTCGCTGCTGGAGATTGTGAGTTACCTGAACGGCATCCATGAAAGTTATGTGGCGCAGGCCATGGGTATGCAGCAATACGAGGCTTTTGTGCAGGAACTGCCAAAGCACCTGCAAAACTCTTTTGCAGGTGCCAGAATGCAGGAGCGAATCAAGCCGCTCTTCACAGAAGAGGATTACCAACTGGGGCAGGCAGCTTAAGCTACCTTACTCATACATACGTATACTTCAGGCTCCCGTGGGTTTATACCTGCGGGAGCCTTATTGATTATGAATAACTGATTTTGAATAAGTGATTAGTCGGATGAGAGAATTCTAAGTAGCTAAACACTCAATTCGCCTACCTTCAATAAGTGCTACATGTCAATGAATTCCAGCTTCTCTATTCTGTCATCCTGGAAGGATCTTGCTAGAAGGGAAGTTAAGCTTTTGCGGCTCGCCCACAAGATCTTTCTAGGATGATAGGGATTGCAGGTATTTCTATCTGACATGATGTGATATAGCTATATGAAGCGTAGGTAAAACTTCTAAACCTGTGCGTGCTTAAGGAGAAAAACAAAATTTTGCGTTCTAACTATCGCTCTAAACCAACAATTTAACAATTAAGCCATTTAACAATTAGCAGATTAACCTTTAAAAGCTGCCATTTATTTACGAATTTTGCAGATTATTCAAAACAACCACCATTACTAAAAACGCATGCAACTGAGCGAACAGGAACTACGCAGACGCCATGAGCGCGAAGAGCTGGAGAAAATGGGCATCAACCCCTATCCATCTGAGACCTTTGAAGTTACTGCCACTGCCAAAGAAATAAAGCAAAATTTCGATAAGGAAAAGAACAACTACCAGGAAGTAAGCCTGGCTGGCCGCCTAATGAGCCGCCGCATCATGGGCAAAGCTTCCTTTGCGGAACTGATGGACAGCACCGGTCGCATCCAGATTTATGTGTCGCGTGATGATATTGCACCGGACGAAGACAAGGCCATGTACAATACCGTGTTCAAGAAGATGCTGGACATCGGTGACTTTATCGGTATCAAGGGTTATGCTTTCGTGACGCAGGTGGGTGAGATTTCGGTACACGTTACCGAATTAAAAGTGCTGACAAAATCGCTTAAGCCGCTCCCGATTGTAAAGCGCGAAATAGACGAGAACGGCGTAGAGCACGTGTACGATGCGTTCAGCGATCCGGAACTACGTTACCGCCAGCGCTATGTTGACCTTGTGGTAAACCCGGATGTGCGCGAAACATTCAAGAAGCGTACGCAGCTGGTAAACTCTATGCGCAGCTTCCTGACAGACAAAGGCTATTTAGAGGTGGAAACCCCTGTCCTGCAGCCTTTGTACGGTGGTGCGGCGGCTCGTCCGTTCAAAACGCATCACAACACCCTGGACATGACGCTGTACCTGCGCATCGCCAACGAACTGTACCTGAAGCGCCTCATCGTGGGTGGTTTCGACGGCGTGTTTGAGTTTGCGAAAGACTTCCGTAATGAAGGCATGAGCCGCTTCCATAATCCGGAGTTTACGCAAGTGGAGCTTTACGTGGCCTACAAAGACTATAACTGGATGATGGATCTGGTGGAGGCGATGGTAGAGAAAGTGGCCATGGACCTGCACGGCACTACCGAGGTGAAAGTCGGAGACAACACCATCAACTTCCAGCGCCCATGGAAGCGATTTACTATGTTTGAAGCCATCGAGCATTTCACAAAGATTGAAATCTCCGAAATGGATGAGCCAGCCCTGCGCCAGACAGCAGAAGGCTTGGGTATCAAAATTGAGCCAACGCTCGGCAAAGGCAAAATCATTGATGAGATTTTCGGGGAGACCTGTGAACCATACCTAATTCAGCCAACATTTATCACGGATTACCCGGTAGAGATGAGCCCGCTGGCCAAGAAGCACCGCAGTAAGCCAGGATTGGTAGAACGTTTTGAGGCAATCTGCAACGGTAAAGAAATCTGCAATGCTTTCTCAGAGCTAAACGACCCGATTGACCAGCGCGCCCGATTTGAGGAGCAACTGGAACTGGGAAAGCGTGGCGACACAGAAGCGATGGTGCTGGACGAGGATTTCCTCCGTGCCCTGGAGTATGGTATGCCGCCAACAGCAGGACTGGGTATCGGCATCGACCGCCTGAGCATGATCATGACAAACTCACACTCTATTCAGGATGTCCTGTTCTTCCCGCAGATGAAACCTGAAAAACAGGAGAAGAAAGAAGAGGAAAAGTAAGCACAATCAAATACAATCAAAAAGAAAGCGCCTGCTACAATGTAGCAGGCGCTTTCTTTTTGATTGTATTATCGTACCCCTTATGGTTTAGGTGGAGTAGTTGGCGTTGCCGGACCACCTGTAGCAGGAGGTGTTGTTGGGCCGCCTGGTCTTGTAGTTCCTGGGCCTGTGTTGCCTGTACTTCCCGGGTTCCTTGGGTCATTTATCATATTCTTCACATCACTGTCACTACGCTTGTCAGTATCCGTGTACGGGCTGTTCTTTGTGGTGCCAGTAGTAGTTGTACTGGTAGCCACTCTACCTGTAGTTGCAGTAGGAGGTAGATCAGGAGCTTGGTTTACGTGCGCATCTGTCTGGCCTCCGCCTTTGTTTACCTTGTTCATCAGGTCGTTTACCTGGCTACTTACTTGGTCGGTATATTTTTTAGCTGATTCTGTTACTTTTTTGCGCATAGCTGTACCTCTTTCAGGAGCTAAAAGCAGCCCGGCAAGAACTCCTACACCAGCACCTGCTAACAAGCCTGCGGTGAAACCACCAGCACCAGCAGCTTTCTTTTTCTTCGATTTTGAAGAAGTATCTTTCTGCTTCATCTGGTGTAGAGAAGAAGATGACTCCGTATTATAGTTTGATCCGCGTTCTCCTAATGATCTGCAATCCATGTCTGTTCTCATAGTTCGTATTTTTTTTTATTTGGGGTATATCATTTACATAAAGTCCGTATAAAGACTTTATTTTCTACTAATAACGAGATAGGCAGTAATAGGTTAGAAAAGCCCCTGAAAAACAAGTTGCGCCTGCTCTATATAAAGAACAGGCGCAACTGAAGGTAACATTAGCTTCGTTCATGAGCAAAGCTCATATGGCCTTTGCTACAGAATAATATCATTCTGCACGTTACCAGATTTATTTCACTGTACCAGGTGGTTAAGCGTTACCGCTAGTAGAGCCCGTTGCGTTGCCGCCTGTTGTGCCTGTATTAGAACCGCCTTTATTGGATTCTTCGGATTTGCCGAACGTGTCACCGCTCATGTTCTTGATTTCGTCTAAACCAATTTGCAGATTCTTTTCTAAGTCTTTGCTTACTTTTCCGGCCCATTTCTTAACACTGGTACGGGTAACTTCACCAGTATCCGGTGCCATTAGTAAACCTGCAATTACACCGGCACTTGCGCCAGCCAACATAGCTAATAATATCTTTCCGCTATTATCTTTCATAGTCTTGATTGGTTGTTATTAAATTTATTTATACTGTTTTTACAATGTTTATTAAATAACGTTTAAGTATAGCATTAAGTTATATCTATACAAAAGAATTCTATTACTGTGTGCTTAAAGGCACAGATTAACCATTTTTACATGGCCATTGAAAGATGTTATTTATTATTGCCCAATCTGAGAAATAAGGCGCACTATCTCATCTTTTGTCTTGCCAAGCTTACGCTGTAACCGGTCAAGTAACTCCCTTTCGCCTCCTTCCTGATAGTCCAGGTCGTCGTCTGTCAGATCATCATAATTATTTCTCAGTTGTCTCTTCACATCAGTCCAAGACCCTTGCATGACCAGTTCATCGTCATCACTGCCTGGTCCTTGGTTTGACATAGCCTTAATTCTGGCTGTCCAACGCTTCAACGTATTATTCACTTCATCCCCTGCCTCAGTCAGGCTTTGCATCACGCTCTGGCGGGCGGCGCGGCCCTCTTCAGGCGCCAGTAATATGCCTGCTACTACACCAGCACCTAATCCTGCCAGGGAAGCTAAAAGTATTTTTCCGTTGTCTTTGTTCTTTTTGTTCATGGTTTTGATTTAATTAAGTATCATTCTGCACTTTCCACGCCTTTCAGGTACAAGCACAGCAGCAAAAAGCCGCCTACCGCTTTTATTTCCATACTTTTGCGCATCGAAATTACATACGGTTTCAGCCATATTTGGTTAATATAGGTACAACAAGTGAAATGACCGCGTATAAACCAAAAACCATCCACAACATAAAATGAAAAGTATAACCACTGCTTTTTTTGCCCTGCTGCTGAGCAGCGTGTTTTCCTGCGCGGGCACTGAAACGGCTCAGACTAACTGCATTGATCCTGAAAAAATAAACCCTGACGGCATTTGCACCATGCAGTACGACCCCGTGTGCGGCTGCGATGGCAAAACTTACAGCAACGCCTGTGTGGCCGACAACGCAGGCGTAACCTCCTACACCAAGGGTGCCTGCAGTGGTAATGGCGCTTAACAGGCGCGCTATGTATACATATTAAAACAAAAGAAATGAGCGATAAAAAATACTTCAAACAAACGAAGCCGTTTCGGGTACCCACCCACGACGGCAAATTTATAGAGGAGCACTTTGGCCACGCCTCCACCCAAACCGGTACCTTCAGCGTGGCACACATGGTAGCGCCTCCCCGTTGGGGAGAGCCTCATCAGAAGCCCGAATTCGATGAGATCACAATTGTTACACGGGGCCGCCAGCTAATGGAGATAGACGGAGAAGAAGTAGAAGTAAAAGCCGGGGAGTCTATCCTGATCAAAGCTGGTGCGCGTATCCGCTACTCAAACCCTTATGACGAAGAAACAGAATACTGGTCCATCTGTATTCCCGCCTTCGATATCAGCACCGTTCACCGGGAAGATGACTAGCGCTTCCTGTGCTTCCTAAGTGTTGAAGGATGGTGAATGACGTGTGAATATTTTATCTGGTTACCCTTTATGAAGAAGATACACTTAGAGCATGTTTAAATTTAGAGGATTAGCAAAAAAGAGCGAGTCAGTGCGTAAGCAATGGGTAACCAAACTCAAAAGCTTATGCAATCTCAATACAAGAGACTCACTGACTCGCAATGGGACATT
>NZ_ML974110.1:0-51817 GCF_010015475.1 Pontibacter pamirensis
TCCCCGCCGCAGGGAGGCTCGTCCCGACGCAAGGCTTGTTTGAATTTCATAGCAGTAAGCAAACTAGTACTCTAGTGTTTAGCTACTTACCAGAACGAAAGTTGCAAAAGACTGGAAGTTATTAGACAGTCTGACGGACGGGTGCATGCGGAGCCTGAAGCGTAGCGAAGGTTGAGCATGCATTGTGTTGTAGGTTGTTGTTTTCTTTATTTTGACTCTCTTTTATGTCTACAGGCAGCACAAAAAGATGCTTTCGATGTTCTATATGGTTTGCCACAGTTTTCACAAGGAGGTCCATACTGAGCGATTCTGTGATGCATGATAGCATTAGGCTCAGTCTCTTCCATTCCTGTTACTTCTTTGTAGTAATCAAGCAATGGTTTATAGCGGGCTTCTCTGGTTAAACCTGGAGTAGTATTTTTAATGCCTTCACTATAAAGCCGATTCGCTATTTCAAATTCCGACTCATCTAACATCGGGACTTCCACTTTGCACCGCCAACAGTATAATTTCTTCATAATTTCAATATCCTACAACTAGCAGCTAAACGGAGTTATTCGGCTTATCTGCATTATGTGTGGAAGTGGTTTTGCCTGTTCTTCTATCGTTTTGTAGTACTTGCTTAGGTTAGAAACCATATCCACAGGTAAGCCAATCCGTTTGGTTAAAAACATGGATTATGACTCCTAAGTAAGCTAATAATATGTAATTCTCCTATATATAAAGCTGTATAAACAAAAAGGCCGGTATTGCCCGGTTCTTCTGCTAAAACTCTTCTGTCATAGATCCTTACTGTAGTCTTATCTATTAACCGTAGTCTTATCTACTAAGGCCCTGTTTCCTATCCTTCTTTTACAGGCCCTCTCCCTCCATAATTCATATCCTTTACTTATAAGTACGAAAATAATCGTATTTAAATTTCATTTTACGAAATCATTCGTATATACTTGTAATGCAGCTTCCGCAGAACTTAATCATCTACAAGCTATGACATTAGAAAAAACACCTAAACCCACAGAGTCGGAATTGGAGATACTGCAGGTGCTCTGGCAGCATGGGGCAAGCACAGTGCGCCTGGTGCACGAGGAGCTGAGTAATGGCAAGGAAGTGGGCTACACGACTACCCTGAAACTGATGCAGATTATGGCAGAGAAAGGCATGCTGGAAGCTGATAAAACAAGCCGTTCCCACATCTACCGCCCCTTACTGGAAGAAGAGAAAACCCAACAGCAGTTGCTGGACCGGTTTATGGATGCGGCTTTCAGGGGTTCGGCAAGCAAACTGGTGATGCAGGCACTCGGTAACAGCAACACATCCAAAGAAGAACTCAACGAAATCAGAAACCTATTAGACAAACTGGAAGGAGGCAAAAAATGAATCAGATGACAAGCTTATTCCCGGAATTACTGGTAAACGCCCTTGGCTGGACGCTGCTGCACTCGCTGTGGCAAGGTGCTTTTATAGCCCTGCTCCTGAGCCTGCTGTTGGTGCTGTTGCACAGGCAAAGTGCTAAAGTACGGTATGCCGTTGCAGGTGGGGCCATGCTGTCGCAACTGTTACTGGCTGCAGGTACATTCCTCTATTACCACAGCCAACCAGAACAGGCTTCTTTATCCGCGACGGCCTCTTTCAAAAGTACAGTTTCAACTACTTATGCAGCAGAACTAGCTGTGGCTCCTGTTCAAGCGCCTTTCTGGTCTGAACAGTTTGCGGTGGCACAGCTATACTTCGAGCAGCACATGCCCCTGCTGGTAACGCTCTGGCTTTTGGGTATGGTGGTAATGGCGATTCGTTTTATAGGAGGTATGGCCTATACCCAACGCCTGTGCCACTACAGAGCCACCCCCTTAGGGACCAGCTGGAAGCAGAAAATGGATGCTATGCGCGAGGCAATGGGTGTGGATAGGGCCGTACGCTTAGTGGAATCTGCGCTGGTGCAGGTGCCAATGGTTGTTGGTTTTGCCAAGCCTGTTATACTTTTGCCGGTAGGTGCTGTCACCGGTTTGTCGCAGGCACAGGTGGAGGCTATACTAGCCCACGAACTGGCGCACATCCTGCGCCGCGATTACCTTGTGAACCTGCTGCAATCGGTGGTGGATATGCTGTTCTTCTATCATCCGGCGGTATGGTGGATGTCGGGGGTGGTGCGGGCAGAGCGCGAGAACTGCTGCGACGACATGGCTGTGGCTGCTTGCGGCGATACACTGACGTATGCCCGTGCACTGGCAGCAATCGAGGCCATGCGCTTACCGGCTGCACCTGCTATGGCTGTTGCTTTATCAGGCAAGCGGGGCACGCTCATGAGCCGCATCAAGCGCCTGGTGGGGCAGCAGTCGCTGAAGCCGACTTTTACCGAGGGTTTTGCCGCAGGCCTGGTGCTGGTGGTGGGGCTGCTGGTGCTTTCTTTTGGAGCTATAGCCGGGCTGAAGCCACAGGCGGACCAGGATTCCACGCTGCTTCAGACTAACACAGCCTACGAAGAAGCTACGGAGACAATGGAAGAGGAGAACACGATCACCAACGATCCCGCAGGTGCTTTTACCTATACCGTGCAGGACTCAACCGGAAGAGCACGTGACATTGTCATCATCAAAAACAAAAAAGGGAAAGTGAAGCAACTGTATGTAGACGGCAAGCGCATCCCGAACAGGTATATAGATGACTACAAGGATCTGGTAGACCAGCGGCTGCAGGCAGTAGAAAATGCGCCAAGGGCAAACCGCAAAGAAGTGGCGCTGCAAATGGAGCAGGCGCGTGCCGCTGTGGCGGAAACACGGCAAAACAGCCAGGGCAATTATACCTTCCAATACAGCTACTCCAACGGCGATAGCTTATTAGTGCCTCCGCCTCCTGCCCCACCAGTTCCACCAGCGCCTCCTGCTCCTGCCGTAGCCCCTGTACCGCCTGTGCCTCCCGTGCCACCTGTAGCTCCCTTAAACGAAGACAGTGAAACATTGAAAGAATATGACCAAGAGCTGAAAGCTTATGAAGCAGAAGTAAAAGCCTATGAGGAAGAAATTAAGGGCTTTGAGCAGGAAATGAAAGGGTATGTTGAAGAACTCAGTGCAAACGGGCAGCTGAACGGACAGCATCATCAGGAATTAGCTGAAAGGCAGATAAAGGAAGCGAAGCGTCAAACAGCACACATGCTGGAAATGACCAAACACCAGGCGGAAATGTCGAAGCAGCAGCAGAAGTTAGCGCAGGAGCACCAGGTGATGGCCAGGCAGCATCAGGAAAACCTGCAGAAGGTAAAGGATGAGCTGGTAAAAGACGGCATCATCAAAAAAGGAGAAGATAACCTGAACATCCAGCTCAATAACGGGGAATTTTACATCAACGGCAAAAAACAGCCGCAGGAAGTTTACGAGAAGTACAAAGAGCTAATGAATATAGATGTAAGCGACTCTTCCAGGTTCAACTTCCAGTACAACAGCAACTAATTTTATAGCTTAATAACACACATTATGCCCGTCAGCTTTTTTTGCTGGCGGGCATTCTTTTATTTTGAACTTTCAGGGTGGGTAGTATCGCTATCTTTAAACTTCATATCCCTATGGGAGGTGTTTTCCGTAAGTATGAGTCGTTGAACTTTTTCAAAACAAAAAAGCCCCTTTTTGTTATATAAATTATGAATTGTACCTGTTTCCATGGATAAATTTTACAGATTGTCTGCTGCACCCCGCATAAAGCCAATGCTGCTGCTCTTCGTGCTGTTACTCTCGTTTTTCTGCACCTTCGCTTCCGATAACCAACATATGATTCCGCTAACACTGCAAGGCCGTATTAGGGCAGCAGAGATGGTAGTGGAGGGCGAAGTCGTATCAAAGCAATCGTTCTGGGATGCGCAACACAAAAACATCTACACCTCCAACATCATCCGGGTGTATAAAGTCTTTAAAGGAGAGGTAAGAAGCGAGCAGGTAGAACTGATTACGGAGGGAGGGACTATAGGCTTAAAGATACATGCCGTGTCTACGGCGCTGCAGCTACGCCCGGGGCAGCAGGGAGTATTCTTCTTAAAGCGGCAACAGCAATTGCCGCAGTCTCCGGGCAATCAGCACATCAGTACAATGGCTTATGGCAGCCAGCAGGGCTTTGTGAAGTATGACATTACGAGCAATAAAGCCTTCGGAGCCTTCGACAGTTATAACAGTGTGCGGGAACTGTACCAGAACATAACTGCGCAGACAGGGCAAAGCTACCACCGCATCTCAGAAAATGAGGCGCTGGATACTAAACCTGACGTAGAGCAGCGGCAACAGCAAACACTAAGCACGAAGCGCGCACCCATTATCACCGGTTTCGAGCCTACTACTATCAGTGCTGGAACAGGAACTACCATCACTATTAATGGTTCAGGTTTCGGGGCTACGCGTGGCGATGGTGCTGTAGAATTTAGGGACGCAGATTTTGGTGGCACCAGATACGTCCGGCCATTGCCCTCGGCCTACATCTTGTGGTCCGATAACCAAATTGTCTTGAATGTTCCCTCTGCCTCTCTGGACGGAGGCACTCCCGGTTCCGGCCCTATTCAGGTTGTAACAGACGACGGCGACACCTTTACCAGCGATACACAACTCTTCATAGAGTTTGCTTACTCTAACGTAGCGTTCGACGGGAAAACGTTCAGGCCCAGGCTTGTTAACAGAAACGGGAAAGGAGGGTACAGCGTACGATTTGCGCCGAGCATGCAAAACAGGCCGGCTGCACAGGAAGGCTTCCAGCGCGCCATGGCCACCTGGTCTTGTGTGTCGGGAGTTAATTGGGAAGTCGGGGCACCCACCACAATAGAAAGCGCCGAAGACGATGGGGAAATTGTTGTTCGGTTTGCCCCAAACAATGTTGTAGGTGACAGTGTGCTGGCAAGAACCATCAGTTATTATGAAGGCTGTATTGGAGGAGCAAACCAGGATACGGTGTGGTATTTAACTGAGTTTGATATGGAGATCAACAGCGACATTGCCTGGCAGTATGGCCCTGGTTCGCCTGTTGGCCGGCAGTTCGACTTTGAGACGGTGATGCTGCATGAGTTAGGCCATGCCCATCAGCTGAGCCACGTTATCATGCCAAGTGCTATTATGCACTATGCTATTGAGTTTCGGAGAGTTATCCGTGACTTGAGCACCGCCGATATTGTAGGAGCTAACCTGGTGGTAGAGAACAGTGTTGGAGAAAACATTTGTGAACCGCCCATGGAGCTAAACGAGGATACGGGATGTAGCATACGTGCGCTAACCGTTTTCCCTAACCCAGTAGATAACAACACTATTACGCTTATTTACACTGTTACGATCGGTAACACAACGCTTCAGGCGCAGCTGTACGACATGGCCGGCAGATTAGTCCGTGCGTATGACATCACCTTTAGTGATACCAACCTGCCTGTAGTGTTGGATGTATCCGAACTGGCCGCAGGTATCTATATTCTGAAGTGGCAGGAGCGTGACAGAGGCGGGCAGGTAAAGCTCCTGAAACGGTAACGTAACATTAAGTCTTTATCTACAGCAAGAGGCGGAACTGCACGAGTGGCTCCGCCTCTTGCGCTACTAGTATACCTTCCAATTTTTGTTTGTCTCCGTATTGTCTTTGCGATCAATGCACTACACTTTAAATCAGGTTTTGGCTATACTAAATTGGCCTGATAAAAGTTTAAGAGGGGATTTTGCGCCTGCCACCTAAGTGTAATACCAACTTGTACAGGTGGCAAGTAAATGGTGAACAAAGCCTGTGTTTGTAACATCTGGGTTACAGCAGCAGTTGTTACAAACCTCATCTTTAAAAAATACTGTTTAAACACAAAAGCAGGCGAAAAACACCTGGGGAAGATGGATTTTCGACTGCTTGTGAACAGAATCTGCAAATCAGGACTCAGGCTGCACATGGAAACAGCTTGCCTCCCGTTGCAGGGGAATAGGTTTTGGAACAGTTTGTTTTCTTTAGCTTGAAAAGGGACTGACGTTATGATTCAAAAGTCCCCCTCTTTTCTTCATAACACAAGGTATTGTAATGCCTGTTTGCAACATGGAATTCAGGCATGATAAACAGCCTTAAAATGTGTTAATGTGCGATTATAGCTCTGATTTCTGTAAAATGTATGCAAAGAATCAGGGTTATGTAACATGATGTTTTCTGAATCTTATTGTTGTGCCATCGAATTTTAGTTGCCCTCAGGTCACACGTGGGCCGATTTGCGTAGCATTATTATCTGTATAAAGCTATATTTGGGAAAGATTACCTCTTTTATACAAAGAGATATGAGAAAAAACAGACGCAAGTTTACCCAGTGCCCTAACTGTGGCTATACCTTTGAGGAAGTAAACAACTACTGCCCGAACTGCGGTCAGGAAAACCACGACCTGAACGTGCCTGTAAAGCACCTGGTGTGGGAATTCCTGGAAGGTACCATACATTACGACACAAAGGCCTGGCGCACCATGAAGTACCTGCTCATTCGTCCGGGACTGCTCACCGAGAAGTTTAACATTGGCCAGCGTGCATCCTATGTTCCGCCATTTCGGTTGTACGTGTTTGTCAGCATCGTTTTCTTTTTTGTGCTGGCGCTAAGCACTAATAATCCCGGTATAAATGTAGATAAAGCAGAAGCGCAGGCTAAGGTGCCGGTGGTACAAGTAAACGACCCTTTAACAGACTCCTTGCTCTACTCCAGTAAACCAACTGCTGCAACATCGGAGGCACAGGCAATTGCAGTTTCTGACTCTGCCGTGCAGGCCATCGAAAATCCTACCTTCAAGACAGCCATCACCAAATTAGTCTCCTTCTCAAAGGATGGCGAACAGGCAAAGCAGAAACTGCTGAAAAATACCTCCTTCATGATGTTTATCCTGATGCCCTTTTTCGCATACCTGCTCTATCTTTTTTATTACAAAAAGCGACGTAATTATGTGGAGCACCTGATGTTTTCAGTTCACCTACACACTTTCTTTTTTGTCGTTATCATTATAGCGACGAGTCTGGGACTTGTTTTCTCTGGCCTTGATCTGGAGGGGTGGGTTGTAGCGCTTATGCTGGTGTACCTGTTCTTTGCCCTAAAGCAGGTATACAAGCAGTCGTATGGGCGAACATTGCTGAAGCTTATTCCAATAAGTATCTTATATTGCCTTACTCTCGTGATTTTCCTGTTAGGCACATTGGCTTTCAGTGTTATGATGAGCTAAACTTTCTCTTTACTTTACCCTTATGCAGCACACCACTACCTGGGACAAACTAATCTCAAAGAAACGCTTTGAAACAACGGACCCGAAGTACAGCACCGACGAATCGGTGCGGGGCGAGTTTCAGCGCGACTACGACCGGATTGTTTTTTCCTCGGCCTTCAGAAGACTGCAGAACAAGACACAGGTAATGCCCATGCCTGAGAGCGATTTTGTGCACACCCGCCTGACGCACAGCCTGGAAGCTTCGGTGGTGGGGCGATCGCTGGGCCGCATTGTGGGCAAGAGCATATTAGAGCGCTACCCGGACCTGGCGCAGGAGAAGCATATACAGGAAGCTGATTTTGGTGATGTGGTGGCTGCCGCCTGCCTGGCGCACGACATTGGCAATCCTCCTTTCGGGCACTCCGGCGAAGATGCCATCTCGGCTTTTTTTGAAAGCGAAACGGCACAGCCATACCTGGCAACTTTAACAGAAGCGGAGAAAGCAGACTTACAGCGTTTTGAGGGCAACGCCGCTGGCTTCCGGGTCCTCACCTATACTTACCCGGCGCACTGCAGCCTGCCGGGTGGCCTTAGCCTGACCTATACTACACTAGCCACCTTCACAAAATACCCGAAGGAGTCGCTGCCTCTTGTTAAAAATACCAGAAACACCAGCGAAAAGAAGTATGGCTTCTTTCAGACAGAGAAGACGTGGTTCAATACCATAGCTCAGGAACTGGGCCTTCTGAAAAAAGGAGTGGACGGAGAGGTGTTCTACCACCGCCATCCGCTGGCCTTTTTAGTAGAGGCGGCCGACGATATCTGCTACCGCATCATCGACTTCGAGGATGGCCTGAAACTGGGCCTGGTGCCGCAGGAACAAGGGCTGGACCTGCTGCGCCAGATATTGGACGATAACCCGAACCGTAAATCCAGTCTCACTTTTTATGACTGGCGCGAGGAAATCGGCTATTTGCGTGCGCGCATTATCGGTAAGCTGATAGAGGAGACGACTACCATCTTTTTGCAGCACGAACAGGAAATATTGCAAGGCGCTTACGATACCCCGCTCATTAACGAGCTCAGCTGTAAACCGGTATTAGACAAGATAAAAGACCTGTCCATCAGGCTGATTTACCAGAACCGCCCAGTGCTGGAGATTGAGGCTGCTGGTTTTGAGGTGCTCGGAGGGCTGTTGGATGCCTGCGTAAAAGCTGTCTTCAGGCCGGAGTCGAAGCACCACCGCAAGCTGGCGGCGCTCATCCCGTCCCATTACCTCGAGTTGCCCGATACAGCCACTGATTACCAGCGCATCATCCACATTACCGATTTCGTGGCCAGCCTCACAGACCAGGCAGCACTGGGCCTGTACCGTAAAATAAAAGGCATTGAGCTGCCACGGATGTATTGATTTAGGCAGCGTTGCAGATAAAACAGGATTATCGTTTTGCGGAAACTGCGCTGCTGTTGTTGTACATAGCGGTTTGTGTGGTTATTCTGTTTAGGGTAAACGTAGAGTCAACTGGTTACCTGACCCCGGATTCAGAAAGTTACCTGCAGTTAGCTCAGAACCTGAAGGATGGTAAAGGCTTTTACCTGTATAACGCGTCTGCTACTGAGGAAACGTTTTTCTCCGTTTGGCCAGTTGGCTACCCTGTGCTCATTTATATTGTTTCGGCAGTAACCAGGCTTGATGTCTTCTGGGCTTCAAAGGTGTTGAACCTGTTGCTGGTGGGATTTGGCTTTCTTCTGCTGCGCCAAATTAACATGAAGTACTCCTATATACTTGCTTCTGCTTACTGCGCCTATACGCTGCTGGAGGTTTACAGCTTTACCTGGTCTGAAGCGCCGTTTCTCCTGGGGCTACTGTGCCTGTGTTATCTGATTAACAAAGCCATACTAGGGGATGATACAACTAAAAACGTACTTCTCTTATTCCTGACCTGCACCTACCTGTTCTTGTTGCGCTATATAGGAGCCTTCTCGTTTAGTGTTCCCGCCCTTTTAGCCTGCTTTTTCTACTATAAGCAGAGGCGCAGAACAGCTACAGAGTTGCTTGTCGTGTTCTTTTTGCTTACAACTATTGCGGGGCTGTACCTGTACATGAACTACTCCCTCAGTGGCCATGCAACAGGCGGCAAACGCTTCGAGGCAGAAACAGAGTCAGCCGGGGCTTTTGCAGGTATGATGGCAGGAGGATTACTCAATGAGCTACTCATCATCCGGAAATTCCGGATGGGCAACCAGCCAGATTACCTCCTTTATTTTACAGCACTTCTCCAACTGGGGGTAACAGTTTTTATTGTAGTGAAAGTTAAAAGGCATTATCATCTGCTGCAGGGGGTAAAAGGCAATACCTTTTCTCTTGTCTGTTTTTTTGTAGCGTTGCTATATCTTGCCGCAATTGTATTTTTGAGGAGCTTCTCCCACTTCGACGATTTGGACTACCGCTTGCTCGCGCCTTTCAGCTTTTTGTTCTGGATTGGTTTAGTAAATGCGCTGGTTTCTTTACCTGATAACACCAGAAACACTGTTCAGGCTAAAAAAGCAGTCTTTGCCTTCTTTATGATTTCTCTGTTGCTGAACCTCCCCAAGCAGTACATACTCGAAAAAGTAATACAGCTGCTATCATAACTTCACAACTCATTCGTCTATAAAAAAGCCTGCTTCATCTGCTTGCATACCATTTTGGCCGAGTCTTGGCCATGACGGCGCGTTTAGACTGGCATCTCCCCTTAATTAGAATTAATTTTATAACCTTTATAACAGCAGGTTTGCCTTCGGCAAGCTTGTTGCAGACATTCTCAAAACAACAAATTCACTATATGAAACACAAGTTCATTGCCTGCCTTTTGTGGTGCGCTACCGGCTTTGCTGCGCTGGCTCAAACCAAAGGCAACAAGATTGAGTTCACGGAGTACGACCTCCCGAATGGCCTGCACGTGATCCTGCACCAGGACAAGTCGACGCCCAACGTGGCAGTGTCGGTGCTATACCATGTAGGTTCTAAAAATGAAGTACCTGGCCGTTCTGGTTTTGCACACTTTTTTGAGCACCTGATGTTTGAAGGAACGGAGAACATTGGCCGTGGCGAGTACAGCTCCCTGGTGCAAAAAGCAGGCGGTGCCCTGAATGCCAATACCTCCTTCGACCGCACGTATTATTATGAGCTGCTGCCGTCAAACCAGGTAGCGCTGGGCCTGTGGCTGGAAGCGGAGCGTATGAAGCATGCTAAAGTAGACGAGGTGGGTGTGGAGACGCAGCGTAAAGTAGTGCAGGAAGAGAAGCGGGAGCGCATCGACAACCAGCCTTATGGGTCTATGGGCGAGAATGTGTTTTCCCTGGCATTTAAAGAACACCCTTACAAATCCATGCCAATCGGTTCTTTCGAGGACCTGAACGCAGCCAGCATTGAGGAGTTCCGCGATTTTTACAAGACGTTCTATGTGCCGAACAACGCAACGCTTTCTATAGCGGGCGACATTAACATAGAAGAAACTAAGCAACTAATTGAGAAGTATTTCGCTGACATTCCGAAAGGAACTAAAGAGATACCGCGCCCTAATGTAGTAGAGCCAAAGCAGACGGAAGAGCGCCGCAAAACGGTGTACGACAACATCCAGCTTCCTGCTGTTATCCAAGCATACCATGTGCCGGAGCAAGGAACGGATGATTTCTACGCCCTGTCTATGCTGACGACGCTGCTGTCTGGCGGTGAAAGTGCCCGCTTGCCAAAAGCGCTGGTAGACAAGCAGCAGAAAGCTGTTGCCGCGGCCTCCATTCCTTTTCCAACAGAAGACCCAGGGTTGTTCCTGACGTTCGCCATCGCCAATATGGGCGTGGAGGTGGATGACCTGGAGCAGGCGATGAATGCTGAGATTGAGCGCGTGAAAACGGAGCCTCTGACAGACCGTGAGTTTCAGAAACTACGCAATCAGGTAGAAAGCAACTTTGTGCAGCAGAACAGCACGGTGGCCGGCCGTGCCGAGAGCCTTGCCAACTACGCTGTATATTTTGGTGATGCCAACCTGATTAACACAGAACTGCAGCGTTACCTGAACGTGACGAAGGAAGACATTCAGCGCGTTGCGAAGGAATACCTGACCAAGAACAACCGTGTCGTGCTGCACTACCTTCCTAAATCAGCTCAACAGAACAACTAAGAATCATCCTGATCATGATAAAGAAATTCTATAGTACCGTATTTCTGGCGCTGGCGCTGGTGTATGTAGCACCGGCACAGACCACACAAACACCGCCACCTCCGGGCCCTGCGCCCAAAATTGAGCTGGGCAAGTATGAGCATTTCACCCTGAAGAACGGCTTAAAGGTATACGTGGTGGAGAACCACAAGCAGCCTGTGGTGTCGATGTCTTTGGTGTTAGACCGGGACCCGATTCTGGAAGGCGACAAAGCCGGTTACGTGCAGGCGGCCGGCCAGATGATGCGTACAGGCACCACGACCCGCAGCAAAGACCAGTTTGATGAGCAGGTAGACTTTATAGGCGCTGATTTAGGCTTCTCTTCTACTGGCTTCAACGCTTCCGCGCTTAAGAAGCACCTGCCAACGCTGCTCGACCTGACCACCGATGCCCTGCTGAACCCAAAGTTCACACAGGAGGAGCTGGACAAGGTGAAGAAGCAGATGAAGGCCAATCTTGCTCAGTCGAAAGACAACCCGGATGCCATTGCCAGCCGCACACGAAACATGGTCATGTATGGCAAAGACCATCCTTACGGGGAGCTGATGACGGAGGAGACAGTGGATAATATTACCCTGCAGGACATCCAGAATTATTACAACACTTACTATAAGCCGAACATCGGGTACCTGGCGGTGGTAGGCGACGTGACGCCGAAGGAGATGAAAAAGCTCCTGAAGAAGCCGCTTCAGAAATGGCAGAAAGGCGATGTGCAGCAGGTTGAGTACCCACTGCCGCAGCGCCCTGAGCAGACGCAGGTCGTGGTGGTAGATCGCCCAAGCTCAGTACAAAGCTCTTTGGTGCTGACAAACCCAGCTGACCTGAAGCCCGGTGCCGAGGATGCCGTTGCGGCCTCTCTGATGAACAACATCCTGGGTGGCGGCATGGACTCTCGTTTGTTCCAGAACCTGCGCGAAACGCATGGGTATACCTATGGAGCCTATTCGTCGGTAAATAGCGATGAAATTCTCGGGCGTTTTAACGCCAACGCCAACGTGCGGAATGCTGTGACAGACAGTGCCGTGACAGAGTTCATGAACGAGCTAAACAAAATCCGCAGCCAGCGCGTGAGCGACGAGGAACTGCGCGATGCCAAAGCTTACATCATGGGTAGCTTTGGCCGTGGGCTGGAGAATCCTGCCACCGTAGCAGTTTATGCTATCAACACTGCGCGTTATGGCTTGCCGGAAGACTACTATGCGAACTACCTGAAGAAAGTGGAAGCTGTAACAGCAGAAGATGTGCAGCGTGTAGCGCAGAAATACATCAACCCGGACAAGATGTACATTATAGCAGTTGGTAACGCCGCTGAGGTAGCGGGCAAATTGCAACCGTTCGACAAAGACGATAACAGCATCGCCTACTACAGCACGACTGGCGAAAAAGTTGACCGTGCGGCAATGGGTGTGCCAGCCGGTTTAACAGCCGATCAGGTGCTGGCAGATTACATCAAAGCCATTGGTGGCCAGGCAAATATCAATAAGCTGAAGGATATCACCATCACCAGTAATGCTACGGTACAGGGTATGGCGCTTACACTGGTGCAGCAGCAGAAAGGAAATGATAAGTTTGCCACACAAATCACGATGAACAACAACCCGCTGCAGCGCGTGGTTATCAACGGAGAAAAAGGTAAAATGGAAGCCCCGATGCAGGGTGTGAACAAGGAGTTTACCAAAGAGGAGCTCACTACGCAAAAGCTGGAAGTAAGCCAGTTCCCGGTGCTGCAGTACTCGAAACTAGGTATCAAAACCAAGTTAACGGGTATGGAGAAAGTAGAAGGCAAAGACGCGTATGCGGTAGAAGTAACGCTGCCAAACAATCAGAAGGCCACGCATTACTTCGATAAAAACACGGGTCTGCGCCTGAAAGAAGTAAACAACCTGCAGACCCCGCAAGGCGTGCTGACGCAAACCAAAAGCTACAGCGACTACAAAGAAGTGAACGGCGTGAAGTTCCCTTACGTAATTGAAACAGTGGTAGGCCCTCAGGCCATTAAAGCTGAGGTGCAGAACATCGAGGTAAACAAGAACCTGAGCGACGATACGTTTAAGATGTAGTTTTTAATTAAATAAAAGACAAAGGACAAAAGACGTAAGACTGGAGTTCTTGTAATAGGGAAAGAGGCTAGCTGCATATGGTTAGCCTCTTTTTTTATGGTTTGAAATTACGTTGTGTATCTAACAACTCTACAGCAGTACTGAACTCGACGGTGCCTTTGAAAGAAGTGGTATTGTATGATGGCACTGCTGTGAGTCAGAAAAGTGAAGTAACTCCCGCGTTATAGATTATAAACCAGTCTCTTAAAGAACAATGCATCAAAACAGCTCCCCCTGCACCGGCTGCACATACTTCTTCGGAGGCTTCAAGTCAAAGCCACATACTTTGTTCAACTGCTGCATGAGGTAAGTGGCCAGTTCCGGAGCCAGCACGTTGTCCGGTTCATGTACAAAAAAGTAGAGCTGGCGCAGTCCGTTGTCAAACCACTGTTTCAGGCGCTCCACCCAGGCGTCGATGCGGGTATAGTCTGTCGGGTGCAGGCCATTGCCTACAAACCGGACCATGGCCGAAGGCGTGGTGAGGCGCATGTGCAGCACATCGCGGCGACCGGCCACATCGGTGAGCACGGTGCCTGCTTTGTACTTCCCCAGCACCTCAAACAGCTCCCGCGATGCTCCACTATCCGCAAACCAGGCAGGGTGGCGCAACTCTACCGTAATCGGTATGCTTTCCGGTACAAACTGTAGGAATGCCTCCAGGTCGGGGAGTTGGCGCGGACTGAAAGTAGGTGGTAGTTGCAGAAAGGCATCCCCTAGCCTGTCCTCCAGGCCTGCAATGGCGGCACAGAAGGCAGCCGTTATATCTTGGGTGCTGCGCAGGGCGGCTTCGTGGCTGATGAGCTGCGGAAATTTAGGGCAAAAGGTAAACCCCTGCGGTACTGTCTGCCGCCAGCGGTCGATGGTGTCGGGGCTGGGAATGTGGTAGTGGGTGCTGTTAAGTTCGATAGTACTGAACTGCTTCCCGTACCACAATAAGGAGTCTTTGTCGTGCATGCTGCTGGGGTATATGTCACCCTTCCATGCCTTGTTCACCCATACCGGTAGGCCAACGTGTACGGTGGGCTTGATATAGGAGCCAGCTTGCTGTAGCAAAGGCAGTGTACTGGGGTGGTTGGGGGGCAGTGTAAAGTCTACGCTGCTAATGTCTTGTAGCTTTCCAAAGTCCATCGTTTCAGGTTTATTTTCCTATACGTTTTAGGTTAGATGAAGGCGGGAAAAAGCAATCCATGCCAGCCTCTTCTGCTCCCGAAAAAGGTAAAAATTAGCCATTCTTTCTGCCGGTTCAATTTTTATTTCAGATTTTTTTTCATTATTTTTTATAGTGTATATTCTATGCTTTTGACACATGAAAAAATGGCCATACGTATCAAAATCGCACATTTTTCTAAATAATGACTTACAGCATCGGTAGCCATTGAAGCCGTATCCCTCTACATCCCAGGGCTATGAACGCCGTATAAGGCTCAATTTGAGAAATTTTGTCTACCTTTACAGCTTCACCAACTAGTTAGCTATATGATTAATAGTAGAAAGTGCTACATTTTATCAGTAATCATTTTTCTATTTATCGGTATCAGCCAGCCCATACTTGCACAAACCCCCGACACCCAAAAGGGGCAGGCTTCGTGGTACGGAAGCAAATACCACGGTAAAAAAACCAGCAGCGGTGAGCTTTACAACAAGAACAAAATGACCGCCGCGCATAAAACACTTCCCTTCGGCACGAAGGTGAAAGTGACCAACCTTGAGAACAACGAATCGGTGATTGTTCGCATCAACGACAGGGGGCCATTTGTAGGAGACCGCATCATTGATGTGTCAGAAGTGGCAGCCCGCGAACTCGAATTCCACAAGGCTGGCATCGGGAACGTGAAAGTAGAAGTGCTGGAACTGCCAGACGACTACAACCCTAAGAACGCAGGTGTCTTCACCATTCAAACGGGAACGTACACCAGCATCAGAAACGCTGAGCAGCTTAGCCATAAACTAAAAGCCTTTGACAGGCACCTGGATGTGGAACTGACAAATGAGCAATTTAGAGGCAAGAAAATACACCGCATCAAAGCGGGGCGTTTCGAGAGCCGCCAGCAAGCAGAAGCTTTTAACGAGCTGTTAAAAGAAGAGGGGCTTTCAGGTCTCGTGAAAGAAGCGTAAACAACACAGTCGAATTTTCTTTATTTAAAAGCAGAAAGCGCAGGAAACTATATCCTGCGCTTTCTGCTTTTAAATAAAGGCTGTTGTTATGCCACCATGTATGAAGTTCTTCACCATATTCATCTATGAAATGATACTGTTGGCAGATAATCAGAAGGGTATTTTTGAAATGCAGCGCCATTTAATTATACTTAGCTACCGAAACGAATGCACTAACCCGTAACTAACAAACATTACCTTGAAAAGAAGAAATTTCCTTGAACTATCGGCACTGGGTTTTGGTGGCTTAATGCTGCCTTCTATCCCTGTGTTCGGCGATATTGTTTCGCCGGAGCGCATGCTGGAGCAGGTAGACCCTGCGCTGAAAAAGCGTCTGGCCGATGTGGCGCTGAATACAGCGAAATCAAAAGGTGCCAATTATGCAGATGTGCGCATTGGCCGCTATTTACAGCAATATATTTTTACCCGCGAAAAGCAGGTGCAGAACATTGTGAATGCAGAGTCTTTTGGCGTAGGTGTACGCGTGTTGGCCAACGGAACATGGGGCTTTGCCGCCACTTCCGATGTGTCGGATAAAGGCGTGGCCAAAGCCGCTGAACAAGCTGTGTCCATTGCCAAGGCAAATGCCAAGCTACAAAAAGAGCCGGTACAACTGGCTCCGGTGCCCGGTTATGGGGAGGTAAGCTGGAGAACTCCTATTGAGAAGAACGCTTTTGAAGTGCCTGTAGGCGAGAAGGCCGATTTGCTTTTAGCCGCTAATGCTGCCGCTATGGACAATGGCGCTAACTTCGTAAACTCTGCCCTATTCCAGGTGAACGAGCAGAAGTACTTCGCCTCAACTGACGGTTCTTATATAGACCAGGACATTCACCGTATCTGGCCAAACTTCACCGTGACGGCAGTAGACAAGGCTTCCGGTAAGTTTAAAACCCGCGAGGCGCTGAGCGCCCCAATGGGTATGGGCTATGAGTACATGAACCCAAAGGCATCGGAGAAAATCAATGGCCCGGCAGGCACTGGCCTGGTGGGTTACCGCTATGCCTATGACATGCTGGAAGATGCTGCGCTGGCAGCCAAACAGGCAAAAGAGAAGCTGACAGCTAAATCGGTGATGGCAGGCAAGTATGACCTCGTACTTGACCCGAACCATTTGGGCCTCACCATTCACGAATCAGTAGGCCACCCGCTGGAGCTGGACCGTGTATTGGGTTACGAGGCAAACTATGCCGGTACCTCCTTTGCCACCCTGGATAAATGGAAGGGCAAGGACTTTAAGTATGGCTCTGACAAGGTGAACATCTTTGCAGATAAAATTCAGCCGGGCTCATTGGGCTATGTAGGCTGGGATGACGAAGGTGTGAAGACGAAGAAGTGGGACTTGATTAAGGACGGTACACTGGTAAACTATCAGGCCATCCGTGATCAGGCGCACATTATCAACGAAAAAGAGTCTCACGGTTGCTGCTACGCCGACAGTTGGAGCTCTGTGCAGTTCCAGCGCATGCCGAACGTTTCGCTGGCACCGGGCAAGGAGAAAAAGAACGTAGACCAGCTGATTGCAGGCGTAGACAAAGGCATTTACATCGCCGGCCGTGGCTCGTACTCTATCGACCAGCAACGTTACAACTTCCAGTTTGGTGGCACCACCTTCCACGAAATTAAAAACGGCAAGATTGTAGGTCCACTGGAGGACGTGGCGTATCAGAGCAACACCCAAGAATTCTGGAACTCCTGCGCCGATATGTGTGACGAGAGTGACTATCGCCTGTTCGGCTCCTTCTTCGACGGAAAGGGACAGCCCAGCCAAATCAGTGCCGTGTCACATGGCTCTGCCCACACCCGCTTCAATGGTGTGAATGTGATCAATACGGCGCGTAAGATTTAGTCTTTTCACCTTCAAAATTAGCATCAACTAAAATGGCAATATTAACACAAGCAGAAGCACAGGCAGTACTTAAAAAGGCCTTGGCTTACTCAAAGGCTGATGAGTGTGAAATTACACTTAACGGCAACACAGGCGGCAACATCCGCTATGCCAGAAACGAGGTATCTACGAGCGGCGCAGAAGAAAACGTTTCCATGTCGGTGGAGTCGCGTTTCGGGAAGCGGTCGGGTGTAGCCACTATCAACGAATTCGACGATAAATCGCTGGAGAAGGTCATCAGGCGATCAGAAGAAACAGCGCGTCTGGCTCCTGAAAGCCCGGAGTATATAGCATTTTTAGGCCCACAAAAGTATACCATCACCAAAGAATTTTTTGATAGCACCAACAATGTTGACCCGGCTTATCGTGCCGATGCCGCTGCTAAAAGCATTGCCGCTGCTGCTGCCAAGGGCTTAACAGCGGCTGGCTTCCTGGAGCATTATAGCAACTTCACTGCTAAGATGAACTCGAAAGGCCTGTTTGCTTACCATCCATCTACGGTGGTGGATTTCTCGGTGACTGTGCGCACCGAAGATGGCACTGGCTCCGGTTACGTAACCCAAGACTATAGCGACATCAGCAAACTGGATACAGGAAAGGCCTCTCAGGTCGCTGCCGAAAAGGCTGCTACCTCCCGTAATGCCAGGGCACTGGAACCGGGCAAGTATACCGTTATCTTAGAGCCTGCCGCCTCTATCGACCTGCTCCGCAACATGTTCAGCAACATGGACCAGCGCGCTGCCGAAGAAGGCCGTAGCTTTCTGAGCAAAACAGGGGGACAGACAAAGAAGGGCGAGAAACTAGTAGATGAGCGCATTAACGTATATTCAGATCCGTCTAACCTGGAAGTGCCCGCTGCTCCTTTTGCAGGCGATGGCCGCCCACAGCAGAAAGTTACCTGGATAGATAAAGGCATGGTAAAGAACCTGTACAACACCCGCTACTGGGCTTCCAACAAAGGTGCTGCTTCAATTCCGCCTCCGGGCAATGTGATCATGGAAGGAGGCAACCAGTCGCTGGAAGATATGATCAAGAGCACGAGCCGCGGTATTCTGGTAACACGCCTGTGGTACATCCGCGCAGTAGACCCGCAGACGCTGCTTTATACCGGCCTTACCCGCGACGGTACATTCTACATCGAGAACGGCAAAATCATGTACCCGGTGAAGAACTTTCGCTTCAACGAGAGCCCGGTTATCATGCTGAACAACCTGGAGGCGCTAGGTAAACCACAGCGCATCAACGGCAGCCTGATTCCACCGATGAAGATCCGTGACTTTACGTTCACCAGTCTTTCTGATGCGGTATAAGACCTGCTGAGATTATATTATATATGTGTATTTTTTCCTGTCATCTCGACGATAGGAGAGATCTTTTTAGTATTCCAGATAGATCTCTCCTATCGTCGAGATGACAGTTAGTTTAAACCTGATTACTCTTGCAACCCTTCACCTTTGTGCGCTTACAATACCGCTCCGGCAACTGGGATACGGACCCGCGTATGCCGAGTAACCTGCTGCACTCGCTTATCCAGTACACAACGGTGAAAGTTGAGGAGCAGGAGAAGGTGGTGTCGCTGGAAAGTGCGGAGTTGTTCAATTACCCATTCAGCTACTTGAGCGGCCACAAGCTGGTGCAGTTTAACCAGAAGGAGCGGCAGAACTTCGAAACCTATGTGCGCAATGGCGGTTTTGTGTTTGTAGACGACTGCAACCACGACATCGACGGCCTCTTTGCCCGTTCTTTTGAAGAGCAGATGCGGCAGATATTCGGGCAGAGCGCCCTTAAGAAAATCCCAAACAACCACAAGCTTTATCGCAGCTTCTTCACCTTCGAGGAAGGCCCACCCACCACTTCGTTCGAGCTCAACGGTTGGGGCGACGACCTGGTGCATGATTACCTGAAGGCAATTGAAGTGGACGGAAAAATAGCAGTGCTCTACAGCAACAAAGACTACGGCTGCGAATGGGACTACGACTTCCGGAATAAGCGTTGGCTCGCTGAGGATAATACCAAGTTCGGCGTCAACATCATCATGTACGCACTAACCAACTAAAGCGCAGTAGCAAATGCTTTGACCTCGCAGCGTGCGCAGCTCCTGCGAGTGTCTTGAACTAAGCAAACACAAAATGACCGAACAAGACATAAACTACCTGCTAAACAAGCTTCCACGCCTGAAGCAGGAGATACAGAAAGTAATTGTAGGCCAGGAGGAGGTACTGGACGAGGTGCTGATTACCTTGCTGGCCGGCGGGCACTGCCTGCTGGAAGGTGTGCCGGGCCTTGCCAAAACTTTACTGGTACGTACCTTAGCCAATGCCATGGATCTTGGCTTCCGGCGTATACAGTTCACGCCAGATCTGATGCCGACGGATATACTGGGCACCGAGGTGCTGGAGGAGGACCATGCGACCGGCAAGCGCTTTTTCAAATTCAACGAAGGCCCAATCTTCTCTAACATCGTGCTGGCCGACGAAATAAACCGGACACCGCCCAAAACGCAGGCCGCCCTACTGGAGGCAATGCAGGAATATGAAGTAACGTATGCCGGCAAAACATATGAATTGCCGCGCCCTTTCTTCCTGCTGGCTACTCAGAATCCGATAGAGCAGGCAGGAACCTACCCGCTGCCCGAAGCGCAGTTAGACCGTTTCCTGCTCTATATCAAGATTAAATACCCGACAGAGCAGGAAGAACTGAATATACTCTCCAACACCACAGGCACCCGGCAGGTACAGGTGCAATCCAGCATTTCCGGTGAGGAGGTACTGCAGTTACGGCAGTTAGTGCGCGAAGTAAGTATCAGTGAAGAGTTGCTGCAATACGTAAACCACGTCGTGCGTGCCACCCGCCCTGATACCACTACGGTGGATTTTGTGAAAAACTACTGCCGCTGGGGAGCCGGGCCGAGAGCCGGGCAAGCGCTTATCCTGACAGCCAAGGCACGTGCGCTGCTGCACAACCGCTTTGCCGTGACGGCTGCCGACATACAAACCATGGCATACCCTGTACTCCGCCACCGTGTACTGGTGAACTTTACGGCAGAAGCAGAACGCATTACTCCTGACCGGGTGGTGGAGGAGCTGCTGCAGCACATAAAGTTACCAAAAGCCGTATTGCTATAGCATAAACAATGTTAAGTTTGAGCATATGCAGGAAGAAGTAGATATAGTTAAGATACCAGATGACCAGATAAGGATTCTGAGGAACGTGCTGGGAGAAAGGATTTACTTTTTTTACTCAGACAAGCTACAGGTGGAGCGTGTAGAGGACAGCTACGTGTTCTGGTCCAACGGTTTTTCACTTGCGCTTTCTACCATTACCCAAGCACCCGGCAAGCTCAGGACCTACATCAACATAAGTGCTGATTACAGGACCTGCCCGAAAGAGGCAAGTACGTACTATGAGTTTGAGGTGAATGTGAGCAATGCGCCTTTATGGCAGGAGGGCTCCCTGCAATTTGGCAAGCTCTCCAGCTTAAAGATATTCTCTGACCCTATTCTGATGATAGAGATTTACCAGAACTGCAACAAGGCAGGCGAGAAAGGGCGGCTGCATGACTGTGCCTTGGTCTTCTACTCGCAGAGCAATAAGTACATGCTGCAGGCAAGGCAGGAACTGGTGGGTGGCGTGAACATTATGCTGCACGATGCCCTCATCGAAGCCCGAATTAAGGACTTGAAACTGCGCCACACCCTTGTCTAAAGAAAAATTTATAGACCCCAGCGTACTGGCCACCATCAAAGATTTGCCGCTGCTTGCCCGCACAGTGGTAGAAGGCTTTCTGGCCGGGCAAAACCAAAGTTTGCGGCGCGGGGCCGGTTTGGAGTTCAGCCAGTACCGCAGCTACCAACCTGGTGACGATCTGCGGCAGCTCGACTGGAAAATGTTTGCCCGCTCTGACCGCTATTACATCCGGGAGGCGGAGGTAGATACGAACATCACAGTGCGGTTTGTAGTAGATGGCAGTGCCTCCATGGCGCATGAAGATACTAACGGCCTGCGCAAGATGGACTATGCCCGTTTCCTAGTCGCCTCACTGGCGTACCTGGCCTCGCTGCAGGGTGATGCCGTGGGTTTATATGTGCTGCACGAGGAGCAACTGATTAACCTCACGCCCCGCTCCGATAACATGCACCTGCAGCGCTTCTGGCATCAGTTAAGTGAGGTAGAGCCGCAGGGCAAATTCCCCGACACGCAGGCAGCAAACAACCTGCTCTCCGACAGGCGACAGAAAGAACTAACCGTATTTCTGACAGACCTGTACGAGCAGGAGGATGAAATAACAAACCTGCTTTATAAGTTGGGAGCACAGCGGCACGAGCTATTGCTGTTTCACCTGATGGCCCGGAACGAACTAGACTTCAGCTACAGCGGCACCCTCACCTTCGAAGACCTGGAGACTGGCCGCACGCTACAGGTAAGCACTTCCGAACAGCGCAAAAGCTACCTCGAAAGGCTACAGGAGTGGCTGCAGCAAACTGAACGCGATATGCGCAGCCGTCAGATTGCCTACGACCGGTTTACGACAGATGAGCCCCTGGACAAAGCCCTCCGCACCTTTCTGCAGAAACGTTTACTGTATGGTTAATGCTGAGTATGCAGATGAGTGAACTGTGCCAACACTTTAGTCCCTCACAACTCTCTAACTTTTTAACTTTCTAACTCAATAGTGTTTTTCCTCGCTTCATACTGGCTTTTTGCAGCATCTGCCATTCTGATTCCCATCGCCATCCATCTCTGGAACAAACGGCAGGGAAAGACGGTGAAGATGGGCAGTTTACGCTGGCTGGAGGCCTCTGCCAGTAATCGCTGGAGCAGCATAAAGCTACATGATGTGGGGCTGCTGTTGCTGCGCTGCCTTATCCTGCTTTTATTAGCCGTAGCGTTGGCGCAGCCGGTCATAACGCGACCGCCGCAAACGCCGGAAAGCCAGAAAGCCGTGTACGTGGGGCAGGAGCTGCTACATACCTCCGCCACACGGCAGCAGCTGCAGCCTACTATTGACTCGCTGCTACAGCGCGGCTACCGTTTGCATACCTATACACCAGACTTTGCCGCTATTTCACAGGAGCAGTGGCAACAGCTTAGCACTACCGCAGACTCAGCCATTCAGCACAGCGCCAACTATTGGGACTTGCTAGCAGCCCTAGGGGAGCGGCACCAACAGCCGCAGGATAGCATCTGGCTCTTTACTTCTGACCAACAGCGGCATTTTGCAGGCACGCGTCCTGATGGTATACCGGAAAATATCCGCTGGATTCCGGTTGCCTCCGAAGCCACTGCTACCTGGCTGCAGGCGGCAGTGCAGACATCTCCTGATAGCCTGCTGCTGTTTATCGGGAATGGCACCCGCGATGGCATCACCTACAACCGTTACTATACCCCTGCCGCTGCGCAAAGTATTACGGTAAATAACCAGCAGCTCCAACTACAAAGGCAGGCAGATACTTTACAAGCTATTTTCCCAGACAAAAGCATCAGCAAAGTAGAGGTGCAGACGGAGCCGCTGCAGATAGCCATTCTTGCCGACGAGGCGCAGCAGCCAGAAGTGCGTTACCTGCAGGCTGCTATCAGCGCCATCAGTAGCTATACTGAGTTACCCATCCACATCACCTCAGCACAAGATACTGCGGTAGAATGGGTTTTCTGGTTACGGAGCGATGAGGTGCCGCCACTACTACAGGAACAGGTCGCGGAGCAGGGGCTAAAACTGTGGGTGCAGCCTGATACTGAGTTCAGCGCCATAAAAGCAAGTATGGCTACAGCCGGGGAAGAGGTGGCGGTGCACCAACTAAGTAGCATCACAGGAAATAATGCACAGCAGGCTATCTGGTCAACTCAAAGTGGTGAGGCACTGCTGACGGTGCAGTCAGTTGGTAAAGGCCACTTATACCGTTTCCGGAGCGGTTTTAGTCCGGACCGGAGTAGTTTAGGCCAGAGCGCACAGCTGCCGGAGTTGCTCCTGCCCCTGCTGTTTCCGCAGCAGGAAGCAGCCATGTATGATGTGCGGGCGCTGGACGAACAGCAGCTGATGCCCGCACAAAAAGTAGCAGTCTTTGCGCCGGAAGCCCCGGAGGGGCAGCGTATATCCCTGCTACCGTGGCTTGTGTTAGCGGCTTTTGTGTTATTTTTGATTGAAAGAGTAATCGCCGGGAGGCGCGCGATAGTATAGGTATGGCTTCAGACAGTAGCATTCAGATTCTCCACCGCATTCGCAGGCAGTATGTGCAGGCGAAGGCGCTGCTGTATGCCCTGCAGGCGCTGGCAGCCTTGGCTGTGGGCGCTGCGGTACTTTATAAGTGGCAGTTTGAAGTACCTGTGTTTGCTGCTACAGCTATTGCTCTCATGCTGGCGGCAGTAGTTTATTTCGGGATGCGCTGGAGCAGTATCCGGGAAACAGATTTAGTGCAGGTGGCGCGGCACCTTAACCGGCAGTACCCGCAACTGGAAGACAGCACAGGGCTGCTCCTCCGCGAAACAGGCAATCTCAACTTACTGGAAAGGCTGCAGCAGCAGAGGACAGCCGTCATACTCCAGGAACTTCATCCGGAGAAAGAGAAAACTTTCAGCCTGCGCAGTACCGCTACCTATGGGGCGCTGGGTCTGGCCCTGGTGTTATCAGCAGGTATTCTATACTTACCAGCGGCTCCGCTTGCAGCAACTGATGCACCAAAGGAGATACAAGTAGAATTTCCGGATGCCCCCGTCACGGCAACAGACACCGCCACTGTTATAGAGAATATTGACATCACCATCACGCCTCCGGCCTATACCGGTAAAAGCACGTACCAGGCTGAAAGTCCGAACATACGTGTGGAAGAAGGTGCTACTGTCAGCTGGCGCATCCGCACAAACAAAGCTGCTAAAACGTTACAACTGGTACTAAATAAGGAGGATGCGGCTGATTTAGCAGCCGGGGAGGAGAATGCTTATGTTCTGTCGCGCCGCTTTTCAGACCCTGCTGTGTACCAACTCAATCTCAACGGGCAGAAGTCTGCTTTCTATACAATAGAGATTACTCCGGACGAGCCTCCGGTTGTCCAGGTGCAGCAACCGAAGCAGTATACTGAGATTCTGTTTGGCGAGCCGCAGCGGGTGAATCTGCAGGCGCAGCTCTCTGACGACTACGGAATACGGGAAGCTAATATGATTGCCACCGTGGCCAAGGGTACAGGTGAGGCGGTGAAATTCCGGGAAGAGAAAATCAGCCTGGGCCTGAGCGGTACCCGCCGCAGCTTTACCGTGAACAAAACGCTGGACCTGCAGCAACTGGGTATGACGTATGGAGACGAGCTGTACTTTTACGTGCAGGCCTGGGACAACCACCGTGGCTATACCCGGTCCGAAACCTACTTTGTGCAGATAGAGGACACCACCATTGTAGAGGCTGCCTTCGACATGTCGATGGGCGTGAACCCGGTGCCGGAGTATTTCCGCAGTCAGCGCCAGATCATCATCGATACCGAGAAACTACTGGAGGAGCAGAAAAGCATCTCCCGCGCCACCTTTGAGGAGCGCTCTAACAACATAGGAGTAGACCAGAAGCTGCTGCGCCTGCGCTACGGTAAGTTTTTAGGCGAGGAGTCTGAATCAGGCATCGGTCCGGGAGGCGGCATACCGGAAGGTGCTGAAGGACATGAGGAGGCGGAGCATTACGCTGACGACGGGCACGACCACCCGGAGCTTGAGAACCAGAACGACCCGCAGGCGCTGCTCGAGCCTTACCTGCACAAGCACGACCAGGAAGGCGAGGCCACTATTTTTGAGCCTGCCGTAAAAGCTAAACTGAAAGGGGCACTGGCGCAGATGTGGGAATCAGAGTTGCGCCTTCGTACGCACAAACCCAAAGAGGCACTGCCCTTCGAATACAAGGCGCTGCGCATGCTGAAGGAGGTGCAGCAGTCGCAGCGGGCCTATGTGGCCAAAACGGGTTTTGAGGCGCCACCCCTGAAAGAACCGGAACTGCGTCTGTCAGGAGAACTGAACAAAATTACGCCACTGTCCGAAAGGCAGATTATTAAAGCGGAGACAAAGCTGCCCCATACCCGTGCAGCCCTGGATTGGCTGGAACGCTATAAAAGACAAGAAAAGTATAAGCAGCGGGATGTGCAGGTGCTGGAGCAGGCGGGGCAGGAATTGGCACAACAGGCCTTGAACAGGCCAGGGAACTATCTGCGTGCCCTGCAGGACCTAGGCACGCTTATCGCAGACATGAACAGCGGGGAAGTCCTCTGCCCGTCCTGCCTGCGCACAGTCGAGCAGGCCTGGGTGGCGCTGTTGCCACCTGCAGCGCTGACACCGCAGCAGGAAACCGTTCGCCGCAGCCCTCTATCCCGGCAATACCTGAAACAGCTAAGCACTAACTGAACTTGCTACCAAACTTGCCTCCATACATCATTTGGGCCGTTGCTGCCTTTGTTGTGCTGCTCCTGCTGTGGCTGGCCTGGCAACGCCCCAACAAGCAGCGGCTGGTGTGGCGACTGCTGGCCAGTGTAGTGGCAGGCGTGAGCCTCGTGTTGCTGGTTTTTCAACCCACCACGCAACAGGCCATTAGCCCCAGCACCGCCATTCTCTTAACCGAAGGTTATAATGTCGACACGCTACAGCGCCTGATTCAAAGGTCAGCTGCTGAACCGCAAGTTTATACCTATGGTACTACGGCAGATGATGCCACGCCTATCAGGAGCCTGTACCGCTTGCGGCAGGAGCAACCGGGTCTCAGGAAAGTGCATTTACTGGGATACGGTTTAAAGAAAGAGGAGCTGAATGCGCTGGAAGACGTGCAGGTACAACTGTATCTTTCCCCCAAATCTGTTGGCATGGCCGCTATACATTGGCCTGAAAAGGTAAAGTTAGGAGAAACAGTAGCGGTAAGTGGTCAGTATAATCGGGAAGGAGAGGCAAGTACCTGGCTATACCTTATGGCCTCGGGCCAGGTGCGGGACTCTGTGGAAGTGACAGCGGATACTACTGCTGGTTTCAAGTTACGCTATACGCCAAAGCAGGCGGGACAATTTGTTCATCATGTGGTGGAAAATTCAGGGGAGGAGGCAGACACGGTGGGGCAGGTGTCGGTACAGGTGCAGCCGGTGCAGCGTTTGGGTGTCCTGCTGCTGGCGTCTTCGCCGCTGTTCGAATTCCGTTTCCTGAAGAACCACCTGGCCGAACTACAGCACCGGGTAGCTTTGCGTACCACCATCAGCAAGGGAATGAGCCAGAGCGAATGGCTCAACATGCCCCGCCACAACCTCAATCGCCTTACGCCAAAGCTTCTGCAGCAGTTTGATGTGGTGATTACGGAACCGCAGGCACTGCAGAATTTAAGCGCCGGAGAGCGGGCCACTTTAGAACGCGCTGTAAGAGAAGAGGGAGTAGGAGTGCTCACTATCACAAACGCACCAGCCAATAGCCGCAGCACGAGCTTCTTCACCTCCTTCCAAACAAGGCGGCTCTCGCAGCAGGATACCCGCAGCACCCGCGCCTCCTGGGCAGATAATACCACTGCCATCGCTACCGCTGCCCCTTATACTTTAGTGTATACAACGGCTGTAGCAGGTTTGGTAGCAGAGCAGAACGATCAGTTTTTAGCAGGTGCAAAGCGTGCCGGGTGGGGCAAAGTAGCCATGAGCTTGGTGCCGCAGACGTTTCCGTGGCAGCTGGAGGGGAAAGAGGAAGTTTACGCCAGCTATTGGGCAAACTTACTGTCGGCAGTAGCGAAGCAGGAGGTGCAGGAAACATTCTGGCAGCTTGCTTCGCCGCAAGTACCCAGACCAAACCAGCCGCTCACCCTTACTTTCACAGATTATGCCGCTGCTGGCGCTGATGTGCCTTCCGCTACCGTAACCCATATGGCAGATTCTTCCAGCGTAGACCTGCCCCTGGCGCAGCATCCGTTACAGCCCACGCAGTTCAGCGGCACCTTCTGGCCCCGCCGTAGCGGCTGGCACCAGGTACAGGTGTCGGGCGCTGCGCCTTACAGTTTTTTTGTACAGGATTCCGCAGTTTGGGCTTTTACAACCATACAGGCAAGGCAGCAGGCAACCCAGGACTTTGTCGCACAGCAAAACGCGGCTCCTGTTGCTGAGGCAGCCGTTGCTTATAATGAGGAGCCGGTGCCGCTTATCTGGTTCTTCCTGCTGTTTGTGTTGAGTAGCGGTTTTCTGTGGCTGGAGGAGAAGTTCTGAGGTTTATAGCAGCCTTTGGTGCAGACGCTCGCAGGAGCTGCGCACGCTGCGAGGTCTTTGCTTGTAAGAAATTTATCTTCCAAAATATGCAGAAGCTTGAAGAGTTTTCAATGCATCATTAATTATTTTGAAGACATTGTTGCTTATGATGCTAGATTCTATGTCAGATTTGGGCTTGATTTCTGCATAATATTCATCTCTACGTCTACCCCACCTTATTAAATCATAAGATATATTTTTTCCTCCCAACTTAAACTCATACTCTGAACCACTAGAACCATTCCCGTTACTCATTTTATTTTCAAAGTTATGTATGGGAGCGTCTGTTATAGTGACAAAATATCCAGCTATTCTGATTCTTTTTCTTGTGTCTCTTAACGCTTCTTGCTCTCTACTATTTTCATACAGAGTTATTTTTGTTAAAGCCTTTTCTAAAGAGCTTGTGTCGCCAAAAATCCAAACTAATAACTCAAGTGCGATGGCAGCTGGTACATTCCAATTTGGTATAGAGCCTTTAGCGCCTTTTATAACTATGTATTTTTCTGTGAAGGTATAATCTCTATTATATATAGATTTGAGGCGTCGCAGATTCAATGAACCACTGTATATAAAGTGTTTCAAAAGAAAACCTAAAAGACCAAGTTCATTTTCTGTGGAGAGGCTTTCTCTAATAAATAAATTATGCTTGCCGAAGTTAATGCTTTCTATTATTTGGCTTGTCACTGCAGCAACTTCCTCAATGTTATCAAAGTGAAAAATTTCTGTATTGTAGAACTTGTCAATGTACCCGCTAAAATCTACGCTTGCTCCATATCTAGCTGAAAAGATATTTCTAATATTTTCAATATCACAAACGAAAATCACCTTATCAAACCCAAACTTATTACCTGCAGATCTTTTATAACTAAGGTGTGAGCTAAATATGTTAAAAAGCCTAAATATATGTTCAGGGTCTATTCTATCTAGGTCATCAATGATCAGTACCTTTTTCTTTTTCTGATTATCTGGGGGAGCTAGTTTATCAAGAGATTCTGTAATGAAACCTGTTACAAAATCTGATTCAAAAACAGGTGTTTTTTCTAAATCTCTTATAAACTCGAGTACTCTTTCATGCAAGTTTGGGTCCTTTCTTTGTTTTTCTATCTTTTCTATTTCAGGAGTGATTTTTTTCAGAAAATTAACTAACGGAGCAGGATCAGGTAATTCATTGCTACCTCCTAAAGCTTTGTTTAGTAAAGGAGCAGTACTTAGAAGTCCTTCTAGAAGAGAGTGTGCTTTGTTAGAGAAAACAGTGCCATATGCAATATGCCTGCTGATAACTTCTTGTTCGAGCTCAAGTTTGTGTGTGAGTATGAGTTCATAAATTATATCATACTTTATCAATCTAAAGATGTCATCATTATTAGAAATAGAGTAGTTTATAGGAGCAAGGTTTACCGCCAAATATTTATCTGTATTCTTTTCAAAGAATTTTTCGAGGAAGTAGCTTTTACCTATTCCAAAAATACCTGAGAAAATGATTCTCTCATTAAGATTATCGTCAATGTGTCTCTTGAAAAGAGACATTTGATTATCTAAAGGAACTTCAAATCGATCTCCTGTTGTCATACTACAAAAAATAGAAAAGGCCACTACATTACATAGTGGCCTTTGATGTTAAGATATTATTCAAATTTTTAACCTTACGATCCGCAAGCTTCGCAACCCTCTGGGTCATCTAACGAGCAGCTCATGTCGCTGCGGTTTTGATCCTGTTGGCTGTAAACCGGCGACAGCGTTTCGGCGGCTTGTTTCTCTACTGTAAACTTAATGGCGTCTACAGCGGCTTTGGTGCGAAGGTAGTACATACCTGTTTTCAGGCCGCGCTTCCAGGCGTGGAAGTGCATCGAGGTCAGCTTACCGAAGTTCACGTTCATCACGTGCAGGTTCAGTGACTGGCTCTGGCAGATGTAGGCACCACGGTCGGCACTCATGTCAATAACCGTACGCTGGCTGATTTCCCAAACCGTTTTGTACAGGTCTTTGATGTTTTGCGGAATGTTCGGGATGTCCTGAACAGAACCGTTGGCCGCGATGATGTCGTTCTTCATCTTGTCGTTCCAGATACCCAGCGCGATCAGGTCTTTGAGCAGGTGCTTGTTCACTACCATAAACTCACCGGACAGTACGCGGCGCAGGTAAATGTTAGACGTATAAGGCTCAAACGACTCGTTGTTACCCAAAATTTGCGCTGTAGAAGCTGTAGGCATAGGGGCTAACAGCAGCGAGTTGCGCACACCGTGCTCCACTACCTCGCGGCGCAATTCTTCCCAATCCCAGCGGCCGCTCTCCGGTGTTACGTTCCACAGGTCGAACTGGAACTTGCCTTCAGACAGCGGAGAGCCTTTGAAGGTCTCGTACGCTCCCTGCTTCTTGGCCAGGTCTTTGGAAGCCGTCATGGCTGCAAAATAAATGGTCTCAAAAATGTCTTTGTTCAGACCTTTTGCCTCGTCGCTCTCGAACGGCATGCGCAGGTGAATGAACGTGTCGGCCATACCCTGCACTCCTAAGCCAATTGGGCGGTGGCGCAAGTTGGAGTTGCGTGCCTCAGGCACCGGGTAATAATTAATATCGATGACCTTGTTCAGGTTCTTCGTAACATGGTAAGTTACATCAAAAAGCTTCTGGTGGTCGAACGTTTTGTGGCCGTTCTCCTCTTTCACGAAACGCGGCAGGGCCAGCGATGCCAGGTTACAAACCGCTACCTCGTCTTCAGCAGTGTACTCCATGATCTCGGTGCACAGGTTGGAGCTCTTGATAGTGCCCAGGTTCTGCTGATTGCTCTTGCCGTTTGCGGCATCTTTGTACAACATGTACGGTGTACCCGTCTCTACCTGCGACTCCAGCACAGCAAACCAAAGCTCCTGTGCTTTCACTGTCTTGCGGGCACGGCCCTCACGCTCATACTTCTCGTAGAGGCGCTCAAAGTCCTTACCCCAGCAATCAGCCAGGCCAGGGGCCTCATGCGGGCAGAACAGGCTCCAGTCGCCGTTCTCTTCCACGCGCTTCATGAACAGGTCTGGCGTCCAGAGGGCGTAGAACAGGTCGCGGGCGCGATTCTCTTCCTTGCCGTGGTTTTTCTTCAGATCCAGGAAGTCGAAGATATCGGCGTGCCATGGCTCCAGGTAAATAGCAAAGGCTCCTTTGCGCTTGCCACCACCCTGGTCTACGTAGCGGGCTGTGTCGTTAAACACCTTCAGCATTGGGATGATACCGTTAGAAGTACCGTTGGTGCCTTTAATGTAAGAACCGGTCGCACGCACATTGTGGATGCTCAGGCCGATACCGCCGGCACTTTGAGAGATCTGCGCGCACTGCTTCAGCGTATCATAAATGCCCGGTATGCTGTCGTCTTTCATCGTCAGCAGGAAGCATGAAGATAGCTGTGGCTTTGGTGTGGCGGCGTTGAATAATGTTGGCGTGGCGTGGGTGAACCACTTCTCAGACATGAGGTTATAAGTCTCAATGGCAGATTCGATGTCCTCCTTGTGGATACCCACGGCGACACGCATTAACATATGCTGCGGGCGCTCTACAATCTTGCCGTCCAGGCGAAGCAGGTAAGAGCGCTCCAAAGTTTTGTATCCAAAGAAATCGTAGTTATAATCGCGGTCGTAGATGATGGTGGAATCCAGCAGCGCTGCGTTCTTCCGGATGATTTCGTACACGTCCTTGGCAATCAGCGAAGCGTTTTCACCTGTTTTAGGGTCTTCGTAAGTATACAGGCGCTTCATGGTGTTGGAGAACGACTTGCTCGTAACCTTGTGCAGGTTAGAAATGGCAATACGTGCCGCCAACACCGCGTAATCCGGGTGCTTTGTTGTGAGGGAGGCCGCTGTTTCGGCAGCAAGGTTGTCCAACTCCACGGTGGTTACCCCATCGTAAATGCCGTCAATCACTTTTTTGGCTACCTCAATCGGCGACACATAATCCATGTGCAAACCGTAGCACAGCTTCTCAATGCGTGCCGTAATCTTATCGAATTTAACGGATTCACGTCTGCCGTCTCGTTTAACTACTAACATAGGCGTTATACAATTAGCGGGTTCTAAAGGCCCGGGTTATTAAAATAGGTAAGGTATATATGTTCAAGCGCTGCCATTGCAGCCGCAGGTTGTGCTAAAGTGCGGTACTCTTTCAGCCCATACGCATTTAGAGACATAAGCCGTTGTAGTACAAACGATTATGAGTTAAGCCAAATGCTTTTTCTATATAGTAGGGTAGAGATACCCTGATAGATGGCTACGGCCATCTATGAATTGGTTGGGGCTGCTACTACGCGCGTCTGCGGCTGCCCGGTAAATTATTGGTAAGCATAATATAAGGAGGGGAAAAAGAAGTACTTTTTCCCTTTGGCTCCTTAAATATAATAAAATTCAGATATATTCTAAAAGTCTTCGTCTAGCGAGAAAACTTTTTTGTCTTTGTCGCCGCCAACACCTGCTTTCTGATACTCCGCCACGCGCTTCTCAAAGAAGTTCGTCTTGCCCTGCAGCGAGATCATCTCCATAAAGTCAAATGGATTGGTTGAGTTGTAAAGCTTGCTGCAGCCCAGTTCTCCTAAAAGGCGGTCGGCCACAAACTCGATGTACTGGCTCATCAGTTTAGAGTTCATACCAATCAGGTCTACCGGCAAGGCATCTGTTACAAACTCCTGCTCAATGGTTACCGCATCACGGATAATTTCGTGCACGCGCTCTTCCGGCAGTTTGTTGTTCAGCATATTATATAAGAGGCAGGCAAAGTCGCAGTGCAGACCTTCGTCACGGCTGATAAGCTCGTTAGAGAAGGTAAGCCCTGGCATCAGACCACGCTTCTTCAGCCAGAAAATAGAGCAGAAAGAGCCTGAGAAGAAAATACCCTCTACAGCGGCAAAGGCAATTAAGCGCTCTGCAAAATTCTCACTCTCGATCCACTTCAGTGCCCACTCTCCTTTGCGACCCACAGCCGGCACCGTTTCCAGCGCGTTGAACAGATGGTCTTTCTCACTCTGCTTCTTTACATAAGTATCTATAAGGAGCGAATACGTTTCAGAGTGGATGTTCTCCATCATGATCTGGAAGCCATAGAAACAGCGCGCCTCCGGTATCTGCACCTCGTTCATGAAGTTTACGGCCAGGTTCTCATTCACAATGCCGTCTGAGGCTGCGAAGAAAGCCAACACGTGGCTGATGAAGTGGCGCTCGCCGTCGTTTAGGTTTTCCCAATCTTTCAGGTCCTGGCTCAAATCAATCTCCTCAGCCGTCCAGAAGCTGGCTTCCGCCTGCTTATACATCTGCCACACAGCATCGTTCTGAATCGGAAACAAGACGAAGCGGTTTGGATTCTCTTTCAGTATGGGCTCCATATCATGCATAATTTTAAAGTTAAAGGGTTAGCTTTAGAACATTTTGCTCTAAAAACTCCTGATCGCTGTATTTGTTCAGCGGCTGACTATGCAGCGGCGACCATAGCATCAGGAGTTCAAATATATAGAATTGAACTTGAAAGTCAGGGCGAAAGTTGTTCAATTTATACACACCCTCCCAGAAGGTGATTAAGGCAATATTTAGGGGTTAATGCACATAGTTATCCACACCGTGGATAACATACATAGGTTAGCTAAAATATTGAAATGTATGCATATATGACCTGTTGTTGGCTTATAAGGGCTACAAAAACAGCTTTTTATCCCCTATTTTGTGTATAAATGTGGAAAAGAGGATAACAGCAGGTGGTTTGCCAGATGTATGGAGGTAATCCATCGTATTTTAAGTGCAATTTGTGGAAAACCTGAGGGCGGACAAATGTGTGCAATTGATTAGTGTTCAGTAGATTAAGTGGGTTTTTAACAAGTCGTCCAAATCCAAGTGGAGATATAAACACAGTTATCCACAAAAATGTGAGTAACCGTGTACAGTAAGTAAACAAATTGTAGCACAAGCCGTTGCAAATTTAAAATAAGACCCGTACCTTTGCGGACTAAATCTTTTAAATATACATTGAAGCTGATGTACGCAATTGTAGAAATCGCAGGTCAACAGACCAAAGTAGAGAGCGGCAAGTTCATCTACGCTAACAAGCTTTCCGGCAATGAGGGTGACGCCGTTGAGTTCACCAATGTTCTTCTTACTGATGATAACGGCACTGTTACTTTAGGTGCACCTTTCGTTAGCGGTGTTAAGGTAACAGGTAAAATCCTGACCAGCACTGTGAAAGGCGACAAAGTAATCGTTTTCAAAAAGAAGAGAAGAAAAGGATACCGCAAGAAGAATGGTCACCGCCAGCACTTCACGAAGGTCCTTATCGAGAGCATTGGTTAAGCAGTAAGAAGAAATTAATCGTAAAATCTTTTCAGGCTTGGTCCCCCAACCTGAAGTAAAGTAAAAAAACATGGCACACAAAAAAGGAGCAGGTAGTTCTAATAACGGCCGCGAGTCGCATTCCAAGCGACTTGGTGTTAAAATTTACGGTGGTCAGGATATCATCGCTGGTAACATCATTGTAAGACAAAGAGGTACTGCACACCACCCAAGCGTAAACGTGGGTATTGGCAAAGACCATACACTTTTCGCTTTAACTGACGGCATCGTGCAGTTCAGAAAAGGAAAGAAGAACCGTTCTTACGTTTCTGTAGTTCCTAAAACAACAGAAGCTGAGGCGTAAGCAAAACGACAGGCTGCTTCGGCAGTAGCGTTAGCGGGAGAGGGTTGCCATACGGCAACCCTCTCTTTTTTATACCTGTTAAAGCTGCATTGCTATATTTTAAACAACTTGTTTCGTTTTTAAGCATATATATGCTTAACTTGCAGCTTCTTATCAAGAAAGACCGAGGGACAGGGCCCCATGACGTCTTAGCAACCATGTAAAAGCTTGGTGCTAACTCCCTTCCTGCACCACATAGCAGGAAAAGATAAGAATGTACTCCTCCCCAGGTGTCTTTCTTGATAAGCCGAATACAGCAGACTTAGAGAAGAAAGAAAACACCGAAAATGACAAAATACCCCATTCATAGAATACTGAAGGAGCGTGTGCTCGTGCTGGATGGCGCGATGGGCACTATGATTCAACGTTACCAGCTTTCAGAGGCAGATTTCCGTGGCGAGCGTTTTGCTAACCACCCCAGCGACCTGAAAGGCAACAACGACCTGCTCTCTATTACCCGTCCGGATATCATCAAGGCCATACACGTGGAGTACCTGAACGCCGGTGCCGACATTGTGGAGACAAACACCTTCAGTGGCACCCGCATCGCCATGGCCGATTACCACATGGAGGACCTGGTGTATGAGCTGAACTATGAATCGGCAAGATTGGCCCGTGAGGCAGCAGACGAAGTAACAGCTCAGAACCCGGATAAGCCGCGCTTTGTAGCCGGCGCCATTGGCCCTACCAACCGTACCGCCTCTCTTTCTCCGGATGTAAACAACCCCGGCTACCGCGCCATCACCTTCGACCAGTTGGTGGAAGCATATTATGAGCAGGTGCGTGGTTTGGTTGACGGTGGCTGCGATGTGCTGCTGATAGAGACGGTGTTTGACACGCTAAACTGTAAAGCTGCCCTTTTTGCCGCAGAGCAGTATGTGCAGGATGGCGGTAAAGAATTACCGATCATGGTGTCTGGTACTATTACGGATGCCAGCGGACGTACTTTGTCTGGCCAAACCGTGGAAGCTTTCTGGAATTCCATTTCTCATGCCCCTATTATTAGCATTGGTTTTAACTGTGCCCTAGGAGCACGCCAGCTGAAAACACACATCCAGGAACTGTCCCGCATTGCGGACGTGCACATCAGCGCTTATCCCAATGCCGGTCTGCCGAATGCTTTTGGTGGCTACGATGAGACGGCAGATGAGATGGGGGCTATTGTAGAAGAGTACCTGAAAGAGGGCCTGATAAACATATTAGGTGGCTGCTGTGGTACCACACCGGATCACATCCGCCGTATAGCGGAACTTTCTGCCAAACACAAGCCGCGTGTAGTTCCTGAGCTTCCTTCATACTCGCGCTTCAGCGGATTGGAACCCCTTACCATCACACCAGAATTGCTGTTTGTGAATGTGGGAGAACGCACGAACGTAACTGGTTCCAAGAAATTTGCTCGATTAATTGTAAACGGAGAGTTTGAAGAAGCACTTTCGGTAGCGCAGCAACAGGTAGAAGGTGGTGCCCAGATCATCGATGTGAACATGGACGAGGGCATGCTGGACTCTGAGGAGGCAATGACAAACTTCCTGAACCTGATTGCCTCCGAGCCGGACATCTCTAAGCTGCCAATCATGATCGATTCCTCTAAGTGGACGGTACTGGAAGCGGGCCTGAAGTGTGTGCAGGGAAAATCCATCGTTAACTCCATCTCCTTAAAAGAAGGCGAAGAAAACTTCAAAGCGCAGGCCCGCAAGGTGCGCCAGTATGGTGCCGCTGCTGTTATCATGGCATTTGATGAGGAAGGACAAGCCGATACGCTGGAGCGAAGAATCGAAATCTGCGGGCGCGCCTACCGCATCCTGACAGAAGAAGTAGGTTTCCCGCCACAGGATATCATTTTCGACCCGAATATATTAGCCATTGCCACCGGTATAGAAGAGCATAATAATTATGCTGTAGAGTACCTGGAGTCGGTAAAATGGATAAAGGCCAACCTGCCGCATGCCTTGGTGAGTGGTGGGGTAAGTAACCTGTCGTTCTCGTTCCGGGGCAACGATTTAGTGCGTGAGGCCATGCATACTGTCTTCCTGTACTATGCGGTGCAGGCAGGTATGGACATGGGTATTGTAAATGCCGGTATGATGGGCGTATACGATGAGATTCCGAAGGACCTGCGCGACCTGATTGAAGATGTGATCTTCAACCGTAACCCGGATGCGACTGAGAAGCTGGTAACTTACGCGGATACAATAAAAGGCAAAGGCAAAACAGCCGCAGGAGCAGATACTGCCTGGCGCGAAGCTCCTGTGGAAGAGCGCCTGAAGCATGCCCTGGTAAAAGGTATTGTAGAGTTTATAGAAGAAGACACCGAAGAAGCACGACAGAAAGCCACCCGAACGCTTGATGTGATTGAAGGCCCGCTGATGGCGGGTATGACGGTGGTAGGTGATTTGTTTGGTGCCGGTAAAATGTTCCTGCCGCAGGTAGTGAAGAGCGCCCGTGTAATGAAGAAGTCTGTGGCATACCTGCTGCCGTTTATGGAGAAGGAGAAGCTTGCGTCCGACACATCCAAATCAACGGCAGGCACTATTCTGATGGCTACTGTGAAAGGCGATGTGCACGACATCGGCAAAAATATTGTGGGCGTGGTGCTGGCCTGTAACAACTACGAGGTAATCGACCTGGGTGTAATGGTGTCGCTGGACAAGATCCTATCAGAGGCCGAGGCGCAGCAGGTAGACATCATCGGCCTGAGTGGTTTAATTACGCCTTCGCTGGACGAGATGGTGTATGTGGCGCAGGAAATGGAGCGAAGAGGCATGAAGATTCCGCTGTTGATCGGCGGGGCCACTACCTCACGCGTACACACAGCTGTTAAAATTGCGCCGCAGTACAGTGGGCCGGTGGTGCACGTGCACGACGCCTCCCGTAGTGTGACGGTGGTGGGCAGCCTGTTGGGCAGCAACAAGGAAGAATATGTAGCTGAAATCAAAGCAGAGTATCAGAAACTACGCGAAGACCACCTGAGCCGCACCAAAGACCGTGCTTTTGCCACCATCGGAGAAGCACGAGCCAATAAGTTCAAGGTAGACTGGGAGGCTACACAACCAACCACGCCAAGCTTCCTGGGTACCAAAGTGTTTAAGAACTATCCGCTGTCGGAGCTCGTGCCTTACATCGACTGGACACCCTTCTTCCATACCTGGGAGCTGAAGCGCCAGTATCCAAAAATTCTGGACGATGCCGAATATGGAGCAGAGGCCCGCAAATTGTTCGCCGATGCGCAGCAACTGCTACAGGAGATTGTGGACAACCAGTTGCTGGAGGCACGTGCGGTGGTAGGTTTCTACCCTGCCAACGTGGAAGCCGATGACACCATAGAAGTATATACCGATGATGCACGTGAAAACGTACTGACGGAGTTCCACACGCTGCGGCAGCAGGGCAAGAAAGGCGGCAATGTGCCGAACATGGCTTTCTCAGATTTTGTAGCGCCGAAAGAAACAGGCATACATGACTATATTGGTGGCTTTGTTGTTTCCACTGGTTTCGGCATCGAAAAGCTAATCGAGAAGTACGAGGCAGACCATAACGACTACCTCTCTATTATGGTAAAAGCCCTAGCCGATCGTTTAGCGGAAGCCTTTGCTGAACTCATGCACGCCAAAGTCCGCAAGGAGCTGTGGGGTTACGCGCCGCAGGAAAGCCTGGACAATGATGCGCTGATAAAGGAGCAGTACCAGGGTATACGCCCTGCGCCAGGTTACCCTGGCTGCCCGGACCACACCGAGAAAATCACGCTGTTCAACCTGCTGAAGGCCGAAGAGGAAACAAGCGTTATCCTGACGGAGAACCTGGCCATGTACCCGACAGCAGCGGTAAGTGGCTTGTACTTCTCGCATCCGGAGTCGCGCTACTTTGGCTTAGGCAAGATAGGAGAAGACCAGGTAGCTGACATAGCCCGTCGCAAGGGTATGTCACTGGAGGAACTCGAACGCTGGCTCTCGCCTAACCTCAACTATGAGCCGCAGCCACTGGCGCAGCAGGTAGTATAAATGACCTCTCCCCAACCCTCTCCTAAAAACAGGAGAGGGGGCTTTCTAACTATATGTAAAGTTATATATCTGTTGTTAGCCCTTACTGCGAAACAGCCAAGAATAACTCTTAGCTGTCTTGCAGTGGTAAAGCAGACCTCCCTCTCCTGTTTTTAGGAGAGGGTTGGGGAGAGGTAAATCCCCCGCCTTAGACAAGGAGGGGCTAGGGGTGGTTGGACCCGGTGTTGTGAACCAACAATGTAACAATCCAACCATTTAACAATTAAAATAGCATCACCCGAAAAATAGATGAAAGTAACGGAACACTTCCAGAACGCTGATAAAACACAGTTTACATTCGAAATACTGCCTCCTCTGAAGGGGGAGAACCTGCAGGTACTCTACGAGCACATCGACCCACTGATGGAATTCAAACCGCCGTTTATCGACGTGACCTATCACCGGGAGGAGTATGTGTACAAACACCGCGACAACGGGCTGCTGGAGAAGATAAGCACACGCAAGCGCCCGGGTACGGTTGGCATATGTGCTGCTATTCAAAACCATTACAAAGTAGACACGGTGCCGCACCTGATCTGCGGCGGCTTTAACAAAGAAGAAACAGAAAACGCCCTCATCGATCTGCACTTTTTGGGAATACACAATGTACTGGTGCTGCGCGGCGACTGCGTGAAAACTGAATCCCGCTTTGTTCCCGAGCCGGGCGGCCACAGTTATGCCACCGAACTACTGCAGCAGGTAGTAGGCATGAACAACGGCTGCTACCTCGACGATGAACAAATCAACACCAACGGAACTGATTTCTGCATTGGCGTAGCCGGTTACCCGGAAAAACACTCTGATGCTCCGAATTTGAAGGCTGACCTGCGCTGGCTAAAGAAGAAGATAGAAATGGGAGCAGACTATGTGGTCACGCAGATGTTCTTCGATAACCAGAAGTACTTTGACTTTGTGCGGCTATGTCGTTCAGAAGGTATCAACGTGCCGATTATACCGGGTTTGAAGCCACTGACAACAAAATCTCAGCTTACCATTCTGCCAGGTATTTTCCACATCGACATTCCCTGCGATTTAGCGGATGCTGTAGAGGCCTGCGCTGACAACAAAGCCGCCGCGCAGGTAGGCGTAGAGTGGGCTATTCAGCAATCAAAAGAACTGATGGAATTTGGTGTGCCGTGCCTGCACTACTACTCTATGGGCAAATCAGGATCCGTGCGCAAGGTAGCAGAGGCGCTGTTTTAGAAAGACCTGATCCATAACAACAAAGCCGTGACTGTTTAGGTCACGGCTTTGTTGTTTCTACGAATTCACTTGCATTGGTCTTCGCTTGTTTCAATTATAGGCTCATGACCTGAAGATTAGGCAAGTACAAGGAGGAAAATACTTAAAAGCTAATGCAGGTACAGCAGTAATAGTAGCACCAGCATGAATAGTAAAGATTCTACTCTTTTCTGGTGTATTAAAGTAATGGAAATCAAAAAGCAAGGCCTAAGCTAAAGCCAAGACTCCTGATACCTACAAAAGGCGCATTACCTTCTAGAATTACTCCCTGATCCGAAACACTTGCCTTAACATCTATTTTTCCGTTTGTGGATTCATTCACAGATTCAACATCTTCCTGCAATCCGCTCTTTTCACCTGGTGTCATGGTGCTCAGGTCCGCCATGGCTGGCATGTCAATCTTCATTTTACCATAATGGCCGCCAAGTATGAACAAATCCATTGTTACTCTATTAGCTATCATTAACTGGTACCCGAGCATTGCTCCGCCCCCGTACCCTTTTATTGTTCCATCAAAAGGAAGGGTATAGGTTCTGTTTTCTGTGGTTTTGTATTCATAAGGATAGTTTGCCTTAAAATTCATGTAGCGCCCGTACAAAGACAAGTAAAAGCCGCGTGCTCCTGGCTTTGTGCCGCCGTAAAATCTAATCTCGCCAGTAATACTGTTGCTTCCTACATTGGCAAGGTTCAGATAATTAGTAATATCAACCGCTTCACCTATGTAGGATTCTACTGCCTGTTCTATTGATGGAGTATGTTTTTCTACTAAGTATTTAGAGGCTAGGCTAGCTTCCGGCACAGAGCTATACCCGGCAACAAAAGTGATTTTACGGGTTAGAGAGCGCTCATAGCTGAAACTGTAGTTATTGAAGAGGGCCAGCGACGTAAGATTAATCTTAACAATATTCTTCCTGAAAACCTCCTTTCTGGTAGTGTCTGGTAACGGGGTATTCTGTTTTTCGGTTATTGCTGGCAAAGATTGCAGCGTACCTGATGCTGCGTCTCCAGTTGCAGGACTTGTCTGCGCGAAAGATTGTAGTACAAACAGGGTGATAATAAGAGTAGAAAGTATTTTCATTATAGTATAATTATTTCTGCAATAATGAATATTCTTGATAACATAAAAAATACCTACTTCTGAGTATTTCTTATGTTATCAAGAGGTTTACAGACATTGAGTATAAAAGCACAGGATACCTTCTAAACTTCAGCAGAAGGAGCCTTCTGCTGAAGCCTTTTATACTCAACATCAGCTACTCCACAAACAACTCCAGCGTTATCTGGTCAGCTAGGAGTTTGCCTTTGTCCGTGAGGTAGAGTACCTCCTCCTCTATTCTTGCCAGGTCCTTATCCTGCAGTTCCTGCAAGTATGGCGCATAGCTCAACCTGAAATCATAGCCATAGTCCTGGCTGATTTTATGGAGGTCGCAGCCCCAGATGGTGCGGAGGCTGGTAAGCAGGTAATCATTGGCCTGGTCTGCCGGAGTAAGTTCTTCCAGCTCAAAAGGCACCTGGCCCTGCGCAATAGCGTCTACATACTTTTTGTTGTGCGATACATTATACTGTCGTGAAGGGCCGTTAAAAGAGTGGGCACTTGGCCCTACTCCCAAGTAATGCACGCCACGCCAGTAGTTGCTGTTGTGCTTCGACTCATGGCCGGGCAAACTGAAGTTAGATATTTCGTACTGCACATAGCCGTGCCTGTTCATCTGCTCGAGCAGGATCTCGAACTGCTGGGCCGTATACTCATCCTCTGCAGGGGTAAACTTGCCTTTCTTGCTCCAGCGGCCGAGGGCTGTGTCGGGCTCAATAGTAAGCCCATAGCAGGAAACATGCGGCACGCCCAGCGAAAACAGTGTTTCTAAATCGCGGTGCCAGATGCTGTGGTCCGGGGCTGGAATACCATAAATTAGATCTACGGTAATATTGTCGAAGCCGGCTGCCTGGGCGTCTTTTACACATTGCAGGCTCTCGGCGGCACTGTGGGCGCGGTTCATCATGCGCAGGTGCGGGGCATGGAACGACTGCAGGCCGATGCTCAGGCGGTTGATTCCTGCCGCGCGTAACTCCTGCAGCTTGGCCGGTGTCAGGTCATCGGGGTTCGCCTCCAGCGTAATTTCAGCATTCTCCGAAACTATAAACAACTGCTTTATTGTTGCCAACAGCAGTTGGAGCTCCTGCTGGTTCAGCAGTGAAGGCGTGCCGCCGCCAAAGTAGATAGTGTGTACCGGTTGCCCCTGCAGGTACTCCTGCCGCAACTCCAGTTCGCGGGCAATGGCTTGCACTGTCTGCTCCTTTAGCCCCATAGAGGTGCTGAAGTGGAAATCGCAGTAGTGGCAGGCCTGCTTGCAGAAAGGTATGTGAAGGTATATTCCGGACAAAGATTAATTGTTAAATTGTTGGGTGGTTAAAATTGCTAAAGAGTTTATTCGCTATGATTTTTTGAGTTATTTCCACCTCAGAGGCAGATATTTGCTGTTCGAGTATGCAGCCTGCAAGTAAGGCTTGATAAACGCCACCATAACCATTTAACAATAAAACCATTTAACAGTTTACACTGCAAATGTACAAAATAGCTGTCTCTCTCTTCTGCTTTCTACTGTGGCTGCCCCTGGCGCAGGCCCAGAGCCAGCAGACGCCCCTGAAAGAGCAGTCAAAAGTACAGCCTCAGACCCAACCACAGAACCAGCAAACTGAAAAGCCGCTGCCTAAAGTTATGTTATCTGTGAGAGCCACAGAAGAGCAGGGAAAGCAGGTGCTCAGGCGCTACAATTACCGCAGTGCCCTTGCCGACTCCGCAGAAGCGCATAAAGAACTAAAGGCGCTGGTATACCGGCTGCAGCAGGATTCTTATCTCATGGCATCTGCCGATACGGCCTTCCTCCGCAATGATACGCTTCACGTGAAACTCCATGTGGGGCAGCCTTTGGAATGGGCACAATTACGCAACGGCAACCTGAGCGAAGGTATTCTGGTGGAGTCTGGGTTTCGGGAGAAGTTTTACCATGAAGCACCGTTCAAACCTGCCGAATATGTAAAGCTGCAGCAGCGCATTCTGGACTATGCCGAGCGCAGCGGCTACCCTTTTGCCTCTGTCTGGCTCGACTCCATCCGGATTAAAGGCAACAAAATAGAGGCGGCGCTGATGGTGGAAAAAGCCTTTGTGGTCACCTATGATTCGCTGCAGATAGTTGGCGATACGCGTACGCAGCCGAAGTTCCTGATGCGCTACCTGCAACTGCTCCCCGGCCAGCCTTACAACCAGGACCAGATCAACGCCTCACAGCGCATGCTGTCCGCGTTGCCTTATATTAAAGTAGCAAGGCCACCGCAGGTGCGCTTCGCACGCGACAAGGCACAAGTTCATTATTTTATAGACGACAGGCAGGCAAACCAGATAGATGGCGTGGTGGGCTTTCTGCCGGATCCGGTGCGGAAAGATAAGCTGCTGATTACGGGCGAAGCAAACCTGAACATCCGGAACATAAAAGGCTCCGGCAAACAGCTGGGGCTGCAGTGGCGGCGCGTCAACAAAGGTTCCGTTATCCTGAACGGCGAGTACCTGCACCCGAACCTGCTGGGAACACCTTTTGAGGTGGGCGCCAAGTTCAACCTCCTCAAGCAAGACTCCTCCTTCATTACAGTGCAGCCACGTATGCAGCTGTCTTATTATACACTGAAGTACGGTAAGTTTAGTGTGTTCACAGAATGGCGCAACTCACGCATACTCTCCGATGCCAGCCCGCAAAGCCTGCAGCAGTTTGACCTGGCCGATGCACAGACTACCACTTATGGGCTGAACTACCTCTGGAACAACTTGGATGACTTCTACTTTCCGAGGCGGGGCCGCTTAATAGAGATGCAGTTATCAGCAGGAGCAAAGAAGCTGCTCCGCAACCCAAGCATGGAGAAAAGCTTCTACGATACACTGGATGTGAAAACAACCCAACTTGGCCTGGCCTTGCGCCTGGAGAACTTTTTCCGGCTCGGCAAGAACAGCGCCCTGCTCGCGCGCCTGCAGGGCCAGGCGTTGCTCAACGACCAACTCTTCCTGAACGACATGTACCGCATCGGCGGCCTCTCCTCTTTGCGTGGCTTCGACGATTATTTCTTTTACGCCTCCTCCTACGCCGTCAGCACACTAGAGTACCGCCTCTTCACCGCCGCCGACTCCTATGTGCTCCTATTCTATGACCAGGGCTACTACCGCAGCGATTTGGAGCAGTCTGCAACAAGCGACATGCCATTTGGTGTGGGTGGCGGTATTAGCTTTAGCACCGGGGCCGGTATTTTTCAATTGGTGTACTCCTTAGGAAAATCAGATCAGCAGCCGCTATCATTTAAATATTCGAAGATACATTTTGGGATAACAAGTAAATTTTAGGGATCAGCATATTTTTGGAGGTTTTTTAGACGCATCGCTTGCATCATAAAATTCTTTAGTATACTTTTGCATCATAATAACAGTGCGGGGTGGAGCAGTTGGTAGCTCGTTGGGCTCATAACCCAAAGGTCACAGGTTCGAGTCCTGTCCCCGCTACCAAATAGAATCGCAAATCGTTAATCTCTAACGATTTGCGATTTTTTGTTTTTAGCTCCGGACAAATACCGGACAGAATTCAATCTCCTTTATTTTTTAGTGTTGTTCATCATTAATGTGGAGAATCCATATTGGTTCAGCGTCAGGTTTGGTGAAGATGGCCAAAAATCTGTTGAATAACGTTAAGCAAGAATGGAAACCAGCTTGCTTATACCACCTGAGTTTGAAGTATTAGCTACTTCCGTTACCGAAGCGAAAATTACCCTCCAGCTTCAGTTTACCGCTTCTACCGCTTACTGTCCCCTCTGCCACAGCTTAAGCACTCGCATCCACAGTTGTTATGAGCGGAAGTTGCAGGATCTGCCCATCAGTGGTAAAGTAGTAGAGCTGCGACTCTGCACCCGCAAGTTTTTCTGCCAACAGCAGGGTTGCCCCAGGAAAATCTTTGCTCAACAGCAGGAAAGCTGCCTAAAGCGCTATGGCAGAAGACTGCTTCGGGTATGTGAGCAGGTGGTCTCTATTGGATATGAAATGGGCGCTAAGCCGGGGGCTCGGATTTGCAGGCTTATCGGGTTACCATTGAGTGCTTCTACTGTGCTAAGAAACATCAAAGGGTGCCCCGCAAGTGAACCAGACACTCCCACTATTCTGGGTGTAGATGATTTTGCTTTTCGCAAGCGGGGTACCTACGGCACCATCCTGGTGGACCTGGAAAAAAGAAAGCCTATCGACCTGTTGCCGGATAGGGAAGGCAAAACTTTAGAAGCCTGGCTGCTGGCGCATCCTGGTGTTAGTGTTGTCAGCAGAGATCGTTCTTCTGTGTACGCCCATGCCATCACCAGAGCCTGTCCGGATGCTATACAGGTAGCCGATCGCTGGCATTTGCTCAAAAACCTGGGAGAGAACACCACCCAGTTTCTGGATAGGCAAAGGTCCTTGATCAGGGAAACAGCCCAGGAAGTTTTTGAGCAGGCAAGCCCTGAAGCTGCTCCAGCACTGCCAGAGAAAATAACCAGTGTACGTGTGGAAAAAAGGTATGCCCTCTATGAGCAGGTCAAGCAACTGCAAAGTCAGCACCACTCTATCAAAGCCATAGCTCGTCACCTGGGCATTTCCAGAAATACGGTAAAAAAGTATTTTCTTCAGCAGAGCTTTGTGCCTAAACGCCATCCACGGCTCTCCAACCTGTTAGCCTACGAAGCTTATCTGCGCCAGCGTTGGCAGGAAGGCCAGCAGTGTGCAAAGGCGCTCCTGCAGGAAATCAAAGAAAGAGGCTATAACGGCTCCTACACCATTTTGGCTGGTTTTTTGTCGCACTACCCCAGAACAGGAGAAGCATCTTCATTGCCCCCTGCTCAAAAAATCGAGAACTACTCTACTCGTAGCTTAAGCGTCGCCTTTTGCAAAACAGAGCAAGAATGGGCTGAAAAGCAAAAGCCGTTCTTGGTGAAACTACTGGAGAAAAGCTCCTTACTAAAACAGCTGTGGGAGCTGAACCTGGAATTCAAAAGCATAATGGCGCAGAAGAGAGGAGATAATCTGGAGACTTGGTGCGAAAAAGCTGTTCAACATGCTCCATTCAAAAGCTTTGTACAGGGAATCCGCCAAGACTATGAGGCAGTCTATCAGGCGATGACCTCCTGTTGGAGTAACGGGCAAACGGAAGGCCAGGTTAACCGACTCAAAAATATAAAGCGCCAGATGTATGGCAGGGCCAGCTTTGCACTGCTGCGCCTGCGCGTTCTGGCTAATTCACCATAGTAATCACCAAATCTGACGCTGAACCATCTTCTCCGGAATATACACTTAGACTAAAAAAGAACAGTAATAACACAAAGCTACTTTCATAAATCTCGTAACAGGTAGGGTTATGTTTGGAGTAAGCGATATACCGAAGTTCTTTCTTGCCTTTTTTCTGGTGCTTCCTGTCATCTCTTTTGTGCATGAGGCAGGGCACGTGTTTTTCGCCTGGCTGATGGGGGGCAGGAACATCAAAGTAACCATTGGCTCCGGTGATGTGCTGTTTAGGGTTGGGATGCTGGAGGTGCGCAAGTACTATTTCTGGTACGGCCTCTGTTCTTTTGATAACCTGAAGCGCAATCACCGTCTTGCTACCATCCTGATCTTTGCCGGGGGAGCACTTTTCAATGCCATAGCGGCGGTGGTGGTGATTTACCTTATAGAGAACAACGCTATGGAGCCGAATATGGCTACTTACCAGTTCACCTACTTTTCGCTGTACTACATCTTCTTTGCGCTGCTGCCGATGCCTTATCCCGGCGGGAACTACAGCGACGGAAAGATTATCCTTGACCTAATCCGAAATAAAAAAAATTTAGAGGAGAAAACATTTCGGGTGCAGTGGCACGAGGAAAAGAAGCAATGGTGTGTGCTGAACCATGATGGGGAACTGGTACAGGCGTTCGATGATGAGGAGCAGGCGCTTGCCAAAGCACATGAAGTAGCACAAGGCAACCGGCCCAGCCGCCTGGTTAACAGCCAAAACGGCAAGGAGGTGGAGGTGCAGAACTATCCGAGAGTACCGCTGTAACCGTTTAGTTTAAGCCAACGGCCCTAGCAACTGCTTTACGTTAAGCTTTTGCCCTCCTGGCTATAACGGCTTTGCCTAGGCTATACAAAATTTACCTTTCTAAAATTCTATCTTCGTACTGTCCCACAGGGATTAGATATCTAACTTATACTTGATTTATGATTGCAGCCATCTTCAGTTTTCTCGTTATGCTCAACCCATTTGCGCTTTTTCTGTACCTGAAGCCTGTGATGAACGATTTGTCGGACACAGATTTCCGGACGGTGTTTCTGAAGGCAACGACTATCTCCTTTTTTATCTTCCTGGTGTTTTTGCTTTTCGGCGACATCGTGTTTCAGAAGGTGTTCCGCATCAACTTTGAATCCTTTCGGATCTTTGGCGGCATCGTGCTCTTCTCCTTTGCCTATGTTTTTATCGTGCAGGGGAAAAAAGCCTTTATCCAGATCAAAGGTGACCTGCATGATCTGGCCTCTGAGATTGCCTTGCCTTTTATGGTGGGCGCAGGCACCATCTCCCTTACTATCCTGATGTCGGAGCAGCTGGAGCTGTGGCAGGGTGTGGTGTCGCTGGTACTTATCATGCTTACCAACTTCATCATTATTATGGGCCTTAAGCAAATCCGCCGCGGGATGCGCTCCAAAAGTGTGCAGACTGCCTTTGACAAGAACATGGAGCTGCTCTTGCGCATCAACGGCTTTTTCCTCGGCGCCATCGGGGTAGACATGGTGGTAGCCGGCATCAGCAACCTCATCACTGCTGCGCAGGCCTAGGAACGGCCTGTTAAAGCCTTCCTACTGCGCTACTTGATCACCGCCTCAGAATACACCAGCCAGAGCGGGGTGTCGATGTCCATGTTGTATATCTTTGTTGGCACGCTGCCCAGGCTGAGTGACGGTATGGGGTTGCTTCCCTTCAGGCCGAGCACCAGCAAATCGTACTTTCCTTTGCGCAGCTGCAGGGAAATCCGCTCGGCCGTGCTTTTCCCGGCGGCACGAACCAGGGTATAAGGAACACCGGTTACTTCCTTGTGCCGTTTCTGAAGCTCCCTGAACCTTCCGTTTACCACCTCTTCCGCTTTCTTAACGGCCTTCTCCTCTGATATCAGCGGGAAGTACTGCGTGGGCAGTTTATACACGTGCATAATCTCCAGGTTCAGCCCGAGCTGGTCTGAAAGGCTTTTGCTAAGCCGCAGCGCGTGCACTGAAGCGTCAGAGAAGTCTATCGGTGTCAGGACCCGCTCTATATTGAACCTGGCTGTTTCCGGGAAAACAAGAATGCTGCAGGGCAGGATGCGCAGCAGCTTAGTACCCAGGGCACCTGTGCTTTTATTGCTCATCCGTTTGCCAAGCAGTGTCAGTTTTACATCATACCGCTTTACCAGGTCAGCCATCATCACCTCGGTGTTCGGCTCTTCGCTCACCAGTATCTCATGGTCGCAGCCCCCGGCAAAATGCTCCGCGACGATGTCGGCTATATTAGCCTCCACCTCTTGACTCAGATCCACATCACCGAAAGTTTCCCGGAAATCCTCGCTCAGCTCAGATGTCTTGATATTATGAACAAAATAGACCTTTTTCACCGGCAGGCGCTCACATACCGAGCGGGTGAAGGCCACCAGCTTTTCATCTATATCACTTAGGTCCAGGCAGACCATCATGGCATCTATTGCAATCATAGGTTTTGTTCAGTTTTTGAAGGTGGTGGTACATCTCTTTTCCTTTCAGATGCGCTGTGCTCCTGCTTTGTCGCTCGCTTCGCCAGCATCTCAGCCATTAACTGCTGGTAGTCTTTCCGTTGCTGTGCTGTATTCAGCTTGTTTTCTTCTTCCATCTCTTCGCTTAGCCCCTTGTACAGGCTATAGCACATCGAGAGCAGAATAAGCGCAAAGGGCAAACCTGTGATGATTACAGCCGTTTGCAGGGCCTGTAAGCCCCCGCCAAGCAAGAGTACTGCGGCCACAGCGCCACCTGCCAATGCCCAAAAAATACGCAAGCCCACTGAAGGATTTGGATTACCGCCCGAGGTAAGGCTTACCACCACCAACGAACCGGAGTCGGAGGAGGTAACAAAAAAGCCGGCTATCAGCAGCACTCCAATCACAGATAATATGGTGGAGAAGGGCAGCTGTTCAAAGAATATGAACAAGGCCGTGGAAATATCTGCTGCCACAGCATCGGCAATAGCCGTGTTGCCGGCCAGTGTTTCGCGCAGCGCCGTGCTGCCGAAAGCGGTCATCCACAGGAAAGAGAGGAGGGAGGGGGCTATGAGTACACCCAGTATAAACTCCTTGATGGTTCTGCCCTTAGATACCCGCGCAATGAAAATACCCACAAATGGTGCCCATGAAATCCACCAGGCCCAGTAGAAAACTGTCCAGGTGCCCTGCCAGTTGTTAGAGGAGAAAGCTTCATTCCAGAACGAGAGCTGCATAAAGTTACCCATGTAGGAGCCAATGTTCTGCACGTAAGAGCCCAGTATAAAAACAGTTGGCCCCAGTACCAGCACCGCCACCAGTATTAACAATGCAATGCGTATATTCCACTCACTCAGGATGCGCACACCCTTATCGACCCCGGTTGCCACAGATACAGTGGCAATACCGGTGATCACAGCAATAAGTATAATCTGGGTGGTGATGTTGTTTACAATGGCTGGAAATACATGGCTAAGTCCTGCAGCCACCTGCTGCACACCTAGTCCCAACGAGGTTGCCAGACCGAAAAGAGTTGCAATTACAGCCAGCGTATCGATAATGTGCCCTGCTACACCATGAATCCGCTCGCCCAGAAAAGGATAGAAGGCAGAGCGCACTGTTAGCGGTAGTTGCCGGTTGTAAGTAAAGTATGCTAGCGCTAGCGCTACCAGTGCATAAATAGCCCAGGCGTGCAGTCCCCAGTGCAGGAACGTATAGTTCATGGCTTGCCGGGCGGCGGCGGGTGTGCCAGGCTCCCCAAGTGGGGGTGTCTGGAAATGGTTGATTGGCTCAGCAATGCTCCAGAAAAGTAAGCCGATACCCATGCCCGCACTGAAGAGCATGGCAAACCAGGCGGAGGTGGTAAACTCAGGTTTGGCGTCCTTGCCGCCTAATCTTATCCCACCAAATCGGCTGAAGGCCAAAAACAGGCAGAAAGCTACAAATACGTTCACGCTGAGTATAAATAGCCAACCCATGTTAGCCGTTACAGCCGTCTGTACATCGCTGAATATCGCCTCGGCACTCTCCCGGAAAATAAGCACCAAAGCGATGCTGATCACCAGAAAAACAATGGATGACCAAAATACAGGGCCATTTACCTCCAGGCCCAGTGACTTCTTTGTATCGCTTCTAGTTACTTTACTCATCAATCAGAAATTTTAAATCAGAAATAATACCCCATGTTTATGTTAAAGCGCAAGTGCCAGTCTGTGTCTCCGGGTGTGCCGAAGGCAAGGGCGTTTGTCCACTCGGGGCCGAGCCAGGGTTGGTTATACCCGAATGCTGCATCGGTATAGATGTACATCGGACCGGCGGTGAACAAGGCACCCAGCACGTTCATATGGGTGTTCTCAAAGCCACTTACACGCTTGTTGTAGTAGCCATAGTTGTTGTAGAAGGTGATGCCCTGCAGCAGGCGCGTGTCGAGGGGCAGGTGATAGGCTAAACTGGCGGTGTACATCTCACCTTTGGAGGCCACGTTGTAGTTCGCGCCGTAGGCCCCCATTTCTACAAAATTCAGGTCCTCCCCGGCTGCGTATTGTGGGTTCATGCGGTAGAGCATTGCCTGTAGCTTTACATTCCAGGGGCTGTAGGCAGGTTTGTACTCATAATGTACGGCGGCAGCGTACCTGGTGCCGTTTCGCTCTGTGTCCAGGTTATAAAGGAGCCCGCCCTGAAGGGAAGCCCCCAGTTCATGGGCAAGGCTGTCGCCCAGGCGCCGCACCAGCTTGAAGTCCAGTTGGTTGTTCTCTTTGTTGCGCCCGGTGATATCGTAGGAGTAGCGGTTGGGGCTGGGCTCCGCCAAGCCAAACACAAACTCCTCAGCGCTTTTATAATAGGCTGCCTGCCATTGCCACCTGCCGTTGTCGTGTATGTATTTTACGCCCATGTCATGGTCATCCTCGAAACCCACATAGTAGGTGATGTTAAAGAACCAGTTGTTGGAGTTGTACTGCTGAATACCGAAAGGCACCTGGTTCAGCCCGACCTGTATCTGCGACCTTTCGGAGAAGTCATGCTGAAACCAGCCCTGCTTCAGGAAAGCGCCGCCAAAGGCCTGTGAGTAATGTCTGAACTCAGCGTTCAACTTAATGCCTTTGTACTCTGACTCCACATTGATACGGAATACATCATAGCCAAAGTCGCCGCCCCGCTCCAGCTGGTCTTCTTTCCAGGTGGAAAGGTTGTAGTTAAAGCGCAGGGCCCCGCCTATTTTCAAAGTCGGTTTCTCCTCGACCTTTTCTGCAGGGTATTGTGCGTAGCATAAGGTGCTGATGAAGCAAGTAATGAACAGTAAAAGTATTCTACTCATTCGTAAGGGTATGTTAGAACCTAAAGAAATCCCTCATGAGTTGGACGGTTTTAAAACGGAAATGTTGTTAGGAGTGCGAGAAGTGCTTTTTATATCTGTTGTAGGTATTTATGAAAAAGCAGTTTATGGTTGTAAACCCGCTGCACCTTGTGTGCCTCGTCCATAAATAGGTTGACGCTGGTCTCGTCCTGGAAAAAATTGACGATTTTGAATGAATGATAAAATCAATAAAGCAATACCGGCTATAGCTTGTCAACTGTATTCATTTACTCTTCGATTGTCTAGTTGAATACGGAATTAGCTTGACGCTAGCGCTGTTTCTTTTTCATTTAATTACTACTACTACTACTACTACTGACTTGTGGTTAACTCTGCAGGAGTTATCCATAAATCCACAGCTTTCTGGCTCATATGCCATCAGCTTTACCGACCAATGACTTATTCTTCCACTGCTTCACTAAAGGCTCTTCCACCTGGTGGGCCTGTGAGGGAGTCAGGTAACCACAGCTCATGTGAGGACGAAGGGTAT
>NZ_ML974110.1:51827-53418 GCF_010015475.1 Pontibacter pamirensis
ATTAGTTATTAAGCTTATAATCTGTTTGACTCCTCTTGAATAAAGTTGACAGGTGGTCTCGTCCTGGAAAAAGTTGACGATTTTGAATGAATGATAAAATCAATAAAGCAATACCGGCTATAGCTTGTCAAATGTATCTATTTACTTTTCGATGGTCTAGTTGAATACGGAATTAGCTTGACGCTAGCGCTGTTTCTTTTTCATTTGATTACTACTACTACTACTACTACTACAGCTGTGGACTTGTGGCTAACTCTGCAGGAGTTATCCATAAATCCACAGCTTTCTGGCTCATATGCCATCAGCTTTACCGACCGATGACTTATTCTTCCACTGCTTCACTAAAGGCTCTTCCACCTGGTGGGCCTGTGAGGGAGTCAGGTAACCACAGCTCATGTGAGGACGAAGGGTATTGTAATTGCGGATACCTGTTTCTACAGCTAGCAGGGCCTCCATATGGGATTTAAACACCTGGTTGAGCCTAAACTCATGCTTCAGAATACCATTATTCACCCTTTCAGCAATCTGGTTCTCGTACGCCTCGCCGCTGTCTGTCATGCTAATAGCAATAGCTGCTGCCTTAAGCCTCTTAACATACTCAAAGCTGCAGTACTGCACGCCCCGATCAGAATGGTGAATAAGCCCGTTCCCTTGTTTACTGCGGGTAGAAAGCGCCATTTCCAGAGCGATCAGGCAGCCTTCCGTGCTCAGGAACTGATGCAGGCAGTAGCCCACGGTCTTCTTAGAGGAGGCATCGGTGATCAGAGACAAATAGTTGAAGTCAAAGCCCACGTAGATGTAGGTCAAGTCGCACACCCAGACTTGCTCGGTCTCCGTGATAGGGAGCTGCTTGATCAAGTTAGGGTACTTCCTCAGAAGGTGGTTAGAGTGTGTGGTTTTGGGCACAGCCCTGCCATGTCGGATGAGCAGACGGTGTGCCCGGAGCAACTCATGCAGCCGGTCCCTGCCCATCGCAATGCCGCTCTTCTGCAGGGGCTCCCGCAGCAGAAGATACAGCTTCTTTGTCCCCAGACCGGGTATCTCCCTTCTGATGGCAGTCACCAGACCCAATGCCAACATGGACTGGGCAGCACGCTGGTCCAGGAATGTTCTCCGCTGATGAAACGCTTGACGGCTTTTACCAAACAACCGGCAAAGGTTACCGACACTTACCTTTGCTGTTCCCTTATGCTGCAGGGTCAGGACTGTTTGGTACCAGACTTTTTTCGAATCGGAATCTTCAGGTCCTTTTCAGCCACTTCTATCATCGTGTGCAGGGCCAGGATCATGAGGTTAGCCTCTTCCAGGGCTTTCTCCAGCTGCTTGTTTCGCTGCTTGAGTGCTTCCAGGTTTTGCTTTTGCTTCTCATTCATGGGTGGTAAAGATATAAGTCCTTGCTCAATCTTACGCTGGTCGTCCGTAACCCAATGATGAACAGTTTTGACATTGTGTACGCCAAGCTCCTGCATCACTTGCTTGGCATCTTCGCCTCCAAAAAGCACGCGAAAGGCTGCTGCCTCCTTGACTTCCTCGCTATACTGATAGCGGTTAAGTAGTTCTTTGATGTGGTCTTCCATAGGGATAGTTTGTT
>NZ_SSNI01000041.1 GCF_010015475.1 Pontibacter pamirensis
AATGCAGGCGTCACCTTTATCGATATAACTCCTTTAACAAGAGAAGCAGCCTCTGACCCTTCCTACGTAGCCGGCGACGGCCTGCACTACTCCGGAACAATGCACCGGGAGTGGGCGCTGCTGACCCTCCCTAAAGCAAAAGACATACTGAAGTAGGGTTGCCAGGTTAGCGATAACTAGGAACAAGGTTGTGGCTCGTTGATACCGCAGCAGAGGGAGCAGGTATAACTGCTGGTAAAGGTAGCAGGGCAAACCATCAGGCAGCTATAAGCCTTAAACTAACGTGAACTCGGGAATTAACCCGCTTCAAATCAGGTGATTGTGCAACAAAAAAGGCTAAGGATTAGGTAGAAATATTGCCTGATGTTTCACCTAAATCCTTAGCCTTATGCACTTTATCATAGATACTACCAAAGTAGTTGAAGTGTTCTGCTTCATCGACGATTTCTGTAAAGAGGTTAAAGAATATTTCACTTCCCATCCCCTGCCCAAAGGACTGGTAGAAAAGCACCCCGCCGGCCGAAAGCCCTCCCTTTCTGAGAGCGAGGTGCTCACCATCCTGACCCTCTACCACCTCTCTGACTTCAAGTGCTTCGGGTACTACTATGAGCGCCTGGTGCTCGGGGAGCTCAAAAGCTTCTTCCCCAAGGCTGTTTCTTACACGCAGTTTCTCTCCCTCTCCCGCCAGGCCTGCTTCCACGCCTTTCTGCTGGCCCAGTGCCGGGCCAGCCTCTCTGAGAAAACCAGTCACTACTACATCGACTCTAAGAAGCTGCCCGTTTGCCACAACCTCCGCATTCACCAACACAGTGTCTTCGAAGGCATCGCCGCCAGGGGAAAAGGCTCCACCGGCTGGTTCTACGGCCTCAAGCTGCACCTAATCATCAATCAGCACGGGCAGCTGGCCCGCTTCCTCCTCACCCTGGCCAACGTGGCAGACAACAACCACTAGGTGCTCGGGCAACTGCTCCAGGGGCTAAAGGGCAAGTGCTACGGGGACAGAGGCTACCTCTCCTCCCTGCTGGAAGAGCTGCTGGAGAAGGGCCTGCACCTGGTGGCCAGGATAAGAAGGAACATGAAGCACATGCTCCTAACGCTCTCAGACAAGCTCAACCTGAGGAAGAGAGGGGGCATAGAGGCTGTAAACGACATCCTCATGACTGTGTGCGACATCGACCACACCCGCCACCGAAATCCCCTCAACGCCCTGGTCCATATCCTCTCAGGCCTGACAGCCTATACCTTTCTCGACCACCAAAACACAAGGTTTAGACCCTCCAGAACAGTAGCTTAATTCCCGAGTTCACGTTAGCATTAAACAAACAAGTAAAACAAAGGCTGTACTGAGTAGATATACGCCTATCCATTCTAAAAGTAAAGCCGTACAAGAATAACTTGGGAAAAGCTGCTGACGATGACCCTGAAGTATTTTAACCACAACCCTCTGGAGGAAAAGATTCACCTTGTGCAGCTGCACGGCCAGCTACTGGTCACCCGCGAGAAGGAGTTATTCATCGTTGCGCTCTACCACATGGGGGAGTTCTTCGCCGAGGTGTGGCACTCGCGCGTAACCTTCAAGGTTGCTCTAGCCTTTGGTTTTAATGAAGGGGCTTTCCTGGAGCCTTACCTGGAGAGGATTGGCCTCTCAGAGCTGAAGGAATAGGGAAATTCAATGAGAGGAGTCTTTCTCTTAATCCTTATCAGAAAAACTGCTGTTCCTAGTTATACGCCTACCTCCCTGTAGCAACGTTCTTAACCAAAGGCAACGTCCAGCACCATCATCAGCACAAAGCCGCCTATCAGCCCCAGCACGGCTACGTCGGTGTTCTTGTCGCGCTGGGTTTCCGGTATCACCTCCTCCACTACCACAAATATCATGGCCCCCGCCGCAAAGGCCAGGGCATAAGGCAGGATGGGTTGCATGGTGACTACGGCAGCGGCTCCCACTACACCGGCAACAGGTTCCACCACGGCTGAAAGCTGGCCGTACCCGAAGCTCTTCATTCGGCTGACACCCTGCCTGCGCAAGGGCATCGCCACGGCAAAGCCCTCGGGGAAGTTCTGCAGGCCGATACCCATGGCCAGGGCGATGGCAGAGGCGTACGTCACCCCATCCAGGCCAATGTGAGCTGCGCCGAACAGCACGCCCACCGCCAGCCCTTCCGGAATGTTATGCAGGGTGATAGCCAGGATAAGCAGCGTTGTCCGGTGCCACTGTGTTTTGATTCCCTCCGTCTCGTCTTCCCTGAAGTTGATGTGCAGGTGCGGGGCCAGCTTATCCAGTGCGAAAATGAAAAGGGCACCCGCCAGAAAGCCTACGGCTGCCGGCATCCAGCCAAAGCCGGGGTACTCTTTCTCCGCTAAATCAATAGATGGGGCCAGCAGCGACCAGAAACTGGCCGCCAGCATCACACCTCCTGTAAAGCCCAGCATCACATCGTGCCACGCCCTGCTCGTGGAGCGGAACAAAAAGACCATGGAGGCGCCAAGAAGGGTCAAAAACCAGGTGAACAAGGTGGCCAGAAGAGCGGCATATACAGGGCCCAGCTCTCTTAAGTAACTCTCAATACTTTCCATTCCGTCGCTTAGAAATATGCTCCAGCCCAAGCTGAAGGAAAAGAGTCAGGGCAGGTTTCTCCGGCCCGTTTGCTTTGCTGCTAGACACCGTGCCATACGTGCCGTGATGCCTAAAGTTCCTGGCGCTGCAGTATAGGTGGCACCTGTACTGCAGCGCCAGGAACTTCCTTTTTGACACGCTGTCCCGGAAAGGCCGTTGTTTTTAGGGCGGGTCAAAAGTCACGCCCTTGTGTAGCATTGCTTCTTTCAGCAGCTGCTCTTTGTTGTAGTTGTACCCTTCCATGTTTACCTGCAGAGCATATGCCCCTTATTCTCCTAGCCAGTGTATTTTCGGCACACCAAATATACACGGGATGCACTGCGCCATAAGCCTATGGCACTCTCTTTTTTGGCTGAGTTGGCTGAAGCTTTGTGGGACAGAGGACAAGTGCCTTCACCCACTTCAACAGCTTCTTCTGCTCACGTAGAGGTGCCTCCTTGGAGCATGTTGAGCTCTTACTATTGAGCCAGTGATGCTGTCACGGTTCCATATGTCTGTCGCTGTCCAAGAAGACATTGGAATAGTGAGATGTAAGGCAGGGGTTAAATCTAAGGGCTCTATAGGTTGTACTTTTTGCCACATGCTATAAAGTTTCTCGATTCAGCTGTACTCTAACCACGGTCAACTCAAGCTCAGCCAAGGTGAAGCCACGGTGGAACCACTTTAGGATGGTGATGAAGGTCCTGTGATGCGCAAGATCTCCCGTAATTCAGCCCTTTTAATAACCTGTAAAGCAGCTTTGTAGAGCAAAAACAGGCGTTTTTGCAGGTCTCTTAGCAGGAACAGGTGCTTTCTCCCTACTTCAACCGCATTTTGGACGCACTTTCAACGCCTTTTAGGGTGTAAAGCAGCAATACAGAACTCGCTCCCTTGCCTGGTGCCTTAGATGTAGCGGTAAAAGATGGTCTTGTGTATGCCCATTGCGAAAACGTACCGTGAATTGGGGCTTCTTAGGGTGTATCTGTAAGGTAGTATCTAAGAAGGATGTCTCTCTCTTGTAAGCTACCTGGTGTGCACTTTTTGTGGCAGTTTTTGTGGCACCTCTGTGGGACAAAAACTACTGGATTTTCTCCATGGTTTCACCATTCGATTGTGCTTCCAGACAGAGTAAAATAGGCCTTGTGGTGCAGTAAAAGGCTATAAATTAGGTGCAAACTTGTGTATAGGTCCGCTGAATCATGCTTCGCCGCAGGGACAAGCGAAAATCTTGTGTAGCACTTTGTGTAGCACTTTCAAACTGTCCGGGTGCAGCCTGAAGGTGTCTGCTCCTGGCCCGGCAAAAGAAAAGGCAGCCATCAGCTACCCCCTCATCCTGACATTACAAAATGGATAAAGCTCTTTTCAGAGTTAAAAGCAGGACAAAAATGCAGCCATATTAATTCCGGCATGGCAGAATAATGCCGCTGCTCTCCGGCCACTGCGCCAATCTTCTGTAATGGTAGAGTCTCTGTAGCCTCGAGGGCACCTTAGCGTCTGTACCTCCAGAGGTCGCACGCGTATAGCCCTTGTGATGAATCTGCAAGAATTTGACAACCTGCCCCAGGACCACAAAGTCGCAGTCATTTGCAGGCAGGCTACCTTCCTGGGGACCTGCAAAGAGGCAGAGCACGTCCTGGCGCTCTACCACATGAACAGCTTCTTCATCGAGGTGCGCTATAGTTCTGCACTCAATGAGATTGTGCAGGTGCAAGGCTTCACCAGTAAAATGCTGCTGGAGCCCTACCTGGATACAATCGAGCTACCGCGGCTCTAGCTCCCCGTTTCGCGTGCGCTTTGGATATAGCGGTAGCAGGTGGTCCTGCCGATGCCCAGTATCTTGGCTATCTCCTCCACGGTCTTCGTTCCGGAGGCGGAGAAGGTGCAGCATACTAACTCACCCAAAATAGCTGTATGCCCGTCCCGCAAAACGTGCGAATTTTGACATGAAAAATAGGTGTGGAAAATGTACTGCTGAAAATAGCTTATCGGCTACCGCATAGCGTGTTTTATGTTCACCAAGAACGTCTGTTAAACAACACTATGCATTTCTTCGTTTTGGACAAAGCATACATGCTACTTATGAGTCATGAAGGCATGTTAAGGGGAGACAGAGGTAACTGCTGACGATTGCCAATGTAGAATTAACATATCTCTATTGATTCTTGCCTTTCAGATTGTGGGCACTTATGCTATTTGCCTGCTGGTGAAGCTTTTTTTACTAAATCAATAACCTTCTGCAAAACCTGCCTTACTCTTCCGCGGGTGCCAATAAGCATGTTAGGATAAATCATTTTTCGGGCGTCTACACAGTATACAGACTTACCGGCAATGTTGGCAATTTGCTGAGCCTGCCAAATCGAGCTCTCAATAAAAAGCCAGCTGTCATACTTCAGGTAAACAGAAGCCTTAAACCCGCCATAGTTATTGGCTTTCTGCCTGGCCTCCTTTGTTGGTAGGTCAAGCATCACCAGCTTGTTGTATTTTATGTCATGCTTCGCCAGCCACGCTTCAGTTTGTGGCCGGTAACGCTCCAGGCGATTTGTAACAATAACACCGATTGTTCTGCTCGGGCGGAAGAAAGGATCTACATTGGCCAGGAAATGCTCGTAGTTAGGTCCATCATCATTCTCTTCTTCAGTCGGGTCTTTACACAGCACCCCGTCAATATCGACGCAGCAATTTTCCAGTAGGTCGTGGTGCATCATGTTCCATTCGAAAATCCGGGGGCCTGGACAGACATCGAAGTGTATGTCTATTTTACTGATACTTTCAGGTGCTGCAAAAATTGCTGCGTAGGTGATTTTCTTGTCGGGGTAAAGGCCATGCAGCTTTTCCTTTACCTCTTTGATTGATTTTCCCGACCAAACGCTGTCTTCTAGGATGAGTATCTCCTTATAGTCTTCAAAAGGCTTCAGATAGCTTTTCATTCTGCTTCCGGACTGCAGAATCCTCCCTTCGATAAAACCTTCAACATCTGCGAAGGGAAGGTTAAGGTGGAGGGCCAACAAATTGGCGGCAAGCAATCCGCTTCTGGGCATTCCCACAATAAGATCTGTGCCTAAAGGCACTTTAGAAAGATTTGAAGCTATGCACTGATTTAAATCCTCAATTGACCTGTAGTTCATTTTTTCGTTTGCTGTAAATCCGATACTACAATTTAGCGCTGCGGCTAAGCAAAAAGAGCCGATGCCTGATGTGTAGGCTTGCTTGCCTGTTGGAGTAGAATCGTTAAAGTAATATATAGTGTTTAATATTCATTGTTTTTGTTCCAGCAGCGTCAATAATGGTAAAAAGCCGTTGCTAAAGCCAGCTTTTTTCATAGCTCAATCTGTAATTACCGTAGCTTATACTTATTTAATGGAAATGGGTTTTTAATACTGGATTAATATATAAAGATGTAGAAAGATCCTCTTGAGCGATTTTTTTGGGCCATGTAAGACCGTAAAAGCGCTCTGTTTGGCTGTTGTCAATTGCGAAATGCAAAGGTCGAGCTGAGGCAAAACGCCATTCCGACACATTCACTCCACAGCATACCCACCTGGCAAGGCTACCTTATTGGAAAGATTGCTTAAGGAACCAGTTCAGGCTCGGTATGTTGCTATAAAGCAGGGTCATCAGCAGGATGATAAAAGCGACTACGTAGAGCATAAATTTTTTCTCTCTGTAGAGCCCCTCAGGTCCTTGTACCACAGAGTTCTTCCGGAGGCCCAGCTTTAGATACCAGGCAAACAGCAAAGCGAAGAAAGGGAAGCTTATCAATAGCTCTATCTTGTTCTTTATCAGGAAAATACCCAGGAAGAAAGCAGCAGTAAGCGCATAGAAAAACATGGAAATCAAGAGGTTCTCCTCTGTGTACCTCTTAAAGGACTTTCGGTAAAGGCCTGCCAACGCAGCGTTGTTGATGAACCGATACTCAGCAAAACGCTTGGTAGCCATCAAAAAAGCGCCTCCCATCCAGTAGGCCAGGATAATACTGGTTGGTGGAATAAAGGCCCAGGCAGGGTCTAGTATGCTTTCAGGCAGCAGTGCCGGGGGCACAAAGACAAACCAGCCAAGCGCCAGCCTTATCGGGTTGTTCACAGACTCAGACAGCACATCCAGGTATACTCTTTCCTTTGTCCTGAAAGGCCTTACGTTATAGAGAAACCCCATAAAAAGCAGCACGGCCGAGATAAACAGGTACTGCACAGAAATGAGATACGCCAACAACAGACCCAAGGCAGCCAGGCAGCAGTACTCAGAGTAGACATAGTATGGCTTCAACACCCTGACAACTGCTGTCCGGTTCTTTTTCAGCGGGTGGAACTGGTCAAATTCCCTATCGAGGTACTCGTTGATAACATAATTCGCCGACGCTATAAGGCAGGTGCTGGTTATCCCTATAAGGATATTGGTAAGCAGGGCCATATCAAAAGAAGTACGGTACACCATAAACGCAAAGAGCATACCCGGCAGCATGAAGATGTTCTTGAACCAATGGTCCGGGCGTGTGATGTGCACATAGTCTTTAAAAGAAGCCCGGGTGCCAGAAGCTTGTTGTCCCGCCACTACCGGGTTAGTAAGAGGGGATATCTGATCCATAAATTCAGGGTGAACAGTGTTTTATTTTAACAAATGCGTGTCTTGGTCCGAAACCCAAAATGACAGTACAGGACCTTTTTTTTATACATAGAAATAAGCCATTCATCAGAAGCCACAAGCGGGTTGTACAGCCGATGCAGCAATTAGAGGTGTCGCAAAAGGCTTCCGAAGCTCCCGTTCCTTCCCCGCTTTTCTGCTGACAAGGCAACTACCGGATTCCCCTTTGTGAAGACGCAGCGCGTTCCTCTCCCTTCCCCTCTTTCATACTTACAGCGGGCACCACCACCCCCCTTTCAAGGCAGACGCTTAGCCCCAGTACTTCTTCAGGAAGAAGGTGAAAGCAAAACCGTACCTTACTGCAATATTAGAGCCCTTTCTTACAAAGCGCTTTTTACTCTTAACCTTGAATTCAAGGCTACTGCCATCTTCTGATAGAAATCAAACTTGCCCAGCGGCTTCCTGTCGACTATCAGGTACGGCATGTTGGCCCTGATGGCGCTCTCCCCATCCAATTCCTGCCGGTCGCCAATAAACAGGCATTCTGATGGATCCACCTGCAGTTTCCCGGTAATGTATAGCAACCCTTTTGGGTCTGGCTTTAGCCGGTCTACCTCCGGGTCGGTGGAGCTTACAACCAGGTCTGCCTGTAGATTCATTGCCTTCAGCTTGTCGTGCGCCTTATAATCGGAATAGATGGCAATCTTTATATTATGGTTTCGCAGCGTATCAAAGAGGGTGCTGATGCCTGGATACAAACAGGCCTGCAAATACTGGTTGGGAAAACGGAACATCCAATAGCCCACTACCTGCCTGACTTTATCTAACGGATAATTTCCTTTTTGAGCACACCACGCATACTGTCCGTCCTCCAAACTACTACACGCGCTGCCAGATCGCTTCTCCCGCTCAGCCCTGAAGTGATGCAGTATCAGCACCTCTTTCACACGCCAGGGCCGTAACGCGTAATAAGCGAGTAAGGCACGCAGCATCCTCTTTCTTAGCTTAGGCTGGTGGTAAAGAGTACCGTCAACATCAAAAATCACAACTTTGGTTTTATCAGGGATGGTAGGTTCTCCGGTCATGCTAAGAATTTGTAGGCACATCTCCTCCTCAAAAGCTAAAGGATGAACTAAGTACGGATTAGGTTTAATTTAGCTGTAATTTTTAATAAATTTTAAACATAATGCAATAAATATAGTTTCTCAAAATATAAACAACCTTTTCAGTATTATTACCGAATTAGTTTGAAGTTTACCCCATTGCAAAATTGGTTTTCAGGCATCTTCTCAATATTTAAAAATGATTGTAAAGCTTTACAGTAGCTTATGCAGGTAGCATCTACAGGGGCAGTATCCTCTAAACTACCAAGGTGGCCTGCTTCTTTACATGGTTCTGAAACTAATCACACCTGGCTTGCCGTTGTCTGGGCCCTTATTCTAACGGGTATATCCCTGCGTCTTTACCACTTCTTCGACAACAGGTCGTTCTGGATTGACGAGGTGTACCTGTCGAGCAGCCTGATTCGGATGAGCTTCCTGGAGTTGATGACTCCTCCCCTGGACTATGAACAAAAGGCCCCGATTGGTTTTCTGTGGTTGTCCAAGCTGGCGGTGCTGGCTTTCGGGAAAGGAGAGATGGCGCTCCGGCTTGTTCCGCTGGTGTGCGGTACTGCCTTGCTGTTCGTGTTCCTGCCGGTTGCCCGTCATTTCCTCCGGCCGTTGGGGGTAGTGGTGGCAGTAGGAATTGTGGCCCTGGCCCCGCCCCTGGTGTACCATGCGGTGGAGGCAAAGCAATACGCCACAGAAGTGCTGGCGACCGCTGTGATTTTGTGGTTGTACATACGATACGACAAGCAGCTGTCTTCCCGGTCCCTGGTGCTGTGGGGAGTATGGGGAAGCCTTATCTTATGGTTCTCCTACTCCTCGATATTTGTACTGGCAGGCATGGCTTTTGGCATTTGCCTCTCCTATGCTGCAAAGCGGGAGTGGTCGCCGTTAATCCGGTCTCTGATCCCCTTTTCCATGTGGATGCTCAGCTTTGTCGTTAATTACTATTTGTTCACCTACAAGCATGCTCATTCAGAATGGCTGGTGTACTTCTTTCAGCACATGAAGGGCTTTATGCCCCTGCCCCCCGAGTCTGTAACCGATCTGAAGTGGTTTGCCCGTGCAATTGGCTTCCTGCAGCATTACCCGCTTGGCCTGATGTGGTTCAGCGACGCCAAACCCGACAGCAGGCTGTTGGATATCCTTATAAAGTTATCCCCACTGTCGAACTTGCTGATGGGCACTGGCTTGTACCTGCTCTTCAAAAGAGACAGGAAAGTATTTATGGTGCTGGTCTTCCCTCTGCTGCTGGCTCTGCTGGCTTCAAGTGTTAAGATGTATCCTTTCTACGATCGCCTCATCTTATTTCTGGCGCCGCTGCTCACTCTGGTTGTGGCCTTGGGCTGCGAAAAGGCCACCGGCTTCTTCCCTTCCGGTGCGGCATGGCGCTTTGTCCTCCCAGGGGTGCTGCTTGCCGCCCCGCTTTCTAGTTCCATCCACCAGGTTATCCATACGGATGAGTTCGGAGGGTTTAAGAAAGCCGCTTACAGGGAGGCACTGCTATATATAAATGATAATATTCAGGAGGGAGACGCAGTGTATGTGTATTGGAATTTCATGTACGCTTACCGGTTCTATAAGCAGGTGTACGACCTTCAATTTGATGCGATAGAAGGAAGGGACGTACGAGCAGCCTCAAAAAATGCGAATGATTATGTAAGAAAGCTGGCTCCGGATTTTGATTCCATTACCCAGAACCAGCGGGTGTGGGTAGTGCGCGACAACCGCAAGTCATTAGCGATCGGGGACTTCATCAGGCAACCAGAATGGTACTACGCCGATAGTGTCAAATCAGGCACACTGGTTCACCGCAGGATATCGGCTATGGGCGCAGAAGTGGATTCTCTCCGTTTAAACAATGTCAGCATCAGCTTGATTGACTTCACTTCCAAGGTCACCGCCGATGCCAGATAAAACACAGGTTGGCGTGGATGAGCAGGCGATGGACTGTCATCAAGTACCGAATTGAGAAAACATAGGCAGTTCTGTTGAACAAAACTATCGCTATAGAACAGCTCTAGTTACACCTGTGATCAATTCAGCTTTTTAGTTCAGTCTACCCTCCAAATCAACATTCCCACGTTTTCCGGGGGATGAGTACAATGCATGGCGGCAGTAAACCATCTGTGGTTTTATTATAAAGCGCTTTTCCCGCTTTACTTTTTCTCTATTTCATCCATCACGGCAGAGGCGAGGGTTTCCAGCATCTTCTGGTCAGAGGCAGAAAACTTCCTCGGCTTCTTGTCCACAATGCAGACAGCCCCAATGTTATAGCCTTCAGGCGTGGTCAGGGGTGCAGCAGCGTAAAACCTGAGACCGAATTCACCTGTCACCAACGGGCTGGCCAGCAGGCAGGGCTCTTTCAGGGTGTTCTCGAAAACGGTGACATCATTCCGGAGCACGGCAAGAGAACAGAGGCTTACATCCCTGCTCACCTCTTTTGCAAGGCCCATGCCAACCCCGGCTTTTGTTACGACATAGTCCTTTACCACGAAATTCACCAGCGCAATAGGCACATCGAACATGCGGGAGGCAACGGCTGCGATATGCTTGAAGGTGCCGTTCTCTTCGTAAGTGTCCAAGATGTTGAGGCTGCGCAGCTTTGCCAGCCGCTGCTCTTCATTTTCGGGGAGCTTGCCGAAGGAGTTTTCCATGGTTACAGTTCTTAATTTTGACCAGCTTTGAAGCGGTTAGTATAGCAAAAATCCTTAGACGTGCCTGACAGGAGCTCCCACTATCATCCGAAGAACCTTGGATATGTGATGAATTCCCGGCAGCGCCTTTCCGGCTCCGTTTGCCGCTAGCTTGCTTACAAACATCCCATTGATGTAGTTGTTTATAAAAAACAAAGTAAATTTACGGCAGTTGGTCATGGCTTTCAGCGGGATTACTACTTAAATTGAATCCGGGAAAGTACTTAATTCTATTCTTCAAACTAATAAACTTCCTCGACACAGTAAACAGCCGTGTTGCCCCTCCCGTTCTGCATGAGGATGATATTCACCGCAATGTTCAGCGGCAGAAATGAATGTGTTGCACTATGAGGATATTTACAGAGAAGAACTTCTTTGGAGAATGCACGCTCTTCGTAAGGGAGTGGGTAAAGCTTCTCTCTGAAAACAAGCTTGACGAAGCCTGTGATATGTTAGATGACCCAGAAGACAACGGCAGAAGTATCTTCTGGGATGCTGCAACCATGACAGAGGCACTTTTGGGGTACATTGGACAAAGGCGGATGCCTTCCGTAAGCGACCCTTACCGGACGGACTTGGGAAAGGAGAGAGTAAGCTTCATCGGGTGTGACGAAGGCAACTACGCTGTCGACTACGACATCCCCATAGAAGGTGAATGGACAGATTTGACAGCGCAATTCACGTTCAAAAGACATGCCTCGGGATTGTACTTAGTCTTATTAGAAGGCTTGTCTGTATTAAATTAGGGTCAGTAACCATGCCTTACTGCTGTTCTTCGGTTTCCCTCGTGCTGTAATCTCCTGCATTAGCTGCACGCATCGAGATCCGGGGTATAACTCATCAGTATTAAATAGACAATATTACGATAAATTCTTATAGGTATTAAACATTTGGCTGTCAGCATGTTAATCAAGTAAAGGCTCTTACGTTTCGACTAATTGGAATGATTTTCACAAATGGATTGCCAAATAGTTTAGAGGTGAAGCTTTATAAAATCACGGTCAAGACAGTATATTACTTATTTCAAGCAAGAATGAAGATGTATTTGCTTCTAATTAGATGATGAAGAAACCATTCTATCTACTGCTAAGCATTGCTAAACAGTTATGTAGCCAAACTAATCGACTAATTATCAATATCTTATGTTTTATAGAAAATTATCGTAATATCCTCTAATTAATGTTAAATACATGCAAATACATTTAACATCTTAATCCTCCTGCAATATGGCGATAGCTCTGACTTTGACTGGCCTTATCTTACTGGTGTGCACCCTGTGCAGCGCCCTTGTTTTGCTTCTGAGTCATGAGGAAGAGCCGGACAGAGGCTACGGCTGGGTACAAAAACCCGATGCCCCTATGATGCGCATTGCCTCAGGGTGTAATGTGGAGAAGACCCCCACGCACCTGCCTCAGCACATGACCGTGGAGAAGGCCGCAACGGGCTCCTGAGTCAGGCTGATTGCACAGGCCGGGGTCTGAAAGGAAGCAGCATCAATGTCTCGTTGGTGAGAGGGCAGTTTCCTCTAAAGCGGTACCTACACCAGCTCCGAGATGTCAAGCTGTTCCAGGTAAGGCTCCAGGTTTGACCGGCTGCTGAACCCGCGCGCCACCGACCGCGCGCGTGCTTTACGTGTCCCTCTCTGCCTACGCGACCGCCATCCTTTGCGTGGCGGCCGACAGGGTTATCGGGTAGGGCAGATGGCCGGGCCCCTGGCAGCTGTTTCCGCGGACTGAATGAAAAACAAAATGGACTGCAGGAAAAGCATCTCAATTAGGGTGGGTGGCTGTTGCACAACTCAGTTTTTAACATGACTTCCTTACAGCCTTCACTCGGAGTGGGCAGCTCCAAAAGAGTAACCTACGATAAACAAGCTAATAAAAAATCTTTACTTACCATAATAGGTGATGTGGAGCTTCTGTATTTTCTGCACAAACTGAGCGAAAGCAGGTGAGGCAGTGGTGCTACGAGAAGTTCTCCGGAATATACCTGCTCACCCTTAACCGGGTGTTTGAGAAGGCACAGGTGTGAAAGGCGAAAACCGGAAAGTATCAATTCTAAAATGCCAGGCTCTGCTATAAGTTATACTTTGCTACCTGCCATTACAAATCATGGCTTTGGCTATACCATTTCCGGCTTCAAAGAAAATACCACCGCTGTTCCTCTTTACCTTCTGCCGATAGCCCACGCCTAAAAAGAAGAAAGGCAAAACCTTTCAGTACTTGCCTTTCTTCTTTTATTTCAGCTAAACTGTAAGGAGGCTGATTACATAGTAGTTGTACCAGTTGTAGTAGTTCCTGTAGTGGTACCAGTTGTGGTAGTTCCTGTAGTTGTACCAGTTGTAGTAGTTCCTGTAGTGGTACCAGTTGTGGTAGTTCCTGTAGTTGTACCAGTAGTGGTAGTTCCAGTTGTACCAGTAGTAGTTCCTGTAGTTGTACCAGCGGTAGTTCCAGTTGTACCGGTCGTAGTCGTGCCGTAATCCGTATCTGTACCAGTGCCCGTGCTAGACGGTGTCTCTGTGCATGATGCTAAAACAGTAGCTACTACAAAGGCAGCGGCATATAAATTTACAAAAGTCTTTTTCATTGCTTTAATGTTGATAAATGAGAAAACACTAACTCAGTTTCCGATTACCATCAAGAAGTATCTGACCTCCAGTGGTAGTTCCTCCAGTAGCCCCACCTGTTGTTGTGCCGTTTTCATCCCTTCCTTCCGTATTGGTCTCTGTGTTGTTTCCGCACGATGTCATGAGAAGAGACGCAGAAGGAAAGATGCCGCCAGTATGGGAGTGAAGTTCCTTTTCATAGCTGTTAAAGTTTAAATTTTCAAAGTCTCTTGCTTTACGATTATTTGTTTCATCTGTTGTTATACCTCAAAGGTTATTTGATACGCGAACAGTTAACCTCCTTTATGAAAAGGAGTAACATACTATAAAAAGCACAGGCTGCCTAAGATAGGCAGCCTGTGCTCCACTAACCAGTTTTTGCAGTATTTATATACGCAGCAGCTTCTAAAAAGTAGACCATTTTAAAAAATCTTCTTTCTGCTTAGTCTGCCATAGGCGATGATTCTTCTGAAAGTTAATTTAGAGCTGCGGAGGAGTGTGGAAAGCTTCCAGGCCATCTCAGCACTAATGCCAACACGTCTGTTGAAATTCGCAGGAGCAGCTTGAAGGATCACTCTCCGATCACAAAGTTGAAAACAGTTGAATTTAGTTAAGATGCTGTATCCCAGAAAATGGGGTTTCTTGGGATGTATTTGTAAGGGAGAATCAAAACAGCATTGTCTCTTGGGGATGCTGCCTGGTGTGCACTTTTTGTAACACCTCTTTGGGACAAAAACTACAGGATTTCCTCTATAGTTTCACCATGTGATTGTGCCACAGACAAAGTAAAACAGGCCTTTTGGTGCAGTAAAAGGCTATAAAGCAGATGCAAACTTGTGTATAGGTCCGCTGAGTCATGCTTTGCCGCAGGGACAGGCAAACATCACGTGTGGCGGTTTGTGAAGCACTTTCAAACTGCCCGGATGCAGCCTGAAAGGTGTCTGCTGCTGGCCCGGCAAAAGAAAAGGGCAGCCACCGGCCACCCCTTCTTCCTACCAAAAACAAAATGAAAAAGCTCTTCTCAGAGTCAAAAGCCAGACACAATCGCAGGGATAATAATTCCTGACTCGTCCTGAAATCAATGGATAGAGCGAGCACTGTTGAATAAGGATGACAACTGAAGCTCTTTAGCATCGGCAGGACGCTGGTATTACTGCTGCGGTAGCCGCCTCCAAAACCTTTAACCCCTATAAAAGTACAAACCCTAGAACTAACCTTATACACATGAAGAGAAGCACAGCACCTATTCCATCCCGCTACAAAAGAGTCAGAAACAGGCTGTGCCTCTTTTTGGTGATAATCACAGGACTGTCTGCCTGTGGCGGTGAAACGGAGATAGAAGCAATAGCAGATGAGCCGGTTGCAGTGGAAGCAGAACCCGAAACGGCGGGGGCAGCAGAGTGGAATTATGAGAACACCAACTGGGAGGAAATCTCAGGCGCCGAGTGCCAGGCCAATGTGCAGTCTCCCGTCAACATCAGCACTCAGGAGGCGATTGAGGCGGAGCTCTCGGACATCCGCTACGAGTACGAGCCCTTCCCCATGAAGATAGTGGACAACGGGCACACGGTGCAGGTATACGGCACGGAGAGCAGCTTCATTACGGTAGAGGGCAAGCGGTACCAGTTCAGGCAGTTTCACTTCCACTATCCTTCCGAGCACACCATCGACGGTAAGCGGCACCCGCTGGAGATGCACCTGGTGCACCAGGAGGAGGGAACTAGCAACCTGGCTGTGCTGGCCGTTTTCATAGAAGAAGGCACTGCCGACAACCCTTTCCTGGAGAAGGTGTTCACACAGATACCTGCTCAGAAGGAAGAGGAAGTGCAGACAGAGGTGCAATTAATGCTGTCTGACTACGTCCCGCCGTCCCAGGCCCACTATACCTACATCGGCTCCCTGACCACGCCCCCCTGTACAGTGGGCGTGGACTGGATAGTCTTCAGGGAACCATTGCAGGCATCAGAGGAACAAATAGCCAAATTCTCTGCCTTGTACGCCAACAACGCGCGGCCTGTGCAGGCCCTCAACAACAGAAGGGTGCTGAAGACGGAAGAGTAATTTTCTCTTGTTCATAAACGAAAGCAGGGCCTTCTGGTTCAGCCGATCGGCGCGTACAAATCTGTATATGAGTCTGTTATATTCTACCGCGTCAGGCTCCTGCCTGGAAAGTTGCAGGGGATGATGCGGTGTCCGATAATTTGCCACTGGCCGATGGTGTGACCGTGACTGATTTGGCTGTGGCCGACACCTGGGACGAGGTTGATTTCTACACAACTTTTTTGCTTGGCTTACCAGAACGATGTCTCCTGTGAACTAACCTGAAAGCACTGTTCCCACGCCTACAGAAGTCCATCTGCAGCAGATTGGTATTATCAAAGGCCTCGCTGTCGTTTCGGTAATACCGCTGCACGCGCTGGATAAGCAGGGGTTGGCCACCTCTGATGCCACTTGCCACATCCGGCAGGCCGTGCCGGTGTTTCTAATCATGATGCAAACTTAGGGAGGAGCTCAGGCTCATTAGCGCTTTGCTGCTACAGTCAAGCGCATAGAGCTACTCTCCCCGCGCTTCCTTCTCCTTTACCCGGATAGGAATGTCTTTCTGGTAGTCGTAGAGCTTGAGCTCCTGGATGTTGGCAGGCAAGCCGAAGCCGTTCTCCAGCAGCGCCTTCGTCACGGCTTGCATGACGCTTCCCTTCAACAGCACCACTCCTTTTTTGTAGTCGTCCGTCTCAGCCCAGAAGAACACTTTTATGTTTACCGTGCTGGTCCCGAGCTCGTCTACTGTGGCGTACGGCGGGTCCTCCCGTAGAACGCCCTCTACACCCAGCGCCGTTCTCTCTATCAAATCAATGGCTTCCTGCGTGTTGTCGTTGTAATCAACGCCCACTACAAAGTGTATCCTGATCAGGCCGTTCTGGGTCAGGTTGGTCACCTTCGACTGGAGGATAGTGCTGTTGGGGATGAACACGTCCTTGCTGTCGAAGGTCAGCACGTGCGTGACCCTCAGGTGCAGTGCCTTCACCTTGCCGGTGACATCCTCCACTTCGATGGTGTCGTCTATCTCGAACGGGCGGTTGAAGGCCAGGATAAGCCCGGCCAGGAAATTCTCCGCGATGTCCTTGAAGGCAAAGCCAATCACCACCGCCGACAAACCGGCGCCGGCCAGCAAACCGCCGGCAATCCCGCTCAGGCCCAGCGTCTGCAGCACCAGCAGTAGCCCCACAATGATGATGGCCCACTTGGACACCAGCGCAATGTACCCCGCCGTGATCCTGTCATGGGACTTGCCCGACAGCCTTGCATCCAGCACGGCTTTGGCTCTGCCCGACACCCAAAGCGCAACAAAGGAAATCAGGAGTGCGAGCAGGATATTAGGCAGCAGGAACAGGAACCCCTCCCAGTACTCGTTTACTACATCCATCAGGCCGGCGGTCGATGCGCTGATGTCTAAGCGGTTATCGTCTTGCATAGGTTGCTGTTTAGGACAGGGTGCCTGCGGCACTTCGGCCGTGAAGGCACAGCACAGCAACCGCAGATGTTGCAGCTACTGCACCTGTTGCCTCTAAACGCAGTGCGGGGCGTACAGTTTCACAGCTGGGGCAGGCGGCAGTGAACTGTACGCCCCGCACCTGGCGGCTCTTCGGCGAGGGAGCCAGGGCTACAGGGAGTTTTCCTCCTCAATGCTCCTTTGGGTTTGCCGCATCAGCCGGCCCGCCGCCGCGGTGGGCGCGACGGCCTGGAGCTGCATGAGCATCTGGTGCAGCTCGTGCCTTATCAGCCTGTCCCCCTGGCCGTAGTCCCACACCGGCAGGACGGTGTCGGTGAATATCTGATCAAAGGTCAGCTCCCTTGTGATGATCCGGACCTTCATCCCTTCGTTGCGGACGGAATCATCAGGAAAGTGGCATGCCCTGTAGGAGAGCAGTTTGAACACCGCCCTCAGGCTTTGGACGGCAGTGCCCGGATCATTTATACCGGGGCTCAGGGCCTTGATCGCCACCTCCTTCAGCTGCTTGAAGCCATAGAAGAAGTTCCACTCGATGGATTCCCCCTCATGCAGGTACACCAACTCCAGTATCCTCCCCATCACCTCCTCCGGCAGTTGCCTGCTTGCTTCCAGGACGGGGAGCCCCTGCAGGATGAACGTCCCGGGCGTGTGCAGCATACGCAGGGTGCAGTCGCACTCATCGCACAGCCGCAGCAGGGCGCCTTTGTCGAAACCTACATACACCCCCGGGGCAGCCGCAAAGGCAGGATGCCCCTTCCAGGAGGGGTCCGTCTCCGGGACGGCCTCCTGCCGTAGGCGGCAGGAGCGCACTAGGGCTTCCTTCGTGTCCGTGTGTATCCTCCGGATAATAACCTCATACTTCACGGATTGGGTGATGTAGTGGATAAAGTATATGAAGAGGAAAATATCGAAGACCGTCACGGCGATGAGCAGGTAGGTACTCAAGGCCGGTATCTGAACGCCGGAGTCTATGTCCCGGATCATGGTCAGCAAAAAGAGCGCGTACACGATGGTGCCGATATAGATGCCGAGCACCACCTGCTGGAAGCGGTTGCCGATCAGCTGATCCAGTACACGGTTGCTCAGCTGGGAGGCTGCCTGGTTGAGCACGATCATGACCATCGAGAAGCTGAAGACCGTAAGCGAGATGACCCCTGTGACAATGGCTGAAATAATGCTCCGGGCCGTTGTGGGGTCTTCCAGCCTGAGCCACTTCCACTGGGACTTGACCTGCTTGCCTTCCTCTGAGTAGTCGAACAGGATGGCCAGTGCCGAGAAGGCGAGGAAGAAGGCCCCAATCATTGCCGGGTAGAAGGCTATGCTGCTGACAACCTTATGGTAGTAGTACTGAACCTTGATACTGATGCTGCTCCACATAGAGTTTCATTTGATTGGCTGTGCGACACAGAGCCGGTGGGGCCTGCTGGAGGCATGTGTTGCCCGACCGCTGCCGCAGGACCAGAAGCACCGCCACAGCAACGCGTTTGGCAGCAGCACAGGCACCCGGCGGGCCTTCTTTTACTGACCGATAGTTTGATTTCCGCTATATTTACTTCTTTCGCCTTCTGTAGGTTCGGAAGATCTGGGACACGCTCTCCCGTAGCGGAAACAAACTGAACCTGGTCCCACCTCATAACAAATTTTATGAACTGTGTTAGAAACTGTTTTAAAAGGTAATCAAGGATAAAAAAAGTGCCCACTTTGGTTAAGAAAGTTATTCGACCAACTAATCAAAACCTAGGTGAGCACCACTCAAAAGAAGCAAAAAAGGAAGCGTTGTCCAAGCGACATTAGCCAAAACGGCTGGAAAAAGTTCAAACAGGCATCAATGCTGTGTTTTATGTGGTAAAAACGGGTTGTAGCTGGCGCAGTTTGCCGCACGATCTTCCCCGCTGGCAAACGGCTTACGGCTAATTCAACCGCTGGAGCAGGGACGGAACCTGGGAGTCCATCCATTGCTTCCTGGTCAAAAAGCTCCGCACCAAGGCAGCCCGCAGTGTTCGCCCATCGGCTGGTATCTGGACTCGCAGCGCGTCAAAACCACGGCCTGTGGCGGCCGGCACCGGGGCTATGATGCAGGAAAGCAGATAAAGGGGCGCAAGCGCTTCAACCCAGTCAACAAAAGGGGAAAAAGAGTATTAACTGGACTGCGTACAAACATAGGATGTTAAATAGAAGCCGTTTCTAAAAGGAGTGCTATTTCGGACAAATGGACAAATAAGGAGGAATGCGCATTGTGGATGCAGGCGCGCAAAGGAATTGTGCAGCACTCCTTTTTGCTTAACTTTGGCGCATTAAGTTTGTTTTCATAGCTTGGAAAGGGCAGAGGTCTTGCTTCTGCCCTTTTTTTAGGAGAATAGGCTTCTACCACCTTCCCTATTGGTTTTAATGATATTGCAACAATTCTGATTCCGGGTAAGACCTAAAAGCAGAAAAGGACGCCTTTAGCGTCCTTTTCCTAAAAATAGGATTCGAATAAACCGAAACCCTGCTTCTGATTATATTTACGCCAACCCCGCCCTTAGGTTACGCCTTTGTTAAGGAAGGCACTGTTGGCCGCCGCGCGCTGGCAGCGGCTCTGTGAGTCGAGTGCTGCACCTTCTTCGACTCCGGCGCCAAAACCGTGGAGGAGACAGCCAGGATACCGGGCACCGGCTACCGCTAAAGCGCCTGCGACACAGGGAGGGAGGCCGTTTAACTACAGGTGCGGCAGCTCAAATGTAGCCAGGTACTGCTCGGGCAGCGCCTGGCTGGTGAAGCCTTGCACGAACATAATCTCGTTGCAGGCAGGGTCATACCACATCTCGCAGAAGAAGCTGCCGATGTGGTAAAGCGCCAGCCCGTAGTTTCCCGCTGTGCGGGTGTCAAGGAAAGTGCCCCGCCTCCACACGGTGGCGACTCTTTCCTTCAGGGGCATGGCGTTGAACTCTAGCAGACACATCATACGTGCAATACGGCGGCAGGCTCCGTAAGTGTGCATTAAGGCCGGGTATAATGGGAAGGACCGTTTTTTCCCATACCAGGTATGATGAAGCGGAAGGGTGAGCCTTTTGCACCCCCCGTTGAATGCGCCCGTACACATGGGAAGTAAAAGTTAGGAAGTTTTCTGATTAGCAGGTTATTTAAACAAAAAAGGCTCCTCATCGAGGAGCCTTTTTTGTTTAATGCCCCTTAGCCGTTCGGCCTTCAGGCAAGCCTTTTCTCTGCTTCTCCTTCTCCTCTACTGCGGGAGCGGCCGTGCCTCTTTGCGGAGCCTCTTCCACAGGAGCCCCGCCATCAGACTCTGTTGATGTAAGCGGGGAAGTCATGGAGGGTTCAACCAGAACGTTGTGCTGGCTTTCAGGTACTTATTGTGGGGGTAAAGGGTAAGGGTCCTGCGTGTTGCCTCGTGCTTGATGACGTAGCTGACCCTGCCGTTTCGGAACCTGGCCTCACAGCCGTACACCGTGACGCCGCCTTCGCTCATAATCCTCCTGACGATCCTGTAAGTCTGCTTCCAGTTCCGCCCCTGAATGGCTATGCTCCCCTCATCTTCGCTGATGAGGATAGTCCCGGACGCCCGGGTGAAAACAGGCGGGTACCCGTTCCAAGTACTTTCTGAGAAATGGAGCGGAGCAGGCTGTGACCAGGAGGCAAGGCTGCAGAGGCAGAGCCACAGGACCAGACTGGTGGTGCCATAGCCGGACACGGCTGTGCAGCTGCTTCTCAGTCTCTTCATCGGTGGGAGCAAAGGAAAGACCCCCTTTGCCCCCACCCGTATTTTATCCTTCGTCATTTCGTCTTCGCTCCATCAGAAAAGCAATCAGAACAAGGATGGCGGCGATGCAGGCACCCACAGCTGTTCCTCTCACAAAGACACTCCCACCCGGCAGCCGCTCAACACCAGGGAGAGCAGCAGGTACACGGCGCACCTGGCCGGGGCTCTTGTCCCGCTTACCATAGGCTTTTTCTGTACCTACGGCCTCCCTGCCATATTGGCCGTGCACGCACGTCATTTTCCGTGCAGCCGTTCCGCCCCCGGTAAACCGGAGGGCTAACCTTTCCGGCAGGGCAGGGTATACTGTTTTACATTGACAATTAAGAAGAGGAGCCTGAAATTAAGAAAAATCCTGTATGCGATTAGTGACTGTAAAGGCCCCTGCCGGACAGGGGAGGGAAGTGGTGGAAATAGCGCTGGAGGCGGGGGTTTCCCACGTCTCCATGCACCAGGCAACGGAGTACTTCTCCGACCGGGAAGAGGAAACCAGGGACGTGGTGGAGGTGGCGACGGCCACGCCAAAGGCCAAGGAGTTTATCGAGGCCCTGATGCTCTCCTCCTGCTACGAGCCCCACACCTACACCTTTACCGTCCAGCACCCCGAGTCCCTGTTCGGCTCCGAGCCCCCGGAGACGGAGACCCACCCTGTCACCAGGCCTACGACAGATGTGTACGAGGAGCTCTGGCAGTTCACGAAGGTGACGGGGAGCCTGGTGGGCAGGGTGTTCCTCTCCTCCGTGCTGCTGGCCTACGGGATGGTCCAGGACATGCTGCCGCTCATCATCGCGGGCCTGCTGTTTCTGCCTTACCACCACCACATGCTGGCAACAGGCCTGGGAGTGGTGCTGAGGGAGTGGCGCCTGCTGCGGCAGGGGCTGCTGGCGCTGCTGCTGACCACTGCCCTGATTCTGCTGGCAGGTATGTGCGTGGCGGTCTTTACAAAGCCTCCTGTCGGCTGGGAGGAGTTCGGCAGCCCCGTGTCCGGCTTCTTGCTGTCCACCGCCATCGGCGTCGCCGCCGGGCTGGGCGCCGTGGATGACGCCGGGCGAAGGGAGCTCATCGGCCTTGCCGCCACGGCGCATATCTCCGTGTACCCGGCCTGGTTCGGGCTCAGGCTCATCTTCGGTTTTGATGAGGGGGACAAGTGGGCCGAGCACCTGCTTACCTTCGGTATCAACGTCACCTCCCTGACCCTTGCCGCCGGCATCACCTTTGGCTTGATGCGCATGAAGGGCCGGGGCATCCGGCGCTTTGTGATGGACATGAACAAGAGGAAGGAGCAGCGTGGTCCGGCGTAGAGGAGAAGCGGGGCGTAAGGGGCCGGGGTGTGGGCGGGCTCCATGAGAAAGGGACTCACGGCGCTGCTTGCCGCCAGAGTCCCTTTTGTATGAAAAAGCATGTTTCTGTATACCCCTCTTCCCATCCCTTTGTTATCCTCTCCTCCGCGTGCGCGAAGAGCAAAGTGCCCCGTTGAAAGCCGTAAAAGCTGCAAAAGGCACGGTTACTGACAGGTCACACACACCGCCGGCTGCGGCATGCCGCCTTATTCCAGGCTTGGAAGCACCTTCTACCCGGCGCCCAGGCGGTGCGGCGTGTCGGCGGCGCCTGCGTCCAGGGGCTCCGCCTCCAGCACGTCCTCCACGTACAGCTCCTTTACCACCACCAGGAGGACGGCCAGGATGGGGGCGGCCAGCAGCAGCCCCAGCCCGCCCTGCAGCAGGCCCAGCAGCACCTGGAAGAAAAGCAGCAGGGCGGGCGGCAAGTCACCCGCCCGCTTAAAGATAAGGGGGGCGAGCACATAGCTCTCCACTATCTGAATGCCGCCGTATATCAGGAGCACGTACAGTGCCATCTGCCCTCCCTCCGTCAGGGCGACGAGCAAGGCGGGCACCCCTGCTATCCAGGGGCCGATGTTAGGCACGAAGGCGAAGAGGAAGGCGATAAAAGCCAGGGCAAAAGCGAGCGGCAGGCCGATGAGGCTGTAGCCGATGGCGGTGCTCACCCCGATGGCGGCCATGGCCAGCAGCATGCCCACCAGCCACTTGCGCAGGATGGCGTAGCACTTGCCCAGCACCTCCAGCACCCGGCCCCGGCTGCGGACGGGGAAGAGCTTGGAGAGGCCCCGGGTGTAGAGGGAGGGGCTGGAGGCCAGGAAGAGGGCGGTGATGAGCACGATGAAAAAGTCGGCCAGGAACCCAAGCGTGGAGGAGAAGGCGCCCAGGAGGCCGGAGGCGATGTTTCCCCGTTCGGGAAGCACGCTTTCCGGGTCCTCGGGTATCTCCTCGACGAGGCGCTCGCCCCAGGTGCGCTCCTCCAGCCAGCCCTGCACCCGTTCCAGTGACTCGGGCAGGGTCTCCCGCATCTGGCCCACCTGCTCCCCGACGGTGGGGGCCAGCAGCCAGAAAGCCCCTACCAGCACCCCGAAGAAGAACAGCACCGAGAGCAGCAGCGCGATACCCCGCTTCATGTGGGTCTTCCCCTCCACCCAGTCGGTCATGCCGCAGAAGAGCACGGCCATGAGTATGGCCGCGAAGATCAGCAGGAAGAAATACCCATGGCTTCCCAGCAGGTAAAAACCCACTGCAATAAGCCCTGTGATAAGCGCCGCCACGGCAACGCGCTTGGAAAAGGCGTAGATATTATGCATCCGTTGTTTGTTTAGAGGTGACAGCCTGTGCAGGCTTTATACTACACCTTACTTCTTTCCCTTACGCTGGGTTTTAGCCCGCTGCCCGCCGAAAAGTGTAACATGAGGGGTGCAGGCCCGTTTATAAAGGAACCCATAGTGCAAAGACTCCCTGCTTCTGCAGGGTTTTTTTGTGCGCGGGGATGCGGAGCCTCCCTTCGAAGTGCTCTGTGGGGGCGCTTCCATGCCTTTGGCAGTGCCATGGCAAAAAGCATGGGACTGGTGATTTAGAGAAAAGCGGGAAAGGTTTCCCTGGCTGCCCCCGGTCACACTTTGCTGCAACTAAGCGGCTCTCATCCCGTCTGTTCTTTCCCCGTATGTTATTTAAGGCGCCCGAAAGGGAGGCACCTGATTTACCACTGGAGGCTTTTAGGCTTTTGAAGCTAGTATCAACCGTACAGATTTAAAACTATTTCCATGAGAGAAGCAGAAAACGAGCAGGGTGTGTGGAGCTCCATCAACATGAAAGAGTGGCAGAAAACCCCCTGCCTGCGGGAGAGAGTCGCAACTGAGTAGGATGTAGAGGCGGGAAGGGCAGTGTTCTTTATCGAATCCGAAGGAACGGGCATCCATCATGCTCCCTTAGCCATCGAGGCTCCTGCCCTGGCCTACCACGTAGACCGGGACACGGGGGAGAGGAGACTGGTTGTCGTCATACAGGGCGAGCAGGTGGACGAGCGGGAAGTGGCCGGGGTGCGCTACCCGGGCGGCGGCAACGGGCTGTGCACGCTGCAGGAGCTGGAGTTTGTCAGGGAGGAAAACAGAAACACCGCTTAAGCTGCCATAGCCCCGTTTCTATAGTTCCGCCACCGTTGCGGGTCCGGTAAGACCCTGAAGAGAACAAACCGGAGCTGACAGCGCGGGCACCTTTGTGCAGGAACCTACGGCGGTGACCGCCCCTGCATGCTGTTTGCGCGTGAAAGCCTGCTTCCCAGTGCCTGCTGCCGCGCAGCAACAGGCACTGGGAAGCAGGCGCCCTAACCTTTCCCCGCTATCGGGGTATGAGTACGAATGGCTGCCTGTGTACATCCAGGGCCATCGTCACCTTTAACGAAAGCCTTTGGAAGAAAGAGAAACAGAGATACGCAGGGACACGGAGGAGCTGAAGCGAAACCCCAGGGTCCGCAGGGCACTCGAGCACTACAAGCCCGGGGAGCCGGGGAGGCAGGGGGAAGAGCCCGCTGCGCTGAAAGAGGAGCGAACGGCCCTTTGGGTGTACGGCCTGGTATTCGTGGGGGCCGGCGTCCTTTACTACCTCTTCCGGCTGGAGGCCTTCCCCATCCGGGGCCGCTACCTGCCGCTCCTGCAGAACCTGATGGCCGGCGCCATGCTGACGGCCGTGGTGCTGGTCACGGCCCGCCTGCTCAGGTCCCTGCTGGGCAGCAGGCTGGAGAGCCCCGCCACCCGCTATAACCTGAAGCGCATCGTGGACCTGGCCGCCGCCCTGCTCATTTTCTTCATCCTCGTCTCCGTCCTGTTTGTCAACTGGTACGCGGCCGTGGTGTCGCTGGGGGTCGCCTCCCTTATCCTGGGCCTTGCCCTGCAGAACCCCATCACCAGCTTCTTCGCCTGGGTCTACATCCTGGTCCGCAAGCCCTACGAGGTGGGCGACCGCATCAAGATAGGCCCCGCCACGGGGGATGTGATCGAGCTGGGCTACCTGGACACCACGCTCTGGGAGTTCAGCGGCGACTACCTCACCGGCGACCACCCCAGCGGCAGGGTCATCCGCTTCGCCAACTCCAGGGTCTTCAGCGAGTACGTGATCAACTACTCCTGGCCGCTCTTCCCCTACATCTGGAACGAGGTCAGGCTCTTCGTCTCGTATGAGAGCGACCTGCAGTGGGTGGGGGAAACCATGCGGCGCGTCGTGCAGGAGGACATCGGGCCGGAGATGGCGCGGCGGGTGGAGCTCTACCGCAGCCTCCTGCGGGAAACGCCCGTGGATGAGGTGGAGGTGCGGGCGGGCGGCTCGGTGGCCTTCAGCGCCCACGACAACACCTGGATCCGGGTGAGTGTGCGCTACCTGGTGGAGCCCAAGCAGTCGGGGCCCGTCAAGCGCAGGCTCTTCCATCGGATGATGGCCGAGCTCAAAAGCCAGCCGGAGCGGGTGATGTTCCCCAAGACCAACATGCGCTAGCATACTGCAGAATGCCAATCACCGCGACGGCGCCAGCCTCCCTGGGGCCGCCGCTTTTCAAACCCGTAAACAATGGAACTACTCATCCTACTGCTGCTCATCCTCCTCAACGGGGTCTTCTCCATGTCGGAGATTGCGCTGGTGTCCGCAAAGAAAATCAGGCTGGAGTCCGCCGCCAGGAAGGGCAGCCCCGGGGCCAGGGCCGCCCTGAGGCTGGCCGAGTCCCCCAACAAGTTCTTCTCCACCGTGCAGATCGGCATCACGCTCATCGGCATCCTGACGGGTATCTACAGCGGGGAGAACATCACCGGCGACGTGGAGGCTTTCCTCTCCTCCTTCGCCTTTGCCAGGCCCTTCGCCGACACCGCCGCTCTCGTGCTGGTGCTGGTGGCCATCACCTACTTCACGCTGGTGCTCGGGGAGCTGGTGCCCAAGCGCATCGGCCTGGCCAACCCGGAGTCCGTTTCCACCCTTGTCGCCCGGCCCATGCAGCTGCTCTCCAAAGTAGCCGCCCCCTTCGTCTGGCTGCTCACCTTCACCTCCGACCTGGTGCTGCGGGCGCTGCGCGTCAGGCCCGCCGAGAACAGGGTGACCGAGGAGGAGGTAAGGGCCATCGTCGCGGAGGCGGCCCACGGCGGGGAGGTGCAGGAGATTGAGCAGGACATCGTGGAGCGGGTCTTCTTTTTGGGGGACCGGCGGGTGGATTCCCTGATGACGTACCGCGGCGACATCGTCTTCCTCAACCTGCGGGAAGGCCCCGATGCCCTCCGTGCCCTCATCGGCTCCTCGCTCTACTCGGTCTACCCTGTTTTTGAGGGCAGTATAGACAACGTGGTCGGGGTCGTCTTCCTCAAGGACCTGTTCACGCCCCTGCAGGAAACGGGCTTTGAGCTGGGCCGCTACCTCAAGCCTGTGCGCTACCTGGCGGAGACCACCTCCGCCTACAGGGCGCTGGAGCACTTTAAGAGCACCGGGGTGCACTACAGCCTTGTCACGGACGAGTACGGCACGGTGATGGGCATCGTCACCATGAACGACATCCTGGAGGCGCTGGTGGGCGATGTTGCGCAGGCCGGCGAGGCGGGGCACATCCAGCCGCGGGAGGACGGAAGCTGGCTGGTGGACGGCCACTGCGCCTTCCATGACTTCCTCCGCTACTTCGGGCTGCCGCACGGCGGGCAGGCTTACCCCTTCCAGACCGTCGCGGGCCTGCTGCTCAGCGAGCTGGGGCACATCCCCCAGGAGGGGGAAAGGCTGCAGTGGGGCGGGCTGGAGCTGGAGGTGATAGACATGGACAGTGCCAAAATAGACAAAGTCCTGGTGAGGCGGCCCTGAGTGGCAAAGGGGCTGTTTTGCGCTAAGCCCCCTCTAAAAGTTCATCCTGTAGGAAAACGTTTTAAACCACCAATGGATGAAGCAGAGCCACTTTTCTGTTTTTGGGGCAGTCAGTAAAAATCTGCCCCTATTTCATCCAAGGGCGCTCTTTATTTTTTTTTCCACAAGATGAGCTCTGAAAGGGCAGTGGCCGGACGGCAGCCAGGAGGCGTTCAGAGCCCCACCTCCAGCTGAAGCCGCAGCAGCAGGTGCCTGTCCCTGCCTCCCGGGGCCCCACCCGCGGAAAGCTGCGTCCTTTGCGTCAGGTCCGACTGTATCTTGAGCCGGTGCCCCTTGATGTACTTCGACACGCCGAGGGTGAGCTCTTCGGCGGGGCCGGCCTTTGCCCTGATGCCCTTGCCCGGGCTCAGGCGCGCGTACCTGCCTGCAACTCCCCATTCGCTGCGGAAGACATACCCCAGCTGCCAGTTCTGGCCCCGCCCCACATACACATAGCTCTCCTCCCCGTCCTCGTTTCGGGTGACCGGCGTGCCGTCGGCCCTGCCGGAGAGGTGCTCAAAGCCCAGGGAGAGGCCCCGGTACTTGAGGAGGAAATCCGCCATCAGGGTATACAGGCTCCGGGACTCGTGCAAAGGCGTCGGCGACCCGCCGCCGGTACCGGTCGTGTTGTGGTTGAGGTTACAGGTAATGCCAAGGGCGACCTTTGGCCTCTCCTCGCGCTCCAGGTCCCCCTCATAGTAGTCCCCCCTGTGAACTTGCTACATTTGACTGGAGGCTTTTGATAGGCAGATTTAAGTAAAGTACTAAATTTGACTATTATGGAAAGACGATTATTTGATGCCTCCTTTAAGCGGATGGCCATTGACCTCTCCTATGCGAGGGGATCAGTAAAAGAGGTGGCTGATGAACTGGGCATGGATCCCGGCCGGTTGAGCAAATGGCGGCAGAAGGACAGCTCGCCAGTCCGGTCCATAGAAGGGATGACAGACGAGCAAAGGGAGATAAAGCGGTTACAGAAGGAGCTGAAGGAGGCGCAATTAGAGCGCGATATCCTAAAATCAGTATACAGCGCCGGCGCTGTGGAATGGCCAATACAACCTTTCCGACATAATCCCTAAATTGGCCGGGACTTCAGCGAGCCCCGCGCTTTTAATGGCACTGTTTAAGTCCTTCCTAAAATCTGGGCCGGAATGCCTTATGCTCTTCCTGTGGAGGGGCATTTGATGAATGAACTGGTGATCTTCTCTGAAGAATCCCGTACAGAAAATTGTTAACTATTCATGGCCTTCCCTGAAGTCACTATTTTTTTCAGTTATGGGTTTCAGTTATGGGAAAGCAGGAAATACCTTTTAGCATCATTCACCCGCATGCCGCCGGCATCGATGTGGGCTCGCGCAGCCATATGGTTGCCGTGGATCAGGTGAGAGAAAATGTGCGTGAATTCGGTGTCTGCACCAAAGACCACGAGCAGCTGATTAGCCACCTCCAGGCCTGTGGAGTCACGACCATTGCCATGGAGAGCACCGGTAGTTACTGGCAAACCTTGTTTAATGCCCTGCAGCAGGCGGGCTTCGAGGTGCTGCTGGTGCCGGGCAGCCAGACCAAGAACGTGAAGGGGCGAAAGACGGATGTGCTGGATTGCCAATGGATACAGAAACTTCACTCCCTGGGCCTGCTGTCGGGCAGCCTGCTGCTCAGCGACACTTTTCAGCAGCTGCGCACCTATTACTTTCATCGGCAGCATTTGGTGGAACAGTCCGCCCGCTACAGCAGCAAAATGCAGAAGTGCCTGCGCCTGATGAATATCCGGCTGGATGTGGTGCTCAATGACATCACCGGCCAATCCGGCATGGCCATCATCGAAGCCATCCTCTCAGGGGCCCGTGACCCGGAGTATCTGGCTTCGCTGGCGGGCACACGTGTAAAGAGGTCACGCCAAGAGATCGCAGGGGCGCTGCATGGTTGGTGGCGGGAAGAGTTGCTGTTCGAGTTGGAGGCCTGCCTGGATTTCTACAGGCTCTATGAGAGCAAGCTAAAGGAGTGCGACCAAGTCATAGAGCAGTTCCTGGTCAAATACGCGCCTGAGACAGAAGTACCGGCCGAGGAGGAGAGGCAGCTGAAAGCCAACAGGAAAAAGCGGGGCAAGCACGCGCCCGGCTTCGATTTGCCGCACCTTGCCTTCCGTTATTTCCAGACCGACCTGTTTGCCGTTAATGGCATCAGCTTTAACACGGTGCTGTGCCTGCTGACTAACATGGGCCATGACCTGCACAGGTTCCCGACGGCAAAGAGCTTTGCCTGCTGGCTGGGGCTGGTGCCCAACAACAAGGTAAGCGGCGGGCGGGTGATCAGCAACCGCACGCCTTCGGGAAAGAACTATATCGCCAAGGCCCTTCGCCATGCGGCCAACGCTATCGGCAACCACAAGAATCATGAGCTTACTCCCTTCTTCAGAAGGATCGCTTTCCGGAAAGGGCGCATCGCAGCTATTATCGCCACGGCAAGAAAACTGGCTGTCATTATCTGGAATATGGTCATCAAAAGAGAACCCTATAAAAAAGAGCTGGCTCAGGTCAGCAGCCAAAAGCAGAAAGCGCTGAAACTAAAACAGATCGAGAAAAAGCTATATGCCCTTGAGCTTAACAAAGAGGAACTGGACAAGCTCTTCCTTAGAAGCTCATTAGCAGTTAGTTAACAGTTGGTTGTACAGAAAAAGGCGGTGAGCATCTTCTCCAGGGGAGACGGGCGGTATTCGGATTTATAAAGGAGCACCGGAACCAATTCCCCGTCGAGAGGATGTGTAGCGTGCTCAAGGTGAGCGTCAGCGGCTACTATTACTGGCTCAAACACCCCGTTAGCCTAAGGGAGCAGAAAGAGCAGGAGCTTGTGGAGCAGATTAAACAGGTTCATGAGCAGAGCAAGTGCCGCTACGGCTCCCCCAGGATTGCCGTTGAACTCAGAGAGCAGGGTATCCAGGTGTCCCGTCCGCGCGTGGCCAGAGTGATGCAGAAACATCATATTCAGAGCATCGTGCGGAAGAAGTACCGGGTGCAGACCACCGACTCCGGCCATGCCTGTACAGTGGCGGAGAATCACCTGGCAAGGGACTTCTATGCGGCGAGACCGGCAGAGAAATGGGTGTCGGATTTAACCTACATCAGGACCGGGGAAGGCTGGTTGTACCTGACGGTGGTGCTGGACCTTGCGGACAGGAAAGTGGTGGGCTGGGCGCTGAGTGAAGCAATGGATGCGGAAGTGACCACCGTGGCGGCCTGGCAGATGGCGGTGAGAAACAGGCCCCTGTTCCACTCCCTTTTGTTTCACTCTGACCGGGGCGTGCAGTACGCCTGCAGCGCCTTTCAGGAGCAGTTAGAGGGGATGCCTGTGCTGCGGAGTATGAGCAGAAGGGGCAACTGCTGGGACAACGCGGTGGCCGAGAGCTTCTTTAAGACGATGAAGACCGAAATGGTGTACCACCACAAGTTTGCCACCATAGCAGAGGCAAAGCTGGCCGTGTTTGAGTACATTGAGAGTTTCTACAACCGGAAAAGGAGGCATTCAGCCCTGGGTTACCTGACTCCTTGCCAATATGAAAACCAGTTGTACAGCCAAGCTGTGGCTGCCTGAAAAAGTCTCCAGTAAAACATTGCAATTCCACAGCTCTCAAAGGTGCCCAAGGGCAGCAGCTCCACCCTTCCCGTGTAGGAAAGCCCCTCGTTTGAGTTGAGGGCGTTGTTTCCCTCGCCTGCCGTCACGGCCGTGCGAAGGGCATAGTACAGGCTGCCCATGTTGTTGTAATAGTAGAGCTGCAGGCCAAAGTCGCGCTGGATGCCGAAGGCGGCGGTAATCGGCGAGCGGTCCACCAGCTCCAGGTCACCCGAGGAGACAACGGCCTGCCGGTTCCGCGGCAGGTTGGTAAGGCCGAACCCGAGGGAGACACGCCTGCCCATGCGGTAGAAGATGACGGCGTCCTTCAGGATAGCCGGGGTCGGGTTGCCGGGGGAGACGGCCATGTCCTGGTCTGAGAAGCCCAGCTGGATGACGTAGACCAGCTCGGGCCTGTAGAAAAAGCCGTCGAGCCGGAGCCGGAGCCGCTGCACCCTGGCCTGGAGCTCGTCGGGGCGCAGGTCCTGCGCGCTCTCCGTTTTATAGGACACCCTGTTCTGCACCCGGAAGCGGATGTTGAGCAGGAACAGGCTATCCTTGGAGCTGATGCCGATGCCGGAGCCGTAGGAGTAGTAAGGCACCTCAGAGGCCACATTCTGGGCCGCCGCCGGGGCAGAAACACCCAGGCAAACCCAAAGAAGCAGGAGCGCGCACACCGGGGCGGCGATCCGGCGGGGGCTGTTTTTACTCGAAACGATTGGGTGTGACATGAGGTGCTGAGCTGAAGCCGCCGCTACTTGGTGCATAGGGCATTTGCTTGTACGTCACATGCCGTGAAAAGTCTGCCCGGCCCGGCCCTGCGCCCGCGTACCCCCCGCCCCTCTGCCCGAGGCCGGAAACATTTCCAAGGGAACACATGTAGTTGTTACCATGCGTATTCGCTTTTTTAAACCTAAACTCAACCTTTTCTTGAAACTTTCCGCCCTTTTCCTTTTCCTGCTGCTCCTTTCCTTCGGCTGCGCCAAAAAGAACTTCTATGCCGAGACACCTATCACCGACCCGGCCGAGTACCGGCGGCTGAAGCAGTCGCCCTCTACGGTGGACAGCGTGACGGTGCAGGCCGGCAGCCACTACAGGCGCGGGTTCCTGCACCGCCTGCTCTGGGGGGGGCGCCACCGGGAATCATGGACGACGCCGGTGACCGTGCCTGTCCTGGACCCGGACGCGGTGATGGGCGGCCTGGAGGTGGAGAAAATCGGCGGGGGCATGCAGACGGTCAACGCGGCCCTGGAGAGCGAAGAGGGGATGACCTACTCGCTGCGCACGGTGGACAAGCGGCCGGCGGGCGTCCTGCCGCCCCTGCTGCGCAAAACCTTCCTGGCCAACTGGGTGCGGGACCAGACCTCGGCCCTGAACCCCTACGGGGCGCTGGTGGTGGCCCCGCTGGCCGAGGCGGCGGGCGTCCCCCACGCCACCCCGCGGCTGGTGTACGTGAAGCCGGGCGAGGAGGGCTTCGATGAGTACGAGGAGCGCCTGAGCGACAGGCTCTACATGCTGGAGGAGAAGTTCAACGACAAGCGCGCCCTGGTGGGGGATGTGGAGGGGGCCCACGACATCGTGGGCTCCAACAAAATGCTCAACCACCGCTACGGGGAGGACGACCACTTCATCGACCAGCTGGCCTTCGCCAGGGCCCGCCTCCTGGACCTGCTCATCGGGGACTGGGACCGCCACGTGGGGCAGTGGGAGTGGGCCGAGTACAAGGAGGGCGGGGAGCACTTCTACCGCCCCATCCCCAAGGACCGGGACAACGCCTTCTACCGCTTCGGCGGCGGGGCGCTCTCCTGGCTGCTGAGCCGCAAGTGGGCCATCCGCAAGTTCGAGTCCTTCAGCGGGGAGTATGAAGACGTGAAGGCGCTGATGATAAACTCCGAGTTCATCGACGCCCGCGCCCTGCCCCAGGTGAGCCGGGAGCAGTTCGACTCCCTGGCCCAGGTGCTGCAGCGGCAAATCACCGATGAGGTGATAGAGAAAGCCGTGCGCAGGCTGCCGGAGAACGTGTACGCGCTGCAGGGCCAGGAGATGGCACAGCAGCTGAAAAGCAGGAGGGACAGGCTGGACCAGGCGGCCCGGGAGTTCTATGACATTCTGGCCAAAAAGGTGCTGGTGGTGGGCACGGACCGGGAGGACCTCTTCGAGGTGGTGCGCCTGAGTGACGAGGAGACGGAGGTGACGGTGCGGCGCAAGTCCGACGGCGAGGTGACCTACCACCGGGTCTTCCGGCGGTCAGAGACGGAGGAGGTCGTGCTGCACGGGCTGGCCGAGAACGACGTGTTCGAGGTGAGCGGCCAGGTGGACAAAGGCATCACCGTGACCATCGTCGGCGGCCGCGGCCAGGACGAGATAAAGGACACCTCCCGCGTGCGCGGCTGGGGGAAGAAGACGGTGGTCTACGACACCCCGCGGGAAACGAAGATTGAGGGCGGGCCGGAGACCAGGGACAGAACATCAAAGGACCCGGCGGCGAACTTCTTTGACCGGGAGGGCTTCAGGCGGTAGCGGCCTCAGGCGCTCAGCCAGCCCAGCGCCACGTTCAGCCGCAGGAAGGGGTGGCAGGTATGGGAGACTTGCTGTTGGGCCTGCATGCCGCAGCTGCCGGTCTTTGGCGGCCGCGGCATGCACAAGAAGGGCCACCCGCCTGACGCGCGTCTCCCTGAGCTCTTCCAGAAAACCGCCCCATGCTGCCAGCCCGGAACCCTGGGCCACAGTGCCGGCGCTCCTGGCGTCGAGCAGAAGGTTGCCGATGTCGTAGTGCCGGAGGGCGGCCGTCACCTCGTCCATGGCGTTCTTCAGCACGGAGGCAAGGGTCCCGTCATGGCCGGGCCACTCCACCGTCAGCACATCGTGGGCGGGGTCGTAGTAGGTCCACCAGGTGGCTGGGTAGCTTCATCTAGTCACTTTTCTGTAGGGCCAAACGGCCTGTGGGACATTGTTTACCTCAAAGGTACAAAGTACGAGCCGGCAACTCCAAAGCAGTGCCGCTGTGGGTAGCCTTTTCTTTCTACTACAGCCGTTAAAAATAAAGAGTTTTTTGGTTCTTCCGGGGCAGAATGCGTATCTTGCTGTGGATAAGGGTTTCGATTTAGTAGTGAACGGAGAAAGAGCCGCCTGCAACACGCAGGCGGCTCTTTCTTGTTGGTGCCGCTTTGTTCCTACCGTCGGTTTAGTTGTTCCTGCCGGGCAGGAAGATCTGGAGCCCCACCGACACGGACAGGCCCGTATCGGCGTTGCCCGTCTCAATGTTGGCGCTGCTGCGGATGAGGTTCAGGGTGCCCTCCAGGGCCACGTTCCGGGCTACGAAGTGGGCATAGCCCCCCCGCACGCCGTACACCCGGGAGAGGATGGCATCGCCGTCGCTGTCCTCCTCCGAGCTGCCCGCAAGGCCCACCACGGCCTCTCCGAACCACCGGCTCGACGGCGAGGCCCCCTCCGGGAAGTAGTAGCGCACAAACGGGGTCAGGCCGTAGCGCCAGTTCTCCCCGCCGTCGTAGACCGAGAGCCCCAACTGCACCTGGGCGCCGATGACGGCGTTGTCGCTGATGAAGTAGCCGGCCCTGGGGGCCACGTCGAGCGTGAATGTCTCGGACTTGAAGTTGTGGCCGATGTTGGCGATGCTGGCGCCCACCAGCCAGTTGCCCTCCTGTATGGCCTCCGCGGCGACAGGGGCCGTTGTCTGCGGCCTGCGGTCGAGCACCTCATCGGTTACCTGGGCGGAGGCCGAGAAGCCCAGCGCCAGAGACATAGCGGAAAGTAAAAGCGTTTTTTTCATGGTTTTCGTCTTTGGTTTGTATTCGGTTTAGATTCCTTTTCCAAATACATGCAAACATGCCCATGTTTGCATGTGTCATAGCATAAACAACGGGAGTCTGCGCGAATTGTTCATGCTGATGCGCCTGCCGGCTGCCCCCGGTCCCGGAGAGAGCCTGGCGCGCCGGTGGGGAGAGGGGGTCAAAACCTTCCGTTGCGGGTCGCGTTAGCTAAGCTGTAAACAAACTTTAACCAAACGACAAGCACCATGGACGAGACAGAATACAGAGCAAAGGGCAACTGGAACGAGCTGAAAGGGAAGATGAAGCAGGGCTACGGGGACCTAACTGACGATGACCTCACCTATGGGGAGGGCCAGCAGGATGAGTGGCTGGGCAGGCTGCAGCAGAAGCTGGGCAAGGCCAAGCACGAAATCAAGGAGTGGATAGACAAACTTTAAAAGAAGACAGACTGCTGAAGTCCCTCCTGCCCAGCGTCTTTGCCAGCCAGCCAGGAGGGACAGGGAAAAAGGCCGGGAGCCGCTGAAAGTAAGTCAGCGGCTCCCGGCCTTTTTCCCGTCTTTTGTGACAGTGTGCCCCGACCTGAGCCACGTGCCCTCTCCGGGTGACAAAAGGGGAAAGAAGGGGCGCTCCATATTTAAAAGTTCATGCTCACTACGTTGCTATTCTCGGGGCTGGTGATAGGCTCCAACAACCTGGCCGCCGCCCTGGCCATCGGCACCCTGGGCCGGCAGGCCCGCCGGTGGCGGGTCCTGCTGGTGTTCGGCGTCTTCGAGTTCGGTATGCCGCTGGTGGGGTACTGGATCGGCGAGCAGGCCTCCACCCTGGTCGGGGAGGCCGCCTCCGCCCTTTCGGTGCTCATCCTGCTGGGCTTGGCGGGCGTGGCCTTCTACGCGGCCACCAGGCCCGCCAGCACGGATGAGAAGATGGCCCGGCGCCTCACCACCTGGAAGGGGCTGGTGGTCCTGGAGCTGGGCCTGAGCCTGGACAACCTGGTGGCCGGCTTCAGCCTCGGCCTCCGGCCCGGGGAGCTCTCGCCGCTGCTGCTGGCGGCCGCCATCGCCGCCTTCTCCGTTTTCTACACCTGGCTGGGCATGTGGGCGGGCGGGAAGCTGGCGGCCCGGTGGCAGAACTACGCCGAGGCCTGTGCCGGGGTGCTGCTCTGCGCCCTGGCCGGGATGAGCTGGTTCGGGGTGATATGAACTTCCTGTTCCAGCAGTTGCACCTGAAGCAGCGGGAACCGCAACCTTCTCCCTCAAAAACGGGTACCCCTGTAATAGCATGACCGTAGCCCCTCTGACACTGAGGGGAAAACAACGTGCAAGATAAAACCATGAAACCCCTACCCTTTCGGTGGCTCTATTTCCTCGTTTTTCTCTTATTGCTCTCCTTCTTCCTTACGCTCGCCAGCTGCGCGTTTTCCCTTAGCCACCTGCTTGGGGTCGGGTTCTGGTTGCCTCTTCTCATCATCGCGGAGGGCTTGCTTACCTTCTGCTTCTTTTTCAGGTTGTTTAGGGGAAGGTGATGCAGGGGCCCTTCGGAAGAGCAGGCAGTGGCCCAGCATGGCTCCAGAACGTTTCTGGAAAGTCCCCGTTTGAGGAGGGGTAGTATGGTTGAGATTTACGAAACAGCTCTCGGAACTGACGCAGAGACGCTCACGTGGTGGCAGATGTCTCTGCGCGCCGTGGTGGTCTTTTTTGCCGCCCTGGTGATCCTCCGAATTGGCAACAAGCGCATTTTCGGCAAAAACTCTGCTTTCGACATAGTTTTGGGGATTATCTACGGCTCTGTCCTGAGCCGGGCCGTCACCGGCAACTCTCCCTTCCTCCCTACCCTGGTGGCTGTTTTAGTGCTGGTGCTGCTGCACAAGGGGCTGGCTGCTGTCGCCTTTCATTCTGATTTCGGCTTCGGCGACTTTGCCAAGGGCAAGCACGTAAAGCTAGTGGAGGAGGGGAAGCTGCAGCGGCAGACGCTCAGAAAGCACAGCATTACAGAGGACGATCTCCGGGAGGCCATGCGCGAGTCGGGCAGCAAGGGCGACCTGGGCGACATCAGGTTTGCTTACCTGGAGCGCAGCGGCCAGATAAGCGTCATCATGAAAGACGGCTAACGCATGAGCCGGCACTTGCCCCTAGAGAAAGCAAGAGAACCCAAACTTTTGTTAGGTCAATGCAGCACTGTCTGCCGGTACACAAGCCCTTTGCTCTCGGGCCTGTTGCCGTCCTCTTCCTGGGGAAAACGAGGTACTGGACTTCCTCCTGAAGGAGACATGGCTGTTTTACCAGAGGGGGTGAAGCCGCCGCGGGAGGCTATAGAGCCTATTGAGGCGGCTACTACTCACCCGTAACCACTAAAATAGCCACGCGACGGTTCAGCTGGCGCCCCCGGGCTGTCTCATTCGTGGCTATTGGAGCGGTCTCGCCCATCGCCTCGATAGACAAGCGGCCGGCGTCAATGCCCCCTGTGCCCTGAAGCCAGTCCTGCACAGCCCTGGCCCGCTCGGCTGAGAGCTCCTTGTTGTACTCGTTGCCGGCGCGGGCATCGGCATGCCCGAATACGCGGATAGGGCCCTTCTGCGGCAGCTCCTTTATCTCACGTGCTATCTCCTGCAGCTTTTGCACGCCCTCAGGCCTGATTTCTGCCTTGTCCGTGTCAAAGAGCACCCGGTCTTCCAGCGTGTAGATGTTGTACCGGTTGCCGGAGCGCAGCTCCACACCGGCGGCTGACATCTCAGGGTCCTGCGCAACAGGGGCGTCCCAGTCCACGTCAGCCCAGAACTCCTCCTCTACATCGACCACCTCCACACCGTCCGCTGCCACCGCCCCACGCTCATCCTCATAAACGACAGCGGTGTCTTCGGTCGCATCGGCCATGGTGTCATTCTCCACACTCCCTTCCGGGTTGTTGCAGGCAGTGAGCCCCCCAACCGCCAGGAGCATCCATAGGAAACCTCTTTTCATAATTATGGTTGTTTAGTTCGTGTATAGTCTTACGGGTATCCAACCGCGTGGTTCGTTGCTGCCATTTGCACTGCGCCCTGGCCAGGCGTTAGGGCCGTTTCATTCTAAGAATAAGAAGTTAAATTCACTGTCATTCTGTTAGGAAACCTGGTAGATGGGAGGTTAAGCCTTTGCTACTAGCCCACAAGATCCTTAACAGGATGACAAAAATGTAGAATGAAACGGCCCTACTGGCCAGGCGTAACCTACGCCCTTCAAATCGGGTACTCTCATATATTGCGGCCTCACTGAAAGCCAGATGGAGGCCTCAGAAAATAACCATGTACTGATAAAACCATGAAAAACTTCTCTCTTCGGTGGCTCTACAGCCTCGTCTTCCTTTTATTCTCCCTCACGCTCGGCGGCTGTGACTTTGTCGGCGACGTGTTTGAGTTCGGCATGTGGACCGCGCTTATCATCATCGTTATCATCGTGCTGATTGTCTACTTCATCGCCAAGAAGTTCAGGGGGAGGTGACTAAGGGGCCGCCTCCTGTATCACGTGAACCAGCCCATCCCATGTTGCGCCCCCTGTATGCGGAGTCTCCGGGCAAGGGCCTCTGTATGAAAAAGCTGACGCAATGAGCTATACCCAAGCCGTCCTTTTGGCTATCCTCGAGGGCCTGACTGAGTTTCTGCCCGTCTCCTCCACGGGGCACCTGATTGTCGCTTCCAGCCTGATGGGCATCAGCGAACTGCCGATAACAAAGGTCTTCACCGTCAACATCCAGTTCGGCACCATCCTCTCGGTGGTGGTTCTGTACTGGAGGCGGTTTGTGCAGGGGCCCGCCTTCTACGCCAAGCTGCTGCTGGCCTTCCTCCCCGCCGCCTTCCTCGGGCTGCTGCTCAGCGATGTCATCGACGCCCTGCTCGAGAGCGTGCTCGTCACGGCTCTCATGCTCATTGCCGGCGGGGTGGTGCTGCTTTTCGTGGACAGGTGGTTTGCCCGCGCCCGGAGGGAGCACGTCTCCCACGGCAGTGCGCTGGTTATCGGCCTTTGCCAGTGCGTGGCCATGGTGCCGGGCGTGTCGCGCTCGGCGGCCTCCATTGTCGGGGGGCTGACGCAGGGGGTGGACAGGAAGGCCGCCGCCGAGTTCTCCTTTTTCCTGGCCGTGCCGACCATGCTGGCGGCAGGGGCCTACAAGCTCACCACCGGCCTGCTTGGGCTGGAGGTGGGGGACCTGGTTCGCCTCGACTGGGCGAAGATACAGGCAGGCCTGGAGGCGGTTGCCCCCCAGGACCTGAAGCTGCTGCTGCTGGGCAACCTGGTGGGCTTTGTGGTGGCCATGGCCGCCATCCGCTTTTTCATCGGCTTTCTGACCCGCTACGGCTTCAGGCTTTTCGGCTATTACCGGATTGGCCTGGGGGTCGTGCTGCTCGCCCTGCTGGCCATGGGGGTGGAGCTGGGGGCATAGCCGTTGGCCTTTTGGGCCTTATTTTAGTAACTTCAAACCTGACAACACAGTCTTTTCAATGGGTCTACTGCTTCTTTACCTAACAATCGCCTTGGTCTTTTCTTTCCTCTGCTCCCTGCTGGAGGCCTCGCTGCTGAGCATCACCCCCTCGCATGTGAGCGTGGTCAGCCAGCAGGACCCCTCGCTCGGTGAGGACCTGCAGCACTTCAAGGACAACATCGACCGGCCGCTGGCCGCCATTCTCACCCTCAACACCTTCGCCCACACCATCGGGGCCGCAGGCGTGGGCGCGCAGGCCCAGCTGATATGGGGAGACGAGGCACTGACGATTGTCTCGGTGGTGCTCACCATCGTCATCCTCATCCTCACGGAGATAATACCTAAAACACTCGGGGCAAACTACTGGCGCCAGCTCACTCCCTTCACCGTGCGCACACTTAAGATTCTGATATACTCCCCGCTCTACCCCATCATCCTCTTCTCCCAGTTCATCACCAAGCGCCTCAAGCAGGACAAGGGAAAGAGCGTGCTGAGCCGGGCCGACTTCACGGCCATGGCCGAGATGGGCACAAAGGAGGGCATCCTGCACCAGGACGAGTCGCGGGTCATCAACAACGTGCTGCGCTTCAACGTTATCCTGGCCAGCCACATCATGACGCCCCGCACCGTCATCAAGGCGGCCCCCGAGGAGCAGCTCATCCGGGAGTTCTATGACAACTCGGCCAACATGCGCTTCTCCCGCATCCCCGTCTTCGACGACTCCATCGACCACATCACGGGCTTTGTGCTCAAGGACGAGGTGCTGCAGCGCATCATCCAGGGCCAGGGCGGGCTCTCGCTGGCCGAGATCAAGCGCCCTATCCAGGCCGTGCACCCGGGCATGCCGGTGCCGGAGCTGTTCTCCCGCCTGATGGAGAGAAAGGAGCACATCGCGCTGGTGGTGGACGAGTACGGCGGCACGGCGGGCGTGGTGACGGTGGAGGACATCATCGAGACGCTGCTGGGCCTGGAGATCACCGATGAGTTCGACGCGGTGGAGGACCTGCAGAAGTGGGCCCGCGAGAGGTGGGAAAAGCGGGCAGGGCAGCTCGGCATCGAGAGGCCCGACAACGGTCAGGCCAAGCCCTGACACCGGCTCCGTGCGCACCGGCTCAAGCAGCATCCCAACGAAACGGCCCGGCTGCGCCTGCAGGGGTAGCTGCCAGTACACCTTCTCCTTAGCCCATCCGGGACAGCCTGAAAAAGAAGCAGGAGACAGTCAAGGCCTCCGCGATGATGAGAAGAGACAGCCAGAACCCGACCCCAAGCAGGTGATCAAGGGTAAGTGCGCAGCTGGCGAGCATGGGGAAGATGAGGAAGACGAGGCTGTAGAGCCATTGGAGGGACAGTCTTTTCATGGTTTTACCTTCTACGTTGTTTTTCCGTGAGGCCTTTGCCTCAGGGGCAGCGGGGCTACAGTCATGCTTCAGGGCAAATGGCTGTCTTAGAAGCAGGAGCAGCAGCCTCCGATATGAAAGGCACATTCACTTTGGATTGAAAACAATAATATATCTGGGCTTAAAGCTGTTTTTTTCCTTTAAAACTTCCAGAGCGGTCCTGAAGCTTTCCTTTGCCCCTGCCTTCGCTTGCTCTCTCCTTGTAAAATGGTAGTTCTGGTACTTGCTTCCGTCCGCAGCCTCAAAGCTCCTGGCGAAGGTTTTTACCTCCTGTTCCCTCACATGGCTCGTCTCGTTCAGGTAAGCTACCCTGAACCCTTTTCCGCAAAGCTCCTCTGTGGCTGCAAGAGCCGACTCAAAATCAGAAAAGCCAGCGAGCAGGTAGCCCGTCCTCATGTCGACAACATTCATTTCTATACTATTTCAAGTTCCTGGCACAGCTCGCCCTCAGATTCCCGACGCTGCGGCCGAACTGTGCAGTAGCCGCTCATAGCTTTCAACGCAGAAGCCCTGGCTTTGGTACGTCTCCTTGATGCAAGAGACAGCTAAGTAGGGCAATGCTACTTTTGTTCTGTTCCATCATATAAGATAAAGCTTATCTCATCACTTCGCTCCAGATAAGCTCACTTTATACGATTCAGGTCACCTTTGTTGCCGGACTTGCGCAGGGACCCCCTCAACATCATTCTTTTCAATGCTATGCTTCCTCAGGACTTCCTGCTTTCGGTTGACTTCCACTATCAGCTTCACAGACTTTCCCTTCACAAGTTTGCCGAACCCAAAGTCAGAGCGATAGGCAACAGCAGCTACTGCTTTGAGCACCAACACCAAAGCAGCTGCCAGGGTGGGTAAAAAAGGGGAGTTGCCGGTAATGGCCCTGCTCAAAACAGCGCCGTACACGACACCAAGGACAATATCGAAAGCAGAGCTTTTACCGAGTATACGGGTATTGCCGGCACGAAAAATCACCAAAGCGGCGAAGAACACCGCTATCGCCCGCACCGACTTCTGCCACCAGGCCAGTTCCCCTCCGTCGGTGCCCAGCACTATTTCAAAAAGCCCAGCATGCTCCACTTTAGCTCTCTTTGAATCGTTAATTTTCGTAAGCACAGTTACAGCGGCTTCCCTCCTGGCTTGTCCTACACCCTTTGTCCTTCCCATGCGTGCGGCGGCTGTACAGGGCAGACCGTTCCTTGTTTATCATTATCTTTGACAGCAGCGCATAATCGGTGAAACCGATTATCAGGCGATTCTTCTGCTGAAGGTAGCTGAGAGCCTCTTTAAAAGACACAACCACAATAAAAACATGGACAACGGCTTCTTTGAACATCTCCTACACGAGTTCGATACCCCCCTCGACAACTCAGTGCTTATCTTTTCCCTGATACTCTTTATCATTCTGCTCGCCCCCATTCTGCTGAAGGTAATCAGGGTCCCGGGCATCATCGGCCTGATCCTTGCCGGTGTCATCATCGGGCCCTACGGCCTTAACATCCTGGCACGGAACTCTGCTGTGAACCTCTTCTCCACCATCGGCCTTCTCTACATCATGTTCATAGCCGGTCTGGAGCTGGACATGAATGAGTTCAAGAAAACCAAATACAAGAGCCTGCTGTTTGGCTTCTTTACCTTCATCATTCCTCTGGCTATCGGCTTTCCGGTTTGTTATTACCTGTTGGCCTATGAAGCGGACGCCAGCTTTCTGACCGCCAGCATGTTTGCCACGCATACCTTGGTTGCCTACCCCATAGCGAGCAAGTTCGGCATCTCCAAAAGGGAGGAGGTGGCCGTGACAGTGGGAGGCACCATTCTCACGGACACGGCGGTGCTTGTGATCCTGGCTGTGATTGTGGGCTCCTCCCAGGGTGGCCTGGGGCAGGCATTCTGGATCCGGCTTATTACTTCGCTGGCTATATTTTCGGCCATTATGTTCCTGGTGATCCCGCGTATTGCCAAATGGTTTTTCCGGAAGCTGGAAAGCGAGAGCACCTCCCACTACATTTTTGTGCTGTCGGTTGTTTTCTTTGCGGCGTTTCTGGCAGAGGTTGCCGGGGTGGAGCCTATCATCGGGGCCTTTGTGGCCGGGCTTGCCCTGAACCGCCTGATACCGCACTCCTCGGCCCTGATGAACCGCATTGAGTTTATCGGCAACGCCATCTTTATCCCCTTCTTCCTGATAAGCGTGGGCATGCTGGTTGACGTGAGCGTTATCCTGAGCGGACCGGCGGCGCTGATCGTTGCCGCCACTCTAACGGTGGTGGCCCTTGCAGGGAAATGGATAGCGGCTTTCCTGACCCAGCTTGTGCTCAAATACACAGGCGTGCAGAGAAACCTGATCTTCGGCCTGAGCAGCGCCCACGCGGCAGCCACGCTTGCCGTAATCCTGGTGGGCTATAATGCCGGTATCCTGGATGAGAACATCCTGAACGGCACTATCATCCTCATTCTGGCTACCTGTGTCGTCGCCTCCTTCGTGACAGAGCATGCCGCCAGAAAAACTGTTATGGCTGAAGACGGCTCGCTGCCTAGGGCAACGGAGAGGGGCGACTTGCAGGAGGAGCATATCCTTTTGCCTGTCGCCAACACCGCTAACATCGGGAAGCTGCTGGAGTTCGCCGTGCTGATCAAGGACAGGAAGTCCCCCAACCCGATCTCGCTGCTCTCGGTGGTGCTCAACGACAGCGATGCAGAGGCTAACCTGCAGAAGGCGCGCAAAGAACTAGACCAAACGGTGGTCATGGCCTCGGCCACTGAAACGGATGTGAGCGTTATAGCCACAATCGACTATAATGTGGCCAGCGGGATAGCACGCATCTCGAAGGAAATCATGGCAGACACCATCGTGCTTGGCTGGCCCAAGAAGCCGACCATTCTGGAAAAGTACATAGGTGAGAAGACAGAGAGCCTGCTGGAGTCGACGGACAAGAACATCTTTATCTGCCATTTCGAAAAACCCCTGGTCACACACCGGGCAATCGTGTTGATATGCCCTCCGCTTGCTCAGAAGGAAAAGGGCTTTCCTGTCTGGTTAGGCAAAATATTCAAACTGTCCCAGGAGCTGAGCCTTACCCTTACCTGCCATTGCAATAAGAGGTCGGAAGAGGCTATCCGGATGCTCATGGCGCAGAGCGCTGTAAGTGCAGATGTCAGGTTCATGAACTTCGACGCCTGGGAAGACTATTGGGTGCTGTCTAAGCATATCAGCGTGGAGGACATTATCGTGTCCGTCGCCGCCAGAAGAGGCTCCATTTCCTACATGAGCACGCTTGACAGGATACCTCTGAAACTGGAGAAACACTTCTACGAGAACAGCAGGATTGTCATATACCCCCAAAGCTTTGAGGTTGACTCTCTCTACGAGGAATATTTATAACCTCCTGTGTGTAAACCCGTCTTCTTGCGTGTGTATGCAGGCGAATGAGGGGTGTTGGCGAAAGTCTTATTTCCCACACCAAGGCCCATGAGAAGAGGCCCCGCCTCCATATAACCTGATTCCTGCTAACCTTAAACAGATTGATGGAGCAAATCATCGTATTCCTGACCCTTGCTGCCGCACTTGCTCTTTTTGTGTGGGAGAAGCTGCGGTATGATATTGTAGCGCTGCTGGCCCTGTTCGTGTTGGTTGTATTCGGTATAGTGCCGGCCGAAGATGCCTTTGCCGGCTTCGGGCACCCTGCCGTAATCACGGTGGCCGCTGTGCTCATTATCAGCCAGGCACTGCAACACTCGGGGCTGGTTGACCAGATAGGGCGCTTACTGTCTAAGGCCGGCGATAGCCTGATACTCCAGATCGTCATACTCTCCCTTTTCGTCACTGTCGCCTCAGCGTTCATGAACAACATCGGCGCCCTGGCCATCCTCATGCCGGTGGCGGTACAACTGGCCAGAAAGAGCGGGCACCCACCCTCCTATCTCCTGATGCCTATTGCCTTTGCCTCCATACTCGGGGGCATGGTGACATTGATCGGCACGCCGCCCAACATCATCATCGCCACCTTTAGGGCGGATGTTGCGGGAGAGGCATTCGGCATGTTTGATTTTGCCCCCGTTGGGATTCCCCTTGCTATCGCCGGACTGCTTTTTATCACCCTTGCCGGCTGGAGGCTGCTGCCCAAAAGGCAAACCCAGGGCTCCTCCAGCGGCATGTTCCAGATCGAGAACTACGTAACGGAGGTGAGGGTACCGGAAGGCTCCAAACTCGACGGTGTCTCTATCGCGGAAATGAACAGGGTGGCAGACACGGAGGTGCTCGCTTTGGGCCTGATCAGGAACGGCATACGCCTGCATGCCCCGTCACCCTCCGAGAAGCTTAAGGAGGAGGATATCCTGATTCTGGAGGCAGATACGGACAACCTCAAAACGTTTGTAGACAACACAGACGCAGAGCTTGTCGGAGGGAAACAGGTGCGCAAGCAGGCGGCTGGCTCAGAGGAGATCTTTAACCTGGAGGCTATTGTCATGGCTGACTCACCCCTTATCGGCCAGACGGCTATCGACATAAACCTGCGCTCCCGCTACAACATCAACCTGCTGGCCATCGCGCGGCGCGAGAAGCAAATTTGGCAAAGAATCGGGAAAGTGCATTTTAAGGCTGGCGATGTGCTGCTGCTCCAGGGCAGAAGCGGCAACCTCAGCGATGCCGTTACAGCCTTGCATTGCCTCCCGCTCGCCGAAAGGAACCTGTCCATCGGGAAGCCCAGGAAAGTTGTGTTTGCCCTGAGCATCTTCATAATGGCCATTGCTGCGGTGGTGCTTGGTCTGCTGCCGGTACAGATAGCCTTTATGATGGCCGCAGTTGTGCTGGTCATCTCCAGGATACTTCCCTTGCGGGAGATGTACACAAGCATTGACTGGCCTGTCATCGTGCTGCTTGCGGCTATGATACCTGTAGGCGAGGCCTTCGAGACAAGCGGGGCCGCCGACCTTATCACGAGCCAGATACTCAACATCGGTGACTGCCTTCCGGTGTGGCTGGTGCTGGCAATAACAATGTCCATCACTATTGCACTGTCCAATGTGATAAACAACGCCGCCACTGTCGTGCTCATGGCCCCCATCGGCATCAACATTGCCGGTGAGCTTGGCGCCTCGGCAGATCCGTTCCTGATGGCGATTGCCGTGGGTGCGTCCTGTGCGTTCCTCACCCCAATCGGCCACCAGTCCAACACGCTCGTGATGGGGCCTGGAGGCTACAGGTTCAGCGATTACTGGAGAATGGGGCTGCCTGTCACGCTGGGCTTGCTCCTTTTGGGCGTTCCGCTCATACTGTACTTCTGGCCACTGTAGAATCCGCCTGAGAGGGAATGGCAAAAGAGGCTTATATAGCGACCCCTGAAGACAAAGAACCCCAGGTGAGCACCCGGGGTTCTTTGTCTTGTTTAAATGGGTAAGGCTACTGCTGCTGCTCTTCTGCTATTTTGTTCACTTTAGCCTGGACGGCTGGATCTTGCTGGTAAGCAAGCATGATCCTCTCGAACTTGTCTACTGTTAATCCTTCTTCTTCAATGGCTAGCTGCACTTCTTCCTGCACTTTAGGCTGCATTTCGACAATTTGTTGCGCCGCAATGTTGAAGGCTGCAAATTCTTCCGGCGTTGCCTCTACCTCCTTCAGCTTCTGTTGCTGATGAGCCTGAATCATTTCAGTGAACTTATCAAAACTCAGATTTTCTTTCTCAATAACAGCCAGCATTTCTTCCTGGCTTTTCTGCTGAACTGTCATGGCCTTTGCACTTGCCTGCACAAACGTTCTTAATTCGTCTTCAGAGAAATTCTCTGTTTGCTGTTGCTGATTCTGGGGTTGAGGAGTTGCTGTTCCCTGAGCGGACGCCGCAGATCCAAAGCACATAGATGCCATTACAAATGCAGTTGCAATAGTCCCTTTCACTTTCTTTGTTAATTCCATAAGATGTAAGGATTGGGTTAAAAATAGATTTTAAAGGGGATTGGGAAGTATCTATAACGTGTAAGCGGGATAGGTGTTACAGTTAACTACAGATATCGGCCAATCGCCTTCTCTGGTAAAACCGTCCAATTTTAGTGCCAAAGACAGCCTGAAGAAGTGCCTCACTGGCTTTCGCTCAGTTTGCGCAGAAATTACAGAAGTTCCATATCTACTTTTATGGTAAACGACATCCTCAGCTCATATAAGTATTTTGTGTGCGTTTCAGTAGTTGCACCCATCCTTTGCTTGCGGGTCCTTTCCCTTTTCGTACTTTTGTTCTGAAAAATGCCCCGGAGGCACTGTGTATGCCTGGGTTCCCTATGATGAAGATAGCAAGTGGCCTGTTTATAACGGAATATGACCCATCCAGCGATGTGTTGCTGGTGCAGTGGCCCTGGGCCGAAAGCAGTATCCCAGAGATGCAGCATGCCTTGGACCAGGTGGTGACTACTGTCAGGCACTTTGACATTGCCCACCTCCTGCTTGATGTACGGAACGCTGCCCTCCCTGCACCCGGACAGCCGGACCCTGAAATAATGTTCATGGAAGGGCTTAAGTGCACGCGCGTAAAGAAGGTTGCCCTGGTCGTAAAGGATATTACGACCAGGGACCGGCAGGCCAGGCAGGTGGGCGAGCACACCCTCCCTTACCCGTTCCAGACCTTCATAAAGAAGGAAGTGGCACTGCGGTGGCTGAAGGCCTAGGCCTTCAGCCACCGGTTCTTGTCTATTTCAAAAGTTCTGTCGAACCTGGCAGCGCTGGAGATGCAGAGCGCCCGTAGCTTTTCTTCGGATTCAGCTTTTGCGGGGTCCAACGCCCCTTTCCTCAGCCCGCTTTTGACCACTTTTAGAACGTATCAACCCTCTTCATTGCCTATCGCTCTTCTGGCGAAGATATAATCAGCGGTACTCCCTACCGCCGCGATGGTTGGCCTATCTGCTCGTCGGCACCGTACCGGCCGTCTTCATACACCAGGTGTACACTTTCCAGATTCCCATCACCTCAGATATAGTACATAAAGGGTTTCAGTCCCGCGAGGTTCGCCCGGTTGGGAGCAACCGGCTAAAGAGAGGAGAGCTGTAAGTGCGAAGATTACTTTGTTCATCATATGCATTACCAAAGGTTATTTTCCTGCTGCCTGAACTAAGCACTTTCATCATCTGCATTCCTGAACCACATTGCATCCACAGGCACACCATCCGGGCTGATGTACTGCACCTGTTGCCGCGGGTACACTGGTATAATCTTTTCAAGGTAGGTTGGCTTGGCCATCTCCTGCAGGATGCGCAGAGTGACCTCGCTCTTCCACTTTCCGCGCTCGCGTGCCCCCACCAGGTAGCGGATGGTGATGTTGGTCCAGGAGTCCTGCAGCGAGATAAAGACCTGTGGCTTGTCGGGCACAGCGTCCTCCAGGCCGGCTTTCCGCAACAGGTTCTCATACAGATGTGCCGGCTCAGCCATATAACTGCCCAGCAGGTCCAGAGCTACCCTTTCGAAAACATTCAAAGTCAGCTCCATGTCAGACTCGTTGGCCACGGCCACGCTCAGCTCATCCCACACATAAGGGAAGTCGCCGGTGAGGTTGATGATGGTGCCTGTCACGATTTCGTTATTGGGGAAGGTGACCATCCTGCCGGTAGGCCGCTCTGCCTGCACGTACCCCGGCTGCTCCGGGGACCCTATTTCCCACACGGTGGTGGTCAGGAAATCGATGCGGTACACATCTCCTATCACTTCCCCCACCCGTATGCGGTCCCCTACCCTGTAGTAGCCCTGGAAGGAGTTGAGCAGCCAGCCGGTAAAGCTTTCGATGGGCGTCTGCAGGGACCAGGAGAGGGCCAGGCCTATCAGGCCAAAAGAGCCAACGAGCGCCCGAATGTCACCGGCGACCACACTCACGGCTATACCGATGGCCAGCAGCCATACCGCAATAAGGGCGAGGGTGGTGATGGCGCTGGACCTTTGCCAGCGGCCGATTGTTTTCTGGAGCAGTGCCCGGAGCGCCTTTGCCAGGAGCCAGGCGAGCGCCAGAATGCCCATGGCAATCAGCATCTTGGGCAGGTTAAAGTAGAAGCTGTCCCAGAGCTTCTGCAGGGCGCCGATGGCCTCATTCGCCGATTCTTTACTGGCACTTACCAAAGTACTATCGCGGGAAGCTGTGTCTGATGGGTTCGCCACTAAATTTTCTATCGCTTCTTCTTCTACTACTGCCACAGAATCAACCACCTCCTCCTGCGGAGCATCCTGAGCCAAAACACTTGCCTCCTTCGGTGCGAAAAAGAGCAGGAGGAAGCACATCATCGCTACTGCCGGCCAGGAGGCAGGGCTGGTTTTTAGGCGCAGGATTCCGGTCATAATGTTCTCCCAGGTTGTTGCCCCCCGCCTTGTTCTACTTTCCTTCTCCCTTTTGTCAGAGAGCACATTTCTGCTACCGCTTCGCATTTGTTTAACTGGTTGAGCATTTGGTTAAGCTGTCAGAGAGCCCAAGCAAAGAAGGATCCGCTGCTCCCCTGGCTGCTCATGACACTATACGTGACAAGGGAACGGGCAGCTTCAAACTAAACCTGCTAAAGGAGTTGTGGTGCGCCAGGTTCCCTTTACTTGCCGGCTCGTGATGGGACCAGAAGCGGGGGAGAGGAGTTGGAGGCGGACGCTGTAACTGTTGAAAAGAAAACCCCGCCTGAAGGATAGGGGTAAAACCAAAAGGCCGTTCTATCTGGTACGGCAGGTGTGTCTAAGAGGAAAAGGGGGGACTGTCTAACTGGCCACCCTTCCGCCAGCCTCATCTCTGCGCTCCATTCTTCCGCTGCCGGAAATGTGGCTTCCCCCCCCCCCCCCGCGCAAAGCAGGCGCCACCCGCATACTATTGAATAATCATAGTAAGTATAGTAAACAAAGCAACTCCGTATTACTTTGTTTACTATACTTACCGTTTCTTCTCCACGGCAATGCAAGCATGAACTACAGCTTAAGAGAAAGCAAACATAAACATGGTATTACTACAGTTACACAGTAAACATAGTAAACACAATAATACTAGGTTTCTGAGTAAGCAAATATTATGACAAAAGGGGAAAGAAAGCATATGCCTGGTAATCCTCCTGCCCTGTGGCTTTATTCACCCATTTGCAGCCATTGCCTGGTTGTACAACAGGCTTTCATATTGGCAAGGAGTCAGGTATCCAAACACTAAATGCCTCCTTTTCCGGTTGTAGAAGCTCTCGATGTACTCAAACACAGCCAGCTTTGCCTCTGCTATGGTGGCAAACTTGTGGTGGTACACCATTTCCGTTTTCATCGTCTTGAAGAAGCTCTTTGCCACAGCGCATGTCTTTGAAGCTACTTGTCAAAAGCAAGCGCTCTTTCCTGAACCAGTTGCATGCCCTGGCGCAGCTAGAGGAAGCCGACAAAGCCGCAGTCAAGGCCTGTAAGGCAGTTTTGGCGAGTATAGAAAAGCAAATTGCAGAGTTGGAGCGCCAGATGCAGCAAGCGGCTGAGAAGCACTGCCAAGAACTTTACTCCTTGCTGCAGACCATTCCCGGCATCAGTAAGAAGTCTGCCATAGAGCTTATCGTAGTCTCTGGCGGGTTCAAGAACTTTGTCTCAGCAAAGCAATTCAGCGCCTTCATCGGGCTCTGCCCCTGCATCAATGAGTCGGGTATCTCGATAAGAGGATATAGAGGCATCAGCAGGTTTGGGGACAAAAACATCAGGGCCACGCTCTACATGTGTGCCATGGCGGCAAAGGTGCACAACAAAGCTTGTCGAAAGCTTTATGAGCGGATGGTTGCGGCAGGAAAAGCAAAGAAAGTAGCCTTGGTGGCCGAGATGAACAAGCTGATAAAACAGGTGTTTGGTATCGTAAGGTCCGGAGAAGTTTACACTGAAAATTGTTAAACGTAGCGCCTAAAAAAACATAAATACAGTTGCTTTTTAACACAGTTCATAACACCAGTTATGGGCGAAGCTTTCCTGCGAACTGTAATGCAGGAAAGGGCTTAGTTCTTTTAGCAGGAGGTAGCTTTGCCGGAGTAACTTTCCTATAGGAAACTGGCAAGTACCGGATGCTGGACGGAGGGATTTATTTTGATTCCGTACCTTTGCCCGATGGATTTTAAGAGAAGAAGGCTGGCCGTAGCGCTCCGCAACCAACTAAACTACCCCCTGCAGTTTAACCCCTTTGTCTTCAGCAAGATTTTCCTGCTGTGGGTGGCCATCGGCATCATAGGCGGCATCATAGCCGGCACCTACTGGATCATACTGGAGGCCCTGCTGCACTTCCTGGCTCAGTTCCAGGGGCTGTACGTGATTGCTGTGATGGCTGGCGCAGGCTTACTGGCAGGCCTGATCATACATTTTTTAGGAGACCCGGGCGAGATGGACCTTATAGTCAACAACGTCCGCTTCAAGGGCGGTCGGCTGGAGCCAAAGAACAACCCTGCCATGATTCTCTCCTCATGGCTGTGCATCGCCAGTGGCGGCAGCGCGGGTCCGGAGGCACCGCTCGTGCAGGTGGTGGGCTCTACCGGCACCTGGGTTGCACGCAAGCTCAAAATAAGAGGCGAAGACCTCCGCTCGCTTAGTATTGCCGGTATGGCCGCGGCCTTCACGGCCCTCTTCGGCGCACCGCTTGGCGGCACCTTGTTTGCCCTTGAGATTCTGCACCACAAGCACGTGGTGGAGTATTATCAGGCGCTGATTCCGGCTTTTGTCGCCAGCTGCTCCAGCTACGTTATCTTTATCCTGATTACACACATCGGCATCGGCCCCACCTGGGCTTTCCCGGTTTACTCCGCTCCTGAACTCAACGACTTCTTCTATGCCATGCTCTATGCTTTGGCGGGCACGGCGGCTGGCTGGCTGTTTATCTTCACCGTGCGTCAGTGTCGTAGTCTGTTCAAGAAGCTTCGGGTGCCGATCTACGTGAAGATGACGGTGGGCGGCCTGCTGATAGGCACTATCGCATACTTCGTGCCGCTCTCCCGCTACTTCAGCCACGATGAACTGAACCTGCTGCTGGAGGAGCAGTTTACGCTCGAGTTTCTGTTTATCCTCCTCGTTGCGAAGATATTGGCCATTGCCTTCACGGTTACCTCTGGCTGGCGCGGCGGCTTCATTATTCCGCTGTTTTTTGTAGGTGCCACCGTGGGTATGATAGTGAACGCTGCCTTCCCCGGACAGAACCTGCCGCTCATCATGGTCAGCTGCATGGCCGCCATCAACGCCTGTGTTACCCGCACACCTATCAGCACCATCATTCTGCTCTCCACGCTCACGGGCTTTCATCACTTTATACCCATCATGTTTGCCAGCCTCACAGGCTTTTTCCTGGCTCCTAAAACTCCGCTGATCAACGCGCAGCTGGGAGTAAAAGAGGAAGTAAGGGTGGATTAGTAGGGTAACTAACATAATTAGCTGCTGCCTGACTCCTGCCGTTGGTCTTTGTTGCCTGGCTCCTTACCGGGCGGTTGGTAACCAATTAGCCTTGTTTACAGCACCGATGAGTTTGCTAACACTACTTGTCGAAGGGTAGCGCTGAGTAATTAATACACCCAGCTCCTTCACGCGCTTCTGAATCCGGCGCAGAAGCACGTGAAATTTTTTTTATAGATCAGCAAGCCCTATAGGAGCAGTTATCCAAAAACTTGGCAATAGCCCCCTTTGGACCATAAGACCTGAGTTAATCTGATTTGAATTTTGTTTTAATTTGATTTTAATCTAATTTTTATGTGAGCGGCTTAATTTAACCCCTCGTGCTTACCACAGAAGGTAAGTATAATCTCACAACATATTAATTTGTATCTATGGAAGAAAAGTATAATGATGTCACGGCCAATTTGTCCAAAGACATTCCTGCCGGGCTGGTTGTGTTTTTTGTTGCCTTGCCTCTGTGTCTGGGCATCTCCCTTGCCTCAGGGGCGCCCCTGTTCTCAGGTGTTATAACCGGTATTGTAGGAGGGCTCGTGGTGGCGTGGCTGA
>NZ_SSNI01000042.1 GCF_010015475.1 Pontibacter pamirensis
CTAGTATCCTCGTTGCCAAATCCTCTACACGACGGCTGATACGCCGGTCGCTGAATATGTCACCGCTCATTTGCTCCTTTTAGAACAGAGAACAAATGCGCCTCAAAGTTTGTGTCCTAATCGTAGCTACGTCTAAGGAGGGGAGCTTTACCTCACCCCAACCCTCTCCTAAAAACAGGAGAGGGAGTTTATCCTACTACTACAAAAGCTTCCATCATTTTAGCTAGAGTATAAACCATTCAATTATAGTTACTGTAAAAAACCCGGTTAGAGCCTGAACAGCAGATTCCCCTCCTGGGACTTTGAGGGGGCCCCTGCACCCCCAGGAGGGGCAGGGGTGGTTTGGTGCTGTTTTTTTTTATGTTTGTGCTTGGTGATAGCAGCATCTCAGAAAAACCAGTAAGCCAAACATTCTGTCATATATCCCTTACCTTTGCAGAAACAAGCATCACAGTCATGAGCTTTTTCTATGTTAAGGCGCTGCACATCATTTTTGTTGTTACCTGGTTTGCCGGGTTGTTCTACATTGTGCGTCTGTTTATATACTATGCAGAAGCGGATGAGAAGCCGGAGCCGGAGAAATCTATCTTACAGCGGCAACTGGCCCTGATGCAGAAAAGACTGTGGTACGGCATCACCTGGCCCTCTGCTGTGCTCACGCTAATCTTCGGCTTAACGATGTTATACCTATACGGCGCTATCCCCGGCTGGCTCGTCTGGAAGCTATGTTTTGTTGTGGGGCTTTATATTTATCATTTCCTCTGCCATCGTATTTTCAAACAACAACAGCAAGGTGTCCTGCAATATACTCCAACTCAACTCCGCATCTGGAACGAAGTAGCCACCTTGTTCCTCATCAGCATCGTTTTTCTTGTGGTGCTTAAAAGCTCCCTCAGCATGCTCTGGGGCATCATAGGGTTAATTCTTTTTTCCGCTATTCTCATGCTCGCCATCCGTGTTTACAAAAGAGTTAGAGAGAGTGGGAGTTCTAATAGTTAGAAAGTCTGGAAGTTAGAGCGTTAGAAAGTCAAAATCAATTGAGAAAATGTTGATAGTGCCTTATATCACCAAAACTGAAACATACCAATCCAGCTTCTGGCGAACAAACAAGGCTTTCTGATTAGGTGTATTTCAACCTGTTTTGCTTTTGTATAGGTCAAGAAGTTAATTTTTCATTCTCTCACTTTCTAACTTTTTAACCCTCCAACTTTCTAACTCTCAAAATAACCATATTTTTGTCACATGAACCAAGCAGAACTAAAGTCAAACGAAAGAGAACTGATAAAATTGATTCGCTTCTTTAGCAAACGCGGCGACCAACTGGTGGCTACAGGTGAACTTACTGAAGAGCATGAGCAACTGACCAAGGCATGTAAGAACTTAGAGACGCAGCTTTACAGGCATGCTGAAAACCGCGCTGCCATATTAGACAAGCGCCAGCGCCTCGAGAGAATTATTGACGACAAGGCGCAATGCCCGAAATGCCACCTGCCAGACATGTTGAAAAAAACCGGAGTGGCTGCAAATGAGTACGGCTGGAAGAGCAACACTTACCGCTGCCGCCGTTGCAACACCACGTTCACCTGGAACCGCCCGAACAACCCCTGGCATATGGTGGAATTTCTGGAGCGTTACATCCAGGAACTGGAGCAGCAATTACAAAATGAGCAGCCCGAAGAAATGCGACAGCATATAGAAGGCGCTATTCCGCATCTACAGGACAGTCTTTTCAGGCTGCGCCCGGTGCTGCAAACTTCTGACGAAGAAGTAGCGGCGCTGGAGCAAAAGGAAAAAGAAATGGGCAAACTTATTCACCAATTCAAAAATTACCTCCTGATCGAAAAGATTAAGCTGGATACCTATCCGGAAGAATAATTTCCTGGAGGCACCACCCGCAATAACAATTAGCCGACAACGAATAACAACCTCCCTTACTTATACCATCCAGTACCAGATGGCCAGCTTCAGAAAGGAATAGAAATAGCTAGGCAGAACAGCATCTTAGCCAGGCGAAGTTTAACTTAGTATAAAGCTGCCGCTGCTGGTTTTCTCTAACTGTTTATCTGTGTATACCTCAGCCGACCTCTTCCTGCCACTTATATACTTTTACATCACAATTCTTTTCTAAGCTTAAAATCAGCAACAAGGCTTTTTGTTTGTATATAAGAAATAGTCTCCGAAGAAGATAATTTATTTGTTTTATCTGCAGTTAGATTCATATAAAAGAAAGATTCAAGGAACTGCTCCTGATTGAATTCTTGTCGCATGATTGTTGTTTCTTAATTTCATGAAGCTAAGAGCAGGCACAAAAGCTGGCTCATATGCTACATCAAAATCAAAACTGCTAAAAATATTCATGAATAGATTATTGCTGTTATCTGCTACGCTGTGCCTGCTGCACACCATTGCCACAGCGCAAACAAAGGTCACCACCTTCCACGACGAAGCCCGCACTTCTGTTAAAGAAGAATATTATATCACACCGGACTCAGCAATAGTGGGTTACTATAACCGCTACTATTCTACCGGAGAGCGGGAGGCGCTGATGAAGTTTGTAGAAGGCAAAAAAGACAGTATTTACACGGAGTTTTACCTTAATGGTAATCCAAAGATCCAGCTTACTTATGTCATGGACATTAAGCAGGGTCCTTTCAAGGCTTTCCAGCCTGATGGGCGCTTGCTGCAGGAAGGCACTTATGAAAATGACAAGCAGAGTAATGTGCTGAAGACATACTATGCCGATGGTACCCTTAAAACAGAAACAACCTTTGTAAATGGTTTTCCGGAGGGGCTGGTGCGCGAGTATTACCCGACAGGCAAACCAAAGTCGGAGATAACGTACAAAGACAGCCAACAGAATGGCCCTGCCAAAACCTACTACCCGAACGGCAACATAGAAACAGATGCTGTGTACCGAAAAGGTATGTTGGAAGGCTCCTACAAGACATACTTCGACAATGGACAATTGCAGACAGAGGTAAATAATGTAGCGGGCCAGAAGAACGGTACCTTTAAAAGCTACTATAAATCCGGAAAGCTGAGCACAGAAGGAGGCTTTCTGGCAGGTAAAATGCACGGCCCATCAAAAGCTTATTTTGAAAACGGCAAAGCCCGCAGCGTGATCAACTATAAAAACGGCAATCCGGCAGGACTAACCCAATTCTTTTATGAAAATGGCAGCCTGCGCGAAGAAGCCAACTACAGCAACAACGGCAGCGATATTAAGATGACAGCTTACTATGCTTCCGGGAATGTAAAAGCGGAAGAGCAGTTTAAGGACAAAAAGCGCAGCGGGAACTGGAAGATATACTTTGATGCACCCGGCAAACAAGTTCAGGTAAGCGAAAACTTCAGCAACGATCAGCTCAACGGCGACCGCCTGACCTATTATGAGAATGGTGCAGTGAAAACAAAGGTGAAGTATGAGAAGACAAAAATTGTTGGCATACTGACTGAGTTTTACCCCTCCGGCAAATTAAAGTCTGAAACCAGCCACAAAGACGGCCTTCGTTTTGGGCCTTATAAGCAGGTCTTTGAATCCGGCAAAACAGCGGTAACAGGCCAGTTCCGCAACAACAGGGAAACAGGCAGCTGGAAATACTTTGATGAAGAAGGAAAGCTGTTGAAAACAGTAATATTCCGAAATGGCCAGGTAGTGGAAGAGAAGGCGAAATAAGCCTGCTAATAACAGAAAAGCACTCAGAAGTGAGTGCTTTTCTGTTATACTGTCTCTTTCTGATACAGGTGTCAGACTATTTTGGAATAAGAAAAGTATACGCTATACTTTTGGCCCTGCAGCCACATCTGTTTCTTTTGAACCGAATAGTTGTTCCGCCAACCCCTACTTGTGCTTATCGGGAACAAACAGTACCTGCGCCTTTAACAACACCATGTAATCCAGCAGCGCATAGATAAAAAGCACCACTCCGCTCATCTCCAATACCTCTTCCATACAGTACAGCACCAGGTTGTAGATATGATCGTATCCGTATCTCACATAGAAATACCCCTCAAAAAGCTCTAGCCCAAGTGCGCCTGCCACAAACATAGCACCTGATAAAATAAAAAGTGTTCTAGTTTTTGAAGGCAGTCTCCATACAAAAGGCAGAAAAAAAGCCACTGCAGCTAACACCAGCACCCCATATGGCACCACCCACGCCCAATAAAGCAAGCCTGAAAGGTCACTCACCAACATGGGTCTTACAACTTTACTTACATACTCATGGATCTGAAGACTCTCATCGATAGCCATAAAAAGAAAAACAGAACCTAGAATTCCCCATTTTCTCCTCTCTGTTCCATAACTCTTTTTCAATCTAGCAATCGTAACCAGTAGCAGGGACGCAAGTAGCAGTATAGCAGAAGAAAAAAAGGCAGGAACATTCTCTTCCCAATTCAGGTCAAAACCACGGATAAGCTTATAAGCAAGTGTAGCAGGTTCAGGATGATACATTTTTTCATAAGCCATGCCTGCTATGTATGCCATCATTAAAAAGAGCACTACTGACGCAAGTGCCTTTGCAATAATCATCGGAAAAAGCCTTATCACATGAGTATGCTTGGCTGCTTGTTGATTTGGAGAAGTGGAAAGCATAAGCAAATCAGGTTTTATCTACTTTATCAATATAAAATAAAATAATAATAAAGCTTTGGATATGCCTCTATAATTACAAAATAATACAACTCTTAAAATCAAATTTTAAGCTATGTCAGAAATCTTGTGATAAGGGGGAGTTTATGAGAATTTATCACACAGCACTTCATTTTAACTAAAAATCACCTTGTAGGACGGTCCAGCCACACAGGTAAGGGTATAAAAATATGGAACTAGCTTCATCTCAAAAAATGCTAACAAATTAACAAACCAATTTTTCCACAGAAAATCATCAACAGCTGAACTACTTAGCTATTTATCCACTAAACCTACCCATATCTTTGATTTTTAATTCCTAAATCTTCAAATTACCTTCGTAACCTAAACACGAGTAGCATGACCCAAAACGGACTGAACACAGACATCCGAACCGACTGGAGTCTGGAGGAGATAAAAGCGATTTATTATAAGCCAGTGCTGGAGCTGATAGTAGAAGCGGCTAATGTGCATAAGCAACACCAGGCGACCGGCGAGGTGCAGGTTTGTACTTTATTATCCGTGAAAACAGGCGGCTGTTCTGAAGACTGTGCCTATTGCCCGCAGGCAGCCCGGTACAATACAGGTGTTGACGTGCATAAGCTGCTGCAACAGGAGCAGGTGCTGGCATCAGCAAGACGTGCAAAGGAAGGCGGTTCTACCCGTTTCTGCATGGGCGCTGCCTGGCGCGAAGTGCGCGACAACCGCGACTTTGACAAGGTGCTGGACATGGTAAAAGGCGTGAATGATTTAGGACTGGAAGTTTGCTGCACCTTAGGTATGGTGAACGAGTACCAGGCAGAGCGGCTGAAAGAAGCCGGGCTGTATGCCTACAACCACAACCTTGACACCTCCGAAGAACACTACGACAAAATTATCACCACCCGCACCTACGATGACCGCTTAGGCACCATCAACAACGTGCGCAAAGCCGGTATCTCTGTCTGCTCAGGTGGTATCATCGGACTGGGTGAAACGGACGAAGACCGCATTGGCATGCTCTATACCCTGTCCACGCTGGAGCAGCACCCGGAGTCTGTGCCGGTAAACGCGCTAGTGCCGGTAAAAGGAACACCGCTGGAAAACCAGCCGCGCGTGTCTGTCTGGGAGATGGTGCGCATGATTGCCACTGCCCGCATCCTGATGCCTAAAACAATGGTGCGCCTCTCAGCTGGCCGTGAGCAGATGGACATAACGGAGCAGGCGCTTTGCTTTCTGGCTGGCGCGAACTCCATCTTCACAGGAGAGAAACTACTGACCACACCGAATCCTGACTTCGACCAGGACAAAGCGATGTTCGACCTGCTGGGCCTCTCCCCACGCAAATCTTTCAAAGAAGAAACACAGCCACAGACGGTGTAACAGCCGCCTATGGAGATACATAAACGATTACAGCAAAAGCTGGCGGAAAGGGCGGCGCAAGATAACTTGCGCCAGCTCAAAACCACCACCGGCCTCACCGACTTCTGCTCAAACGACTACCTCGGACTGGCTCGTTCCGAAAAACTGCGGGCACACATTCAGGCAACAGAGCAGCAGTACAGCCATTTACCGTTGGGAGCAACCGGCTCGCGACTATTATCTGGCAACCACATTTTATTTGAGGAACTGGAGAAAACGATAGCCAAGTATCACCACGGAGAGGCAGCTTTGCTGTACAATTCCGGTTATGCTGCTAACGTAGGGCTCCTGTCTGCCCTGCCGCAGCGGGGCGACACCGTTTTTTACGACGAAGCCAGCCACGCTTCTATGAAAGATGGCCTGCGCCTGAGCTTCGCAAAAAGTTACAGCTTCCGGCACAACAACCTGCAGGACCTGGAACAGAAACTGAAGCTCGCTAAGGGGCAGGTATATGTGGTGGTAGAGTCTGTCTACTCTATGGAAGGCGATAAAGCGCCGCTGCAAGGTTTGGCGCAGCTATGCAAAACTGCGAATGCGGCATTGATAGTAGACGAAGCACATGCTGTGGGCCTCTATGGAGACAAAGGAGAAGGATTAACCGTGGCACTGGGTTTAGAAAGCCAGGTATTTGCACAGGTAATTACCTATGGAAAAGCGATGGGAGCACACGGGGCCGCTGTAGTAGGGCCACAGGTGCTGCGCGATTTTCTTATTAATTACAGCCGTGCTTTTATCTATACCACCGGTTTACCAACGCATGCACTGGTTGCGCTGAAATGCGCTTACAGTCTGCTTCCGGAACTGGATAAAGAGCGCCAGCAGGTAAAAATGCTGTCCAGCCAATTATCTGAGCAACTGAATAAGATAAACGGCATCCGCTGTACTCCTTCAGAAAGTGTGATACTTTCTGTTTTTGTGGAGGAAGGTGGCACTGCGAAGTTAAAAGCACTGGCTTCGTTTTTACAGGCAGAGAAGTTTGATGTGCGTCCCGTACTAAGCCCTACCGTGCCGAAAGGCCAGGAGCGCCTGCGGGTGATCTTGCATGCATATAATACATTACAGGAAATTGACGGCCTCGTGAAGGCCATAGCCAAAGGAATATGAAAAGCTATTTTATCACCGGCATCGGAACAGACGTGGGCAAAACAGTTGCTGCCGCCATCCTGACCGAAGCCCTTCAGGCCGACTACTGGAAACCTGTGCAGGCAGGGGGCCTGGATTTTACAGACACCGATACTGTTAAGAGTCTGGTATCAAATACAGTGTCTGTATTTCACCAGGAGGCGTACCGTCTTAAAATGGCTGCCTCCCCACACCGCGCTGCCGCTGCAGAGGGCCTAGAAATTGACGTGCATGGTATGAAACTACCGCAAACCGAGAACAACATGGTGGTGGAAGGTGCCGGAGGATTGATGGTGCCCCTCAACAAGCGCTTCCTGATGCTGGACCTGGTGCAACAACTGGGGCTGGAGGTAGTACTGGTCTCCCGAAACTACCTGGGTAGCATCAACCACACTTTACTCACAGCCGAGGTATTGCGCTACCGCAAAGTGCCGGTGGCCGGCATTATCTTTAACGATGAAGAAAACACGGCCTCCGAAGATTTTATCGTGAACTACACCGGTCTGCGCAAGCTGCCTTCCATTCGGCAGGAGGCAGAGTTCTGCAAAGAAACCGTAGCAGCATACGCTGAGGAGTTTAAATCAGTATTGTAAAAAGATAAGCTGAGAATTTGGGAGAAACTCTACACTTTATTTTTTAAGTTAAACTTACAACAGTAAAATGTCTTTAGCCCAGCGCGACCAGAACGTCATCTGGCATCCGTACACACAGATGAAAACAGCCGCCCTTCCAATCCCGATCGTTCGTGGTGAAGGAGCCATGTTATACTCTGAAGATGGTACGGGATATGTTGATGCTGTTTCGTCGTGGTGGGTGAACCTGCACGGGCATGCCCACCCGTACATTGCCCGTAAGGTTGCAGAACAGTTGCAAACGCTGGAGCATGTTATTTTTGCCGGCTTCACACACGCCCCAGCTGTGGAATTAGCAGAGCGCCTACTGCAAATCCTGCCGCAGGGACAGAGCCGTATGTTCTACTCCGACAATGGCTCTACTGCTGTGGAAGTGGCGCTGAAAATGGCCATCCAGTACTGGAACAACCTTGGTACTCCTAAAAAGAAAATCATAGCTTTCCGCGACAGCTACCACGGCGACACCTTTGGTGCTATGGCTGTTAGCGCGCGCAGCGCCTTTACTGCCCCCTTTTGGTCTTACCTGTTCGAGGTAGAGTTCGTGGATGTGCCCATTCCTGGCAAAGAGGAAGAGACAGTAAAGCAACTGGAAGCCTATGCCTCAGGCGGTGATGTGGCCGCTTTTATTTACGAGCCGCTGGTGTTGGGCACAGCGGGCATGGTGATGTATACGCCGGAGGTACTCAATAAACTCATGCAGCTCTGCCAGCAGCACAACATCCTGTCCATTGCCGATGAAGTGATGACGGGTTTTGGTCGCACCGGCCGCACGTTCGCCACCGACTACCTGCAGTATCAACCGGATATGGTTTGCCTTTCGAAAGGGCTCACAGGCGGCACCATGGCGCTTGGGGCGACATCCTGCAACGAAAAAATCTATGAAGCCTTTCTGCACGAAGACAAAAGCAAAACCCTCTTCCACGGCCACAGCTACACAGCCAACCCGGTAGCCTGCGCCGCCAGTTTAGCCAGCCTCGACCTGCTGCTGCAATCTGAGACACAGGATAACATCCGCCGCATCTGCAGTCAGCATACTGCCTTTGCAGAACGCATTAAGCAAATGCCGTATATTAGGGAAGTACGCCAGCAGGGCACCATACTGGCTGTAGAGTTTGAGGATAGCACCACCTCCTATTTCAGCGACCTGCGGGATACACTCTATAGCTTTGCATTAGACCAAGGCGTAATTCTTCGGCCGCTGGGCAATATCATCTATGTTATTGCGCCCTACTGCATCACAAATAAGCAGCTTGACCAGGTGTATCAAACCATTTTAGGGATGCAGGAGGTGGTTTCAGGTAACAGGGCTTACCCCCGCCCGGACTTAACCATGCTGCACGATTAAATCTGTAGCCGTAGAAGCTTCCATTTACTACTCATGTGCTTTTCTGTTCTTATCCGCATAGTCTGCGATTAATCTTTTACCTTTGCCGAAGCATTGGAAGCAGAGAATTCACATATCATCATCAGGGGAACAGGCCTTATCTCGCCGCTAGGGTATGATGCAGCGTCAGTTGCCGCCGCTTATTCTGCAGGCATTCCTGCCTTTTCTACGGTTATGCATCATGGGCAGGCCGTTCCTATTGCCGCACTTCCCGCCACAGCGGAGGCTGAACTGCAGCGTCTAATCCAGTCAGACCAGAACTACCGGCAACTTGACCGCTCTGTGCTGCTGGCCATATATGCCGCACGACAGGCGGCTGCAGAAGCAGGCTGGCTGCAGGAAGGTACAGCTACTGCAGACGATTTAGGGGTGAACATTGGTTCTTCGCGAGGTGCCACGGGCCTGTTTGAGCAGCATTTCAATGGCTATCAGCAGAGCCCAGAAGGTACGCTCTCTTCCAGCGCCTCTCCTACCACCACCTTAGGCAACCTATCCAGTTGGGTGGCGCATGCCGTAAATGCGGGTGGCGCGCAAATCAGCCATTCCATTACCTGCAGCACCGCATTAATGGCTGTGGCCAATGGAGTGGCCTGGCTGAAGGCAGGTATGGCACAGCGCTTTCTGGCAGGAGGCACCGAGGCTCCGCTCACACCTTTCACGTTGTCACAGATGAAGGCTGTGGGTATTTATTCTAAACTTGCGGACCAGCCTTACCACTGCCAGCCTTATGCGGTAGAAAAGCAGAATACCTTTGTTTTAGGCGAAGGTGCCGCTGTTTTTGCCTTGGAGCAGGTCCCACAAGGACACATCAAAACTGGGGATTTAGTGGTGGAAGCAGTTGGTGTGGGCTTTGAAAAAATACAGAGTAAAACGGGAATATCTGCGGAAGGCATTAACTTTCAGAAGTCAATGCGGCATGCGCTTGCGCAATTACCGGAGCACAATCGCCAGGTAGACCTCATTATCACCCATACCCCCGGCACGCGCGCCGGCGACAGAGCAGAACTTGCTGCCATAAAAGCAGTTTTTAAAGAAAAATCGCCTGCTATCACCACAAACAAGTGGCTGATTGGCCATACCCTCGGTGCCTCCGGTGCCCTTAGTCTCCAATATGCACTTCATGCTCTGCAGCATCAGCAGTTTACAGCTATTCCTTTCCCTACGCTACTTCCTTCTTCCAGCGCCCCTTGCTTCACCCGTATTATGGTAAATGCTGCAGGCTTTGGTGGTAACGCTGCCAGTATAGTTGTGTACTGTAACCGTTAATAGCGCTTCAGAAGAAGTTTGAACTTCAGCAGTTATCGCCTATCATTTTCATCGTTAGGGTATGGATTCTCAAGCAAAAGACCTTAACCATACTATAAAACAGGGAGGCTATTATTTTACAAAGCCTTCTTTTTGTATCTATAGTTTTGATAAGCTACAATATTACGCTCGTTTTTTGCTAATTTTACGGTATAACAATCTTTCATTTTTCAATTACATAAATGAGAATTCTGAAATTCGGTGGCACCTCTGTAGGTTCTGCTGAGAGAATGAGGGCGGTTGCCTCGCTCATCCAAAGTGATGAGCCTAGAATTGTGGTGTTGTCCGCTATGTCGGGCACTACAAACGCGTTGGTACAAATAGCTGAAACGCTGTACCAGAACAAGAACCAGGAAGCAAATGCGCTGATTGATGCGCTGCATGATAAATATAAACAGGTGGTAGAGGAACTCTACACCTCCACTGAAAAAAGGAAACAGGCAAACGAACTGTTGATTACCCACTTCGACTACCTCCGCGCTTTTACGCAGGACCTTTTCACGATTCATGAAGAGCGGGCGGTACTGGCGCAGGGTGAGTTACTTTCCACGGCATTATTCCAGTTCTTCCTTGAGGAGAATGGGATTCCGTCGGTGTTGCTGCCGGCCCTTAACTTCATGAAAATTGATGAAAACGAAGAGCCGGATGCACCATACATCGCAAAGCAACTGAAAACAGAACTGGAGCAGTACCCGGACGCAAAGCTTTTCATTACCCAAGGCTATATCTGCCGCAATGCGTTTGGCGAGATAGACAACTTGAAACGCGGAGGATCTGACTATTCTGCCTCCCTGATAGGTGCTGCTGCCGATGCCAACGAAATCCAGATTTGGACCGACATCAGTGGTATGCACAACAACGACCCACGCATTGTCAAAAACACCTACCCAATTGCGGAACTGTCTTTTGATGAGGCGGCAGAGCTAGCATACTTCGGTGCTAAAATTCTGCACCCAAGCAGCGTAACGCCTGCCAAGAAAAAGAATATACCGGTACGCCTGCTTAACACGATGGAGCCCGAGGCGCAAGGCACTACCATTTCCGCTGAGAGCACTGGGGGCAGCATTAAAGCCGTAGCTGCAAAGGACGGCATCACGGCTATTAAAATTAAATCGGGCCGGATGTTGTTAGCATATGGTTTCCTGCGCAGCGTGTTCGAGGTGTTCGAGCGCTATAAGACTCCCATTGATATGATTACTACCTCAGAGGTAGCTGTTTCTCTGACTATTGACAATGACAAGTTCCTGAATGAAATCATTTCGGAGCTGGAGGCTTTCGGGCAGGTTGAAGTAGATAAGGAGCAGACGATTATTTGTGTAGTAGGTGATTTTATCTCAACACGCAGCGGCTCTGCCTTTAAGATATTTGAGTCACTGGAGCACATCCCGGTGCGCATGATATCCTACGGCGGAAGCAAGAACAACATCAGTCTGCTGATAGAAACCAGAGACAAAGTAGAGGCTCTGACGAAACTGAACGAAGGAATTTTTGAGAGAAATACATCAAATGCTTAACCTGAACCTAGAGGAGTTGCAACAGCAGCAAACTCCTTTTTATGCCTATAACTTAAATCTGCTGCGCCAGACGCTGCAAGCTGCAAAGCAAGAAGCCGACAAGTATAATTATCACGTACATTATGCCCTGAAAGCGAACGCAAACGCTCCTGTGCTGGATGCAATGCGCGAGTACGGCTTTGGAGCAGACTGCGTGAGTGGAAACGAGATTAAAGCAGCCATTGAAAATGGCTTTGCACCCCAGGATGTTGTATTTGCAGGAGTAGGCAAATCCGATGCTGAGATAAACTATGCCTTGGAACAGGATATATTCTGCTTTAACTGCGAGTCGAGTCACGAACTGGAGGTGCTGAATGAACTGGCAGAGAAAAAAGGAAGTGTGGCGCGGATAGCACTGCGCATTAACCCGAATGTAAACGCCAACACGCACAAGTACATCACCACAGGCCTGGAAGAAAACAAGTTCGGTATCAACGCCTGGGAACTGGAAAGTGTGCTGGAGCAGTTGCAGGAGCTAAAGCACCTCGAGCTGATTGGCATTCACTTCCACATCGGCTCTCAAATTACAGACTTGACTGTGTTTAAGAACCTGTGTACGCGGGTGAATGAGTTTCAGGAATGGTTCCTGGCGCGAAACGTACAGTTGCAGCATATAAACGTAGGCGGTGGCCTAGGTGTGGACTATTATCACCCGGAGCAACACCCTATTCCCGACTTCGAGGCTTACTTCGGGCTTTTCAACCAGTTCCTGGAACTGCGTCCGGGGCAGGAAGTGCATTTTGAGTTGGGCCGTGCGCTGGTGGCACAATGTGGAACACTTATATCAAAGGTGCTGTACATCAAAAACGGGCAGAACACAAATTTCGCTATTCTGGATGCCGGTATGACGGAACTGATTCGCCCGGCCCTGTACCAGTCGTATCACAAAATCGAGAACCTGACAAGCGATAAAGCAGAAGCCCGTTATGATGTGGTAGGCCCTATCTGTGAATCGTCTGACTGCTTTGGCAAGGCTGTCATACTTCCTGAAACCCAAAGAGGTGACCTGATCGCTATCTGGTCGGCAGGGGCATATGGTGAGGTAATGGCCTCGGCTTATAACCTGCGGGATAAAGCAAAAGCGGTATACCTGTAAGAGCTTAATTGACAAAAAAACAAAACCCGGCATCTTGAAGAAGCCGGGTTTTGTTTTTCACCTGTTTGCTTTTCTGATAGAAAGAAGGCTAATCACCTTCGTATAATGTCTGTAACTAGTCCAGCGTTACAATAAAGTCTGGTTCTGCCTGTGCTATTCCTTTTTGGCCGTGTAGATAGTTTGCAAAAGCTAATGCGTTGCCTTTCGATGCATTGTCCACTTTTAATAAATAAATACCTTCGCCAATTGATTTCAGCACTTCCGCATTATAGTCCTTCGCAAGTTGCTGTAGCACTTCCGTATCTCCATTATCCAGTGTTACAATAACCTGATTACTGACACCAATCAGGCTGTTACCATCCCGGAAATAAGGGGCAGCATAGCTTATGTTAGGATCACTTGCTAATTCCTGCAAAGCCTGTTCCACCTGATTGCTGTTCAACCCGTCTACTAACTCGACTCTATGCAGCAGCGCTACATCTGTTGCCACCTGCTCTGTTTTATTCTTTACAAACCCATACTGCGTTAAGGTAAACTGCTCCTGATCTGCGGTCAGGCCGCCCACAAAAGACACCAATACATCTTTTGTGTACACATTGCCTAAAGCCTTCTGGTTTTGGCCTGTAAAGTAGGTATAGTTCGTAAAGGGCTGTCCTGCCTGTGCCTTTAAAAGGTTAGGGCCAGCTTTTATATTACGTATTGGAGCAGGTCCATCTTGCCTGCAGGAAGTAAATGTAAGAAGTAGAGTGAGGATTGCTAAAACAGGAATTAGAGTTCTTTTCATTTCCGTACAAATTATATCGCCATCTGATATTTATTAGTACGGCCAAACTTATTTTAAAGCTAAAAAAAAGTGTGTCAATATAAATATTTCTTAGTAGTCACATTTTAGGTGCTAATAATTATCAAGATTATTGCATTCTACTAATAAAATAAACCTGAATACGTTAAACTGCTGCTCAAAAGAACTTTTCTGTTGTAACTATAGAAGCTTGTTGATAAAATTAAAGCCCATGATTACAGCGACTTGCATGATAAGTGCACCAGCCGCTTGAAACTAATGCCGATACGCCAGAGGTTAATTTTCGTCATAAGCGCAAATCCTGTTGATTTCCAATTTCTGACAGTTTCAGGTCTTCCTGTATCCTTCTATACAAGTTCCTTCCCTCCCTGGCCAAACCCATAAATTATCATCCGCTTACAGCTCTTCCTGCTCATAGCTAAGTTCCTCTAACCTTTCTTCTTCCTCATAGAAATTCGTGATAGCCTCTGTCAGTTGCGGAAACTCTACCAGAAAACCGTCATGCCCGTAGTCGGACTGAATAAGATAAAAAAATGAATGAGCCACGTGCTCGTGCAGAAAACGCTGCTCCTCCACCGGAAACAGCAAGTCTGAATTTACTCCTACAAAAAGGCTCCTTGCCTTGAGATGCGCCAGCGCCTTCTCCAGTCCACCTCTGTCGCGGCCCGCGTGGTGGGAGTCCATCGCCTTGGAAAGCAGCCAATAGGTATAGGCATTAAAACGCTTTGCCAGCTTTTCGCCCTGGTGTACCTGGTAACTGGAAGCCCGAAAATTGTCCGTGATGCTGTTGCCGGGTTCCTGCTGCGTTACCGCATAGGTGTTGTAGTGCCGGTACGAAAGCATGGCAATGGCCCTCGCTGTTTTCAAACCTTCTGAACCGGCGGTTTCAGTGTCTGTTGCCCAGCTCGGATCCTGGCGGATAGCCATGCGCTGTGTTTCGTTAAAGGCAATGCCCCAGGGAGAGTGCCGTGCGTTAGAAGCCACATGAATTAATCGCTCAAACACATCAGGCTGAAGCAGCGCCCACTCCAGAGCCTGTTGCCCACCTAAAGACCCACCTATCAACGTGTGTACACGCTCCAGTTCCAGATGCCGCCGCAGCAGGTCGAAAGCAGCCACCACATCACGGTTTGTCAGCTGCGGGAAGCTGTGATAATAAGGCTGCTGCGTTTCCGGATTAATGCTGAGTGGCCCGGTAGAGCCGTAGCAGCCACCTAAAGTATTGGCGCAGATAACAAACCACTCGCGCGGGTCATACAGTTTGCCCTCCCCGAACAGGTCGCACCACCAATCGGTGAAATCAGCGCTGCCGGTTAACGCATGGCACACCCACACCACATTACTGCGCTGTGCGTTTAGCGTGCCAAAGGTGGTATAGGCAAGCTGGAAGCCGGGCAGCGTAGCACCCGACTCCAGTGTAAAAGTATTCTGGTATTCAAAAACGTGATGTGATGGCATATTCTTTTCTTATAATGCGGGCTCCGTTTGCCCCTCCTTTACTTTGGCAAAAGCCTGCTCAAAATCGGCTTTGATGTCTTCTATATGTTCAATACCGGCTGATACGCGCAGCAGCGTTGGCTCTACTCCAGCACTAAGCTGTTCTGCATCAGAGAGTTGTTGGTGCGTGGTAGAAGCCGGGTGTATGATAAGTGTTTTGGCATCGCCCACGTTGGCTAAGTGGCTCACTAGCTTCAGGCTGTTTACAAAGGTCTCCGCCTGTTGCTGGTCTCCTCCTTTCAGTTTAAAGGAAAGTACGCCACCGAAACCGCGCTTCAGATATTTTTTCGCCAGTTCGTGGTAGTTGCTGCTTTCTAGCCCTGGGTAATTCACAGATTCTACCTGCTCATGTTGCTCCAGCCACATTGCCAGTTCCAGCGCGTTCTGCACTGTCCTGTCTAGGCGAAGCGAAAGTGTTTCAAGGCCTTGCAACAACAGGAAGGAATTGAACGGGCTAAGGGCAGGGCCAAAATCACGCAGTCCCTCCACACGGGCACGTATCGCGAAAGCAATGTTCCCAAATGGCCCGTCTGTTCCAAACACTTCCCAGAACTTCATGCCGTGGTAGCCTTCAGATGGCTCAGAGAACTGCGGAAACTTGCCGTTGCCCCAGTTAAAGTTTCCGCCGTCCACTATCACACCGCCTATGCTGGTACCATGGCCGCCAATCCATTTAGTGGCCGATTCCACTACTATATTGGCGCCATGCTCCAGCGGGCGGAACAGGTAACCACCTGCCCCGAAGGTGTTATCCACTATCAGCGGAATGTCATGCTTGTGGGCCAGCACTGCAATGGCCTCAAAATCTGGAATATTAAAACGTGGGTTACCGATTGTTTCTAAATAAATGGCCTTGGTTTTTTCATCAATCAGCTTCTCATAACTTTCCACCTCATCGTTCTCCGCAAAGCGCGATTCTATTCCCAACCGCTTGAGCGAAACCTTAAACTGGTTATAAGTACCGCCATACAAAAACTTCGTGGACACAAAATTGTCACCGGATTCCAAGATGTTGCTCAGCGCAATAAACTGTGCTGCCTGCCCGGATGCCACCGCCACGGCTGCTGCACCACCTTCCAGGGCTGCTATGCGCTTCTCAAACACATCTGTTGTCGGGTTCATGATGCGGGTATAAATATTCCCAAACTCCTTTAGTGCAAACAGGTTGGCCCCATGCTCTGCATTTTTGAAGGCATAAGAGGTAGTCTGGTAAACAGGTACAGCACGGGATTGTGTAGTAGGGTCTATTTCCTGGCCTGCGTGTAGCTGTAAGGTTTCGAAGTGTAGTGTGTCTGACATGGTTGTTCGGTTTATGGATTAGGAATGGCTGATTGATTTAATTAGAAAACGCCTGAAAGCGTATGATGTAAAAAGTGCAGCAGAAGGCTTGTCTGTGCCCGATGCTGCAAAACGAGGATTTAGCTTAGCAACAACAGCAACGCATAGCGCACATGGGCGTGCGCATGTAGCTTGTAGCCTGTGCTAAAACATGCCGCCGCAACAGGACTGCTGCTGGCATCGAAAACAATAAACTGTGCGGTGCTGAATTGATTCCCTTTTTCATGTTCGTATCAATTTATATTCTTCCGGATGTTCCGGAATCAGGAATTAGCACCTTAACCTCGTTAGTTAGGTTGCTAGAGTTTCACAGAGCCTGTCTCTCCACTCTTCTTTATAAATCAAATCCCGAAGGGATAGTTGACTTGATATTGCAATGATAAAACGCTAGTAAAGCAATTCCAAATAAAAATATAGATTTTTTTGATTTCTGATTCCACCAGCGGCTTCTTTTCAACTCCTACGGCAGCATAGGTATTTCGTTTCATAAAGCCTTGGAAGCAAGCTGCCAAGCGTTTAAAAGCTGATTTTAATATACTATACCCAGCGTATCACGCACGTTCGGGTGGAACTTTCCAAGCTTCTTTACAGGACTCCACTTTACTTGTTAATTAAATGCATTAAGCAGGTAAATCTAAAAACAGCATCAACTATGCGCAATAGACACAGCAGATGCAAAATATCATATTCAGCATAACATGCAACTTATAGGTTGTATAGTATAAAACTCCCTTCACCTATCATAGTATAATACAATATTATTTACTGCCTATATTTTACAAACGCTTAGCAATTGGCAACATCATTCAGAATTATTTCCGGACGGATAAAATATAGTTAACTTTGCTCGCCTATAACGACACTGAATTAATGGAGGCCATAAAAGAAACGAACTTCTCCTTTGCCGGCCAAACTGGCTTTTACAGAGGCAAGGTCCGTGATGTATATTATTTTAATGACCAGCTGGCCATTGTTGCCACTGACCGTATTTCTGCATTTGATGTGGTACTTCCCCGCGCGATTCCTTACAAAGGGCAGGTACTGAACCAGATTGCCAGCCTCAACCTAAAGGCAACCTCCGATATTGTACCCAACTGGGTAGTTTCCACACCAGACCCTAATGTAACCATCGGCTACATGTGTGAGCCATTTAAGGTTGAAATGGTGATAAGAGGGTATCTGGCAGGGCATGCCTGGCGTGAGTATAAAGCAGGAAAACGCATAGTATGTGGTGTTGCACTGCCGGAAGGATTACGAGAAAACGACAAGCTGCCGGAGCCGATTATAACACCAACAACCAAAGCCGACGAAGGCCACGATGAGGATATTTCAAGGGAAGAAATTTTAACTCAAACCCTTGTATTAGAACAGGATTACCTTATCTTAGAGCAATATACACGTGCGCTGTTTGCCCGTGGCACCGAACTGGCGAAACAACAGGGCCTTATTCTGGTTGACACTAAATATGAGTTCGGTAAATACAACGGGGAGGTATACCTGATAGACGAGATTCATACCCCTGACTCTTCCCGCTACTTCTACAGCGAAGGTTATGAGGAAAGGCAGAAGCAGGGAGAGCCACAAAGGCAGCTATCAAAAGAATTTGTACGGCAGTGGCTCATACAAAACGGCTTCCAGGGAAAAGAAGGACAAACAGTGCCAGAGATGACAGATGAGGTCGTTCAAGGCATTTCAGAGCGTTACATAGAGCTGTATGAGGTGTTTACAGGTCATAAATTTGAGAAAAACAGTTATAAAGATGTGCTATCGCGTATAGAGCAGCATATTGGTAACAATAATTTTAACATCAATAATTAAGAAATATAAAGCAGATTTTGGTACATTCGCATTTAAATACTTACAGGTAGATCTATGAAGTACACGATTGATAAGAAAGAAAACTATACAATTATCACGATAGATGAGAAGAAGCTTGACACTTCCATAGCGCCGGACCTGAAGTCTGAGTTCGTGAAGTTGAACGCAGAGGGCATCACTAATCTGATTCTTGACCTGAGCAATGTAAAATACACTGATTCTTCAGGCCTTAGCTCAATCCTAATCGCAAACCGCCTGTGCAACTCATCAAGCGGCCTTTTGATTTTGACAGGCTTACAGGATCATGTCATGAAATTAATCACTATTTCAAAGTTAGAGTCCGTGCTCAACATTCTGCCTACAGTGGAAGAAGCAATTGACCGTGTGTTCCTGCATGAGATTGAGCAGGACCTGACTAACAAAGAAGACTAAGTATACCGCCTGTTGTGGATTTCGAACTCAGGATACTGGGCAGTTCGTCGGCCACACCAACGGCAAACAGACACCACACCGCTCAGGTACTTACCATAGACAATCAGTATCACCTGATTGATTGCGGTGAAGGAACGCAGATGCAGCTGATGCAATACAAGATAAAGCATCAGCGCATCTGCAATATTTACATCAGCCACCTCCACGGCGACCACTACTTTGGATTGGCAGGTCTCCTTTCCTCCATGCACCTGCAGGGCCGCCACACACCGCTGTACCTCTTTGGCCCTCCCGGGCTTTTAGAGATTCTAAGTTTACAGTTCAAATATTCCGGCACGAACCTTTGCTATCCGCTCATTTTTCATGAGTTGGACACAACCAGCCACAAAAAGATTTTTGAAAACAAGCAGATTACGGTACACACCATACCCATGGAGCACCGTGTACCCTGCAGCGGCTTCCTGTTCCGGGAAAAGCAGAAGGCACGCCCGCTCATAAAAGAGAAGCTCCCCTCTTTCTTGACCCCGCCGCAATTGGTTAGCCTCAAGTGGGGCGAGGATGTTACAGATGAGCATGGGAATGTACTGGTGTATAACCAGGATGTAACCATGGAACCGAAGCGCAGCAGGAGTTATGCATACTGCTCCGATAGTCGCTTTAAGCCAGCGCTTCTCCCCTACCTCCACTACGTGGACCTGCTTTACCATGAGGCTACCTTTACGGATGAATTACGTGATCGTGCTTATTATACTTTCCATAGCACAACCCGACAGGCTGCCGAACTTGCAGCTGCAGCACAGGTGCGCCGCTTGCTCATAGGCCACTTCTCTGTTCGTTACAAGGACCTCACACCGCTGCTGACGGAGGCACAGGAAGTGTTCCCACAATCGGATTTAGCTACTGAAGGTAGTATCTTCTGTATCCGGGAGTAGAATCAGGTTGTAAAAGATTGGGGTACTTCACGAGTTTACCCTCTTTATACATTTACATAAGCTCATTCAAATGCAGTCCATCTAAGTGTAATGCAATACGTGCTATATATCTGGAGGCACAGATTTACTGAATAATAGTAAATTGCAGGGTAAATCAACTTATTGCTTTTAAGTCATCTCTTCATGCAGCAGCATACTTCTACTTCTGAAAAGAGGCGTACACACCTGTTCCTCGTGCTTAGCGGCATCTTTATATCCAATGCCTTGCTGGCTGAACTGATTGGGGTGAAAATATTTTCAGGAGAAGCTCTAATTGGACTTCCTGGCGCACAAATACCTGTACTGGGTGGCTCTAAACTGGACTTTAACCTGACAGCAGGCGTTATTATCTGGCCGGTTGTATTCATTACCACCGACATTATAAATGAGTATTTTGGGAAAGCAGGAGTAAAAAAAGTAAGTGTCCTGACGGTGCTGCTCATCCTGTACGCTTTCCTTGTTATCACTATTGTAACAGGCCTGCCGCCAGCTCCGTTCTGGTTAGACGTGAACAGCACAGATGCACAGGGAAACCCTTTTAATATTAATACTGCTTTTAACAGCGTATACCGTCAAGGGCTGGGCATTATTATTGGCTCTGTTGTGGCGTTCCTGATTTCGCAGTTCCTGGATGCCACCGTATTTCATTGGCTGCGCCAATTTACGGGCAGTAAAAAAATCTGGCTTCGCGCGACAGGCTCCACACTTGTGTCGCAGCTCATTGACAGTTTTGTGGTTCTGTTTGTGGCTTTCTTTCTCTTCGGCAACTGGCCCATGGAGCAGGTACTGTCTGTTGCTGCCATCAACTATATTTACAAATTTGCTGTTGCTATCCTGCTCACACCTCTTCTCTATATAGCCCACTACCTCATCGACAGCTACCTGGGTGAACGGGAGGCCGAAAAGATGATGGAGGAGGCGCAAGTAGAACAATAAACCACCTTTATTTTCCAAAAAAACCGACACATTCTGTTGGTTAATAAGGCTTGTTGTGCTTACCTTTGCAGCCTTGCAAGAGAAAATGCCACATCATTTAGCACATACACAAATCTTTATTACAGGCTACGTTCTACACGACCTGTAAGCGTGCGTACTTCTTCTTAATCAGAGGCAGCCGCCTCATCTTTTATATTTTTCGAAGTTCATTTTTTTTGAGGGTGACGATCATGTTCAGAGGAATCGTTTTGGTTTTTCTTGGCGCGTGTAGTTTTGGCGTTTTATCTACGTTCGTAAAATTAGCATATAAAGAAGGCTTTACTCTGGGTGATGTAACGGGCACTCAGGTATTATTTGGGTTGATTGTTCTTTGGACTATTGTGTTTTTGCGAAAGCTGTTTAGCAGCAAAAGCAACAGCACATCGTTCAGGGAAAAACTCAAATTGATTATAATGGGTACGAGCACAGGTCTGGTTAGCATTTTCTATTATAAATCAGTACAAACAGTGCCCGCCTCCATTGCCATCCTGCTGCTGATGCAGTTTACCTGGATGAGTTTGGTGATAGAGGCCATCATGAAGCGCAGGTTACCAACACGAACGCAGTTGGGCACAGTAGCCCTCATTTTGTTAGGTACCGCATTGGCAGGGCGTTTATTCTCTGCCGATTTACCAGATTTTGACCTTATAGGTATAGGCTACGGAGTACTGGCAGCTTTCTGCTATAGTATATTTTTGATGATAAATGGCGCTGTAGGCAACCAACTTCATCCTGCCACAAAGAGTGCCCTTATCTTAACAGGTGCCTGCATTCTAATATTATCGGTTTTTCCTCCCATGTTTTTAGTCAATGGTGCTTTAACAAGCGGGCTTTTTAAATGGGGATTAATATTAGCCTTATTTGGCACTGTTATTCCTCCGCTCTTTTATGCCTACGGTCTGCCTGAAACGGGCTTGGGATTAGGTGCAATTTTAAGTGCAGCCGAGCTTCCTGTGGCCGTGTTGATGTCGAGTATTATATTAGGGGAGGAAGTTTGGACCGTGCAGTGGCTTGGAGTGGCACTGATTTTAGTTGCAATAGTGCTTTCTAATATCAACTCGCTTCGCAAAAAAAGAAGCAAAGAAGTAACATTAGTGTAAGGCCATATATCTTTATGAAGTAACTTTTGCTCAAGATAAATTGGTTGATTGAAAATTGGTTAGGCAAGCACCGTCGGGTATAAGCCTAGCCTTTTTTTATGTCTGCTCTCACCAGAGTTACTCATTACCTGTTTAAAAACAATGCTATAGCAAATGGCCTTACAGGAGGCACAGTGCTACTTGTGCCATATGCATCTAGTACAAATTTAACAAAAGTAGCAGGCGAACTGCTGCTGTAACAGAGCACAATAATACGAGTCAACTTTAGTTACATAAGAAGTTCGCGGACCAATGCGTTAAAGTGGATAAGGGTTCCATTCAACACCTGTTGCCAAATACGCTTGCTTGTAAGCGTTGAAACTTTAAATTTAATTTATCTATTCTAAGGAGCGGTTCATGAAAAAGATTTTTGCCATACTCGTCCTATTTTCAGTGGCCCTGGGCCAGCAACAAGTAAACGCGCAGTCAGCTAAGACATATGAAGAGTGGAAGAAGTCAATGTCGCAAAAAAGAAGCAAAACAGCCGCTAAGCCTGCTAAGGCAACCAAGCCCAAAACAACAACAAAGGCCGAAGAAAAGGCAGTTACGCCCGTGGCCATGGCAGCACCAGCGGGAATTTTTTACGGCACCTTCCCCTGCACAGATTGCCAGGGCATTAATACTGAACTTGTGTTGAATGGTGGCGCCAGCGGCTCCAGCCGCTCCTTCACGATGAAGCAGACTTACCTTGGAAAACCCTCCGACAAGAGTATAGTGACAAGTTCGGGCAAATGGTTTCTGGCCAAAGGTAACAAACAGAACCAGGATGCGGTAGTGCTGCAACTTATTCCAACGGAAGGCAACATTGACCCAATGTACTTCCTGCAGGTAAGCGATTCGGAGGTAAAACTGCTAGACCGACAGCAAGCCGAGATACAGGGGCAGCAGAATTATTCATTGAAGAAGCAACAGCGCTAAAGACTGGATGTATAAAGTTTGGTGGGCTATTACCGGCTTTTTCCCGTAATTTGCAGCCGGAACAATTACACCCTTACATATGGCACGTTATCTTACAGGAATCCAAAGCACAGGCCGTCCACATTTAGGCAACCTGTTGGGCGCTATTATTCCTGCTGTGGAGTTTTCGAAAGCCTCTGACCATGAGTCGTTGTATTTTATCGCGGACATGCACTCGCTTACCTCTATTCGGGATGCAGAGGTGCTACGACACAATACCTATTCGGTGGCCGCCGCCTGGCTTGCCTTCGGTTTTGATACAGAAAAGCATCTATTTTACCGCCAGTCTGATGTGCCGATGGTCACAGAGCTTACGTGGTACCTGAACTGTTTTGCCCCGTTCCCGATGCTGGCAAATGCCCACTCATTTAAGGATAAGTCGAACAGAAGGGGCTTGGCTGATGTAAATGCCGGTTTGTTCACCTATCCTGTCCTAATGGCAGCAGACATCTTGATGTATGAAGCCAACTTTGTTCCGGTGGGAAAGGACCAGATACAGCACCTGGAAATTACCCGCGATATCGCAAGTGCCTTTAACCATGTGTATGGTGAAACATTCGTGCTGCCAGAAGCGAAGGTAGATGAAACGGTGATGACGGTGCCTGGCCTGAATGGCGAGAAAATGAGCAAGTCGTACGGCAACATCATCGATATTTTTGAGGCGGATAAGCCGCTGCGCAAAACTATCATGAGCATCATAACAGACAGCACGCCACTGGAAGAGCCAAAAGACACGGAAAACGACACTGTTTTCAAGCTCTACAGTTTGCTGGCCTCACCAGAAGAAATTGAAACAATGCGCCAAAACTACCAGGCCGGAGGCTACGGCTACGGCCATGCCAAGCAGGCGCTGTATGAACTCATAATCCGGAAATATGCGAAAGAGCGCGAGCTGTTTACCTATTATATGAACAACCTGCCGGAAATAGATAAGAAGTTGCATGAGGGCGCTGATAAAGCGAAGGCAATTGCCGGGCCTGTGCTGCAGCGTGTACGCCAGAAGTTAGGCTACTAATCCATCAACATTTTTATATAAACCAAAGGGGCAACTGAGAAATCAGTTGCCCCTTTGGTTTATATAAAGCGCGAAACAGGATCATTTATTTCATCCTTTCCCCAATTGTTAGATCCACTCTGTAAATCTGTTACTAGAAGCGATTGTTTTAGTGTTATCAATAGTACAGGCAACAGATCCGATTTGTTTAGCCACACATAAGTCTGTACATAAGAATTTATGAATATTCATTTTATTCGTTTTCATAGTATTGTTTGTCTTGTCAAAAAGTAAGCTTTATACCTACTATACTACGGAACAGCATCAACACTAGACCAAACGTAGGAGTAGAGAAATGGCAAGGCCTGTTTTCTAATTTTGTAACACACTAAAACATAAGTTGAATGTACCTATGAACTAAGTGTGTTAACTTCTTTTATAGTGCATTAGCTCATTTCCTACACAACTAATTATCAATCATAAAAAAAGCACCCGCCTCAGCTTCTGCTCTGGCAAGTGCATCAGGTAAAAATCAATAAAAGCAAGATTTATTTTCCCCTAATCCCGCTCCAGTACGATTAAATTGGCAGAGGCACGGTTCAATGCAATGGGAATGTTGTTTAAAACAGCTGTCCGAATAAGCGTTTGTATGTCGTGTTCGTGGCCATGCGGAGTTTCAACGTCTATGAAGAAAATAATTTTGTGCACTTCGCCCTGCAGAATGCGTGCTGCCAGCAGAATGTCTCCTCCACTTGGTCCGTGTCCGAAGGGCTGCACGTTCAGGTCCAGCAGGTCGTTTATCAGTTGAGACGTGTTAGTAGTACCGATGAGTTTATGTTCTTCCAGTGCCTTTTGATTCTCTTTCACCCAGTTCAGCAGGTCAGTTTTCTTGTTGTTATGCGCTACTAAAGCAATTGTTGTCATATTTTCAGTTTTAAGATTCTGCACATGCGCTTCAGCACATGAAGCGTCGGCTTGTTAGTTTAAATTAGAGCGAAGATAAGCAAAGCGACAGAAGTATCAAGAAGTGAAATAGAAGACCTTCCTGATTTAATATTTAGATAATATACGTTCTCTTAACAACAGCCTTGTTTGGTGTTGCTCCTGGAATGCGTATAAACTTAACTACAGCTTCAGAAAACAATGTATAACAAAAAAACTACCGCATGTACCATTGCTTAAAAGCAATGGTACATGCGGTAGAAATAACAGCTGTTTGTTATAGAGAGATGCTGTTTTTAAAAATGTGTTAGAGCTTACTCTGCCGTCCAGAGCACGCGCTCCTGGTCAGCCAGAATCAACAGTATCCGTGGGGGGTTAGCTACAATTACCAGGCGCATCTCTACTCCCGGAAACGAATCAGACTCTACCCAAACACCTTCTTTTTCATCCTCTTCGAGGGCGGCCTCCGGGTCAAGGGTACTGGCCAGGTAAGCGGTTGGCAAAAGAATATCAGCGTCTGATTTCAACTTGCCGTGCACATCTTCCAACACATCTTCAAGGTAGTCACCATACTCCTCATTGAAGTCATCTTCCAGGTCGTGCAGTTCCTCTTCAATATCATCATAGCGCTTATCATTGTAATCCATGGTATTCAGCTCTTGCTTTTTTGCCAGGATCGCAACGATAGCATCGTTTAAAACATTTACATTCATGTGATCGTGTTTTTTACAAAGTTGGAAACATGCCGTAGCAATTGCAAGTAATCAGGTGATAATTTAACCCACAGCCGCTTAGATTTTGATAAATCCATAAAAGCTGTATTTTTACAATAATCACCTGAAAACCTCTGAAAACTATGACAACAGACCTTTTGCCCCTGAACGGCACCGATCATATTGAATTTTATGTGGGCAATGCCAAACAGGCGGCTCATTTTTACCAGACAGCCTTTGGCTTTAAACTGATAGCTTATGCCGGCCCCGAGACAGGTGTCCGCGACCGCGCCTCCTATGTGCTTGTACAGGACAAAATCCGGTTTGTGCTTACTACGTCGCTCGACCCGACTTCTGGTATTTCGAAGCATGTGCTGCAGCATGGAGACGGCGTAAAAGTGCTTGCATTGTGGGTGGATGATGCGGAGAAGTCATTCAATGACACCGTGGCGCGTGGGGCAATACCAGCGATAGAACCCAAAACACTGCAGGATGAGCATGGTGAGGTGAAGCTTGCCGCTATACATACCTATGGTGAAACCATCCATACTTTTGTAGAACGCAAAAACTACAGTGGTCCTTTTATGCCGGGGTTCAAGGCTAAATCCACGGAGCTGCAGGTAGAACCAGTGGGGCTGCAGTATGTTGACCACTGCGTTGGCAATGTTGAGTTGGGCCGAATGAATGAGTGGGTGGAGTTTTACGAAAAGGTGATGGGCTTTAAACTGCTGATTACGTTCGATGATAAAGACATCAGCACTGAGTATACGGCTCTTATGTCAAAAGTGGTCTCCAATGGTAACGGTTATGTAAAGTTCCCGATAAACGAGCCGGCGAAGGGGAAGAAAAAATCACAGATTGACGAGTACCTGGAGTTTTACCGAGGGGCTGGTGTGCAGCACATTGCCATCGCTACCGATGACATACTGCATACAGTGGCAGCGTTACGACGCCGTGGTGTAGAGTTCCTTTATGTGCCGGAAACGTATTACGAGGACCTGTTTGAGCGGGTGGGTAAAATTGACGAGGACATGGAGGCCCTGAAGGCGCTGAATATTCTGGTAGACCGGGATGAGGAGGGTTACCTGTTGCAGATATTTACAAAGCCTGTAGAAGACAGACCTACAGTTTTTTATGAAATTATACAGCGCAAAGGAGCCAAGTCTTTCGGTAAAGGAAACTTTAAGGCGCTGTTCGAATCCATTGAGCGGGAGCAGGAACTACGGGGTAACCTTTGATAAGAAAATAAGGTAAACGCCGTGTAAATTCACTTAGATTGCTTTATTTTGATATTTATATACATCACACCAGCTCTTTTGAACGTACTTCAGGTGCAAAAAGGGCTGGTGTGATTTTTTGTCCAAATATAAAAAAAGAAAATCTTTACGTACAAAGACTATGATTGATAATGCTATAAGAACAAAAATTGACTCCTGGCTGTCTGGAAACTACGATGCGGCCACGAAAGCAGAAATAAACGATTTGCTGAATCGCAACGAACACGATACGCTTTCTGATGCCTTTTATAAGGACTTAGAGTTCGGAACCGGCGGATTGCGCGGCATCATGGGGGCTGGAAGCAACCGGATGAACCGCTATACCCTAGGCATGGCCACACAAGGCCTTTGCAATTACCTGAAGCAGAATTTCCCTGACCAGCAAATTAAAGTGGCCATCGCCCACGACAGCCGCAATAACTCTGATAAGTTTGCCCGCATTATAGCCGATATCTTTTCTGCTAACGACATTAAGGTATACCTTTTTGATGCGCTGCGGCCTACACCGGAGCTTTCGTTCGCCATACGCCACCTGCGTTGCCAGAGCGGTGTGGTAATTACGGCCTCACACAACCCAAAAGAATACAATGGCTACAAAGCTTACTGGAATGACGGGGCGCAGGTAACGGCGCCGCACGATAAGAACATCATTACAGAAGTCAATAAAATCACGTCCATAGACGATGTGAAGTTTGAGCCAAAGCCGGAAAATATCGAGATGATAGGGGCGGAGGTAGATGAAGCATATATGAAAGAGGTATTGGACCTTTCTATTTCTCAGGAAGCTATCAAACGCCAGCATGACCTCAAAATAGTCTTCACGCCGATACATGGTACCGGTATAACGCTTGTGCCGGAAATACTAAAGCGCTTCGGCTTCACAAATGTGCATGTGGTAGAGGAGCAGTCCGAGCCAAACGGCAACTTCCCAACAGTGGTTTACCCGAACCCTGAAGAGAAAGATGCCATGACACTGGCCATGAAAAAAGCGGAGGAACTGGATGCTGACCTTGTAATGGCCACAGACCCTGACGCTGACCGGGTGGGTATAGCCGTTAAAAACCTGAAAGGCGAGTTTGTTCTGTTAAACGGTAACCAGACCGGGGCTCTTTTTGTCAACTACCTGCTGCAGGCATGGCAGAAAGCCGGAAAACTGACAGGCAAGGAGTATGTGGTGAAAACCATTGTAACAACCGACCTTATCAAAAAAATAGCTGACAGCTACAACGTAACGATGTACGAAACCCTGACCGGCTTTAAGTACATTGCTGAAATCATCCGTAACCTCGAAGGCAAAGAAACTTATATTGCCGGTGGTGAAGAGAGCTACGGCTACCTGGCCGGCGATTTTGTTCGCGACAAGGACGCTATCTCCGCCTGCGCACTAATAGCCGAAATGGCAGCGGTGGCCAAGGATAACGGGCAAAGCCTGTTCGAAATGATGGTGGAGATGTATACCAGGTATGGCTTCTACAAAGAAGATTTAGTTTCCATCACTAAAAAGGGAATGCGCGGTGCGGAAGAGATTCAGCAGATGATGGCCGACATGCGCAGCAACCCACCTCAGACCATTGCGGGCTCTAAAGTAGTCGAGATAAGTGACTACAAGTCTGGCACCCGTAAAAACACTGTGACAGGCGAAGAAAGCAAGCTTGACATGGAAAGCTCCAACGTACTGCAGTACATGACCGAAGACGGCAGTAAGATATCCGCCCGCCCATCCGGTACGGAACCTAAAATCAAGTTTTATGTCAGCGTAAACGAGCCGCTAACTTCTAAGGAAGACTTTGATGCTACAGCCCAGCAACTGAATCAAAAAATAGAGCAGACGCTGAAGGATCTGAAACTGAAGTAAGGTTAGATTGTTAATTTTAAAATGGTTAAATTGTTGGTGTTCACCGCCTGCAGTTTAGCCATTTTTTTTGCCGCCTTACCCTATATGTGACTTCAACTGGATTTGTTAAGCAGCGCGACTATTTGCTGTTATACCTTCTCAATATGCCTCCACTCACACTATTTCATTAAAAAAGGCTGGCTTTCTTAAACTTCCTTTAATCGGTCCTCCAGCAGTAAAAGCAAAGCCAGAAACCGTTCAGACTGCTTTTCAACATTTCTTAGCCCCTCGTGCGCTTCATCAATTTTACCGTTTTTGTATAGCCGATACAAGTTTAACGTAATGCTATCCATCTCCTGGTGTACTTTGGCAAGTTCTCTAATTTCAGATTCATTTATATAGCGCACCAGCCCTATTGTAGTAAACCAGATACTAACCGGGCCCAGCCTGGAGAAAAAAGCTTCATCAAAAGCGCCGCCATAGAGCATAGAGCGCACCTTCGATTTGTAGAGGATGTGCTTTATCCGGAGCTGTTGAAAATCTACCTGAGCCAGATTCATTTGAAGCCTATCGCCTTTTCATTATTGCATATATTATTTCTCATCCTCCTACTACCTGCCCAACTCCTGTAACTTTTCTCTAAACCTAACCTGCTCAGTCACCTCATAGCCAAAGGCTAGAATACCCAAAACTTTGTCAGATTCAAAAACAGGGTGATACGAAAATGTGAAGTAAGTTTCATCTAAATTACCGTTATTGTTCTTGTCCAGCATGATGCGCACGTCCTCTGCTATATAAGCTTCGCCAGTATTATAAACTCCATCCAGCAGCTCTATAAACCCTTGTCCCACTATTTCAGGCACAGCCTCTGCCAATGGTTTGTGCAGCATATCCCTATCAGGATAAATCTGCTGGTATCTTTGGTTTATCAGCTCAAACCGATGCTCCGGTCCCTTCAGAATACAGAACATGGCGGGAGCCTGCAAAAAAAGTGTTTCCAACATTTTACGCTCAGACTCTGCTTTCTCATAAGCTTGCTGCACCTGGTCTGCTAATAATGACATTTGCTCATTTGTAGCCAAAAGCTCCTGCACCATTATTCTGGTATCGTGTATATCTGTGGAGCTTCCTACCCATAGAACAATATTACCTTCTTCGTCCTCCATCGGCTGGGTGCGGCAGAGGTGCCAGCGGAATATACCGGCTTTATCACGCTTTCTCAATTCAATCTGCATCCCGATTCCGTTCTGGAAGGCCTCCTCCCATTGAGCCGTTACAGCAGGCAAATCATCCGGATGTATTACTTTCTGCCAGCTTTCCTTCTGGAGTTCTTCCAGTGGGATTCCGGTATAGCGCTCCCAGCGCTTATTCAGGTAATTAAGCTCACCTGCAGCATTTGTGGTGAAAATCAATTGCGGCATCGCCTCCGCCATAAACCTGAACTTTTCCTCACTCTCCGAAAGGGCTACTTTGGCAAGCTCTCTTTCCGTTACATCTGAGGTATGCTGAATCAAATACTCCACATTACCTTCCTCGTCCAGCACAGGGGTATGAGAAGCCTCCCAATAACGCACTTCGTACTCCCCCCCTTCTGCTTCAGAATTAGGCAAATCGTATCGTATTACTTCAAGGTAATCCACCTGTTTACTTTGAAGCGCTTTATCCAGAGAAGCGCGCACAGGGTTTTCTTCATAAGAAAACTCTTTGTTAGGGAATGCCTCCAGCAGAAAATGCTTGCCTATGATCTGACTTGCTGAACGCCTGGTAATCTTCAGGTATGCTTCGGTTGCGTCCAGAACTTTATATTCCGGTGAAAGTACCACCATTGCTTCAGGTATGTGGCGGAATAATTTAGTATAATCCATTATTGCGTAAGGAGCAAAACAATGTTTAAACAATGAAAACTTAAGAAATTAAGAATTTTCTGTCTTTCAATTATCTTCAAACAGACAGCCTTCAGACAAATGTAGTATTGGTATCTAGGCATAGCAACTGATTCTATACTCTAAATGGCTGCATTTGGTTCATTAACCCGATTTCCGAAACATTACTAATTTTGCTATTCAAATTCCCCGCAGTTCTTCCGACCTCAGCAGGTGGTTGGTGAAAGCGGGGTTAACCAGATACTATTTTCACATGAACAACTTGTTTTAACGATCCAGGAAGTCATACAAAGCAGAAGAACCGTTAAGCCGCCGCAATTGAACGGGCAGCCGATACCAGACGAGCAGGTGAAGCAACTCTTAGCCCTGGCTGATTGGGCTCCCACGCATGGTCTTACTGAACCATGGCGTTTCAAAGTATATGCAAGGGAAAAGGTGCAGGATTTTTGCCTGGCACATGCCGAGCTGTATAAAAAATATAACTCCAAACAAGCGACAAAGTGCAGACCGTACAGATGGTGGCAGCGATAGCGGGAGACAAGCATGTTCTTGGTGCAAGCGCAATGGCAGAGTAGCATTCATCCCAAATAATACTCCCACCGCTTCTGCACCATTAATAAATTATTAAAGTGTTACTGTATTCATATATAAATTATTTGCTCTAATAAATAGTCCAAAGCACTAGAGTAAGATAAAGCTGTGCCCATACTTCTTTTGACGACAGTCACTGATAAGGTTTCTCTATGCCAAAAGCAATCGTTTTGTATAACAAAATTTTATTTTATATTAAAAAATTCCTTTAAAAACAAAACATATGATTAACAATATAAAAGTTTCCTTCTCCACAATAATTTAAATCATTTACTTAATTTTTTTAATCATATACAAAGTAATAATATATATAAAGCAATTAATTATATATAAAGTATAAATTTATCCGTAATTAAATATATGCCTAGCTATTGGTAAAGTAATAATCCAATAGTATCTACTCCCAACCTAAAATCCCCCTTAGCCTGCCGCTTTGACAGGAGAATAAATTTCCAACTAAAGTATTTTCAACTACAATAATGTAAATATGAAAAGAATACTTCTGAGTTTAGGGGTAAAGGTATTGCTAATCTTTGTGTGCATGACAGCTATGGCACAACAGCCCACTCTGAAGTGGGCGCAGCTTTACAATGGGATGGACAGCTGGCTTGATGAACCTGCCGGGATAGTTGTGGACGAAGGGGGCAACTCTTTTGTAACAGGTACAAGCAGAGGATTAGGTATCGAGAAAATCAGGACGGTTAAATACGCTGCCTCAGGCGAGGAACTCTGGGCTGTGCAAGTCGAAAGTAACGCTACAGCCAGGGCCATTGCCATTGATGAGGCAGGTGGTGTGTATATTACGGGCTTTCGTTACGGCAATGAAACAGGTGCTGACTTCATTATTATCCGTTATGATGCTGCTACAGGCGAACAGAACTGGATACAGCAATATAATGGACCAGCCAGTAATTTTGATTTTCCCATAGCTATTGCAGCTGACAATGCAGGTGGGGTATATGTTACGGGCTATAGTTACAGCAGCGAAACCGGTGCGGATTACGCCACAGTACGCTACGCGGCGGCTACCGGAGAAGAGACATGGGCTATGCGCTATAATGGCCCTACTAACGGACTTGATGACCCTAAATCTATTGCTGTTGACAATAACGGCGGTGTATATGTGACGGGTACAAGCGATGGAGACTATGCCACCGTCCGCTACGATGCCGCTACCGGAGAAGAGTCCTGGGTGATGCGGTATAATACCTCTGATACAGCTATGGACGCCGCCGCCGCGGTGGCCGTAGACGGCGGCGGTGTGTACGTTACAGGTAGCAGTAACACTGACTACGCCACCATTCGCTATGATGCAGCCACAGGAGAGGAATCCTGGGTGATGCGGTATAATGGCTCTGATATTGGGCTCGATGCTGCTACCGCTCTAGCAGTAGGCAAAGATGGCGGTGTGTATGTGACCGGCTCCAGTAATGGTGACTACGCCACCATTCGCTACGATGCTGCTACAGGGGAAGAGTCTTGGATTATGCAGTATAACGGACCTGGCGGTGGCAATGATGAAGCTAGGTATATACTTGTAAGCGATGATGGAGGAGTGATTGTTTCTGGCTCCAGTCCTAACTACAGTAGCGGTACTGGTATCGACTTTGCCACCGTCCGCTACGATGCCGCCTCAGGGGAAGAGCAATGGACAATGCGCTACAACAGCGCCGATAACGGAAACGATGAGGTCAGAGGTATCACTGCTGGCAACGGTAGTGTGTATGCTACCGGCTTCAGCAACGGCAACTACGTCACTATCCGCTATGATGCCATCACCGGAGAGCAGGAATGGATACAGTATTTTGATGGAATAGGCAGTATGATTGATGAAGCAATTGCCGTGGCTGTGGACGCAGCAGGCAACAGTTATGTAACAGGTACCAGCAGAGGAGTGAGTTCCAGAAGAATATCCACCATTAAATATGCTGCTTCGGGTGAGGAACTCTGGGCAGTGCAGCATGAGAGCAGTTCTACTGCCAGAGCTATCGCCTTTAAAAACGGTGCAGTGTTTGTAACCGGCTCCAGCAACGGCGACTATGTCACTGTTCGCTATGACGCTGCCACTGGAGAAGAGATGTGGGCCATGCAATACGATGGGCCTGCCAATAGCGCAGATGAGGCAGTTGCCATTGCTTTAGACGATACAGGTGGCGTGTACATAACCGGCTCAAGCTACGGCAGTGGAACAGGTCCTGACTATGCTACTGTTCGCTATGATGTTGCCACAGGAGAGGAAATGTGGGTAATGCGTTATAATGGCGGCAACAATGGGTTTGATGAAGCTAGAGCCATCGCAACCGACAACAATGGGAGCGTGTATGTGACCGGCTATACTGATGATGGCAGTGGGGCCGGCCCTGACTATGCCACCATTCGCTACGATGCCGCCACAGGTGAGCAGATTTGGTTGAAGAATTACGATGGCCCTTCAAACAGCAACGATCAGGCTACAGCTATTGCCGTTGACGAAGCAGGTGGCATATACGTGACGGGCTCAAGCAACGGCAGTGGAACCGGTCTTGATTATGCTACTATTCGTTACAGCCCTTACACCGGAGATGAATTATGGATAATGCGGTACAACGGACCAGATGGCAACATTGATGAGGCCACTGCCATCGCCGTTGGTAATGATGGTGGGGTGTTTGTTACTGGGTCCAGCCACAGTCCTACAGGCCCAGATTTTGCCACTATCCGCTATGATGCCATCACCGGAGAAGAAATTTGGGCTATGCGGTACAACGGTCCCGCTAATGGCTTTGATATAGCAAGGGCTATTGTTATCAACCCGGAAGAAGGTGTATACGTCACCGGAACAAGTATCAGCATTACCTCCGATATTGCCACTGTCCGCTACGATGCTGCTACAGGTGAGCAAACCTGGGCTGCAATCTACGACGGCCATGAAAACAGACAGGATGAAGGAAGAGCAATCGCTATTGATAGCACTGGTGGAGTAATAGTTACTGGTTATAGCAATGGTTCCGAAACAGGAAACGATTTTATAACCCTCAAATACAGCCTGCGGCAGGAACAGTGTCCTGAACTGGAGCAGGGAGTGATAACGGGCACCTTAAACGCGGCAGTTAATACCACCGGCTCAGTCTATACCCTCTCCGGCACCGGAGCCACCACATTCGCTTTCTGGAGCATTACAGGCAGTGAGGGTAACCCTTACACCGGCTTCACCGGACAGGACAGCCCCACCGTTTCCGTTGACTGGCCATCAGAGCCTGACTTTTATAAGATAAGTCTCACCTACGGCACGCCCGAAGGCTGCACCATCAGCACCTCCCCTATATATGTGCATGTGTTTGACCCGGATGCGGGCTTAGTGACAGGTAGCGGCTGGCTCAACTCACCCGCTGATGGCGACTACGAGTTTATGCAGAGCAGCAGAAAGGCTCTCTTTAGCCTGATGGCAAGGTACAGTAGTAGGTATGAAAACCAGATACTGGGCTCCACTATGCTCCTGCTGCATGCCGGCTCCTTCACCTTCCGAAGCACCTCCTTTGAGGATGGGACACTGGTTATCATAGATAACAGGGCCTACTACAGGGGGCGCGGCAGCGTCACCTACTGGGGGGGGGCGGAACACCCTGTCGAGGATGAGCGCCAGTTTGGCTTTTTGGTGGCAGCCGCCGACGGTGATTTCGGAGAGAGCTCAGCACCAGACAAGTTCCGCCTCCAAATCTATGTCATCAACGAAGATGGCTCCCAGGGAGCTGTTGTCTACGACAGCCAGGCCGGCTGCCCATCAGCCCGTCTGGACGATAACGCCGAGGCCTGCACCGCTATAGGCGGGGGCAACATTACTATCCACAAGCCCAGCGTGAACGAGGTAGTTGACATGCTCTTATTCCCCGCCAGAGTGGTTGTTGAAGCTCAGGAGTTGGAGATCTACCCTACAGCTGTTTCCGACAGAGCCACGGTGAGCTTCTCGCTTGAGCATCCGGGTGATTACGCCCTGGAACTATATGACATGAAAGGCGCGCTCGTAAAGCGCATCGCCGCCGGGGCGGCCGAGGCTGGCATACGGTATGAGCAGGAGATTTGGGTAGAAGGAATGGGCACAGGTCTTTACCTGGCCCGCCTCACCACCAGCGACAAAGTGCAGACTGTAAAGATGGTGGTACAGCGATAGCGGGAGACAAGCTATATAATTCAGCACAAACTTGGTAATTTGGTAATAATGAATGACCCTAAAAATCGCTTTTGGTGAAATGGCTGCTTTTAAGCCGTTGAGCCTACCTTCAATCAAACGGTGGGCTCAACGGCTATAATCTTTGTACCTGAGTTTAAGTGGCCTTCAAAATTACTTATCGGTTACTCAACACTTCATTATTTATCTGCTGCTTTTCAAGTTCGATAAATATTCTCATCAGCACTCCTGAAAGCCAAGTTTCACTGTTGCAACAGCTACGAAGCACAAGCGGAAGAATGTGCAGGAATGGTTTAGCAGGTTTTACTTGAGATAGACTTTAAAAGCTGATCCCTTCCCCAGCTCACTGTTAAACTCAATTTTACCGCCGCAGTTTTCAACGATTCTCTTGACAATTGCCAGTCCCACGCCTGTACCCTCCACGTGCGTATGCAGCCGCTTGAACATGCCGAACACCTTTTGCTGGTCCTGCTTTCTTAGACCAAGGCCATTATCCCGCACGGTAAGAAGCGTAAAATCATTTACGGCAGTTGTGGTCACCATTATTTCAGGCTTTCTGTCGGGGGAGCTGTATTTAATGGAATTGGAAACTAGGTTATAGAGGATGCTCCGCAGGTTTTTTCTGGAAAAGGAGATCTCCGGTGCCTGCGAAAAATCATCTGTTATCACCGCATCGTGTTCCTCCGTCATGTCCTTGATGTTCAGTTTTACTTCTTCCAGCAATTCCTTAAAACTAACTTTATCTTTTTCTGTGGCAGCCTCATACTGCACTTTCGCTACTTCTGTTAAATCCAGCAGTATGTTCTTAAAGCGGCTGATAGAACTGTGCATCATTTCCATAATGGGTGCCACCCCCTCCGGATGAGGCCCTTTGTCCTGTAAAGTTTCGTGCAGCGCTGTCATCAGCCCTTCAATGTTGTTGATGGGCGCTTTCAGGTCATGCGACGCAGTATATACAAAATTGTCCAGGTCTTTATTTACCATGGTGAGTTCCCTGGTGCGCTCTTTCACCCGTTCCTCCAGTTGCTGGTTTATTTCAACTGTTAGTTTGTTCACCTTCTCAAGCTCTTTCTTCTGCAGGTAAAACCGGACAAACGTAGAGACTTTTGCCTTGGTGATGTATGGATGAAGGGGTTTAAACAGGAAATCCACAGCTCCGGCCTCGAAGCCCTCTATCACGTGTGCATCTTGCTCGTCTATGGCGGTAACAAAAATGATGGGGATGTTCCTGGTTTTGGATATGTCCCGGAGGTAGCGTGCCACCTCGTAACCGTTCATGCCTGGCATCTGCACATCCAGCAGAATCAGGGCAAGCTCTTCCTGCAGCGCAATTTTTAAAGCCTCCTCCCCTGAACTGGCAAAAAGGTAAGTGATATTTTCATCTTCTTTTGACAGTAAGCTTTCAAGGCTGACCAGATTTTCAGCCTTGTCATCAACCAAAAGAATTTTTACCGGGTGAATGCCGGAAGCCAAGGCAGTTGGTTGAGTATATGGGTCAGTGGTCATGTAAAGAGAGTAAAAATGAGTGAATACGCTCTAATTTCATTATCCTGCAGTCAGGGATAATATCTATAGCCGATAAAGGCATGGTGTCTACTTCAGCCTCTTCAGGATCTTGTACTATGGCCATGCCTCCTTTATCAAAGATATAACTTAATCCTGAACTTCCATCTTTACTAGCCCCACTCAGGAGAATTCCGATAGTGTTTTTACCAAAAACATCCGCAGCACTCATGAAGGTCACATCAATGGAAGGCCGTGAATAATTCTCTAACTCTGAAACATCTAATGAAAAAGTATGGTCTTTCTCCAGCAGCACATGATAGTTGGATGGCGCCAGATAAACATACCCAGGCGCCAGCTTCTCCTTCTCTCCTATCTCCACAGCTTTCAAAGAAATCCGTTTCTCAAACAACTCCTGCAGGTTCCCTTCCAGGTTTCTCAACCTGTGCAGTACCAGTATGATGGGTATGGGGTACGTTGCCGGCAGCTCCTTCAATACAGACAGCGAGGCATGGATCCCTCCCCAGGAGCCGCCCATTACTATCAACTTCGATGACGTTTCCATCAGTCTGTTTTGCGGTATATCCTGTTAAGCTTGTCTACGGGGTTATAGCTGCTGCTGATTTGCGACATAGACAAGGTTTCTTTCTTCCCAAGGGCCAGGTAGCCCAGGCTCACCAGGCTTTCATCAAACAGCTTAAAAACCCTCTCCTGGAGCTCTTTGTTAAAGTAGATGAGCACGTTTCGGCACAGAACCAGGTGAAACTCATTGAAAGAAGTATCACTCGCCAGGTTATGAGGATAGAACACCACATTCTTTATCAGGGACGAATCGAATTTCACGCTGCCGTAATTGCTGTTATAATAGCGTGAAAACTCCTGAGTGCCTCCTGAAGCATAATAACCAGCTGTATAGCCCGTCATGTTAGCAGCTGAAAAAATACCTTCTTTCGCCTGCTTCAGCACCTTCTGGTTTATGTCTGTGGCATAAATCTTTGTCCTGCCTAGCAGGTCCGCCTCCTGTAAAAGTATAGCCAGCGAGAAAAGCTCTTCGCCTGTGGAACAACCTGCGTCCCATATCTTAATAAAAGGGTAAGTAGAAAGGATAGGCAGCACATTATTGCGCAGCGACAGAAAGAAAGAAGGGTCACGGAACATCTCCGTCACATTCACGGTAATTTCCTGCAGAAAATTCTCAAAGAAATAACTGTCGCCCATCAGTGCTTTCCGCAGATCCTCCAAAGAACTCAGGTGCCTGTGCGTCAGAAACCGCTTAATCCTCCTGTAAACTGATGCCCGCGCATAGCCATTAAAGTCATACCCGTACTGGGTGTGCATCTCTCTGATCAGCACCTCAACATCCTGCTCAAAATGAGCGTCATCACTAAACTTCATAAAGCCAAACCCGCATTAAGGTTAACAACTTGTCTGTGTCTACTGGTTTAGGCACATAGTCTGAGGCACCTGCTTCTATACACTTCTCTTTATCTTCTTTCATAGCTTTGGCCGTAAGGGCAATAACGGGAAGTTGCTTAAAACGCAAATTTTCCCGGATTCGTTTTGTTGCCTCAATGCCATCCATTTCCGGCATCATCACATCCATTAGCACGATATGGATTCCTTTTTCCGTTTCCAGCTTCTGAAGCGCCTCTTTACCATTGTATGCTGCTATTACCTCCATACCATGCAGTTCAAGCAAGCTACTCAAGGAATAAATGTTTCGAACATCGTCATCTACCACCAGCACTTTCTTACCTATCAGAATCTCTTCCGGCACATGCAGCTTCATTTTAAATCCATTCCCCGTCGGTAGCTTCTGGTTTACCTTGTGCAGGAACAACTGCACCTCATCGAGCAGGCGCAAATAAGAGTATTCATTTTTGATGATAATGGTGTTGGCAAACTCTTTCAGCGCATTCTCTTCCTCCTCGGTCAGGTCCTTCCCCGAATAGATGACAATCGGTATAGCCGCCAGGCCTTTCTGGGACCTGAGGTTTTTCATCCACTCATACCCTTTCATGCCCGGCAGGTTCAAGTCGAGGATAATGCAATCCACTTTCTGCCTGGCCAGTATGCGCTCTGCCTCCTCGGCAGAGTATGCGGATGTTGACTTAAGGCCATGCGCCAGCAGCAACTCCGCCACCGCCTTGTTCTCAATCTCATTATCTTCTACAATCAGGATGTTCTCGATGGAGGCGTCTGATAGTCCGGAGATAGTGTTAAATGCATTGTTCAGCATTTCAAGTGTTACCGGCTTGGGCAGATACTCTTCTTTATCTACAGCCTCTCCAATCACCTCCTGGTCGTAAGCCGACATCACGTGCACGCTGGTATGGCGCAGGTCCTTATCTTCCCTTATCTGCTTCAGCACCTCCCAGCCGGTGGTATCCGGCAGGTGGATATCGAGCAGAATAGCATCGGGTTTCTCTTCCCGGGCCAGGCGAAGCCCCTCTTCTCCGGTATAGGCCTGGTATATTATAAAATTCTTGGCGGCGGCAAAATCAGCCAGTATGTCGCTGAACCCCTTGTCGTCTTCCACTATCAGCACTGAGACAGCCTTTTTTTCCTTTGGCTCTATTTTCTCAAACACATGCCGTACCGATTCTGCTTTTCTTTCCGAAGAGGCTGCAGCCTGCTTCGCCGGTACCGTTTTGCGTGCCTCTGCGAAAGGTACTCTCGGCAGGTACAGTGTAAAGGTGCTTCCCTTGCCCGGTTCGCTTTCCAGCATCAGTTCACCACCTAAGAGCGTTGCCAGTTCTTTGCTGATGGTGAGCCCAAGGCCAGTGCCCCCATACTTGCGGGTAGTGGAAGTATCCTCCTGCTGGAATGCCTCAAATATCACCTCCTGTTTCTCCTTCGGAATGCCAATACCCGTGTCGCGCACAGAAAAGGCAACAATATCTGCCTGCTCCCGGAGCTGCTCTGATTTAAATGCCGGTTTCTTATGGACCGGATAAATGGAAAGCGCTACCTCGCCCCCCTCACCGGTAAATTTAATGGCATTCCCGATAAAGTTCTTCAGTATCTGCTCAAGGCGGAAATGGTCCGTCACAATGGCGTCGAAGCTGCCTGGGGTATAGTGTTCGCTGAAACGGACTTTCTTTCTGGCAGCCATCTCCCCGAACAAGGGCTCCAGCGATATCTCCTCCAGCTTTATCTCATCTGTCTCCAGCCTAATCATACCTGACTCTATCTTCGATAGATCCAGAATCTCATTGATGAGTTTCAGCAGGTCGTTGCCAGACTTATGGATGATGCTGGCATGGTCAATTTGCTTTGTTGATAAGGTGCTCTCTGCATTATCGGCCAGCAGCCTGGAAAGGATCAGGATACTGTTCAGAGGCGTGCGCAGCTCATGCGACATGTTGGCCAGGAAGTCGCTCTTATACTTACTCACGGTTTCCACCTGCTGTATCTTCAGCTCAATGGCTTCCCGCGCACCTTCCAATGCCTTGTTTTTGGTGTTGAGTGCTTCGTACTGCTCTTCCAGCAACTGCGCCTTTTCTTCCAATTCCGAGTTCTTCTCCTGTAGCTCCTCCTGGTTCACGCGCAGCTCTTCTTCTGATGCCTTTAGCTCCGCATTCAGCTGGCGTAGTTCTTCCTGCTGTGTTTCCAGCTCCTCCGCCTGGTTCTGCGTTTCGTAAAGAAGTTCCTGCGTTTGAAGGTGTACTTTTAGGGTATGCACGACCACAGATATTCTTTCAGAAACGGCATTAAAGAATTTCTGCTGCAGCGCACTGTATGGCTGGCGGGCGCAAAGCTCCAGAGCTCCCACCAGACGGGATGAAAAATAAAGCGGTATGATAATGATGGAAGCCGGTTCAATATCTGATAGTCCGGTTCTAATCTTCATGTACTCCTCAGGCACATTCTCCAGCACTTTCACTTTTCTTTCGCTTACCACCTGCCCTACTTTGCCTGTACCTACCTCAAAAGATGGAAGTTGATCTCTGCTGTACTGTATGCCGTAACTGGCTGCAGGCTCCAGTTTTCCGTTATTGTTGTGTAGGTACAGGATTCCTGCCTCAGAGCCGGAATAATCACATAAAAAGGAAATGGCCTTATCAGCTATGCTGTTCAATGCTGTTTCTCCGCCAAGCAGGTTGTTCAGTTCTGACACCCCCGTCAGAACCCAGCTTCTGTTTGAATTTTCAGAGGTAAAGGCCTGAAGGTTCTCCTTCATGTCTTTAATGGCATAACTCAGCACGTCCTCCTCACTCTGCACCGCTACTTGTACATCGTACCTGCCCTCCCCAATAGCCTGTGCTACCTGTGAGAGCGCAATATTTTTGTCTAGTACACCCCTGAAAGACGCTGCCACACTGCCAATTTCATCTTCGCTGTCGACATTGATTACCACATCAGTAGCACCCAGCTTAATCCGGTCAGCAGCTATTTTTAAGGTAGCGAGCGATTTAGAGATTGTATTGATAATGTAGATGCAGAGCACAACCGCCAGACTCAACAGTAGAAGGACAACGACAGTTAGGAACGCCAGGTATTGCTGCTTTTGGCTGCTCTCTGCACTTACCTGTTCCATGATCCTGTTTATCAATAAATCCTCTGCTATCCTGTAGTCTTCAATGCTTTGAGTGAATATATTAAAAGTCGCGTTTGTTTCTAAACCTGACACATCTAGCAAAGGATTGTTCTCTATTGCCTGCAGGGTGGCAGCTATCTGCTTATAATTTTCAGATGTGAGGATAGCCTGGACCTCATTTACTGACGCGCTATTAGCATATCGGTTAAAATCACTCAAAGCGCTGTTGTAAAAACTAATTTGAGATCTAACCAGCGCGTAATCATCATAAGAAAAAGCGCCGCTCTGAATCACACTCATCAACAGACTTCTGATTCTGCCTAGCTGAATTTTCGCCTCTGCCAAGTTTCTGAAACTTATTAATTGCCTTCCTATCTCCACATCACTGATACCTGTTGCATTGGCATCCAACCTGTCCAGGAAAGTAAAAATCATATCAGTTGAATACCTCCTGAACTCTATCACATCCAGTTCGTTTTTATCCAGGTCATTACGATACCTGGTAAGGTCGTTCATCAATGCCAGTTCAGGAAACGCACGTCCGGAGTCTTCCAGAAAATCTTTCAGGTTTCTTGCTGCTGCATCTGTTGCGCCTCTTTGTGCTTTTGCATCCAGTATAAAAGTAGCTTCCCCTCCTGAAGCTGCCAGAATACGCGCCCGCTCCCTCTGAATTGCATGTATAAGATTAGAGATTTTTTCAGATTCCGATAGTTGGACCGTTTCCTGCTTCAATTTGTTATTTTCTTCGAGTTCACGCTGAACTGTGACAGTAACAAAGTAAATAAGTGGAAATAGCAGCAGGGATAGTAGTAGTAATAATTTATTTCTGATTTTTAAACGATTGACTATGTTCATTGAGGGAGCTTAATTTCTATCCAAAGTGGCAATTGCACTGCAAATTATAAAAACGCACTTAATATTTTTCTATCTATGTTGTTCCTCAACAAAAAGGAAAAGAACAGACCAGGCATAGAATGGCAAATCAGGGCATAACTTGAAAGTTTTACTTAGGTGTGTTGCCTTACTTCTACATTCTCCCATCATCACAAAATGGTGATAAAATTAGCAGATTTACTCTATTCCCGCTCGATCACAACATACTTTGCTGAATACCCATTGCGCTTATAGAGTTCCTGCAGTGCCGTGATGAGCGATCTGATGGCTGCCCGCTGCGTATTCTGATTGCTGATCGGTTCCAGGTAGTTTTTGTATCCTTTCCCTCTGATGCGCCACACATAGTGCCTTGCTTCTTCCTCCTCTACCTCCTCAAGCCTTTTTGCCACGACCACACGCCGCATATAAGGCAAAGCGGACTTCATACTCTGGTAATCTGAAAATGCATAGAGCCGGTAATAAGAGCTCAGCTTAATAGAATTCATAAAGGCAAAGATAATGCGCTACACGCATAACTGCTATCCATGTAGCCAGGGCAGGCCAACTGCTCTTTCATGTTGTGAATAAAAACAATAGATAAAGGCAGCCACTTCAGTACCTGCTCAGCTGTTTTCATGTTCTCAATTTGCATTTGCTCCTCCAGTTACTGCTGCGCCTGAACGGAAGCCTATAGAGAAAACCAGAACAAAGCGTCTTCTAACCCCCGTAACACCCTCTATTACAACCCTTAACATACACGTAAGACTAAACTACACCTCGATTCCGCTTTATAGTACAATTAATAAACAGACCAATACAGCACACGTAGATATTAAGAGGCCCCCACTACTTTCGTGCTTTCTTGTTAGCTCCTCACCCTGCAGCTACCTCTTTAGCCTGCCGCGCATGCAGGAGTCTTACTGTTTATTGCTTACTGTTCAAACCACAAACCATATTTGTTATGAAACAAAGCATACTACACCAGGGATTTCAGTTAATACTATTCTTAATTTGCTTACCAGCACTGGCACAGCAGCCAGAGTTGGAGTGGGCCCAGCGTTATAATACAACCTCCGAGGCGGCAACGAGCTCCCCCAATTCTGTTGCCGTTGATGCCGAAGGCAACAGCTACGTGTCAGGTGTAAGCCGGGGCACCATTGTAGGGCGCGTGATAACAACGGTAAAGTACTCTCCCTCTGGCGAGGAGCTGTGGGCCGCGCAGTTCGTGCAGCCAGAGGGCTATTCCATACTGACAGGTATCGCTCTTGATAATGCTGGTGGTTTATACATCACCGGTTTAAACCGCGCCGAGGACTCCTATAATGAGTTTGTTACTATCCGCTACCATGCCTCCTCAGGAGAGCAGACATGGTTACAGCGCTACAGGGGGCCCGGTGAGGGCAACGATGAAGCCAGAGCCATCGCCGTGGACAACACTGGTGGCGTTTACGTTACCGGCTCAAGTACAGGCGAAGACAATGGGACCGACTATGCCACTATCCGCTATGATGCTGCGACAGGTGAGCAGACCTGGGTGCAACGCTTTGACGGACCGGAAGGAAGCAACAATTCACCTGCTGATATCGGTCTCGACAACGCTGGCGGCGTGTATGTTGTAGGCACTATACACTATGGCTCCTCTTCCGATTACCTCACCATCCGTTATGATGCTGCCACAGGAGAGCAGACTTGGGAACAGCGCTACAACGGTCCTTACGACGAAAGTAGTGTCTCTTACAATATCTATGAGGACAGAGCCTCGGACATTGCCGTTGATGATGCGGGCGGGATATACGTCACCGGAACAAGCTTAGGCATAGCCAACACTGGAGAAGGTTATGCCACTGTCCGCTACGATGCTGCCACAGGTAAACAAACCTGGGTGCAGCGATATAATGGGGATTTAAACGGTCCAGATGAACCCAACGATATTGTTGTAGACAATGAGGGAGGCGTTTACGTCACTGGTGACAGCTATGAGTCTGATGTCGCAGGCCTTGTCTTTGCTACCATCCGCTATGATGCAGCCACAGGTGAGCAGGCGTGGGTCCAGCGCTATCAAGGGCCCTCCAGCTATTCAGATGCCAGAGGCATCGCCGTGGATAACGCCGGCGGAGTATACGTAACGGGCATCAGCTATCTAAACATCCCTACCCATTTAATCACCATTCGATACAATGCTGACAATGGTTTGCAGACATGGATCCAACTAAACGAAGCCAACGCCAACGAAGTAAATACAGACATAGCAACTGACAACAATGGAGGGTTATATGTTATAGGCTCGAGCGAGTCTCAATACCTCACTACCCGCTACGAAGCCGCCACAGGCGAACAGATATGGGAAGAGCGATATAGAGCGTCGGTTAGTGTAAACGTCGCTGCGATAGCTGTGGCTACAGATACCGAGGGAAACAGCTACGTTACAGGAACGGCCGACCCAAACCAGATGACAACTATCAAGTACTCCCCCTCTGGCGAGCAACTGTGGGTTGCGCAGCTGGCGGAAGGATCTACCCCCGCCGCTATCACTGTAGACAACGCTGGCGGGATATATATCACCGGCAGCTTGAGTGATGGCACTTCATCTGACTACCTTACCGTGCGTTACGAGGCCGCTACGGGCAGACAAACGTGGATGCAACGCTACGATGGGCCCTATAACGGGCCTAGTCAGAATGATGATGAGGCAACAGCCATTGCCGTTGATAACGTCGGAGGAGTTTTTGTAACAGGTGCTAGCTTGGGGGATGGTACTGGGTACGACTACGCCACCATCCGTTACAACGCAGCAAGCGGAGAGCAGACATGGGTACAACGCTACGACGGGCCACCTAGTCAGCGTGGCGAACAGGCCACAGCGATCGCCGTAGATAACGCAGGCAGCGTATTCGTTACGGGCACTAGTTCTATCTATGACTCCGATTTTGCCACCATCCGCTACGATGCCGCCACGGGTGAGCAACTGTGGGTCCAACACTACAACGGCCCCGGCAACGGCGCAGATGAAGCCCTAGCCATTGCTTTAGACCAAGCGGGCGGTGTGTTCGTCACCGGCAGGACAAGAGACGATACCTCCATTGACTATGCCACCGTTCGCTATGCCAGTGCTACAGGTGAGCAGACATGGGCTCAGGTTTATAGCGGTCCCGGCAACAGCACCGATATAGCCACTGCCGTGGCCGTTGACAACGCTGGTGGTGTTTTCGTCACAGGCCAAAGCTTTGGCGAGGGTACTGGATATGACTTTGCTACCATCCGTTATGACGCTGCAACAGGCGAACAGATCTGGATCAGACGCTACAACGGATCCGCGAATGTGTACGATCTTGCCAAAGTTGTTGCCGTGGATAACGCCGGCAGAGTATACGTCACCGGTACAAGTAATTCCGACGAGCCCTCCGCCAGCTTCACCACCGTCCGCTACGATGCCGCCACGGGCGAGCAGACCTGGATAGATCACTACAGCGCACCCGGCAGCATTAACAATGAGGTCGCGGACATGGCCCTGGACGTCAAGGGGAACATCGTCATCACCGGCGTGGGCGAATTTCCGGATACAGGCATGGATTACTTCACCATCAAGTACAGCCAGCAGGCCCAGTGCCCGGAATTGGCTGAGGCCGCCATCTCCGGCAGCACCACCGCAGCAGCCGGCTCCTCCGGCTCAGTCTACACCCTCTCCGGCTCCGGCGCCAGCTCCTTTGCCTGGAGCATCACGGGCAGCGACGGCAGCGCGTTCACCGACTTCACCGGACAGGGCTCGAATGCTATCACCATTGACTGGCCCTCCGGGCCTGATGTGTTTAAGGTGAGCGTGGCCTACGGCGGCGGCGAGGGCTGCCCCGGCAGAGTTGCCGCCCACTATGTCTATGTCTTCGACTCCGCTGCCGGTTTCGTGACCGGCGGGGGCTGGTTCCACTCCCCTGTCAGCACCGCCTATGAGTACATGCAATCTGAGGGCAGAGTATACCTGGGCCTTTCTGCCAGGTACAGGAGAGGGAGTGAAAATCAGGTGCAGGGGGCAACGCTGATCCTGCTCGAGAACGCCGCCTTTACCTTCAGGAGCACGTCTTACGAGGCCCGGGCGCTAGTTATCTCCGGCAACACGGCCTTCTACAGGGGGCGCGGCTCGGTTACCTACGTCGATGCTCCCGCCAGCCTCGTTACCGACGAGCGCCAGTTCGGCTTTCTGGTGGCAGCCACCGACGGGCAGCTTAACAGAGGCACAGCGCAGGATAAGTTCCGCCTCAAGGTCTGGGCAGTTAACCCTGACGGCTCGCAAGGACCTGTTGTTTACGACAGCCAGGCAGCCTGCCCATCAGCCAGCCTGGATGATAACGCCCTCCCCTGCACCGACCTGGAACGGGGCAACATTATTATACATAAACCGCGCAGCGGTAACATATTCTCCACCTCCTCTCTTCCCACCGAAGCAGCTCCAGGGGCACCTGGGCTGGAGGTCTACCCCACAGCTGTCTCTGACAGGGCCACTCTGCGCTTCTCCCTTGCCAGCTCCGACGACTACACACTGGAGCTCTATGACATGAAAGGCGCTCTTGTCAAGCGCATAGCCGCCGGCGCGGCCGAGGCTGGCAGAAACTATGAGCAGGAGTTCTCTGTGGAAGGGGTGGGCAACGGGCTCTACATAGCCCGCCTCTCCACAGGCACGGAGGTGCAGACAGTCAAACTCGTAGTAGAGCGATGAAGACAGGAAAGAATACTTTACATATAAGCGTGAAGCGAAAGTAGGAAATAACAGCAAAACATATCAGTCATGAAACAAAGTATATTACACCCATTATTTCGGTTACTACTGTTCTTAATTTGTTTACCGGCACTAGCCCAGCAGCCGACGCTGGAGTGGGCACAGCGCTATCACGGAACCTCTGAGGCAGTAGAGACTGCGTTAGGCTTTGCCGTTGATGCCGAGGGCAATAGCTATGTGACAGGCCTGAGCGAGAGTCATATGGAGGGCACTAAGACAACAACGGTGAAGTACTCTCCCTTGGGAGAGGAGTTGTGGGTTGTACACGAACAGCAGATGTGGACAGTGTACGAAACCAGTTACTATTTGCCGGTGATTGCTGTCGACAACGCAGGAGGAGTGTATATTACTGGCTCGTCTACCATTCGCTACGATGCGGCCACTGGCCAGCAGACATGGAGCCACCCAACAGGGGCGACGGACATTGCCATTGATAATGCAGGCGGTGTATACGTCACAAGCAACGACACAATTGACAATGTCCTTCTCATCCAACGCTTTGACGCTGCCACTGGCCAACAGACCTGGAGCCGGAAACACGACAGGAGTCAACAACCCCATATTCCTGATAACAGCACGGATAGAGAGTTATATCTTACCGTAGGCAACGGCGGCTTATTTATTTTAGGCGTTACAACCACTCCAGCCACTGAAGGAAACTTCAGAGAATACTTCTTAGCAAGCTATGATGCTGCCACAGGCGAGCAGATCTGGGATCAACCCTTCGGCGAGGAGCCCGACGCTAGTGCACTCCCCAGAGGCATAGCCGTTGACAACGAAGGCAGCGTATACGTTATTGGAGTAGAACGACAAATCATCCAAAACAGACTGTCGAACGACAGAAACTATCTCACAGTCCGCTATAACGCCACCACAGGCGAGCAAGTTTGGGCCGCGCGATACTATGGTGGGGAACGTAGAATGGCTTACATCTCCGACATCACTGTTGACAATTCCGGCGGTGTGTACGTTACAGGTGAAGCTTATGAAAGGGACCATACCGAAAGCTTTTACGCCACCATCCGTTACGCCGCCGTCACCGGGCAGCAGGATTGGGTCCGGCGATACAAAGGCCCCTCTAGCTATAGTGGAGCCAAAGCTGTTATCGCGGATAATGCAGGCGGCGTGTACGTTACAGGCAACAGCCATTTAGGGCCCGCCGAAGAAGCCTATATCGGCACCGTCCGCTATGATGCTGTCACAGGCGAGCAAACCTGGGCCCAAAACTACTCAGGACCCGCCTTCGGCGACAATGAAAAGGTCACTGCCATCGCCCTTGACAACACCGGCGGCCTCTACCTCACTGGCTCAAGTGAGTTTGACTACCTTACTATCCGCTACGCCGCCGCCACCGGCACGCGGGCCTGGACCAGGCGATACAATGTACCAACCAGTTCAGAGGCCACTCCTATAGCTGTGGCCGTGGATGCTGCGGGCAACAGCTACGTGACAGGGGACAGTCGCTACTCCGTGAGATACACAACACAAACTGTGGTGACGCAAAGGATAGAAACTGTTAAATACTCACCCGAAGGAGAGCAACTGTGGGTAACGCCGTTCGAGGACTACGAGGGAATTGAGCAATTCTCCAGCGCCGCAGCCATTGCTGTAGATGACGCCGGAGGTGTGTACGTCACAGGCTACATCCGCGCATTCAGCGAAACCTACTACGCCACGATCCGCTACGACGCCGCCACAGGCGAGCAGACATGGGTGCAACGCTACGACGGTCTCGCCCAAAACGACCAGGCCTCTGCTATTGCAGTAGACAACGCTGGAGGCGTATATGTCACCGGCCCGCAGGCCTTCATCCGCTACAATGCTGCCACCGGTGAGCAGACTTGGTCCTACCCCTTCAAGGGGGCCACAACGTTAGCGGTTGATAACACCGGTGGTTTATACATACCCGGCCGTGTTACCGCCCGCTACGATGCTGCCACACGCGAACTGACTTGGGGGCAAGTCTACAACGACCAGATTAGCGACAACAACAGAATTGAAGCTATTGCTGTTGATAACCTGGGCGGATTGTATATCACCCGCCAGCACACTACTGTCCGCTACAATGCCGCTACCGGCGAACAAACCTGGGTCCAGCGATACGGCAGCACCAATGCAGATATAGCGACCGCCATGACCGTTGACAGTGCGGGCGGGGTGTTCGTGACAGGTAAAAGCAGTGGAGACGGCACAGGAAGCAATTACCTCACCGTCCGTTATGACGCTGCCACAGGCGAGCAGACATGGGAACAGCAATTCGCCAACAAAACTAATGGAGCCGTCGCCATCGCTGTGGATAACGCCGGCAGAGTATACGTCACCGGCACAAGCGACTTCGGCGAGCCCTCCGCCAGCTTCGCCACCGTCCGCTACGATGCCGCCACGGGCGAACAGACCTGGTTTGACAGCTACAGCGCGCCCGGCAGCACCAACAACGAGCCTGTGGACATGGCCCTGGACGGCGAGGGGAACATCATCATCACCGGCCTGGGCGAATTCCCGGATACAGGCATGGATTACTTCACCATCAAGTACAGCCAGCAGGCCCAGTGCCCAGAATTGGCTGAGGCCGCCATCTCCGGCAGCACCACCGCAGCAGCCGGCTCCTCCGGCTCAGTCTACACCCTCTCTGGCTCCGGCGCCAGCTCCTTTGCCTGGAGCATCACGGGCAGCGACGGCAGCACGTTCACCGACTTCACCGGACAGGGCTCGAATGCTATCACCATTGACTGGTCCTCTGAGCCTGATGTGTTTAAGGTGAGCGTGACCTACAGCGGCGGCGAGGGCTGCCCCGGCAGGGTTGCCTCCCACTATGTCCATATCTTCGACCCCGTTGCCGGCTTTGTAACCGGCGGGGGCTGGTTTCATTCCCCTGTCAGCACCGCCTATGAGTACATGCAATCTGAGGGCAGAGTATACCTGGGCCTTTCTGCCAGGTACAGGAGAGGGAGTGAAAATCAGGTGCAGGGGGCAACGCTGATCCTGCTCGAGAACGCCGCCTTTACCTTCAGGAGCACGTCTTACGAGGCCCGGGCGCTAGTTATCTCCGGCAACACGGCCTTCTACAGGGGGCGCGGCTCGGTTACCTACGTCGATGCTCCCGCCAGCCTCGTTACCGACGAGCGCCAGTTCGGCTTTCTGGTGGCAGCCACCGACGGGCAGCTTAACAGAGGCACAGCGCAGGATAAGTTCCGCCTCAAGGTCTGGGCAGTTAACCCTGACGGCTCGCAAGGACCTGTTGTTTACGACAGCCAGGCAGCCTGCCCATCAGCCAGCCTGGATGATAACGCCCTCCCCTGCACCGACCTGGAACGGGGCAACATTATTATACATAAACCGCGCAGCGGTAACATATTCTCCACCTCCTCTCTTCCCACCGAAGCAGCTCCAGGGGCACCTGGGCTGGAGGTCTACCCCACAGCTGTCTCTGACAGGGCCACTCTGCGCTTCTCCCTTGCCAGCTCCGACGACTACACACTGGAGCTCTATGACATGAAAGGCGCTCTTGTCAAGCGCATAGCCGCCGGCGCGGCCGAGGCTGGCAGAAACTATGAGCAGGAGTTCTCTGTGGAAGGGGTGGGCAACGGGCTCTACATAGCCCGCCTCTCCACGGGCACGGAGGTGCAGACAGTCAAACTCGTAGTAGAGCGATGAAGATAGGAAAGCCTACTTTACATATAAGCGTGAAGCGAAACAAAGAAGGATATAGTAGCAAAGCAAAAGCACAAATTCGGCACAACAGCAACCGCGTTGCATATTGACTCAGCAGCGGTGAGCTCACTATAGAGCTATTTTAACTATTAGAACAATGAGATCTTTACTACAAGAAGCTCCCTACAAGTATGCATCTATAGGAGCTTATAATCTTGTGTATATGTTTGAATACAGTGCAATTCGCTTCTGCCACCTCTCATGCTGAGCATACCATTCTTCCTTCCATTGAACAACACATATATTTCAATCATATTGTCAGCAACTGGGTTAAAATAAGCTAAGCCCGATATTTTTTTACAACCCACTGCTTGCAAAGCGGGAAAAGCTTCCTACCTTTGCATCCCGTTTCGGCAGGAGGCGGTCAGGAAGAGGGGTTGTTAACACAGGCTCCACGGACTAAAGAAGAAGGAGAGAAAGAGAAGAAAATACTTCTCCTTGGGTATTGCGGAAAGCAAAACATTTCGTACCTTTGCAACCCGCTTCAGAAGGAGGTTGGAGATTTTGAAAAGCAGAAAGAGACAGGAAAATAAACTTTTTCTTTTTTATTGCGAGTCGGGAAAAGGTTCTTACCTTTGCATCCGCTTCCGGAAACAAGGCGACAGGCCCTGCGGAACAACACTGAAAACACCGGCATCGTGAGATGCCCTACGGAAAAGAAAGATGTTCTTTTCACTACGTTCTTTGAGAGATTGATTGAGACAGAAAATTTAAGGTAATCCGCGCGGGTGATTGTTGAAATCAGCTGCGTCAGCTCCTTCCCCTCACGGGGAAGGGGGTAATTTTAGGGAAGCCGGGGTCG
>NZ_SSNI01000043.1 GCF_010015475.1 Pontibacter pamirensis
TGCCGCTAGCGTTCATCCTGAGCCAGGATCAAACTCTCCATTGTAATGAATTACTTCAAACAGCCGAAGCTGTTCATGTGTTCGTCCGACCCCGGCTTCCCTAAAATTACCCCCTTCCCCGTGAGGGAAAGGAGCTGACGCAGCTGATTTCTCAATCACCCGCGCGGTTTACCTTAAATTTTCTGTCTCAATCAATCTCTCAAAGAACGTGTGAAAAGAACATCTTTCTTTTCCTTGTGGCACCATCCGATGCCGGTGTGTTTCTGTAAATTCCGCAGGGCCTGTTGCCCTTGTTTCCGGAAGCGGATGCAAAGGTAAGAACCTTTTCTCTCTTTGCAATGAAAAAGCTGTTTTTATTTTCCTGTCAATCTTTTCCTTCCCTTCCTTCTGAAGCGGGTTGCAAAGGTACGAAACGTTTTGCTGTTTGCAATGCCCGAAGAGAAGTTTTTCTTTTCTTTCTCTCCTTCTTCTTTAGTCCGTGGGGCCTGTGTTAACAACCCCTCTTCCTGACCGCCTCCTGCCGAAACGGGATGCAAAGGTAGGAAGCTTTTCCCGCTTTGCAAGCAGCTGGTGAAGTTTTATTTCTCTGCGCTGCCCTCTCACCCTCTCTCTTTCCCGTCCCTGCCGAACGGGGATGCAAAAGTAGTAATCTTTCCTTTATCCGCAAGCGGCTAGGCTGAAAAACCGCTTGTTTTTCCACGCCAGACTAGTTAAGTTCCTGAGGCTTTGAGGAAAAATTTTATAAATATTTTTGGCTCATTCAACCTGCTGCCTTTGCTTTCTCTAATTTAGGCACTGGAGGATAACACCCTCACAGGCTTTTGAAACATCACTTATCAAGAGATTTCTGTAGGTCTTACCTCTTACCCTACCTCCGCGCCGGAAGATTTCTATACGCCCTTCCGGCCTGTGATGTTACACTTTTTAAATAGAATAAGGCCTAGGCATTGCTGCCTAGGCCTTATTCTATTTTCTATATAAAGCTTTTTCTACGCCTTAAGCTATTACTGCGTCACGCTTTAAAGTGCTTTTTCTATCCGGACCTACGGATACAATAGTAATTGGCACCTGCAAATGTTCTTCCAGGAAAGCCAGGTAATTCTTGAATGGCTCTGGAAGTTCTTCCACAGCATCAATTTTATTCAGATCCACTTTCCACCCAGGAAGCTCCTCGTAAATCGGCTCCAACTTATCTGTATCCAGTGTATGCGGCACCTGATCTGTTACTTCCCCTGATGCCAGCCTATAATGCGTACACACTTTTATCGTCTCAAACTCTGTCAGTACATCTGCTTTCATCATGTTTAGCTGCGTAACGCCATTCAACATGATAGAATACTTCAGGCTTGGCAGGTCTACCCAACCACAACGGCGGGGACGGCCAGTGGTTGACCCAAACTCCCGTCCAGCTTGGCGAATCTCCTCTCCTACCTCATCTAACAGCTCTGTTGGGAAAGGACCACTGCCTACGCGGGTGCAATAGGCTTTGAAGATACCGTATACTTCGCCGATATGCCGTGGCGCTACGCCTAAACCAGTGCAGGCACCTGCCACCAGCGTAGTTGAGGAAGTCACAAAGGGGTAAGTGCCGAAATCAACATCCAGCAAAGCTCCCTGTGCTCCTTCCGCTAAAATTTTCATCCCTTCCCGGATGGCGTTGTTGATCATATACTCAGAATCCACCAGTTGCAGCGTACGCAGGTAATCTACAGCCTCAAAGAAAGCCTGCTCCTGTTCCGCAACTTCAAGCTTCTCCCCATAAAACTCCACAATGCTGCGGTGGCGCTCCACCAGTTTGTTGTAGCACTCCCGGAAATCATCTGAAAGAATATCTCCTACGCGTAAGCCAACACGGCCGATCTTATCCTGATAAGTTGGCCCTATACCTTTTAGGGTAGAACCAATTTTGCCGCTACCCAAAGCTTCTTCTGACACTCTGTCCAGCACTCTATGAGATGGCAGGATAAGGGATGCTTTTTTAGAGATGAACAGGTTTTTCGCTGCGTCTACACCTCTGTCGGTTAGTTTCTGCATTTCGGTGCGGAACACGATAGGATCCAGCACCACCCCATTACCGATGATATTTTGAATATGCGAATGGAAGATACCGGAAGGAATCTGGTGCAGCACGTGCTTTGTACCTTCAAACTCTAATGTATGCCCTGCATTAGGACCGCCCTGGAAACGGGCTACGATGTCATAGGTCGGAGCCAGTACGTCAACGATTTTTCCTTTTCCTTCGTCGCCCCACTGCAGACCTATTAATATATCAACTGCCATTTAAGTATTTAATAAATTGATTCTTTTAAGAATTGCGCCGCAAAGTTATCATTTTCTGCGATAGTGAAAATCGCATTTAGCTTTGTAACAATTAAAAGCTTGCGGATGTGGTCGGATGGCTTGATGAGCACCAACTCCCCGCCACGGTTCCTGAACTTGGTGAGCAGCGAAACCAATACACCCATACCACTACTGTCCATGAAGCGCACATTGGAAAGGTCGATGGCACAGAGCAGCGACACAAGCGGTTTCCCGCCATCTATGTCGTCGATCATCCGCTGCGTATCCGGGCTGGCTATCAGGTCTCCTTCCAGCCTAACAAATAAAATGTCATCTTTGAGCTCTGTCTGATACTTCATGTTGCTTTTCCTCTGTCGCTTTTTTGGCGCGGCAATCGCCGCAGATACCGTATAGGTTAAGGGAATGATGCAAGATATGAAAATTTAGCAGGTCCCCTACCATGGTCTGTATATTATGGATACGCGGATCGCAGAACTCCACCACCTTGTGGCAATCTGTGCAAATCACATGGTCGTGCTGCCGATAGCCGTACGATTTCTCGTACTGTGCCAGGTTACGGCCAAACTGATGCTTGCTCACCAGGTCGTTCTCCACCAGCAGATCCAGGGTATTGTATACGGTGGCGCGGCTAACGCGGTAATTCTTGTTTTTCATGCTGATGTAGAGCGACTCCACATCAAAATGCCCGTCGCGGGAGTAGATTTCTTCTAAGATAGCATAGCGCTCCGGTGTTTTACGCAGGCCTTTGCTTTCTAAATATGCCGTGAAGATTTTTTTTACCTCTTCGAACTTTACTGTATTTAATGCCATATGTATTTTAATAATAGCCTCACTTAATCGAAACGCTCAACGGTGAGCACTCCGTTCACTTTGCCCATGCGCTGCATCAGCATATCAAGGTGGCCGGTATCGTTTACGAAAACCATGATGTTCCCCTCAAAAATACCATCGTTGGAATCGATGGTGATGGAACGCATGTTTACTTTTAAGCTGGTGGAGATAACCTTCGTTAGGTCGTTTACCAGGCCCACCCGGTCTGTTCCCTTGATACGGATACCCGCCAGGAAAGCAAGTTCTTTCTGGTCTGTCCACTTGGCTTTTATAATGCGGTTACCATAGTTAGACATTAGTTCGATGCCCCGCGTACAGTTTGTGCGGTGAATCTCGATGCCCCCGTCTTCAGTCTGGAAGCCAAACACATCGTCGCCCGGTATCGGGTTGCAGCATTTGGCCGCCGTATAATTCTCCATGTTAGCGGTGTTCCCCCCTATCACTAACATGTCGGAGTTTATACCCCTTATTTTCTGCACTTCCTTATCAAAAGACTTCGGCTCCAGCATAGAGGGTCCCTTCTCGGCTGTAGCCGTAAAAATAACCTCCTTAATGCTCTTTATATCTATGAACCCGGTGGCAACTCTGTAATATAAGTCCTGCACCGAGGGCACGTTGAAGTAAGCCTGCAGCTTATTAATGTTACTTTGTGTGTCCGCTATCTCCAGTTGTTCCAGGCGACTCTCCAGCATCACCCTGCCCAGCTCTGACTTGCTTTTGCGCTCCTCACGCAAGGCATCCTTAATCCGGGAACGTGCTTTGGAAGTAACGGCGTACTGTAGCCACTCCTCGTTCGGTTTCTGCTTCTGCGATGTCAGGATCTCTACCTGGTCACCGTTCTTCAGCTTATAACTCAGCGGCACCAGTTTCTGGTTTACCTTAGCACCCAGGCACTGCAAGCCGATGTCCGTGTGAATTTCAAAAGCAAAGTCAAGCGCTGTTGCCTTATCCGGAAGTATAATCAGTTCTCCCTTTGGCGTAAAAACAAACACCTCCTCCACAAACAGGTTCTTGCGGAACTCATCCATGAACTCAAGCGCGTCGGAGTTATTGCCTTCCAGCATATCACGCACCTTGTTTATCCACATCTCAAGGCCAGACTCACCGGAGGAGACACCCTCTGTTTTATACTTCCAGTGGGCGGCATAGCCTCGCTCGGCAATTTCATCCATCCGCTTGGTACGGATCTGCACTTCTACCCATTGTCCCGATCGGCTCATCACCGTGGTATGCAAAGACTCGTAGCCATTTGCCTTCGGCGTATTCACCCAGTCGCGCAGGCGGTCAGGGTTTGGCTGGTAAAAGTCTGTAATGATAGAGTATACCTGCCAACAGGCAGCTTTCTCATTCTCTAAAGGCACATCCAGGATAATACGGATAGCAAAGAGGTCGTAAATCTCATCAAAGGTGATGTTCTGCTTCTTTATTTTCTTCAGGATAGAGTAAATAGACTTCGGCCTGCCCTTGATCATGAACTTGAACCCATACTTGCGCAACTCCTCTTCTATGGGGTGCAAAAAGTCTTTTATAAACTTGTTACGGGCACTGCGCGTCTGCCGGATTTTGTTGGAGATGTCCTTATAGGTATCCGTGTCGGTATACTTGAGGTACAGGTCCTCCAGCTCCATTTTAAAGGTATACAAGCCAAGTCGGTGCGCCAGCGGGGCGTACAGGTACATGCTTTCAGAAGCAATCTTGAGTTGCTTGTGGCGGGGCATGCTGTCGAGGGTGCGCATGTTGTGCAGGCGGTCAGCCAGTTTGATGAGGATTACCCGCACATCGTCGCTCAGGGTAAGCAGCATTTTACGGAAGTTCTCGGCCTGCTGTGAGGTACCATAGTCGAACACACCTGATATTTTGGTGAGCCCCTCTATGATTTTGGCCACACTGGGACCAAACTCCCGCTCCACATCCGAAATCTCCATCTCAGTATCCTCCACCACATCGTGCAGCAGCGCCGCCACAATAGAGGTAGTACCGAGACCGATTTCCTCTACCGCGATCTGTGCCACCGCCAGCGGGTGTAAAATATAAGGTTCCCCGGATTTGCGGCGCATGCCACCATGCGCTTCCAGCGAGGTATTAAATGCTTTCTTTATGATCTTGGCATCGTTGTCCTTCAGGAAAGGCTTGGCATACCGAAGTAATCTTCTATAATGTCTTAAGATCTCCTTGCGTTCTGCTTCTGGATCGTTCATGTTAAAAAGTATGGGAGCAAATAAATTAATACTCTAAAAGAGCACATTTACCTCCTGTATATTATTTATACAATACTATGGCTGCTTTATTTGTTCAAATATAGCTGAATATAAAATGCAATCAATAACCTGCCGCAGTGAAGGCAGGGGATACGTAAGTTAAAAATTTTTAAGAAAATTTTATGTCAGGTATTGCATTTAAAAATTCAGCTAGTAACTTTGCACCACTATTACAAACAAGCACAATCAAGCGGATGTGGCGAAATTGGTAGACGCACTAGACTTAGGATCTAGCGCTGCGAGGCATGGGGGTTCGAGTCCCTCCATCCGCACAAAACTCAAACCCTCAACAGCCATGTTGGGGGTTTGTTTTTAGTAGATATTTCAAAAATTAAAACTTATAAGCCTTGAATATTACATTAAACCAAACCGACAGCACCAACGCACAACTGAAGGTGGTACTGGAAGAGGCCGACTACGCTCCGAAGGTAGACCAGCAGGTAAAAGAATACAGCAAGAAAGCCCAAATTAAGGGCTTCAGACCTGGTAAAGTGCCTGCAGGGCTTGTAAAGAAAATGTATGGCAAGAGCATCCTGGTAGAGCAAATCAACAAGACTTTACAAGAAGAGATCTCTAAATACATCCGTGAAAACGATGTAAAGCTTCTGGGCGAGCCGCTTCCGGAGCCAAGCCAGGATCAGATTGACTGGGATACGCAGAAAGAGTTTGAGTTTACCTATGCAGTAGGCCTGCTTCCTGACTTCAACCTTCCGCTGGATAAGAGCGTAGAGGGTTACACCATTGAAGTGGACGAAAAGACACTTGACGAAGCATATACTAACTTGAAGCGCCAGTTCGGCAAAACAGTTAACCCTGAGACTTCTGAGCAAGGCGATTTTATCTCCGGTGAGTTAAAAGCTGTGGAAGGCGAGTTTCTGTCTAAAACACTTATCCCGACAAACCGTGTGGTAGAAGGACAGGAGCAGTTTGTAGGTGTAAAGGAAGGCGACATAATTCGCTTCGATATCCGCAAGGCTTTCGGCGACGACAACGCGGCACTGGCACACGTAACAGGCCTGAGCAAGGATGACGTGGCGAACCTGAACGGTGAGTTTGAGATTACAGTAGATAAAATCAACCGTACGGAGGAGGCTGAGCTGAACCAGGAACTTTTTGATAAGCTTTTCGGTAAAGACGAAGTAACAACAGAAGAAGAGTATCACGAAAAGATCCGCGAAACCATCAAGGAGAACTACGAGCGTGAGGCCGACAACCTGTTGTATCGCAACATCATCGATTCCCTGACAGATAACGTAGAAGTAGAACTTCCAACAGAGTTCTTCAAGCGTTGGCTATTGGTAACAAACGAAGGCAAACTAACGCAGGAGCAGATAGAAGAGAACTTCGACAAGTACCTGCGTGAGTTGAAGTGGTCGATGATCAAAAATAAGGTGGTAGAGGAGAATGAGTTGAAAGTAAGCAACGAAGAAGTAGTGAACGCTACAAAAGAAAAAATGCTTGCCCAGTTTAATATGCCAGAGATACCTGAAGAGTTGGTGGAGAGCATGAATAAATATGCTAACGAATACCTGCAGCAGGACAACGGCCGTAACTACATTCAGGAGTACGAGCAATTGCTGGCTGAGAAGGTGCTCGCTAAACTTAAAGAGCAGGTAACTGTTGTAGAGAAGACAATTACCGCAGAGGACTTCAAAAACAATTCGTTTGAATAACCGAACGAAAAAACTATATTAGCAAAAAGGTCCTTTTTTTAGAGGACCTTTTTCATTTTTGAATAAACCGTAAACCTAAACAAGATATGTTTAACAAAGACGAGTTCCGGAAATTTGCCGTAAAAGGCCAGGGCATGAGCGGCCTGGGCGTAGACCAATACATCAACCATGTGGAGGGCAGAGCCATGCATACTATCGAAAGCATGACACGCTCCGTGATTGAGGAACGCCCTACAAACTTCCGTGAGATTGACGTATTCTCCCGTCTGATCATGGACCGCATTATTTTCCTCGGCACACAGGTAGATGACTTTATTGCCAACATCATCACAGCGCAGCTGCTTTTCTTAGAGTCGGCAGACGCAAAGAAAGACATCCTGCTGTATATCAACAGCCCGGGTGGTTCGGTGTATGCCGGCTTGGGTATATATGACACCATGCAGTATGTGAACCCGGATGTGGCTACTATCTGCACAGGCCTGGCTGCCTCTATGGGAGCTGTGTTACTGGCAGGCGGTGCCGCCAACAAGCGTTCTGCCCTGCCGCATGCCCGTGTTATGATTCACCAGCCAATGGGTGGTGCCCAAGGCCAGGCTTCTGACATCGAGATTACAGCCCGCGAAATCATGAAGCTGAAGAAAGAGCTTTATGAGATTCTGGCATCCCACTCCGGTAAATCTTACCAGGAAGTGTATGACAACTCTGACCGCGACTACTGGATGAAAGCAGATGAAGCCAAGGAGTATGGATTGATTGACGAAGTATTGGTGCGCAAGAAAGCATAAGTACTATCCCAATTTAAAATTGAACAGAACCCACTTCGGATATCGGAGTGGGTTTTTCTTTTCCTCTCTTGCCCTGTTTTATGCAGACTTTCCTGCACCTTTTCTTATTAAAATCTCATAATATTAAAATATTTATCAACATAAAAATGTGGAAACATATTACACTTAATTAATTAATAAACAGTTATTTATGTAATAATATAAAAATATGCATCTTGAAATCTATGAAGGTATTTTAATGCTTTCGTAACATTTATGAAAAAAAAATTGTGCCCTTATAAATTTTCAATTTTGTACCTTTGCTACAGGCCCTGACATTCAAGGCTGGATTAAAGTGAATCAACTGGTTCTTATGGCAGAAATTACTTGCTCATTTTGCGGCAAAAACAAGAAAGATGTATCGGTGATGATATCTGGTATCAACGCGCACATTTGCGACCGTTGTATCGGACAGGCACAGCAGATCCTGAACGAGGAAAATAAAATACGCGCCAACAGCCGTACTCCAAAGTTCAACCTGATGAAGCCGAAAGAAATGAAGGGATATCTTGACCAGTTTGTTGTAGGGCAGGATGAGGCAAAGAAGGTGATGTCGGTGGCTGTGTACAACCATTACAAGCGCCTGATGCAACCTACCGAGAATCAGGATGTAGTCATTGAGAAATCGAACATCATTATGGTGGGCGAAACAGGCACAGGTAAAACCTACCTGGCGCGTATGATGGCCGGTATCCTGCAGGTGCCTTTCTGCATTGCCGATGCTACCGTACTAACAGAAGCCGGTTATGTGGGCGAAGACGTAGAAAGCATCCTGACGCGCCTGCTGCAGGCTGCTGACTATAATGTAGAGTCTGCCGAGCGTGGCATTGTATATATAGATGAAATTGATAAGATTGCCCGCAAAAGTGATAACCCTTCTATTACACGCGATGTGAGCGGCGAGGGAGTACAGCAGGCACTGCTGAAACTGCTGGAAGGAACCTCTGTCAACGTGCCGCCACAGGGAGGCCGTAAGCACCCGGAGCAGAAAATGATCACCGTCAACACAGAGAACATCCTGTTTATTTGCGGTGGCGCCTTTGTTGGCATCGACAGACTGATTAAAACTCGCCTTAACACCCGCCCTATCGGCTTCTCCAAATCGAAGCAAGATGATGAAGAGGAAAGCGAAAACTTCCTGAAATACCTCACAGCACAGGACCTGAAAAGCTTTGGCCTGATACCAGAGCTCATTGGCCGCCTGCCGGTGCTGACACACCTTGACCCATTAGACAAAGAAACCCTGCGCCTGATACTGATTGAGCCGAAGAACTCTATTGTGAAACAGTACAAGCGCCTGTTCGAGATGGAAGACATCGTGCTTTCTTTTGATGAAAGTGCCCTGGAGTATATCGTAGAAAAAGCGGCAGAGTATAAGCTCGGAGCCCGTGGCTTGCGCTCCATCTGCGAAGGCATCATGACAGATGCCATGTTCGAACTGCCATCAGAAGAAGGCACAAAAGAACTTATGATTACAGGAAAATACGCCCGAGAGAAATTTGAGAAATCGAGCCTGAAACAACTCAAAGTCGCATAAGCCGGAAAGCTAGCAATTGCCTTCAGCGATCGAACACAGTATATAAACGAGAAGAGGTAGCCTGTTATGACTACCTCTTCTCGTTTATATACTGTGTTCGCTACTGTAAAAGCTGGAAAGGCTTAAATACATCATCAAATCTTTGCTCAGAAAAGCGGTTCTGGTCTGTCTGAGCTACCATCCAAAAGGTTGTCATCAACGGAGGAAGCAGTGCCAATCAACAGGACAGCAATCACTATACCGGTAAGCCCTAAGGCAATCATGATAGATTTCATAGTTTTCGTATATGTGGTGGAACATTAGCAACCTATAAAGCTGCCTATATCCTATACGGTTCCCTACTGGTATCAAGTTGTATAAGCTCTTGCTGACTGGTATGTATGAAGTCGTAATTGGGGATGTCTGACATCGGCTTACTTACCCCGGCTGTTGCTCCGCCTGCAGGTACTTTACCATCAGTTGTGCTGCCCGTTCTGCTGTCCTGAAATTACCTATCTTCTGGCGCACCAGGATATACCCCTCTTCCTGTTTTCTGATGAAGTGTTTGTCGAAAAGCACGTTCTTGAGTTCGGCGATGATTTTCTTTGGTGTAAAATCATCCTGAATCAGTTCGGTGACAACAGGCTTGTCTGCAATTAGGTTAACCAGCGAGATGTAGGGCACTTTAATCACCATTTTAGCGATAGAATAAGAAATTGCGCTGGTGCGGTAGCAAACTACCTGCGGCACGCCAAAAAGCGCCGTTTCCAAGGTAGCCGTACCCGATGTTACCAGTGCCGCCTGTGCATGCGCAAGCAAATCATAGGTCTGGTCGTAAATAACCTTAATGTTAGGATCTTTATTGTATTGCTCGTAGTAAGCCTTGGAAAAGTTGGAAACGCCTGCCACTACAAACTGGTAATCCCGGAAAGACGGCAGCACGCTCAGCATGACATGCAACATACCTTCTATTTCCTGTTTGCGGCTACCTGGTAGTATGGCAATGATAGGTTTGTTGTTGTAAAGCCTGTTTCTGGTTCTGAAATCAGGTGTGCGCACATGATCTGTTACGGAGTCATTCACCGGGTTGCCTACATAATCTACTTTATAGTCGAACCGGGCGTAAAAGTCTTCTTCAAAGGGCATGATCACGAACATGCGGTCCACCACTTTTTTGATTTTATGCACGCGGCCCTGGTTCCATGCCCAGATTTTGGGGGATATATAATAATACACCTTCAGTCCCCTTGCCCTGGCAAACTTGGCAATGCGCATGTTAAAGCCCGCGTAGTCCACCAGTATCACCACATCAGGTTGGTAAGCTTTTATGTCAGCTTTGCACTCATTCAGAAAGCCCAGGATCTTAGGCAAACTCTTCAGCACCTCTGCAAAGCCCATAAAAGCCATTTCCTGATAGTGATGCACCAGGTCCATACCAGCCTGCTGCATCATATCGCCGCCCCAGCCTCTTATCTGCGCCTCCGGGTCTTGTTTCCGCAGTTGCTTGATGAGGTTGGATGCGTGTAAGTCACCGGAGCGCTCCCCGGCTATAATGTAATATTTCATGCAGTTTGTTTCTGTTTAGGCTACCGTACAGGTACGGAAGGATAGCAGGCAGGTATGTATCATACCGCCGGCTTCAAACTCTTTTACTCGCCGAAATACTCTACGTAATTGCGCGGGGTTTCGTAAAGCTTCAGGCTGTGTAGCTGTGCATTTTTATCTGAGATATCGAGAATGCGGGGCTCCAGGATTTTCCAGAACTCCACGATCAGGTTCTCTGTGCTGGCAAGCTTATCCTCCATAAAAGCCACATCGAGGTTCAGGTTCTTGTGATCCACCTTTTCGATGATGTGGGTACGGATGAGGGTGCTGAGTTTCTTAAGGTCAATTACAAAGCCTGTGTCCGGATCAGGTTTTCCTTTCACGGTCACGATTAACTCATAGTTATGCCCATGCCAGTTGGTATTTGCACATGGCCCGAAAACCTCCTTGTTCTTCGCCAGCGACCAGTTCGGGTTGTGCAGCTTGTGTGCTGCGTTGAAGTGCTCTAACCTGCTTACGTAAATCATCTAACCTTTAAAATTGTAATTCTTTCTGAGTAGCAAATATACAAAGAAAGGAACACCAAAGAACGAAGTAATGATTCCAATCGGCAAACCTGCAGGCGGATAGAGCAAACGCGACAGCAAATCGCATAGCAGCATGAAGAAGCCACCCACAAAAGCGCAGAAGAGCAGGTTTGAACGGCCGGTGGTTCCCATCAGCCCACGGGTAACATGCGGAATAATCAAACCTACAAAGCCGATAGGTCCGGAGGTAGCCACGGCAAAGCCTGTGACGACGGATACCGTAACTAAAATCACCCACCGCGTGCGCGCTACCTGCACCCCCAGCGCCTGCGCCCGCTCCTCCCCCAGCAACAGAATGTTCAGGTGCTTCTGGTAATTTATGAACAATAGCAAAGCCAGCAGCAGTGCCACGGCGGGATAAGGCAGCATCGCCCAACTGGCGCGCTCAAAACTCCCCATCGACCAGAAAATCACCGTTCTTAATTTACTTTCGGAATCAGACAGAAAAGTAAGCAAACCCACAATGGAAGTCCCCAAGGCACTAATAGCAATACCCGCCAGCAGCAACTGCGACGGAATGAGCTGCCGTTTCCGGTAGCCCAGCATCACCACCACCAGCGTCACCAGAAAAGCACCTGCCAGCGCAAAAATGGGTGGCATATAAATACCTGCCAATGTTATCGGCACAAAACCGAAAAACACGATGATAGCTCCTAAAGACGCTCCGGAGGCAGTCCCTAATAAATAAGGATCGGCCAGGCCGTTGTTCACCATCGCCTGCATCAGGTAACCTGCCAAAGCAAGCGAAGCCCCCACCACCAATGCCAGAAGCAGGCGCGGCAGGCGCAGATGGACCAGCACAAAATGCGTAGTGTCATTGGGATTGTAATGCAGCAAGGCCTCAGTTAAGATACCTAAATCAGACTCAAAGGAACCTACCTGCAGCCCCAGCACCAAAACTACCAGAATCAAAAAGAAGGCAATGAGAAAGTACAGCGCCCTGCTCATGGATATAGAAACCCCTCCAGTTCGCGTATCGATTCAACCACGCGCGGGGACGGCCGGGCCATCAAATTAGTTGTCGGGGCGTAAAGCCGCCTGTTCTGATAGGCATTTGTTTTGCGAAGTTCCGGGTATATGCCGAAGAAGCTCTCCTCCAATTCCTGCGGTGTTCCGCCCAGCACCACATCCGGGTTGCTTTTGAGAATATACTCTCTTGTCAGCGGCTCGTAGGTTTCCTCCACTACATTTTCAGCACCTAAAATGCGCAGTTTATCTGTGATAGCGGTGCTGTGGCCATACACGTAAATCGGGTCGTAACCTGCCAGGCCCAGCACACGCAGGGGCTGTGCCTGGTTCTGATGGCGTGCTCTTATCTGCGCCACTTCCTCCCGCAGCGAATCAGCGAGATGTTCTGCCTGCTCCTCTCTGCCCATCATCTGGCCTATGTCCTCCAGCGCAGTAAAAATATCCTCTACCGTTTCGTAGCGCTGATAATAAACCGGTATGCCCAGTTCCTCCAGCCGTGCCGCCACATCCGGGGGCGTAATGCCCTCCACAGTAAAAATGAGATCCGGCTTCAGGCGCAGCACCTGCTCATAATCCACCGGATAGTTGTTCACGACTGGCTTTGTAAGCGCGGCTGCAGGATAATCATCATTTTGGGTGCGGCCAACAATGGTACTGGTATCGAGCACAGCAAACAGCATCTCCGTCATAGACGTGGCCAGTGCCATGACGCGTTTTGGCTGTCCATTCAGCCTAACCTCACGCCCCAGGTCGTCTTCCAGCACCAGTTGCTTTTGCGTTTCTTGCTCTGGTTGGTTACAGGCTGGCAGCGCCAGTAGCAGGCAAAGGCACAGCAGCCATTCAAATTTATAATGCAAGCTTCCGTTTTGCTTCTGTTTCAAACTCCTGATTTTGATTATGCCGCCTGTATACATCAAGTTGGCTCCATTTATTTTCGTAAATTTAACCGAAATTTCGTTAGAGGTTTAAAAACTGAAATATGATCGTAGTAACCGGCGCCGCAGGCTTTATTGCCAGCTGCCTTGTCAGCAGGCTGAACCAGGCTAATTTTAACCATATCGTAGTGGTAGACAATTTTTCTGTCTCCAAAAAAGAGCGAAACCTCCAGGGCAAAAAGATAAAAGAGTTCGTAGACCGCGACGGCTTTTTTGAATGGCTGGACGAAAACTACGAAGAGGTAGAGTTCATTTTCCACCTGGGTGCCCGCACCGATACAACAGAGTTCAACAAAGATGTGTTTGACCTCCTGAACCTGGACTACTCCAAAAAAGTATGGAATGCCTGCTGCGAATACCAGATTCCGCTGGTGTATGCTTCTTCTGCAGCCACCTACGGAGCCGGCGCCTTGGGTTACGACGACGATGAGTCGATTATTCCTTTGCTGAAGCCACTGAACCCTTACGGCGAATCGAAGAACGACTTTGATATATGGGCCCTGGAGCAAACAGCGAAGCCTTTCTTCTGGGCTGGCCTCAAGTTCTTTAATGTGTATGGTCCGAACGAGTACCACAAAGAAAGAATGGCCTCTGTCATTTACCATGCTTATAATCAGATTAGGGAGAAAGAGAGACTTGCGCTGTTCCGCTCACACAACCCAAATTATGCTGACGGTGAGCAGATGCGGGACTTTATATATGTGAAGGATGTGGTGGATGTATGCCTGTTCCTGATGCACCACCGCAAGAACTCCGGCATCTACAACCTCGGTTCCGGCAAGGCTCGCACGTTTATGTCACTGGCCCTGAACACCTTCGACGCCATGGGCGCAGAGGTAAACATTGATTTCATGGACACGCCGGAAAACATCCGCGATAATTACCAGTACTTCACGGAGGCCAACATGAGCAAACTACGCTCTATTGGGTATGATAAGTCTTTTTATACCCTGGAAGAGGGCGTGAAGGATTACGTGCAGCACTACCTGATTCCTGGAAAGTTTTACTAGAATTAAGAATTATAAATGCTAAATTATAAATGTGCTTTATAATTTAGCTGCTTATACATAAAGCCCACTCGCATTGCGTAAGTGGGCTTAGTTTTTTACTGCGGGTATAGGCTGAACAGCAGAAGATGAAGCCCTTTGCCGCTGCTGATGTTCTCACAAACAGCACAGCACGATAACAGCGGCTAATAGATTATCGGTGAAAACACTAACAATGGCATGAAATGGCGGAATGGCATGATAGCGTAGACGCCGGGGGAAAGCTTGATTAATCTAAAACAGCACTGACACCTGCGTTCTTCCTGTATGTACCGCACCTATACCGTTTGCTTTGCGGCCGTCATAGTTGAGGGAGATGTTGAGGCCATTGCTCAGGCGCTGCTGCAGGTTCAGGGACCAGGTCATGTTGTTGCCGGGACGCAAAGCGTTCAGGATTTCATATCCAACGTAGGAGAATTCATCTCCTAAAAAATTAATGTTCACATACCTGAGGTTACCTGTAAAGGTGCGCTTGCTCACTTGGCTGAGTCTGGTTTCCACACCGAACTCGTGGAATAGCCCCTGCTGCTCTGCCTCCGCTGAGGCCAGCGCATCATCCCGTAGCGCGTACTGGTATTTGCCCGTAATACGCAGCCGCGTGTTAGGTTGGTAAGACAGCTCCGGAGAAGCCTCCCGGCTCTCGATCCTGAAGTTTTTAGAAACAAGAAAGTTCGACTTGTTTTCCCGTACATTTAGCCCCAGGATAAGCTGGGAGCTAAGCACCTCATTCAGGTTCAGGCGCCCGGTCAATAGCTGGCTACTCACATTGCGGGTTTCGGAGCCGTTCGTTAACAGCGATTTTTGCTGATTTTGCTGCACCGTGTATTCCATACCATACAACGGATTACTGCGGTTAAAATATACTGTATGCCGCATCGCCTTCACCAGCGAAATAAGAAACTGGTCGGCTATGTCATCCGCGAAGGGGTTGAAACGCTGCTTCAGGTCTTCGTCGGTTGTTTTCTTGTCGATGCTGACGAACGTGAGCATGGAGAAGCGAGACATTTGCCCTTTCAGGCCTTTCTCTGTTTTCCAACTGCGGGGGGTGGTACTGGTGAGGCGGTAGGTGAAGCGGTTGGTATAGGCGTTGATATACTCGTCGGTTGGCAGGAATATCTTGATGTAGCGCCGCTGGTCTAATGTCTGGGCCTCTAGGTAATCATTCAGGTTATTTGGATTTGCACCATCCCGCAGGTAGTGGGTTCCCTGACCCGGCAGCGTCTCCTGAAAAATATAGATGCGCCGCAGCTCACGGCCTGTACCCGTAGCGTAACTTAGCTCCGACCGAAAGCTTCCGTCTAAAAAACCCGCATTCCAATCTACCCGCGACTGTACTGTTTCCTCATCATCGCCTGTCACTACTTTTAGTTTGCGGTAGGTAGCTTGTAGGGCTAAGTCGTTTTCTGCGCCCAAACGTGTTTGCATGATGGCATTGTATGTCTGCCCCACTTCGGGTTGCCCCATGGTACCAGCTCCGGTGGGGCGCTTGTCGGTGCGGTGACTATAGTCCAGCCGGAACTTTGTGCTGGCAGAGTCGCCGCTCTCTACATACACCAGGTGCTCCTCAAAATACATGGCAGAGCCGACAACAGAATCTGTCTCCAGGGAAGTCAACCTGTTTTTATCGAAGCGGTAGACATAGCCAGGTGTTACTTTGCCCAGCCTATATTTCGCTCCCAAATCGCCACGATACCACTCGGATTGCCGCTGGCCCTGTGTGCTGTTCAGCATGAACAGGTGGTTGCGCAGCACCACTTTCCCCAGCGTTTTAAGTACATCCACGTAATGCTGCACCCCATCCAGCTGCGCCTCCCGGTAACGCCTGCTGATGCGGTAGTTGAACAGGTTCGCCACATCCTGGGTTGCCCCTACTGAAAAGTTGAGGATATGGTCTTCGGCCTTATCAGTAGTAAGTAAACTCCAGTCGCGGTCAAACTCAATAGGGCGATAGCGGTCTATGGGCGCGAAGTTCTGGTCGGTGTGTTCGTAGTTCAGGGTGCTGTTCAGCTTATACCTGCCCAGCATCGGCACTTCCTTGTCCTGCACAACGTATCCTACCCGCACCGCTTTTCCCTGGTCATCCTCCGAGTCTATAGCAGAGAAGCGGTTGCTGTCGTTTTCAGAGGCCGCGCCTTCCATAAAAACGCTTACACCCTTCTGCAACTCATAGCTACCGCCCAGCGTCATCAGCTGCTTCTTTTTAGGCGTAGGCAGCACCCGCAGCGGCGCATAGCTTCCCTGCGGCCTTCCATCTACAGGTGCCACCCAACGGTACATGCGCCCGTTAACGGCACTGTTCGCCAGCACATAGTCTCCGTTATTCAAGCCAACTTCTGTAAAGCTCACATTATAAAAGGCAGAATCAGGGGAATTAGAATAGACGAAAATGGAGGCTGCGGTTTCCCCATTATTGTAAATAGTATCGCGCTTTGCATACAGTACTGCTGTCGGGTCGAAGGCAACGCTGTCGGCGCCGGTGCTAACTGCTAAGTTCAAGCTATCGCCGATGCTGGACAGCAGGCGCTTCTCCTCGTTCTGCAGGTTCAGGTTGATGAGGTTGTTTGGGTTATCAGATTCGTTGTAGTAGTTGCCGTATACCTTTAGCTTGCCCAGGTTCTGGTAATGGTTGAGGTGGTAGATGCCCCGGCTATAGTTCTGGTCAAAATACTCAAAATCTACTTTCACGCGTGTATTCTTCGTGATAACGTGGCGGGTGGTGAAGGTGATTTCCGCCTGATTGTAGTCAATCACATAATCATAGTCATAGCCGCGCACCAGCAGCCTGCCATCCAGAAACACCCGCTCCGAGTTGGCCAGCACAATGATGAAGCGCTCGTTATTCGGGCCCCGCAGCCTGTAAGGTCCCAGCACCCCCTCCTGCGGCTGGAGGTTTTGGGAGGCAAACTTACCCTTCGCCATAGAGGCTGCTACTGTGGTCACGCCTTCCCGCCCTGGCCTGCTGCCAAACTTTGTCTCAAAAGCACCGCCCTGCACGTTCTTGTAGAACTGCAGAAAGTAAGAGGGCTTGTTTTGCAGCACCACATCTCCGGCAGTCAGCTGCCAGAGCCGGTGCTTCAGGGTGATGTATACTTTGTCAAACTCCTGCAGCTGCTGCGTATTCCCCTCCGGCTGAAAAGGAATGTTCTGGTCCGTGATGGCGGCTGTGATGCTAATATCTTCTGTGAGCTTGCCGTCCAGCTGCAGGTTCAGGGCGGAGTTCACAAACACATTCTGTGTGTTTCCAAAGGAAATTCCCCGCGAGATGCTTCCTGTCTTATTCAGCCCCGGTGTTTTGAAAATCTCTTCCTTGGTGGCAATCTCCTCCTGGTAAAAACGGTCCTGGAAAGAACTCATTTCCAGCTTAGAGATATCGCGCTTAAAGGCTGGCTTCGTGAGGTTCAGGGGCATTACCCGGAAACAGACCAGCACAGAATCGCGCAGGGCCTGCATGGTGCCGAGTGTATCTATTGCCACAGAGTCAGGAGCCGGGAAACGGGTGAGGGTAAACTCGTTCTGGCTGTAGTTGTAGTCAAAGGAAAACGCCTCCTTCTTAGGATGGGAAAAGGTAACGGAGGCGGGGTCCAGCGTAAGTGAGTCGAGTTGTTGCGGCATGTCGGTGAGGGGCATCCAGCGGCAGCGCTGGTTGTTCACAGGCGACTGTGCCAGCAGCGGCCAGCTCAGCCCGAACAAGAGCAACATGATATAAACCCCTCCCCTGCTCATGCTAGGCCAGCGGTAACGAGATAAAGAACGTGGTGCCTTTTCCCTCTTCTGATGCAAACCAAATACGGCCTCCTGCGTTTTCGATACCCCGTTTGGCTACGGCCAGCCCTATACCAGAACCTGTATACTTCGTGCTGAAGTTAGGTATAAACACTTTACTGCGGACATCCTCCGGTATGCCACTGCCATTGTCACGAATAGAAATCAGCACCTCCTTGTCATCCTGCTTCGCTAACTTCACCTCAATGTGTGGCTTACGGGTGGCCGGAACGGCCTGTATAGCATTTAGCAGTAAGTTGTTAAAGGTGCGCACCATCAGGCTTTCATCGGCCTTCACAATCACCTCCTCATCCGGTATACATTTCTTAAGCACTGCGGTAGCCGGATCACTGTGCAGGTCGGCGGCTTTGTGCAGAGCGGCGGCAACATCCATTGGCTCCGCCTTTGGCTCCGGCATGTTTGTAAAGCTGGAGAACGAAGTGGCAATATCGCTGAGAATGTTGATTTGCGTTATCAGCGTATGCGATATCTTTTCAATCATCTGCTCCGTGTTCGGGCGCTTTTCAGCTATTGCTTTCTGCAGATACTGCAGCGAAAGTTTCATTGGCGTGAGCGGGTTCTTTATTTCGTGAGCCACCTGCCGGGCCATTTCGCGCCAGGCCGCTTCTTTCTCCTGCACCGCCAGGTCCTGCTTGTTCTGCTCCAGGGTGAGCAGCATCCGGTTATACTCATTCACCAGCATGCCAATTTCATCCGCGCCTTCGTAGGCCAGCATTTGATTTTTACCAGTTAAGGATGTTCGCTTCAATTTATCGGCCAGCATGCGCAGGGGTACCGTCAGTGTTCGAGATGCAAAGAATGTCAACACCATAAACGTAATGAACATTACTGTAAAAATGTTCATTGTGGTCGTAATCAACTCAATAAGTTTCAGGTCGAGCTCATTTTCCGAGTCAAAAAACGGAATACCGATAAAGCCCGCTAGTTCCCCAGGGTCGTTTTCATCCTGCAGCGGCAGGTATACTACATTAAAGGAGAGGCTGGCAGTTTGCTCCTCCAGCAGCACCCGAAGGGCCTGTCGCTCTGAAATGGCGGCAAAAGCTTTTGGATTAACCAGCTTCGACAACAACCCGGCCTCAAAAATCAACGGCTGGCTTGTTACAAGCAGTTTGCCATTGCGGTTATAGAGGTTGATATCTGTTTTGGAAATAGCTGCAATCTCTGTTATTAAACCCTCTAATCTGCGCCTGTTCTGCAGCATCCTGTCGCTCAGCTGCCGCGATAATGCTTCCTGCACGGCTTCTCCCCGCTGTTCGTACGTTTCCATTAAATCCTTTTTGTAGGAGGCCGTAACCAGACCTGCCGTAGCGACACTTACCATCAGCAAAGGCAACAGAATACCGAAGTTGAGGAATATCTGAATTTTGGTGCTGAAATTGGGGCTGAACTCCTGCAAACTGTGGCGATGCAGCAAAAGGTAAACCAGCCCTCCCAGTACCAGCCCCGCCACAAATACCAGAAACAGGAAGGAGAAATTAGATAGAATCTCCTGCGCGCCATACTGCTCTGTGGAAATAACAAGCATCTGCCCGTTAGCACTACGCACCCCAAAGTGATGGAAGTCGTTCTGATTGGCACCCTGCCTGTAAAGCTCCTGCCGCCGCAGCAGGCGCCGATCGAAGTTGGTGGCGTAGTCGTAATCGCCCTCACTGTAGAGAAGTTTGCTGTCGCTGTAAAAGGCATAGCTCAGCATGTCGCGCCGGAACGGCTGCGTGTACCTCTGATCAACCAGTAGCTTTGGCACCAGGCTGTTCGGCTGTAGCTTTTTTAAGGTTAACTGCAGCGCAATGGTACCTACATGATAATTCTGAATAGGCACTTTTATCAGCTTGAGGTAGACACGGGCATCGGAGCGGGTAGGCTCTTTTAGCAGAAACAGGTCCTCATGCTCTGTCTGCGATTGAGGAGTATCAAAACGCGCCCGAAGATCCAGCAGGTTTGTGGCCGCTGTATCGGCACTCTCCAGCGCGTTCCCCTGGCTATCGAACAGCATCACCGAAACCTCATACTTATTAAAGTGGCTCGGCAGGTACTGCTTTGTAATTTTCCGCTTGATAAAAGGGGCATCCACATAAGGGCTGATCAGTTGCATCTGAATCATTTCATCAGAGGCGATCCTGCCCGACACCTCTTCGACCAGCAAATACTCCCCCAGCACATCATTGTCCTGCAGCATGTTATAAGCAAATTCCTGTTTGTACAGTTTCAGCTCGCTGTGATAGTGGGTATAGAGTGCCAGAGCACCTGTAAAGGCACTCACGATAAGCACTAAGAAAAAGAAGAGGTAGGTACGGTAGGCCAGGCTCACAGCATTGCGGTGTTGCGCGGCCAGAATTATAATCAACCAGAATAAGAAGCCTACCAGAATAACGATAGAGAGATTCTGGAAAAACAGGCTAGTGAGCAGCAGTAAAGTAGCGCCTACTCCTCCAAGCATTTTATATGCCCACAGCCCCCTATCCTTATGCAGCAGCACCGACACCACCGTGGCCAGCATATAGGTGAACAGGCATAAAGCAACTGTCTGCAGCAGCATGATGCCGAACAGCACCATTTTATACTTTGTCAGCTCCAGTGAGCGGCTGATGTCCAGCGTAAGTGGGGTATTGTGGTATATGTTAAAGTAAAACTGAAAAAGCAGCAGCAACAGCAGGTAAAAAATAACCATACAACAGACTTGCAGCACCCGTGCCTGCTTTCGGTGCATAACATGAAGCTGAGCTACTACGCTGTTGCGGACAAACAAGTATAAACCAGAACCGGCAACAGTGACCAGCAGCAGCATGTTCAGCGCCAGGTCGCCTATGGAGGGAGACCAGAAGGAGGCTGCATATAGCTTTGGGTCGAAAAGTTTTATCTCAGAAATGGCGTAAGGCAGGTCCAGCAGCAACAGCACCAGACGAAAAATCGCCAGCAGCAGAAGAAAAAGCAATATACCTTTGCTGTACTGTTGTCGCCTGATATAATGCTTTGCAGCCGTTACACTAAACAGGAGAAAAAAGATTCCACCAGCTGCCAGCAAAATAAGCTCGAGCGTGTCGAAGGGTGTTTTTTCAGTTTCCTGCCCGAAGTCCACGGCAAACAGGAAGTTGCCACTCCTGCTATATACTTTAGGAAGATCTGCCGCCGGGTCCCACACTAAATTTCCGCTTAACGTATTAAAAGCTCCTTTCTCCAGTTCAGGGCTTAAGTGGGCACTACCAAGCTGGTTACTTAACTGCAGCGGAATGTATACCTCAATATCGAAATCATAAGCCTGATGTGGTACGACAATAAAACTGCCATACTGATTTCTAACGGTCATGAGCCGGTTTGCAGGAGAAGGAAAATCAAGTTCGGGTGCTATCGCGTGGTTTGACCAGAAAACAAGTCTGTCTCCCCGGTACACAAAGACAGGATAATCTGCTGCGCGCAGCAAAGAAGTGAATGAAACGTTACTTTTGCCTAATTGATGGCCAATGGACTCAGCATTTTGATGTGCTTTGTCTATATCCTGCTGAACACGCGCTGCAATGGCAGCTATCTCGCTGCTGTGGTCTGTAGCAGGCGCGGCAAAAAGTATATTCAGATGTAATGCGACAGCTGCTAAGAAGCACAGCAGTGATATAGTAAAAAAAACTAAAGGGGTATAATTCCGATTCAAAACAGCGTAGTTTATCTACGAATTTAAGCAAAACGCAGGATAACGCCTATAGATTCAAAAACCGTGCTAGCGTTTGCTGTAATTGAGCCTGTGTTTGATTCCGGAAAAGACATAAAGCATCAGGATACGGACGTACCTGAAAAAAATCATGGTAAACAAAACAATGATAGCCGCTACTACAGTGAGGTGCACCCACATGAATGGGTTGTTTGCCAGGTAGAACAGCATCACGCCTAAAGCCAGCACAGTGCCTGCAGAAAACCATAGCTGATGTACACGGCTCCCCAAACAATCCCCATTCTACTTCATACTATAAACCACATACAAAGCAGGTGGTAAGCATCCGGTTAAACTTCCGAAAATTTGGAAACAATTGAGTAAAATCCTCTCCCTCCCTGCACCGGGAATACCGGCAGGCAAGAATGCTCCTGCCCTGGAGGGTTAGCTTACGCTTTTTTGCGGCTATTTTTATACCATAAGAAGCCAACCGTGCCAATCAGCAGGTAAGGTATCACCATCAGGTAAAGTATACCTGTGTTAAGCCCGGAACCAACTTCTGACTCTGGTTCATGGTTATGCCCTTTTCCGGTGCCCACATTAGACTCCACGGAGGCACGGCACATGGCACATTGGCTATAAGCATCAGTGCCAGCAAAAGCCAGCATCATGCTCATCACTACAGCAGCAACTATTTTATTTATCTTCAGTCTCATCTTATTGAAAACAGTTAAGGGTACTGAGAAGTTTAACTATAATACGGCGATATCAGCAGATAGACTAATACGCCTGTCACGGCAACGTACAGCCATATCGGGAATGTCCAGCGGGATATGCGGCGGTGACGGACCAGTTGGTTTGAGATACCGAAATAAACCGACAGCAGCACCAGCGGCACAATTACAACGGCCAGCACAATGTGCGTCAGGAGTATGAAATAATAGATATACTTTAAAGCCCCCTCTCCGCCATAGGTCGTGCGCTCCCCCAGAAAATGGTACGTCACATACGACACCAGAAAAATGGCCGATAAGCTGAAAGCCGCCAACATGGCCGCTCTATGGCCCTTCACATTCTGCCGCTTCACATTATAGTAGCCTATCACCAGTGCAATAGCCGTCAAGGAATTCAGGATTGCATGAAAAGCAGGCAGATAGGATACATCTACCGAGCTAGTACCTTCTTTTGGCATAAAGAACAGCGCGGCCACCACAATGGGTATCAGTACAGACAGTACTGTAATGAGGGTCAGAAACTTCTTGTCTGCACCGCTCGTCAACCTGTTATTACTTTCTTTTACTGTATTCATCCAGCAACACGTTTATTTCTGTCTTCAACCGGTCTATTTCCTTTAAGTCTGTACCTTCGTATACACCCCTTATTTTTCCTTCTTTATCCACCAGCGTCAAATGGTTGCTGCTATTTGTGAGTTTCTGCTGTTCAACAGCACCAGGAAGGAAAAACCCCTCTTTTGCCAATCTGAAAATCTCCTGTTTGTCACCTGTTAAGAAGTACCATTTATCAGCCTCTGCACCATAACTAGCAGCATAATTTTGAAGCACCTCAACAGAATCATCTTCAGGATTAACTGTAATGGATACAATCTTAACTTCAGGTTTGTTCTCAAAAGTTTCCTGTATTCGCACCAATTGAGAAGATATTTTTCTGCAGGCCGGCGGGCAGTCAGTGGTAAAGAAATGGGTCACATAAACAGCTCCTTCAAGTTCTGCTTCTGTAAATATATTGCCCTCTTTGGAAAGGAGTGAAAAATCAGGAATCTCGTGGAAAACAGTATCGCCTTGTGCTGTGTATTGCACCTGCCCTGTGGTATCCAGCTGAGGGTAGTAAGTTGGCAGAGTGAAATGATGCTCTCCGAAAATAGCTATAAAGCCTAAAATAAGAATAGGCACTAATAGTAGGATTCCTAATATTAGTGCCTTTAAGTTACTCATATTGATTTTTTACTTTTTAGAAGTAGTTTGTAATGGACTCAAAGTAGTAACTACCTTCAGCAAGCAACGCCACCATGAGCCATACTATGAGCGCTAACGGAATCATAATAGTCCATATCAGCGCTTTTGTCTCGTGCTTCAGGTGCATGAATTCCGCTACGATATAGAAAGCTTTAAAAAGTGTCAGAATGATGAAGATAACGTTACGGGCAGTACCTGCTTCCATAAAGAAAGCGAATACGAACTCAAGCGCCGTGATTGCTACTAGGATGAAAAACGTTTTCCAAATACCTCTGGTCTGTGGCTCAGGAATATCACCAGTATGGTGCATGTCGTTGTCAGAATGATGTGCCATATGATTCAAGTTTCTTTAGTTCTACATTTAATTGCTCTTATATAATTATACTAAAGCAACCGCTGTAAGTTTTTTCCTTTTTAATTAGATAAGGTAGAAGAATGTGAACACGAATACCCACACCAGGTCCACAAAGTGCCAGTAAAGGCCTACTTTTTCCACCATCTCATAGTGCCCGCGCTTATGATATACACCATTTACTGTGTTGATAAAAATCATAATCAGCAGCACAACCCCTGAAAACACGTGTGTACCATGAAAACCTGTAATAAAGAAGAACAGATCGGCAAACAAGGGAGGCCCGTATTGGTTTACCGTCAGGTTAGCACCAAAAATACGTGAACCATCAGCTAAAAGCATACCTTCTTCATCACCTGTAATAAAGTGCGCCCACTCCCACGCCTGGCAACCTAAGAAAGTAGCACCAAACAGGATGGTCCACAGCAACCACTTCTGAACATCGTTTTTGTCCATTCTATGTCCTGCCTCTACCGCTAATACCATGGTTACGGAACTTAAAATGAGTATCATGGTCATTAAGGCCACGAAGGCAAGCGGAAGATCCATGCCATGCAAACCAGGGAACGCATTGTACACTTTTTCTGGTATCGGCCACCACTGTTGAGAGAAGGCAAAAGCCTCAGGCTCTCCGTTGTAAGGCAAGTGCGTGTGGCGGGATAAACCGTAGACAATGAGAAAAGCTCCAAAGGTGAACGCATCAGAGAGCAGGAAAAACCACATCATGAGTTTACCATAGCTCGCCTTCAAGGGCTCGTTACCACCGTCCCATGTACCTGAATTTGGTTTTTCCAGCGTAGTTGAAGTAGAAGACATAGTTTATTATTGAAAAACGTGTTTAGTGATTTACTCTTAAGAATATATACAAATATAGCCAAAGTCCTCCTAAAAAGTGCCAGTAGGTGGTGCACAATTGTATGCGGAGCATATTTTTAGAGTGCACTTTGTACTTTAAACTGCTGAAGAACGTGATAGCCACGAATATTAGCCCTGTAATCAGGTGAAATCCATGTACGCCTGTTAGCACATACAGAAACGAACCGGCAGGGTTACTTCCTGTTCCTCCAAAGTATATATTATTCTGCACCAGGTCAGCCCATCCATTCCACTGCCCTATCAGGAAAGCAATTCCTAAAATCAGGGTACCCAGTAACATGAACTTAAGCTGCTTCAGGTTGTTTTTCTTAGCTGCATTAAGTGCCATTTGCATGGTAATGCTGCTAAGCACGATGATGATTGTGTTTATAAGAAGTATGTTGGGCAGGTCAAATTCCAGCCAGTTTCCTTCTTCCCGTCTTACGATGTATGCGCTTGTAAAAGCTGCAAACATCATGATAATACTAATAATAATCAACCACAGGGAGAATTTTAATGGGTGCACCCTTGTCGTGGTGTTAGTTTTTTTTATCTGCTCGTTAGCCATGGCTACCCCTCTTATAACTTATCTAATACAAACGCTATCTGCACAATAGGCAGATACAGAAAAGACCCAAACATGATGCTCATGGCTGCCTTTTTAGAGCAGGTCCGCATCAGGTAAAATGTTTGGGCCAGAAACAGCACGCCACACACCACCGCTATCATCGCTGATGTAACACCTGTCATACCGAACTGCAAAGGCAGCAGGCTTAACGGGATCAGCATCAGGGTATATATCATGATTTGTATGGCTGTTTTGAGGTTCTTGCCTCCTTCCATAGGAAGCATCTTGAACCCAGCCTTCTTGTAGTCGTCGTCCAGCACCCAGGCTATTGCCCAGAAATGCGGAAACTGCCAAATAAACTGAATACCGAAAAGTATCCATGCCTCGGCACTTAAAACACCTGTAGCCGCTACCCAACCAATAAGTGGTGGCATGCCTCCCGGTATAGCACCTACAAACACACATATAGGGCTGACACGCTTCAGGGGTGTATACACAAAACCGTAAAGGACAAGAGACAGTAGCGAAAGCGCTGCTGCCAGCCAGTTAAAATAGAAACCAAGGAGGGTTAAGCCCGCAACACCAAGCAACACACAGAAAATAATAGCCTCTGTTACCGACACCTCTCCTGTTGGCAAGGGTCTTTTGGCTGTTCGCTTCATGTGCTTATCCAGGTCCTTCTCAATTACCTGATTAATAATGTTGGCAGATCCTGTTACCAGCAAACCTCCTAACATAACCAGGGCGATACTAAGGTAATGCGCTCCTGGGTAACCTAATATAAAACCAATAGCACTGGAAAAAGCCACAGTAAAGCTTAATCTGAACTTCAAGAGTTTAAAATACGCTTTTGCTTTTTGTGCCATAGACGACGCAGGCAGTAACGACGAAGTTTGCTGAACTAACATTATCGATGAACTACTACTGACTTTTTTATAGCCTCACGAGAGGCATAATGATAAACTATCAATAACTGAAACTGCAGGCCAAACAGCAAGGCAGCAAAGGTTAAGTGCAGCGGTTGTAGCACCGGCGGTATAGCAAAATAAGTCAAACCTATCCCAAGCACTATTTCTAAAGCCACTATTGCCAGCATAAAGTGAGTCATTTTAGTAATGGCTCTGTCTTTTAGACCGTAAAGCAGGAATGCAACGTATAGGTGCAGGGCCAGCACCAGAATAGAAAAGGATCGGTGTATATAAAAATTAATTCCAAGCTCTTCAACCCATTGCTCCCTGTTTGCATCCCCTAACACAGACGCTACAATGTCTATTTCTTCCCGTACCTGTGTGCCCAGTAGTATCTGCCCGAAGGTAATCAAACCCAGCAACCACAAAAGCCCGTTTATCTTTGGAGAATAGACAAAGTGACTGTCAAAATCATCTTTTTGCGCCCGCGCAACAGCATATTGCAACATCGCTACCAACACCAGGGCCAGTGCCATGTGTACTGTTACTGTAATTGGCAATAGGTTAGTAGAGACAACAATAGAACCTAACCAACCCTGCACCCCCACCAGCACAAAACTTCCAAGCGCTAAATAAAAAACTGCTTTGTCACGCTTGAGGTAGGGTACAGCATACACAACTGTTAGAAAAATAAAAATACCTATCAGTACACCTACTAAGCGATTCACGTACTCGATCCAGGTCTTGGTTGCATTGAACTCTGTTTCGATGTACTGACTTGGGTGGGAGAAGATAGAGGCGGCCATTTGTTCGAAACCAAGTTGGTCTAAACTAGCAGCTAACTTCTCGTTTTTCTCTATTCGCTTCTGTTTGTATACCTCCAGGTAATCTTCTGGTAATTGGCTGACATCAGTCGGAGGAACCCAACTGCCGAAACACTTCGGCCAGTCTGGGCAACCCATTCCGGAACCTGTGCTTCGAACGATTCCTCCGACTAATATCAGGAAGTAGACAGCAAAGACTGTTACTAAGCCAATATTTCTAAATCTTGTACTGTAAAATGACTTTTTAGCCATTAATAAATTTATTCAAAATCTCGCTCCTGCGGCAGGTTTGATGACTGCGTTTGAGAGAAAGGTATGTTTTGAGGAATATAGTCTTCAACAGAACCCGGCTTGCTATAGTCGTAAGGCCATCTGTAAACAGCAGGAATCTCTCCTGGCCAGTTACCATGCCCTGGCAACACTGGTGTTGTCCACTCCAGCGTATTAGAGTGCCATGGGTTAGAAGTAGACTTACGTCCACGGAAAATGCTGTACACAAAGTTGAACAGGAAGATGAACTGTGCAGTAAATCCAAGTATGGCAGAGATACTGATAAACGTGTTCATATCCGAGAAGCCATTGAAAACTTCGAAACCTGTCCAGGCGTAATATCTTCTTGGGAAGCCGGCGATACCAATGTAGTGCATCGGCATGAACACCAGGTAAACAGATACAAATGTTAACCAGAAGTGAACGTAGCCAAGCTTCTCATCCATCAGGCGACCAAACATCTTAGGGAACCAATGGTAAACACCTGCAAACATACCAAAGAAGGCAGCTGCACCCATTACCAGGTGGAAGTGAGCCACTACGAAGTAAGTATCGTGCAACTGAATATCCAGAGCAGAGTTACCAAGAATAATACCTGTCAGACCTCCTGAAATAAACAGAGACACAAAGCCGATAGCAAACATCATGGCTGTTGTAAAGCGAATGTTACCTCGCCAGAGCGTTGCCAGCCAGTTAAACACTTTTACAGCTGAAGGTACTGCAATAATAAGCGTCAGGAACATGAAGACTGAACCCAGGAAAGGGTTCATACCCGTTACAAACATATGGTGCGCCCATACCACAAATGATAAGAGGGAGATACCAATTAGGGAGCCAATCATCGCTCTGTAACCGAAAATTGGCTTGCGTGCGTTTGTCGTAATAACTTCTGACACGATACCAAAAGCCGGCATAATTACAATGTATACCTCCGGGTGACCCAAGAACCAGAACAAGTGCTGGAAAAGAATTGGGCTACCACCTGTGTTCGAAAGTGCCTCACCTGCGATGTAGATATCAGACAGGAAAAAGCTTGTTCCGAAGCTTCTGTCAAATATTAAAAGAAGTGCAGCTGAGAAAAGAACTGGAAAGGCTAGCACCCCTAAAATAGCTGTAAGGAAGAAGGCCCAGATAGTAAGGGGAAGCTTAGTCATAGACATCCCTTTTGTCCTAAGGTTAATGACAGTTGTGATGTAGTTGATACCGCCTAACAACTGCGACACAATGAAAAGTGCCATGCTAATCAACCAGAAGGTCATCCCGCTCATAGAGCCTAACATGGCCTGTGGCAAAGCGCTCAATGGAGGATAAACCGTCCACCCACCGGAAGCTGGGCCTGTCTCCAGGAACAGCGAAATGAAAAGGATAACACTCGCAAGGAAAAATATCCAGTACGACAGCATGTTCATGAAACCAGATGCCATGTCGCGGGCGCCTACCTGCAGTGGAATCAGGAAGTTACTGAAGGTACCACTCAATCCTGCTGTTAATACAAAGAACACCATGATGGTACCATGCATGGTTACTAAAGCCAGGTAGAACTCCGGATTCAGCTTACCATTTTCAACCCAACCGCCCAGGATTGGCTCCAGGAAAGTGAAGGTAGCTTCCGGCCAGCCAAGCTGTAATCGAAAGAGAATCGATAGGAAACCACCTATAAAAGCCCAGAAAATACCTGAAAAAAGGTACTGCTTGGCAATTATTTTATGGTCCTGGCTAAAGATATACTTCTCAAAGAAGTTTTGGTCAAGATGGTGATCATGCTCCTCATGCGCATGATCGATATCGTGGTTGATTGAAATATCTGTACTCGACATAGTCAAAAGTATTTAAATGCTACAACTCTGTTTTTACTTCTTCTGCTTTCTCTTCAGTTTTGCTCCCGAGCACAATTTGTTTGGGCGACTCTGTCTGGAACTTAACCAACAGGTCTGGGTTCTGCTCAATGAAAGGTTTGTTTGCTGGCAGAGCTAACCACTCTTCATATTCCTCCTCCTCATCTACTACAAGTACAAAGCGCATGGCAAAGTGGCCACGTCCGCAAACTTCTGTACAGGCAAGTTCATAATTAAAATCAGGGTTACCCGTTTCATTCCGCATTTCTTGGGTGCTCTTGGTAGGCACAAACCAGAACTTAGTAGGCATACCAGGCACTGCATCCATCTTCACGCGGAAGTGAGGCAGGAACACACTGTGAATTACGTCTCTTGATCGGATTTTCAACAGCACTGGCTTGCCCTTCGGCACGTGAATTTCACGTGGAATAAAGTCGTCCAGTGCGTTTCTGTCTGAGAAATCAATACCAAATTCATTTGTCGCAGTAATCAGCGTAGTTTTTGCCACACCTAATTCGCCATCAGGGCCCGGGTAACGCACCATCCAGTTAAACTGTTTCCCCATCACTTCCACCACAACAGACTCTTCAGGGGCAGCACTGGTAATCTTGGTCCAGGTTTTCCAGCCTCCGAATACAAGCAGCGCCATCACGATAGCAGGAATCATGGTCCAGATAATCTCGATTTTGTTGTTATGCGGGTAGTAATAAGCACGTTTGTTATCCTGGTGCTGATACTTATAAGAGTAGATGAACAGCAGAATCTGCGTAAGGACAAACACGATACCGATGACAATCATGGTTGTCCAGAACAGGCTGTCCGTCCAGTCTCCATGCACAGAGGCAAGCGGTAGAATCATATCATCCCATGAATCGATGAAAGACCAGGCAAAAGCGGCTCCCCCACCAAAAAGGAAAAGCAGGAGCAACGCACCGTTCACACGGTTACTGGTTTTAGTAGTACCTGCAGCTCGTTCCGATGAACCTCTGAAAATAGAGGCCAGCGTCCCTATCCTGAAAAGGAGAAACAGGATGACTAATAAAAGAACTATGGATAAAACTATGGCGATTGTAATCATTATAGAACGCTTTTAGTATAATCTCTTCTAAACATGATGATGAACACTCTCCTCCACAAACGGATGGTTCAAAGGAACCAGAGAAGCCTTCGTTAACCCTTTTGTAAATGCCAGCAGGAAAACCCCCAGGAAAACCAGTGCTGTACCTATTTCAATGAAACCGATACCTGCTCCTTCACGCATTGTTCCTGGCATCATCATCAGGTAAAAATCAAGCCAATGACCAACAAGAATGGCGATAGTAACTAGTTTCAACATGATCATCTGGCGCTTCGCATCTCTCGTCATGAGAACAAGGAAGGGGAACACAAAGTTTATAATTAAGTTGGTAAAAAAGATCCATTTGTAGTGACCTCCGTTACCGCCTAATCTTTCAAGATAGTAGATAGATTCTTCCGGAATATTCGCATACCAAATCAGCATGAACTGCGAAAACCAGATGTATGTCCAGAAGATAGAGAAAGCGAATACAAACTTACCTAAATCGTGCAGGTGATTAGAATTAACCATTCTCAGGTATCCATTCTGTTTCAAAATAATGACAGTGAGCGTGATGGCTGCAAGACCGGACACCCACCAGCTGGCGAATACATACCAGCCGAACATGGTAGAGAACCAGTGTGTGTCGATTGACAATACCCAGTCCCAGGCTGATGTAGAAGAAGTGATACCAAATACCACCAGGAACATGGCCGAGATGCGGATGCTCTTGTGGTAATAAGAAGTGCCACCGTACAGGTCTTCATTAACTGATTCTCTTCTCAACCACATGAAAAAGAAAATCCAAAGGGCGAAGTAAACCACCATGCGAATCAGGAAAAACGCGGTATTCAGGTATCCTGACTTACCCGCAATGATTGGGTCATAACGCGGGTCATTTATATCGTATAGGTATTCGTGTGTCCAATGGAAAATATCATGGGAGCCGAAAAGATAAATAAGCAGCATCAACACCCCTCCGATAGGAAGGTAATAGCTGAGTGCTTCCGGAATACGCTTGATGAGTACAGACCATCCCGCATAGGCCACATATTGTACCGCAACGAAAAATGTTCCTATTAATGCGATGCCTGTGAAGTAAACATTGTTCATCCACAGGTTGATAAACAAACGCTTTGTCCAGGAAACTGCTTCATGCCCACCTGCAGCAGCGGCCTCATGACCTGCTTCTGCACCATGCTCAGCTCCTCCGCCTGCAGCACCAAAGATGATACCTGCTATAAGTAAAACTATACCTACAGCTATCATTATGAAAAACTTGTTATTTGTTTTCCTGCTAATGATGAGTCTTTCTTCTGTCATTATCTAAAATATTATGCCTAAGACTTAGTTTTGAGGAGTTTAATTAGCCGGGATATCTTCAGTTGTCCCGGTTACCGGATCATCTGTGATAGCCTCGCCACCAGCTTCATTTTCTGCTTCTTCGCCTGTGGTAACTGTAGCTCCTTCTCCTTGCTGTAACTGCTGCACATACATTACCACTTGCCAGCGCTCTGTCGGGTTCAGCTGTGATCCGTATGGCATCATACGTCCTCTACCCTCTGCTATAACGTGGTAGATATGTCCCTCAGGAAGCTCAGCTACTCTACCAGCTTGGAAAGAAGGAACACCTTTGTACTTCACCCCTACCAATCCCTGGCCATCGCCTTGCTCTCCATGACATGGGGAACAGAAACGAGAGTATAATACTTTCCCTCTTGCCAGGTGCTCTTCAGGAGCTATTAATCTATCCTGCTGCACAAGAAGCGGGTTTGTCAGTTCTACACCCGCTACCTCAGCAGTGTCTGCTGACAGGTATAAGTTGTAGCCCTGCTTACCACGTGGTACTGTTCCTTTCGCCGGCTCCCGCATGTTCATACCACCCGGGTTAAACTTATTTTCCTTGATTTGAGAATAAGGTTCCAGGGGAACTGAATGATACATATCCGGTGCATACTCCAAACCTGGATTCTGCTCATCGCTGCAGGCAAACAGTATTGCAGACGAGAAAAGTACAGCAGAGGCTTTGAGACCTATATTTGTAAATCTTTTCATTATTTTACTACCTCCTTCTCATTAACTTCCACTGCGCCATTTGTGCGAAGTAGCTTGTTTAAAGCTGAAAGATCAGTTTCACCATCCTTTACTTCGATAGCCATCACAAACTTATCGTCTGTAGAACGCTTGTCGAATACATTCACCCGCAAAGAGGGTTTCAGCCTGCTCACTATAAAGAAAGTTATCACCATCCCGAATGCAGCAAACAGTACTGTTAGCTCAAACGTTACTGGAATAAACGCCGGAAGTGCAATATGTGGCTTACCACCGATAATCATTGGCCAGTCAAATCCAAGCATCCAGATCTGCATCCAAAGTGCAAACGATGTTCCTGTTATACCGCAGAAAAAAGCTACAATAGGTAATCTTGAACGCTTTATGCCCAGTACATCATCAATGCCGTGGACAGGATAAGGAGAAAATACATCGTATATATTAGTACCCGCAGCCCTGATATTCTCGATGGCGTGCAGCAGCACATCCTCATCATCATATATACCTAGAACAAATTTCTTATTCATGTCTGTGATCTGTGTTAGTGTTCAAACCCTTATCAGTAGCATGCATGGTTTTTGCATGCGTATGTGTCACCTCTGAAGATGACTTCAAGATAGCCTTCACTTCTGCCATGTTCACCACTGGGAAAAACTTGCAGAACAGCAGGAACAGGGTGAAGAACAAACCGATGGTTCCTACATAGATTCCCACGTCAATAATAGTCGGAGAGAACATCGCCCATGAAGAAGGCAGGTAATCTCTGTGCAGCGAGGTTACAATAATCACGAATCGCTCGAACCACATACCGATGTTCACAAAAATGGAGATGATGAAAGTCAGGACAAGGCTTCTTCTGATTCTTCTGAACCAGAAAAGCTGCGGTGTGATTACGTTACACGTCATCATGGACCAGTATGCCCACCAGTAAGGACCTGTTGCACGGTTAATAAAGGCGTACTGCTCATACTCCACCCCTGAGTACCAGGCAATAAAGAACTCTGTTGTATAAGCGACACCCACAATAGAACCTGTCAGGATAATTACCTTGTTCATCGACTCCACGTGCTCCAGGGTAATGTAATCTTCTAAGTGGAACAGCTTGCGCGTGATAATCATCAGGGTCAGTACCATCGCGAATCCGGAGAAAATCGCACCAGCCACGAAGTATGGAGGGAAGATGGTAGTGTGCCAGCCCGGTATAACTGACGTTGCAAAGTCCATGGATACGATGGTGTGTACTGAAAGTACCAGTGGCGTTGCAAGACCTGCCAGAATCAGAGATACTGTCTCGTAACGTGACCAGGCTTTCGCGGAACCCGTCCATCCCATAGACAGCACAGCATAGGCTCTTCTCGCGATTGGCCCTGTAGCACGGTCACGGATGGTAGCAAAGTCCGGTATAAGACCGATGTACCAGAAAACCAGTGATACAGAGAAGTAAGTTGAAATCGCGAATACGTCCCAGAGAAGCGGTGAGTTAAAGTTTACCCAAAGCGAACCAAACGTATTTGGAAAAGGGAGCACCCAATACGCCAGCCAGGGACGGCCCATGTGCAGTACCGGGAACATGGCGGCACAGATTACGGCGAAAATCGTCATCGCCTCTGCTGCGCGGTTAATGGAGGTTCTCCATTTCTGACGGAACAGCAAAAGGATAGCGGAGATAAGCGTACCCGCGTGGCCGATACCTACCCACCATACGAAGTTGGTGATATCCCAGGCCCATCCTACAGTTCTATTCAGACCCCATTCACCAATACCGAACCAAAGCGTCCGGTAAACTGAATATATAAATATGGCTAAACCTACCAGAGAAAGAGCAAGGCCAGCGGCCCAACGAGGGTTGGGTCCCGCCTCCACTTGTCTGCAGACATCTTCAGTGATGTCGTGGTATGTTTTGCCCCCCGTTACTAGAGGCTCTCTTATCGGAGATACATGCTGCATAACGCTCTCGATTTATTTATTAAGCTAAGTTTCTAATTTTAGTCAGGTACGTTACGTTCGGCTGCGTATTCAGCTCTTCCAGCACGTGGAACGCACGCTCACCCTGCTCACGATAGAGTATCTGCGAGATACGGCTATCAGGATCCTTCATATCACCGAATACAATGGCCTCAGTCGGACAAGACTGTGCACAGGCACTTTGAGTTTCCCCATCACGTGGTCTTCTGTTTTCGCGCTTCGCTTCCAGTTTTGCAAGCTGCACACGCTGCACACAGAACGAACATTTCTCCATCACACCTCTGGATCTCACCGTAACATCCGGGTTCAACACCATTTTACCGAGGTCGTTGTTCATCATGTAGTTCTCAGCGGCGAACTTCTCATTGTTAGAGTAGGCGAACCAGTTGAAACGACGCACTTTATAAGGGCAGTTGTTTGCACAGTAACGGGTTCCTACGCAGCGGTTATATACCATCTGGTTGATACCTTCTGAGCTGTGCATGGTAGCGGCAACAGGGCAAACTGTTTCACACGGCGCGTGGTTACAGTGCTGGCACATCATTGGCTGGAAGATAACAGAAGGGTTTTCTGCCGGATCTTCCATCGTAGCGTAATCCTTCTCCTCGTGCTCTACTGCACTGTAGTACCTATCGATACGCATCCAGTGCATATCACGGCGGTTCAGCACTTCAGCCTTACCTACTACCGGTACGTTATTTTCAATATGGCAGCTTACGCTACAGGCACCGCAACCAATACAGGAGTTCAGGTCTACAACCATTCCCCAGTGGTGGTTCTTATACTCGTAGTCATCCCAAAGCGAGATAGTAGCTGGCTTGGCAGGTCCATCGTGCGTAGCAATCCGGATGTACTGTGTTACCTCTTTCGGGTTTTCCTTATATTGGGCAAGTGTACTTTCCTGCACTACCAGGCGGTCCATAATAGTATGGTGCGTCTGAAGCTGTGCGATTGGTGACGTTGATCCAGTTTTTTCTATTGTAACCGGCCCTGTATAAAGCACGGTGTTATCTACTACGGTTGCAACAGGATAAGCATTGGCACCCAGTCCATTCGCAACGGGCATCATGTCTGTTGTGCGTCCATAACCCATCGCGATAGCAACTGTACCTCTTGCCTGTCCTGGCTGCATCAAAGCCGGCAACTCGAACGTTGCTCCGTTGGCCAGTGTTACTAACAGGACATCGCCTTGTACAATGTCCATTTCCACGGCCATACTGCGTGGCATGGCAACATAGTTACCCCAGGTTGCTTTAGAAATCGGATCTCCCATTTCTTGCAGCCACGGGTTGTTAGCGTTTTCACCTACTCCGATACCTACTTGTTCATACACCACTGCCTCAATGGCAGCAGGGCTTACCGGCTTCGCAACCGGGTCTGCAGCTACGAAATTGTTGTTCACAGTCAGCATGGTGGTACCATTCTCCAGTACGCCGTCATGCACCGTCTGCTCCCAAAACTTATCGAAAGCAACCTCTGTTGAGATGCTGTTCCGCCAGTTGAGGCGAAGGTACTCGTAGAAATTGACATTACTTCCAAGCCAGTTCAGCAAGCTGTCCTGCATTTGCCGGGTTGTGAAAATAGGGCTGATAGCAGGCTGCGTAATGCTCAGGAATCCTCTTCTTGGCTCATTGTCGTTCCAGGACTCGAGGTAATGATGGTCTGGCGTAACAAAATCTGCATACCGCGATGTTTCCTCCACTCTGTCAGCAAACGAAACTTTCAGTGGCACTTTCGCCAGGCCACTTACTACTCTTTCTGACAGCGGATGGTCGTACACCGGATTTGCGTTGTGGAAGAACACAGCACCAACAGTACCGGCATTCATCTCATTAATCAGGCGTATCATGTTCGCATCATTACCCTGCTTCGTGTAGAATGGAGCATCGGCATTGATGGTGGTACCTATAGCACCAAGGGCTCTGTTTATCGCAGCTACCATGGCCTGTGTTCCCGGGTCGTTAGAACCGGACACTACAAGTGCTCTGCCCTGGTGTGCTTTAAGTTCTAACACAACAGCTTTCAATGCCTCTGCAGCGGCGGCAGGAACCTCAGCTCTGCCACCCTGGCCAGTAATAGCACTGTATAAGGCAGTCACCAGCGCGGCTTCCTCAGAAGGTCTGATAGGCACCCGAATGTCTGCATTGGCACCAGTCAGCGAGTAATGCGTCTCGAACTGGTAGTGCTTGGACATGTTCGGGTTTTCAGCCGTTACCTTCCTGTTTTGTATATATTGCTTTGCAAAAGGAACCGGTGCAATCCATGTTCCAAGAAAGTCAGCATTAATGCCTACTACAACCTGTGCCTGGCTAAAATCATAGCCTGGCACAACGCCACCATTTGCACTTAGCAAACCATAGGCTGAGTTAGCATCATAGGTTACGTGTTCAAAATTATTGAAACGTGCCCCGAACTCATCGATCAGCTTCTTTGTGGATGGGCTAATGATTGTTGCAGAGACAAAAGCCACTTTGCCTGTTACATTGTTAAGGGCAGTTCTAATCTCTCTATCAACCTGCTCCCACTCTGCCTCCTCGTTTTTAATAAGGGGATATCTTAACCTGTTATGATCATACACCCCAAGTACAGATGCCTGGGCAGCCGGGCTTGTACCTAACGGAGTAAGCGTTGACATAGGGTTTGGCTCAATTTTTATTGGCCTGCCTTCGCGGGTTTTTACCAGTATGCTGTTATAGTTACCACTCTGGTAAAAGGTAGAAGCATACCAGTTAGCTACACCTGGCTCTACATCTACAGGCTTGTTCAGGTAAGGGATTGCTTTTCTTACGGGTGCTTCACAGGAAGCAAGCGATACAGCAGCTACACTGAAACCCATCAGCTTCAGGAAGTCTCTTCTCTTTGTCTTGCCGTTCAAAGAGCCTTCAGCACTGGTTTCCTTAACAGGCAGGAATTCTGGAAACTCGTTATGAGCATGCTTAGCGAATTCCGGAGTATTATCTAACTCCTCAATTCCTCTCCAGTATTTTTTTCTGTCTTGCATATTATATTTAGAAAACTCGAATCTGTATTGAAATAGGATATATTAATAGTGACACTTTGAGCACTCTGTACCACCATTGGATGATACCGTGAAAGCACCTTTAGACGTGGCTTCGTGCAGTTCTACCAGTCTATCGTAGTAGCCGTTACCTTCTGTGTTAAGCGGGGTTTCGCGGTGGCAATTAATACACCAGCCCATGGTTAGTGGAGAATACTGGTAAACTACATCCATCTCCTGGATTGGGCCGTGACATGTCTGGCATTCTACACCGCCAACCTGCGTGTGCTGCGAGTGGTTAAAGTAAGACAGGTCAGGCAGGTTATGGATACGCACCCACTCAATTGGCCTATTGCGTTCTAATGCGGTGTATATCTTCTGAATCTCCGGAGACTCTGTTTTGATTTGGCTGTGGCAGTTCATACAGATATTGGCAGAAGGAATACTGGCACTTTTGCTTTTATAAACAGTTGTGTGGCAGTAGTTACAGTCAATCTGGTGCTCGCCGGCATGCAGCTTGTGTGAGAAAGCAATCGGCTGACGCGGCTGGTACCCTTGCTGTATACCAACACCCATTGCTGTATCCAGCGTCAGGTCAAGAAGCACTACTACAAAAATGAGCACCACCAGGGTGCGAACAGCCTTGGATTTATAAATCTTGGAAAAGTCAAAACGCTGGTTAACTACCTCATTGTCGTACTCGTTCAATTTACGGTTAGCGTTCAGGTAGTTCTTAAGGAGTGAGGTAATCAACAGTAATGTTACCACCAACACAATCAGCACAACAATCAGCACCACCAGGATAATATCCAGGTAACCGCCTACCGCACCAATAGCATCAGTGCCTATGTTTTCACCTGGCGCAGCTGCATCCCCGTCGACTGTAGTCGGCACCGCGGCAACCTCTGCCTCGGCAGAAGCGATATAAGTAAGGATAGCCGTAACTTCTTCGTCTGTGAAATTGAACGAAGGCATTGCCTGCTTGTTGTACGCATTGTACACCTCAATTGCCTCAGGGTCACCTGCCTGTATTAGCGCCTGCGAATTCTTAATCCAGCGAATCAACCAGTCATGGCTTCTTCGCTCGTTTATACCTGCTAGGCCTGGACCAACGATCACATCAGATCCGGCAGAGTGACAAACGGCACAATTGTTTTTAAACAAGGCATCTCCTGCTGTTACAATGGCTGGATCGTCAATAGGCAGTCCGCTTGTATTTGCGGCCGCTACAGCTCCTTCTGTCGCTCCCGGCACTACTCCTTTTTGTGAAACTTCTGCCTGCTCGCTTTCACCTTGGGCATAGGCACCAAAGGAAACAACCAAAGCGATCAGGAAGGCGAGGAAAACTTTGATTTTTGTTTTAACTATACAGCTAATCATAGCCAAGATCTCTTGAGTGAGTGTTTAGTTGTGGTAAAAATGCTTAACGGCCACAAATCTACTATGCGAATTCCATTAATCAAACAGAATAAGTTTATTATTTGGCCTTAGGAGAACTGATGCTTCTGCTCATACCTTGTGTTCAATATAATGCCCTTGCTGATGTTATTACAGGCTTTTTATTTAGAACTATTATAAATAGAGCGATACAATAAACTCCTCCCTTTGTATAATTTTTTTCATATTTTTTATACTCATTATCTTAACAAGCTGATGCTGCACTTGTTTTGGATAATTGCGAAATATCAGTACAATTCCATACTATATATAAGTTATTGAACACACGTGCCTTAGACTTCCCACACCACCTGTCTGCATTCTTGATGACACCTTATATATAGGAGGCAACAGAACTGCTTCTCATTCCCTCAATTTACTTCCTGTTCAGGTAGTTATGCCTGGGTTGTTAGCATAAATTACAGGCAATAACTTGCTTTGAAGAGATTTAACTCCTACCTTTGCAGGCTAAAATCAAAAATCATAATCGAACCGATGGAATTGAAAAATTACGAAACGGTCTTCATCCTGACGCCTCTATTGAACGATGCGCAGATGCAAGAAACGGTCGAGAAGTTCAGACAGGTGCTTAAGGAAAATGGCGCCGACATTATTCACGAAGAGAACTGGGGTCTTCGTAAGCTTGCTTACCCAATCCAGAAGAAATCTACAGGTTTCTACCACCTCGTTGAATTTAAGGCACCCGGCACTGTGGTGGATGTCCTTGAGCTGGCTTATCGCCGTGATGAAAAAGTTGTTCGTTTCTTAACTACTGCCCTTGATAAGCACGCTGTGACTTACAATGAGCGCAGAAGAAACGGTGAATTCAAAACTCAGGCTAAAAAAGAGGAGGTTAAAGCATAATGAGCTTAGTTAACGAAAGAGTAAACAAACCAGAGAATCGTCAGAAATACTGCCGTTTCAAGAAAAGCGGTATCAAGTATATCGACTACAAGGATGGCAACTTCCTGCTGAAGTTTGTGAACGAGCAGGGTAAGATTCTTCCTAGAAGACTTACAGGTACAAGCCTGAAGTTCCAGCGCAAAGTATCTCAGGCTGTTGCCAGAGCAAGACACCTTGCGATTTTGCCTTATGTTGGAGATTCTTTAAAATAAGGAGGGAACAAGATGGAAGTAATACTTAAAGACGACGTAAAAAACCTAGGTTACAAGAACGACACCGTAACTGTAAAGCCAGGTTATGGCCGTAACTACCTTATCCCGCAAGGACTGGCAGTTATCGCTGATAAATCAAACAAGAAAGTTGTAGCGGAAAACATCCGTCAGGCTGCCCACAAAGCTGATAAAATCAAGAATGATGCACAGGAAATTGCGAACAGCATCGGTGACACCACGCTTGAGATTCCAGCTAAAGTAGGTGAGACTGGCAGAATCTTTGGTTCAGTTACAACACTTCAGATCTCTGATGCTTTAAAAGCAAAAGGAATAGAGGTAGACCGTAAGCGTATTTCTTTCGACCAGGATGTGAAAACAGCCGGCGAATTTACTGCTACTATCAACCTGCACAAAGAAGTGAAGCACCAGGTTAAATTTAACGTGGTTGCTGAATAAGCGTCACAACCTGATCATTTAAAAGCGTCCTGCCACACAAAGGCAGGACGCTTTTTTTTATGCCCTATACTGAGAACTTAATGCTGCTTTCCCGGGTCCAACCACCCCTACCCCTCCTTGTTTAAGGCGGGGAGTCTGCTATCGCTGCTTTATAGTATACTATTGTATCGGTGCGTTCACTGGTTGGAGTAGCTAAATTACTAATTGAGCTATTCCTTTTGTTAATAAATTAAGGAACTGCAGTAGCAATTAAGCTATGGCTAAGGAAGCAGTAACACAGAACTTCCCTCCTTGGACAAGGGTGGTTTGAATCTGTAAAACAGAAAGCACTTCATACCTTCGTATAAAAAAAGACTCTACTTCACCTACAAAGCAAATAAAACGATGTTCCGGACAGAAATAAAGGTAGCTCCTACCGATCTACAGCTTACCCTTCAGGACAAGGTACTGACGATTGGCTCCTGCTTTGCAGAAGTAATTGGTAGTAAGCTAAAGCAAAACAAAGTGGACGTGCTGGTAAATCCGTTTGGGACGATCTTCAATCCGCTGTCGGTTTGCCTGCTGTTACAGACTGCCTCCGGTCAGCATTATGAGTTTGAGCAGCACCTGGTAGAGCAGAACGGCATCTGGCACGCATACGACCTCCACTCCTCCCTTTCCTCCCCTGACAAAGACAAATTACTGCAACAGATTGAGGAAAGCCTGCAGCGCACCAGGCAACAACTGCAGGAGGCGACGCTCCTCATTATTACCTTAGGCACTGCAGTGGCTTATAGGCTGCACGATGGAGGGAAAGTAGTTGCAAATTGCCATAAACTGCCAGCAAAGAATTTTGAGCGTGTGCTGCTTACAACTGAAGAAATGCTGCAGGAATTTGAGCAGACACTACCATTGCTCAGTCAAATAAACCCAAATCTGAAGGTCTTGCTAACAGTGAGCCCGGTAAGGCACATCAAGGAAACACTCACTATAAATAGCGTGAGCAAGTCTGCGCTGCGGGTGTTGTGCCACCAGCTGGAGGTGGCACATGCTAACGTGCAGTATTTCCCGGCCTTCGAAATGATGATGGACGACCTGCGGGATTACCGTTTCTATAAGCCGGATATGCTGCACCCCTCCGAAGTAGCCGAGGACTATATTTGGCAGAAATTTGTAGCGGCTTATTATGACAACAGCTTCCAAGATTTTCTGGATGCGTGGCAGAAAATACAGCGGGCGGTAGCGCACAGGCCATTCCATCCGCAGTCGGAGGCGCACCAGGCTTTCCTGCGCAACTCCTTGCAGAAGCTGTCAGAACTGACCGGCAAGTATGGTATTGAGACATCGGCAGAAGAGAAGGCACTCCGTAGCCAGTTGCTCTAGTATACCCAGCGTCATATGCGCAAAACTAAGGCTTATTACAGGCAGTATACAGGATAATGACCTAATCCTAAAGCCAATGAAAACGCTGTATCTTGTCATCTTCTTTTTGCTTTCAACATTCATTCATGCAAACGCGCAGACGCCAGAAAACGACCTAAGCATTTTTTTAGGAAAGCTGCAAACATATGTAGCGACGCATCCGAGACATATAAAACCCAACATGCCGATAGCAAAGCCTGAACCTGAGAATCCTCCTGCTGACATGCCCGCTCTTGATGTATCAGGTTACATGGAAGACCCTGAAACGGGGTTGCGCTATTATGCAGCATACGATAAAGTGGTGGATCCTGTAACGCGCTATTCTTTCCACGTAGCTACCGGGAAGATAACATTAGAGCCAATCAAAGAAAAAGACACAGCCTACAACGGGCAGTAATGGGAATTGCCACAGCAAATGGGCTATAAAACCGGCACACTATCTAAAATCCTGAACCTTATAAAACCTGCTTAAGCGCTCCTGAACAGCGCTGCAGGAAATACCCTATAACTATGGCAGAAGACAAAAAAGCAAACCGACTCTTAAACGAAAGCAGCCCTTACCTGCTGCAGCACGCCCATAACCCCGTAGACTGGTATCCCTGGGGCGAAGAAGCGCTGCAGAAAGCGAAGCAGGAGGACAAACCCATTATAGTGAGCATAGGCTACGCCGCCTGCCACTGGTGCCATGTTATGGAGCATCAGTCGTTTGAGAAGGAGGATACTGCGAAGGTAATGAACGAACACTTCGTGTGCATTAAGGTAGACCGTGAAGAGCGCCCAGACGTGGATGCGGTATACATGGACGCGGTACATGCCATGGGCCTGCAAGGGGGTTGGCCGCTCAACGTGTTCCTGAATCCGGATGCCAAGCCTTTTTACGGGGGCACCTATTTCCCGCCACAGCAATGGGTGGGCCTGCTGCAAAACATTGCGGAGGCCTATCAGAAGAACCGCCAGGAACTGGACAAATCGGCTGAGCAGTTTGTGGAGCACCTCAACCGGAGCGAACTGGACAAGTATGGGTTGCGCGAAAGTAACTTCCATGTGCGGGAAGAAGATTTTAAGCTGATGGGTTACAACTTCAGCACACGTTTCGACAAACAGCTGGGCGGTTTGGGCCAGGCTCCTAAATTCCCGATGCCCACCAATTACCTGTTTCTGCTGCGCTACCACCACCACACCTCCGACCAGTCTGCGCTGAACCAGCTACACCTGACGCTCCGCGAAATGGCCTATGGTGGTATATATGACCAAGTTGGCGGTGGCTTTGCCCGCTACTCTGTGGATGCCGAGTGGCTGGTGCCGCACTTCGAGAAGATGCTGTACGACAACGGGCAATTAGTGACACTCTACGCCGAGGCGTACCAGGCGACACGTGAAACATTGTACCACGAGGTGGTATATGAGACCATCGCTTTTGTGGAACGGGAGTTGATGAGCCCCGAAGGCGGTTTTTATTCCTCCCTGGACGCCGACAGCGAGGGCGAAGAAGGAAAGTTCTATACCTTCACCAAAGCTGAGTTGCAGGAGATATTAGGAGATGAAGAGCCACTTTTTTCTAAATACTACAAGGCCACGGCAGCAGGAAACTTTGAGCATGGCCGTAACATCCTGCACCGCCGCAAGAGCGATGAGGCGTTTGCCCAAAAGCTTGAACTGGAATTAGAGGTGCTGCAGGAGATGGTACAGAACTGGAAACGTAAAATAATGGAGGTACGGGCCACACGTGTCCGGCCGGGGCTGGATGATAAAATCCTGACCTCCTGGAATGCGCTGATGCTGAAAGGACTGGCCGATGCCTACTATGTTTTCGGCAACGAGCACTTCCTCGAACTAGCCTTGCGCAACGCTAACTTCCTGCTCCGGAACCTGAAGAAAGGCGATAAGCTTTTCCACAACTATAAAGAGGGCAAGGCCACCATCGATGGTTTCCTGGAGGATTATTCCTACCTCATCCGTGCCTTCACCAGGTTATACGAGGTAACTTTTGATGAGCAATGGCTTCAGGAAGCCAAACGATTAACGGATTATACGCTGGAGCATTTCTTTGATGAAGAAGAAGGCATGTTCTTCTTTACTGACCAGAGCTCAGAAAAGCTCATCGCGCGAAAGAAAGAAATAATCGACAACGTAACGCCTGCCTCAAATTCTGTGATGGCCACTAACCTGCACTTCCTGGGTTTATACTTTGATGAAGAGCGTTACACTTCCCTATCAAATGACATGCTGGCTAGGGTGAAAGATTTGCTGATAAAAGAACCCTCGCACCTGAGCAACTGGGCAGCACTATACTACCACAAACTCACCCCGACAGCTGAAGTAGCCCTGGTAGGAGAAAAACCTGGTAAAATGCGTGCCGAGCTCAGCGCTTTTTACCTGCCTAACATGCTACTGCTAGGCAGCAATAACGGGCAAAGCAGCCTTGCCTTATTAGAAGATAAAATAGCTATCGATAACAAAACCACCATCTACGTCTGCTATAACAAAACCTGCCAATTACCTGTGTACGATGCCGCCTCCGCGTTGGAACAGCTACAAAGCATACAGCAGAACACCAAGTTTCCGCCGCTGTAGGTGATCCTTGTCATTCCGACCATCGGGAGAAATCTGAAGTATCAAATAACCCAGATTTCTCCCGATGGTCGGAATGACAATAAATTTTGCAGTTTCTTCTGACTAGCAAGTCGTTGTTGGTGAAACCGCACAACAACGGCAACTGTCTGAAACGTTAACCTCAAAATTTGTTATCAAGAATTTACAAAAGCCTCACCAGCCTTACCAGCTGTGAGGCTATTTCATTATGCCCTGAACTTGTACCACATATCAAATGTCCTATACCCATCCGGCACAGGTAGAACGCTATTTTTTCTGCGGCCAAACCGCTAAATTTGATAAACTTAATCTAACATTCAACCTACACATGAATAAGCGTACTTATCTGAGTATGTTACTGGCAGCAGCGCTGGCGCTCCCAATCGGCGCGGCACATGCCCAGGACAAAAAGGAAGAAGCCAAGTGGAAAGTGGAAGAAAACCACGGCCCGCAGAAAGAAGTCACCGTCACCACCAACGAAGGCACCTGGATGAGTGTGGACGTGAGTCCGGATGGCAAGGAGATTATCTTCGACATGCTCGGCGACATCTACAGCATGCCTGCAACAGGTGGCAAAGCAAAGCTGATAAGAAGCGGCCGCGCCTACGAAGTCCAGCCACGTTTCAGCCCGAATGGCCAGTACATCTCCTTCACCTCCGATGCAGGCGGTGGCGATAACATCTGGATTATGAAGCGCGATGGCTCTGACGCAAAGCAAATCACGAACGAAAGTTTCCGGTTGCTCAACAACGCTGTCTGGACACCGGATGGAGAATACATCGTGGCGCGCAAGCACTTCACCAACACCCGCTCACTAGGTGCCGGCGAAATGTGGATGTACCACAGAACAGGCGGTGCCGGTATACAGCTGACGAAACGCAAAAACGACCAGCAGGATGCCGGAGAGCCTTTTGTATCTCCTGACGGCAAGCACGTGTACTTCTCCGAAGACATGAGCGGTGGCTCTAACTTCGAGTACAACAAAGACCCCAACGGCCAGATTTACGTGATTCGCCGCGTAGACCGTAACACAGGAGAAATTGAAAACGTAGTGACCGGTAACGGTGGTTCTGTGCGCCCTGTTATCTCCCGCGATGGCAAGCAAATTGCTTTTGTGCGTCGCGTACGTACTAAATCAGTTCTCTTTGTACACGACCTGAAGACAGGTGAGGAATGGCCGGTTTATGATAAACTAAGCCACGACCAGCAGGAAGCCTGGGCTATCTTCGGTGCTTACCCTTACTTCTCCTGGACACCAGACAACAAAAACATCGTGTTCTGGGCTGATGGTAAAATCAATAAAGTAGATGTGGCCACCAAGCAGGTAAGCAACATTCCGTTCGAGGCGACCGCTACCCACCAGATTACGGATGCTGTACGCTACGACCACAGCAAAACCGGCGTTTCGCCAAAGCAGTTTGAAGCTAAGGCCATCCGTCACGCCGAGACCTCTCCTGATGGAAAAACGCTCGTGTTTAACGCCGCAGGTTATATTTATAAGAAAGAGCTGCCAAACGGCAAGCCCGAGCGCATTACCAAAGGGCAGGATTTCGAGTTCTACCCTTCCTTCTCGCCCGACGGCAAATCAATTGTATATGCCACCTGGAACGATGACAACTTCAGCGGCTTATATAAGCTGGACATCCGTAAGAAGAACGCGAAGCCAACGAAACTGACGACAGAGAAAGGCTTTTATACGGAGCCTAAGTTCTCTCCAAACGGCAAGTTTATCGTATACACCCGCGAAGGCGGAAATCACCACCAGGGTTATGTGCACAGCAAAGAGAAGGGCATCTATTATATGCCTGCCGATGGAGGCAAAGCGACATTGGTACAGGAAAAGGGCTCCTCTCCTCTGTTTAACGCCACTTCCGACCGTATTTTCTTTACAGCGCGTGAAGGGGATAAAAATGCCTTCAAGAGCGTGGACCTGAATGGCAAAGAAGAGCAGACGCATTATACTTCTAAGTATACCGACCAGTTCTACCCAAGTCCGGACAACAAATGGATTGGCTTCTTGGAGTTATTTAACGGCTATGTGGCTCCTTTCTCCACGAACGGTAACGGCCTTGACCTGAGTGCTGATACCAAAGCTGTGCCTGTTGCCCGCTTTACCCGCGACGCCGGTACCAGCATCCACTGGTCTGCTGATAGCAAGAAAATAAACTGGGTGCTGGGTGATGAGTACTTCTCCAACGACCTGAAAGACCGCTTCAGCTTTGTACCTGGAGCGCCGGAAAATCTTCCTGCCATCGACACGACCGGTATGAAGATAGGTTTAGTACTGAACACGGATATTCCGGAAGGCAAATTAGCCTTCACCAACGCCCGCATCATTACCATGAAAGGCGATGAAGTAATTGAAGGCGGTACCGTGGTAGTAGATGGCAACCGTATTGTAGCGGTTGGTAAGAATGTAAGTGTACCGAAGGACGCCAAAGTCATTGATGCAGCTGGTAAAACCATCATGCCGGGCATCGTGGACGTACACGCGCACCTGGGCACTTTCAGGTTAGGTATGAGTCCGCAGAAGCAGTGGTCTTACTATGCCAACCTGGCCTACGGTGTTACCACCACCCATGACCCTTCTTCTACTACTGAGATGGTATTCAGCCAGTCAGAAGCCGTGAAGGCTGGAGCCATGATTGGCCCGCGCATCTACTCTACTGGTACCATTCTGTATGGCGCCGATGGTAACTTTAAAGCTGTTATCAACAGTCTCGATGATGCCCGTTCGCACCTGCGCCGCCTGAAAGCGGTGGGAGGCTTCTCGGTGAAGAGCTATAACCAGCCACGCCGTGAGCAGCGCCAGCAGGTGATTCAGGCTGCCCGCGAGCTGGACATGAGCGTGTACCCGGAAGGTGGCTCTACCTTCTTCCACAACATGACCATGATCCTGGACGGCCACTCCGGTGTAGAGCATAACATCCCGGTGGCACCACTTTACAAGGATGTGATTGAGGTATGGAAAGCTTCTAAGTCTGGTTACACTCCTACCCTTATCGTGAACTATGGTGCTGTAAATGGTGAATACTACTGGTACCAGAACACCAACGTATGGGAGAAAGACCGCCTGCTAAAATTTACACCACGCTCCGTTATCGATGGCCGCGCCCGTTTCGTGACGCAGGTGCCGGATGAGGAGTACAAGAACGGTTACTTCAAAACTTCTGAAGCCTGCAAAGTACTAACAGACAACGGTGTGAAGGTAAACCTGGGAGCACACGGACAGCTGCAAGGTCTGGGCGCACACTGGGAACTTTGGATGCTACAGCAGGGCGGTATGACGAACCATGAAGCGCTTCGTGCTGCTACCCTGAACGGGGCAGAGTACATTGGCATGAGCAAGGAAATAGGCTCATTGGAAGAAGGCAAACTAGCCGACCTGATTGTGCTGGATGCCAACCCACTGGAAAACATCCAGAACTCCGAGCACGTGAAGTACACGATGGTAAACGGTCGCCTGTATGATGCCGCCACCATGGCTGAAACCGGCAACTACGACAAAAAGCCAGGCAAGTTCTGGTGGGAAAACGACCGCTATGCTACCGCTTTTGATTGGCATGAAGGCACCGACACCCGCTTCGAAGGCATCGCAGGAGAGCATTGTACCTGCCGCCACTAAGAAGCAGAAAGTTTGAATAACGTGAACTCGAGAATTAATCTTTGAAATTTACGCTTGCAGAGCTCTTAATATGAATATTGGTTGATGTATTCTTCTATTTTGGGAAATACAGCCTACAAATGCCATGACACTCACGATTACTTAGTGATTAAATAACTGTACAAATAATTGTAAATCAATTATTTATATATGGTTTAATTCCCGAGTTCACGTTGAATAATAAAACAGCCACCTCATTTGGGGTGGCTGTTTTTGTTTTATAGCTGATGTATAAACCTCGCAGCGTGCGCAGCTCCTGCGAGCGTTTGATGCACTTCGCTTTGTAGCAGGCAAGACACTCACAGGTCTGGAAGACACTGTGAAGTCATTGCTCCACGCTTACGCGATTGACTTAGACTTGGTAGCAACCAAGGCAACAGCCAACCCCATCACCGCAATAACAGTAAAGGAAATCCGCAGGCTGGTGGCTCCTGCTATAAACCCAATGAGCGGTGGCCCAATCAGGAAGCCGAAGAAGCCGATGGTAGATACCGCCGCCAGGGCCACACCCGGCGACATTACTTTCGATTTCCCGGCGGCACTATAAATTAACGGCACCACCGCCGAAACACCCGCTCCCACAAAAAGAAAACCGACAATGGCAGTATACAGGTGAGGTAATAGCACAGCAATCAACAGTCCAGAAGCGGTCAGCAAACCGCTTACCTGCAGGATGCGCTGCATTCCAAAGCGCCTTGTAAAGAAGTCGGCTACAAACCGTGTACCGGCCATGGTACACATAAAGGCAGTATAACCCGCTCCTATCCAGGCTCCTTCAGCTCCTATTACCTTTTTAAAATATACGCCACTCCAGTCGAACATCGCCCCTTCGCATATCATCGCAAAAAAGCAGATGATGCCGAGGTCAATCAGCGACTTATCCGGCATAACAAAGATAGGCTTGTCGGTATCCGTATTCACATCCGTGCGCAACACAAACCGTGACGCTACTGCAATGGCTACATAAGACAGGAACATAATCAGGAGGAAGTGGTGAAATGGTCGCACACCTTCCCCAATCATCAGGGTGCCGATAGCTGCGCCAGTAAACCCGGCAAGGCTCCACATCCCATGGAAAGAAGCCATGATAGACTTCTGGTACAAGTCCTCTACGCCCACTCCCTGCGTATTAACGGATATGTTCATCAGGTTTCCGGCAAAGCCAAATACAAACAAAGCCATCACCAGTTGCACTACGCTCTCTGAATAGCCTATGGCTACCAGTGTCGTGCTGTAAAGTATTCCTGAAAAGATAAGAACGCTGCGGCTCCCGACTTTCGCAATTGCCCAACCTGCCACAGGCAACGAAAGCAGCAGCCCCACCGGCAGCGCCAGCAAAACGCCACCCAGTTCCGCTTCCGATAATCCCATCTGCTGTTGAATGGTGGGAATGCGGGAGCCCCAACTGGCAAAGGAAATTCCCTGCAGAAAATAGAAGCAGCCCACCGCAACACGGTATGTAAGTTTTGAGTGGCTTTTAGTAGTGGAGGTAATCATTTGAGAATAAAAAACTTATAAAATTGCGTTACGCAAGAAGTACAAATAGTGAAAGTCCCCCTTCGAAGGGGGTTAAGGGATGAAAGGCAGTCGGAATAACCGCACCTGCCTCTACTTCTTCATCAGCAGCTATAGAACATTTCTTATGATAACTGTCCGCAGGTGTAATATCATCCCCCTACCCCCTTCAAAGGGGTAGGGCCGTTAAGTTCTACTTAACGTAAACTAAATGGTTTGGCAAAAGGAGGTAAAGATGGAAACGAGCGGAGTTAGTTTACTGTCATGTTTGCGGGAAGTACCAGATTTTCGTCGTGCACAAGG
>NZ_SSNI01000044.1 GCF_010015475.1 Pontibacter pamirensis
AGGCTCGACAAAGACCATGAAAAGACCACTAAAAGCGCAGAAGCATGGGTACTATGGCAGAATTGTCAGCTCATTCTTAACCGGATTGACTAAAAATCAGAACGTTACAAATTTAAACATGCTCTAACAACATGTTAGCAGCCGCTTCTGTTTTGTGCAATAATCTTGTATGCGAAGTGCTTTTCAGCAGTACCTACGATAGTTGCACTTTGCGCAAGCGGATGCGGGTAAGCACCTTCTTGGTCTGGAGTGGAAACTCGCTTTTCATCATCCAATCATAGTAGCCGGGCTCTTTCTGCAGGACTTCCTCTACCGGCACATTCTTATGCTTTCCGAAGTTAAACACCTCCTGTCCGGCGTTGTTATACACAATGCGGCCAGATAAGTCAGCGGTTTTCTGTACCGTGAATTTATGCAGCAGCTCCATGTCGTTCTGAATCGGGAATTCCTCCACACCTTCGGCCACCTCTACTGGTGTATGCTGGTAACGGTCCAGCTGTGCCATCAAAATATGGTATGTAGCCACTGTGTCTGCCTCGGCACTGTGGGCGTTCTCCAGCTTTTTATCGCAGTAGTACCTATAGGCGGCTGATAAAGTGCGCTGTTCCATTTGGTGGAAAATACGGCAGGCGTCGATGACGTTTCGGTTGTCAATGTCAAAGTCTATATCGCAGCGCAGGAACTCCTCTGCCAGCAAGGGTATGTCGAAACGCAGCAGGTTATAGCCTCCCAGGTCGCAGCCTTTCAGGAACAGCTCCATGTCCCTGGCAATCTGCTTGAATGTCTTGCAGTCCTGCACATCGGCATCGTAAATCTTATGGATCAGGCTCGACTCCAGTGGAATAGGAATAGTTGGGTTAACGCGGCGGGTTTTAAGAATTTCCTCGCCATCCGGCATTACCTTCAGTACACTTATCTCCACAATTCTGTCTTTGCAGATGTCGGTGCCGGTTGTTTCAAGGTCAAAGAAGACGATGGGGCGCTTTAAGTTTAACTTCATTTCAATGTTTTTATTTAAAGGACCGCCATTGTTAGCGCCTCCATGTTCATATTATTATAGTTTCCGGAGCTCATGAGCAGCAGGTTGGCATTTTGCCAGTTCCGGTTAATCAGGTGCTGTTGCAAAGCTTCTGCGTCGTTGAACACCTGCAGGTGCTCGTTATCGAAAGCTATTTTTAGTTCGTCTTCAGTGAGCATCTCCATCCGCTTGTGTTCTATTATTTTCGGGCTAAAATACACGATAGGTGCATCCGCTTTATTTAGCGCACCAGCATACTGCGGCAGGAAACTCTTGTTCAGGCTGCTGAAAGTGTGTAGTTCCAGCACAGCCACTAACTGCCGCTCAGGGAATTGCGCTTTCACAGCCTCGGTAGTTGCTTTTACTTTGGAGGGGGCATGGGCAAAATCCCGGAAAATAATGCTGTTGCCTTTCTCTCCGATTTTCTCCAGGCGCTTGGCGGCACCCTTAAAAGTTTTAAGTGCTTCGTAAAAATCATGTGCTTTCACACCTATTTTCTTACACACTTCTTTTGCCGCACTGATATTGCGCAGGTTATGCTCTCCGAACAGCGGTATTTCCACATCACCCTCTTTTTTGGTATGGAGAATAGTTTTTCCGTTCCTGATGCTATGTTCATGCACGCCGTAGCCGATGTACACGATATCGGCCGAGTTTCGGGGCACTGCCACTAACTGCACCTGCTCATCATCCTGGTTGTAGATGAGTGTTCCTGCTTTGGGCGTCATCTCAGCAAAAATGCGGAACTGGTCACGGTACATTTCCGGGTCCGGGAAAACATTGATGTGGTCCCAGCTGATGCCCGTGATAACCGCAATATGGTGGTAGTACAGGTGGAACTTTGGTACCCGCTTGACAGGGTCGGAAAGGTACTCATCGCCTTCTATGACAATGACAGGGGCATCTTCTGAGAGTTTTACCATGCGGTTGAATCCTTCTAGCTGCGCACCAACAGCATAATCGAACTTGCGGCCAAGGTGCTGCAGCACGTGCATGATAATGGAGGTGGTGGAGGTTTTGCCGTGGCTGCCGCCAATTACAATGCGCTGCTTGTCCCGGCTTTGCTCATAGATGAACTCGGGGAAAGAGTAAATAGGGATGCCCAGCTCCTGCGCGCGCTTCAGCTCCGGGTTATCGGGGCGGGCGTGCATGCCCAGTATCACCGCGTCTGGCCTGGCGTCAATCTTCTCTGTAAACCAACCTTCCTTTTCAGGTAATATGCCGGCCTCGGCCAATCTGCTTTTGGCGGGCTCATAAATTTCATCGTCAGATCCAGTGACTTTCAAACCTTTATCATATAGCGCGAGGGCAAGGTTGTGCATGATGCTCCCGCCCATTGCTATCAGGTGTATGTACTGTGGTTCCTTCTTCTCCATATCAAAGCAATATGTTTGCAAACAGACAAAGTTAGAAGTCCTTCCCTAAATTAAAATAGCAGCACCCTAATATGTTGATATCTTGTATATGATTGTGGATTACTCGAACGGGTATGTGGATTACTTGCATGCCATGTTTTTTAAATTTGTACCTATGGAGGAGATGAAAATGAATGTGCGGCAGGCGGGCAACCGTAACAGTTGGCAAAAGAAAGCGCCTGTTGTTTCGGAATTGGGCAAGAAGCCACCGCAGGCACTTGATCTGGAGGAGGCCGTGTTAGGCGCTCTGATGCTGGAAAAAGATGCCCTTACCTCAGTGATCGATATTTTACGGCCACAGAGTTTTTACAAAGAGGCACACCAGCGCATATTTAAGGCTATTATTGGTTTATTCGATAAGTCGGAGCCGATTGATATCCTGACGGTGACGCACGAACTGCGGGAGAACGGGGAGTTGGAGCTGGCAGGCGGTGCCTACTATGTCACGCAGCTGACAACACGCGTCAACTCGGCCGCGAACATCGAGTACCACGCCCGTATCATCACTGAGAACTCTATTAAGCGAGACCTCATCTCTATTTCCTCAGAGGTACTCTCCAGTGCTTTTGAGGATACCACCGACGTATTCGAACTGCTTGATAGAACAGAAGCCAGGCTTTACGAAGTATCAGAGTCTAACATCCGCAAGAACTTCGACGACATGCGCTCGCTCATGCATGCGGCTATCAAAGAATTGGAGGAGAAGCGTAAACAGGAGGATGGACTGACGGGAGTACCAAGTGGCCTTGCCGCCCTCGACCGTGTAACCTCCGGCTGGCAAAAGTCTGACCTTGTGATTCTGGCAGCCCGTCCCGCGATGGGTAAAACGGCCTTCGTACTTTCCTGTATGCGAAACGCCGCTGTTGATTTTAAGAAGGGAGTGGCTATTTTCTCGCTCGAGATGTCGTCGCTGCAGCTAGTGAATCGTCTCATATCATCCGAGGCAGAGCTGGATTCAGAGAAAATCAAAAAAGGTAACCTGGTAGATCATGAGTGGGCACAGCTTAATCATAAAATCTCCAGGTTAACAGAGGCACCCATTTTTATTGATGATACGCCTGGTCTTTCTATTCGCGAACTGCGTACCAAGTGCCGTCGTCTGAAAGCGCAGTTTGACATCCAGATGATTATTATTGACTACCTGCAACTGATGAGCGGTAACGCAGACGGCAAGGGTGGTGGGAACCGTGAACAGGAAATTGCGTCTATTTCACGGGCGCTGAAGATGCTGGCCAAAGAGCTAAGCGTGCCGGTGATTGCCTTATCGCAGCTGAGCCGTGCCGTGGAAACCCGTGGTGGGGACAAGCGTCCGCAGCTGTCTGACCTTCGTGAATCCGGTTCCATTGAGCAGGATGCCGATATGGTGCTCTTCCTATACCGGCCGGAGTACTACGGCATCACGGAAGACGAAATGGGTAACCCGACTGCCGGCGTAGGAGAAGTGATTATTGCCAAGCACCGTAACGGTTCGCTGGAAAACGTGCAGTTGAAATTTATCGGTAAGTATACTAAATTTACAAACCTGGACAATGATTTCGGGGGCGGGGATGCCATGGGAGGCTTCAATGCCTTGCCTAACTCAACCTTTGATACTGATACACCAGGTGCCATTCGTTTAGGTAGCCGCATGAACGACGGAGGCAGCAGCGGTGGTGGTTTCCCAACCTCTAAATTTGATGAGGAGCCGCCGTTTTAAGTAGCACACAAACAACCAAGATAAGCCGAAGGAGATTAGCCGCTGCGCATAAGCCAGTGGCTTTTCTTTTTTCTGTTAGTTTCATCGCAGCTAAATTGCAAACCTGAGTATCCGCCTTTCAGTTTCTTACCCTTACCACATCTTTAGCTCTAAAAATATCGTATTAGTATTCCACCCTTTTTCTCAACTTTTAGCCAAAAGACACCCGCAGTGCAGTAGGTAAAAAAAATAAACGAAAAATAATTTTTAAGTGGTTGCTAATCAATTATATACAATACATTATTTTTCTTATTTTTTGCACTATTTGTTTACCTGCTCTGTTTAATAAATGTACAAGATAAAAAGGCTAAATGAGTATGAATCAAGAGAATAAAGAGACAAAGGTGCAGAAAAAACCGAAGGTCGAAAGCTATGACATATCCAAGTCTGACGAGACGCTTCACCTGGCAATTGACCTGGCAAAGTTTATCAAAGAGAATCGTCTTTATCAGAATATACAAGGCAAAGAGTATGTGAACGTGGAAGGCTGGCAGTATGCCGGTTCGCGGCTTGGAATTCTGCCAGTGGTAGAGCACGTGGTGAATATCAGCACTGACGACGAGATAAAGTACCAGGCAAAGGTAAACCTGCTTGATCTGCGAAGCCAGCAGGTGGTGGGTGCCGGTTTTGCTATCTGTTCTAACCGTGAGCAGGGAAAAAAATATTACCAGGAGTTCGCGATTGCCTCTATGGCGCAGACGCGTGCCATCGGTAAGGCTTACCGTAACATTCTGGCCTGGATTATTCGGGCTGCCGGTTACGAGCCAACCCCTGCAGAGGAAATGGACTACAGCGGCAACGACCAGGCTGCCAAACCTGCTGTGCCTACTGAGAAAAAGGCAACCATGAAGTCTTCTTCTAATACACCGGTGGTGGCTGAAGAAGAGCAACAGAGTACCAGCGTGCGGTATGCGTCGGCAAAGCAGAAAGAGGAAATTATCAGCCTGCTGAATAACCCGACTATCACGCGCCAGGAGAAAACTAAAATGTTGCTCAACATCAACCGCTTTGATGAGGAACGCGCTGCACAAGCTATCGAGAAACTTAAAAAAGTAATCGAAGACCGCGAAGACGGTCAGTCTGCGGCGGCGTAAGTACAATTAATTTTACACTTCTGAGACCTGCTCCTGCAAAAGGGGCAGGTCTTTTCTTTTTTGTCTTTCGTAGAAGCAGTTAGCGGCGAGTACCGCACATTAGATTATACTCCTGTTTAGCCCGCTTTGTGCAGCAGGAGTTGTTTAGATTCATTTCAAAACAAGGGATTAATTATAATGAAACCCTTTACGAAACAGTCCATACGTTTGAAATGGCTGGTGACGCCGCTGCTTATTTTTATTTTAATACAACAGGGGTATTGCCAGGGTGAAGTGCCGGAGTTTGAAACAGACAGGCCTGACCAGGCAGAGGCAGCATCGCTGGTGCCCCGGAAAATGATACAACTGGAAACAGGACTATATTTCCAGAAAGATATACAGATGGGCGTGGAAAAGGAGTTAAAAGCCTACCCCTCCGCACTTACACGATATGGCGTAGTGGATTGGCTGGAACTTCGGGTACAGTCAGCTTTAAGAGACTCTGTAATTGAAAGCCCCCGCCGCTTCAGGACAAGCGGTTTTGCGCCTTTAACCGTAGGAGCCAAGGTAAAACTATGGGATGAACAAGGCCTGAGGCCACAGGCAGCATTCATGACCATGGTAACCTTGCCTGTAGGCAGCAGACACCTCAGGCCAGATAACCCGGACCCACTCTTCAGGCTATTGTTAAAAAATTCGCTGACAGAAAAGTTAAGCCTGAGTTATAACGTGGTGTACGGCTGGGTGGATGGAGATCTGCTTAAAGGGTATGCCGTAAGTTTGGGGTATGGTATAAGCGACAGGTTTACTGTATATGGGGAGGTATTCGGAGATAAGCAGCAAGGAGACAAGGCAAAACATTCTGTAGATGGAGGGCTCCTGTTTATGATTTTGCCTAACCTGCAGTTCGATGTAGCAGCAGGCAGAGCTCTAAACGAGGCAGCAACGGATTTCTTTATTACAACGGGTTTAAGTCTGCGACTGCCACGGTAACAGGCTTCTTGCCATTTCACCAGATAAAAAGCTTCTTTTCATCTTTATGAACACAAGCACAACAAGATGCAAAACTTTGCTCCTGCTAACAGTCTTTCTCTTTATTCTGGTAAAGGAGGGGTATGGTCAGGAGGAGGAAGAGTTAGGTCGTATAGACACTGGCAGGCCGGACCAAACACAGGGTACAACTGTAGTTCCAAAAAGCACATTACAGATAGAGACAGGCTTCCTTTACGAGAAAAACACCGCGCAGGACCAGGAGGTGAAAACACACGCTTACCCAACAGTATCGCTCCGCTACGGTCTGCTTGAAACGCTGGAACTGCGGGTGGGCGGTTCCTTTCAGGACTCTGTGATTCGGGAAAGGAACAGTTACCGCAAGATTAACGGATTTGGACCATTGGGAGTAGGTTTCAGGCTTTACCTGTGGGAGGGAGCCGGCGTATTGCCTCAAGCCGCTTTTACAGCCACTGTTGCGCTACCTGTCAGTAATAGCAGCATGGCATCAGATTATGCAGATACTGAACTCAGGCTAGGATTCACCAATAGAATAAATCCGAGGCTTGCGCTTACCTACACCTTGGGCTATGGATGGGTGCAGGAAGGTTACGAAACAAAATATGCCTTCAAGGCAAGTGGCGATGTAAGCTACAGGATTGCAGTATATGCTGAGGTTTTCGGAACCAAGGCAGAAGAATCCCGTGCAGTGCATCAGGCAGATGCAGGGGTGCTTTACATCTTTCGGCAGAATATGCAACTGGATGTTGCGGTAGGAGTTGCCCTGAGCCGCGCTGCCCCAGACCTGTTTATAACCACAGGCTTTTCTGTCAGGCTGCCCCGGTAAGCATAAAGCACAGTATAAGATAAATGAACATCTCCGCTTCAGAACCTTGAAAATTAATACGCTGCTGGTGTTTTATTCTGTCTAACCTGCCGCAGCAACAGCTTATCCAGCGGCATCACACCTACTGTTCCATAGCTATTGCTCTGTGCTCTCAAGGCCGAGAGGCATCATCTTCGGGCATCGCGCTGGGAGTTTTTTGCGCCAGGGCGCTGCCGCGTGAGCGGCACCAAAATCTCCAAAGGCGCTCAACCCAAAGACTGGAAGCTCATTCACTTCGTGCTGACGAATAGAAAATGCTTCAGTTCTTTGGAAGGAGCTTTACGTCATTTGATATAAGAAGCATTGTGCCTGCTCTTTTTATTCTTGTGTCTGATTTCTTATGTCCTATCTTCGCTTCTTAAATAGAACAGATTCTTGCAGGACATCCATCATATACTAAAAACCTACTGGGGCTATGCCCAATTCAGGCCACTTCAGGAGGATATCATCCGCTCGGTGCTGGCAGGGGAGGATACCCTGGCACTGCTCCCGACAGGTGGTGGTAAGTCTGTCTGCTTCCAGGTACCTGCTTTGGCGATGGAGGGGCTGTGCCTTGTTATCACGCCGTTAATAGCTTTGATGAAGGACCAGGTAGAGCAGCTGAATAAAAGAGGCATCAATGCCCTGGCTGTCTATTCCGGTATGAATCGCCGCGAAATTGATATTGCCTTGGATAACTGCGTGTACGGTGATGTGAAGTTTCTGTACCTCTCGCCGGAGCGCCTCCTCACCGAACTGTTTCAGGAACGGGTAAAGCGCATGAAGGTGAACCTGATTGCCGTGGATGAGGCGCACTGTATATCCCAGTGGGGCTACGATTTCCGGCCGCCGTATCTGCAACTGGCTGAGCTAAGGGAGGTGCTGCCTAAAGTCCCGGTTATCGCCTTAACAGCCACTGCCACCACCCAGGTAAAGCAGGACATACAGGAGAAACTCGCCTTCCCGAAGTTGAATGTTTTCCAGAAGAGCTTTGCCCGGGCCAACCTTTCTTACTCCTGCCTCGACACTGAGGATAAATTTAACCGACTGCTGGAGATATTGCAGCGCATGCCCGGCCAGAGCATTGTGTATGTGCGCAGCCGTCGCCAAACCGTGGAGATTGCCAAACTCCTGCAGAGCCGTCGTATTTCAGCCGCCGCCTACCATGCAGGCCTTAAGTTTGAGATGCGCAATGCAGCGCAGCAAAGCTGGATAGAAAACAAGGTGCGGGTGATGGTCGCCACCAATGCCTTTGGGATGGGCATTGATAAGCCGGATGTGCGGCTGGTGGTGCACCTCGATCTGCCGGAGAGCCTGGAGGCCTACTACCAGGAGGCGGGCCGTGCCGGTCGTGACGAGAAATATGCTTATGCCGTAATACTGAATGGCCCGAATGATGTAGCGGAACTGCAGCGGAAGGTGCAGGAGGCGCATCCGTCTATTGAATACATCCGGCGGGTATACCAGTGCCTGGCCAATTATTACCAGCTGGCGGTAGGCAGTGGCCTGATGAGTAGCTTCGACTTTGACCTGGCCGACTTCGCCCAAAACTACAAGCTGCAGCCACTGGAGGTGCATCATACCATCAAACGGCTGGAGACGGAAGGGTATCTGCAACTGAACGAGGGGTACTATATGCCGTCGCGGCTCATGCTGCTGCTCGACAACCTGGCGCTTTATGAGTTCCAGCTGGCCAACCCGGATCATGACCAGTTCATTCGGATAATCCTGCGCCTATATGGTGGAGAGGCGTTTACCAACTATGTCAAGCTGTCGGAGCGGAGGCTGGCGCAGCAACTGAACATGCCGGAGCAGGAGGTGCGGCGTAAGCTGGAGTACCTGCACAAGCTACAGGTCATCGCGTATGAGCCGCAGCACGATTCGCCCCAGCTTGTGTTCACAAAGCCACGCGAAGCTGCCAACGGCCTGCCCCTGGACACGAAGCGGCTGACTGCCTTGCGCGAGCGGGCACTGCTGCAAACCAAAGAAATGGGGCGCTACGTCAAAACAAGTAACCGCTGCCGTACGCAACTGCTACTGGAATATTTCGGGGAGATAACCGATATCCGCTGCCGCATCTGCGATTACTGCCTTGCTGAACGTAAAAAAGAGCGGGAGGAGCCGGAGCAGGAAGCGCTTCGGGCAAAGTTGCTCACGCTGGTGAAAGCGCAGGCCTGGCTGCCCAAAGAGTTAGTACAGCAGTTTGAGCCGAAACACGCTGAAACAGTGACTTCGCTTGTGCGGGAGTTGGTGGATGTAGGGCGTTTGAAATACAGGGAAAGTGGAAAGCTGGAGGCGGCGGAGTAAGAGAGACAGCAGACTGCCGTCATGATAAAAATCAGTTTCCAATCAGCTCCTTGCCTGCCTCTCGCAGTGTCGTCACGTTGTCTTTTATTTCAGGGTTAGGTGCCGTTAAATAAACAGCGGATTTGCCCCAATAGTCGGCATAGTCTATATTCACCCAGAAGTTGCTGTTTTCCTCTCCTTCCACTACATCCATAAAATAGAGTGTATGCGGTATGGCCGGAAGCGGGGCAAGGCTGCAGGTGTCACACTTAGATTCTTTCAGATAAGCATACCGCTGGTTTAGTGCGCTGTTATAGACAGCGGCTTTACCTGAAAGCAAATCAGTATATGCCGTTGCAATGTTGCCGTCTATAGCAAATACCTGCAGGATGAAGAGGAGCAGGAGGACAAGCGGTAAAACGGGGGATAGTCTGTGTTCGCCCTGCAGTAGGTGCGCGTACCTGGTAAGCGCTACCTGCACATTATAAAACCAGCCAAACACAAAGAAGAAGTAAATCACATTCTCCACCCTTGGCGTTGGCCGTTCCCCAACAGCCCAGGTAAAAGCAAACTGCATCAGAAAAAGCGTGGCGATGTAGTAGCACAACGAGAACCGGAGGTTTACTTTAAAGGCGCTGTGGGCTTTTGTTTTGTCTGCTAAAGGCAAGCCCCAGTAGATGACATAAAGTACTGAAGCGATAAGAATGGGAGTCAGCCACCTGTAAAAGCTTAAACCTGTCAGGAAGGCGGCATAACTGATTGCCCACAGCGGTTTCGATGCATTGGGGTGTTCTTCCATGCGGGCATAGTTGCCCGGGGCAAGCACTGCAGCTAAACTGGCGACTACACAAAGGATGAACAGGAAAAGCAGGTAAGGTCTGTTTTGCTCATCATCCCGGTTATTGTAAAGTATAAACAGGATAGAGGTAAAAGCCATTACGATGGACATTTCATTAGAACCCACTACAGCCACACAAAGCATAGCTGCTATCGCGATATAGAGTATCTTAAAGTTACCGTTGTCTGCCCTGAAGAAGTTGATGAGGAAGACCAGTAACAGCAGCATCATGATATTCGGTAACTGGTATGTCAGGTATCCCGGCAGCCAGAAAATACCTTCTGACACGCTTGGCAATTGTATCAGGTAAAGGCATAAGAGCAGCGCTGTTAATGCCGATGTCTTTAAAACATTAAAATGCTTTTGAAGCAGTTTGTGGAGAATAAGGCAGGTGGATGCGGCTAGCAGCAAAATGAGGAGAAGGGAGTATACCTTATACCTGTCAAAATCTCCATAGATGATAGGGTTTATTTGAAAGGCGGTTGTTGTGCTAAAGTACCTTCCCGTCCAGTTCATGTAATAATGTAACTGCGTTTCCCAAAAACCATAGGTCATGTCCCTGACAGCAAAGCCAAAGTCATCTGCCTGCGGGTGGTTGTATAGCGTTAATAACAGGAGGGGGAGCAGCACCAACAGCCCGATACCCAGGAAAATAATGTAGGGTATTTTATGTCTTTTTCCGGTAGAATGAGGCATATCAGGTCGTAAGGCATTGTAGCTTCAAATATAAGACAAATCTATTGTTTAAGTTGAAGAGGGATTTTGACTTTTGTAAGGTTGGCCTGATAGGAGCGGGGAAACTAATCAGGCGAAGTTGCTATCGATTAAATTTAATCAAAAGAGAGAGCTGGGCTACTCTTCGATTCCAAAATAATGGGCTCTCAAATCCTTCCCTATTCGTTTCAGTATTGATATGTTATCTGGTATAATGGGCGTAGGACCAGTCAGATAGGTATTGCTTTTGCCCCAATAAGCAGCAAATTCATTATTTATGCCTATCTCTTCTACCTCATCAGGTCTCAGATTGCTGAAAATATAGAGTGACTTAGGCAATGCTGTAACAGGGGTAATCGGGCAGGATGTGCACGAGGATGTCTTTAGGTACTCGTATCGAGTGCTAAGTTCTCTGTCAAACAATGCGGCTCTTCCAGAGAGCAAATCCAAGTAGGCTGTTGTTGCATTACTTTCCAGATTAAACACCAGCATAGCAAACATAGCTAACAATACCACAGGATAAGTAGCAAAGCCAATAGTGCTGCTCTCGGTTTGATTAGAAGCATACTTATTTAAAATGAGCTGCAAAACATAGAACCACCCAAACACAAAAAAGAAATGTATCACATTCTCTACCCGAGTACCTGCTCTGAAGCCAGTAGACCATAAAAAGATAAACTGCATAGTAAATAAGGTAGACAGGTACCACAGAAATGCAAGCGGTAAACTGCATTTAAAAATGGGGCTGTCTTTTGTCTTCTTTGCCAATTGAAGGCCCCACATATAAGTGTAGAGCAATGACGAGAGAAGCAGAAGTAACCCCCATTTGAGGAAACTCGATAATGTTAGTAAAATTGAGCCGGCTAAAGAGTACAGCAGGTGGGATGATTTTTCCTGCCCAGCCATCCGCACATAGTTTCCAGGTGCTAGTACTACGATCAAGCTAAGTGCAAAACCAAACAGGAAAAAAAAGAGAATGTAACGGGGAAGCTGCCTATTTTGATTTGACCAGGCAGTGAGCAGCATCAGTAGCAGCGAAGACATTAGGATAAGTAACGATAACTCATTCGAGCCAATAATAGCAACAATCAAGAATAGAGCTATGATCTTTAAAATTGTTCCTATAGTACTGCGGTTGAGTTTTTTTTCTTTAAGTAATATAGTAAAAAAAAAGAGTATAAAAATGTTAGGAAGGAAATAGGTCATGTAAGCGCTAAACCAATAAATACCCTGTGCTATATCAGGCATTTGAACCAGCAGGATAGCTATGAACAAAGCTGCCAGAGCCAATATAGTCCTTATAGGGAAGTATGCCTTCAGCAGGCCATGGAAGAATGAAGTAACAGCAACTATAAAAAGAATAAGGACCGCAAAAGAATATATCTTATAAGTCTCAAATTCATATTGAACCAAAGGGTTAAGGCGCACAATTGCGGTGCCAAAATACCGACCAGACCAGTTAAAGTAAAACTGCACCTGTGCCTCAATAAATCCAAGTTCACGGTCCCGAACAGCAAAAGTATAATCATCCATGGTAGGATTATTATACAGGTTGAGAAATAGGAAAGGAAGAATTGTAAGTGTGCCAATTATTAAAAATATATTATAAGAGGTCTTTGGGTTCGAAAAAATAGACATGATATATCAATGGAATCAGGTTAGGCAAAGATATAGTAATTAACGATTAATCACCATAGCAAAGCCGCTGTAACACTTCTCAACAATTTACCCCTATTCTAGCATTACTCACATTCCAAATTCTCGCCTTCCCAATATTGTACTGCTCTTGAAGACAATTTTGAGGTGCACTATGCAACGCATGCAGTATTTTCTGACTCTTCTCTTTAATCAACCATACAATCTAGATAAAACATGAAAAAGTATCTTTCTTTAAGTTTGGAAAAAGCAGTACAGTGGCCACTCGTATTGTGTGGCTTCCTGTTGCTAAGTGCCTGCGATGATGTGAATTGTATAAAAGGAAATGGAGATGTAAAACAACGCACCTTAACATTGCAGCCCTTTAGCGAAATAGAAGCCAATGGCGACTTTAAAGTGTACATTACTCAAGGCGAACCACAGCGGGTAGAGGTGAAAGGAGAGTCTAACATACTGAGTGATCTGAACACACAGGTGCGAAACGGGAAATGGGAAATCGAACATGAAAGCTGCGTGCGCAGGAGTGATCCGGTGGAGGTGTATATCATCTTGCCCGAGGTGGAAGCCCTGTACCTGAACGGCTCCGGCCGGATATACAGCGAAAATAAACTGGTAGTAGATGAGTTGCCCGTACAGGTGAATGGCTCTGGTGTAGTTGATCTGGAGGTAGACGCGTCTAAAGTAATCCTGCGGGTGACTGGCTCGGGAGAGGCATTGCTTAGCGGCACAACAGATATTCAAACCATTAACATGTCTGGTTCAGGAACCGCAGCAACATCTAACCTGGCAGCCGAAGATGTAACTGTAAACCTGTCCGGTTCTGGCGAAGCAGAGGTAAGGGCCAGCAAATCACTCACTGTTGATATTTCCGGAAGCGGAAAAGTATACTACTACGGCAATCCTACTGTAAACTCCAATATCAGTGGCTCCGGTAAACTGGTGAAGCGGTAAGTGGTAGACAATAGTAGCAGGATAAAGGAGAAAATACTATGAATATTGGGACTATCGGAAGCGGAAAATCGAGCTGCAGCATGCACTTTCCTTCTTTTGATACTACAAAGTAAAATGAAAAGCCCGGACTTTTATAGATTCACTGTCTGGGCTTTTCTGTTATAAGACGATTAACAGGAAGACCTGCCTATATAGCAGTTTTGCCTTTTGCCTGGGCGGCATCCACGTCCTTAATAAATTTAATCACGCCATCCATAAAGACCTGCTGGTCGTCCCACATGGCAAGGTGGCTGCCGTTTGGGCAGTAAAGATACTGGCCGTTCTGCACCAGTTGGCTCATTTCCTTCATTTCCTCCGGGTTCATGGTATCATACTTGGCGCCTACAGTAAGCGTAGGCACTGTCAGTTGTTTCAGGTCATCCCAACGGTCCCACTTTTGCAGGATGCCGCCCGGCACAAACTCACTTGGGCCCTGCATGTACTCATACAGGCATCGCATCGGCTTAGAGCATGTTTGTACATAGCTGCATACATTTAATTGGTTTGTTAGAAAATGCTAAAAGTCAATTTCTGACAAGGCATCTGTCATATACTTAAAAGCAGCTATCGCGTAACTTGTATTTTAGAAGTACAAAATATACTATTAGCTATAGCGCGGTTGTTCAACCTTTTAATCTGATCCCATGAAAGTAGTCTTTTTCAGCACCAGGAAATACGATAAGCAATTTTTTACTGATAGTAATGCAGAATACAACCATGCATTAAATTTTCTGGAGGTGCCGCTCAACAGGCATACGGCACCGCTGGCTAAGGGGCATGAGGCTGTCTGCATTTTTGTGAATGACCAGGCTGATAGAGAAGTGCTGGAAGAACTGGCGCAGCAGGGAGTGAAGCTTGTCGCGCTACGCTGTGCGGGCTTCAACAACGTAGACCTTAAAGCTGCCGCAGCCTTGGGAATAAAAGTGGTGCGGGTGCCGGCTTATTCTCCATACTCGGTGGCGGAGCATACCCTGGCACTTATACTTACCCTGAACCGGAAAACACACCGCGCCTATAACCGGGTGAAAGAAGGCAACTTTGCCTTGAACGGACTGATGGGCTTTGACCTCCATGGCAGAACCATCGGACTGATTGGTTTAGGTAAAATCGGGTTGGTAACAGCTGCTATTCTGAAAGGCTTTGACTGCAAAGTGCTAGGCTACGACATTGCCGAACCGGCAGAGGCTAAAGAAATTGGAGTAGAACTTGTTGACCTGGATACCCTCTATGCCCAGTCTGATATCATTTCGTTGCACTGCCCGCTCACACCTCAAACCCACCATATCATCAATGCGGAATCATTAGATAAGATGAAGAAAGGAGTGATGCTGATTAACACCAGCCGGGGCGCGCTGATAGACACAAAAGCAGTTATAAGGGCCTTGAAATCTGAGAAAATCAGCTACCTGGGGCTGGACGTGTATGAGGAGGAGGCAGACCTGTTCTTCGAAGACAAGTCAGAGTACGTGATTCAGGATGATGTATTTATGCGTTTGCTCTCGTTTAATAATGTGCTGATAACGGGGCACCAGGCATTTTTTACCAGCGATGCTATGCAAGGGATTGTCTCTGTTACATTGCAGAATATCTCAGATTTTGATGAAGGCAGCGCATTGAAAAACGAAGTGCTTCCATAGACTTTTGTCCTGAAAGCCGCTCTGGAAAATACTAAACCCTTCCTGATACTGATATAAAAGCATGACATACATTCTCTCCCTGTTGCCTATCCTGATTCTGGTGGTGCTCTCACTGGCGAGGGGCGTGAAAGTGGCGGTGATGGTGGGTTGGGCCGCTACTACGGTTTTGTTTTTTTACTGGGGAGCCGGAGGGAGTCAATACCTTGCCGCACTCGGTGTATCCTTGCTCACCACCCTCAACATACTCCTGATTGTGCTGGGGGCGGTTTTCCTCTACAACATCATGGAGCGTACCGAGATGATCACCCAGATCAGCCATTCTTTGGACAAGCTGCACCCCTCCAATGAGATCCGCTTTTTCCTGCTGGCGCTGGGCCTTTCTGCTTTCTTTGAGGGAGTGGCGGGTTTTGGTACACCGGGAGCTATTGTGCCGCTCATACTCATGGCTTTAGGTTTCAGCGCCGTGCTCTCGGTGTCGGTGGTCTTACTGTTTGATGGGATGGTGGCTCTTTTTGGCGCGGTGGGTACACCTATCCTGATCGGGATGCAGGTGCCCTTAGGGCTGTCTTCTGAAGAAGTAAACAGTATTGGTATTATAGCAGCCTTAATGATGGCACTGGCAGGAACACTGGTGCTGCTGCTCGTTTTCCGGTTGGTAGCCAAAGAACACGGACCGCTGGAGCATAAAAAGAAGGTGCTAGTGCTGTATGCTTTTTTTGCCATACCTTTTTGCGTATTAGCTTGGCTGGTGCCGGAATTGGCTACTATACTGGGGGCTTTAACCATGCTGGGGCTTTCGGTGCTCTACCTGGGGCGGGGCAAAAGCAGGATTGACCTGAAGCCATGGCTGCCCTATGGGGTGCTGGCGCTCTTGCTGTTGCTGCCGAAGCTGTGGGAGCCGCTGCGCATGTGGATTGGCTGGGAACTGGTTTTTCCGGAAATGTTCGGTACTTCTATTCGCGGAGCCATCAAACCGCTGGGCTCGCCTTTCCTTCCGTTTGTGGTAGTGGGGCTGGGGGTGGCTTACTTTAAGAAAAGCAAATCGCTGTACCTTAGTGAGCCACTAAAGAAAATGGGTGATGTGTTTGTGGTACTTTTCCCCTCCATTGCCATTGCCCAACTCATGATCTATTCCGGAGAAACACAACCCTCCATGGTGCGCTACATTGCGGAACTGATGAGTGCCATGGGGCAGGCGTATGTGGTGGTCGCTCCGTTTGTAGGGGTGATGGGCACCTTTATTACCGGCAGCACGACTATCTCCAATGTCGTATTCGGTGCCGCGCAGTCAGAGACAGCCGCTTCGCTTAATATTGCTCCGACTACCATTCTTGCCCTGCAGTTAACAGGTGCTTCTATCGGCAACGCTATCTGCCTGTTCAATATTATTGCTGCGGCTTCCGTCGCCAACATCAAAGATTACCGTACCATACTCTCCAACAATATGCTGCCAACCCTGCTGGCTGCTTTGCTGGTGGGGCTGTTGGGTATGGGGCTGGTTAGTGCAGGCTGACAGAAATCAAGGCTTGTGAAAGCACCATTTTCCAATTAATCATTCGCTTCAGGTGATGTAAAATAAGGAGATATGGAAGTTACTTTTAGTTTTTTAACTCGTCCAGCAGTTGCTGCAGCTTTTCTTTGGTATAAGTCTTCCCCCCGAAAATAACAGTATGTATGAGTTGGGTATGGCTTATGTCCTCCAGCGGGTTACTCTCCAGAAGAACAAGATCCGCTACTTTCCCTTTTTCTACAGTGCCATATTGCGCTGTTTTCCCCATAAACTGAGCGCCGTTGATGGTAGCGGTGCGGAGCGCTTGGGCAGGAGTGAGGCCTGCTTCTACCATTTGCTCCAGCTCCTTGTGCAACGAGATACCGGGATACACATAAGAGTTATAAGCGCCGGCATCGGAGCCAGCCAGTATAGTGACGCCTGCAGCCTGCATGGCGGGCACCAGGGTATGAAACCTGTTGTTCAGGTTGTTCATAAACTGTATCGATTCCGCTGAACGGCGCTTGGCGCTGTTAATCCGGCGGGCGTATGTTTGTTCAATGCCGTCTCCAATATAAGCCAGATACTTGTCTGTGCTGTGGTCGTCCTGGTGTAGATTATCCAGCACCTCACTGATGTGTAAGGTAGGCACCACGGCAGCATTAGCAGCAGCCATGCGTTGGAAAAAGCGTTGTGCAGTGGCTGTATCGTATGATTCATAAAGCCAGTCGAGGGCTGTGTAGAAGCCAACCGGTTTTTCTGTTTCGTAACTGGCCTGGATAACGTTGGTGATGCTGTCTTCCTTTGGAGAGCCTGACTTAAAAGAGTAATACAGGTGCTCTGTTATATCAAGGCCACTGTCGATGGCCTCACCAAGGGAAACGGTGAAAGGCATATGCCCTGCCGTCATCATGCCTCTTGCCTCGGCTTCTTTTACAATAGCCAGAAAAACATCCCCTGAAATAGTGCTGTCATAAATCTTAACGAAATCTACTCCCATTAGCTGAAGTGAGTCCAGGGCCGCGGGTACTTCCGCCACTGTGGCAACTTCAATAGAGCCTTCCCAGACAGGATTGGGCCCGTCCAGTTTAGGACCTGCTGTAATAATTCGGGGTCCTACCAGTTCGCCCGCTGCTATCTGGTCCCGCCATTGCCGGATAGCTGGGTACAGGTCACCGCCGGCATCACGCACAGTTGTTACGCCATTGGCAATAAAGAGCGGAAGCAGGTTCTTGTTTTCTTCCTTTAGAGCCTCACCGCCACGCAAATGAATGTGGTTGTCCCAAAGGCCCGGGATGATGTATTTTCCCTGTGCATCTATGGTAGTGGCTGCATTGTATTTGCTTGCTGCCCCCGTGTCTGAGATTTCCTGAATAACACCTTCATCTATTACCAGGGTTTTGCCAGTCAGCACTTCGCCTGCAGCTACATCCACTATGTTCGCGTTTGTGAGGATAAGGTCGTGGTTGTTTTGTTGGGTAGCGGCACATCCTGCCAGCAAAGAACTGCTGAGAAATAAGGCAAGAAAAGTATGAATTCTCATGTTGAGGAGGATAAGTAAAAAAGTATAGGTCTTCGAATTTAGCTTTTTTTAGCTGTAGAAGAAACATCCAGTATCATGTGCTGCGTGGAAGGGCTAAAGCCTTGTGATTCCCAGAAACGGATAGCGGCTTTATTTTTAACAGATACCTGCAGTTCAATGTGGTCAGCCCCATTATCTGTCAACCATTTTTTAGCTGCTTCTACCAATTCATTGCCAATACCTGTGCCCCTGTACTGTTCCTGCACAACGGTTTCTGCTATGTAGCCTTTTTTTGAAAATTTAAAGCCGGGTGCAGCCTGTTTCAGGGTCGCTATAATCATGCCTTGCCAGTTATCTTGCTGCACATATCCGAAAATGCGAGTGTCTTTGTCTTTCAGCCTTGTCAGCAGTTCTTTCTTCAGTACCTGTTCACTGTTGGGCTTGTACCTGAACACCGGGTGGTGGGGCTGGTGAAAATCCAGCAGCTCATGCCAGAGTTCATACACTTCATCAATATCTTCTGGTTCGGCTTCTATAATCACTGGGCAGGTTTTTGAATGATATACGCATCTGTTGTATGACGCTCAATTGAGAGGCTTGGTTGAGCGAATTTCAGTTACGCTATTACAATATCATGCTTGTCTAACAAGCCTGGCAGCCCTGTCAGGGAAAATTTCGCTTTCTTGATTTTGTTGATGTCAGGGTCGATGGAAAAATTGCTGGCCGACCGGAAGTCTACCTTTTCTAATATTGTCTGGTCAAAGACAGTTTGGCTCAAGTCACAATCGCTGAATGTGGAGCCGGTTAAATCAGATTGGGTAAAGTTGGCTTCTTTAATGCTGCAGCCATCGAAGGTGGTTTTCCTAATTTTCCTTCTGAAGAAAGAAACAAAGTCGAGGATGCAGTTGCTGAAGCTTACAGAGAAAAGAAACTCATTACAGGCGCTGAAGTCAACGCCCATTACTTTGCAGTTATGGAATGCAACGGTTTTTAATCCGGTATACTCCAGCCGCATCATACTCAGGTTGCAGTCCTTGAACCGGCAATCAATAAAGTCGTTGCCGGAAAAGTTGCTGCCTGAAAAGTCGCAGTTGGTAAAGGAACAGTCTTCAAACTCTCTCCCCGACACAACCTTATTCGCGTAATTGATTTTATCAAAAGTCTTGTCGCTGTGGTGTGTTTCCTTCATTTCGGGTTGCTATTGGGCTTTATCAGGAGAGATGAAGGTCACCTCTACAATTTCATTATTTTTTACTCTGTATACTGCAATGGCATCGAACCGGGGCTGATCTTTGCTGCGTCTCACCTTTTCGTGATCAATCACCACATTGCCTGCTATGATCCTGTTTACCACTTCACAATGTAAATCAGGCGTGTTCGCAAACATCTGGCCGTATCTTTTTCTCAGTTCCTCTCTGCCCTGGTAACTGAGCACCCCCGGCTGCCGGTATACCTTCACGGTATCGCTGAAAGCTTTTGCAAAGGTGTCGATGTCGCGGTTGTTATAGCCTTGCAGTTGCAGTTTAACAGGGGTTGTTACGGATGATGTATCGGGCGTGGTCTGCGCTTTTGCTGACAGGGCAGTTGCCGCCAGCAAGATGAAAATCAGGAAATGTTTCAGGTACATAGGCTTTATGGGTATAGTGTTAAGTGCTGCTGCAAATTTGAGGAAAACAGCAGAATTTTCGAAACCTGCTACAGTATAAGATGTGTCTATTCAGAATGGCCTGTAGGCAGGCAGCCTTGGGTTCTAATTTGAGAGATTCTCTAGCATGATTTCTTTGTACATTTCTATCGGCATCATACCTGCTTCCATTCTTCGCTTATCCAGGTTTTCCATGTCCTCTGTTGGCGCTAATTCAACTGTTTTGTTTGCCGGGTCAATATGCGAAAACTGTGTGCCATAGCGTTGTTTTTCTCCTGCATTGCTTTTTATGCGGTCATATAAGTAGGCATAACTCTGCCCGTCCATGTCACCGTTTTGAACTGCCTGCTCTATGTTGGGCAACTGCGATTTTTGCCATTCTTTGTCATAATCAGCATGCTGAATCATTATAAATATCCCGCTCATTGCATCTTTGCCAACCATTTCCTTTGTTGGAAAGCCATGCTCCCTGAATATTTCTTTTAACCTTTCCCTGTTTCGGTCGTCTACTCCTTCTCCTTCGTTTGCTATCTCAGCTTTAATTAGACTGTATTTTGTGATGATGTCTTCCTGTAAATTTCCTCTTACAGCCTGATCATCGACATACATTTTAACGAGCTCCATCTGTAGCTTTGGGTTACTGACCTTCTCTTTCTCAATTGATTTGCAAACGTCAACATCATTCAGGTTCTGGGTGAACAAATTTGTGTTACATAAAACCTGGAGCGTCTCCTGGTCCTGACCGTTTATAACCTGGACAAGCTTTTCTCTTTTACCAAGTTTGTCTAATATTTCTAATCCTGTTATTAAAAACTTAGGTTCAATTTCCGAGCTTTCCGACAAAAGTGAATCAAATTGCAATTCACCTAACTGATAATTTTCATCCGTGGATGAGACAATCATTCGCCAACCCAGTTTCCACTTCTCTATCTCAGAGAGCTTCTCTTCTTTTTCGGTGGCAGTACATGAAGAAATCAATAAGATGAGTATGAGTATGCTCAAGTTTTTTTTCATGGAATTTGTTTTCGTGATGCAAAAAAGTTTGATTATGCATTAGCAAAGCCACCGTTAAGGTTTTCTTTGATAGGAATGGGAGGTTAAAATGAGAGTTAAAGCTGCTTCAGGTTTCCATCCAGCACATAGCTTTTGCCCTTCTCCGTCTTCAGCGTAACTACCTGGTCTCCGTAACGAACCTGGCAGGGGTTGCCCAGTTTGGAGAGTATCTTAACCTGCTTCAGTTTTCCCGCTTCCCAATCTATGTCTACCTCAAAACCTCCGCGTGCTACGATACCTTGAATATATCCCTGCTGCCAGGCAGCAGGCAAAGCAGGTAACAGCTGTATTTCCCCGGCGTGGCTCTGCATCAGCATCTCTGTGATACCTGCGGTGGCACCAAAGTTACCGTCAATCTGGAAAGGCGGGTGCGTGTCGAAAAGGTTCGGCAAGGTGGATTTGCGCAGCAGGGCCAGCAGGTTCTCGTATGCCGCCTCGCCGTCCTGCAAGCGGGCAAAGAAATTGATAATCCAGGCGCGGCTCCAGCCGGTGTGCCCGCCTCCCTGAGACAATCGGTAGTCGATGGTTTTGCGGGCAGCCTCCATTAGCTCCGGGTGCTGCTGCTTTGTTATCTGCCGGCCGGGGTGCAGGGCGAACAGGTGCGAAATGTGACGGTGGCCTGGTTCATTTTCTTCAAACTCCTCTGTCCACTCCATAATGCGGCCATCACTGCCAATTTTGGTGGGCGCTAAACGGGTGAGTATCTTCTCGAGGCGTCGGCGAAAAGCAGCATCTCTATTTAGTTCCCGGCTTGCGGCAATGGTGTTGCTGAGTAAGTCCCGGATAATCATGTGGTCCATCGTCGGACCCATCACCATGGTGGCTACTTCGCCGTCTTCAGTCTTAAAAGTATTTTCCGGCGAAATGGAAGGACCGGATACCAGTTGCTTCGTATCCGGGTTTTCTACGAGCCAGTTGGCGCAGAACTCCGCGGCCTCTTTCATGACGGGGTAAGCTAGCTCTTTCAGGTAAGCTTTGTCTTCGGTGAACAGGTAATGCTCCCACAGGTGCTGCGCACTCCAAGCCATACCCATCGGCCACATCGCCCAGCGCGGTTCGCCATAAGTTTCGGTAAAAAGCCAAGGGTCTGTCGTGAAGTGAGCCACTGTTCCTTTTATACCATACATGTCGCGGGCGGTTTTGCGGGCATCGGGGCGTAGTGCATCCAGGAAAGTCAGGAAGGGCATGTGCATCTCCGACAGGTTAGTGATCTCTGCGGGCCAATAGTTCATCTGTATGTTGATGTTGATGTGGTAGTCGGCGCTCCAGGGAGGGGTGAGGCCGTCGGCCCAGATGCCCTGCAGGTTAGCAGGCAAGCCACCCGGCCGTGAACTGCAGATGAGCAGGTAACGACCAAACTGATAGTATAACTCCACGAGTTGCGGGTCGATGTTGCCGTTCTGCATCGCCACGAGGCGGGCGTCGGTGGGGAAATAAGCCGCATCGGTTGTGCCCAGATGTAAGTCAACACGCTTGAAGTACTGCTGGTAATCGGCTATATGATCTTTCTTTAGAGCTTCATAATCTTTATTTGCAACAGAATCCAATTGTGTGGCAGCCATAGCCAGTTGCTCGCTGCCCCGGTAATCAGTAGCGGCCGTTAAGAGAAGCGTTATGGCGTCTGCATTTTCTACCCGGATGCTTTCTCCAGCTGCATTTTTAGTACCACCTTCCTGCAGCACTTTTAGGCGCGCTACCATCCTTACGCCCGTTCCATCGCCTACGTGCTCGCTCATAATGATTTCATCCCCTGCCAGTTCCAGCTTAGCCTTGTTTCCGGGCCTGCTCATGTTTAGGGCGAAAGTCAGGGCACCGGGCTTGCTAGCCGTAAGCCGCACCACCAGCGCCTGGTCGGGGGCACTGGAGAAGATTTCGCGGGTAAAGGTGACATCACCAGCGCGGTAGCTTACTTTAGCTACGGCTGTCTCCAGGTCTAGTTCCCGGCGGTATTCGGTAATATCTTTTGTAACGGGGCCAAAATCAAGCTGCAGGTCGCCCAGCGTCTGGTAGGTGCTGTGGATTTTCTTGTCGCCCATCATTTTTTCCTGAGCCAGGTCCCGTGCTTCCGCGTATTGGCCGGCAAAAAGCAGTGCCCGTACCTTCGGCAAGGTAGCACGTGCTTCCGGGTTCACAAAGTCAGCTGGCTTGCCTGTCCAGACAGACTCCTCGTTTAGCTGCAGCCGCTCTATTGCCACGCCACCAAAGACCATGGCACCCAATCTGCCATTGCCTACAGGCAGCGCTTCGGCCCAGGTGGAAGCAGGATGGCTGAACCACATTTTCAGGTCGTCAGGTGGGGGTTGTTTTTCCTGAGCTACAGAAGCAAAGACGGAGAGTAGGCAAAGGAGTAGGGGGAAGAACTGCTTTGTGTATGGCTTTGATTGGTGCATGTAAAGGTTACCGGCTTGGTTAGAGTAAGGTTAAATATAAACTTAAATGATGTCTTTCTATCATCTGATGGTGGGTATATGTATCAGGCTGTAGTTTTTGAGGACCCGAATGAAAGATAATGCCCCTGGTGCTGCTCATAATTGAATAGCATCAGGGGCATTGTATATTGTGAAACGAACAGGTGGTGCTACTCTTTTGTGTATATCAATTCATAAGCCTGTAAGGCAAGCGTGTCGTTCTGGCTCAGCTGGCTGTAATCAGGCTGACTCTTTAGCTCGTTGTATATGTTACTTCTAGAGTACCGGTTACCGCCGTACCCTGGATTAGTGTTAACCAGCAAATAGTTCAGCAAGGGGAAATGCAACTGGTCAGACTTAAGATAAGCTACCTGTTTTTCCACAACCTTTAACATTGTTGAGTAACCTGTAGCAGTTGGAAGAGGCTGTTCTTTTCTATAGGCGTAGTCGTGCCTGTAAAACCCTTGCTGCAGTTTACGCAGCATTGCCTCTTCCTTAGGTGTCCATACCAAAGTAGATGTGTCTGTTGAAATAAACTCAACTAGTTCTCCGCTCTTCCTGATAGAGTAGTTTTGCCAGCTGTAGTTATACACCCTCTTTCCTTTCGCTGCTGATGCGGATATGATGTGAACAGAATCTGCTTCTGCAGGAGAAATATTCTGCATAAAATTATAGGGAAGCAGGAACTGTCCGCCGTTTTTTTCGACAAACCGGTCTATCACCTGCCAGTCTACTATTTCCCCTTCCCTGGAAAAAAGCCTGACCTGTGAACTGGTTCTGTATTGTATACTATGGTAAGTGGCGGGGTATTGTAGTACAACCTCGTCCTTGTCCTTCTCACATGCCACTAAGCCGAACAGCAGCATACAGAGGTAAAATTTTTTCATGGGTATAGTTTATTTGCGGTGAGGAACGGTGGCGTGATACAAACTTGAACTTTACAAGTATCCTGTCCCATTCTTGCTGTAAATATGTGTAATATCTGTTATTATAGCATGTGCTTCAGCAAGTATTATTTGTTCTTTTTATTTGTTGATAGACAAGTAGAAAGGCATCAATCTGTCAAAAAAATCCCCTGCCACTAGGGAGCGGCAGGGGAAGAGGAATAACTATTGCAATAAAATAAATTACTGTTCTATCTGCTTCGGCCTTTCGGCCTGCCGGAGGAACTTCCAGGCTTGCCGGTTGCACCTTTATTTCTTCCGGTTGTCTCATTAGGTTTTCCGGGGCCGCGGCTTGTTTTACCGGCTGCACCTTTTTTCCGGAGCGAAGCAGACTTCGGGTTAACAAAAGTTTCTTTTGGTTTGGCTGGCGCACCCTTCGGCCTGCCAGAGGCAGGTTTTGGTCTGATAGCCGGACGCTGAGGTGTTTCAGCCGCTTCCTCAAAATAAGAAGCGTCTTCGGTGTTTACAGACTCGGCCACCAATTGATGCAGTGTTTCTGTTTCTTCCTGGGTGAGGTAGCGCCAGTTGCCTACGGGCTGGTCTCCCAGCTTTATGTTCATCACCCGGATACGTTTCAGTTTAATTACTTTGTAGTCCAGTGCTTCGCACATTCTCCGGATTTGTCGGTTCAGGCCTTGTGTCAGGACAATCTTAAAAACGTTTTTGCCCTGCTGCTGTACAAAACAGGGCTTGGTTACAGTTTCCAGGATACGTACGCCGCTGCTCATCTTCGCCACGAATTCAGGAGTTACGGGCTTGTCTACGGTTACAATGTATTCCTTGTCGTGGTTGTTGCCTGCCCGCAGAATCTTGTTGATGATATCGCCGTTATTGGTTAGCAGGATAAGCCCTTCTGTCGGGTTATCCAGGCGGCCAATCGGGAAGATGCGCTTCGGGAAACCTATAAAATCAATAATGTTGTTTTTGTCTTTCGGGTCGGTGGTGGTGGTAACACCAGCGGGCTTGTTGAAAGCGATGTAAATTGGTTTGTCAGTCGGTTTTCTGGATTTAATTGCTTCTCCGTCTACCGCAACTTTGTCACCGGCTTTTACGGTGGCGCCCATTTTTGCGGTTTTACCGTTGATGGTGACACGCTTTTCTTCAATGTATCGGTCGGCCTCTCTTCTGGAGCAAAAGCCGGATTCACTGATAAATTTATTTAATCGTGTGGAGGTATCTTCAGACATGGGGATTCTTAAAATGTAAGGTGTAGGGTTGTTAAATAGAGGAAACCTTTATTTTATACTTACGGAATTGGTGAGAAAGCGTCAGAAAAGGCACTATCTTCTGCAGGAAGTTCAAAGGTTATAGGTGTAAAACTCCAGTGGCTGTCTGACTATTGAGAAGATGTGCGGGAATTTGTTGATAATCCCCGTTAGGGACAAACCAGGCACAGCAGGGGCAGGCTATCTTCTGCTTATCATTCTGATATATAGATCTTCTACTTTCTGACGTGCCCAGGGTGTTTTCCGCAAGAATTTTAAGCTGGATTTAATGCTGGGGTTGTTGTTAAAGCTATTGATGTTGATTTTATACCCCAGTTCTTCCCAGCCATAATAATCGACTAACTGAACCAGGATCATCTCCAGGGTTCTGCCATGTAAAGGGTTGTTTTTCTGTTCTTCCATCGTATTCCTTGCAAAATTAGTTAAATACAGCAAACTAAACACGTTAATTATAGCGAAAGCCAAACATGAAAGTTATGAGCAGGATAAAGGTTGAACTGCAATAGTTTACTAGATAAGTTTTGTCAGGCAGGTGCTTAATTCTTTAGGTGCAGGCTCTTATACTGGCAAGGTGTTCGCAAGACATATGGAGGTAGAGCTAAAGTATACCTTTGACAATTTTTTGATACGGCTTGTGGACTTTTTTTTCTTTTCCGACAGTTTATGAGGTGCAATGCTTACCAAACAAATTGCTCTTAATTGGCAAGCATTGCAGAAACATTAGCAGGCCAAAGTCCGGATTATTGTTCACTGACGTTACGCAAGAGTCCCAGCGGGATGACCTGTTGATAGAAACAGGGGCTCTCTATTCTTTAGCTCCAGCGGAGCGACCTGTTGGGTATATGTTTAAAGGCCGCTCCGCTGGAGCTAATGGCGATTTATGGCCATCTGGCTATTTGCAGGTCGTCCCGCCGTGACTAAAAATAAATTATGAACTGATACTGCGTGACGTCAGTTATCCCTATTAAATATAAAATGTATTTTTTACATTTATATTTAATAAAGCTAGATTTGCAGGATAATGCTGCTTAAATTTTATCATCATAAACAAAATGAACTACATCAAACTCTTAAAATTTACGCTTGCTGTGATGCTCATTGTCAGCGGATGTACAATGAACGCGCAAAAGTCGGAGAAGAACCAATTCGACAACCCGATAGCCTTGCAAAGGGCAGATCCGTTTGTGACGAAAGCTGCCGATGGTAATTATTACTTTATTGCCACAGTGCCAGAATATGACCGCATCGAGATACGCAAGTCAGAAACCATTAATGGCATAAAAGAAGCAGAACCGGTGGTAGTATGGCGCAAGCACGATGAAGGTTCCATGGGCAACCACATTTGGGCTCCTGAACTGCATCGGATAGATGGAAAATGGTATATCTATTTTGCAGCTGGTTCGGCCGAGGATAAATGGGCCATACGCAAATATGTTTTGTCAAATCCGTCGGAAGATCCCACAAAAGGCGAATGGACAGAGGAAGGTGAGATGGTTAGCAAAAGGAATGAGTTCACCCTCGATGCCACCACTTTTGTGCATAAAGGCCAACGCTACCATATCTGGGTGGATAGGGCATCTGATAAGGAGGTGAATACAGGCTTGTATATTGCTGAAATGACCAGCCCAACTACCCTCGCTGACAAGCAGGTGGTAATCTCCCAGCCTGAATATGCGTGGGAGAGGATTGGACATAACGTGAATGAGGGCCCAGCAGTACTAATCCGCAATGGAAAGGTGTTTGTAACCTTCTCGGCCAGTGCCACCGATGCTAATTACGCCATAGGTTTACTTTGGGCCGATGAGGATGCTGATCTTCTGGATCCTGCCTCCTGGAACAAATTACCTGAGCCGGTTTTTTACACCAACGAAGAGCTGCAGCGTTTCGGTCCGGGGCACAACAGCTTTACAGTGGCTGAGGATGGCAAAACCGATATCATGATTTACCATGCCCGCGATTATAAAGAGATTGATGGCGAACCGTTGTACGATCCCAACCGCCATACCCGTGCCAGGGTTTTGAGATGGACCGAGGATGGCATGCCTGATTTTGGACAGGATTTGAGTGACAATGAAACGGCGGTAAAACAGTCAAAAAAGGAATAGTGTCCTTACATTTGTATTATTGAATCAGAAACAGAGATTCTCAATGAATCACATTAGGCATCTAAACGGTATGTGAATAAAGGAGTTTCACTCCTAAACCCCAACTGCTTTTTGTCTTTCTGTTGAGCCCTTTGCTACCTGGTAATTAAACCACAAAACCATTCAATGGCAGTTCTACAAAGAGTTGTCGTTCAATGGCTTTGTGGTTTATCCGTTTAACGATACCACTTCTTGCTTCGTTTTTCGGTAGGCGGGAGTAAAACGAAAAGCAACCATTTGATTAAAATTTGGGTCGTTTAGTAAGATAGACTTTATTCACTCAAGCTGCGGTTTATTTAATGCTTGCTGGCATTAGACACAGCAAGTCCGTCTTTGCTACAATCCTATTTTGTTAAATGCAACTAACGAAACCTGTACACCCTTCCCTTTCAGGGCTACTTAGACATAGAGAGCTACGGGCTTTTAATTGCCTTCTTCTGTTTGTGCTAGTGTCAATCGGCATCAAGCCTATCTTACAGCTAAATCACCAACTGAAAGATGCGTTGTTTCAGGATGATAAAATAAGCATCACAGGCACCGTCTTGGACAAAGCAACGGACACACCCATACCTTTTGCCTCTGTTTCTGTCGTGGGGAGGGAGCAACATGTTCAGTCCAATGGCAAAGGTTATTTCACACTGTTGTTGCGTCCGGAAGACAGGAGACATAGCCTTAGGATTTCTTCATTAGGCTATGTCTCCCGTGAATACAAGGTAGAAGCTTTATTAGATAAAGCAGGATCGGGTGGTGTCAGCCTTTTTCTGGAGTTAAAGCACAGAAGCCTGAAAGAGGTCGAGGTAACTGCAAAGGCCCAAAAGTGGAAAGCGCAGCGGGTGGGTTACCATATAGACGAAGGCACCTCTTTCCATTATCGGTTCACCCCTTCAGGTACAGCCTACACAGTGACGGCTGGACAGGAAATAGGCACCCGGATCAGAGTGAAAAGGAAACAGGCCGTGCTGCAAAGCGTTTCCTTCGGCCTGGCCGGCTCGGGTAACGCAGCTGTTAAGGTGGGAGTAAAGCTTTACTCCATCAAAGACAATCTTCCATATCAGAACCTTCTGCACAAACCAGCCATCATCAGCATTGAGCCGCACCACACAGGCTGGATAACAGTGGACCTGGAGAAACACAACATTACGGTGGAAGGGGACTTTGCCCTTGTTGTCGAGTGGCTTTCGGAAACCACCAGGCTTAACAGCGGCTCGCTCATGACCTTTGCCACAACCCCCAAAGGGCAGGTTACCTATTACCGGGCAGCGGGCGCAGAGCCCTGGAGGATCCGCAAATCGACATTACTTGATGTGAAGAGCATCGGCATGTATGCCACCCTGCTGTACCAAAGGTGAGCAATTCCCGAAGGCCCTAGGACCTTATTAAATTAACTATACATCTTTCAGGCACTGAGAAGGATTTACTCTTGCTGCTTTTACAGCCTGCATGCCAACGGTAAACCAGGCAACGAGCAGTGCTGTCAGTCCGGCGCTTATAAAATACCACAGTTCTAAATCTATCCTGTAAGCAAAGTTGCGAAGCCAGTAAGTTACTATGAGGTAGCTGAGCGGCAAGGCAATGAGGATGGAGGTTAGCACCAGCTTTGTAAAGTCGCTCGACAGCAGGTAAACAATGTTAAACTCACTTGCTCCCAATACCTTCCGTACACCAATTTCCTTTAATCTTCTTTCGGCAGTGAAAGCTGCCAGTCCAAAAAGGCCGAGGCAGGATATAAGAATGGCTAACCCGGCAAAGAACTTGGATAGCACAGCTACGCGTTGCTCTGCAGCATATAACTCCTGGTAATCTTCGTTCAAAAACCTATAGTCGAATACAAAACCGGGATTGTATCCTTTGTAAAACTGTTGTAGCTTTTCAATCGTTTCCTTTTCTCTTCCGGCTTCTATTTTTACCATCACCTTCATGGCGGTTTTTGGCTCTAATCTGAAAAATAGGGGCTTCACACGCTCATGCAGCGACTGGAAATGAAAATCTTTTGCCACACCAATAATCTTTTTGTCTTCCCCCCACAGGTTCACCACTTTGCCAATGGGGTCTTTCATTCCCATAGCTTTAACGCCAGCTTCGTTGAAGATGATTTTGGAGGTATCTGCACCGAAGTCTCTTGAAAAGGTCCTGCCTTCCTTCATGTTTATACCCAGCGTTTCGATCATGTCGTAATTCACAGCCACTGTTTGGAAGGCAACGTCATCCTTGTTTTTCCCCTCCCACATTAAACCGATCGTAGAGCCATGATCGCTGATGATACTGCCCCCGCTGGATGCCTGTATAACACCCGGTATTCTTTTTGCCTCTGAAAGAAAAGTATTCAGGTTGTCCTGCACTTTGCCTTCTGCATTAAAATAGATGATGTTGTCTTTGTTGTAGCCCAGATTCTTGGTCTGCACATATTCTATCTGCTTGTAAACAACCAGTACTGACACAATCATGATAACCGATAGTGCAAACTGAAATACCACGAGCCCTTTTCGCGCCCACAGTTCTCCCCCCGGGCTGTCCAGTTTTCCTCTCAGTACAATGGCGGGCTTAAAACCGGAAAGGTATAAGGCAGGATAGCTGCCTGCTAAAAGCCCTGTAAGAAACGAGACGCCAAGCGCAGCCAAAACAAAGCGGGGGTCAAGAGAGAGTACAAGTTGCTTCCCGGTAATTTGGTTGAAAGGAGCCAGTGAAAGCTCAACAAACATGAGGGCAACAGTCAGCGACGCAAAAGCCATCAGCATAGACTCGCCCATGTATTGAAGAATAAGTGATTCCCGGTTGGCACCCATGGCCTTTTTTATACCCACCTCCTTTATTCTTCTGGAAGCTTTCGCCGTGGACAGGTTCATAAAGTTGATGCACGCTATCACGAGTATGAAGATGGCAATCATGGAAAACAGCTTCACGTACTCTATTCTTCCTCCTGCCTGTACGCCATTCTCGTAGTTGTCGTACAAATATTTATCTGAAAAGGGCCGGATAAATAAAGAGACATTGGAGGCAGGAAGCTTGCTTTTGATAAACCCACTAATCTTGTTGTTGAACTGGTGCGGATCTGTTCCTTCCTTTAAAAGTAGGTATGTTTCCGCGTTGTGATTGTCCCAGTGTAACCCGCTTCCAAGCATGTCTTTGAACTCCTCAAAAGAGAGTACAAAATCGTATTGCTCAGAGGAGTTAGGAGGGATGTTTTCGAAAATGCCGGAAATAATAACTGGTTTACTGAATTGCAGAATCTGCCATTCTACGGTTTTGCCGACTACGTTTTGCGTGGTGTTAAACAGCTTCAGCGCCAGTGCTTCGGATATAACAATGGCGTTTTTGTCTTGAAGCACCTGATCTTTATCTCCCTGGGTAAGGGTATAGGAGAAAACGTTGAAGAAATCTTTGCTTACAAACTGACCGGTTGCGCTGATGTGGTTCTCCTTATCAGAAATGGTGAACATATCAGGAATAATAGAAGAACTGGCGGCATACGCCACCTCTGGCATTTCTTCTGCCAACGCCTCCGCCAGGAGCCCTGGGCCGTTCTCCCAGGTTTCAATTCCTTCCGAATTATCATGGTTCGTCATCACCTGAAAGAGCTGGCTGTCGTTTTTATGAAACTTATCCATGCTCACTTCATCGTTCACCCACAGGAAAATGAGCAAGGTGCAGGCTAAGCCTGTAGACAGGCCAACCAGGTTTATAAAGAACGTGCTTTTGAACCGTTTGAAGTTTCTGTAGATGAGGAGAAGGCTGTGCTGGAACATGATAACTTCTGTTAGGCAGGCGTGATAAACATAGTTTTTGTTCCTGGTGTTATCCAATACGTGTGCCACGATGAAAAATAGCCTCTATTGGCGGCATAGCCATTTATTCGGCCGCCTGATGTTCGGATACAGACACTAAAATGTACGATAACGTACGGTAAATCCACCTTGCTGGAGAGGCTTTTGCTCGGTTTTAGCTTTGCCGGGTCCAACCACCCTTAACCCCTCCTGGGGGTGCAGCCCCCCCTTAAAGTTCAAGGAGGGGAACCTGCGTGAAATGTGACTCAAGATTCTTTTATGCGTTCTGCCTGTTATTTGCTGGGCAGGACTTGTTATCCTTCAAACCCTTCCAGCACAATCATCTTCGTGTTTGCGGCTCTGTGGCGTATAGCTTTGGCTTTGTTGTACTCCGGAGAGTTCCACCATTCCTTTGCCCGCTCTACCGATGGGAACTCCAGCATTACCATGCGGTTAGGTTTCCAATCGCCCTCCAGCGTTTCGTACTGGCCACCACGCACAATGAATTTGCCATCGTAAGCGGCCAGCGAGGCTGGGGTTAGCTTTTTATACTCTTCGTAGGTAGCTGGGTCTGTTACTTCAACTTCTACAATTACATATGCTGCCATAGTGCTTTTATTTTTGTTTGATAATAGTGTTGGTGATAGAAGCCTAGTTACCAGTTCTTCCGGAAAATGTTCGGCCTTGGCAGGTAATCCCCTAAATCGTAGAGCACTGTTTTGCCGGTAGCTTTCTCTTCCCGTACGCACACACCTACCGCGAACAGGTCTACTGCTTTTGAAAAGTCTTTGGTGTACACCAGCTCTTTCCAGGCCTCATTCATATCATCAGACCAGTAAATATCATCGAAGATATACATGGCGTTTTCAGACATAAGTGGTTTTACCCGTTCAGCATAGTGCAGGGTTGCCTCTTTTTCGTGCTGCCCGTCAATGAACACACAGTCAAACTTTGCCTTCTCCCGGATAAGCAAATCAATGGCATCATCGAATAAGCTGTTCATGATCCGGTAATGGGGAGATACCCTTCTCATGTTTTTATGCGCGATATTGCACAAGGATTCAGAGCCTTCTATTGTCGTCAGTTTCAATCCGTTAACTGAGACAAAATAGCTTCCCGAAAACCCCGTGTTCGTGCCTAATTCCAGTACTCTTTTGGCGCCATACCCTTCCACAATCCTTCGCAGAAGCATGCCCTTTAGTTTTGGGGAACCCGTTTTTACGTGTGCTTCTATGTTGCTCTCCACATACTCCCCGCTAAGGGCATGCCCCTGCGCATCTTTTTGAAAAGAGCCGGAGTGGGGCGACGTATAGCTGGCTATGTTTTGTGCATCAGATACTTTTGGTATTTGCGAACGGAAGACCTCTATTTTATTGGCAATAGCTCTTTCATCCGCTTTTAGATAAGGAACAAATTGCAGCCTTGCCGCCGGATGAAATTCCTGCGGGAGCTTTCTTAAAAAATCAGAATGAAACTGGTTATAGTTAACAGCCCGTGCTATAACTTCTTTTAAATACTTGCTTATTTTACTCATTAGAAATGATGTGTTGATCTGGATTAGGAACGGATTTGTACAGGTAAAAACGTGTTAGCAGGTAAATGCTCCTGCACCAAAGGGAAACAGCAAAAAAAGAACCCACCCCTAACCCCTCCGAGGAGGAGAATTCCTACAGGTGTGATTTATTCCCCTCCTCGGAGGGGCTAATGGTGGGTAAACGGTTTCTCTCACTCCTTAACGGATACTACTCCAAAATATTTGCGTTTACTTACTCTTCGCAGTTTTCGGTGCATCCCCAGAAAAGAGTACGGGCGGCTTTCTGTGCTTTGTGCCTTGCTCATAGGAGTAGGTCAGCTTTATCAGGCTTGGCTCATCAAACATTCTGCCCAGGAACTGCAAGCCGGCTGGCAAATTCTCATAGGTATAGCCCATAGGTACTGTAAAAGCTGGCTGCCCGGTATGGGGGGCTATAATCTGGCTGTTGTCTCCCTTATAACCCTTAAAGTCTCCCACTCGGGCGGGTGGATTGTTCCAGGTAGGATAAACGAGCGCGTCTACCTGGTGCTTGTCCATTGCGGCTACCACTGCATCCCGGAAAGCGATTCTTTTAGGATCCGTATAAGCGTCACCACAGGCATGAGCGGCGTCATCCGGATGTTCAGCCTGCTCAAATTCGTATTGTAGATTCTCTTTTATATAAGGAGAATATTTACTGGAAACAATGACCTCCTCCAGGCTGCTCACTGGCGCTCCTTCACCTAAAGAGAAAAGGTACTGGTTAATGTCCTGCTGGAAGACCGAGCACCACTGGTCTTTGCTCAGGTCATCAAAGTTGTCTACCTCCACAGAATCCACCACTACAGCACCTAATCTTCTGAGGTCTGCAATAGCTTGTTCGAAGAGCGCCTTTACCTGCGGGTCGGGGTTCTTTTCACTCAGGGTTCTAAGCACACCGATACGAGCGCCTTTCAGGCCCTCTTTGTTCAGGAACTGGCGGTAATTTTCCTGCACTTTCCCTTCGCTGTATTTGGTGAGCGGATCGGAAGGATCATACCCGGCAATAACCTCCAGTATTTTGGTGGCATCGGCTACGGTGCGTGCCATAGGGCCGCCTACGTCGTTGCGCAGGTATAGGGGTGCAATGCCATGCCGGCTGGTTAAGCCTAAAGTAGATCGGAAACCGACAAGGGCATTATGCGATGAAGGTCCTCTGATGGAGTTGCCCGTATCGGTGCCTAAGCCCACGGTGCCCATACTGGCCGCTACAGCCGCCGCCGTGCCGCCACTGGAACCTGCCGGAACGTGATTCAGATTGTAAGGGTTCAGCGTTTCGCCGGCAATAGAGCTGATGGTGACCATAGGGCTGAAAGCCCATTCGGCCATATTGGACTTGGCCAAAACAATGGCGCCGGCTTCTTTTAAAGCTTTTACCTGGTACGCATCTTCGGAAGGAGCAAAGCCTTTCAGCGCGAGTGAGCCGGCTGTGGTCTGCAGCCCTTCGGTATTGTAATTATCTTTTACGATAACCGGAATGCAGTGCAGCTTCCGGAGTTGTTTTGTCTGTGCATACTCCTGGTCCAGTTCCCTTGCTCTTGCCAGTGCCTTGTGGTTAGTCACCACAATGGCGTTTAGCCTGGTGGGCTGGTCGAAGGTTTGAATGCGGGTAAGGTAAGCGGTTACCAGTTGCTCACAACTGCAGGTGCCAGCCTGGAATGCCTCGTGTATGTCGGCAATGGTTGCCTCCTGTATGCTGAAAGATTTTTTGGCAACACTGCTTTTCGTTGTGTTGCCTTTCTCCGCCGCCTGCGGGGTACAACTGTTAAATAAGAAAAAGCAAAATAAGCAGTAAAGAACTGCTGGAAACTGGAAGCGCATGGGCTTGTGAATTTTTATTGTCAGAAGTAAAGCTACAGGTATTCCGGCTATCTGAAAAGGTCTTGGCCTGAAAAAAAATATGGGAAAGTTAACAGATGATGTAGCATGGCAGCAGCCTTCTGTTGTAACATAGGCATACTTTCTCAAAATAAACTTAACTTTATAGTGCTGACTTACCAGCAAACAGTTTAGTACTATCTATCAAGTCTAATAATTGTACAGCAAATGCCAAAGTTTTACCAGGTCATAAGTTTCGCCCTACTTATGGCTGCCACCCAGACATCCTGCTCCACTACAAAAGAAGCGGCGCAACAACCAACTGCCGCCACCCAAACAGAGGACCCTGTAAAGGCCAGACCAGCCTCCAGGAGCGGCTTTAAAAACTATAATGAGGTTGTCACAAAAGACGCTGTGTCAGACCAGGGGCTTTTTACCGTTCATAAAGTAGGGGACAAGTACTACTATGAAATTCCTGACTCGCTCCTGCAGCGCGACTTCCTGTGGATAAGCCGGTTTGCCAGCCTTCCGTCCGGGCTGGGCGGCGGCTACGTAAACGCTGGTTCTTCTGTGAATGAGCAGATGGTGGTGTGGCAGAAGTTTAACGATAAAATTGTGCTGAAGACGAAGTCTTACAATGCTGTTGCTGCCGACTCTTTACCAATCAGCCTTTCGGTGCAGGCCAATAATTACCAGCCAACCATCTACGCGTTTGATATAGCTGCCTTGTCAAGAGACTCAGCAGGGTATGTGATAGATGTAACCAAGTTCTTCTCCAGCGACATCAAAGTAATCAGCGGGCTTGATGCTGACATGCGGAAAAACTACAAGGTGAGCAAACTGGACGAGAACCGCAGTTTTATCAATAGCGTAAAGAGCTTTCCGCTGAACATAGAGGTGAAGCAGGACTTTACCTATGATGCTGCTGAGCCACCATCAAACTCCGCTACAGGGTCAATCAGCTTAATGATGAACCAGTCGATGGTACTGCTGCCAAAAGAGCCGATGCAGCCCCGCCTCAACGATTACCGCGTAGGCTACTTTACCATTCGGCAGGTCGACTATGGCTCCGAGGCGCTGAAAGCCGACGAGAAATCATACATCCGCCGCTGGAAGTTAGTGCCGAAAGACATTGCCGCCTATGAGCGTGGTGAACTGGTAGAGCCAGTAAAGCCCATTGTATACTACCTCGACCCGGCCACGCCTGCAAAGCTGCGCCCATACATTAAAGCTGGCGTAGAGCAATGGCAGACAGCGTTTGAAACAGCCGGATTTAAAAACGCTATCATTGCCAAAGACCCGCCTTCGCCGGAGGAGGACCCGGATTTCAGCCCGGAAGATGCGCGCTACTCCGTAATACGCTATGTGGCCAGCACCACCCGCAACGCCGTTGGCCCTAGCGTGTCTGACCCGCGCTCCGGAGAGATCATCGAGAGTGACATTATTTGGTACCACAACCACCTGCGCTCTTACAGAAACAGGTACTTACTGGAGACAGGCGCTGCCAACCCGAACGCCCGCACCCTCGATACTCCTATAGAAGACCTGGGTGAGATGATGCTGGAGGTGATTACACATGAAGTGGGGCATGCCCTTGGCCTGCCGCATAACATGAAAGCCAGCGCCGCCTACCCAACTGACTCATTGCGATCTGGTGAGTTTACTCAAGAGTACGGCATTGCCGCCACCATCATGGACTATGCCCGCTACAACTACATTGCACAGCCCGGCGACGAGAATATCCGGTTCATCCGCCAGTTAGGCCCTTATGATCATTACGCCATTAACTGGGGTTATCGCTACCTGCCCGATGCCAACAGTGCAGAGGAGGAAGTGCCGACACTGTCGAAATGGATAACAGAAAGAACCGGCGACCCAATTTACCAATTCGGCAGCGGAAGCGGCGGATACGACCCGGAAAGCCAGACGGAAGGCATCGGCGCCAATGTAATGGAGTCGAGCTCCTATGGCCTGAAGAATCTGAAGCGGGTAGCGCCGAAGCTGTATGAATGGACGGCAGCCCAGACAAATGACTACGATGACCTCGAAGAACTGTACGGTGAACTGGTCGGCGTCTGGAGCCGCTACATCGGTCATGTGGTGACGAATGTGGGTGGGGTGCACGAAAACCGCCTGAAGCCGGAGCAGGCAGGTTATATCTTTACTCCCGTAGCTGCCAAAACACAGACAGCCTCCCTGGACTGGCTTCTGAAGAACGCTTTTTCTTCGCCGGAGTGGCTGCACCAGACAAATATCAGCCGCAACATTCACCATGCCAGCTATGTGGAGAGCATCCGCAACCTGCAGGAGCGGCACCTGAACAGCCTACTTTCCGCAGACAGAATGGCCCGTCTGATGGAAAACGAGGTGAACAACGTAGGCTACAATGCCTTGGACATGGTACGCCAGTTGCAGCGCGGTATCTGGAGTGAGGTGTACAGCGGAGCCAAGATTGACATCTACCGCCGTAACCTGCAAAAGGCTTACCTGGACCGCATGAACTACCTGCTAAACGAAGAGCCGGCCCGCAGCAACCGCAACTACGGAACCCCGGTGGAAATCAGCCAGTCCGATATCCGTTCGATTGCAAGAGGCGAGCTGGTAAAGCTGCAGCGCCAGCTGAGAAGCGCCCAAAGCCGCTACATTAACGACCTCAGCCGGTATCATATAGATGATGCCATTGTCAGAATTGAAAACATCCTGAATCCGAAGAAAGCCTAAAGTCGGCTCAGAAACGTTAAACGTTATATTTGAAAGCCTTTCCAACCGGAAGGGCTTTTGCATGGGTAGAGGTGAGATGGCGAGAAGATTAATTTATTTTCCATTTCACTGGCTCAAGTTTTAAAACTTGTGTCTAAAAATGATGTCGGGTTTGTAACCCGACTGGGCCCAGAGGCCCAAAAGTTGTTGGCGCGAGCAAGTACATCTGCGCCACTTATAACTGACATTACGCAACACCAGATTTTAATTTGTTTTAAGTCCCGGCGGGATGACCTGTTAATATCCCGATGGTTAGAAACTGCCCTTAGCTCCAGCGGAGCGGCCTGTAAACATATCCCTAATAGGTCGCTCCGCTGGAGCTAAAGAATACTCGGCTTCTTTTCTATCAGGAGGTCGTCCCGCTGGGACTCTTGCGTAACGTCAGTTATAAGTAAAGATTAAAAAGTAAAACCATAATCTGGCGCGGGAATCCATCCCGTGACGCACGGTGGGTAAGAGTCTTCAGACTCGCTTGTGCAGTAGTAGCTTTCTGGCAAATGAAACAGCAGCAAAACAAAAGCCTTTCCAACTGGAAGGACTTTTGTTTTGCTGAAGGTGGTATGGTATGGCGTAAAGCAAGTACTACCGCTTCTGCAGTTTCCTGAGTTCCTGCTCTATATAGCTTTTGGGGAGCCAGCGCTTGCCAACGAGCACACCCTCTATCTGCTGCGTTTGTTCGATTTGCTTTAACGGGTTGCCCGCCAGTAAAACAAGGTCAGCGGCAGCGCCGGTTTTAATGGTACCAATGTCCGGGCGGTTCAGGTAGCGACCTACATTTACGGTGCCGGTGCGCAGGGCCTCATAAGGACTAAGGCCTGCATCTACCAGGTACTTTAGCTCGTGATGCGTCGAGAAGCCCGGCACATTGAACACCTGTGGTGCATCAGAACCGAGCAACAGCCCAACGCCATTTCGATTTGCTTCATATATAAGCTTTCTTCTGAGCTGTAAGTAGTCCGCAATTTTCGCAGCATCATACTGCGGGTTCTGCATCAAATTCCTTTTCGTGGACGTCCAGTTATCTAGCGTTTTGAGTGTCATGTATTTCATTTCCGGTGCCTGTCGCAGTTCCTCGGGGTCTTTGTCCGCCGCTATCCATCGCTCAGCAAGGGCCTGGGTCGGAACAACCCATATATCGTTTTCACGGAGCGCGTTTACCAGCTTCTGTATACGGCTTTCATCAGCTTGGTTGGCAATGTACATGGCAAATAGGCCCGCCTGCTGCTCCGGAATGGTATCCAGGCTTGGCACCAGGCTTTCCACAAAGCCGTCCAGGTGGTCGATAGAGGCATAACCGCTTTCGATGGCGCGCCAGACACCTACATCGTAAGACACATGACCGGCAAACGGGATGCCTACCTCTTTGGCTGTGCTGGCGATAGCTGCAAAAGTTTCGGGCGTGAGGCCGGGGTGCAGCTTCAGGAAATCATATCCTGCCTGCTTCTGCTGGCGCACCATCTCAGCGCCTTCGGCCGGGGCTTTCACGCTGTTGCCGTTAAAGGAAGGGCCAGAAGTATAAAATCGGGGGCTGATAAGTTGACCGCTCTGGATTTTGTCGCGGAGCTCCAAGTGGCGCGGGTGGCCCAGCATACCTCGGATGGTCGTAATGCCATTCAGCGCAAAAAGCTTCAGCACTTCCTCCATCGGCTCAAATTCATTTACGGGAGGTACATGCGCATGCATCTCCGCCAGCCCCGGCATCAGGTACTTGCCTTCTCCATTTATAACCAAAGCGTCTTTGCCATACTTCACTTCCCCTGACTTGCCCATGGCGCTGATAACGCCGTCTTTAACCACCACGTCCTGATCTGCGAGCACCTGCTCTTTGTCCATGGGGATGACGTTGACAGCACGAAAAACTATTTCGCGGTTCCCTGAATGCACTGGCTCCTGGGCCATACTAGAAATACTGAACAGCACAAGAAAACAGGCGAAGGCTGCTTTCAGGAGATTATTTGTTGCGTACTGTAGCATAAGAAACAGGATTTATAATGAGACTTGACAGAAAGAAATCACCTTGTTCTTTATTTCACAAAAGAAGCAAGCCTTTCCACAGCAACTATTCTACCATGAAATACTCCTAAAAGGCTTTAAGTGTTTACTGGCTGTAGAGCAACAGGTTGTTCTGCAGGCAACCATATTCTAAACGAGGGTAAGTTCCTTTCTTACCTGGCAACCAGATATGTAACAGCGAAAGATTTTGTACTTTATACTTACTATGTTGTACATGCCGGTCGGAATAGCTTTCTGGCAGTTTTCTAATCGTAGAGAGAAAGTGCTCGTAAGAGAAGAATTATCTGAAACTAAATTTCATAATTATGAAGAAGACTTTCAACTTTATAATGACAGCGGCTTTTCTTTCCTCGTCGCTTTTGCTTGCCTCCTGCGCCGACAACCCCGCCACCGAGGATACTGATTTAGAAGGCACCACCACCGGAGGACTTGATATTGGTGGCGCTGCCGCTGGCGAAGGCGTGGATACTACAATCGTAGTAACCGATACCCTCCGCACCACAGCCGGCTCAACAACTGGTGGCGCAACGACAAATTAAACTGTAATTTCGCCTCAGTGCTACACAAGTGCCTCAAGAGCGGCTTTATTTAATACTTCCTGCGGATGAACGAGGACAGCTTATCGCTCCAGGTGCTTTACTACCCTTTACATATGAATAAAATAACAGCTGCCATCAACCACATTGCGCTTTATGTGCACAACCTAGACAGAAGTACAAATTTTTACAAAGAAGTGCTGCAACTGCGCCAGATACCGGAGCCTTTTAAAGACGGTTGGCATAACTGGTTCAGCATAGGAGAGCGAAGCCAGCTGCACCTGATAGAAGGAGCACCCCGGGAAATAGTGCAGGAGAAGCAAAGGCACATCTGTTTCAGTGTTTCATCGCTGGAAGATTTCATGGAGAACCTGGAAGAACTGCAAATAGCTTACGGCAACTTCGAAGAAACATCTAAAGAACCTAACCTGCGCTCCGACGGTATCCGGCAGATTTTCTTCCAGGACCCGGACGGTTATTGGGTGGAGGTAAATGATGACCATGCATAAACAGCGCTGGAAAAGCTTAGGTTAGAAGGAAGCTTTTAGCTTAAGTTCCGGGATTATTCCTTACATGAGTAAACTTTATCAGGAAAAAGTTTATTTTTGATAGAAAAAAAGGGAATGGCTTTGGTTGCTTTACAAGTGGTTTTGGTGGCGGGCGCAGTACAAGGGTTGTGCCTGGCTACCCTGCTTTTTACGCGCAGGCAAAACAAACTGGCCAACAGTATACTGGGTGTGCTTATCCTGCTGCTGTCTTTCCAGTCGGTGTTGGTGGCATACGATACGCGCGATTTTTTTATGACCTTTCCGCACCTGAGCAAGGTGAGCTGGCTATTGCCATCGTTGTTTGGTCCGCTCATCTATCTGTTCACCGCAAAGCTAACCAGCGTGAAACCCGCCTGGAATAAGAAAGACTTCCTTCATCTGGTGCCCTTCATACTGTGCCTGTTGTACTTGCTGCCGTACTTTTTACAGCCAGCCGCAGCCAAAATCGCCTATCTCGACAATTTTGACAAAGCCTCGGAAGATGATTTCGGTGTCCTGAACCAGTTGCTCAATTTTTTGCACCTGGGCTATACCTGTGCCGCACTGGTCCTTATCCGAAAGCACGAACAGAACATCCTGCAAAGCTTCTCAGAACTGCGCAAAGTCCGTTTGCACTGGCTGAAGCAGTTTGTGCAGCTTATCTTCTGCGTCATTCTGATTGGCGTATTTGTATTTTATGCCCGCAAATGGAATGTGCCATGGGTGACGGAAGTGTATCATTTCCATTACCTGGGAGTTATCTTGTGTATCTATTGGATAGGGTATAAAGCACTTTCGCAGCCCGCTATATTCAATAATACAGTGTCGTTTCCGCAAACTAGGGAAGAACCGGGAGCAGAAATAACAGGGCTTGATGAGACGGTGGAAGAGGCGCAAACGGGTGAAGACACTGTTGCGGTAAAGTACCAGAAGTCTGGTTTGAAGGATGACGCGGCTGAAGAATACCTGGACCAGCTACTGGTCTTTATGCAGGAGCAGAAGCCGTACCTGCAAAATGAGCTCAGCATTCAGGAGTTGGCAGAGGTTGTTGGTATACCGAAGCACCACCTGTCACGTGTTGTTAATGAGCGGCTTGGTAAAAATTTTTATGATTTCATTAATGCCTATAGGGTAGAGGAGGCGAAGCGCCTGCTGTTGAACCCTGCTTTCAGCCACTATACTACCTTGGCCATTGCCTTGGAGGCAGGCTTTAGTTCTAAAGCCACCTTCAATGCCGTTTTCAAGAAACAAACTGGTCTCACGCCAACGGCATATGTCTCAAAAGCTAAAATACCTGTCTGAACTTAGCGGATAAGACGCTTTGCCTGCTTTTAGACCGTACGTTTGCAGCAACATTAACCTTTTTAAGCTTTGGAAATGAAAAGATTATCCGTTTTGCTGCAGTTTGTGTTGCTGGTGTGCCTGCCGTTGCATTCTTCTGCCCAATCTACCCCACAACAGGCTGAAAAATTTACGCCTGCACAGTTACGTGAAGATTTCACCTTGTTTCGCCAGGCACTGGAAGAAGCCCATCCGGGGCTGTACCGTTATACCTCCAAAGAAGTGTTTGATGCAAAATTCGACAGTACCTATGCTACCTTCAACCGTTCTATGACGGAGCAGGATTTTTATACCTCTGTAAAGCCGCTTGTTACGCTCATCCGCTGCGGGCATACTAAGTTTATGCCCAAAGGTGAGCCCGGTGGAGACTATAATTACTGGTACCATACCGACCAGCTTTTCCCGCTAAAGCTGTACGTAACAGCGGGCAAGGCACACATCCTTTATCACTATGCCGATGGCGCAGTGGCTCCTGCCGGTGCGGAGCTGCTGGCTATAAATGGCAAGTCTTTTCAGGAAATTCAGCAAAAGCTACTGCCTAACCTGTCGTTTGCAGATGGCCTGGTGCAGACTACAAAGTACATGGACATGAGCCAGTACTTTAGCGGGCATTATGCAGCATTTGTAGATGCTGCGCCAGTATACACCGTCACCTATCGGGGTGGGGATGGCGAAGCAGTGACCGCAGACTACCCGGCCGTAAGTTTAGAAACAATAAAGGCCTCGGAGCAGAAAAAAGCGGAGGGAAAGGCAGAACAGCCACCATACAGGCTCTCTTTTAGCGAAGACAATGTAGCGGTGCTGGAGATAGACTGGTTTATGAACAGCAAAAAGCTGAAGTTCAAAAAGTTTATGACTGATGCCTTCAAAACCATCAAAGAACGCAACCCAAAGGCGCTCATAATCGACGTCCGGAACAATGAGGGAGGTATGGATGGCTTGGGAATGCTCCTGAGCTCTTATCTGGCAGATAAACCGTATCAGTACTTTAGCCGTGTTGTCTCTAACTCAGATAAAAAATTCAGCTTTTCTGATAAGGCCCATGAGCCCTGGTACTACTGGTATTTCCGAAGCAGAATGAAAAAGAATAACCGGGGCACCTTTGATGTACAGCCCGCTAAGTACCTGCGGGAACTCACGCCCCAAAGAGATGCCTATACCGGTGATGTATATATCCTGACGAATGGCTGGAGCTTTTCTGTTACAGGCGAGTTTGCTGCAGTAGTACACAACATGGGCAGGGCCATCTTTGTCGGGCAGGAAACGGGTGGCGCTTACCAGGGCGATAACAGCGGGTACTTTTCTTTTTTGCCTCTCCCGAATACCAAAGTCGTTCTGGGTATTCCGCTCTGGTCATACTATACGGCTGTTTCCAATGAGCCAGTGAAAGACCGGGGCGTTATACCGCACCACATAGTGGAGTCAACGGTACAGGATGTGCTAAATGGCACCGACCGTGAAATGACCTATACGCAGGAACTCATCCGGAAGAAAGCCGCCAGCACACAGGCAATCAGAAATCAACAGTAGTTGAGCAGGCTCTGAATTTTCACTTGTCTCTGATTAGCGAGGGTGTAATCAGCAGGCTAAGAAGTCCTCCGGAAATGAGAACCACAACAGTATTAGGAATATAGCTAAAGTCTAGCCCTGTTGAAAACCTGATAGCAGTTGTAAATAAAGTAATTGCTATAATCAGCAACCAGTACCGGAGCGTTTTATAGCTATAGTTAATCTGGTAGTTAGAGTTGTCTTCACTTGTTACAGGAAGTAGCAGGATGGCATAAAGCACCCCAAGCCCACCAACAACAGAGAAGCCTAGCTGGAGCAAAAAGTAAAGAGGAATGTGGTGTTCACCTAAAGCCACCTCTTCTGCCAAAACCGGGAACCAATGAAGAAAGACACCATACTGATGTGTAAAATGGTCCCAGAAAATATGGGAGGCGATACCAATAAGTATGGAAATAATAACTACAAGAGTATGCTCACGGAAATGGCGTGCCCAGGCAAAGCTTTTGAACCTAATAAGCCGCTGCTTCAGGAAAGGGGGGAGGTGGTTGATAAGCGGATTGCGCACTATAAGATGAAATAAAAAGCAAAGTACAAGTGCTAAAGGCAGATTAAACCAGAAAATGCTGTGCCAGGTATGGCTGAAAGAGACTTGAGCTTTCATCTTCAGGAACATCTCAAAATCCGGAGCGACACTGCCCGCAACCAGGCCTGTTAAAGAACGCCAGCGTTGAGGCAGGTAGTAGCCTGGTAAAACAATGGCTGGATGGGAAAAGGTAAAAGGCATTGGAAATTACACTTATTTACTTCATAAACAGGAATCCCCTGCCACTTAGCAGCAGCAGGGGATTCCTGTTTTTATTTATCTTCTTGGTAGCAGCAGCTTAATAGTCGTCACGCTCAATGGCAGCAACACCCGGAAGCGTTTTGCCTTCCATGTACTCCAGCAGCGCACCGCCACCTGTTGATACATAAGACACGCGGTCGGCGTAGCCCAACTGGTTTACGGCAGCAGCAGAGTCACCACCGCCAATCAGGGAGTAAGCGCCACGGTTCGTTGCCTCCACCACTGCCTCGGCGACAGCCTCAGTACCTACAGAGAAGTTAGACATCTCGAACACGCCCATCGGTCCGTTCCAAAGTATAGTTTTAGAATTGGCGATAACGGCAGCATACTCTTCGCGTGCGTTCGGGCCTATGTCCAGTCCCATCCAAAGAGGCTTGATGTGGTGGCTGAGGCAGGTGTCAACATTGGCATCGTTGCTGAACGCATCGGCTACCACAGAGTCAACCGGAATCATCAGTTGCACGCCTTTTTCGCGGGCCATGGCAATCAGGCGGCCCGCCAGTTCTACTTTATCTTCTTCTACAAGCGAGGAACCAATGGTACCACCATCGGCTTTGATAAAGGTATAAGACATACCGCCACCGATGATGAGGTTGTCCACCTTGTCCAACAGGCGCTCGATGATCAGGATTTTGTCGGAGATTTTGGCACCTCCCATAATAGCGGTATAGGGACGTTCCACGTTTTCGAGTACACGGCGGGCATTTTCAAGTTCAGCCTGCATTACGTAGCCCACCACCTTATCGTTCGGGAAGTAACGCGCTACTACGGCTGTAGAGGCATGCTCTCTGTGGGCTGTTCCGAAGGCGTCGTTCACATACACATCACCCAGGGCAGCAAGTTCTTTTGCAAAATCAGGGTCGCCTTTCTCTTCTGCTTTATGGAAGCGCAGGTTCTCCAGCAGCAGAATCATTCCTGGCTGCAACTCATGTGCCAGCGAGGCAGCCTCCGGGCCTACACAGTCGTTGGCGAACTTCACCTTTGTGTTAAACTCTTTCTCCAGGAGGCTTACTAAATGCTTGAGCGAGTATTTTTCCTCCGGCCCGCCTTTAGGACGGCCAAGGTGCGACATGAGGATCACAGCCCCCCCATCGTCCAGAATTTTCTGAATAGTAGGTACTGCCGCTCTGATGCGGTTATCGTCTGTGATGTTGTATTCTTCGTCGAGAGGCACGTTAAAATCCACGCGCACCAATGCCTTTTTTCCGGCAAAGTTATACTGGTCTACGGTTTTCATAATTTTATTTACAGTTGTGAATCAATGATTTAGGTTTATGTAAAATGGGTATTAGTCGAAAATAATTTAATCGTTAGTAGCTTCTACTATCATACACGCATTTTACTTTTTTCTGTTTGATTCCTAAAAATAGCTTAAACGTGGATTATAACCAATTTCACTAAGACAAGCTGCACTATAAGCAATGGTTGTCGTCCTTGGGTCTAGCCGAACCAGCGGTGGTACCTGCCTGTCAAGCTGATGCCGTTTCTCAGGCATGTTCGTGATGACAATAAATTTCTTGAGTTGATGGCATTGGGTGATGCCTAAGTTTTTATTGTGACTGGGGATATTGTCATTGATGGTGTATACTCCTTCTGTGGTCTTGCAACCTCTCTCGTATTCCTTGCACCCACAGGAGTGTTGCCTTTTGCGACAGTGTAAGCTTTTATAAGCTTTCCATCAGCGTAAGCCAGGATTCTTCTTTGGGACTTGCAGACTGCCAGCCTGTCTATCTGTGTGCCTTGCTGTAGCTTACGCTCAGGATAAAGATAATAAGCTGATAGCGCAAAGGAGACAGCTATAACTAAAAGGAAGAGAGCTGGTTCAAATCTCACATAATGAGCCTTCTAAAGCATGTGCCGGTTAACTCTGGTATGTACAATAAGGGTATATTAATACAAAGACTTCTTCCGCACCAGAGAGCCTGCTTAGTTGCACTCATTCCGAGTCGGACACATTGCCTGAAGAGCTGCTTTCTGTAAAAACAGGTGTTTGTAAAGTTGCTTTCAGGGAATGTTGTTCGTGATTATCCGAGTTTATACTCGAGTAAATCCGTTTATACACGGATAGTAAACACAGCGGAATTGCACTTAAATCTGTAGGAATCTGCCGTCGCTGTTGGCGTATTTTAGATCTTTTCGAATTTTATACAGTGGCGTAGCGGCATAACCAGGAGGCAGAAGGGCCTTTTAAACGAGGATGGTAGTGCCTGTTTCTGACTTCTTTTGTAATGAGGCTAATAATTAGTGACAGAAGGTGGAGCTTGAAGATTATTTAGTATATTGTTTTAAGAGAATATTATGGAAAAAGCACTGGAATATGGTAGATGGACATTTAAACTGAAGAAAGAGCAGCGTATACCACCTTCGCACATAGTGCAGATAAGCCGAATAACTCCGTTTAGCCGTTAGTTGTCTGGTATTGAAATTATGAATAGAAAGTATGTTGGTATTGTGTTCTTGACTTTGGCTTTCTTTGTCTTCGCTATGATGGCAGCAGGTTCACACGGGCATATCCGATTTAGACCCCATATGGGTGAAGACTGGTTTTTCTGGGGTGCAATAATATTCTTTACCACAATTGGAGTTGGACTAATATTCAGAAGCAGTAAATAGAAAGCCAATTCAACGACCTACGGTTCTTACAAAAAGAATGAATAAAGCTTTACTACTCTTAATATGCTTACAAATATGCTTCGCAGCCTCAGCACAGGATGGAGCGAACAGAACAAAGCTTGGAGTTGAATATGCAAAGCGAGAATTAGCTGACGCACTTAAAAATCCATCACAGAAGCAGATACTTGCGGAGAAGGTTATTAAGGATAAAGAAACAGCTATAAGTGTGGCAGAAGCAATGTTGTTCAGTACTTATGGTAAAGAGAACATTATAAGACTATAGTACTCCCTGTTTGTAGGACCACCAAGCACTGTTTTTAAGTTGATTTTTCCCTAAGTCCTCTCCCAATCAGGCCGCCTGCTGTTTGTATACCTCCACCGGAATCTGTCTCCCTATCCCCT
>NZ_SSNI01000045.1 GCF_010015475.1 Pontibacter pamirensis
TAGTATCCTCGTTGCCAAATCCTCTACACGACGGCTGATACGCCGGTCGCTGAATATGTCACCGCTCATTTGCTCCTTTTAGAACAGAGAACAAATGCGCCTCAAAGTTTGTGTCCTAATCGTAGCCACTCCTATCAGGGGACAGATCTGCGGTACATTCAGACCCAGCCAGAGCACTGCTTAAGAAGGACTATTGAGATTTTACCCACAATGCCTTTTACTTAGATTGGCAAAGGTTAACAACGACAATGGTTTAAGCTAAATGTGTTGGCAAACGCTAATTTAATTAGTAATATTGCTTCGTCTAAATCAACAGAATAAACCTATGAAAATCATCGAAAAGCTTCTGAAGGAAATCGAGGAAGAAGGGCAGAAAACCCGCAAAATGCTAGTGATCGTGCCAGACGATAAATACGATTGGCAGCCTCACCCCAAAAGCATGCCTGTTAAAGACCTCGCACTGCACATTGCCGATTTGCCCACCTGGATAACCTTAGCTGTTACAACAGATGAACTTGACTTTGCCGCCAGCCCTTATAATCCAGGTGATGTAAATAACACAGAGGGGCTCTTAACGCTCTTCGAGAAGAACCTGGCAAAGGCGAAAGCAAATATGGAGCAGGTAACAGAAGAGCAACTGGATGAGCCCTGGACGTTGCGGAACGGTGCTGTTGTGTACATGACCCTGTCAAAGTATGACACCATTCGCCATGCGCTGGCACAAACTGTCCATCACAGGGCACAGCTTGGCTTATACCTGCGTCTTCTGAACATTCCTATCCCAGGTAGCTACGGGCCAAGTGCCGACGAGCAAGGCCTGTAGACCACAGAACAGGAGCTGTCTTGAAACTGGCAGCTCCTGTTCTGCTTTCAGCATCCCCTGTAGCTCTTTGGTTAGTGGCTTGCCGAAGTCATAAAAGCTATTGCTCCTAATTCAGAATATCATTCATAACGCTGATAGGTAAAGATTCTGTAGATACTCCACAGTAAAGCTCATTTATGTCTTTTAATTTCGGGAAATTTATTAATGCCTTGCTTTGCTAATTTTTTAATTGTAAAATATTGAAGATATTTAAAGTTATGTTATCCTAAATCAGTTTTATGAATTACAGTAGAAAGATTCTTATTATAACCGGTGATGCAGGTGAAAGTTTTGAAATTTTGTATGCATCGCACCGCCTGTTGGAGGCCGGATACCAACCTGTAATTGCAGCACCTGCCGTAAAGCGAATGAACCTGGTGATGCACGATTTTGAACCGGGTTGGGATACCTATATAGAACGTCCCGGTTACCTTATAGAATCTGACCTTGCGTTTGAAGATGTAGATCCTGGTGACTACCATTCCCTTCTTATTCCTGGCGGCAGGGCACCCGAATTTTTACGCAATGATCAACGGGTAATAAACATTGTTAAAGCGTTTTATAACAGCGATAAATATATTTTTGCTATTTGCCATGGCGTTCAGATATTGGTAACCGCTGGCCTGGTAGATGGACGAAAAATCGCTTGTTATGAGCATGTAAAATTTGAAGTTGAATCATGCGGTGGGATTTATGTGACCGCGGAACAGGCCGTTCAGGACGGAAAAATTATTACCGGGAAAACATGGCAGTCGCACCCTGAATTTTACAAGCTTGTATTTAATTGTTTGGAAAAAACAAAAGAGGCAGAACACAGGTTGTTATAAATTAACCGTCGTTGGTTATAGCTATATATGTGTCTTATAATATTTCTTATGTTAAATAGGGGCTGTCTCTGCCACTTGCTTTGTAGGGACTGCTCCAGGTAAGCAAAGTGATTTATCGGACATTTAACCGACATTCAAGCCCTTTATCCGACATTCCAGTTCCTGTAAATGCATACAGTTGCCTTTTTCTCCCCTTATTTACAAGCAGCCCCTTCTCCACTAACTTAGTCAGGTCCTTTGCTAGCTTTTCTTCAGCTTAGTCACCAGCTTGGTCCTGACTTGGTCGCTCTTGGATAAGTTAACCATCAAAAAGGCTGAGTGACAGAAAAGCCCTACCAACATTAATTACCAGATGGATAATAACTGATGTTTGTGGTGTTATTGTAGATCATGGATTCCAATCATCTGAACTAACTCCTATTCTCGAGCTAAATCAGTTTATTTTGTCAAGTTTTTTTGTTATAAAACTTGACAAAATAAACTGATTTAGCTTATCTTTGGGTTTAGTTTTACGCTACAGAGGAAGCAGAACATGAGCATTATGCAGCAAGTCCGGGAAAGAATCGAACAGGCCCAACCCGGGCAGCTGTTGACTTATGCCGATTTTCAGGTAAATGGTAGCCAGCTGGAGGCCCTAGCAGCGGCGCTCAGCCGCCTGGCCAGGCAAGGGGTGATCAATCGGCTGGCAAAAGGTCGCTACTATAAGCCGAAGGAAACCGTGTTCGGTAAAGTAAAACCATCGGAAAAAGAGATCATCAAAAGCCTGAGCACCTCCAAAGGCAAAGTAAAGGGATACGAAAGCGGCTTGGGGCTCTACAACCAACTGGGCCTGACGACGCAGGTTCCTCAGGAGGTGACGCTGATGACCCGCAAGCAGCGCAGGGTGGCGAATATTGGCAAAACCAAGATTCGTTATGTTCAGAGCCCTACCAACTTCAAGGAGTCTGACATTGACAAGCTTCAGGTCCTGGATGCACTGCGCGGTTACAAGAAGATCCCGGACCGCAACAGCGAGAAGACAATCCTCATTCTGCTGGAGTATATCAGAAAATTAGCTGAAGGCGACATGGATCGGCTCATAGAACTGGCGCTGGACTACAACCCCGCTACCCGTGCCCTGCTGGGAGCCCTGCTGGATCAGCTGGGCTATGCACAGGAGGCGGACAGGCTAAGGCAGTCACTCAACCTACTGACCAAATACAAACTGGGCATAAGCGAGAGCATATTGCCTAACGGAAAAGATTGGAATATCGTATGAACCTACACCAAAACCCGGAGGTGTTCCGGGACGCCATCACGGCCACGGCAGAGGCCCTGCAGATCAGGGATGTGTACGTGGAAAAGGACTACTGGGTGACGCTGGTACTTTACCGCCTGGCCCACTCCCCCTACGTGGAGAAGGCCATCTTCAAGGGCGGCACCTCCCTATCCAAGGCCTACAACCTGATTGAGCGCTTTTCAGAGGACATCGACCTGGCCATCAATGCCGATGAAGGCATGACAAACAACCAGGTCATGCAGCTGCTCCGCAGAATCTCAAAAGAAATCACAAAGGACATGGTCGAGGTAGATGACCCGTACCGGACCAGCAAAGGCTCCCGCTTCCGCAAAACGCTGCACGACTACGGAGCCTCCGTGCAAGGAGACTACGGTCAAGCAACTGACAAGATTCTGGTGGAAATAAACTCCTTCGCCAGCCCTAATCCACATCAGCGCATGTCAATCAAGACCTACATCAGCCAGTTTATGGCCCAGCGTAACTTGCTGGACCTGATTCGCCAGTACGGTCTGGCTCCCTTTGAGGTGAATGTGGTGAGCCTGGAGCGCACCTTTACCGAGAAGGTTCTGGCCCTGGTGCGGGCATCTTATGCCGATGACCCGGTAGCTGAGCTGGGTAGTAAGATCCGCCATGTCTATGACCTGCACGCCATGCTGAAAGCGCCTGCAGTGGCCACTTTTCTGCACAGCGAGAACTTCTTCGAGATGAGTCGGGCCGTGCAGGCTGACGATGCCCGCAATAGCGAGTTTCAGGGGGACTGGGCTATGCAGCCACTGGATGCGTGCCTGCTGTTTACAGATGTGAGAGGAACCTGGAACTCTTTAGAGACTACATACCAGCAGGAATTCCGCTCACTCGTGTATGGTACGCTGCCAGCCCCGGAGGAAATAGTAACTGTTTTGGAAATCATATCTACCCGCTTTAGTACATACGCAAGCAGGTAATGCAAAACACTGCCTGTGATAAGGCATACATCTTGTCTAAAAAACTGTCATTGATTATAGCTTTTGTAGCCCATAAATTTTCATGCATGACCTATAGCTAAATCTGCAATAGTGTATATGTGCTTCATCGAAGTCTTACCCTGTCCAGCTTTTACCTCCTCCCCTGCCGACACCAGACGGTTATTCCCTGTAGGTTCTATTCTCCTTTTGACTTATTGATTTCTCAAATCCCTGGCTGCGCAGGGCAGTCTGTCAGGATGACAGCTTATAACGTTTTACAAACGCACTTTAAAAAACGTTACTGCCTGCCACATGCCTAGCGGGAAAGGCAGCCCCTCCCCAGCAAGCTTTGCTCCACCATCCAGCACTCTGCCAAATGCTGCTCATTTGCCAGAGAGAGGTGTGCTGGCCACCCTTCCGCCATCTGCCTCTCTGCGCTGCGCTGTGTTCTGCAGCTGTCATAACAGTGACTTTCCCACCCGCGCAAAGCAAGCACCTCCCTGCTATAGTTGAAGAAAGAACAAACAGGCAAACATGGTATTACTAGACGTACTGGGTAAATCTAATAATATCATATTACTAGGTAAACTATTATTACTACAAAAGGGAAAAGGAAGCAAGCTATGCCGTTAACGCTTTGTACTCCTCGTATTCCTCCTCTCCCATCAGGCCCCGCACATACTCCTCCTGCCCTACATCATTCTTTTCATTCACATACCTGGTGAAGCTGAGCACTGTTCGGCACCTTTCGAATCCTTTAGCGGCCATATCCCAGGAAACGTTCTCCGGCAGGCCTTCCAGCCACTCCTCATAATCCTGATGCGTAGGCTCGTGCTCCGCTGCCCCTCCTGTGGTTGGTTCTTTGCCGGATTCGGGTGTTTGACTTTGATCATGCCTGAGAATAATAATTTAAAATTACAAAAGGGGAAAGAAAGCGATACGCTGCTCTATGTTAGTTCAAAATACGAGTCTTTGAACGCAGGTTGTATATGTAGAACACATAAAGTATATTTGTCGTAAACACTTCCACTATGGCAGAAGAACAACATCCCCGATACGTTACACCTTACAAGTATGCAGAGCTGTGCGGTGTCTCTCCTACTGCCATTAACAGGAGAATTAAGCGAGGTGTATTGGATGCAGAGGATGTGCCTCAAATAGACGGGAGTACAAAGCGCTTCATAGACACAGATAAGTTCCCTCCCGCCAGGTTAATCGACTACCCTATTGAACATAAGCGGCCTCAGAAAAAATAAGATTAAAATATTTGCTAAAACTGTTCTATATATAGAACAGTTTATAAACTGCAACGTATAATAAAGAAAGCGAGGGCAATAAAAGTAAGCCTTTTTTTAATCTTCAAAGTGTTCCATAAATAGAACATTAAGAATTATGAAAGCAACATTTCAAACCCGAGAAGAGCAGCTGATATGCAAGGCCAGTAGCCTCGACTACACCACCAGGCAGCGGGCTGTGAAGGTGGCTATTAGCAAAGGAGTACAGACGCTGCAGTCTACGGACGAGCGCGGACGTGTGCAGGACCTGACGCACATTCTCCAGAGCAGAGCTTTAGCCATCCGTCACAACTTATAACCTATTCCTATGGAGACGACCACAAAGCAAAGAAACAGCATAGAAACCGCCAGGTACACTGTTGGCTTCAAGACCTACAAAACAGCGGAGCGGGTAAAGATGCGCGAGGTGAAAATCTACCGCAACGGTGCTTGGGTTTACTGTGATTCCTTTACCGAAGCAGAGCGGGAGACACATGAGGCGTGGGCAAAGGAGTTCCTGGAGGCGATGAAACTTAATGATACCCTGCAGTATCAGGTGCAGCCTGAACAGGAGAAGGAGCCTGAAGGAATGCCAGTGCAGCAGCTGATTTGGGAGAATATCCTGAAACTGCGTGAAGCCAAGATGATGACAAACAGAGAAGCCGCAAACCTTTGCCTGGTACGCTTCACCTGGTCAGAGAAGGAGGCAAGGGCCAAGCTGACAGAACTAAAAGAAAGACACCTTAACAGGAAATAGAGACCATGGAACAGTCCACACCATCCCCGGAAATAAAGAAGCCCTTTTACAGGCTGGCAACTAATAGTTGTGCTCCTAAAAGTAAGTTTGACATGGCCCCCTTGCTCCATGTGCTCACAGAAGAAGGGACCCCGCTGGAGATGGCCCGCTCCCTGGACAAGGTGTACACGCTGCTATCTGAGTACCTGGTCAGCGACGCCAGCACCTATGGGACGCATTACGCCGAACTACTCTCCGATTTACGGCGGATGCGGGATGCCCTGCTGCAGGGAAGCGGCCTGCTTGATTTCCAAAAGAAGGCCACAGAAGAGAAGTCCTCTAAAGGCTAGATAAGCCACAGGTATCCCTTACACCATCATGCATAATAGTATTTATCTAATCATCTGTTAATATTTACTCCTATGAACGCATTCGAAAAATTCAATCAATTGGCAGAGCAGGTAACAAATGAAGTCATTGCGCAGCTGGAGCAGGGCAAGGTGCCCTGGCAGAAGCCCTGGACCTCTTACGGCCTTCCGAAGAACTACCTGTCCGGCCGGCACTACGAAGGCTTCAACGCCTTTTACCTCCACTACATCACCGAAGAGCGGCACTTCACCACGCCTTACTTCCTCACCTTTAAACAGGCAAAGGAGCTAGGCGGGCACGTGAAGAAAGGCGAGAAAGGCACCCCCATCATCTACTGGAAAATCAAAGAGGAGAAGGAAAGTGAGAATGCTAATGAGCAGGCAGAAGAGGAGAAAGAGCACGGAAGAAAGTTTGTCCCCTTTCTCTGGACCGTGTTCAACATCGATCAGATAGAGGGCGTGGACTTTGCCCTGCCGGAAGCGGTGGAGCGCACAGAGCTGCAGGTCATAGAAACCTGCCAGCGCGTGGTGGAGAATTACCCTCTGCCGCGGCCCCACATCGGGCATGGCGGCGCACAGGCCTATTATGCCCCTGTGAGCGACAGGGTGCAGCTGCCGGAGCTGAAGTACTTTGTTTCTCCCCACGCCTACCACGCTACGCTTTTTCATGAGCTGATCCACTCCGTCGGCCATCCCACCAGGTTGGACCGCTTCACAGACAAGGTCAGCCGCTTCGGGGACGAGGACTACAGCAAAGAGGAGCTGATAGCCGAGATGGGCGCCAGTTTCCTGTGTGCTTTCACCGGCATCCGGGAGGAGGTGTTCGAGAACTCAGTGGCTTATCTGCAGGGCTGGGTGAGCAAATTCAAAGACGACAAGACCATGCTAATCTACGCCGGCACCAGGGCATTCAAGGCAGCCAGCTACATCCTGAACCTGAAGGCAGAGGAAAGTAAGGAAGCACTGCCTGCCGTGGCCATGGCCGCTTAAAGAGAGAAAAGGCGATATCTAGCGTCATTGGTCAACGTGACAAAGCAAAAGAGGCTGCTCTAAAAGGGCAGCCTCTTTGTTGACATCATACAATGTCAGGAGCGAACCGTTCCGGGTTCTGGTATATGATAAAAGAGCAGGAGGCTCTTGAGGCGCGCAATGTATTAAAAATTTCTATTTACGAATATGTAGCGGAGGAAATTTTTGTGCCGCTTGTTTCCTTGCTGTGCTAACAGCTTCACAATCCGGCGCCAGGGCAGAGAAGGTGCCGTTCATCAGGCGATAGTTTTTTTAATGGCGGCGCTGGCAGGGGTTTCCTACCTCATCTACAAAGTGTACATCAGTCCCGGTAGACGCCGAAGGAAACGCAGCAGGGAAATTAGGCGAAGGTTGGGGTTGTAGGCGGAGTGTGGCTACCTCCTGGTATGCCTCCTTTCCCTTGCCTTACCGACTCCAGAACCTTCTGCATACGGCGCAGCTACCCGGCACCCATCGTGGTGAAGGAGTCCACCCGGCTCTCCCGCTTCTCCCTCATCATCGACTACCTGATGTACCTGCGGGTGCCCTGGCGGTGAAGGAGCAGAGGCTCCCTGCGCTCAGCGCAAAGAAGAGATAACGCAGTTATTTCAGGCGCGTACAGTATCTATAACCAAAAGTTAACAAAGATGAAGACAAATTTCACAGTCACTCTTCTTGCCGCCGCCGTTCTGCAGGCAGGCTGCAACGAGGTAAGGGAAGACAATGTGGACGGCGCAGCCGAGGTGCGTGAGATTGCAACAGAAGACACCGCCGTGATGTACGATGACGGAAACCTGGCGGGCGGCGTGCTGGAGACGGACGAGCTGGCCTTCAAGGAGGTGGACTTCGGCGCTCCCGTGCTGGAGGAGCCGGCCCTGCAGGCGGCCGAGATAGAGGTGCGCGGCACAGAAGACTATAGGATATACACGGTCGGCGAAGACATCATGTTTGACCTGGACGAGGCGGAGATTCGCCCGAGCGGGGAGCAGAAGCTGCAGGAAATCGTCCGGACGCTCAAGGAGAGGAACACCGAGGGGATGCTCCGGGTGTACGGCTTCACGGACTCCCTGGCAGGTGAGGCCTACAACCGGCAGCTGGCACGGGAGCGCGCCCGCGCAGTGGAGGATTGGCTGCGCCAGAACAGCGGCCTGGACACGGCCCGCATGCGGCTGGTGCCGGTGGGGGAGCACATGTTCGAGGCCACCAACGAGACGGCGCGCGGCAGGCAGCAGAACCGCCGCGTGGAAATCGTGGTGGTAGAGAAGTGACCCCCCTGGCTGGCATGCTGCGAGGCAGGCAGCGCATTGCCTTGAGGATTATTCAACCAGTTGTGCCCTCCCTTTCAAAGCAAAAGAAAGAGGCTTAGACTTGTAAAACCTGCCCCGCCCGCTTCTCAGTTCTGCACATCTTTTACCTGAGGCATGCCTTTCACCTTCTCTCATCCTGCAATAGCAGTTCCGCTCAAGAAATTAAAGCCCAATTGGTTTTCCTCCAGCGGGCTGGTCATTGGCAGCATGGCTCCGGACTTTCCCTATTTTCTGAAGATGAACACCGGCTCGGACTTCGGTCACACCTTGGCAGGCATCTTCCTGCTTGACCTGCCGCTGTCCTTCCTGGTGGCCGTTGCCTTCCACCTTTGGGTCAGGGACGCGCTGATACTGCACCTGCCCTCGCCCCTTGACAGAAAGTGGGCTGACTGCCTCGGGTTTGATTTTATGGGATACCTGAAGCGCGCATGGCCGGCTTTTGCCGTCTCCGCTTTTGTGGGAACGCTGACCCACCTTCTCTGGGATATTTTCACCTCTCCGGATGGGTGGGTGTTTTACCTGGACCCCGCGTTCTTCAGCAGAGAAGTCCAGTACGGCCCTGTCCATTTGCCTCTTTACAGGCTCATCGAAAGAGCGGGTTCCGTACTGGGGCTTTCCTTTATGGTGTGGCTGCTGTTTAAGAAACCCACCTCCGCTGCCAAGGCCTTTTCCTCCCCTGTGGGAAAGCTGCGCTACTGGGGCGGCGTTATGATAGGAACTGTGGCTGTCGCGCTACTGATTCTGTGGATGAAAGGCACCAGCGGCGGCATGGTCTACTACATCATCGTCACGATAAGTGCCGCAGCCGTTTCCATTTGCCTCAACTCTGTCCTGTCTGTTATGCCTAAGGCCTGGAGGACAAAAACCTGACAAACCAGTTCCAACTTACTTTTTACATTCTATACTTTGAGTGAATACGGGCTCTCTAATGAACAACCTGGCATTCCAAAGGGAGAAGTCAGGCTTCACTCATCTTGTTGGCAATGCGTTGAGCTGTGGCTATGCCACTGTAAACGGCCCCGTCCATGTATCCTCCAAAAGCGGGCGAAGTCTCAGTGCCTGCCAGGTACAGCCTGCCGTTCATTAGGGTGCCTGAATAGAGCGGATGGCCGTTATGCTGGTGAGGCATGACATACTTCTGGTAGTCGGCAAAGGTGTAAACCTCTTCCTTCCACACCCTTTCTGTGTAGGAAAGAAAGTCAGCTGCCCGCTCGCCCAGCAGCCTTGTCAGTTGCTCCACCACCTTAAGCTTTCGCTCCTCTTTGGTTAAGACAGACGCATCAGCAGAGAGAAACCCTTTAAGGGCGAAACGGGTCTCCTTAAAGTCACTGTGGTCGTACATCTCGACGGCGATCCCTGCGTGGCTGAAAATCGTTCCGGAGTATCCTTCCTGTCGCCAGAAAGGGCTCTCATATTCAACAGCAAACTTAATAGATTCCCCCATCCAGGTATGTGTACTCCCCATCACACGGACCAGTTCACCAGGAAGGGCCGGATCGAAGGTTATCTTCTGCGATAAAATCAAAAAAGGAGGGATGGTGAGAACAAGGTACCTGCAGGCGTGCTTTTCCCCTTTGCTGGTGGTAATTTCCAGATGGTCCTTCTGCTCTGATACACCTACTACTGGAGAATCCAGGATGATCCGGTCATGCCCGATATGCTGCGCAAGGACATCGATTAGCTTTAGTGTGCCTCCCGCAACTCTGTAAGACGGTTCCTCCGAGTCTGGTATTTGAAACAACTGCGCCTCCCGTGCTGCATCCGTCTCGAACATGCCTATTCCTTGTTGATACTGCCTGTAAAACGGCAGTCCCAGCTCTTTCAGCAAGCGCATCAGGTGCGTGTGCTTTTCAGCAAACCAGGTAGCACCCATTTCAACGGGTGTATTATTGCCTGCTGCTTTGACCGTTTCTATTCTTCCTCCCCATCTTTCCCGTGCCTCCAGCACAAGGGCACCTGTTCCGTTTTTCTTCAGATAGTAGGCTGCAGCTAAACCACTCAAACCCGCACCTACTATAATCACCTCCTGCATAATCCCTACCTGTTTACCTCAAGCTGATACTAAAAAGGTCCAGCTGCTCTTCTATTTTAATCTATGATGTCCAATATCGACTGCCGCTCTCTGTTTACTGTTAGCCTTGTCACATCGGGACGGGAGTAGTGGCCTGCAACATCAAAGTTTTGCCGCTCCTCCAGCACCCTGTTAAAATCCAGGGTCTGGATAATCAGCCCTTCTTTTCCTATAACAGGCTCCACTATCCACTCTCCGTCTGGGCCTGCAATACAGGAGCCTCCATTGGCCAGCACATCCGGGGCGTTTTCTACAATCTTTTCCAGATGAGGTGTGTCGGCCGGAAAATCCGCTACGCTCATCAGGCCAGACACAGAGACGACAAATGACCGGGACTCCTTTGCGATGAAGCGGGTAATATCCACCGTGTTCCTGTCTGAGCCGGGCCAGGCGGCCACATGCAAATTCTCACCCAGGCCGTACAGCGCCGTTCTGGCTAATGGCATCCAGTTCTCCCAGCAGTTGAGCCCGCCAACTGCAAACGCCTTTAGAGGGTGTACCTGTAAGCCGTTACCGTCACCGGGAGACCAGGTTAACCGCTCTTCATAGGTAGGCTGCAGCTTTCGGTGAACAGACTGAATCTGCCCTGCCTCATTGATATAAACCAGAGAGCAGTACAGGCTATGCCCTCCCCGGTTTTTACCGCGCTCAATGACACCCAGGTAAATGGCGATCTTATGTACGTTTGCCAGCCTACAGACTTCATCCAGATCACCCGCTTCAATCTGAACTGCATTCCTTACATAGTGCGCGTGTATTTCCTTTTGTACAGAAGAATTGAATGCTGACCCATTGGTTAAAGACAGCCAGAAAGGATAGCCCGGCAGTAATCCTTCTCCAAAAGCAACGAGTTCGCACCCCTTCTCCCCTGCCTCTGAAACAAAGGCACACACTTTATCCAGCGTTTCGGTTTTGTTCAACCATACCGGTGAGATCTGAGCCAGGGCTACTTTCAATAAATTCATGTTCCGAATCTTGTTTGGTACTACAAAAGTAAAGAAACAGGCTGCTTATTACTAGCTGTTCCATTGATTGGCTTTTTCCGAATTGCACAAAAGCTGTTCAACATATGGGCAGTGGCGGTTCGTGCTAAATCACGTCCTTCCGATATCAATGATTCAAAGCATTTTCAATGTCTCTGAGCAGATCCGCCACAGCCTCTACCCCAACAGAAAGTCGCAGCAGGCTGTCCCTTATTCCCAGTGCCAGTCGCTCCTCTTCAGGCAGGTTGGCATGGGATGATTTGGAGGGCTGGCAGATAGTGGTGTCCACACCTCCCAGGCTCAAAGCAGGTATAATGAGTTGCAACCTGCCTAAGAAGGCCTCTGTCCTGGCCACATCCTTCAGCTCGAAGGAAAGCATGCCTCCGAATCCGCCTGTCATCTGCCTGGCAGCCACTACGTGGTTAGGATGCTGCTGCAGGCCAGGATAATATACAGTGGAGATTTGCGGGTTCTCCTGCAGCGCAGTTGCGATTTTCATCGCACTGGCGTTTTGCTTCTCTACCCTCAGGGCCAATGTCTTCAGGCTCCGCTCTATCAAGTAGCAGTCCAAGCCGTTCAGGCTGCCTCCAAAATTCAGAGCGCTTTTGTAGATGACGTCCTTCAGTCTCTGAGACGTGACCACTGCGCCGAAACATAAATCGTGGTGGCCTCCCAGGTACTTGGTGCCGCTGTGCACCACCATGTCAATGCCCAGCAGGATTGGGTTTTGATTGATGGGTGTAGCGAATGTATTGTCTACTACGGATAGAAGGTTGTGCTGCTTTGCCACAGCTGCAACAGCCTCCAGGTCAACAACAGAAAGCAGGGGGTTTGAGGGAGTCTCTGTGTAAACAACCCTTGTGTTTTCCCTGACCATGGACTCCATACTACCCATATCTGCGCTGGACACAAAGTCAAAGGCTATGTTGTATTTGGGGAATTCTTCCTCTATCAGCTTGACAGTACCGCCGTATATTTCCTGCGAAAACAGGACATGGTCCCCTGCCTTTAGAAAGGAGAAGAGAACTGTGGCTATGGCCGCCGTTCCTGAGCTGAAGATCATGCCGGCCTCCCCGTGTTCTAGCCGGCAGAGTTTGTCAACAATGGCTTTCTGGTTTTCTGTGTTAAAATTTCGGGGGTACAGGATTTCATCAAAGCCAATGTACCGGTTGGCAGTGGAAACAAAGACGGGAGTGTTCACTCCCTGGTGTTGCAGCTGGTTGTAAACACAAGTTGTTTCTTTGCTGTACATGCGGTTTTAGTTCGTTAAACAATTGCCTTCGCCTGGTCTACTCTTCTACCTCTAATGTTACTTCTATTTCTACGGCTATACCTCCCGGAAGGGAACCCATGCCGACAGCGGAACGCACATGTTTGCCTTTTTCACCGAAGACCTCTACCATCAGGTCCGAAAAACCATTGATTACTTTCGGGTGGTCCGCAAAGTCCTCGGTGGCGTTCACCATTCCCAGAACCCTAACAATTCTCTTCACTTTGCTTAAAGTGAAGAGTGCATGCTGGATGGTGGCCAAAACACACACGCCTGCGTTGCGGGCTGCCTGATACCCCTGCTCTACCGTCAGGTCTCTTCCCAGTTTGCCTATGTCAACAGCCGTCGGGGTTCCGCAGTAACCGTGCCCCGACAGAAACAACAAATTTCCGACCTGAACAAAAGTAACATAGTTGGCAACCGGCTGAACAGGCGGTGGCAACTCTATACCTAGATTCCTGAGTTTTTCTTCTGGTTCATTCATGCTTGAAGAGTTAAATCAAAATTCAATTTACGTCTGCCAGCTGTTGCTGCTGCAACTATTTTCTATAATGTTCATTCAGAAGGCATGTGAGCGAGCTGTAGCAAAAATATAATGTATGTAGCTGGAAAGAATCGAAAGCCATTGCATGACTATACTTTTGTTCGGGAAGGGGAGTGGCATGCATACGTCGGCTGTGCCACCGGAATCTGGCTAAAACAGCCTTCTCAGGTTTTGAAACTTAAAAGGGGCTGCTTCAACTGAACAGGGATACTGATTTATCACTCTCCGCACCCCCTTACCTTCCTTGCTTCCGTATCATATGGATTAACAACCAAAAGTGAATTAACGACTAAGAAGAGAAGATGGCAGATCAGGCATTGATAGTAGGTGGCACGACAGGGATGGGCAGGGCCACAGCAGAATTGCTGCTCAGAGGCGGCATCGAAGTGGTAATCGTGGGCCGGCCCGGCAAGAAGCTAGAGGCGGCAAGGGAGGAGCTTTCCGCCCATGGCAAAGTTCATGCAGCAGGCGTAGACCTGTCGCGCCTGCCTGAGGTGCTGCAGTTCAGCAGCAACTTAAAGACAGCGTTTCCTGATTTAAAGTACCTGCTCAATGCAGCAGGATACTTCAGCCCAAAGCCCTTTCTTGAGCATACCGAGGAGGACTATGACCGCTACCACGCATTCAACAAGGCCTTCTTCTTCATCACCCAGGAAGTTGCCAGGGTGATGAGAGGCAACGGGGGCGGGTCCATCGTCAACATCGGTTCTATGTGGGCCAAACAGGCAGTCAAGGCAACTCCCTCCTCCGCGTATTCCATGGCCAAGGCGGGTTTGCATAGCCTTACCCAGCACCTGGCCATGGAACTGGCAGACTACAATATCCGCGTCAACGCCGTTTCCCCGGCAGTGGTGGTGACACCTATCTACGCTGCGTTCATCGAGGAAGATAAAATAGAGGAGGCACTGCAGGGGTTCAATTCCTTTCACCCGATAGGAAGAGTCGGGCGGGTGCAGGATGTTGCCAATGTCATTCATTTCCTGCTCACAGACAAAAGCTCCTGGGTAACCGGGTCCATCTGGGATGTAGACGGGGGAGTGATGGCAGGCAGGAACTGAACAGCAGCGCAACACGACACCCTCCTGTTTTACATAAAGCACGTTATAAGCTCATGCTCACAACTTACCCTAAGAATCTACTGCCAAACTTATCCCTCTCTGGGACAGCGGACAAGTTTGCCTGTCCTTATACCTCGTTCTTTAAAAGTTGATTGAGGCGTTTTTCCTGCTTAAAAAGATGTTTTTAAAGATTAGCTGCAGCAGTTGTTAGCTAGATTTCTATTATAAAGCTCTGTTAACAGTCGTAAACGATTTACGATGTTAATACTATAGAATAAGTATTGACATTAATAAATTTAATCTTTAACTTTTCTGATAAATTTTTATACTGTAAGAACAAAGCATATTGTAACTTGTTTAATACTATCCTTCTTAGGAGAAGTTCGCACCCTCTTAAACCTTCTCTTTGTATTTGATGAGTCCATCTTCTTTAGTAACTCCAAATTCTAATCTTATGAGACCAACTGCTCAACAGCTTTTTTACAGAAAAGGATTATAGGTGACGGAGATACATCAACTTCAACCATGCACTTTATTCAAATCTTTTAAAAGAGGAAAGTATAAAGTATCAGGATGTACCCGAGCAGTATGATTCCATGGTTCTTGGAAAGAGAAATAGACACCACAGGAATGGTGTTTCTAAACGAAGAGAAAATAAAAGAGGCGGACAGGGAGAAGTACAGCAGAGGGAATAACTCCTTTTAGTTGATTGACCTTTACCAGGCTAAAATAGTAGAACCTATAGTAGTTAGAGACGGACTGGCAGGAGTTTACTTTATAACCTAGGTGTGGGGAACATGGGTAATATTGTAAACGCAAAAATCTTCTACCATGCAAAGACGGCAGTTCCTAAAAAGTAGCTCGGCTCTTGTGGGCTTATCTCCTTTCCTTCTGAATAGCCCAATTATCACTCTTAATACAGCGTCTGGTATAAATACAGAGGTTGTTAAGCTAAAAATAGGTGCATTTGATTGCATGATATTCCAGGATATGCAGTTCAAATACATGGCAAAAGATTTTTTCATCAATGCTGATGCAGAGGAACTGACTGAAGCATTGAAAGAGTATAACGGTACTCCCGAAAACATTCCATCTCCCTTTATAGCCATCTTGCTTCAACACGAGGATCGGAAAATACTCATTGATACGGGAATTGGTTTCTCTGAAAAGCCCATTGTTTTCAGAGGTGCTTCGCATGAGTTCAAAGGCAGACTACATTATTTGCTGCAGCAAGAAAACATACGCACAGAGGACATCACTGATGTCATCATCACGCACTTTCATCCCGACCATATTGGCGGCGTCTATTCCGCAGACGCGCAGTTAAATTTCCCTGCTGCACGTTTTCACATGCACGGAGATGAATGGCAATACTGGCATTCCTCACAGTCTGATAATCAACCTGCCTTATTCAAATTCTTCATTGAAAAGAACATCACCAAGCTTAAAAATAAAAATCTACACTTGATCAAAGGCGATATTGTAGAGTTAATTCCCGGAATCACAGCGGTTAGGGCCGACGGTCATACGCCTGGACAGATAGCCCTGATCATCCACTCAGGCAGGGAACAGCTCCTGTACATTTCTGACGCCTTTCTTCACCCCTTACACATTGAGCGAATAGACTGGCAAACCAACTATGATTTGGATCACCAGAAGGCAAAACTCTCCCGAATCAAGCTACTCGAATTAGCTTATAAGGACAATATGCTCGTAAACGCCTTTCATTTTGACTTTCCCGGCTTAGGCAGAATAGATAAGCGGAGTGGTACATGGGTTTGGAATTACGAAGAAAGATAGAACTTGCCCATAACAGCTCTTATGTTCACCAAATCCTCATGGGTTCTGCTGCAGCCATGCCTCGTAATCTCTCCCGGAAAGGTGCTGCCGCATATACTCCTTCAGTCCCTGCCGGTTTTGCTCTGCCGCAAAGCGACGGAAATCCACTACGCCTTTGGAGGCTTCGAAACCCTCTTTTCTGAAGTAGTCTCGCATCGACTCATTGAGGGTGCTCAGCCAGTCTTCAAAATGGCTTGGCTCCGGCTCTGCCCTTGCTTGTCTGTAGTAATCGGCGGCGGCCTGACCTATGCGCCGGAACTGTTGCTCCTCCATTTCTTTAAATTAATGCTTTTTGGCAAACTACAGCGCCCGGCTAATAGCAAGCTTGTTATTTCCCTAGGCTAACAGCTTTATTTTCTCCGGCTCTGGCACAAGCTCCTTTTACTGGTCACAAGTCACCAGGCCACTACTTCGAGGTGTGCAACAGCGCGAAGCAGTGGCCTGGTGCCACTTTAAAAGTGGGCAGACGCGTAGACTAATTTTTAACCAACGCTGCTGCCCAGATTTTGTTTTAATGCGCTGTATGGCTACCGGTGTAACAAAGGTGTTCTGCTAAAAATAGTATTTTCAGCAGGCAAAAAAGAGTAACATAGGTGATTGCAGCATAGTATAGTAGCAGAGGCTGCCAAATGACTGCAGCGGTATGTTCTCTTCCTTAACATCAGGAAAAACTAATGTTCAAAAATCTATTCGGAAAGCAGCTGAGCGATAGTATAAATGAGAAAGCCTACGGCCTTCTGGATAAGGCCGACAATACCCTGTTCTACCTGAGCCTGATAGGAATCGGAATTCTGCTCTACGACCTGGGCTTTGTGCACAGAGAAGGGGAAAAAGAAACCCTGAGCAACTTCTATGTTGGCTATTCCCTTCTGCTCTTTCTCATCCTTACGCTTCGCCTGCTGCTGGCCAAAAGGCACGGGGTAAGCAAGGGCTGGTTCGTGGTGGAGTACGTTCTGGTCCTGCTCCTGGTAGGGGGAATAATTGTCCACTTCCTCTCAGACCAGTTTTTCGGGGGCACGGGGGCAGAGCAGTTCATCACGCGAAATTTCTTTACCTCCGGGCTTATCGTCTACACCTTCCTGATAGAGCTTTCCAAGCGCAGCATTAACCTCTACCGCATCCGCTTTAACCCCGCCCTTCTCTTTGTCTTCAGCTTTCTCATCCTCATCTTCATTGGAACAGGGCTGTTGCTTCTTCCCAGGGCCACAGTGGGCGGCATCACCCTGCTCGACGCGCTGTTCACCTCCACAAGCGCAGTGTGCGTAACCGGTTTAATCGTGGTGGACACGGCTACCTACTTCACCCTGTTCGGGAAAATCATTATCCTCATTCTGATTCAGCTGGGTGCCTTGGGCATTATCACCTTTACCAGCTTTCTGGCTATGTTCTTTGAAGGGAACGCCTCTTTCCGTAACCAGCTCTTCATGCAGAACATCATGAACGAGGAGAAGCTCGGGGAGACCATGCGCACTGTCGGGAAAATTGTGGTTTTCACATTCACTGTAGAAGCGGTGGGTGCCGCTTTCATTTACGCCACTATCAGTGACGCTGCTTTTGCGGGAGTGCCGGACCGGATAGGATTCTCTGTTTTCCATGCCATCTCTGCTTTCTGCAACGCCGGTTTCTCTACTATGACCGCAGGTCTGAACGATGTTGGCTTCAGGTACAACTATGACTTCCAGCTGGTGATCATCTGCCTCATCATCCTTGGCGGTATCGGGTTCCCCATTCTCTTCAACCTGTATGGGTACCTGATGGAAGTAAGCCGGAACCGTTTTCGGCAGGTCAACTTTGATGAAAAGTATGTTCATACTTCCCGCATCGTCACCGTCAACACCAAGATTGTGCTTATCACAACTGCTGTTTTGCTTGTTGCCGGCACCATCATCTACTTTATTACGGAATATAACAGCACGCTGGCAGACCACACAGGCTATGGCAAGTTTGTAACCTCTCTTTTCGGTTCCGTCACACCACGCACTGCCGGCTTCAACACCGTGGACATGACCCAGCTCACGCTTCCCCTGGTGCTGGTTTACCTGCTGCTGATGTGGATAGGGGCCTCGCCCGGCTCAACGGGAGGGGGAATAAAAACAACCACCTTCGCGCTCGCCGTCATGAACACCGTCAGCATCGCGCGCTAGAGGCCTTCGGTCGTGAGATTGCAAGTAAGTCGGTGCGGGAGGCTTTCGCCGTCATGCTGCTTTCCTTCCTGGTCATTGGCCTGGCAACCCTGCTAGTCTCTTACTTTAACCCGGAGATACAGCTGATAACGATTGCCTTCGAGACTTTCTCCGCCTTCAGCACCGTTGGGCTGAGCCTAGGAATCACCGGGAACCTTCATGCCGGGAGCAAGGTCGTTATCATCATCACCATGTTCCTGGGCAGGGTGGGCATCTTTACCCTGATTGCCAGCATCGTAACAAAAGTGAACACCCGGTTTTACCGCTACCCGACAGAGAGCATCATCATCACGTAAGCAAAGACAGCACTTATGAAGTACATTATCATCGGTTTAGGCTATTTTGGCTCTTCGCTCTCCATGAGGCTGACAGAGATGGGGCATGAGGTGATAGCCGTCGACAAGGACCTGGAAAAGGTCACCCAGTATAAAGACCTGGTCACGCACACGGTGGCCCTTGACGCCACCAGTATTCAGGCGCTGGGCACCCTCCCCCTCCATGACACAGACGTGGTGCTGGTGGGCATCGGGGAGAACTTCGGTGCCTCTGTGATGGCGGTGGCGAACCTGAAGCAGCTGCAGGTAAAAAAACTCATCGGGCGCGCCATATCGCCGCTGCACCAGACCGTGCTGGAGGCTATCGGGGTGGACAAAATAATCAGCCCGGAGGCAGAGTCAGCCGAGCGCCATGCCAAGAGCATGGACATGAAGGGGGTCATAGACTCCTTTGACCTGACGGAGGATTACAACATTATTGAGGCCACGGTGCCGGACAGGTATGTGGGGCAGACTATCGGGGAGGTAAACTTCCGGCAGCGGTTCAACATCAACGTGCTGACCGTTATCCGGATGAGGGATAGCCGGAACCTGTTTGGAAAGCCTCACAAAAAACCAGCCGCCGTAGGGGTGGTTTCCCCCGATACAAGGTTCGAGGCCGGAGACATCCTGGTGCTTTTTGGCAAGATAGAGGACATCGAAAGGCTGCTCCACCAATAAGATAACGAGCACCTGCCTGCCTCCTTACCCCATGTAAGGGTCCGGAAGTGGCATCCAGGCGACAACGCTGAAGGTGGCCTCTGTGGGAATGAGAGTGTGTATCGCTTTAGCGGCATCAACATAGCCTAACTCAACAGTTCTGGCTCCCTTGTCATCTGTCAGTGTCAGGATGATAGGCTTTCCCTGCTCCGGGAGCCGCTCTTCGATAGAAATTCAATTCATGGGCAAGGCTAATTATCCTTGGAGAAGGGTCTGTGAACAAGTATAGCTAATATAAAGAAAAAAGCCTTACTCTTGGACTTGTTCTACTTACTATGAAGCGGCTTATTGTTCTATAACGCTTTATATGTTCAGTAAGCAGGAACTTTCTATATTTCGGATGCTATTGTTGGTATCTCCTGTCTGGCCTGCCGTTATCTCTTCTGTCACTGCCTGACCCACCGTTATCAGGTGAGCCATCGTCTTCTGTGCCGCCGGCCACTCTGTCGGCATGGAAGGCACCGCGCTGCCCCATCGGCTCTTCCCGCCCAGTAGTGGTGTCTTTTGCAGTCTGGTGCTCCAGCTCCGAGTTTATTTCGGCGCCTAGCAGGATGACAAAACTGGTCAGGTTAAACCATAGCATGAGGATGATGACAGCGGCAACAGGACCGTAGGTCTCGCTGTAGCTGCCGAAGTTTTTAACGTACCACGAAAACAGCAGGGAACCTATCAGCCACAGGACGGTGGCCACACCAGAGCCCCAGCTTACCCACCTGAACTTAGGATTGTCTCTGTAGGGAGCCACTTTGTAGAGGACGGCGAGCCCAAACATCAGCACAGCAGCCAACAGCACCCATCTTCCCCACTGCAACACCGTTTCCAGCGTACCGGGTAGGCCAAGGTTGCCCACCAGCGCAGGAAAGGCCACTACCAGTGCAAAACCAAGGCTGCCCAGTACAATGCCCCCAACGGTGAAGAGCATGGTGATGCCATTTAGCTTTAAGAATCCACGCCCTTCCTCTTCGTCATAGGCAATGTTTATGCCTTCGAACAAGGACTTGGTCCCGCTGTTGGCACTCCACAGACTAAGCAGAATGCTAAGCGCTACGCCCCATCCAAGCGCAGAGCCAGAAGCGTCCTTTGCCATGCTGCGCAGTCTTTCTGCCAGCAGGTCGTGGGCCTCCTGCGGTAAATAGGTCGCCAGCTGCTCTATATGCTGTTCTACCACTGCCGGCTCTGTTACCAGTCCGTAGATGGAGATGATGGCTGTCAGCAAAGGGAAAAGCGCCAGGAAAAAGTAAAAGGCAACACCAGCTGCTACAATGTGAATATTGTCAGCGCCTAACTGCCCTTTTACCCTCAGCATTACCTGCTTCCATCCTTTACCGGGTATATCTTTGGGACTGTCCGCGTCTGTTCCTCTGTTATCTTTCATGTGCCTGTGTTTTTGCTCTGTTAGCTTATCAAACGAAGCACGGTTTGAAGGGTTAACACCCAGCGCGTGCCTTAGACAAAGCAAAGCGCTTTTGAAGGCTCGGTGCACCACCTCATAAGCAGCGACTCAATGCAATTGAGCTCTTCCCTGTCTCCTGTACTTCCTTGTACATTGGGTACCAGGGAAAGCCATGAGGGTTCTCTCCAACCGGTCAACGCTTTTTCTGTACAACTCTATTTCAAGTAACTATAATAGAGGCTCTTGAGAAAATATTTTCAAGCTCACTCTGACTTAGTTGAAGCGCCTGAATGCCCCTTTCCACCTGCCTTAACCCTGCCTTCAGTTGTCATGCTTATTCAACAGTGCTCGCGCTGTCCATTGATTTCAGGACGGGTCAATGAAATAGGAAATCTCAAAAAAACGTGAAGTTCTTGAGATGCTTTTATAATCAGCAGTCTTCGTACTTACCATAATAGGTGTTATAGGTGAAAACGCCCCCAGAGCCTCCTGGAGGGGGCAGGCGTTTTGGTACTTTCACAGGAGTGCCTGTTTAGTGGAATATCCCCGTATATTAAGTTATATACTAGATGTATGACAGGAACGCTAGATGTATGACAGGAACGGAAGAATCAAAAATAAAAAAGATACTACTGGTGGATGATGATCCTACTGTCGCTTTTTTAACGCAGAGACTACTTAAACAAGCGGCGGCAGAAGCAGATGTCCAGCTAGCGAAGAATGGACGGGAAGCCCTTGATATACTCAGGGAAGTATATCTGAGAAAGCAATGTCACGTGTTAATTCTGCTGGACATCAACATGCCGGTCATGGACGGCTTCGAGTTTCTGGAGGAGTTTCAGGAGTCTGCTAACCTGAGCACTGCCGCCATCAGCATCGTTTTGCTTAGCTCCTCCGCGCACCACCTGGATATGGCAAAGGCAAGGAACTACCCAACCATTGGTTATATCCAAAAGCCCCTAACCCTGGATAAGCTATTAGAATTTTTGTGACACGCACGCCACCAGCTCTGTTTTGACGGTAAGGGTAAGAGCTGTCCTATTAAACTATAATCTTGTTTATAGCCTATAAGCAAGGTTATGCTCATCAGAACCTCATGAATTCTGCTGCAGCCATGCCTCGTAATCACGCCCGGAAAGGTGCCGCCGCATGTACTCCTTCAGCCCCTGTCCATTTTGCTCGGCCACAAACCGGCGGAAATCCAGTACGTCTTTGGAAGCTTCAAAGCCTTGCCTCCTGAAGTAGTTTTGCATGGGCCCATTCATGCTCTCCAGCCAGTCGTCGAAATGGTGGGGCTGTGGCGCCGCCTCTGCCTGCTTGAAGTAGCTGGCGGCAGCCTGGTTGATGCGTAGGAGCTGGTTCTCTTTCATCTCCTGAATTCAAAGCTAAAAAGCACCTAAAGGCTTCCCAGGACCTTCAGTTGCTTCTCAAAGTCGCTGTGCAGCATCAGCATGGCCGACAGGCCGGTTGTTTGGGAGAGTCTGAAGCGCAGGACCAGGTCGGGGTCCTGCACGCTCTGGTAGTAAAAGGAGCGCTGCCCGATGTGGGGCAGCTCCGTGGCGGCCACGCTCCGGAAGTTACGCCTGAAGTAGTCTGCCGACATGGCCTTGGCTTCCCCGTTGTGCTGGTACCGGATGTCCTCCCCCTCCAGGAAAGGCAGCACGTGCTCATTGAACTTCTCCATATGCCTAAATTTATCAACCCTCCCAAAGCCAGACAGTTGGCTCTATCCGGGAGAAAGACATCTTCATACCCGGAAAACAACCTCAGGGTTACAAGCCGCCCCGGCAGGGAAGAAGGGCAACTCTCACCTCCCTTGTGCGCACCTGAGGTAATCATCCACAGAGTGTGGAGTCAGGCCCACAGTCCACGCATTGCTTCCACACTTCCCGTCTTTTGCTTATTTCTCTGTAAATCTGTAAAGCGCTGAGAGCCTTTTAATAAAATGGCCTTTAACTGTTTTGGCACGGTTCTGCTATTGCATGAGGCAGAACTTAAAGAATAAAACTATGAAAAAAGTAACTTTTCTGGCAGCAGCCATCGCATTAATGGGAATGTCTTCAATGGATGCAAATGCACAGACCACTACCACGCAGGAGCAGGCCCCGGCAACACAGCAGGGCCAGGAAGAGAAAAAGGAGAAAGTAACACAAGACCAGCTACCGGCGCCAGTTCAGGCAGCGCTGAAGAGCGACACCTACAAAGACTGGACAATAGGGGACATCTATGCCATAAAGCCTGCCGCAGGGGCCACTGCAGGTGTTCTGGTGTATGAGGTAATGATGACCAACGCGCAGGGCCAGACAGGTGTTGTCAGAATGGACGAGAAAGGCGGCGACGCCTCTAAAAAGTAGTGAACGAATAGGTAAACTGTTGAAAAGGGCCTCCGCGTTGCGGGGGCTTTCTACTTCCCTCTCCTGTCTTCACGCACAAGGAAACAAAGGGGAACAGAAGGTAGGTTGCCTTCGCTCAGCAAATAAAGGCGGATAAGCTTACGGATAAATGCGTAATCTTAGAGGCTATGGCAACTTCCATTTCTTACTTTCCATATAACAGCAGGCTTATGAAGAAGGCTCCTCTAGATGAGGAGCCTTCTTGTTTTATGAAGGATAATGCAGTTATTTTAGCGCGCCCTGCTTTTTTCCAGCTGCTCCAGCTGCAGGAGCAGCCTCATGGTGTGGCAGGCACTGGAACTGCCGGTGTCATATCCTTGCACGTCAAACTCTCTTTTTCCCTGTGGGGAAATCCTGTTGTACAGCACCTTGAGGTAAAGAACGTAGCGGTTTATCTGGCCGCTGAGGAACCTGTAGAACTCGGGATTCTCGGTGGCCTGGTCCAGGAAAGCCACCTTCTGGGCTTCCGCGTCCCTGATTTCAACGTGGATGGCGCGGCTGGCCTCCTGCCTTGTGAGCGCCTCCTCCTGCACCCTGTCGAAAAACCTGTCTATGTCGAAATGCATCTTAAATGCCCCCTCTTCTTGTAACTACCTGTAACTGTGAAAAAACCTAGTGTACGATGCGGCAACTACTTGGTTTAAGGGAACAGCCAAAATGTGCAGCCTCAGACTGCCAGAAAGGTTTGCTTCAGCCTGGCTATCCCGCCGGCGTCTACCACCTCCCCCTCACCCATCAGCAGGCTCAGCTCCGCCATCAGCAATGGGTCTGACAGGAACATCCTATCCTGGTACAGGCCGTGGAGAAAGAAGCGGCAGTAAAGGCGGTTTGTGCTGACGAGCGTCAGCACAAGCATGTCGCAGTCGGTAAGCCGGGTTAAAAACTCAGTTAATTCACTCATGCCAGCCTGTTCTATGCTATGGGAACGTAAACATAGCTAATATGTATATATAAAGTTAGGTATGCCTACTGTATTTTTCTGCTGCTGTTACAGGAAGATAGTGAACAGGGGCAGTAAAGTGAACCTTGCAACCTGTTCCGGCAAAGAGTGCGGGCGGCAAATACATGTGGTATTGCCTGTTCATAACCTTGCTGCGTTATCTTAATCAGCAGGCTTCTGCAGCCCTCAGCTCCACTGTGAACACCGCTCCCTGCCCTTCCCCGGGGCTGTGGGCGGTAATGGAGCCGCCCTGCTTGTGGAGCATCTTGCGGCACAGGTACAATCCTAACCCTATGGTGTCCTCGCCCCCGGTCCCCTTTTTGCGGAAAGGGGTAAAGCGCTGGAACAGGGCTTCGGCCTGCTCTTGCCTGAACCCCAACCCCCAACCCCTGATCCCTTACAAAGACCTTGATGCTCCCGTTTCCCTCTTCACTCCAGATGCTGATTTCGCCCCCGGGCCTCGAGAACTTGATGGCGTTGAAAAGCAAATTGCTGAAGATTTCCGCAATCAGGCTGGGCTCTGCGCAGACATGGGTTCCCTCCGGCACCCTGTCCTGTACCACCAGCTGTTTGCGCGCAAGCGTGGCGTCGTGCTGCCGCAGCACCTCCTTCAGGACAGCGGATAGCTGCACCCGCTGCAGGTCGTAGAGCTGCACGCCCGTGCTCTCGTGCCTCCACAGGCCTGTCACCGCCTCAATCAGCGCCAGCTGTTTTTCGGCTGAGTGCTCCACGCTCCTGTACAGCTGTTTTATTATATCAGGGTCTTTTTCCTCCTTTGTCAGCTGCATTGCCTGCTGGATGTTGATGTTGGGGCTTCGCAGGTCGTGTGCCAGCATGGCCAGCAAATCCCTTTTCTCCTCCAGCAGGCCGCTCACCGCTGTGATGGTGTGCTGGACATCATGCATGAGCACCCCCACCTCGTCCCTGTACTGGGTGGGCAGGGCGGGGAGTTTCTGCACTGTCAGGTACTCATGCAGCGCCGACTTCACCAGGCGTATGGGCGAGATGAGCTGATGCAGAATATAGAGGGTAACTCCTGTGGCGACCAGGGTCAGCAGCAGGGTGATACCAATCACGATGGCCGGCTCCAGCACGGCAGCAGGCCCCAGTACGATAAACAGGATAAGGCCGATGAGCGGGACATGGATGCCGAGGAAGGAGACAAAGAGGAACTTGTAGGAATACTTGTTGAGGAGCGGAAGCCCGGACAAAAACTTGTAGTACTTCATGGTGTGCTTTGCAGCTGGAGGTAAATGTCAAGTCGGTTTTCTTCTCCAGGCTCAGGTGTAGCTTCGGGGCCAGTTGCCTGGCAGTACTTCGTGCCATGGCTGGCCAGGGGAATGGAATGATGCTGGCTGCACCTTGTTACTGGAGAGACAAATCAAATATAAGGCAATTCCTCTGACTTTAGCTGTCGCAGGGACAAAGGCTGATTCAATGTTAGTGCGTTCGGGAGGCGGGTGAAGGTGACGCGGACCCTGCGCCTTACCTGGGGATGATAAGGTAATGCTCGTCCTGGCTAACCAGCTCGTTTCCGTGCCTTACCGCCTCCACGTCCAGCGTCAGGTTGTAGTGCAGGTGGCGGATGACGTAAGAACTCACGCTGAGCTCATAGAGGTAGGCGCACAGCTCCTGTAGCCTTTGCAAGTAGTCCTCGTCTTTGCCGGGCTCCGGCAGGCTGATGCCCAAAAACGCTTCAATGGCTGCCAGTTGCGGGAAAGCAGCCTTATGCCTGGCTGCGGTAGCCTGTAGTTTGGCTACGATGGCATCATACTTTGCCTTTATGCCATCATTGGCAGAGGCGTGCACTTCTTCGGGCGCCATAGGGAATGAACTTATGAAAGTCAGTGGGTGAACGTGTCTTGCCTGTTGCAGCGGCTAAAGCAGCTATATGCAGCAAATGCGATAATAAGCACAAAAATCGCTGCAGAAGCGTTCCAGGAGGGCAAGATAAATGGTAGGCGTTACACTGCCTGTGGTAAAGCGACCTCATAAAGCAGTAAAAGGAGCGCACGTATGGCTTCCAGCCATCAGCTGATCTAAAAAGAAGAAGCCAGGCAGCGTATTAGCACTACCTGACTTCCATCACACACTCAAATAAAAATCTATTTCGGCATTGTAATATAATCCTTGCTCTGGTTGAAGAACACGCTGTTGTTTTTGGCCGACTCGACGTCTGCGCACAGGTTGTGGTGCAGGTGACGCACGATATAGGAGATGGCGCCCATCTCATTCAGATAAGAACACAGCCCCTCGAGCTTTTGCAGGTAGTCTTCCTCCCCCTCAGCATCTGCCAGCGTGGCGTCCAGGTACGTGCTGATGAGGGTGAGCTGCGGGAAAGCATTCTTATTCCGGGCGATGGCCGCGCGGAGCTTGGCCACGATGATATCATACTTAAGCTTTAAGTCTTTGTTCTCAAGGGCGCACATCTTATTGGTATAATAATGTTGCAAAAAACCAAAGGCAGCAGATGAAACAAATGGATATCTCCTACCTGCGCAGCCTTACACGAAGTGACACAAAATGCAGCACTGGCATGTTCTGGCGGCAAGGGAAATACGCTTGGCATTGCAATTCGTTTCCTATATAGGGTTTTAAAAATGCAATTTTTTACAGCCGTTCCCATCATGCAGCGTTGCTCCTTTTACGCCTGCACAGGGACTTCCCTGCCTCTATATTATATGTAGCCTTGTTTATATGAATAGTTTATCATGTTATATGACCTGCATATGCGCCTATCATATGCTTTTTACTTCATATGATAGGCGATTCATATGACAGCAATGCGGTTAACACCGGAGCTGCAGGGGCTGTAAAAAGGGAACAGGTAGGGTTGGCGCTAGAAGGCAATGAACTGTTGCAGGTGTATATAAAAAAAGAAAGCCACCTCTTAAAGAGATGGCTTTTCATAAGTAGTATTAGGTATAATTCTTCATAAAAAAACAGGCCTAGTCGCCCTTGCTCAGGGAGAAGCTGCCGTCACCGTTAAAGTCTGTCAAAACAATGGTCACGGTCCACGCTCCGGGCAAACCGGAAGAGGAGGTCACTCCTGACTTTGAGTCTTCCCCGTCCCCGGCAGTGAGCTTCTTGTCAAGCACGTTTTTCCCTTCAGCATCCTTTATCACGAGCTGGAAGCTTCCTCCCCTGGAGGCGGTGATGTCCATGTTGTAATCGGCAGTGGGCATGGAGTTCTGCCAGGTGTAGGTCTTTGTGAAAGAGCCTCCGTTGCCTGTCACATCCCCGTCAATGTCACCGCTTGTGATGGTGGTAAAGGTGGCGCTGGCTGTCGGGCCTTCCTCTTTCTCGCAGCTGCTAAAAAGTCCTACGGCAGCTAAAAGCAGCACCATGAGTATATTCGCTTGCTTCATTGTCTTTCTTCTTTTGTCTTTAATGATGAATCGTTTGAGAAACCGCCGCTTAGTCCTCTTCCTCTATTTCCACCTCTGTTGCCAGGTCCAGGCCATCGGCCACCTCTTCAAAGATATCGGTGTTCTGGGTCGAGCTGATGACGATAACACCCTGCTCGTTCTTTGTTGCCGTTAAGAGCTCTTCTGCGGAGACACCGGCAAACCAGGCAACAGGGTTGAATGTCACCTGTGCTACTACGCTCTGCCCCTCGGCAAAGGTGACAGTGCCTTCTCTCTCCACCTCAAAGCTCTCAGATGAGTTGAACTCGAAGCGCACCGGGTGGGCCTGCCCCAGTGCGTCAGTGAAGGTGCCGTTCAGCACAATGGCGGGCTGGGTGCCTTTATCCTGGAGTTCCATCTCCACCTCTATCTCCTCATAGGTGCCTGGGCGGATAGCAACGGCACTGATGTCAGGAGAGGTGGCGCCGGTGGCGAAATCTATCCGCACGTCCTGCTCCAGCTCAAAGTCCACCTCCAGGGAGTCAGCGTCGCCCTCTGCCTCGAACTGAATCTCACTCAGTGTGATGGTGCCGGAGCTGAAGGACAGGCTGTTGGTGGAGGCCGTCCTGCCGCTCACGGGGGCTGCTGCTGTAATGGTGTTAAAGCTGAGGCCCACCTGAGATTGTGGGGCTGCGGTCTCCTCCTCCCCGCAGGCAAGCAGGCCAAGTGACAGGGAACCGATCAGTAATAGGGATAAAGCTTTCATATAGGTCTTAAATTAGGTTGTTTGGGGGATAGACAGGCCCCGGGCCCTAAACGTTGGAAGCGCACCAGAAAAAAATCAATTATTTTCTATATAGCTTAGCACTAATTGAATGGGACGCCGTGCTAAGTGATTTACATACAGTTAATTAAGCTTTTTGAGCAGCCCGGAATATTTTTCTGTGGATACTGGTCTCATCCAGGAAGTTTTGCTTCTATAGAGTTTTCGCTATTTGTCAGATTCTAATAAAGCGCCAGGGGAGGAACATAGGATATTCAAAATAAATATTCTATGTATATGCTTTTATTTGCATGTATTGCATACTTTTATCCTGTTGAGAAGGTCCTGAAACATCCTTTATGATTTAAATATTTGAGACTATACCAATATTTAAAATACTTTTTCATTAGTAAAAATGGAACAAAACAGAAGAATCAACCTTACTGGTTTTCTGATTCCAGCCTTTGGCGAGCTGCTGAAGTCCGCTGGCTGTCACAGTTCCCTTGCGTTTAAAGGCGGCCAGCGTTCTTGCTATGTCTGAGAAAGAGCTCATCGAGCGGTGCATCGCCCAGGAGCGCCAGGCGCAGGAGATGCTCTACAGGAGGCACGCAGACAAAATGTACAATGTCTGCCTAACCTATGCAAAGGATGAGGACGAGGCATGCGATGTGCTGCAGGAGGGCTTTATCAAAGTCTTCCGCAGCCTCTCCTCGTATGAGTTCACCGGCTCCTTTGAAGGGTGGGTCCGAAGGATAATGGTCAACACGGCGCTTGCCTCTTACCAGAAAAAACAGAGGGAAAGGGAGCACCTGGATGTCTACCAAACCTACATTGACCCTGTGATAGACAACACCCTGGACGACCTGCATGCCGAGGAGCTGATAGCCCTGGTCGACGGGCTGCCGGCAAAGGCGGGCATGGTTCTCAAGCTCTTCGCCATCGAGGGGTACGACCACAGCGAGATCGCGGAGCTGATGGGCACCTCCGAGGGAACCTCCCGCTCGCAGCTAAACAGGGCCAGGCACCTGCTGAAGGAGGCTATCACAAGGCGGGAGGGGAAAGTCATCCCCTTCACCATAGCAGACAGCGACGGGGCAGGCACAAAAGCGGAGTCCGTGGTGTAGGGAAAATAAAAATAAATTACGGTTATCTTCCAACGTTTGCGGCCTGCGGCGAGTCTACACAGCGGCAGCCCTGAAATCCTAAAGGCAAGGGCTTCCTGACCACAGCTTCTCCAGATGAAAAAGAATATAGCGTGCTTAACGCTTTTGCTCTCCTGCTTTTTCCTTTCATGTGAAAAGGAGGAGGAGTTCAAAATACCCGTGGATGTCAGTTTCGCGGTGGACATGCAGCGGGAGCAGGCCACCGGCAGCGGCCTTCGCTTCACGGAAGGGCATGCCGTGCTCTCTTCCTTTGAGTTTGAGGGAGATAGGGAGCAGGCCGAGAGCGTTCATTTTGAAAAAGAGTACGGGCAGGGCCTGTACATCCCCTTTTCCCCAAATCAAGCCCCGGGTGAGCTGAAGTTCCAGGTCCCGCAGGGGAGCTACAGGCGCATTGCCATCTCCTTTGAAACCGCTGAGGGGGATGAGGAGGAGGAGAGCGGAGGGAGCGGCCTTGTCGTGAAAGGCGTGTACCGGACGGGCAGCGGGAGCGAGCTTCCCCTGCTCTTTGAGCTCAGCTCCTCAGGGGAGTTTGAGACAGTGGCAAAAAGCGTCTCCGGCGGCAGCCAGGTTGTCCTCAAGCGGGAGGCACCGGCCTCCGCCACTATCAGGCTAAACCCGCTTTACTGGTTCCAGGCAGTTCCGTCATCCTCTTTGGACAACGCGGAGGTGTTTGAGGTGAACGGAGTGGCCACCATTCTTATCAATGAAGAGGCAAACGAGCACATCTACGAGATTGTCGTGAGCCGGCTCGGCAAAGGGGCCGAGACAGTGTTTACTTACTAATGCCGCCACATTGGCAGGCCCTGTACCATAGGCGATGAAGGAGAAGGACGACAAGCTCAGCGAGAAGGTAAAAAGCAGCTTCGACCAGAGAAGCAGGAAGGCTCCCGCCCTTGCGTGGGAGGGCCTGTCGGCTTCCCTGGACGGGGGCGCACCTTCCCAGGCAGCGCCTGAGCAGGCCGAGCTGGGTTTATACCGGAAGATAAGGGAGAGTTACTCGGCCCGGCACCGCATAGCGCCTTCCCGCGCCTGGAAATCCATCAACAAGCAACTCAACATCGACCTGGTCTGGACAAGGATAAGCAAAGAGCTAGACAGAGAGGGTGGCAGGGAAAGGCACTGGCGGCAGTGGGCAGCGGTAGCCACCATGCTCCTGCTCATGTCAGGGTTTGCAGGTGCCTATTATCTGAAGAAGGAAGGCAATATCCCTTTATCAGGCGGAAAGGCAGAGGCCGGCATAGCCTCTCCTAAAGCCCGTGAGGCAGCGCATCCGGCTGCCGGTTTCTATAAAGGCAACGACAATGCAAACGCCTTTGGCAGCGATGGAAAGCGGCTGCTGTCCCGGCTTGGGAGGAGTGGCGAAAGCCTGCCGGGACATCGGGCAGGCCAACCAGAGAAAGGCACCATCTTTGAAGGTGGCGCTGAAAGGGCATCCAGGCCTATTGTCAAATCTGTTCCTGGACTTCCGGACAACATTGTTGCCTTAGACAGAGCATCAGCACCTCCTACGGCAAACAGCAGTGCCCCTGTCCCGGACAGCCTGCCTGATGGGGTCCTTGTGGGGCTACTGAAGGTAAGGCAAACAAGCCTGGCCCCGGCTGGCATGCAGGCGCCTGCTGTGCCGGACCTGCTTCCATCCAAGCGCGTCACGGCGGCTGAAAGCGATGCTGCCGGTGAAAAGGAGCCGGTGGAGGGCAGGCTGAGCCTTGGGTTGGCCTTTTCCTACCACAACAGCTGGCTACTCAACAATGAGACGCAGAGGAGCTTTGAGAAGGGGAGCCTTATTTCCGCCAGCCCGACATTCAAAGAGAGCGTAGGCCTTACGGTTGGGTACCATATGGGCAACAAGAGCCTGGTTACCTTGGGGGTCAACATAGCAAAGGCAGGCCAGGACTACAAAACCTTCGGGGGCGGCAGCTATAGCGAAAAGGGGCTGGAGCTAATCTACTACAAAGGATATTTGCAGTATCAGCACAGCCTGCTTCAGAACAGCAAGTCACCGCTCTCCGGCATCACCATTCAGGCCGGCCTGTTTGCAGGGCTGCTGCATGAGCGGCAGGGAGAGCTGAGGGACACTGAAAGCCGGTACAGCCGGCACGACTACGGTGTGCGCGGGGCTTTGGGGCAGGAGAAGCGAGTTGCGGGCCTGACCATCGGCTATGGAGTGAGCGTGGAAAGGGGATTGAAGAACATCTTCCTTGGCAGCGGGAACATGCCGGGTAGGTTTAACAAGACCTATACACTGAACATAGGCCCTTACCTGAACTTCAGGCTTAATCCTTGATCTAACTATTACGCGTGGGTTACAAGCTTTAGCTGCTCCTGCTTATCATAAAGGGGGCTTGTAGGCTACAAACAAGAAAAGGCTCCACATCACGTGGAGCCTTTTCTTGTTCTACTACGACTCTTATGCTCACTAGGACCAATAACTAATATACCAGTGAGTAAGGATGCTTCAGCCCTGTTCACTTTCCCATTAGGTGACAATTTACCCGCTGCCGTGAGCACCATGACACCTGCAGCTTATGCTGTTAGCCCTTGTCATGCAGCTTGAGGAGCACAGGAAAGCAGAGCAGCCTTAAGGCAAACTGCTCTACCTGAAACTGTACCCCCGGAGAAACTATTCCTGGTCTAGGTAGACGGATGAAGCGCCGGCGACTTCTTTGGAGTAGCCAGGCGACAGGTTTCCGTTATACATCGGCATTTCGAAGATAAGCACCTTCCCGCCTCCGTTGGCCCTCTCCGCTACGTATAGGTACCCTGTTTCCTCATCGTAGGCTACGTCCACCGGGTTGCCCAACATGGTTTTGCTGCCTTCAATCCTAATTTGTGAGTCGGCACCAATTGTGCCCCCTTGTGCGGTGCTGCTGAACACGTTGCTGAAGTTGTCGATTATAACCAACGCACCGTCGTCCGCCACAGCGCCATCGCCCACATCAGTGAGTACCATCCTGTGGTCTTCTTTAGAGTAGGTGATGCCGTGTGTCCGCACGATGCCTCCTACTGTCACACGCTTTGTCGGCTCGATCATGCCGTCTGCATTAGAGAAGAAGTTTTCAAAAGACGCGATGTCGCCGGAGTTATCCACCACGGCATAGAGGGTGCTGCCTTCAGCATGGATGCCCCACAGGTTGATGCCTACATCGTAGGTATTGCGGAGGTGCACACCACTTGGCGTGCGCTCGTACACATACAGTTTGTTCATGTTGTTGTTCAGGGCTGGGTCAGCATCCTGCACCACCACAATCATGTTGCCGCTTACGGCTACCTCCCTGGCATTGGTGAAGTCGGGCGTGCTGGTGGTTTTCAACTCCAGGGATCCGTCTTTCATCTTTTGGTACACCTCGATCCTGTTAGTTGTTCGTGATGCCAGGATGATCTCATTCCTTTCCTCGTCATAGTAGATGCCGTCGGCATCCATCGAGGCAATACTTTTCTGCATGACGTCTACATCGCCCAGCCCATCTGCCTCCAGCACCGTCACCAAGCCACTGGTGTTGCTACTAACGTAGGCTGTGCTTCCTTCCTGATCTCCGGGAAGCTCGAAGTCAAAGTCATCTTCCGGGTCGCAGGAGGAGAAAATGAGCAGCGCGGCAGCGAACAAAGTGCTGCAAGTGAATGATTTTTTCATAGCGTATGATTTTGAAGGTTAAAGACTTATATACGCGCTGCGCCTTCTCCCTGGATTTTTTCCTAACTTCTAAAAAAGGACTGTTCACCATGTAAACGCTATCTTTCTGTGATTATACTGGTCTCTCCGTTTGCGTCCCTTTAAATGAGGACATGACAAGGTGGTAACCACCCCTTTTAGCTGTCCCTCATCAGTGCTGTGATGGTTGGCTCTTTGTTTGCCTTGCGTTTGCTCTGGTTTGCCGGAGGTTTGCAAATTGGCTGTAGAGTAGCTGCAACATAAAAATGCAACAATGAGAAACGAAGTCAATAATCCGAAGAAAGAACTTCACGAGCTGCGTCCATAAGCCATGGTGGCTTTAGTTGAGGCTATTGCTGCTTTAGCAGCTGTTATTCTTATTTCGCAGGTGCCTGTTACCTTAAGTTGCAGAATGCTGCGATAATGATACAGCCGGTTTGCAGACTCCTCGCCATCCAAACTTTCTGTCCCAGCAAATGTGGAAATATTGAGCTGTATTTTAAGGAGGCACCTAAGCAGCATTGTCATTTGGGATAGATGAATTGCCCAGGTACTTTTAAGAGCTATGAAAAACTATAGTGGCACTGTCTTTTAAAGGCGGTGTGTCTCTGTTTCATGGCCTTGAGGAGAGCAGGCTGAAAGGGAGGTTCATCAGAGAGGGGCATGGCAAAGGGTGCTGAGCAGCAAGCTTGTTTTTAGCAAACAAAAAAGCCGAGGCGTGGGCACCCGCAACACCTCGGCTTTAATCGTTTTCTCACCTTATTCGCACAACGTCCTCCAACTTTTGAAGTGCAAAGAAGAAACGTGCCTTTGCTTATGCATCTACCATAAAAAGGTGTCCCTCATGCTGCAACTTCCGCTAAAGCTTGACTATAACCAAGCATCTCAATCCAATTCATTTATGCTTTTTCTCCTGAATATTCAAATTGTTACGTGCTATTGCCAATAAAGTGTCTAGCCTTCCTAATGCTGTTTGTGGCTATTTATTGGTAAGGCTGCCCTAACGGTGAAGTTGGCTTGGATGAAGAAAGCGAAAGCTGCCCTATCACATGATAAAGCAGCTTTCGCTTTCTTTACTGAGAGTTAGGGCAGCGTACCTGCTGCTGTCCCAGCTACTTACTCCATAAACGCCTCTTTGAGTCGCATGGCGGCAAAGCGCTGCGCAGCCACCGCCTCCTCCAGCAGCGCGTTCATTCCGAAGAACTCATGCGTCACGCCCTCGTAAACCTTGCGCTCCACGGGCACGCCTGCGGCTTCCAGTTCCTGGGCCAGCACACCCCCCTCGTAGCGCAGCGGGTCAATCTCTGCGTTAATGATGGTGGTTGGCGGCAACCCGCTCAGGTCTGCCTCCACCAGGGAAATCAGCGGATGCACCTCTGTCTGCCAGTCTGGCACATACAGGTTGAAGAACCAGCGCATCAGGGCCTTGTTGAGGAACAGGGCGTTCTCATACAGCTCATAGGTAGGAGACTCAATGTCACCGTCTGCAATAGGGTAGATGGAGACAATGTGCTCCGGCATCTGCACTCCCCGCTCTCTGGCCATAATCGCCACTGCTACCGCCAGGTTTCCTCCTGCGCTCTCGCCGGCAGTGGCCACCATGGCTGGGTTACCGTATATCTCCGAGGCGTGCTCGCGCGCCCACTGGTAAGCGGCAAAGGCATCCTCGTGTGCCGCCGGGAACATGTGCTCCGGGGCCTGGCGGTATGCCACTGACATGACGATGGCTCCGGTTTTCTCAGCAAGCGCACTGGCAGACGCCTCATAGGTGTCCAGGTCGGTTATCACCCAGCCCCCGCCATGGTAGTACACGATGACAGGGAAGGGCCCTGTGCCGCTGCGCGGGGTGTATGTGCGCACCAGCAGCTGCTGACCGGTTCCGTTGGGTATGGTCATGTGCTTGATGTTCACGTTAGCCGGCTCTGGGATAATGTTATTCTCCCGGAGCAAATCTACATAGGCGTCTTTAAACGTTGGCTCTTCCCGCGCCTGCTCTGCCGTCAGCATCGGGTAGGGCACCACGTTGTAGCTTTGGAACTGCTCGATAACAGCCAGCATCTGCGGGTCAATGTCAGGGGCCCACTCCGGGTTCGGGCCCTTGGGCTGAATCTTGTCGGCTTTGTCCACCGGGTCCTTGTCCGGCAGCACCTCTTCAATGTAGTCACAGCTGAATAAGAAAAAAGCCATAAACAGTACTGAAAAAAGCCTGGCGCCCCTTGCTAACAGTCCAAGAAGGGTGCTGGCACGCAGCACGTCCTTGCTCACTTGAGATAAGTTGTGTTTCATAGATATAAAGTTTAGGTTAAAAAAGTTATGGTATAGCCTCGGTAGAGGGGAGAAAGCAGTAATGCGGAGAGGTATTGAGGCTTAAGAAACTGCACGCGTAAGAATATAAAAGATACTTGTTTAGATTCTGCTCCTCAAAGGGAGGTGAGGGCATGTAAGGCAGTTAGGGCGGCATTTCAGAAGTCATTCCTGCTTCTGTTAAAGAGTTTACGGGGCGTCCCATGCTTTGTTCATAAATCAAGGAAGCGAGAAGCGTGTGACGTGCTCGGGGGATAGTGCTGCTTTAAAACCAGTGGCCTTTCGTCATAGAGAAGGCACCTCATCCCGAATATTCTGTTATATTGCTAAGCTATAGAGGAACACAGCATTAGAGTGCAGCAAACACATCCTATGGTAGAGAACAAAGTCAAATGCCCTAAGTGCGGTTCAGAGAAACTGTCGGTACATGGGAAAAGAAAGGGTGCAGTAGAGGCCGCAGCACAGGCCATTATAAAGGGCTTTGCAATGCTGCTTACAGGCATGCACGGGAGCGGTGTTGGCAGCCTCCTGTGCATGAGCTGCGGGGAAGTCATAGGAAATTCTGGAGCAGGCGGAGGGTCAGAAGCGGTAAAGGGCTCCTGGCGCTGATAGTTGCTGTTCTGGCCGCCTTCCTGCTCCTTGGCGGACTAGTGCTTGCATCAACTGCATGATGCAGCCGCTCCTGGCCAAGCTAAAGAAGAGGTAGCTAATAGCTACCCCTCTCCAACTAACATGTAATGTAAAACTCTTCTCAGAGTTAAAAAGCAGACACAAACACAGCTGTAATAATTCCTGCCATGGCAGATTGATGCTTTTGCTTTCCGGCTACTGTGTTTATCTACTGCAGTAATTTCATCCCTATAGCTAAGCCAATGAGTCTAACTCAGGCTGGCAGTTTGGATGTAGCGATAGCAGGTGGCTCTGCCGATACCCAGCATATTGGCTATCTCCACCACGGTCTTGATGCCAGAGCCGAAGAAGGTGCAATCATACTAACTCACAAAATTGCAGTCCCGGAATACGTGGAATTTTTGAGCAGGAAGGTGGAGGTTAGCTTGTTTGGTCAAGTCAACCCCTGTTTCGTCGGCCTGCATGCTAACCGCAACAAGACGTAACATGGAAGTGCAAGATGTAGTTACACAAGATGTAGTTACACTAGATGTGGCGGTAACAGAATTACTGTCACACTTTCAAACATTGAAAGCATAACTCCAACATTATATGGTGAATGGACTAAGGTTTAGGTATGATGTGAGCTGCCAAACTCTGCCACAGGATTTTGCCGTCTTTCACCTGGAAGCTGTCTGTACCAATAGGTATATCTACTGCTGCACTGTCTGCGCTCCAGACAATATAGGCTTTATCCTGTTTGACAACCTGTTGCTTTAAATCAAGGGTGGTGTTCTCTTTTGGGAGAAGGGTGAAAACATATGAATAGAAGGAGGAAATTGCTTCTAGTCCTACCATAGCGCCATCCGGACCCCACACCTCTGACTCTTGAATGTAGTCTTTCATTAGTTCTTCGATGTCATTGTTGCGAAAAGCCTCCAAATGATGTTGAAGAATTGCTTCAAGTGTAATCTCTAGCGTCTGCATATATCTGAAGTTTTAAATTAAAGCCGAGTAAAGAATTGAAGGATTTTATTTCTTACGTATTTTATTTATAAAATACCATTATATAACATAAAATATTAAAGACGCCAAAGGCGGGGGGAATGTAAGGCGACTGTTTATTCTGTGTCTGTTAGTTGAGCTTCCTTTATGAGCGGATGCAATCGCATAATTAGCTTCGACTTAAATGAATGTTACATAAAGGGGGGGCTTCTCCTGAAATAGGTTAACAAACTTTTCTTATAAAACGTGGGAATAATGAGATCGTGGAACCTGCAGCAGCACCTGCCCCTACAGCCTGTATGGCGTCTCATTTTGCCGTCTCAAAAATCAAAATCTTTTTTTATTTTTGAGATGAGTTTATGAGACACTTATGAAGATAGGATACGCCCGGGTCAGCACACAAGACCAGAAGCTGGAGCTGCAGCTCGACGCTCTCACCAAACACGGGTGCGAACAGATATTCCGTGAGAAGAAATCAGGCAAGAGCAAGGAGCGCCCGGAGCTGCAGAAGATGATAAACCAGTTACGCTCCGGAGACACAGTGGTGGTCTGGAAGCTGGACAGGCTGGGTCGCTCGCTGCGGGACCTGATAGACCTGGTGTCGGAATTCAAGGAAAGGGGGGTGGAGTTTGTGAGCCTGCAGGACGGCATCAACACGGCCACTCCCACCGGCAGGTTCACCTTCAACATTTTTGCCTCATTGGCAGAGTTTGAGCGGGAAATCATACGCGAAAGAACAAAGGCGGGGCTCGATTCAGCAAAGGCCAGGGGAAAGAAGGGCGGCAGACCCACAGGCCTTTCAAAAGCAGCCATGGAAAAGGCAAAGTCAGCCAGGATACTCTTCGACTCCGGAACAAAGACTGTGGAGGAGATAGCCAAGATACTGGGCATCGGCAGGGCCACCTGCTACCGCTACATCCAAAGCACAAGCTTGAGTTAGAGTTACCTGCAACAGCATCAACCTGAAAACCATCAGGGGAAAGAAGCTCAGGACCGGTACCATCAACATGTACCTGAAGAGAGCCAGGGAGCTCCACCTTGTCTGATGGCTCATACTTTTCACTGGAGGTCTGAAGAAGGCCATTGTAGTGAATCTTCTATACCGCTACAGCGAAAACTATACTTTCACTTTGCTCCTGATATAATCCTCAAATCTCATTTCCCCTAGTTGAGGCGCTACTGTATCCTGCTGCGTTACTTCAATGAAGAAGGAAAACTTGTCATACATGTTTTTATCAAACAGCCTGATCAGGGGGAGAGCTGTTTTCATTAAACCTAGCGGAATGTGTCGAACCTTTTTTTTCGGATTAACGGCAATTTGAACAAGCTCATTTAGTTCATGCCTGGTATATATAACTTTACCTCCAGCTTCAACTACAGCTTTGGTATGCTTGATGGAATCCACACAAACTTTGGCTAAGTCGCCTTCATAAATTGGGTTGGTTTTTTTATCGCCAGCACCTATCGTAATTAGCTGCCCCTTCTTTGCCATTTCGATCATATCTAAAAAGGCACTAAATACAGCCGGAGGTTTTATGATTGTATAGTCTATTCCTGAGTACTTCAACAATTCGGCAAATTCATGATGCACTCTACAGTAGTTTAGGTGTAGGTACCTTTCAGAGTGAAAGGCAGAAACATACACAAACTTTTTCACGCCACTTGCTTTGGCCTCCTGAAGAATATTAGAGTTTCCTACGAAGTCTATTTCCCGGAAAGTTTGCCTGCTTCTATCATTAGGTGATACACTTTTACCTAAGGCAGAAATTACGATATCCTGTCCCTGACATATATCCGACAGTGAGCCCGGTGCAGTAATATCCGCAACCACGAAACTAGTTGTGATATGTGATAGTTGTTCTGCTTTATTTTTATTCCGAACAACAATCAACAGTCGGTATCCTCCTTGCAGCACTTCCCTGGCAATGGCTTTTCCTATGTTACCGGTGGCGCCAAACAGTATTACTTTTTTCATTTACAAATCTGGATTATCATCACTGATACATTACAACATCAAGCTCCTTCTGCAATAAGAAAATAGCAACAGATTATGCATAAGTTGTACAACCCTTTATACTCTTTTCCAGCTTAAGTCCTTTAACACGCCCAGTTTGCATTGCCAGCATCAGTCGTATCACTAAAATAAAGGAAGTAGCCACTGGCAACAGGCTGATGGGATTGAATGGAAACAACGGAAGAACAATAGCAATCTGCAAAACACAGGCAAGCACCATGTGCCGGTAAGTTCCCCAGTTGCCGCGACTAATCTGTTTTATGCAGCTAAGCAGGTAGGCATTGATCAGAATCAGAAGAACAGCAAACTGTGTGAGGGCATAAAATTTAATATCATACTGAAACACCCCGTGCTGCCAGCGAATTACGGAAAGAGTACCTACCGCAATTAAATGCGCAATCATGTTCAGCAGCGGATACATTGCCAGGAACACCAGCAAATAGGTGAATCCTTTTTTAGCAACATATGCAGGATGCCTGTACAGCAAAAAATTGTAAACGAGACAGCAAAAAAATGTTACTATCAACACGACAAGATCATAAGCAAGTGTGCTCATAAGAAAAATAAAAGGTTAAGAGTTACGAAACTGCTGAGCATTGATAACTGGACATCAAATGATAAAGCCTTAGTCTTTTTTGCAGAGTCCATACTTGTTGCTCAGGTGAGAAGCTGTCTATCAGAGGTTTAAAAACTAAGGGTGGATATAAGTAATAATGATGTACAAATGCCCTATCATGCGAATATGCGTATCATACAATTTCGACACGCTGTATTATAGCAGACTAATCATTTAAACATTCCTACTAGCAGCGCCAGAAATCCCACCACCTGCAACACTCCTCGATAATTTAAAACCTGCAGCCATGTATTCCTAAGTGATTCCCAATCAACACCTTGCATCCCCGCCTGATAGGTATGAAACTGTGCATTGATGGGCAGATTGAACTTAACAGCCAAGGCTAAATCCACAACAACGCACACAAACGCAATAGCAGTTGTAATAGAGACCAGAGAACCTGGTGCTTTTATGAAGGAAAGGACAACAGCAATCAAACCTACGAGCACTGCAGCTGGATATACAAACTTGTGGGGCCATTCAATTACCTTATCAGTGGAATTCCTTATTTCGGCATAAGCATCCATTGAGATACCCGATAAAGCCTCACTTAAAGCATAGAGGTAGAAAATACCCTGAGAAACAACGATGAGATATAGAACTAAAAATACCATTTTTACACTAGTGAACATTGCTTTGATTATTTTAGGTGAACATTTATTTATATACAAAGGAAGCTAGAACGGCATTCTGCTTTCTTGACTTTGATCAAGATTTACCAAGTAAGAACATGGTTGAACAACTAAGGACACAAATAGAAAAGGTAATAAAGGTCAATGATGCTGAATGGGCGGCTTTCCAAAGCATCCTCAAGCCAAAACAGGTTAAAAAGAATGAGCTATTTTTAGAACAGGGGCAGGTATGCCGGCACATGGCCTTTATTGCAAAAGGATATGTGCGCTTTTACTTTTTGGTTGAAGATGAAGAAGTAACAAAGGAATTTAACTTCGAAAATACCTTCTGCGGCTCTTATGCCAGCTTTATCACCGGCAGTCCTTCCCGCTTTAATGTTAAGGCCATGGAAGACCTTTCTTTATTGATCTTTGACAGGCCCCACCTTTTGCAGTTGGTAGAGCAATACCCTGCATGGGCTAAGTTTTTATTGTTCTCTGTTGAAAATCTTTTTGTAAGAAAAGAGAACCGTGAAGCTTCCTTCTTACTCGATACCCCTGAAGAGAAGTACAAAAAGCTTCTTTTCGAAAACAAAGAAATGCTTCGACGAGTACCCTTAAAATACATCGCCTCCTATCTTGGCCTTAGCGCTGAAACCTTAAGCAGAATAAGAGCAAAGCATAAATAATTTTTACCTAAAACAATATTATTTATGCCCCCCACTGGAACTGCGCCAGGTATTATTCATCAAAAAAAAATGTAGGATACGCTGGCTCGATTCCTTACCCTATTCAAAAAATAAATTGATTAAAAACATATGATGCAGATGCTGCCGATCCTGTAACTACGTAAGAGGTGAACAAGTCATTCAGCAGTAAGGGAAAGGTACCTGCTGTAGTTTTCTGATGATTCAAAATAAAGAATTTCATCTTTGCTACCAGGAGCTTTTGCAATGAAGTCCACAGCTTTATCTACCTCTTTTCCAGGACGAGACCAACTGTCAACTTTTCTGTACAACTCGATTTCAAGTAGCTATCACAGAGGCTCTTTCTGTACAAGTGGCTCAAGTTAGGAATAAGCACTATTCCAGGGAGCTTCAGTTGTCATGCTTATTCAACAGTGCTCGCGCTATCCATGGATTTCAGGAGATGACAGTTTTACGTTCACCGGCGAATGTTGTCGCTGAAAGCATGAACTGAAACAAATCGGCCCGATGTACTATCGGGCCGATTTGTTTCTGGCGCTTTTGTCGCCTGCACATTTTGTCTGCTCAAACGCTAATCAATCCGTTCTACTGTAAGGTTTTCGCAACTGCTAGTAATACACTCACCGGATTCCAGGTCAAAGTCGTAGTGGTGGGCAAGGCACCTGAAAATACCACCCGGGAGTACCTCGCCTGAGTGTAAAAAATCATTTCCGGCATGAGGACAATATCTTGAAACAGAATAGGTCTTGCCATCCGAATGAATGGTAATTCTTTTGTTAGAAACAGGAGTGGTTTCAAATTTGGCTACTTCCTCTAGCGCTCCTTTGTCTGCAAACTTTAGCAGGCCCAGCAGGTGGTCGTTGTAAAGGTCTGGGTTTCTACTAGCATTAAATCTCAAGGACAGGAAGAAATCCTCCCAAGGGACCTCTTTTGCCAGAACAGGTGGCAGCCAGCGGGATTCAAAGGTATAGATATAGCCGCAGTCTTCTACACCCTTTCCCACGCCCTGTTTCCCCTCTCTGAAGTCCACATGCCAGTCTCCTCCGCCCTTCCCTTTAACTTCAAATCCAACCCGCATATCAATGTGCTCGTTAAAGTAGGGGCTTAGGGTAAGCAGCTCCTCAAAATAAGTTTCAAAGGCTTTCCAAAGAGACGCCTCAGGGACAGGGTAGCGATCATAAGGCTTTTGAATCTGATCCCTTCGTCTTTCCTGATACTCTTTAAGATAATCCCATCGTGAATTGAATCTGAAGTTTTCCCATTGGGAATCCTGTGTTTTCTGTTCTTCGGCTGAGTCCCAAGTGTCTCCAGGCAACAGCACCTCAATATTCTTTATCTTCTTTTTAGCCAGGAAACTGGCTACCTGCTCCTGATCCGGAAATATTCCTTCTTTCATTTCCTCATTATAGGAGAATAAGTTTGGATCTAAAAAGCATGGAGGCCCGGCAAAGGGAAAGCCAACAATGGGCTCAACAATTTTCATACTCTTAACGCAATAAGACAATTTTGCTGCTCTTTTCTGCTTTCTAAGTTTTTCCTTTTGCTCTTCTGGAAAGTCATAGACCATGGGGAACCACGAAGCGCCAGCTCCCTGAAAAGCAAACATATGGATGTCACCGCCGACTTTTTGCTTGATTTCTCTTAACTGCATAGGAAACAAACGCGCATCGTTCATATTCAGCAGTGTATGCCCGTCTGCCTGAATGACAATGGCAGAATCATGGTTCATGGGCGGTTCAGAGACGAAGAATACTTTTGTGTTGCTGGTAATGTCATAGGTTTTCCACTCATTTACCTCAATGATACGCCTTTTACCACCCAGCAATATTTTCTGCTTTAAGGCTGGTGAAGGGTATTTGGGAACAATCACAGGAACCTCAGGATCAATTCTTGATAAAATCCATGGATCGCAATGATCCAAATGCTCATGTGAAATAATAATTGCGGTTGGTTTGTATAAACCCTGGTCCGACAATAGGTGTGAGTTATCCGGGAACTGGAACCAGGAACCCTGAAAACAGCCTTCTGGTGATAGCCAAGGGTCTATGAGAAGCATTGCATACTCCGTCTGTACTTTTAGGCCAGCGTGTCCAATGGCAGTTACTTTCATATTTGTTTCGGGTTAGATGTTTGATGTGATATCATGTTAAGTGGTTACCATGTCCGAATAAATAACAGTGCTTGTTTCTGACAGGAGCGCTTTCATATTTCTACCGGTTAAAGTATAGCCGCCACACCGGCTTCTCTCTTACTATCTTTCTCTGTTGTAATATAAGGGGACAAGCATTGGTGTCAGAGAAGTTTCTGTTGCTGATAGTCATGTCATAGGGAACAGCAATTGGAGGACTGAAAAAATGAAAAGATCCATTTTAGTAGCAAGAATAGTTGTATTAAGGCAATATAAGAAATAATTATATTGGCTCAAAGAGGTTATTTCCTGAGCTGTTTAACCACACTGAACAGCTCAAAGCAAACGATGGGTGCAGTTACTGAAACGTACACAAACCGCCACTTCAGCTATTTCAGGCTGATCGATATACCTTAGTATACAGTGTAGAGTAAAGCCTGTCCAAATCTTTCAAAGCCTTCGGAAGTGGGTTTAACCTGGAATAGGAATTCAACCCCCTGAAAAGATTGGACCTACCCTCTACAAGATCCTGGAGTTCTCGGGAGTGAACATCAAGAAATTCTTTAAAAACAGAAAAGGAGAAGAGTGAGTAGTAGGCATGAGCCTTTATTATGTATGTTTTATAAGTGGCGGTTTGTGTACGTTTCAGTAATTGCACCCCTAGTTCCTCAGGATAAGCCGTCCCAGACAAAGCAACCGGCAAAAAAGCTACAAAAAAACGACATATGCGCGCCACCTGGGACGGCAAAAAAGCGGCAAGAAGTTATCCCGGAAATGACAAAAATCACCCATGGTAGCTGCTGTGATTTGAACCCTTGCTTTCAGGAATGCAGCAGGGCCAGTCAACGGAAACCAACTTAGATCAACAGTGCCAGCAACACTTGTCGGCAACAGAAAGCAACACTTTCCAACATACCAGCAATTGCTGCTCCGGCTGTACTAAGGATCCACGTTTTCTGGGACATCGCCTAAAAGGCTTGTTGCTCCACGTTGCTTGCCGTTGCTGCTGTATCTTCTCATTAGATTCAGTCAGCACTCACAGCGCAGTACACAGACTAGAGGCCAGAAACAGCGGTATGCTATCGCGAAGGCTACTGAAAAGAGACAAGCGCTCACTTGCCAGCAACGTATAGCAACAGGTTCGGCAACATGAAGCAACTGCTGCTTTTGCTGGATCGGTATACCGCCGTATTTGGGACAGCACATGGCAGAAATCAACTGTTTTCAACCAGGTGCAAACCGTCTGCAACCACGGTAAATCAATGCGCTGCAAATGCGTAGGGAAAAAAGACTGTTTTACCTGCAAAAAAGGCTTTAGAAACACGTGATTCTCCGCTTTTGGGCTTTTAAGCACTTTGTCTGAAGGCATACTAAAGCTAGAGCAAACATCAAATCATGCGAAATCAAGTGCTATCTGCACATATTTCATGCATTATGCACGAATCTTATGCAAAAGACACCCAATACAGTGGGTCGGTTTGGTTTTGGTTTGAAATGTGTTGGCCCCCAATAATAGCCTGCTCAACGCGGTGTTGCGCTACGTTGTGGTCAGAATGTTGCGTCTTGTTGCGGTTAGCATGCAGGCCGACGAAACAGGGGTGGACTTGACCAAGCAAGCTAACCTCCACCTTCCTGCTCAAAAATTCCACCTTTTGCGGGACGAGCACAGACAGCTATTTTGGTTGAGTAAATTTGCTGCACCTTCTTCGACTCCGGAACAAAGACCGTGGAGGAGATAGCAAAGATACTGAGCATCGGCAGGGCCACCTGCTACCGCTATATCCAAAGCACAGGTGAAGGACTTCAGCAAGGCACCGGGTGATAAAGCTCAGCATTCAGCCAGCAGCCACTCTTCAGCGCTTTCCGCATCGTGGAAGGTGAGCATCTGAACACTGCCCTTGAAGACGGACCTCGACCTGCTGCACAGCTGTTCTAAGACGGACTGCAGAAAGAGGTCCTCCGCCACGACAATAGCCACTCTACGGAGGCTGGTGCCTGTGAGCTGCGAGAAGAGCACCTCCATCATCCATGCCTGGTCACTGACGTTAGGCGCGTAATGCTCCGAGGCATGGTGGAGCCAGTAACTGACATGTTCCTGCCCAATACGCCCGCACAGGTGCAGCATGCCATTTCAGTAAGTCGCGCTGTCGATGACAGCCAGCCACCTGCTCCGAAGGATGGCTGTGTCCGGCTCTATACTGTAGGACAAGAAACTCTCAACAACCTGCATAGGCTAATTGCACTTTGTGTGCCGTGTAAAGAAGTACAGCATACGTTCTATAATGTCTTACTATAAGTACGCAAACTACATCATCTCGCTGCAACTTCAGGTT
>NZ_SSNI01000046.1 GCF_010015475.1 Pontibacter pamirensis
GCGAGATGTTCAGCCTTTCCAGTGTGCCGTCCGCTTTCCACCTGCTGAAGTAGTAGTACACCAACTGCCACTTGGGAAAGAGTTCCGTCGGCAGGTTGCGCCATTGGTTGCCAAGGCGAAGACACCAGAAAATGGCGTCGGCAATAACCCTTAGCGAGTGTTTGCGTTTCCGATGGATGGGCAGTGATTCCTTCACAATATCCCATTGCGAGTCAGTGAGTCTCTTGTATTGAGATTGCATAAGCTTTTGAGTTTGGTTACCCATTGCTTACGCACTGACTCGCTCTTTTTTGCTCATCCTATAAATTTAAACATGCTCTTAAGACAACTAAACTTCTTAAAGAAACTCCGATCTTCTTTACAAAGAATGAATACAATTTTTCATTAAACAATACGAGAAAATTTCACTTGTACAGAATGTTCAATTTTGATCAACTCCCAAGAATGTTCATAATGAGGGGTAGTTATGATCAATTTTGTAGCAAAGAAATAACGCAGTACAGGGGGTACTTTTAACATAGTTATTTTTTATCATTCAACCTGAGTCTCTTTCTGACCTAATTTTCATCAAATTAGGCTTCTCTAATACAATAAATAATATCTATCTGATCAGTGACAAACTCAGACATTCTCCATCAATTTCAGAATATTAACACCTGGAAAAGCAACGGTGAACGTGCTCCACACAAGCCGCTCCTATTATTGCTAGCTTTAGGAGAATTACAGCGTGGCAACAACAATTATATAGTCTATACTAACATAGAGCAAAAACTTAAAGACTTGCTTATCGATTTTGGTCGTCCTAATACAAATGTGCGACCACATTATCCTTTCACGAGGTTAACCAATGACGGGGTTTGGGTCCTTGATAAAGCTATACAAGTAAATAGTTCAGGTGATGCCAGCCCTAGAGGGCTACGTGATAATAGTGTTGGAGGTAAGTTGCCTGATAAAATATCTCTACAGCTTAGATCCAATCCTTCCCTCTTTAAAATTTTAGTTGAAAATATACTTGAACAAAACTTTCCCGAAACACTTCACCATGATATTCTAGATGCTGTAGGCATAAACCTTGAGACTGTTAGAGGGACCTTTCAAACAAAGCGAGCTAGGAAAAGAGATCCACACTTCCGGGAAAGTATTCTCAAAGCCTACGAGTACCAATGTGCCGTTTGTGGCTTTAGTGTCAGACTTAGACATCAATTAGTGGCAATTGAAGCAGCGCATATAAAGTGGCACCAAGCGGGCGGTCCGGATGAAGAGGTAAATGGATTAGCCCTTTGCTCCACGCATCATAAGCTTTTTGACATGGGGGCTTTTACTGTTACTACAGAACTAAAAATGCGGGTATCAGATGAAGTAAACGGAATCGGCGCTAATGAATGGCTGCTGCAGCATGAGGGCAAATCCATCAAGCCTCCACAAAAGAAAGCATTTTACCCTGACCCCGCTTTCACCATCTGGCACGTGAACGAAGTCTTCAAAGGCGGGTATAGAGATTTATAGGCTTCCTGTTGTGCTATTTTTTGTCCAAAGTCCCTTGAAATCACTTCTTCCTCAAAAAACAAAAAGGGCAGCCAGGTGTGTTAAACCTGGCTGCCCTTTTGGGTGCTGCATTGGTGTAGTTTACATTGCTGAAGGTGGCAGCATCACTTTATCAATCACATGCACGACACCGTTAGATGCCTCTATGTTGGGCATGGTTACGTTGGCGTCGTTTATCATCACTTTATCGCCTTCCGTCATCACTTCCACTTCATCCTCGCTCAGGGTGCTTACCTTCATCCCGTTAGACAAGTCTGCAGCCATCACACTTCCTGAAGTGACATGGTAGGTCAGGATGTCTATGAGCTTCTGCTTGTTCTCTGGCTTTAGCAGGTCGTCCAGCGTACCAGCCGGAAGGGCTTCGAACGCTTCATTTGTAGGCGCAAAAACAGTATAAGGGCCTCCGTCCTGCAGGGTGCCAGCTAAATCAGCTGCCTGCAAGGCCTGCACCAGCGTAGACAGCTGCGGCGTGTTAGAAGCCAACTCCACAATGTTCGGTTCTGCTGCTTCCATGGTGGTGGCATCCGTCGCCATGGCTTCTGTGTTATCCGTCATTACTTCTGCGCTTTCTGTGGTTGATTCGTTGCCGCCGCATCCATACAGGAACAGTGCGGCACAAACGAAAATACTTACCTTTTTCATAGTTCTATCTTTAAATTATAAATTGGTTTTCAAATAGTTAACTAGGGAGTAGCTATATTGTTTAGTTAAATATTATTCTGTGCAGCGGAAGCAGCCAGGTTCTGTAGGCTTTTTTGCATGAAATGGGTTTATTCGTACAACGGCAAAGGTTGCCGCATCTTCAGAAGCGCTTCACAAACCAGAAAGGCACAAATGCATCCACACAAGAAACTTCCTATATACCGCAAGGGTGAAGAAATCTATCACCTCACCTCCTGCATTGTAGCGCTGGTGCCCGAAGAAGATGACATGCTGCAGCACATCCGGGAGTTTATGCTACAGGATGCTGCCTTGCTCACGGTAAAGGTGGCGGGCGCGGCAGGGGCCGACCTCTACGACATCCAGATGAAGAACGCCGTGCTGATACGGAATGCAGCTAGGGACCTGCTCACCAACTGCACCGCCCTGAAGCTCTACGGCTTTCAAGATACCACCTACCTGCCCCTGCTGCGCCAGGCTATTGAAGAATACCGGCTGCTTTTCCTGGAGTGGGTTGCCGGCTTCGACCCCTGGAATTATATCTGGGACGACTGGGGCCTGTTTAACCCGCCTGGAGCCAGTAAACAGGAAGACGAGGACCAGTAAAGGCAAGAAACTGATTTCCTTCCCTGAAACACGCTGGAAAAGGAATTTGTCTGATTTAGCCCGGCAGGAATACCGGAAGCGCAATTAAAACGGACCTGCGTTTTATGCGCTTCTACTTTACTATTATTTCCTATATTTACAGCTAAAAAATTAATCATTACGATGTATACAGGATTACAGCACTTACATTCTTACCTGGCCTATCTGGTATTGCTAGGGCTCATTATCAGCTTCTTAGCGGCTCTTGCTGGCTTGTTTGGGAACAGGACTTTTTCGGACAAAGACAGAAAACTAAGCCTGCTCGGCCTTATTCCAGTGCACCTGCAGTGGGTAATAGGCGTTATTTTGTACTTTATTTCGCCACTGGGGCTGCCTAATTTTTCAGGCGAAGCAATGGGCGACAGCGTAGCCAGACTTTATATGCTGGAGCACCCGCTTACCATGATCATAGCCGTGGTGCTGATAACGATTGGCTACTCCCGCGCAAAGCGCATGCTGGGCAAGAACGCAGGATTCAAGTCTATCGCCATTTTTTATGGGATTGGACTGGCGCTGATTCTCCTCCGCATTCCCTGGATTTCGTGGCCAGGTAACTAAGCGTAAAAGAGGCCCCATGTTCAGCGGTATATCCGCTAAATATGGGGCCCTTTTCGTTTAAGGCTATTATGCGGCGGTATAACAAAAGGCTTCTGTTAAAAGCCCCTCCTCTCCGGCCTACTTCACCTCAAAGGTGCTCTCATTTATTCCAAGCTTGTTTTTAGAGTGAAGCTCCACCGGGAATCCCCATAGGTAGCGGATATGCTCGAGGGTGCTCTGGGTGCTGTCGGCGTCCAGGCGGCGGTCTTTCTGAATGTAGTGCGTCAGGTACAGCTTGCTTGTTTGGTGCTGGTCTACTTTCGCTACCTGTATATTGGGTACATAAGAAGAGCGGTCGTATTGATAGCTCAGTTGCTGCCTTACTTTTTTATAGCCCCGCTCGTTGTGGATCGCTCCAATCTCATAGGTATCTTCCAACTCATTGTCCACGATGGTAAACAGCTTCATGTCGCGGATAACCTTCGGCGACAGGTACTGCAGTATGAAGCTGTCGTCCCTGAAGTTCTGCATCACATAATGCACCTGCTGCAGCCAGTCCTTGCCAATCAGGTCCGGGAACCAAGCCCTGTCTTCCTCGGTCGGCTCCTGGCAGATGCGCTTGATGTCCATAAAAATGTTAAAGCCGAGTGTATAGGGGTTCAGGCCGGAGTAGTATTTGCTGTTGTACTCGGGCTGGTACAATACCCCGCTATGGCTTTTGAAGAACTCCAGCATAAAGCCGTCGTTCACGTAGCCTTCCTCAAACATTTTATTGATGATGTGGTAGTGCGTGAAAGTGGCAAAACCCTCGTTCATTACCTTGGTAGCGCCCTGTGGGTAAAAGTACTGCGACACTTTGCGCACAATCCGGATAATTTCTCTTTTCCACTGCGGCAGTGCCGGGGCATATTTTTCGATAAAGTACAGGATGTTCTCTTCCGGCTCGTTTGGAAACTTTTCCTCCTCTCCTGCCATAGCCTCCGGCGCGGGCGGCGGTGTCGGCAGCGTTTTCCATAACTCGTTGTAATTCTCCCTTTTGATGTGCGTCAGCTTTTTCAGCCTTTCGTTTTCTTCCTTTGCCGATATTTTAGAGGGTTTTTTGTATTTGTCTACCCCGTGGTACATCAGGGCATGGGCAGCATCCAGCACCATTTCTACTTCCTCTTCCCCATGCTCCTCTTCGCACTTTAAAATAAACTCGCGCGCAAAAACCATATAGTCCACAATAGAGTCGGCCGAGGTCCAGTCGAGGAACATGTAGTTGTTGGCGAAAAAGGCATTATGGCCCTGGCAGGCATGCGCAATCACGAGCAGCATCATACAGGTGGAGTTGTTTTCCATGTTATAACTGATGCAGGGGTTGGAGTTGATCACCAGTTCATAAGAAAGCCCCATGCGGCCTTTGGTATAGTTGTTCTGGTTCAGGACGAAGTCCTTGCCGAACTTCCAATGCGGGTAAGAAGTAGGCAAACCGGTCAGGGCATAGGCATCGAGCATTTGCTCCGAGGTCACGATCTCTATCTGGTTCGGGTACGTTTTCAGCTTCAGGTACTCCCGCCCGAATCTGCTGATCACCTCGTCGGCCGCCTCCAGCGTGTCGTAGTCCCAGTTGGGGTTACAAAACATCGCTCTGTATTTATCTTTATCGTCCATCATCGTCCTCTTTCATTAAAGATTTTGAGTTTGATCTATTTAAGTAAGCAGCAGCCGACCGCAGGTGCATGTTTGCAGTATGGGTTTTCATTTTGCCCCTGTTCCTGTATCCAACCACCCCTAACCCACAATGCCGTCAACTTAACGAAACTGTGGCTAAACTGTCATTTCGAACATTCTTGAGGCGCGAGCCGAAAAGAGCCAGCGAAGCTGTGAGAAATCTGTGTTTTTTCATCACCCCGCAATGTTTCAGATTTCTCACAGCGTTCGAAATGACAAAAAAAACTTAGGTTGACGACATTGCCCCTGCACTAATATCTGCTAACAGCTAATACTTCAAAAAAAACTTTCATCGTCAGGCAGAAAAAACAGGCCTATCCAGAATGTATGGCGCAAGCCGACTTGTTTCAGGTAAGGAGGCACGAATTGCAAGCTTTTACCAGCAATCCACATCAGCAGGAGATCAAGGTGAAAGGTATGCCTCCTGAAATCCTGAAAATACTTCCTCATCCTGTAAATCCTGATTCAGACAATTACTCCGCTGCCACGGTCTCCCGCTTGCGGAAGAGCCCCTGGAAGACAGGCCAGATTTCGTAGGTTTCGTACACGTGCCGAATCGAGAAATCCTCATTGTTGCTGATGCGTTTGTAGGCCAGCCACAAATCGCTTTCCCTTGCCTTCCTGTTGATTTCGATATAGGCCATGAACTGGATAGCTGGTAAAATCGTGCTCTGCAGCAGTTTTTTGCACTCCAGGGCATCCTCCCTGGACCATACGTCCCCGTCAGATGCCTGGCAGCAGTACACGTTCCAGCTCTCGTCATACCTTTCGCGGATAATCTTGTCCATTAGTTTCAGGGAAGGGGCCACTACGGTACCGCCGCTTTCCCTGGAGTTGAAGAACTCCTCCTCATCTACTTCTTTGGCTTCGGTGTGGTGCCGGATAAAAACGAGCTCTACATTCTTGTACTGCCTGGTCAGGAAGATGTATAAGAGCGTGAAAAACCGTTTGGCGATGTCTTTTTCGTGGTAACCCATGGAGGCCGACACGTCCATGATGCAGAACATTACAGCAGAGGTAACCGGAATGGGCACGCGCTCAAAGTTGTTGTACCGCAGGTCGAGGTCTTCGAAAAAAGGAATCGTATTGGCCTGCCGGGTCACTTTCTCTATTTGGAGTTCGAGGGCTGCTCTTTCTACCGGTTTTTTGGTAGCGGCAAGCTGCTCCTGCAGGGCCTTCAGCTTTTTATCAAACACACCCTTCAATGCCAATTGCCGCCCCAGCGACTGCTGATAACTTGTTTTGATGTTTAACCGGGAAGGAACGCTGTCTCTGGTATAGCCGGCCCGCCGCATCGAGAAATTCTCAGTGCTTTCCATCAGCTTCTTCACCATGTTGGGTAGCGCCAGGTCATCAAAGAAATACTTCAGAAACTCTTCGCGCGACAAGACAACTGTAAACTCATCTTCTGTCGTATCCGGGCTGTTGGAACCCTTCCCGTTGCCGCCGCCTCCGCCGCCTTCTTTGGGTTTGGGCACACGGTCACCTTCCTGGAACTTATCATTCCCCGGCTTCACGATCTGCTTTTTCCCGCTTTTGGAGTCATGCCGGAAGCTAGGCTCATCCAGCCCACGCACAGGCACTTTCACACTGCCTCCGGTCTGGCTGTCAGTAATGCTTTCCTGGCTGATGATATCGGGGATGGCCTTTTTTATCTGGTGCTCGACCCTCTTCAGGAATTTCTGCCGGTTACCAGTAGACTTCCCCTTATCATTCTTTCTTCTATCAATTATGCTGCTCATGGAAAGTTAGAGAGTTAGAATGTTAAAAAGTTGTTCTGAGTTAGAGGGGTTAGGAATTTGGGAGTTAGAGAGTTGTTTTGAGTTAGAGAGTTGTTTTGAGTTAGAGAGTTTGGGAGTTAGAGAGTTAAAAAGTGAAAAAAGAATTTGTCAGGGTGTAATGTCTTGCTAAAAGAAATTATACCTCAACTTTTTAACTCTCTAACTTTCTAACACTTAAACTCTCTAACTCCTAAACTCTCTAACTCCCCCCTATCCCATCGTCTTTCTTACCCGCATAAACCAATCCACCAGAATGCGGATCTGCTTATCGGTATAGCCCCTATCCTTCATCCTTCTGGTGAAGTCCATGTGCTTCTTCTCATCCTCCTCATTGGATTTTGCAGTGAAGGACACTACCGGCAGCAGGTCTTCTGTATTGGTGAAGATTTTCTTCTCGATAACGTTTTTGATTTTCTCGTACGAGTCCCATCGTGGGCTTTCTCCCCCATGGTTGGCCTTGTAGCGCAAAGTAAAGTTGGTTACCTCGGCCCGGAAATCCTTTGGATTCGAGATGCCGGCTGGCTTCTCAATTTTCTCCAACTCGGCATTCAGGATGCTCCTGTCGAAAATCTCTCCTGAGTCCGGGTCGCGGAAGTCGTTGTTCTGCATCCAGTGGTCAGCATAAATCACATACTTATCAAAGATGTTCTGCCCATAGGAAGAATAAGACTCTATATAAGCTTTCTGGATCTCGTCGGAAATGAACTCGGCATACTTGCTGGCCAGCACCGACTTGATCAGGTGCAGGTACTTTGTTTCCGTTTCAGGAGGAAGCATCATTTTGATCACCTCCTGCTCCAGCACATAAAGCAAATGCACCGGGTTGGCGGCAATTTCTTCGCTGTCGAAGTTAAACACCCTGGACAGGATCTTAAAAGCAAACCTGGTGGAGATGCCCTGCATGCCTTCATTGATGCCGGCATCGTCGCGGTACTCCTGTATAGACTTGGCATTCGGATCTGTTTCCCGTAAAGTTTCGCCGTTATACACCCGCATTTTAGAGTAGATAGTGGAGTTCTCCGGCTCCTTCAGCCGCGACATAACAGAGAATTCTGCCAGCAACTCGATGGTTTTAGGAGCGCAGGGGGCTTTTTTCAGCGAGCTTTCCTGAATGAGCTTTTCGTAAATCTTGATTTCTTCGCTCACGCGCAGGCAATAAGGCACCTGTACTTTGTAGATACGGTCCAGGAAGGCTTCGTTCTTTTTGTCGTTCAGGAACTTGGACCATTCCGACTCGTTAGAGTGCGCCAGTATAATGCCATCGAAAGGGATAGCGCCGATTGGCTCAGTGCCTTTGTAGTTTTTCTCCTGCGTGGCAGTCAGCAAGGGGTTGAGTACCTTTATCGGAGCTTTAAACATCTCCACAAACTCCAGCAGGCCCTGGTTTGCCAGGCAGAGGCCCCCGGTATAGGAATAAGCATCCGGGTCGCTTTGCTGGAACTCGGCCAGTTTCCGGATATCGACTTTACCCACCAGTGTGGAAATATCCTGGTTATTTTCATCACCCGGCTCTGTTTTGGAGATGGCAATCTGCTCCTGAATGGAAGGGAACAGCATGATCACCTTAAATTTGTTGATGTCGCCGCCAAACTCCCGAAGCCTTTTTGAGGCCCAGGGGCTCATGCAGCCGGGCACATAGCGGGAAGGAATATTATACTCCTGCTCCAGTTCCTCGGTATAATCGGCAAACAAACCCAGCGGGCTCTCAAACACCGGGCTTACCTCTTCACCTGCCTTCAGCACATAGATAGGGTGCTGCTGCATTAAGTGCTTCAGCTTTTCGGCCAGGGAGCTCTTACCTCCTCCTACCGGGCCCATCAGGTACAGAATCTGCTTCTTTTCTTCCAGCCCCTGTGCCGAGTGCCTGAAGTAAGAGACAATCTGCTCCACGGTGCTTTCCATGCCATAGAAGTCTTTAAAGGCAGGATATACTTTTATCTTCTTGTTGGAGAAGATTCTGCTTAGCACAGGATCCTGGCGTGTATCCAGCATCTCCGGCTCTCCGATGGCTGCCAGTATCCTTTCAGCAGGCTTGGCATACACCTTCGGGTTTTTCTTACACTCATCGAGATAGGCAGCTACTGTCATCTCGTTCATAGAGGCACTGTAATTTGTCTTTATCTTTTCTAAAATGTTCATAGGGTGTGTCTTTATAACATAATCAGAATCATTTTATATAACATAGAGCAAAAGCAGTTTCTCAATCTGTTTGTCCAGAGTTTAAGCTACTGCTAAGCAACTAATCTTCTCATGGTGATTTAATGTCAGGGTGCTTGATTATTCTATTTCGAAAACAGAAGATACTTAATTTTCAGCAAAATATCTATCTGAAATTAAAATCTTTTGCTCTTTCTGTTACTCCTCTTCGTGTATAAGTGAGAACCAATACCTACAATAATGGTCCACAACAGCTGCTATCAAGGCTTTTACAAAGCGTGGAGGCTGTTCTGCAACAGCGCTTGCTTTATGCTGCCTGCCATAGAGTTAATTGAGTGCTTCGGAACACAAAAAAACCATCGTTCACCCTGTGTTATACACAAGGTGTGTATTTGCTTGAGCTGCCGAAACTAAAAAAACAAGGAGCAAGCAATACTTGCGCTTTGTTTTGATTTTGGGGCTAATACAGGAACAGCGTTTGGATATTATAAATTCAAAATGGATAATATTTTGTAAAAAAATTATGCAAAATACTTATACATCCTGCTGAAATGAAGACTAACTCATTTTGAAGGAATGTTTACTCTTCACCTGTGTCACTCCTTATACATTGTGCTAACAGTCATTTACCTGTCATTGTTTTTTATAGATGATTCGGGCAGGAATAGCTGTCATGTAAGATGACAAGCATACTTGACCTGTTTCATAGAAACCTGTTCCACAACTTTTACCCCTGGTTCTACTTATAAGGAATGAACAGCAATGTATAACTAATATAAAAGAGCTATGGAAGAAGAAAAGAAAAAGGCCGCATCGGTGCAGAAAGAAGGAGAAAAAGTAACGGGCGGTGCTGACGCAGCAGATAAGGACACCGGTACTGCTACCCCCAAAGAGGGCGGTGAAGAATACATACCGGATGACGACGCCACCAAAAGAGAAAATTCAACAGGCTACAATGAACTGCCGGAGCAAAGCAAGGTAGGCGGCGACTAGTACAGACCCAGAAAATATTCAGGATACCAGTAGAAAGAAAGAGCACCTTCGGGGTGCTCTTTCTTTGCCCCTTTAACTGCTGCATCGTGCCGGTTACTAAAAAAAACAGCGTACAGGATGAATTCATGAATTAAAATCATATATTTAAGCTATACCCTATAGGCCTGAATATGAGTAAGATATTCCTCATCCACCTCGCTTCTGTGCTACTTTTAGCGTACAATGCCGCTGCCAACCAACTACTGGTACCCATGGACGATGCCCAGAAAAACCATCTGAAAGCGTATGGTGTGGCATATTGGGTGCTGCAGCACCAGCAGGAGGTAGACTGGCTGCTCAACTACCGGGGCGGAAGCTTTGGATTCCGGCAAACGCCACAGTTTGAGGAGGAACTGCGAGCCAGGGGCGTCAGTTTCGCCATTCTCTCAGATAACCAGTACAACATTATTCTGCAGCAGATCGCCGACCCGGACGCGAACATGGAGGTGATGAAGTTAGAGAAAGTTCCGACTATTGCCGTGTACTCCCCCACAACAGATCAGCCTTGGGACGATGCCGTGACGCTGGTGCTCAATTATGCAGAAATTCCTTATGAACATGTATTTGATGAAGAGGTGTTAGCCAAAGAGCTTGCCCGCTACGACTGGCTGCACCTGCACCACGAAGACTTTACCGGGCAGTATGGCAAATCCGGCCGTCGCCACCAAAGCTGGCTGAAGGTACAGCAGCAGGAATCGCAGGAGTTGGCCCACAAGTACGGCTACAGCAAAGTGTCGCAGATGAAGTTAGGCGTGGTAAAAGAAATAAAAGCGTTCGTGGCCGGGGGCGGCTTTATGTTTGCCATGTGCTCCGCCACCGACACCTACGACATAGCCCTGGCCGCCAACGGCGTAGACATAGTAGATGCCATGTATGACGGCGACGACGTGGATCCGGAGGCACAGCAGAAACTTGACTTCAGCCAGAGCTTTGCCTTCAAAGACTTTGAGGTATACCTGAGCCCCTACGAACGTGAGTTCTCCAGCATCGATAACCAGCGCCGGGAGCGCGGTTTGTATGAAGGTGAAGACTATTTCTCGCTCTTCACCTTCTCCGCCAAATGGGACCACATCCCGTCGATGCTGACCCAAAACCATGAGAAAACCATCAGAGGCTTTATGGGCCAGACCACCGCTTTTAAAAAACAGTACGTGAAGGGGGGAGCCACCATCATGGGCGCATCCGAGGAGGCAGGTGAAGTACGCTACCTGAACGGCAGCGTCGGCAAAGGTACCTGGACCTTCTATGGCGGCCATGATCCGGAAGATTACTGGCACATGCCAGGCGAGCCCCCAACAGACCTGGCCCTCTATCCTAACTCCCCCGGCTACCGCCTTATCCTGAACAATATCCTGTTCCCCGCCGCCAAAAAGAAAAAACCTAAAACCTGATCAGGATTTAGGTGATTAAAATTCTGATTTAAAGATTCAGAGAATTGATAGCTGACGTTTCGCAAAAGTCTCGGCGGGATGACCTGTGGATAATAAAAAAGTATCTGTCAGCACGGAGTGAAGGTGTTTCCAGTCTTTGGGTTGAGCGCCTGGGGGAAGGGGCCTCTCGGCCTGGAGAGCACAGAGGGAAACAATGCAACTGTAGGTTAGATGCCGCTGGATTAGCCGTAACCACGCCAGCTTAGGCAGAATTATTTCCCTCTGAATGCTTCTAAATCTAAAAAGTCAGAATATGGCTTTTCATCAACCGGTTCAAACCACCCCTACCCCACCTTGTCCAAGGAGGGGAGTAAAAATTTTTATTAATATTTCCAATCATCTTCAAATTGCCAAATCTCCCCATCCCATGAAATTGTTTCATGTTAAGCCTTTCCTTTCCGCAACTCCAGCACCGTGATCTCCGGCCATATACCTACTCTTCCGCTAAAACCGATAAAGCCGAAGCCGCGGTTTACGTAAAGCAAGCGCTGGTTCGCCTCTGCCAGTCCGGCCCAGTTCTCGTAGCGGTATTGTGCCGGACTCCAGCGAACCAGCGGTGTTTCCACTCCAAATTGCATACCATGGGTGTGTCCGGATAAGGTCAGGTGCACGCGTGAGGGATGCTGCTTCACTACCTCATCCCAATGAGAGGGATCATGCGAGAGCAGTATTTTAAAGGTGTCTTCCTCCACTCCAGTGAGCGCTTTGTCCAGGTCACCTTCCTGTATAAAACCGGTGCCCCAGTTCTCTACCCCCAACAGAGCCAGTTTTTCACCATCCTTCTCTATCAGCACATGCTCATCCAACAAAAGGCGATAGCCCATTGAGGCATGATGTAGCTTCAGGCGCTCCATATTCGTCTCTTTCGCCAGTTCGCTTTCCCAATCTGCGTACATGCCATAATCATGGTTGCCTAGAATTGAATACTGGCCATAGGGTGCTCTTATCGCACCGAAAGCATCCATATAGGGCTCAATTTCAGTGGCATGGTCGTTTACCAGGTCGCCGGTAAAAACAAATAGATCTGACTGCTGTGCCTTTACCAGCTCAATGCCACGCAGTACATCCTCCACACTGTCGAAGCTGCCGGAATGAATGTCCGAAATCTGTGTAATGGTAAAGCCATCGAAAGCTTCGGGCAGATCATCAAAGTATAAAACATGCCGGTGCACGGTGTAGTCATACTTGCCTTTTATAGTACCGTAGACAAACGCAACAAAAGGGATACTGGCCAGTGCCAACGCAAACTGGCTTACAAACTTTCTGCGCTCCGGCAGCAGCTTTCTTTCCTGCTTTCCTGTACTCCCCAGCGTTCTCCTGAAGAAGCGTGTAATAGCAGTGGCAAACCGAACAAGGTCTTCTACAAGCAGCACCAGGCAAAAAACGATGTCTGTCACAAGAAATGTCAGAAAAGCATTGATAAACCACTGGGCGAGCGGTGTGGCGCGGTCGTCAGCGAAACGAATATAAATGGAGATGCCGAAGCCGATGAGGAAGGATAGAAAGAAAATCCAGTAAGTCCAGTACACCACTTTGCGCGCACGTTCTGAGCGCCAGTTCGCGGTAAGCCTTTTCAGGCCCTGAAAAACATACCAGTTTAGAAAGAGGGTGATAAAAACCAGTATTAAGATAAATTGTGACATATAGGATATTAAAATTTCCGGGGAAAATCAATGCCATTGTTTTGCAGCGTGGCTTTTGATCTTGTGCCGGTATAGGTAACGCAGCAGCAGGAACTTAAGATATACAATTGCCGGAGCAGACCTTCACACAGCCCTTTTTACCTCAACAAATATAAAGCTTCATCATTTATGACTAGATTCACCAACACAAAATTCGTAGACATTGCTGCTGTAGCCCGGAAGAGGTATACTGCTGCTATGGCTTAGATCCTATTACCCATCATGACAGACCCTACACCTGCAGGCGCAGAACCAAAATTAACGCGTACCACCCTTTGGCTGATGACGATTGCCTCAGGCATGGTGGTGGCCAACATTTACTACAACCAGCCGCTTCTTGTCGAGATTGCCAACACCTACCAGGTGCCCGAAGCGAAGGCTGGTGTGGTGGCCATGCTAACCCAATTGGGCTATGCCATCGGTTTGTTATTCATTATACCGCTTGGAGATATGCTGCGGCGCAAACGCCTCATTCTAATCGATTTTGTGCTGATCATCCTGTCGTTGCTGATGGCTGCATTCTCGCCTGATATTTATACCCTGATGGCAGCCAGCCTGCTGATTGGGGCAACATCAGTGGTGCCGCAGCTCTTTGTGCCCATGGCCGCACACCTGGCCCGGCCGGAGGCACGCGGTAAGGCGGTGGGCACTGTTATGAGCGGGCTGCTGATCGGTATCCTTTGCTCGCGTACGCTCAGCGGCTTTGTTGGGGCGCACTTAGGCTGGAGGGCCATGTTTGTAATAGCAGCGGGTCTGATGCTGGTGCTTTGGGTGGTGCTCTATTACCTGCTCCCGGAGGTGCACCCGCAGTTTAAGGGCAACTACAAAAGCCTGATGAAGTCGCTCGTGCACCTGTTCCGTACCGAGCCGAAACTGCGCCTTGCCTCTTTCAGGGGGGCTTTGTCCTTTGCCTGCTTCGGCGGCTTCTGGACCACCCTTGTGTTCCTGCTGGAAGGGCCGCCCTTTCACGCAGGAAGCGATGTGGCTGGCGCCTTCGGTCTCATAGGCGCAGGCGGCGCTGTGATGGCCTCTGTGATGGGCAGGCTGAGCGACAGGTATGATACCCGCATTTTACTTGTAGCCACCATAGGGATGATCATCGTGTCGTATGTTGTATTCGGCGTGTTCAGTACCAGCTTTATAGGACTGGTGGTTGGAGTCATTCTGCTCGACCTCGGGCTGCAGGCTTCTCATATTGCCAACCAGACGCTCATATTTACTCTCAACCCGCAGGCTCGCAACCGCCTCAATACCGTATACATGTTCACTTACTTTATGGGTGGCGCAACCGGCACAATCCTGGCCAGCCAGGCATGGCAAATATGGCGCTGGAACGGTGTGGTGCTGGTGGGGTTGGTGTTCTCCTCACTTGCTATGCTGGTGCACCTCCTGTTCGCCAAAAAGAATAGCCCTGCCTCCATCACTGTTCCAAAGGAAAAAACACCGGCTGATTAATCGACTATTTCATGCGTTTACTTCCTTCCGGTTGTAAGTTCCGTTTTGATGTGTGCAAAAAACCACCACTATTTCTTTACAGCAGACTCTCCTCCATGGCACTAATTTTTGGGAAGATGACTTTTCATTTTTAAAAGCTGCTGTGCATTAAAGCGCAGGTTTTTTGCACAAACAAAGCATATGATGCGTACTGAAACAAAGCAAGCAGTTTATGTATTGTACTTTCTAAAGTGAGTTCTACTGCTCCGGTTGAAACGACTTGTTGGTTTTATCGTTTTAGTTAGCAAGCACAATTTTTAATGAGACGTTAAATTTATATCTGATGCAATACAAAGAATTGCCGGTTCAGCAAAATTCGAAAGGTGAGCTCCGAAAGGTTGGCTTTGAGCTGGAATACGCGAACGTAGGCATTGAAGAGTCCGTTAGAATAATTCAAGCATTATATGGCGGAAAGGAAGAAATAAAGCATCGCTTTTCACGTAAAGTGACTGGAACCAGTGTGGGTGATTTTTCTGTGGAAATAGACCTGAGACTACTGAATGAAAAAACATACAAAGAGCCGCTTGATAAGCTTAATATCAACTTAAAGAATATCAGTGTTGGACAGGGTACCCTGGAGGATGAAGTAGAAATGGCCATGGAGAGCGTTATCAACAAAGTGATACCGTATGAAATTACCACTCCACCGGTGCCCTACACACAACTCGAGGTGTTCGAAAAACTCCGGCAGTCGTTGTACGAGCATAATGCCAAAGGAACAGATGCATTTATCACAAATGCCTTTGCCACCCATATCAACCCGGAGGTACCAGATACGGATGCCGACACAATTCTAAGGTATATTCAAGCCTTCCTGCTGTTGTACCCGTGGCTCCTGAAAGAAGGAGAAACGGACATGGTCAGAAGAATGACGGCTTTTATCAATCCTTTCCCGGCAGAATATGCAGTGCTTGTCCTGCAACCTGCTTACCACCCGGACATGGAGACGCTGATAGAAGACTACCACCGGCTTAACCCGGACAGAAACCGCCCCCTCGACATGTACCCTCTTTTTGCTGCAGTGCGTCAAGAGCAGGTGAACAGCTACTCCGACTTAGGAAAGGTAAATGCGAGAGAAACATTCCACTACCGGCTGCCAAACAGCTGGGTATCAAAGCCGGATTGGACGCTGGCAAAGGAATGGAATAATTGGGTGGTGTTGGAAGAACTGGCAAATGACCCCGACAGATTAGCGCAGATGAGCAAAGACTATTTAGCGCTGAAAGATGATACGCTCATCGGATTTGATAGTAAATGGATAAAACAGACAGAACAGTGGCTTTCATAACTAAGAAATTTAAGATTAACAGAGACAGACCTACCATTGGCGTTACAGGCCCGGACAGAGGAGGTGGCGTTGCATGGGTTTTTACTTCTTTAGCTGTTTTGATAGCAGGCGGCAAGCCTGTACGCATCACCCCATCCAGACCGCGCACCGCTGACGGGCTTCAGGGACTGATAATTGGCGGCGGCGCAGATGTGGATCCTACAACTTACCAGCAGGAAAATGTAATAGATGAATACCTCGCCAGAACTATAAATGAGCCTAACAGAAATATTTTCCAGCGTGTAGGCCGCTTTACCAGGTGGCTCTATTACCCCGCCCTCTTTTTTGCCCGGAAGCTTTTTAGCAGAAGCAGAAAGCACGGTTCCAAACTCGACCGCGACCGCGATCACCTTGAGTTTCAGCTTATAGACCAGGCAGTAAAGAAGAATTTGCCAGTAATGGGTATTTGCAGGGGCTCTCAGCTGCTGAACGTTTACTTCAGGGGCACGCTCTACCAGAACATCAATACGTTTTACCTCGAAGAACCCAATCCAACCAGTATTTTTCCGGTTAAAACTGTTAATATAAAACCGGGAAGTAAGTTAGCCGGGGTGTTGGGTGTCCATCAATTAGACGTGAATGCCTTACACAGCCAGGCGGTAAAAGAACCGGGGCAGGACATAGATATTGTAGCCCGTGAACCAAATGACGTGGTACAGGGAATTGAAAATGTAAAGCAGGAGTATATTGTGGGAGTGCAGTGGCACCCGGAGTATTTACCCACACATAAAAGCCAGCGACGGCTTTTCCAGGTACTTGTGCAACATGCCCGCCAGGTAGAAGTTCAGATTGAAGACGACGATATGCAGGAAGCACTCTCCAGCCCAAGAGCAGAGGCCTTGGAAGAAATGGAACGACAGGAAGAAGAGATGATGATGAGCGAACTGAACAGAAATCTGTAAAACCAGCCGCTACCGGTGCTGCTCATACTTAATTAGCTTTACCGCCTGCTGTAAGGCCTGCTTTTCCTCATTATCAAGCGGCGAGGCTTCAGATACCTGTAGTGCATCCTGCAACTGCTCATCCGTCCGGATACCCAGTACAGCAGAAGTAATGGCCGGATTGTCTATGACATAGCGGGCGGCAACCTCAGCTGCCGAGCGGCTGTTTCCCGCTACTCTCTTTACAGCGTCGGCTGCTTTTTTTACCTCCTCTTCTGAAAGGGTTAGGTATTTCTTTGCTGGCTTATTCACCAGCAGTCCCTGGGCATAACTGCCTCTGGCCAGCACTCCAATGTTATTTTCCTGCAACAGGTCCAGGCAACTTTCCTCCGGCCGCCTGTCCAGAAGGCTATACTGCATCATAACCGAGGCGATGTGCGACCGCTTGACATACTCCCTGATAACGTTTGGCCTGATGGAGGAAATGCCATAAACTCTTATTTTGCCTTGCTGTTTGAGTAGCTCGAATGCTTCAATGGTTTCATCTATCGGATCTTCGATGGTGCCGCCATGCAGTTGATACAAATCGATATAATCTGTTTGCAGCCGTTTCAGGCTTTCCTCCACTGCCTGCAATATGTAGGCTTTGGTAGGGTTCCAGTCCCAGCCGCTTCCATCGGGGCGCATATGGTTGCCTACTTTCGTAGCTAAAATTACTTTGTCGCGCATGCCGCTGAAGGTTTTGCCAAGGGTTTTCTCATTCTCCCCCTGCTGATACAAATCCGCCGTATCAAAGAGATTGATGCCTTCATCCAAGGCTTGGTGCAAGAGTGCAGCATTTGCGACCTGATCTTCTCGCAGCGACATACAGCCAAAACTTACCTCACTTACCTCTAACTCCGATTTCCCTAGTTTTTTATACTTCATACTTCATAAGTTTCTTCATCTTTTAGTATCCAGGAATTTCAGCATGATGGCTGCTTATTCCTGTTAAAATCTCCTGACTACTTTATGCAAATTAACTCTGCAGACCTGATAAAATATTCTTGATTAATGTCCGCAAAGAGTTTTATCGGGACGGCCTTTTGATAGCCTCACAGGATCCATAACTCCTTTAGCTCCAGCAGAGCGAACTTTTAGGGTAAGAGATACAGTTCGCTCTGCTGGAGCTTAGTGAGAGGCGGTATTCAAATCTATCAACAGGTCGTACCACTGAGACTTAAAGAACAGCCAGCGTTTTACTGCATGACAGTTTTATGATGCATTATCGGAAGTCACTGCATAAAGTTGCTCGTTCCGGAACGGAACCAGGGCAAGAACGACTGCCTGTTCGTAAAGTTCTTTTCGGTCCAGTACATTATCGGTGAGTATACCTATGGCGCCGCCTTTCTGTTTGGAGTTGGAATGGTTGAAAACCATATCATCGGCTGTTCCCAGCTCTATCCCCTGCTCCACCAGTTCGGTGACCGCGCGCGGCAGGAAAAACGCTCCGGAGCGAGCTTTCCCCAGCAGCTCTTTCGACCTGACAACAACCCAGGCAAAAGCCGCTAACTCACCACCTATTGAAGCCACTCCTCCTTCAATCCCAATCCAAAAGTCAGCATTCTGGTTGGCTTCACAAGCATTCTGTACTCTGTTTATGGCTCCTTCCAGTGTCTCTGCATCCGTCATCGGCTGATCGCCGACACCAGAGGGCACGGATACAGGTACAGCCTTGAATTCCACATCAGGGAACATGCGCTGCAAGCCACCTAAGGCCGCATTTATTTTAACAGGGTTAGCAGAAGCAACCACAATGGTTTTAACATTCATATATCTGTCGATTCTATTCTATTCTTAAATCACTCCATTCGCTTGCATTAAATTTTATAGCTCAAGTTGCGATTGTTATTTGCAGCTGAAATGAACCCACCCTAATCCCTCCGAGGAGGGGAATCTTCCTTTTTAACCGAAATTTCCTCATTGGAGGACTAGGAATGAGTATTCAGACGAAAGAGTTAAACTTCCATATAAAAAAATATTTTCCTCTTACCACGAAGCGTGAACACTTGGCCGGATGTACTTATCATATACCTCCTGCACGCCCTGCATCTGTTCAGCAGAAAGGGCTGGTAGCTCGGCTGCCTGAATATTAGAAATGATTTGTTCTGGTCTGGATGCACCCGGTATAACTGTGCTTACTTCTTCCGCCATAAGCACCCAACGAATGGCCCAGGACGCTAAAGGCTCCTGCCCCGGAAACAGCTTTTTCAATTCTTCCACGGCTTCGAGTCCTAAATCGAAATTTACACCCGAAAATGTTTCGCCCTTGTCAAAAGCCTCTCCGTTGCGATTAAAGTTACGATGGTCTTCCGGACCGAAGGAGGTCTGCTGGCTCATTTTACCAGTAAGTAAGCCGCTGGCCAAAGGCACCCGCACAATAATGCCGACATTGTTTTCTTTTGCCTTCGCAAAAAACTCTTCGCCTGGCTTCAGGCGGAACATGTTGTATATAATCTGCACTGTCGTCACGTTCGGGTATTGCATGGCCATCAGGGCCTCCTCTACCATCTCCACGCTCACTCCTAAATGAAGAATTTTACCCTGCTCCTTCAGCCGCTCAAACGCTTCGAATATTTCCGGTCGCCTGTATATTTCGGTAGGCGGGCAGTGCAGTTGAATCAGGTCAATAGTGTCACGTTTCATGTTTCGGAGGCTCTCTTCCACATAAGCCGTCAGCCGCTCCGGCGTATAACCCTCCGGCGTATGCGGCTGAATCTGCCGTCCGCATTTAGTAGCGATGTACACATGCTCTGTGTGGTTCTTAACCACTTTTGCTACAGCAGCCTCACTGTCGCCATCGCTGTAAACATCGGCCGTATCAATAAAATTGACACCCGCATCTATGGCTTTGTTGATGATGCTTTCTGCATTTTGCTCGTTAAAAGGCTCTCCCCAGCGGCCACCAACCTGCCAGGTACCCAATGATACTTCCGATACTTTAAAATCTGTTTTCCCTAATACCCTGTACTTCATGTGCTGTTTTGTTTTTGTAGTAAGACTATATTACCTCACTTACCTCTTCTGTTTGTTCTTTTGCCACAAACAAAGTGCGTGTTGGGTAAGCAAACTCAATTCCGCGCTTATTGAATTCTTCAAAAATACGAACATTGACTTTTTGCTGCACGTCCATATAAACGTTGTATTCTGAACTAAGTATGTAGTAAACAGATTCAAAATCGAGACTGGAGTCCCCGTAGGCAGAAAAATGAGAACGGTCGAATTCTACAGGCTGCTGCTCCATGATAATAGTCTTAATAAGTTTCGGGATTTCCTGCACGTTTTCCAGGGAGGTTTGGTATACAACGCTGATTTTAAATAGAACCCGGCGCCGTTGCATGCGCTTATAGTTGTGGACGCGTGAGTTGGTCAGGTCGCTGTTCGAGAATACAAGTTGCTCACCTGAAAGGCTTTTCAGGCGTGTTGTTTTAACACCAATGTACTCCACAACCCCCATTTTCTGATCTATAATAATAAAGTCCCCCACCTCAAAAGGCCTGTCGAAGAAGATTACAAAGTAGTTGAAAAGGTCACCCAGTATGTTCTGAGCAGCCAGGGCAATGGCAATACCACCAATACCAAGACCAGCTATAACGGCCGTAACGTCATACCCCAGGTTATCAAACAGGAAGACAAGGCCTATAAACCAGATCATCACATTGACGATGAGCATCAGGCCTCCCAACTGCTTCACTTTCTCTTCTCCGTTCGTTTGGCTGCGAACATAGGACCGAAGAACAACTAAAACAGCAGTGGAAATGAGCCGTATGAGCAGGACGGTAACAGCAATGGTAACTGCTATTTCTAAAAATTTAGAGAGCCTCGCAGAAAGCTCAAGGTAGTTTAGAGCAAAATACAAGACGGTAATGTATAAAGCCGGAATTCCAAAGCGGGCTATCCCTTCCGCAACATAATTGTCAATAGATGTGCTTGTGTTTTCTGTCCACCTGATGATTCGGTTTAGTATTATCTTCTTGAAAAGAATGATCAGTATAAAACCTACAAGTAAGATTCCTAACGCGATGAAATAATCCAGAACCGTGTTGTTAAAATAGGTCCTTGCTAAGTATTCGTTTAATTCTAATTCAGGCATGTTAAATGATTTCTGAAAAGGTAAAGTTGATGTTCAAAAATATTCTCTGGCTGCTGTTTCCTCTCCTGTTTCTCAGGCAGAATGATGTATGACGAAATACCCTTTTTGCACATGATGCTGCCGGGGTTCAACAGACAACATTACAAAACTATTAAAAAATCAGCACGAAGACAGGTTGAGCAGCCACCTTAAAAGTATAGAAGCTGCAGAAAACGCAAAATTTTAGCTGGAAATGCAGATAGAAATCTTGTAAAATTAGGTTCACCTGCTTGCCTCATTGCAGAACAAGCGGATTTCTGTAAAGACAAACCTGAGTATCAACACACTGTCATAACAGAGGCATTCGTGTTATTATATCTTTACTATATATGGCATATAGCTCCTTAACCCCCGCCACACTCCGCTTTTAAAAGTCTTCCTTCGCTTAACTGCCGTCTGGTTTCTTCTGCAGTCAGCAGAATTTCTTCCGTAAAGCTTTGTAAGTTCCGGCAAACCTTTTTCTATTTAGCCGTTAATAAATAATCAGGAGTGCTTTATTCATACATTGCTGACTTTAGATATTATAGATCCTATCAGATTTCATTTTAGAACATTTTTCGTTAATTTCGCTTTATTAGAGATACAACACGGACATATAAACAAAATAAAACATGTCAGAAATTGCTGAAATTATTGTAGATGGTAAATCCTATCAATTACCGATAGTGGTGGGTACTGAAGATGAAAAAGCCATTGACATTTCATCTTTACGCTCAGAAACAAGCCATATTACCTTAGATCCTGGATATAAAAACACAGGCGCCACCACCAGTGCCATCACTTTTTTGGACGGTGAAAAAGGGATCCTTCGCTATAGAGGCTACCCGATTGAGCAGCTTGCGGAAAAATCAAGCTTTTTAGAGGTATCTTACCTGCTTATCTACGGCTCTCTTCCTACAGCAGAACAGCTAAATGATTTCAGCGACAGAATCAGACGCCACACGCTGGTGAATGAAGACATGCGCAAGATTCTGGATGGTTTTCCAGCTACAGCACACCCTATGGGTATTCTTTCTGCTTTAGTAAGCTCTCTTACAGCTTTTTACCCGGAGTCGCTTAATTCTAACCAGACGCAGGATGAAATGGATCTTTCTGTAATCCGTTTGATGGCAAAAATGCCAACCATTGCTGCCTGGTCTTATAAGAACTCGATCGGTCATCCAGTCATCTATCCTAAAAACAAGCTAGACTACGCCTCTAATTTCCTGAACATGATGTTCGCCTATCCAACAGAGAGTTACGAGGTAGATCCTGTGGTAGTAGACGCACTAAACAAACTGTTGATCCTGCATGCCGACCACGAGCAGAACTGTTCTACATCAACAGTACGCCTTGTTGGTTCAGCACATGCCAGCCTTTATTCTTCTGTATCTGCAGGTATAGGTGCCCTTTGGGGTCCGCTGCACGGAGGTGCTAACCAGGCGGTAATTGAAATGCTGGAACAGATAAAAGCTGACGGTGGCGACTCTAAGAAGTTTATAGAAAAGGCAAAAGATAAAAATGATTCGTTCCGCCTGATGGGCTTCGGCCACAGGGTGTACAAAAACTTTGACCCTCGTGCAAAGATAATCAAGAAGTCTGCGGATGATGTGTTGACTGCGCTTGGTGTGAAAGACCCGATTTTGAATATAGCCAAAGAACTGGAAGAAGCTGCTTTAAATGATCCGTACTTCGTGGAGCGTAAGCTTTACCCGAACGTTGACTTCTACTCCGGCATTATCTACCGCGCGCTTGGCATACCAACCAACATGTTTACGGTGATGTTTGCTCTTGGCCGCCTGCCTGGCTGGATTGCACAGTGGAAAGAGATGCGTGAGAATAAAGAGCCGATTGGCCGTCCGCGCCAGGTTTATGTTGGAGAGACAGAGCGTGATTATGTAGCTGTAGAGAACAGATAATATACTCTGATACCATAAAACAAGAAAGACTGATCCTTGGATCAGTCTTTCTTGTTTTATACAAAATGTCATTTTGACCAGAAGGAGAAATCTGCCGGTTTGTTCTTTATGCCAAACCAGTTTGCTTAAATTTTGAAATGAAATTATAAGGAAGAGCAGTCATGTTATTGAAAAACGAAAAAAGAAACTCAAAGTACCAGCATCTCGATGCGGCGGTTTAACTGGCGGTTTTCTTCAGAGGTGTTTGGCTGCACAGGCTTGCTTTCACCGTAGCCTTTGTAGCGCAGGCGGTCTTTGCTGATGCCGTTGCTGCTGAGGTAGTCGACCACGGCTTTCGCTCTTCGTTCTGATAACACCTTATTATCTTTATCAGACCCGATGTCATCGGTATGCCCTGCTATCTCCAGTTTTACCTTCTCATTTTGCTGTAAAAGCTTGATGAGTTTATTTAATTCAGTCTTAGATTTTCTTTCCAGGTTATACTTGCCAGTATCAAAGAACAGGTTGTTCAGCACAACGGCAGCACCAGCCTTAATAGGCTCAAGGTATACATCCAGCGCCACCGGCGACAGTGATTTAGTAGAAGTATAATCAAAGCTCAGGCTGCTCATCAGATAGTCTGGCGCGCTCACATATAGGGCATACTGTTTACCTTCTGTCAGCACGACGGTGTATTCCCCGTTTACCATATCGGAGCTAACCTGCTGCATCAGCGAATCATTTTCCAGGTTATAAAGCTGCACCTGGGCTGCCAGCGGCTTTTTGGTACTTTTATCGAACACGCGCCCCTGCGCATAAGTGCTGTTCTCGCTGCTGCGCCATGCTTCCGGCACATCAAAGCGGTAAAGTTGTATAGTAGCCGCTCCGGCATCGGTATTCTCCTGCCTTGAATAATAGCCTACTGTATTATCAGGAGTAATGAAAAGCGATCCTTCGTCGGCATGCGTGTTCAGAGGATACCCTAAGTTCTGCGGTTCTGACCACTTCTGATTTTTCTCCCTGGTTGTTTTAAAAATATCCAGCCCGCCCAATCCCAGATGCCCGTCGCTCACAAAGTAGAGGGTCGAGCCACTGGTATGTACGGAAGGAGCCATATCGCGGCCTGTCGAGTTAACCGATGGTCCGAGATTCACTGGCTTCTGCCAGGAACCGTCTTCGTTCAGGTACGCTACCCATATATCCTCTTTGCCTACTCCCCCTCCACGCGTGGAAGAAAAGTACAAGGTACGCCCATCGGCAGAAAGGCTCGGCTGCGAATCCCATGCGCGAGAGTTCACCACGTTGCCCATGTTTTTGGGCTTGCTCCACTCATCCCCTGTTCTGAAAGAGATGTACAGGTCGCAGTCTCCCTGGCTGTCGGGGCGGTTGCAGGAAGTAAACACAAGCGATTTTCCATCACCTGAAATGGTGGCGGCACCTTCGTTTGCGTGTGTGTTAATGAGCTTAGAGATGGGCAGCGGGTCCTGCCACTCCCCTTTTACCCGCTCACTGATAAAGATATTCTCGTCATGGTCGGGCCTAGAACTGGTTCTGGCAGTATAAATAAAATAACGCTGGTCGGCGGTGGTATAGGGGAAATACTGCAATCCGAAACGGTTTAAGTTGCCGGGCATTTGTATCGGGTCAAAATCCACGGGCTGCTGCATGGCCTGTAAAGCGTACTCTGCCGTCTTCACCTGGCTCCGGGACCAGGCGACTAGTTTCGGGTTCTTTGGCTTGGACTTCAGGAAGGCCTCGTAATTTTTTTTTGCTGCTGCATACTCACCTCTCTCAAACTGCAGATCAGCCAGGTCAAAGTAATAGCCGCCATAGGTAGGGCTGTACGGAACAAGTTGCAGTCCTTTGTCCAGGAGGTTATAAACCGCCACTTTGTTACCCATCATCTTGTTCAGGTTTGCTGCCCGAATATAAGCCTCTACAAAATCCGGATCTTTGTCTATCGCCTGTGCCAAAGCGTCCAGGGCACGGTTAAAGTCGCGGGCGCGGGCATACTCATCTGCTTTCTCATACAAGCGCTCCGCTTTGGAAGAGCTGGTGCTTAATTTCTGATTTTGTGCCAGACCGGCGGAGGCAATAGCAACCGTCAGCAGCAAAGCTGCAAGCAGATTTTTGTACATATGGCTGTTAAGGGATATCCATGTATTTATGCGTCTGTAGCGAAACACGCCATTTCGGATTCACCTTGACGTACTCTACTATCAGCGGCATAATGTCGTTGGCCTTGCTCCACTCCGGCTGCAGGTACAATTTGCAGTGTTCCCCTACCAGTGCGGCGTGTTCCTCGGCCCATTTAAAGTCGCTTCTGTTAAAGATAATAACTTTTAGCTCATTTGCAAAAGGATACACTGTTGCATCTGGGGCTTTAAACTTTTTAGGTGAAAGGCACACCCAGTCCCAGGTTCCGCTAACAGGGTAAGCCCCGGAAGTTTCAATAAGCGTTTGGATGCCACGCGCCTGCAACTGTTCTGTTAAAGGCTGCATGTTATAGAGCAAAGGCTCCCCACCCGTTATCACCACGGCCTTACCAGGAAAGGCATCTGCCATGTTCACAATCTCTTCTGTCTTTGTAAGCGGGTGCTCCGCTGCATCCCAGGACTCCTTTACATCGCACCAGTGGCAGCCGACATCGCAGCCCCCTAAACGAACAAAATAAGCGGCAGTACCAGAGTTGGCACCCTCGCCCTGTATGGTATAAAAAGCCTCCATCAAAGGAAGTTCACTGCCATCTTTCGGCACCGTATGTATGGAGGCTGTTTTGTATGCTTTTGTTATTGATTCCAATCTTATACTGCTGCGGCACCGCCCTTTATGGGTATGCCTTGTTGTGTAACCGGATTAATTCTGCTGCATCTACTCAAAATCACGCAGAACCTGCAATTTAGCTAAAAAAGAAACAAGCACAGCAGCGCCTTCCGTTCCATATCAATGCTATACCGGCAGTTTCTGCGGCGTATTTTATGCAGCTGACAATAAAAGTTTAAAAAAATTAGCATTTGTCTAAAAGAGGCACTACTTTGGAGCATCATAAGCAATGAAACAGGCAAATAAAATATCACTTCCTTCACTATCCTTTCTTAAGGACGAGCTTGCCGTGGCCATTACTTTCTCTTCTATTATCGCTACAATTATTACAACCCCTTTTGGGGTTTTGCATCACATATCGTCCCGTTCATAAGTACCGCTTTAACAGTGGTATTGGCCTGCTGTCAGGCAATTTCTCCTTTTTTGCAATTAATTATCCTTTTATATGTTGGTTTTAAAATTTGGCGGCACCTCGGTGGCAAATGCGCAGGCTATACTACAAATAGCCGCGGTATTAAAAGAAAAAACATACCCGAAAAATATGATGGTGGTTGTATCGGCCATGTCCGGAGTAACAGACATGCTGGTATCCTGTTATCAAAAAGCCGCTCAGCACGATGCATCCTACCATGAGGTTATTCAGCAACTGGAGACGAAGCACATGGAGGCGATTGAGCAGCTGATACCGCACAGCTATCAGATTGATGTAAAGGGAAAAGTGAAGCTCCTTCTCCGGGAACTTGAGGATATTTGCCAGGGGGTATTTCTGCTGGATGAGTTGAGCGACGGCATCAAAGCAAGAATTATGTCTTATGGTGAGTTGCTTTCCTCTTCTGTTGTGTCTGTTGCTTTTAACCACCAGGATTTGCCAAACACCCTGATTGATTCACGCGATTACATTGTGACAGATAATAATTACCTAAACGCAAAAGTAGATCAGAAAAAAACGTTCGCTCTCATAAAAGAGCGTATGGCTGATGCTGCTTTAACGATAGCGCCCGGGTTTATCTCACGCACAGAAACAGGCAAAACTTCCGTGTTAGGCCGTGGGGGCTCTGATTACACTGCCTCCATTTATGCGGCAGCACTAAATGCCGAAAGGCTGGAAATATGGTCTGATGTGGATGGGATGTACACCGCAGATCCCCGAAAAGTGAAGGCGGCTAGCTCAATAAAAGAGCTGAGTTATAAAGAGGCGATGGAACTGGCTTACTTTGGAGCCAAAGTGCTTTATCCGCCTACTATAGCGCCACTGGTAGCCGCTCAGATCCCCCTGGTACTCAAGAACACATTCAACCCATCACATAAAGGAACATGGATTACAGCCTCTCCTGCTGCTGGGCAGAACAGCATCAAAGGGGTTTCCTGTATCGATAATATTGCGCTCATCACCTTAAGTGGCAGTGGTATGGTAGGTGTGCCAGGCATTGCGATGCGTATGTTTAAGGCAGTAGCCACGCAGAATATTAACATTTACTTTATCACACAGTCGTCATCAGAGCAAAGTATTACCATTGCCATGGCCGACCAGGAAGGCCAGCTGGCGCTGCAGGCTTTAACTAAGGAATTTTCGCAAGACATTGAAGTACACGATGTAGACCCGGTTAGCTTAGAGCCACACATGAGCATTGTGGCCATTGTCGGGAACGGTATGATACAGCAGCCGGGTATTGCCGGCACAATGTTCTCCATCCTGGGCAGCCACAGCATTAATATCAGAGCTATTGCACAGGGGGCTACAGAACGCAACATTTCTATCGTAGTTAGCGGCGAAGATTCCGTAAAAGCCGTGAACCTGCTGCATGACAGCTTTTTTTTAGCTAAAACAGAGAAACAAGCCGAAGCACTGGCTTAAGGAAATCTTTAACTATGAATGAGTCAGATTATATAAAGGTCTTTGCACCAGCTACGGTAGCCAATGTTTGCTGCGGATTTGATGTGCTGGGCTTTGCCCTTGACCAACCCGGTGATGAAGTGTGGGCCCGCAAATCAGATACACCCGGCATTACTATTACCGCCATCGAAGGCATCAGCGGTCTTTCGTTTAACCCGGAGGAAAACGTAATCGGCGTGGTGGCACAAAAAATAGCGACTGCCTTGGATGTGCCGTTTGGTATTGAGCTTCAGCTACGCAAAGGCATGCCGGTGGGCAGCGGCCTCGGCAGCAGTGCCGCCAGTTCGGCAGCAGCGGCTTATGCCGTCAACGAATTACTGGGTAAACCTTTTACAACAGAAGAGCTTGTTGTCTTTGCTATGGAAGGGGAACGCATCGCCTCCGGTTCTGCCCATGCCGATAATGTGGCGCCTTCTTTACTGGGGGGCTTTGTGTTGGTAAGAAGTTATGACCCGCTGGATATTGTACCACTGGGCGTGCCGGTAGAACTTTACTGCACCTGCGTACATCCACTGGTAGAGCTAAAGACCTCTCTTGCCAGAAGCATCCTCAAAAAGGAAGTCCCGATGCAAAAAGCCATACGGCAGTGGGGGAACCTCGCTGCTCTAATGGCTGGCCTACTCAAAGGGGATTATAGCCTGATTAGCCGCAGCCTGCACGACGAAATTTTTGAGCCGGAGCGTGCCTTCCTGATACCGCTTTTCAAACAGGCAAAGCAGGCTGCCCTGGAGGCCGGGGCCTTAGGAGCAGGTATCTCCGGATCCGGTCCTTCTATTTTTGCCTTGTCGGCCACGGAAGAACGAGCCCAGGAGGTAGAAAAAGCCATTGAGCAAGTGTATGCTTCCAGCGGCATCGAATTAAACACTTATGTCACACGAGTGCCGGATAAAGGCGCACGGGTCATACAGCAACCATCCTTACACGCACAAGCATGAAATTCTATAGCACCAACCGCTCATCCCCTAGCATGAGTTTCAAAGAGGCAGTTATCAAAGGCCTGCCTCAGGACAAAGGCCTTTTTTTCCCGGAACAAGTTCCGGTTTTACCTCTCTCCTTTTTTGAAGCCTTGCCTAACATGGCCCTGCCTGAAATTGCATATGAGGTATTAAAAGACTTTACAGCCCCTGATATTAAACCGGAGGACCTTCGTGCTATTTGTGAGGAAGTATTCACCTTTCCCATACCATTGGTACAGGTGGAAAATGGAATATATGCCCTGGAACTATTTCATGGGCCTACCTGTGCCTTCAAAGATGTGGGGGCACGTTTTATGTCGCGCTGTCTGCAGGCTTTTGCTGAACCGGACAAGCCAGTAACGGTGCTTGTAGCCACCTCAGGCGACACGGGAAGTGCCGTGGCCAACGGTTTTCTGGGTGTAGCCAACATTGAGGTGGTGATTCTGTATCCAAAAGGAGGCGTAAGTGAGATACAGGAAATGCAGTTCACGACGTTGGGGCAAAACATTACAGCCGTTGCCGTGGAAGGCACTTTTGATGATTGTCAGCAGCTGGTGAAGCAGGCTTTCTCGGATGAAGAATTGTCGAGGGAAATGAATCTGTCTTCTGCCAACTCCATCAATGTGGCCCGCTGGTTGCCACAGATGGTATACTACTTCCATGCATGGGGCCTGTGGCGCAAGCAGAACCCGGACAAAGACCCTGCCGGTGCCACTTTCGCGGTGCCAAGCGGCAACTTCGGCAACCTGGCAGCGGGTGTTATTGCGCGACAAATGGGCCTGCCTGTACGCCATTTCATAGCCGCCACTAACAGAAACAAAGTAGTGCCTGCTTACCTGGAGTCAGGAGAATATACGCCGGCACCCTCGGTAGCTACCATTGCCAACGCCATGGATGTGGGCAGCCCGAACAACTTCCCGCGCATACAAGAGATGTTCGGCAATAACTATGAGGAACTGAAGCAGGTGCTGAAAGGCTACTGGACAGAGGATGCCCCTATCCGGACGGCCATACAGGAAGTGAAGCAAAAGCACAATTACCTCCTGGACCCGCACGGAGCTATTGCTTACCTGAGCCTGAAAGAGTACCTCCCGGCATTGGGAAGGGATGGTATCTTTTTGGAAACAGCCCATCCGGCAAAGTTCAAAGGAAGCATAGATGATATTCTGGACGCTGACATTGCGCTGCCAGAACAACTACAGGTTTTCCTGAACAAGCCGAAGCAGTCAGGCAGTATCGGGAACAGCTACAGCCAGTTCGCCGCGCTGCTTCAGGAACAGCACAAGCTACAGTCGCAGTCGTAATTAGAAATAATTTGCCTCTTGCCTGAGGTATAAGTGCTTTAGACCATAGACCCACCCCTGCCCCTCCGAGGAGGGGAATTTTTCTTCATTGCGTAATTCCCCTCCTCGGAGGGGCAGGGGTGGGTTTTATACATATGTGGTTTAGCCGCTTAAAAAAAGCCGCCTCAGACAAACATTAAATCAAAAAAAAGAAAAGCCGCATTTTTCATAGCAGAAATGCTCTAACCATACCACCAAAGCCATGAAAGTCCTGAAATTCGGGGGAACAACTGTTGGATCTGTTTCAAATATACTCACTTTATTAGAAACACTCGCAGAAGAATCAAAGAAAGAAAAACCGGTTGTCGTTTTGTCTGCCATGAGCGGCGTAACGGATGCGCTGGCAAGTCTTGCAGATGCAGCAGCAGCAGGGCTTCATTATGCAGACCAAATCAGTGAACTGGAGCACCGCCATACTGCAGTAGCAAAAGAATTGCTCATCGGCCAGCAACTTGAGGAGATTGTTTTAGCACAGCTAGACGTTTATTTTGATGAGTTAAGGCGCCTGCTACAGCATATACAAAGCCTGCGCGAAGTAACCCCTAAAACCCGTGACCTGGTGCTTTCCTATGGTGAGCGCTGTGCCACCTACCTTGTCAGTAAAGTTGCGGAGCTTCATTTTTCGGAAGCTTTGTTTGTAGATGCCTCTACACTCATTAAAACCGACAGCAGCTTTGGACATGCCCGGGTAAATACCGAATTAACAAGTCAGTTAATCCGTACTTACTATCAGGAGAATAAGCAACATTTACTCTTCGTGACAGGTTTTATAGCAAGCGATGACCATGGGCAACTAACAACGCTTGGCCGCGGCGGTAGCGACTATACTGCCGCGCTTCTAGGTTCTGCCCTCAACTGTTCTGAAATCCAGATATGGACCGATGTGAACGGCATGATGACAGCCGACCCTAAAATGGTGAAGAAAGCTATTCCGTTGACAGAGCTGTCGTATACAGAAGCCATGGAGCTTTCCTACTTTGGTGCAAGGGTTATATATCCCCCTTCCATGACGCCTGCATTTCTGAAAAAGATTCCGATTGTCATCCGCAATATTACCAATCCTGCTTTCCTAGGAACAGTGATCCAGCATGACACGCTAAAGTCTTCTTCCAACATAAAAGGCATCTCCTCCGTCAACGACACCAGCATCATTAACCTGCAGGGAAGCGGCATGGTAGGCAAAGCAGGCTATAGCGGAAGGTTGTTCTCTTTACTGTCGCGGGAGCAGATCAATGTCATCCTTATCACACAGGCCTCTTCAGAGCATAGTATCACCTTTGCTGTTAACCCAGCCGACGCTGTGAAAGCCAAGCAACTCATTGAGCAGGAGTTTGAACTGGAACTTCAGGCAGAAAAATTGGAAGCACCCACTATTGAGCAGGACCTGTCGGTATTGGCAATAGTTGGCGAAAACATGAAAGAGACCCCCGGTATTTCCGGTAAGTTGTTTCATGCCCTCGGCCGGAACGGTATCAATGTGCGGGCCATCGCACAAGGCTCCTCCGAGTATAACATTTCCGTAATTATTTTAAAAGAAGAACTCAGGAAAGCGCTAAACACTGTGCACGATGCCTTCTTTACAGAGTTGAAGAAAACGTTGCACGTCTTCTGCCTGGGCACGGGCAACATCAGCACAACGCTTATCCGGCAGCTGCAGGAACACCATACTTACCTGCAGCAGCATAATGGCATTCAGGTAAAACTGATGGGTATAAGCAACTCCCGCAAAATGGTTTTTGACGCGGATGGCATTCCGCTGGAGAGTTGGCAGCAGGTGCTGGAAACAAACGGAGAACCGGCCGACCTACAGGAGTTTGTGAACCGCATGCAGCAGATGAACCTGCAGAACTGTGTACTCGCTGACAACACGGCAAGTCCAGCTCCTATTAGTTTTTATGAAGAGGTGTTCCGTTCCAACATCTCTATTGTTACCTGCAACAAAATAGGAAACTCCTCTGAATATCAGCAATATAAGAGCTTTAAAGACACGGCCTTGCTGCATGGCGTTGACTTCTATTACGAAACAAACGTGGGAGCAGGACTGCCGATTGTCAGGACACTGAAAGATTTGATGTTGAGTGGCGATAGGGTGTTGCGCATTGAGGCAATTCTGTCCGGAACTATCTCCTTTATCTTCAACAACTTTAAAGGTAATGCCTCTTTCCATGATGTGGTGAAGTTGGCACAGGAAAAGGGCTTTACAGAACCGGACCCGCGGGACGACTTAAGCGGCCTAGACTTTATGAGGAAGATGCTGATTCTGGCCCGTGATGCCGGTTATCCTTTAGAGGCCAGCGATGTACAGATAGAAAACATACTGCCTCCCTCCTGCCTGAAGGCAGCTAACGTGCCGGAGTTTTATACAGAACTACAAGCTGCAGAGGCTTACTTTGTGGAGATGAAGGAGAAAGCAGCGAAAAGCGGCAAGGCGCTGCGCTACATCGGCTCGCTCGAAAACGGACAGGTGAAAATTTCGCTCCAGATGGTAGACGAGAGTCATCCTTTCTACACCCTCTCTGGCAGCGATAATATCATCTCCTTTACCACCGACCGCTACAAAGAACGCCCGATGGTAGTGAAAGGCCCAGGTGCCGGAGCCGAGGTAACCGCAGCAGGTGTGTTTGCAGACATTGTAAATGTGGGTAGTCATTAACATCTCATTCTATGTTATAATCAGAAAGGGGTATGATAGTGACCATACCCCTTTCTGATTATAACATAGAATGAGATGTACTACTTTATATGAGCAGTGTCCCAGCGGGATGACCTGTTAAAAGTTAAGCGTACACCTCTTTCTTAGCGGCTTTCAGCGTGTTCTTCAGTAGCATCGCAATCGTAAGGGGGCCTACTCCACCGGGTACAGGAGTGATGAAGCTGCTCTTTGGTGCCACCTCATCAAAGTTCACATCGCCTTTCAGCCTGAAGCCGGATTTCCGAGAGGCATCTGGCACACGTGTAGTGCCTACATCTATCACCACCACACCCTCTTTCACCATATCGGCAGTTACAAATTCAGGCTTGCCAATGGCAGCAATAATGATGTCTGCCTGGCGGGTAAAGGAGGGTAGATCTTTCGTGCGGCTATGGCAGATCGTAACGGTGCAGTTGCCCGGATAAGCACTTTTTGCCATCAGGATGCTCATCGGTGAACCAACAATGTTGCTGCGGCCAATCACCACGCAGTGCTTGCCACTGGTTTCGATTTCGTAGCGCTCCAGCAACTGCAGGATACCTGCCGGTGTGGCAGGCAGGTAAGCAGGAAGGCCAGCCACCATGCGGCCGACATTAATCGGATGGAAACCGTCTACATCTTTAACAGGGTCTATTGCCTCTAGCACCTTCTCCGCATCAATATGCTTTGGGAGTGGCAGCTGTACAATGAAGCCATCAATCTCCTCATCCAGGTTCAGCTCTTTTATCTTCAGCAGCAACTCCTCTTCAGACAAAGTGTCCTCATAATGGAACAGCGAAGACTCGAAGCCTACGCGCTCGCAGGCCAGCACTTTGTTATTGACATAGGTAACGGAACCTCCATCGTTTCCGACAAGTATGGCCGCCAGGTGTGGTGTTTTACCTCCCTTGGCTTTAAGCTCCTTCACTTCAGCAGCTATTTCGTTTTGTATCGTTTCTGATGTTTTTTTACCGTCGAGCAGGGTCATTTTTAGTTTGGGAGTTAAATATCATTTGATAAATTAATTGTAGAGCTGCGGTGCCCAAGTATTTTGCATGGACAATACTAAACCACAAGCCCCGGCACAACTAAGTATGCCGGGGCTTGTGGTTTAGTATTGTATCAATCCAGTTTCAGTACGGCCAGGAAAGCCTCCTGCGGAATTTCCACGTTGCCTACCTGGCGCATGCGCTTCTTGCCTTTCTTCTGTTTTTCGAGGAGTTTACGCTTACGCGAAATGTCACCGCCATAGCACTTGGCCAGTACGTTTTTACGCAGGGCCTTCACCGTTTCACGGGCAATGATCTTCTGCCCTATTGCCGCCTGTATGGCTATTTCGAACATTTGGCGCGGAAGCAGCTCACGCAGCTTCTCACAGAGGCGCTTGCCCCAGTCGTAGGCTTTGTCGCGGTGCACGATGGCACTCAGGGCATCGACCTTCTCTCCGTTCAGCATCACATCCAGCTTCACCATATTGGAGGTCCGGAAGCCGATCAGTTCGTAGTCGAGGGAGGCGTAGCCGCGAGAGATAGTTTTGAGTTTGTCGAAGAAGTCAAAAACGATTTCAGCAAGCGGCATTTCAAAGGTTAGTTCTACACGGTCGCTGGTCAGGTAAGTTTGGTTCTTTAGGATACCGCGCTTGTCCATGCAAAGGGTGATGATCGGGCCAACATATTCTGACTTGGAGATAATTTGCGCTTTGATGAACGGCTCCTCAATATGGTCGATGTAGTTTGGCTCCGGCATCTCGGAAGGTGCATTCACCTTCACCATATCTTCTTTGGTGGTATAGGCATGGAACTGCACCGACGGTACGGTAGTAATCACCGTCATGTCGAACTCACGCTCCAGGCGCTCCTGCACAATCTCCATGTGCAGCATACCCAGGAAACCGCAACGGAAACCGAACCCAAGGGCGGCTGAAGTCTCCGGCTCCCAGACCAGGGAGGCATCATTCAGCTGCAGTTTCTCCATCGAGTTACGCAGTTCTTCGTACTCGCTTGTCTCCACCGGATATATACCGGCAAATACCATCGGCTTCACATCCTCGAAGCCCTGTATGCCTTTACCCGGGCGTTCTACGTGCGTGATGGTATCTCCTACTTTCACCTCTTTGGCATTTTTTATACCGGAGATAAGGTAGCCTACATTACCGGCCCCCATTACTTGCCGTGCCTCCTGGTTCAGCTTCAGCACGCCAATCTCATCTGCTTCGTAGGTTTTGCCTGTGTTAATGAATTTTACCTTCTCGCCTTTCTTCAGCGTGCCGTTGAATATCCGGAAATAAACCTCGATGCCCCTGTAAGAGTTGAAAACAGAGTCAAAAATTAAGGCCTGAAGCGGCGCCTCCGGGTCTCCTTTCGGAGCCGGTATTCTGTCGCAGATGGCGGCTAGAATTTCTGCAATACCGATACCCGCTTTACCTGAGGCCAGAATAATATCTTCTCTGTCGCAGCCTATCAGTTCAATAACCTGGTCCGACACCTCCTCCGGCATAGCGTGTGGCAGGTCAATTTTATTCAGAACAGGTATAATCTCTAAGTCATTGCCAATAGCCAGGTAGAGGTTAGAAATAGTCTGCGCCTCTATACCCTGCGAGGCATCCACAATCAGTAACGCACCTTCGCAAGCTGCGATAGAGCGGGAAACCTCATAAGAAAAGTCAACGTGCCCTGGCGTATCAATAAGGTTGAGCACATAGTCTTCTCCCTTATAAGGGAAATTCATCTGGATGGCGTGGCTCTTGATGGTGATACCACGCTCACGCTCCAGGTCCATGTTATCTAATAGCTGGTGTTGCATTTCACGCTCCGCTACCGTTTGGGTATACTCCAGTAAACGGTCGGCCAGGGTACTCTTACCGTGGTCGATGTGGGCGATGATGCAGAAATTTCGGATGTTCTTCATAAATATCTATACGAATAACAAAGTTACGAATATTCCTGTCAAAATTGAATTTTATGACTCCAGAGACAAAAATCAGGCTTTTTCATGTTTAAAAAACAAAGCCTGCGCTTGGTTATTCTGAAATAGTTCGTAATTTTTAATGTTAAAACAATATCCTTTCCAGGATTTTTCAGTACAATAACGTTATCCCCTAATTTTGCACAATGCTTGAGCAACAGACTCCCAACGTTTTTAAACAACAGCTTCACGATTTAGAGACTGAACTCTCTGTTCTACGAGAGAAAGTCGCTTTTCTGGAAAGAATTGTACACGAAGTTCCTGCCAGCATCTATATTTCTAACCTGGAAAAGGGAGTCGTCTGGTGCAACAAGACAAATGAAGAAACGCTCGGCTATACACTAGATGAAATTCTGGAGATGGGCGGATGGGAGTATCTCTATAAGATTGTTCATCCGGATGACCACAATGTACCGGATGACAGTGTAGATCACTACCAACATTTCGACGGCGCTGAGTTTGGCGGTATTTTCAGAGCAAAACACAAGGATGCGAAGGATTATAAATGGTTTATGGGTTGGGCAAAGGCTTACGGGAAAGATAAAGATGGCCGGGTAAAAGATCTGCTATGTGTGGATGTGGACTTAAGTCCGCAGATGAACACAGACAAACAATTGGCCGCGGCTCTGAAAGAAAACCTGAAACTCAAGCACAAACTCCTTATAAAAAGCCTTCGGCAGCGAGAACTTGAGGTACTGACTTTAGTGTGTAAGGGCCTCAGCACAAAAGAAATTGCTGAAAAGCTATTTATCAGTATCAATACTGTCAGCACCCACCGAAAAAACATACAGCACAAGCTTGGCACCAACAATGTTGCCGACTTGGTATCTTTAGCAAAAGAAGCAGGCTTAGGGTAAGAAACCTTATATATAGCGATTTGTATTGCTGGTTAGCATCCTCCATAAATTAAAGCACCGGTACGACTAACAGGATGCTTTAATTATTCGAGCCAATTATTATCCCTCGTTAGCTGGAATTTATTGCAGTTGCCTTCATTAGCTGCAATTGCGCATATACTTGTACCTGTGCAAGCCTTTTGTTCCCAGCGGGACTATTGCACAGAACCTGGCTTGTCAATTCCCAGCCTGGTATAGGAGCATTGTCCAAAGCAGCAAACAATATTCAGTAGAACCGTATTTAAGGCTGATACTATTAAGTAAAGCCTTCCTGTGGGCAAGTATCAACAAAGGAAGCTTCCTTTACAGTAAGTGAGTGCCTCCTTTATACAGCTTTATACAGCGGTTTACAGAGGGCACTTCACCATCTGTTTTGGGATATATTGCCTATATTTGCATCAAATTTGAAAGAATTTTGTTAAACATACTATGCAAGTTACTACAGTAGAACCATATAAGCCTGTTAACCATGTACGTGTGGTAACAGCCGCTTCCCTATTCGACGGCCACGATGCATCTATTAATATAATGCGACGCATCATTCAGGCTTCGGGAGCTGAGGTGATTCACCTGGGACACAACCGCTCGGTGCAGGAGATTGTGGACTGTGCTATTCAGGAAGATGCACAGGCCATTGCCATTACCTCCTACCAGGGCGGCCACATCGAGTACTTTAAATATATGTATGATCTGCTGCAGGAGCGCGGCAGCGGCCATATTCGTTTATTCGGTGGCGGCGGCGGTGTTATTCTTCCTGACGAGATAGAGGAATTACAGGCATATGGCATCACCCGCATCTATTCTCCAGACGATGGCCGTTCGATGGGCTTGCAAGGTATGATCAACGATATGCTGCAGCAATGCGACTTCCCGACTGGCAAAGACCTGAACGGAGAAGTGAAGCACCTGCGCGACCAAGACCCGAAAGCAATTGCAAGGCTTATCTCTGCCGCAGAAAACTTTCCGGAGGAGGCGCAAAGCATCCTGAAAGAAGTGAAGGAGCAGGCCAAAACTGTCACTACGCCTGTCTTAGGTATTACAGGTACCGGCGGTGCGGGTAAATCATCGCTGGTGGATGAACTGGTCCGGCGTTTCCTGCAGGACTTCCCTGAAAAGAAAATAGCGATTATCTCGGTTGACCCCTCCAAGCGGAAGACAGGAGGCGCTCTTTTAGGTGACAGAATCAGGATGAACTCCATCTCCAATGATAGAGTGTACATGCGTTCGCTGGCCACCCGCCAGAGTAACCTTGCGTTGAGCAAGTATGTACAGGATGCCGTTGACATTGTAAAAGCAGCCGATTTCGACCTGATTATACTGGAGACATCCGGCATTGGCCAATCCGACACAGAGATTATAGAACACTCTGATACCAGTCTATATGTGATGACACCAGAATACGGCGCTGCCACACAGCTCGAGAAAATCGACATGCTGGACTTTGCCGACGTAATTGCACTGAATAAATTTGACAAGCGTGGTGCTTTGGATGCCTTGCGCGATGTGAAGAAGCAGTATAAGCGCAACCACCAGCTTTGGGATGTGAGCGACGATGATATTCCGGTATTCGGCACCATCGCCTCGCAGTTTAACGATCCGGGCATGAACCAGCTATACCGGGCGCTTATTGCCAAAGTTGTGGAGAAAACCGGTGTAGAGTTGAATTCCAATCTCCAGACTTCAAAGGAAATGTCGGAGAAGGTGTTCATCATCCCTCCTGCCCGCACCCGTTACCTTTCTGAGATCTCTGAGACAATCCGAAACTACGACAAATGGAGCAAAGATCAGGCAGAGGTAGCCCAGAAACTGTTCGGCATCCGCAAATCTATTGAAGCGGTACAGGGTATAGAGGTAGAAGACAAAGACCGCCTTATAAAGCAACTGGAGCAGGCTTATGAAGAGATAGAACTCAACCTAGACGGACAGAACAAGAAGATTCTGGAAAACTGGAAAGAGAAAGTGCAGGCTTATAAAAACGAGTTCTTTGTTTTTAAGGTGCGCGACAAGGAACTCAAGATAAAGACACATACCGAGTCACTCTCTCAACTGCAGATACCGAAAGTAGTCACGCCGAAGTATGAAGCCTGGGGTGATTTGCTGAAGTGGAACCTGCAGGAGAACGTGCCAGGAGAATTTCCATACACAGCAGGCGTGTTCCCGTTTAAGCGCGAAGGCGAAGATCCTACGCGTATGTTTGCCGGAGAAGGCGGACCAGAGCGAACGAACCGCCGCTTCCACTATGTCAGCCTGGGCTTACCGGCCAAGCGCTTATCAACCGCTTTTGACTCGGTAACGCTATACGGCGAGGACCCGGATTATAGACCAGATATTTATGGCAAGATCGGTAACTCCGGCGTAAGCATTTGCTGCCTAGATGATGCCAAAAAATTATACTCTGGCTTTAACCTGGCGGATGCGATGACCTCAGTGTCCATGACCATCAATGGCCCGGCTGCTATTCTGACAGGCTTTTATATGAATGCCGCTATTGACCAGCAGTGTGAACTCTATATCAAAGAGAATGGACTGGAAGAGGAGGTGAACCAGAAGATAGAAGCCATTTTCAAAAAGAAAGACACGGATCGTCCGAGTTACCAAGGCAAGCTACCAGAAGGCAACAACGGCCTTGGATTGATGCTATTGGGCGTAACAGGCGACCAGGTATTGCCAGCGGATGTATACCAGCAAATCAAGGAGCGCACACTGGCTTCTGTGCGCGGCACGGTGCAGGCGGATATCCTGAAAGAAGACCAGGCACAGAACACCTGTATCTTTTCTACAGAATTTTCGCTTCGTTTGATGGGTGACGTGCAGCAGTACTTCATCGACAAGAGCGTGCGCAACTTCTACTCGGTTTCTATATCAGGTTATCATATTGCCGAGGCAGGCGCTAACCCTATTTCGCAGCTGGCCTTTACGCTGGCGAATGGCTTTACCTTTGTAGAGTACTACGTGAGTCGCGGCATGGATATCAATAAGTTCGCACCAAACCTGAGCTTCTTCTTCTCTAACGGAATCGACCCAGAGTATGCAGTGATAGGCCGCGTAGCGCGCCGCATCTGGGCCAAAGCTATGAAGATGAAGTATGGCGCCAATGCCCGTTCGCAAATGTTGAAATACCACATCCAGACCTCGGGCCGTTCGCTGCACGCACAGGAAATTGACTTCAACGATATTCGCACAACGCTGCAGGCACTGTATGCAATTTACGACAACTGTAACTCGCTGCACACAAATGCTTACGACGAGGCAATTACAACACCTACAGAGGCCTCTGTTCGCCGTGCCATGGCAATACAGCTGATTATCAACCGGGAGTTAGGACTGGCTAAAAATGAGAACCCATTACAAGGCTCTTTCATCATTGAAGAACTGACTGATTTGGTGGAAGAAGCAGTATTAACTGAGTTCGACCGAATTACGGAGCGTGGCGGTGTGCTGGGCGCGATGGAGACGATGTACCAGCGCGGTAAAATTCAGGAAGAAAGTCTGTATTACGAAACTCTGAAGCATACGGGCGAGTACCCGATAATCGGTGTTAATACGTTTCTTTCTTCACAGGGCTCCCCTACTGTTATACCGACTGAGGTAATACGGGCCACTGAAGAAGAGAAGAAATACCAGATAAGTATGGTACACAGGCTTCAGGAGCGCAATGCTGATAAATCAGCTGAGACGCTGAAGCGAATTCAGCAGGTGGCTATAGATAACGGAAACATATTTGAAGAAATGATGGAAACAGTGAAATACTGTTCGCTTGGCCAGATAACAAATGCCCTTTTTGAGGTAGGTGGCCAGTACCGCAGAAACATGTAACACCCAAAACAGAACACACGCTTGCCTCACAGGTATAAAGTAAAAAAGCAGAGCCGGAAAGATTCCTTTCCGGCTCTGCTTTTTTATAGCGGTTACTGATTAACAAAACATAACATCGGTTTCTTCTGCAGAACCGTAAGTTAAATTTTAGCTTTTATCAACACATTCCTATGGCACAATTTAAATTAGTTTCACCTCTGCTTCTGTTTGGCACAACATTCCTTCTTCTGGGTACAGCGGCATGTATGTTCATATCCAGCTGCTTTCAGTATACAGCGTTCAATATTGATATGTCTGATGAAGATGGGAGCGAGTACAACTAAGCCTCAAAAAGAGAATTAACACCTTCAAATGCCACACTATTTGCGCTCATATTAACCCCATGTTAACTGGTGAGTGGGTAATCACAAAATATTTACGAATTCATAACATAAGATCAGAACTTAACGATATACTGATACGTTAATATGGAAAACCTCCCTTTCTCACCTGTTATATGCTCACATCATGAAAAGAATTACCACACTATCCTCGCTCTTCCTTATAGGAACTACTGTCAGCCTGCTCATGAAAAAATGGTTGCTGCCATCCAAACTTCGCTTAGATACTTCTGAGGAAGATTATCACTTATACCTCTAGCGAACCTTTTTTTACACCAAATAAAGTGGCTCTCTCTTCTGGAAGAAAGGGTCACTTTTTATTTTATGGCCTGCCTCCAGAGACTAATCCTATACTATAAGAACAGAGACGAGGGCTCGGCAGATTCTTTCATTTCACTTCAAAATGCATAGCTTTGTAACATTGCCGCTGCCAAGTGGTATATATAATTTTAAAAGCACACCGCGTGCAAAACAACATACTATGAATTTAAAGGAAAAAATAAGCTACATTATTGGCCGCGACATGGCGACTAACCTGAAAAAGCAAGGCATCGACATTGAATCAGATCCTTTTGTAACAGGAATGAAAGAAGTGCTGGAAGGCAAACCTTCCACCTTGTCTCAGGATGAAGTGCAGCAGGCGATGATTGCGCTGCAGCAGGAGATGGCGCAAAAGCAAAATTCTGCCGGTTCTGATAATAAGCAGGCTGGCGAGGCCTTTTTAGCTGAAAATAAAAACAAAGAAGGAGTAAAGACGCTGCCAAGCGGATTGCAGTACCAGGTGCTGCAGGAGGGTTCAGGTAAATCACCATCTGCTACCGACACTGTTACAACACATTACCACGGCACACTCATCGACGGCACTGTCTTTGACTCCAGCTATGAACGTAACGAGCCTGCTACTTTTCCGGTAAACGGTGTGATAGCCGGCTGGACAGAAGCACTGCAAATGATGAAAGAAGGCTCTAAGTGGAGACTTTTTATTCCTGCTAACCTTGCTTATGGTGCACAGGGCGCCGGAGGTACAATTGGGCCAAATTCAACCCTGGTATTTGATGTGGAGCTTCTTTCTGTTAAATAGAAATCAGCATATATAATTGTACAGTGCCCGGCTAGGTTTGATCTTAGCCGGGCACTTTGTTTTTAGAAAAGCTTCATTCAAAATTTGTACTAGAAAGGTGCATCGTGTTCAGCCAACGGTAGGCCTCCTCCCGGTATAGCGCATGGTGTATGATCAGAAAGTTGTTCTCATCCATCAGTTCATCACCATTCATCTCCCCCACCAGCCCACAGTAGAGCGTAACAGGTAAGACAATAGCTACAAAAACAGTTTCGCCTATCGTTCGAAGAATGTTGGGGAAAACAGTGGAAAACACCCAGCGCTGGTCGCTGCGTCTGATAGTACCCCGTTTATGGAAGTCCAGCAGCAACTTCTTTGGCTTGTGTATACGCACCTCCTCCATCAGAATATCGTAGCCTTTCCGGATTTCATCAGAACTGAGTTCACCCTCCCAGTTTACAACCAATACTTGGTTTACTTTATCAAATGACACCTTAATTAAACTAGAAGCAGCGCTACTTTCAGGATCTGCGAGCAGCTCTGTTGAAGTACTTAGGGTGACAATACTAGCGGATAACATTGATTTGGAAGATCTCATGTCAACAAACAATGTGGGAATCATAGGAAATAATACAGAACATTATTGCAACGCCGGACATAATGATATTGTTATAATTATTCTTTCAAAGATGCGATTATAAGCTCAATAAAACAAGTGAATTGAATATATATTTTATTTAATATTAGTATAGTTATCTTGCACCCTGACCAGCAGCATTAAAAAAAAACCAGCTTATGCTGCAATAGGCCGAAAAGAAAGCAAAGCGAACAAAACCGGCTGGGAACCGTTTTAAAATCAACACATGAACATCTAAAAAAAGAAAAAACTTGTATGGCAAACGAACCTAACGAAGGCAAAAAGTTCTTAGATAGTGTACACCAGTTTTTCGATCAGGCGGCAAGCTATTCGCGGCTTAGCCCCGGCATTCTGGCGCAAATAAAAGCTCCCAACAGCGTTTATAAAGTTTCCTTTCCTGTTGAAATTGAGGGCAAAATTGAAGTAATAGAAGGTATACGGGTGCAGCACAGCCACCACAAACTGCCGTCTAAAGGAGGTATCCGTTATAGCATGCAGGTAGACGAAGACGAGGTAAAGGCTTTGGCGACTCTTATGACTTTTAAGTGCGCTGTAGTGGATGTACCATTTGGCGGGGCCAAAGGTGGCGTGAAGATAAACCCTCGTACCAGTTCTGCCAAAACACTTGAAAGTGTTACCAGGCGCTATGCAACCGAGTTGATTAAGAAGAACCTGATAGGCCCGGGTATTGATGTACCGGCACCCGATTATGGTACGGGTAGCCGTGAGATGGCCTGGATCGCCGACACCTACCAAACCTTTAAGTACGGTGAAACCAGTGCCCTGGGCTGTGTGACAGGTAAGCCTGTAGGACAGGGAGGAATAAGAGGACGTGCTGAAGCAACAGGCCTTGGAGTTTACTACGGTATACGGGAGGCCTTGGGCGATTCAGAACTGCTGGAAGGTAAAGGCCTGAATGGTAACACCATGGAAGGTAAACGCATTATTGTGCAGGGTTTGGGTAACGTAGGGTACCATGCAGCTTATTTCTGCCAGCAGGATGGCGGTGTGATTGTGGGTATAGCAGAACGGGAGGGCGGTATTTACAATGAAAATGGAATTGATGTAAAAGAAGCATTTGCGCATAGAAGTGAGAACGGCTCTATTCTCAACTTTAAAGATTGCAAAAACATTACTGATTCTGCGGAGTTACTGGAAATGGAATGCGATATTCTGATTCCGGCAGCCCTTGAGAATGTGATTCACAGCGGCAATGCTGGTAGGGTAAAAGCTAAAATTGTGGCTGAAGGTGCCAACGGCCCGGTTACCCGCGAGGCAGAAGAGATACTGATTAAGAACGGTATTATTATTTTGCCGGATTTATATATCAATGCAGGTGGTGTAACGGTATCTTATTTTGAGTGGTTGAAGAACCTGTCTAATGTACGCTTTGGCCGTATGGGTAAGCGTGCCGAAGAAGCCAGCTACCTTCGTTTGGTAAATGCCATCGAAGCTTCATCAGGCAAGAGTATGACAGCAAAGGAGCGTGCGTTCCTGTCACAAGGCTCAGACGAAATCAGTTTAGTGCGCTCTGGTCTTGAAGACACCATGATCAACGCCTACCATGAGATTCGGGACGTGATGCAGCAAAAGAATATTCCGGATATGCGAACAGCGGCATTTCTGGCAGCTATCGAGAAAATCGGTGTAAGCTACGAATCACTGGGAATTTTCCCTTGATTTGATTTAGCTAAAGCCTCTTAAATATGTAAGGTCAGGATACAGTGGAAACAAACGCTAAGTCCTGGCCTTTTTCTATGCTCTCCAGCCAGTGCAGCGCCTCCTGCTGATCTGTAAAATAGTTAAAGTAAACGTATGGGTGTGGTGATAAGGCAGAAGGTATCTGGTAATTTGAAACGACGGCTTTGAAGTGCTCTTCAGAGAATATGACTGCAACGAAAAAGTCAGTTTTTAGCTTATTGAACGATTTCTGATAATATTCTTGGCTTAACCAGGACTCCTGCTCCCTGGTGAGGGAGCCAATCGAGGTTAGATCAGTACAATATAACCTCACCACCGGGTTATCTATAGAAAACTGTAAAACAGCACGATGTGCTTCAACAAACGAAGTATTGTCAGGTCTGTATAACCACTTAATAAACAAACAACTAACCTGGAATACGTATGAAATTTCAACACATGGCGTTTCAAATATCACCATTTTAATAGCACATTTTGGGTTAAAGATTCCGAAATCTACATAGTTATATTACAATATGCAAGCTTTTATATATATGTCATAACTTCAAATACAAAAATGTGCATCTCCTCCTAAAATTGTACTGTTTCTCTCGAATTTCGATCTTTTTGCTGGTTTACTCCTTTTAATTTATTGTCTGATTTGCTGCAATTTCAACTTCCTTACCTTAACACCATAGCCGTCAGGCTAAGGGTAAAGTATATCATTTGGCGATGGTTTTAGTAGCCCGTTTTTGTCTCTTCTTTTTTCTTTCCTGCCTATCCTGATTACCCTTCTGAGCACTTTCCAAAACCAC
>NZ_SSNI01000047.1 GCF_010015475.1 Pontibacter pamirensis
GTGGTGGAAAGAGAGTCGGGCACCAGTGTCAGGGGCAAGACCAGGATATCCAAGAAAGGCAACGGCAGAATAAGGGCGGCCCTCTACTTCCCGGCTCTGGTGGCCAGCCGGCACAATGCTGCCCTGCGGGCTGTTTACCAGCGCATCAACGCCGGGAAAGAGAGCAAGATGGTGGGGGTAGTGAGCCTGCAGCGCAAACTGCTGCTGCTCATCTACTCGATGTGGAAAAACGACACGATATTCCAAGACAGAACCATAGCTTCCGGAGGTCAGGAGAGAAAGCCTCTCCTTCGTCACAAAGACGAAGTCTTTGAAAACAAAGTAGGCAGATCCGCGGACCTGCCTACACTGGATGAGCTTCCGTCCGATCTATCGAGTGAAGCTCTCCTTCGTCAATAGAATATACGGAAGAATTTACTAAAATGTGTTGGATTTTAAAACAGTACCTTTTTTCATAACCTTCGGACACTAATATCGATATCCAAACTCTTAACACCTTGCTTGTTATGACTTAGGTGCCTGTCAGAAGAGGCCAAAGCATCTCTTGACTGCCCCCAATCTACTGTTGCCTCTGCCCTGCTGTAATCCCTTGGTTAAACTCAGAACCACCACCAACTTATCAAACTGCCAATTCTCCTCCTTCAGCTACTCTAAGGGTAAAGTATGGTCACTTTTCTTCCTTAACAAAAAGGAATGGCTTCATCGTTTACAATCGCAATCTGAATTAGGTAATATAATTTATACTGTTACCCAACCACCATCTACTGAGAAACCTGCGCCTGTCACATAACTGGAGGCCGGACTGGCGAGGTAAAGAGCCATGCCGCCAATCTCATGTAATTCACCCCAGCGCCCCACCGGAATCATGGCAATGAAAGCCTTATATTTTTCGGGATCGTTCGTAAGTGGTAGGTTCAACTCAGTAGCAAATGGCCCAGGTAAAATAGCGTTAACCGTAATCTGCTGCTTAGCTAACTCCATCGCCAAGGATCGGGTCAGTTGTAGTATAGCGCCCTTGCTTGTAGCATAAGGTGTGCGTTCTGGTATAGCCGTTAAAGAAAGCATAGAACCCATGTTTATAATCCGGCCGTATCCATTTCTTTTCATGATAGGAACTACTTCCCGGCAAGCAAGCCAGGTACCGGTGACATTAACTTGCTGTACTTTATTAAAGTCATCCAAAGATAAATCTTCTATAGCTCCTCTGATATTAATCCCCGCAGAGTTGATTAAGATGTCTATTTTGCCAAATCTGTCGACAGTTCTTTTAACAGTTTCTATTACAGTTGCCTCCTCCGTCACATCGCAGCGTGAACTCATACATTCTACGCCATAAGTAGATCTTACTAGCTCTACTGCATGGTCATTCTCCTTCTCATCGCGGGCTGCAATAGAGATATTAGCGCCGGCTTCTGCCAATGCTTTTACCATGGCTAAACCAAGTCCCCTGTTACCACCCACTACCAATGCCGTCTGCCCGTTTAATTTAAATAAATCAAGAATACTTTTTTCCACTATATATATGATTAAAATATGTAAAAGACTTATTATCCTTTCATTATACTACTTTAGATTCCCTTTTCAGTTCATCGTCCGTATTTTCTTTATGATTTTCTGTTGAAATATTTGTTATCAGACTGCCAAAGTCAAGTTCATCGGTAGAAATTAAATCAATATTTTATTAAACTTGCTCCATTAGCGATCAGTCCATTTTCAAATATTTCTGCCAGTTATGTTGTTCTCTGAACCCCAATACTTCACGGATTTTGCGATTTGAAAACAACGCTTCATGTTCCTCCAATTCACGGGTAATTGGCACACCAGGAAAAAACTGTTCAGCCAGTTCTTTGCTGGGGATAATCGCACCGTTGTGATCATTTCCAGCATTGAAAATCTGATAGCCAAGATCATTTGTTTTCAAACATAAATCCACAATCTGTCCTAGGTCTCGTGCATCAATATAACAGAACGCATTCCTGCGACGCACTTCAGGGTTTTTGAAATAATGCGGAAAGAGTTCAGCATATTCGTGGGGCTCAATCACATTTCCGATGCGAAGAGCATAAATATCAAAGCCTGACCGTCGCTGGAAGCTGCGTGCCGTTTTCTCATTCACAACCTTTGATAGTCCATAGCTATCCATGGGATCAATATCATAATCCTCCTCCAAAGGCAGCACATTTGGGTTGGTTTTGCCGTCTGAAAAACAAATACCGTAGGTGGTCTCTGACGAAGCAATAATAATCTTTTTAATTCCAAGCTTAACAGCTGCTTCAATCACATTGTAGGTGCCTATGGTGTTAACCCGAAACGTTTCATTATCGGGTTTTATCAGGATCCTCGGCACAGCAGCAAAATGCACAACAGCATCAAATTGTGGTACACCGTTACCGGGTTCCAACTCGTCTAACCCGGCATACGAACTCATGGCATTAAACATTTGTCCGGAATCTGTAATATCAGCTATCAGATTATCCACCCCTGGGTAATCCAAAGGCACCTGATCTACATTCATCACTCTATGTCCTTGGTCGAGAAGGTAAGGTATCACGTGCTTTCCTGCTTTTCCCGATCCCCCCGTAAAAAATATTCGCTTTTTACTCATGTATTCTACTGTTTAATAATGACTGTTTAATAATGATTTAATTTTTCACCAGTTATGAAGGTGGGCGCTGCATACTCCATGTCAGTTTAACCATTAGTGATTACAAAGGTTGATTTTTGGGACAGCTTATTTTAGGACAAGAAAATCCAGCCACTTCCGGATAGCTCATACAAGAGGTGAGATGCCTTGCTACAATACGTTCTTTCGAGCTTTTGTCTTTCATTTTCGTTGACTTCATTGTCAACCTATACCGAGACAAGACAGTTAGATAAAAGGTAACCGTTGGCGGTATAAAAGTTGCCGTTTGCAGGCGATATCCTGTCATGTTACAAATAAGTTGAAGTGGCTACAAGCCTTGACTTACCTTCTATCCGGCATTTTTTTATACCGCATGTTAGCAAATTTAGTGTTCGGACACATTGTGTAAAGCGTTAAATATACCCCTGGTTGTATTGTTCATTGAATCGTTTTCAGCTTATTGCACAGCAAAAAAAAGCGCAAGTAACAAGCATCCAATCAATGGACTTATTACTTGCGATAAAATTGAACAATTTTGTTCAGTAGCTGACCTAAAAATGTTCAGTACAATTTTTTATTTTATTAAATTTTTAAAAGCTGATCCAAAAATTAAATAACTGGTATTTCCGGCAATCGTGCCCTCGTTTTGTCCCCACAGAAACGGCCAGTCGTCGTAGTTTTCAAAGTGGTCGGGTTTTCTGAATAATACACCCGGAGCAACATTGCCCGGAATAAAGGAGAAATCAGCCCTGTTATTACCATAAAAGACTTCTTTGGGACGAGTGGCACCCACCGTTGCCACTAATGAATAGTTGTGATACGGATGGGCACCAAACAGATAATTGGTGGCTTTGAAAGCATGGCTTGCGTCGACAACGTCAGGGAAATATTTGTTGGCAATACAAACGGTGGTACCAAAATTTGTAACAGCTCCGCTACCTGCCCAATTACCAAGCTCGATAGGTACTCCGTAAGGATTGTTTTTTTCAAGCCCTTTGATGTAATCATTGTACTTTGTCACATATGGGCGGAGATTATCTTTGAAGGATGCGTCCATGTGCGGTATGGCATTTAATGCCGTTAAAAGGTGGAAGGTAACGCCACGATCAAGTGCAGGCCAAAGAAGTTCCTGAAACTTATCCTTGTACTGTTGTTCCCCGGTTGCGATATACAGTTGAAGATTAGTCCCAACATTTGCTGATCTGTTCCGTATTGAGGTATCCTCCGGCTGATTAGCGAGTAAATCCGTTGCCTCTTTCAGCAATCTTTTTGATTGCTGCAACGCTCTTGCCGAAAGATCGTCGTTATAACCCTTCAACGCTCTGCTTGCTGCGGCTAACATGGTTGCTCCTCGGAGATCAAGGCTGGGATTGCGGCTTGTAAATGCCCACAAATCATCCTTAACGCCACTCGAACGACCATCAGGAGCTACTTCGTAAGGGCCCAGGTTAGGATTATAAGGAAGACCATCTGTTGAGGAGGCTGCGTCACCGAGATGATGGTAGTTATCAAGAACAGCGTTGGAGAGCGTTTGAGACATGTGACCGATAATCTCTGCCTGAGCTACCAGATTTAGGGTTCCGTGCTCGATAAACTGCAACATATCTGGTGTTCCATCGGGTCTATGAAGATCAACATAACGCTGCTCCTGGCTAACAAAAGTCTGATCACGTAATGGTTTGAAATATTCCCATGTATGTACGAAGTTCTGCACCACGTTAATATTTGATCCTGTCTCGATATCAAAATCTCCAGCGTCGAAAAAACCACCGACGTTTAATCCAGGAATCACTTCGAGTGCTTTATACTTGGTATCGGTTGATGGTCCCTGATCATGAAGGTCGAAGTGGTCGGTGTTTGGTGGAGCCTGTAGATAACCTTCTTTAAAGGGCTCGCCATGCCAAACCCTGTAAGACTCGTTTACGAACATGTGATTCATATGGATTGGAATCCATATATCGCTGGTGGCATCAGTGATCTTATCGTAAACGTCAGTTTCTATTAAGAAGTTGTTTGTTTTAAGATTGCCGTACTGGATATAGTATATACCAGGGGTTTTTACTGAAGTAAAATCGAACTTTACATAGTTGTATTTAAAATAGTTACCCCAGGGTACGATTTTGCCGCTGAATACTTGGGTAGCACTGCCGTCGTTGCCTACTTTATACAACGAGGCTTTTGCAAGTGGTTTGTCTTTCATGTCTAGTTCAATGACAGCGACTTTTGGTTGAGAAGGGAGGTAGCCCACTTGAGAGAATCCGACATTGGGCTCTCTTATCCAACCTTTGATGGCATTCGGTTCAACTGTCCAGGTCAACACCTTGCCTGTTTTTCCTGCCGGGAGTACACTACGAACTACATACCAGCCATTTTGTGCCAGCACACGGCCGTCGTAAAGCTGAAGGTCGGCATCCGGCGAGGTGATTCTTACCAAACGTGAGGGTTCATCGGGTGCAAGAAGTAAGGTACGTCCGGTTTCAAGAGGAAGTGGGTCGATATATTTGCCGGTCCCTCTGTCGTCAGAAGTAACATACCCCTTAAACTGCTTTGGTTTTTCACTGTTAGGCCTCGTAGTAGTTTCACCTACCACATAGCGTGGAAATCGACTATAACGCCCATCCATTAAATAAGCCTTTGCCCAATATTGTGAGGGTAGAAACTCAAGATTAAATCCAGCGGCCCCTTCAAGGGCCTTGGGAAGGGGTTTATCAAGGTAAACAGCTATCTCCACACCTTTACCCTTCGCCGTAACAACCACCCGCGAATCAAAATTGTAATCTTTGTACCTTAATGTTGCCTCAATGGATTTCGAGGCAGGGTCTACCTTTCGGTTTAGTATTTCAGGAACAAGATCCCACTGCTCTGGAGTGTTGGAGAGTCTCACAGCACCGCCTTGCGCTGTTCTGACGCCATGGTGTATCAATTCTATACCGGCGTTCTTCTCATCGTTAAAACCTCCGGTAAAAAGGTTATTATACACCAGGACATTGACACCTTGCGTCTCGAAATACTCAATATCATTGAGTTTCAAAGCCTGGCTCGAAGCATAGTTGAATGCCGCCAGTAGCAGCACTACAACTGATAAGAATATTCGTCTTTTCATTTTTGTTATAAAAATCCTTTATGAAACCGATTGCAATCCTATAAAGATATAATAAACAGTCATTAACATTATAGAAAAAGAAAAAAAATAGTAGAGGTTACAAATTTTCCACTTATGCAAACCGTCACTTTGGTGCAGTGGCCTTTTTTTATCTGCACCTTCATCTTTCTGCAAGCCACCATTAAAATATAATTTTTTAATGGTGAAAGTGTCTGGTGAGCAGCGCGCAATTTTTACTAAACATAGTATAAGCGGAAGTCCTTTAGGCTTATATGTCGAAATCTACAGATAACTGGAATCGGTCCAACAGATATACTATATATACAAAGCAATATCAAGTAACCTGCTGAAAGTTTCTGCTTCCCACGAAAGAACCCAAACCGGCACCCACTCCAAGAGGCTTGAAAGGAAGTTTCTACCATAACAGCTTTTATGATAAACATGCAATCATTTGTTGTTGTAGAAGAGGATATTTATTGCCCCTCTCCCATCTGCAGATACTTATCCTCAGCCTCAAAGTCTTTGTTTATAAGGTTTGATAATTCAATACTTAAGTCTACTACAGAAAAAAGCCGCTCCACATCAAATGGAGCGGCTTTTTTCTGCTCTTCTGACACCGCGACAGCTACTCGTTATCTCCTGGGCTTTCTTTTACACTTCCTGCTTCACTAACTGTTTTGCTAAAGCAAGCCTAAGTGTGCTTCAGGTGGAGGGTAATTCTCTAAAGTCATTTCAGAGGGTTTGATGGCGACCCCTTAGCCGTCATTGTTACCAGACGTACGATGTAATCGCCAATAGAAACATTACCGATAACCTTGACAGGCTCATGGTAACAACCATGAAGTAATCTGCAGAGGGAGGGCCTTACTCGTGTCCCTCCTTCAATGCCTACTATATCGCCAAAAATATGCTTCTCGTTGATATCTGATCTCTTCAGTAAAACGGCAGAGTCCCTATTACCAGACTCATAAGTTGCCCCTCTTTGTGAATGCCTCACATTTGCTGCACTTTATATGGTGCTGGCACTCTACTTATTAATAGTTTTATAAGCAATAATTTAAGTTGATCATTACAACGTCTTTACTGCAAACCTGCAGCTGTAGACGTTCTCTGTTGTTTCTGAATGCGCCGAATATCTGCTTTCAAAAGCACAGCAATGACTAGAGCTATTATAATCAAAAAGGTAAATACATAGAAAACAGGAATATAGCTTTCAGTTGCTGCGTAAATTTGAGATACTAAAGTTGGTCCTAATAACCCACCTAAAGACCAAGTTGTTAAAAGATAACCATGAATGGCACCAAGCTCCTTTGTTCCGAAAAGATCGGCTATAAACGCAGGAAGGTTTGAAAATCCACCACCATAACAGCTGACCACCAGGAAAATCAGTGCCTGAAAAACTAAAGCACTTGAAATATTGGGAAGAGTAAGGAACGCGACGAGTTGTATAACAAAGAAGATGATGAACACTACGGGCCGGGAAAGATAATCGGAGGCTGCTGCCCACCCTATTCGGCCAGCACCATTAAAGATACCCATGAGTCCTACCATCACAGCTGCACTTGCGATTGATAGCCCTCCTATCTTTTGAGCCATTGGGGAAGCGACTGATATCATCATAATTCCCGCACTTGTATTAATTAGCATGATCGTCCACAACATCCAAAAATGCTTTGTTTTTACCGCTTTTTTTGCAGTGAGAGAGGACAGATCGTTGACCTTATTTTCTGTAGGCGCAGTCTCACTGCGTGTCATACCGCGGGGCAGCCACCCTTTTGGAGGTGGTGCAATATATAAAGCGCCAAGAATCATTAGGACAAAGTAACTTGTTCCTAAAATGTAGAAAGTTGTGGAGATACCCATGGTTTCCATAAAGGCAGCCGCAAGCGGAGCTGTAATAAGGGCTCCGGTACCAAAACCCAAAACCGCCATACCTGTAGCTAATCCCCGTCGATCCGGAAACCATTTTACCAAGGTAGACACTGGCGCGATGTAACCAATACCCAGCCCCACACCACTTAAAAGTCCATAGGTAAGTATGAATAAAATAAGTGAATCGATGGAAACGGCAAAGCCAGATCCTGCTTGTCCCAGACCAAATAAAAGCGCAGCAATCATTGCAGATTTTCTTGGCCCGCTTCTTTCAACAAATCTCCCGAATATGGCAGCTGAAGCCCCTCCCAAAACCATCATTACTGTAAAAGCTATGGTTACAGATGAAACCGACCAACCGAGTGAATTGACTAGTGGGTTCGTGTAAACACTGTAGGCATAAGCGGCACCAATGGAAAGGTGAATACAAATTGCGGATAAAGCTATTAGCCATCTATTTTTACCAGTGCTCATAGGATTCCCTTCTTATTTTTTTACTATTTATTTTATGCTGCACTGTTCGAGTTCCACCAGAAGTGGATATCAACTAAAGGATGAATCATAGCCACAAAAGAAACCGTCTTCTGCTTTTTTTCTCTTTTTTAATTTCTAGTTCTTTGATTGACATTATCATAGAACATAAAGATTTCAAATAATACCTGTATCCTTTTGTTCAATGACTATTTTTTAAACCCAAAGTTAATTGACAGCTTACCTGCAGTATAGCTGTGCACCAGGAAAGTTAACAATATTTTTTTATACTTGGGAGCACTCTAATTTTGAGACGAACTATGTATGTCAGCTCCTCTTGTTGTTCAACTTCCCTAGTGTAGCAGATTTCAAATAATGACCTCCTCCATAAATGGGACAGCGGTAATGTAGAAAATGGCATATAACAGTGAGTTCCTCCCAAACTTAAGAATATTGTAGTTTGAAGAAAATTCACCTTAAGTAATAATCTTACTAACCCTCCTCTCCCACCTGCAGAAACTTATCCACAGCCTCAAAATCTTTGTGGATATGGTTCGATAATTCAATCCTTCGGTCTACACGAAAGGCCTCCAGTTCACGCTGGAGGCCTTTTTTTATTTGCTTCGGACACTATTCGGACACTAATCTTTCTCCTCCTATACTTACCGCTCCTTCAATCTCCTCTTAGGTGCCCATCAGAAGGAGCTACAGCAGCTGTTGTTTATTCTTTATCGACTGTTGCCCCTACCCTTTCCTCCAGAATTTGCTAGTACAGGCAGTGATTGGTCAACTGCTTTTTGATCTGCCAATTTTTTGTTTCCACCTGCTGCAGTTTGTTGAGCTTCAGTATTCCCAGACCGTACACCTTTACTTCACAATACTTTTGCTTTCAGAGTCGAATTCATCTTCTATTTTATATTGTACCCACTCTTCCTATGTCCCATTGGAGTAGAGAAACCGCACGGTATATAAAATAGTTATAGTTTTACAGTTTTATATTCAATACGTATAAGGAAAACAATAGGGTTATAACAAGTCCCTATACAAGGAGAGTACCTGTAAGGGGTTCACTACTTTTTGTGGGGTAAGTAAACTGGAGAAACTATGAAGACTTTGACATCTAAAATTAGGCAAAGGGAGGAGGAGAAGCTTACTACAGTTACTGACTCGCTGCGCTTGCCTACTGCTTCACCTTCTCAGAAAATTAGGAGTGTACAAGGTTTTGGAAGTACAGCTAGTAAAGCCATTTAAGATGATGTAAGGTGTTTGTAGTTAATTAACACTCGCTCATTAGAGATGAAACAAAAAATCCTCCTCTTTACCGTCGCGTGGATGCTAATGGCATACACTGCCTTTTCTATCGACCTGCAGGTGCTGCAGCAGAAAGTAAATACGGCCAAAACAACGAAGGAAAAAATATACGCCTTGGATGCTCTCGCAACCTATTACACGTGGACCGATGGCGGTCATGCTACTGCAAGAGCCTATGGCCGGAAAATGATTAGATTGGCAGAGAATAGCAAGCAGAAAGAGTTGGAGGCGCTGGCCTATGTTCTCAACGGCAACCGCATGGTAGAAGGTATGTTTTCCACTGAGAGAGAAAAGGAATTAAGAGGGTACTACTCCAAGGCTATTCGCATTGCAAAAGAAAACGATTTGCCTTTTTATGAGGCCTGCGCCAACATAGGTTTGTCGCGGATACCCTTTCACACCGTGGTGATGGATGCTGATGAGGCAATGGAATGGGGAAAGGAGGCTCTTTCAGTTTCTACTGCTATTGGCCATGATTCCCTTCGAACCATGGCCTTGATAGCAGCAGCCAACGGCAATACGCTTAAGAAAGACAACCTTGCTGCATTTCATCTCTTTACCCAAGCCGTAGAACTAGCGGAAAAACTACAGGACCCCTACCTGCTTGCCTACAGTTACCGCATTTTTGCACGATTTTATGACACATTGGGTGACCCAGACAAAGCACTGGCTTATTTCTCAAGCGCAATAGAAAGCCTGAGCAAGATGAAACACCTTGACTACCGCCATTTACCCTGGCTGTACATGACCCAGTGGAATATGACCTGGGCCTATCTGGGGAAAGGTGACATGAAGAACTCCTTTGCCTCTGCCTATAAAGTCAAAGACATAGCGAGAGCGTACAATTTACCTACCTCTTATCAGCATGCGCCTCTCAGCCAGCTCCTTAGTTTAAATGTTGCCTTCGGTAAGCTAAAGGAAGCACAAGCGCTTCTGGATGCCAACCCACACCTCTTCTCTTTCTTTTTAAGCCATGATTATGAGCATACCTTTTATAGTATAAAAGCCGATCTTTTTAATAAAGCAGGTCAGGTTGATTCTGCAGATAAGTACTACCGATTATCTATCGCCACTGTCGGGAAATCTGTCCCCTTCTGGACTCCAGGAAAGCATTTGTGGTACGGTTATTTTCTATTGCAAGAACAAAGATTACCGGAGGCCATTGCCCAACTCGAAACAGCCAAGTCAAAAAGCATGGAGTTCCATAACCTACATGATCTTGTGACATCTTACAAAGCATTGGACTCCGCTTACTTAAGTTCCGGAAATATCTGGAAAGCATACCAGCACAAAAAGCTGTACCACCGCCTCAACGACAGCCTGCAACAACTCAGCAAGGATAAAGAAGTGGCACTGCTAGAGGTGCAAAATGAGCAAAAGAAGCTGGATCAGGCACAACTGGAGAGACAGGCTCAAAGGGAGTACCGTTACCGCATCCGAACATACAGCCTTCTATCGGGGCTGGGGGTACTGCTGTTGATTTCAGGCATTTTGTACCGAAACAACCGCCAGAAGAAGAGAACAAACACACTGCTGAAGCAGCAAAAGGAAAAGACTGAGCAGGCCCTGTATGAGCTCAAAGTCACACAGGCCCAACTGGTGCAAAAAGAAAAAATGGCCTCTTTGGGAGAACTCACTGCCGGTATTGCCCATGAAATCCAGAACCCCCTCAACTTCGTCAATAACTTTTCTGATGTCAACACAGAATTGGTTATTGAGTTGAAAGAAGCGTTGTCTAAAGGTAATAAAGTGGAGGCTATTTCTATTGCTGGTTATATTCAGGATAATGAGCAGAAGATAAACTTACATGGCAAACGTGCAGATGCTATTGTGAAAGGCATGCTGCAGCATGCCAGAACTTCTACAGGAGAAAAGCAACTGACAAATATAAATGCCTTAGCTGAGGAATACCTGCGACTGGCATACCACGGCATAAAAGCCCAAGACAAAGATTTTACCTGCACCCTCATAACTACCTATGACCAGAACCTGGAGAAGGTGGAGGTTGTGCCGCAGGAGCTGGGACGGGTGCTGCTAAACCTCTTTAACAACGCCTTCTACGCGGTGCAGCAGAAACAAAAGCAGAGGCAGGTGCAAGTCAGATTTGATGAAGTAGTCTATAAACCAATTGTGAACGTAAGCACCAGTCAGCAGGAAGATCGGGTGGAAATACGGGTGTGTGATAATGGAACAGGTATGCCGAAGAGCGTGGAGAGCAAGGTGTTTCATCCTTTCTTCACAACAAAACCTTCAGGGCAAGGCACGGGATTAGGTCTCTCCCTCTCTTATGATATCATCACGAAAGGGCACGGCGGAGAAATGATGGTAACTTCTGATGAAGGGAAATGGACGGAGTTTGTCGTATCGCTTCCGCATGTGCCTGTAGCAGAGGAACAGTTCGCTGCTTCTACTGCTGCTCCCCCAACTGCAGATACTTATCCACAGCCATAAAATCTTTGTGGACATGGTTCGATAATTCACTCCTTCGGTCTACACAAAAGCCCTCCAGTTAACGCTGGAGGGCTTTTTTCATTTGCTTCGGACACTATTCGGACACTAAAACCGCCACCTGTCAATTTAACACCTCTCGATTAAGCCAAATATTACTTCTTTGGAGGCTAAAGCTTCTGTTGCTTACCTTGTTCTCTTTGGTGCCCTCCCCTATTATTTGCTTTTAGGTAAATCTACCTAATTATCCTTTGACACACTGTTCATTATATCATAAAAGGTCTCAGCTACTCATCTCTTAAAACAAATCATCAGTTTGATTTGTGAGACGGCAAAATGAGACGCCACACAGGCTGCAGGGACAGGTACCGCTGCAGGTTCCACAATCCAAATATTCCCAAGTTTTAAGGGACAACGGGAAAGAAACGAAGCTCCTGCCGTAACCCGCAAAAAGCTTAGAAGTCGCGTTGATTTCCGTTGAGGATGACCACACCCGCTCATATCATAATTCAGCCGTTTTCCAGGACAAGACAGAAACGAACACTCAACGTGTGAACTGCAAAGAGCCAAAAAGCCACGATGAGAACCCTGCTTCAGCAAGCAGGACATAAACACATATTACCTGTGGCTTATTGTCGCTTAATCGGAGGCTTGCCCGAAGGCTCCTGCATGGAAGCTACGCCTCCTTGCGGCAAGCTAAAACGGTGCGTGTGACGTATACACAATAGAGGCAAGCAGCAAGCAAACCTATTCACTGTCAAAAAGATACAGCTATGAAAATCAACAAAGAGGACCTGCCCATCGCCATGGAGGCTCCCGGCACCGTGATGCGCAACGCAGCCGGATTCGGGGGCATGGCCGTTGCTTTCAACCAAGCTCCCAAGGGAACGGACCTGAGGCCCTTGCTTCAGGGGTTAAGCAATGACAGCTGCCACTGCCCGCACTGGGGCTATATCCTGCAGGGGGCCATCCGCATCCTCTATGACGACAAATCAGAGGAGGTCGCCCGCGAAGGTGACTTGTTTTACTGGCCGGCCGGGCACACCGCCGTCGTGGAAGAGGATTTGAAACTGGTGGAGTTCAGCCCGGAGCGGGAGTTCAGAGAGGTGATGGAGCATATCGGCAGGAAAATGGACGACGCGGGTAAATGACCCCGCACGGGTCTGGCGGGAGCCAAGGGCTGGTCAGGTGACCTGGTTGCCGCACAGAAAGAATAATTCCAGATACCAAAGCATAGCTGCTATGCTTCGGCTACGCCTTGCCCGCTATACGTACTAATCCGTTGCGGGACATGCCAGGGTTGATTTCTTTATAACCTTAAATACATGGTCAATGAAAAAACTCTTCTTTCTACTAGCCTTTATTTCAGGCATCTGTCTCGGGCAAGCACAAGAACTCAAAGGAAAAGTGATTGTGGAGCGAATCAACTCCCTTGCCTTACAAAATACCGGAGGGGAAAACCCAGTGAGAAGGGTAACGATTTATCTGCCGCCTAACTACGACCAAACAACCAACCGGTATCCTGTCATTTACTATTTGCACGGCTTCACCTGGAACGATAGTCTTCAAATTGCCGAAGTTCATTTCGACCAATTATTAGACAAAGCCATAAGGGATGGAAAAATAAGACCAGTAATTGTCGTGATGCCGGATCAGTATACCCTATACCGAGGGAGTTTCTATACCAACTCCCCCTTAACCGGATACTGGGCCGATTTTACCGCTAAAGATTTGGTCAACTACATAGACGGGCACTATCGAACTATTCCTGATAAAGAGAGCCGTGGCATTACAGGTCATTCTATGGGTGGTTATGGTGCCATCAAATTAGGAATGCTTTTTCCTGAAGTATTTACAAGCGTTTATGCATTGAGCCCTGGCGCCTTAGCTCTGTTTGAAGAATTCGGAGCAAATGGCACGGCCTTCAGGCGGGCGCAAAGCATCAAGTCCAAAGAAGAATTGATAACAGGATACAATGAGATATTAGCCAACGCTGTTGTGGCAATGGGACAGGCCTATACTCCCAACGCCTCTAAACCGCCATTCTATTGCGACTTCCCCTTTACCTACAAGGGAGACAGTTTGATAGTAAACGAGGAAGTTTTGGAAGTATGGAACAATAATTCGCCTTTGTATATGGTGGACCAGTATGCCCATAACATCCGAAAATTGAAAGCACTGAAACTCGACTGGGGACGAAACGAAGAATTTGCTTTCATTCCATTGACCTGCAAGATGTTCAGTGAAAAGCTGGAGAGTTTAGGCATTAATCATTATGCGGAAGAATACATTGGTACACACGGCAACAAGCTCTGGACAGAAGATGGAAGAGCATTGAACGACATGTTGCCCTTCTTTGATACGTATTTGAGATTTGAGGAAATGAAATCTAAAACGACACGGAGTTCAAAAAAATCGAAAAAGAAATAAGCAGCACGTCCCGCAACAGCGGCAGGCCAAAATAGGGGCTGATGAACAGTTTTAAGCACCAGGTTTTTATTTAGCAACAGAACACATACCAGGCTGAGGTGCCTCCATGCCCGTACTTCGGCAAGCGGCAGACGTTAGCTATACTCCAGACAGCTAGCGATGTGTCTGAAATGAATCATTTTAAATTGAACCTGCATCAAAAAGAGGCTTAGGCATAGTGCAGGTAACACGGACTGTAATACTGGAATTAAGTGACTAGTTACAAATTACATTAGATATTTTTAGTACCTTTTATAATAGATTTAGACTCTCAGCTGGCGACAACTATTGCCCAAAGGGTGATGCCGCAGAACTGCAGGTTATGTATCGTGAACCTTAGAATCTTCACCTACAACCTTCCTCCTCCAGCCCGTCCCCCTAAAGTAGCTTCATCGCTGTATCATGAAGTCAAGCCTTCTGCTTCTCTGTTCTCTCTTCCTTGCCTTTGTGCAGGTACAGGCGCAGCCCATGGCTGACTCCGTCGTGTACCTCCATACCCTGCCTGCTGATGGTGTTGTGCTGGACAAAGGCTGGAAATATCTTTCCGGTGATAACCCCGCCTATGCAAATCCAGATTATAATGACGAAGCCTGGAAAACCATCAATCCTACGTTAGATATCTATGACTGTCAACAGATTCCAAAATCTGGAATTGTCTGGTTTCGGTTACGCCTTATAATAAATACTTCACTGGAAAGACAGTTGGCGTTAATAATTCAGCAATCCGGTGCCTCAGAGATTTATTTGGATGGGCAATTGATTCATCGCTTTGGAGTTGTAAGTTCAAATCCGGCAAATGTAAAAGCCTATGATCCATTGTGGAAACCAGTATCTTTTCCTATAAAGAAAGATACCATACAGGTTTTGGCAGTTCGGTTCGCTACCCAACCCAATATCCGGTATACTACTATCTTTGCAACGACTAACCACGCTTTATGGATGCAAATAAAAGACGTTGAATCGGCGGTCAGTTTCTATCATCAACAAGCTTCACTTTTCAAGTGGCTTCATATTATTATAATTGGTGTTTGTTTTTTGTTTTGCGTACTCCACTTTGCCTTTTACCTCTTCTATCCTTCCCAAAAAGCCAACTTCTACTTTGCTGTTTTTGCTCTCTTTTTGGTTACGGCAATCGTTCTACAACATATATTTTATTTAGAGGCACACGAGGTAAAATATAAGTTTTTCCTAGGTAATTTTTCATTTGTCTTTTTCCTGGTCGGTAACCTGTTTTTACTCACCGCTATTCATTACCTGCTTGAACAAAAAAAAGATATATTCTATTGGGGCCTGGTTTTCTATGTAATTATCAGCTTTTTTTTGAACTCGGGGTCCTATCGGTGGGGCTGGCTGGCTGGCGGCGTTCTGGCGCAGAATCTGATAAATTTTAATATACTTCGCATCTCTCTTCTGGCTTTGCGAAGAAAGAAAAGAGGGTCTTTGATTATTGTTGCGGGCGCTATCCTTTATTCTATAGGCTTTTTGATGTTTATAGCACAAGGTAAACTTGTTAATGTTGACTTTTTTCTAACTATATCGACTTTACCTACCGTCCTTTTTAATATAAACCAGTTGAGCATTCCAATGGCAGCTTCAATTTATCTAGGTCTTGAATTTGCTTTTGTCAATGATTTCCTACAGCAAAAACTTAAAGAAGTAAAGGACCTCTCCGAAAAGAGCCTTACTCAGGAACGCGAAAAACAGCAATTACTGGCCAGCCAAAACGAAACTTTGGAGCAACAGGTAACCGAGCGTACAGCAGAACTCAAGCTGTCGCTTGATGAGCTGAAATCCACGCAGGAACAACTAATCCAACGGGAGAAAATGGCCTCCCTTGGGGAGCTCACCGCCGGCATCGCCCACGAGATCCAGAACCCTTTGAACTTCGTCAACAACTTCTCGGAACTGAACCAGGAGCTGTTCCAAGAAGTGCAGGAGGAGGTGAGGCAGCTGAGCGTATCCCCAACAGAGAAGGCGAATCTGCAGGAGCTGATCTCAAATCTGTCACAGAACCAAAGGAAGGTCCATCTCCACGGGCAAAGGGCCGATGCTATCGTCAAAGGGATGCTGGAGCACTCCCGCGCCAGTACGGGGGAGAAGCGGCTGACTGACCTCAATGCCTTGGTTGAAGAGTACCTGCGCCTGGCATATGCTGGAGTGAGAGCAAGTGACAAGGACTTCACCTGCACCCTTGACACTTGCTATGACCAAAGCCTTAAAAAGATGGAGGTGGTGCCGCAGGAGCTGGGGCGGGTGCTTTTGAACCTCTTCAACAACGCCTTCTATGCCGTGCGGCAGAAACAGAAGTGGGGGCTGGTGGGATACGAGCCGAAGGTGGCGGTAAGCACAGCAACCCAAAACGGAAAAGTAGAGATAAGGGTGTGGGACAATGGTACAGGAATTTCTGAGAGCGTTAAGGGCAAAATCTTTCAGCCCTTTTTCACCACCAAGCCTACAGGACAAGGAACAGGATTAGGTCTCTCCCTCTCCTATGATATTATCACGAAGGGTCACGGTGGAGAAATGAGGGTAACATCTAAGGAAGGTGAGTGGACAGAGTTTACCGTTTCGATTCCGTATGTACCTGTAGGTGAGGAACAACATGCTGCCTCTATTGCTCCTCTCCCACCTGCAGATACTTTACCACAGCCATAAAATCTTTGTGGATATGGTTCGATAATTCAATCCTTCGGTCTACACTAAACGCCTCCAGAGCCATCTGGAGGCGTTTTTTCATTTGCTTCGGACACTATTCGGACACTAAAACCGCCACCTATCAATTTAACACATCTCGATTAGACAAATAATTACTTTTTTGGAGGAGGTTAAGCTTCTGTTGTTTGCCTAATTCCTTTTATTGCCCTCCCCTACTATTTGCCCTTAGGTGAACCTATCAGTTAGCCTATGAACACACTGTTCATGATATCATGAATGGTCTCACCAAATCATCTCTTAAAATAATTTACAAGTTTGATTTTTGAGACGGCAAAATGAGACGCCATACAGGCTGCAGGGGCAAATACCGCTGCAGGTTTTACGATGTCAAAATCCCCACATTTTCTGGGAAACAAAGTAAAAGCTCTATACCAATCACCGCTTTGCAGCAACTAGAGCTAAAATCATATTATTTGTGTTTACTAACCAACTAGTTTGTCATCTCCTGTATTAACATACAAAACAGAAGATGTTTGTACAAGTAACAGCAAGTCAAATTATTACTTTATATTATCCAAATAAACCACGTATAAAGATATTATCGAAGCAAGGGAGAGGAGGTCACTGGTTGTTATTTACCACTTACCACAATTGTGCTTGCTGGATAAAGAAGGCAGCGCTATGAAATTGGGAATCATTATTATCTTCCTCTTCTCTTTTGCACATGTGCAGCTGCGGGCACAGGAAAAAAACGCCTGCGCTGTCCATCTAAACCACTTACCAGAGGATGGAATTCTACTGGACAGGGGCTGGAAACTTCAGGCAGGTGACAATCCAGAATGGGCCTCTCCGAACATTGATGACAGCGGATGGCAAGCTGTTGACCCAACCAAGGATATAAAAGCCATGCCTTAACTCTGGCAAAATGATGTAGTATGGCTTCGGCTGGAGCTTTGTGTGGACAGCGCACTGTGGCGGCAGCCTCTGGTGCTGCATGTGCAGCAGACAGGCGCATCAGAAATTTACCTGAACGGCCGTCTTATTAAACAATTGGGTGTGGTGAGCCAAAACCCGGAAGAAGTGCAGGCCCGTACGCTACCACAAGGGCACATGATTCATTTGCCACTGGCAGGCGGAACTAAGCAGGTCTTAGCTGTGCGGTATGCCCTGCAGAAGGATCTGCCAATTTTTAATGTGGGGAATAGGTCAAACTTTACCCTGCAGATAAGGCTCAACGAGATGAATGCAGCAGCTGTCTATTCCGCGGCAGAATATGCGTCGCCTTTTGAGTTCTTCCGGGCAGGTTTCTTTTGCATACTCGCCATTCTTCACCTTGCTTTCTTTTTTTTCTATCCTACACAGCGGGCCAACCTGTACTTCTTCCTTTATGCTCTTTTTTCTGCTTTGGCAGCCATTTTAATTAACTCAGCCTACAAAGTCCATTCAGTGGAAGCAAAAATGTACCTGCTCATCATGGGAGGATGTTTTATAGGCTCTTTGAATTATTTCTTTTATTTAAGAGCCCTTTACCGCCTGTTTAACCAGCCAAAGGGGATAGTTTTCTGGGCATTGACAGTGGGCTTATTTCTCTTTTTCCTGGATGGATTCTGGTTAAACCCTTATAGGTGGCTGGTTTTTATTCTGATTGTTTTGATTATTCCTTTGGAGACTTTGAGGGTTGCATTGCTGGGTATAAAAAGAAAGCAGCGGGGAGCATGGATAGTAGCCGGAGGAGCTATCAGTTATTTTATTTTTTATAGCCTCTTTGAAGCCATGGCAATGGGATATTTACCGGCTGGCCCCAATTGGGTTATAGGAAACTTAATGTGGAACATCAGCTACTTAAGCTTTCCGGTATCCATCTCCATCTTACTGGCACTGGAGTTTGCCTTCACCAGCCGCACACTGGAAGCGAAGCTGGAAGAGGTTCAGCACCTCTCAGAGAAGACACTTGCTCAGGAGCAGGAAAAACAGCAACTCCTTGCCGCCCAAAACGAGACGCTGGAGCGCCAGGTGGTCGAAAGAACAGCTGAGGTTGTCAAGCAAAAAGAAAAGCTACAGGCCACACTTGAGCACCTGAAAGCCACGCAAAACCAGCTTGTGCACAAGGAGAAGATGGCTAGTTTAGGAGAGCTCACCGCCGGCATTGCCCACGAAATACAGAACCCGCTCAACTTCATCAACAACTTCTCGGAGCTGGGTCAGGAGCTGTGCCAGGAAGTGCAGGAGGAGGTGAGACAGCTGAGCGTCCCACCTGGAGAGAAGAAGAACCTGCAGGAGCTGATCTCAAATCTGTCACAGAACCAAAGGAAGGTCCATCTCCACGGGCAAAGGGCCGATGCCATCGTCAAAGGGATGCTGGAGCACTCCCGCTCCAGTGCGGGGGAGAAGCAGCTGACGAACATCAATGCCTTGGTTAATGAGTACCTACGCTTCTCCTACTCCGGCATCCGGGCCAAGCACAAAGGTTTTTCCTGCACCCTCGAAACTGCCTATGACCAACGCCTTGAAAAGATAGAGGTGGTGCCGCAGGAGCTGGGGCGGGCGCTGCTCAACCTCTTCAACAACGCCTTCTACGCTGTACAGCAGAAACAGAAATTGGGGCAGGTGGGGTACGAGCCGAAGGTGGCAATCAGCACAGCAACCCAAAACGGAAAAGCGGAGATACGGGTGTGGGACAATGGCACGGGAATACCGGAAAGTGTGAAGCATAAAATCTTCCAGCCCTTTTTCACCACCAAGCCTACCGGCCAGGGAACTGGTTTAGGCCTTTCGCTCGGTTATGACATTATCACCAAGATGCACGGCGGGGAGCTGGCTGTAGCCACTGAGCAGGGAGAGTGGGCGGAGTTTACCATCACGCTTCCTTATGTTCCTGTACCCAGTAAACCCACTCTACATACAGCCCCTCACTAAACATATGTAGCGTTATAGGCCCATAAGAATTGGTCCTGAAAAAGAGGTCTTATTTCTTGTAGGGTACGTTGTATCCCTCCTTCTTAACATCAATGGCATAGATGCTCTTGCCTCCGGCTATGAACAGTGTTTTACTGAACCGGCCTCTCCCGAAACACATGTTCACTGCCTCCGGCACCTTGATCTCGGCTATCTTCTTTCCTTTTGGTGAGTAAACCTCCAGCCTTTCCCATACTCCGATGTACAGATTACCCTCTCTGTCAACGGCGAGGCCGTCGGGGCAGCTCGTTCCGTAGTCAATGAGTTTCCCCCTGAACTGTAGACTGCCGTCCGGCAGTAAGTTATAGGCAAGGATGTAACCCTCACCGGTGGGTCTGACTGCTTTTATATCATCGGACAGGAACCTCGAATTACCGTCGCCTGGTTGGTCACAGTTCGCGACATAAAGCGTCTTCTGGTCAGGCGAAATGGCAATACCATTCGGCTTAGCCACATTGGCGGCCACTAAATGCACGGAGCCGTCTTTGTCGATCCGGTAGACCCCCATCACATGCTGCTCCAGCGGTTCCTGCCCGATGTAGCGGGGATCGGTGAATTACACCCTACCCTGCTCATCCACGGCAACATCGTTAGGGGCATTGAATGGCCTTCCCTGGTAGAGGCCGGCGATGATCACGCTCTTGCCCGTCTTCATGTCTGTTCTGGTGACCCTGCGCCCGCCGAAGTCCGCTCCCTCACAGACGATAAGGTTACCCTCCGCGTCGAAGGTGAGCCTGTTTGCCATGCCGCTCGGCGACCTGAACACGCTGCTCTCTCCTGTTAAGGGGTTGAGCCTCCAGATGATGCCTGCTTTGCCGGGGACTCCGTTGGTCAAGGGCAGATCACAGAAGTACAGCATCCCGTCGGGGGACATGGCAGGGCCCTCCAGCTGGGTTTCCCCTCCAGAGAAGATTTCTTTCACGGTGGCATCTGCCGCCACTATCTCTGTCCCTTTCGTCTGCTGAGCGAATGCATGAGACTGAAGCAACAATACAAGGTGTATCAGCACGAAGGCAAGGAAGGAGTAAGTTTTCAAAATGCGCCAATAGAGTTTCATATTCATCTACCTGCTCATTTAATCCTTATGATATGCTGCAGCCTGCTGAGTGCCTCAACTACTGTAGTATATACGCAATTAGCTTGATTGGGCTCATCTACATAAACAGCTAAAAAAGCATGTTCAAGTCCATGAAGATAGGTTAAAGGAAACTATCAAAGAGTGCAGCTGAGCTGTAGATAATACCAGAACCTTCTTCTACCACTCCGACGTCTATGAGGTTTTCCCGATAACAGTTGTTAAGATAAACAAGCAATCAATTGCTATTGTAGAAGAGGGTATTTATCACCCCTCTCCCACCTGCAGATACTTTTCCACAGCCTTAAAATCTTTGTGGATATGGTTCGATAATTCGATACTAAGGTCTACATGAAAGGCCTCCAGTTAACACTGGAGGCCTTTTTCTATTTACTTCGGACACTATTCGGACACTAATATTGGTATCCCGTCGCAATCTGCACCTATTTCCACCTTCCAACGTTGAGTTTTTTCTTTAATTCTCGTTCTTCCATATTCAGCCAATCAAAGAAGGGCAGCTCCTCCTCCTCTTTTGCTTTATCCTTTCTATAGTGCCAGTAAGAGTTATAAGAACCTGCTCTCATCCAAATATTAACTACCTGGCAATCTTCTTCAAACTCATGCATTATCTCCTCAACATAAAATGAAGTGGTTCCCAGATAGGCTGAAAAGAAAGGTAAAGAGACTTCTTCGCCTACCCTCGGCATCACAGGCAATTTATCGACATCTATCCCTAAGAACTTTCCTTGCTCCGAACCCCTAATCAAAAACTCATAACGAACTTTAGGAAATGAAAAAGCAGAACGTGTTTCGTGGTCCAGAATTAAATCATTATAAATGTCCTCTATAAGTTTTCTTGCCTTACTAACACTTACACCGCTTCTAGCTGCTATTTCTTTAAGCGAAGGGAGCTTCCCTTCTCCATAAAAGAAATCATCTTTTACGATTTGCCTTAGAAGCACTGAATATTTTTTATCCTTTTGGGACAATTCAAGAGCCGATTTTCGCATGGCTCCAATATTTAGAAGGATGGTTTTAGTAGATAGACTTTTCTCTTCCATTTTTAAAATATTTACATAGGTGAACGATGTAACCAATCATCCAGATGTAGTTAGAATAATAAGCTAACTTGGCTGAGTATTAATCTTAAACAAGAACTCTAACTAGTGCATTATTCTAGTTAACTTAAGAGGATTTTTTGATAATAGGAATTTTTGAATATTATTAATTACATTGCAAAAAGACAGTAGTCTGAGAACCTGGCCTAAAGTAGATGGAGCACGTTGCCTTTTTTGACCTGGAAGTAAGCCTTCAGCCTAAAGCAAGGGTGCAGAGCATTGGAGCCTGGTTCAATGGTCGTATCTGGCATTCCACATCAGTTTATGACTTTGAGCAGTTTCAGCTGGATTCTCATTTTCTCTGCGGCCATAACATTCTGGCGCACGACCTCCCCTTCCTCAAAGCTGCCGGAGGGGTCTCTGAGGGCTTCTTTCGCAAAAGGTTTATTGACACGCTTTACCTCTCCCCACTATTCTTTCCTAACCGGCCTTACCACCGGCTTGTGAAAGACTACCGGTTAATGAGTGAACACTACAATAATCCTGTTGAAGACTCTAAAATAGCGGCAGACCTTCTGGCGGACTGTATCAGTGCCTACTACAGTATGCCTATTGGGCTAAGACGGATAATCAACCAACTTCTTTGCACCGATACATCCTTTCGTTCGTTTTTTGAGCTTTTAGATGATAACAGTTCAAGCGAAGTAGATGGGCCGCTTGAAGAACAGATTAGGTCCTTCTTCCAAAACAGGATTTGTTCTAACGTTATCCTTTACACACTCATACTCCAGCTAAGGGTACCCTTAGCCTATGCACTGGTCCTGATAAATGCCCCTGATCAGGGTTCCATTATCCCACCCTGGCTGCTGCACCGTTTCCCGGAAGTGGTGACTGTATTGCAGCTGCTTCGGGGCACTGGGTGCCAGCAGCCCTCCTGCCACTACTGCGAAACATATCTTTCGCCGGTAGCAGGGCTTAAAAAGTACTTTGGCTATGCCGGGTTCCGGAAGTTTACCTCTACCGAGCAGACACCCTTGCAGCAACAGGTAGTGGAAGCAGGCTTGAAGGGAGAATCGCTGGTGGCTATCTTCCCGACCGGAGGTGGCAAGTCTCTTACGTTCCAGTTGCCTGCCCTCATGAAAGGCGAGGCAAACCGGGGTTTAACCGTTGTCATTTCACCCCTGCAGGCACTTATGAAAGACCAGGTGGATGTGCTGCGAAACCGTTTCGACATCACCACGGCCGTGGCCATTAACGGGCTGCTTTCCCCGCTGGAGCGAGCTGATGCCATTCAAACGGTTCATGATGGAGGCGCTACCCTTTTGTACATCTCTCCTGAATCCCTGCGCTCCAACACCATTTACCGGCTGTTAAAAGGGCGTCAGATTGAACGGTTTGTCATTGATGAGGCCCACTGCTTTTCTTCCTGGGGACAGGATTTCCGGGTAGACTACCTGTATATTGGTCGCTTTTTAAAGGAACTTGCCGAAGCTAAAAACCTGCAACATCCAATACCTGTTTCCTGCTTTACCGCTACGGCTAAGCCCGAGGTAGTGCAGGACATCATCTCTTACTTTAAAGAGCAGGCGAACCTGGACCTGAAACTGTATCAGACAACTGCTTCACGGAAGAACCTGGCCTACCATGCTTCGAAGGCAGAGGGTAAGGAGGCAAAACTACAGCAGCTAAAGGACCTGTTTCAGGACATTACAGAACCGGCGATAGTTTATGTGAGCAGAACGAAAACCACGGAATACGTAGCCGAAGAACTTAAAAAGGCAGGCATTAAAGCGGCGGCTTTCCACGGCAAAATGAATGCTGACCTGAAAATCCGCATCCAGGACAGCTTTATGAAAGGCGAAATCAATGTAATCGTGGCAACTTCCGCTTTCGGGATGGGAGTTGACAAGGAGAACGTGAAGCTGGTGGTGCACTTTGATATATCTGACTCACTGGAGAACTACATCCAGGAAGCAGGGCGTGCGGGAAGAAAGCCGGAAATGGAGGCCAACTGCCATCTGCTCTTTGACGAGAATGACCTGAACGAGCATTTTGCCTTGCTAAACCAGACGAAGCTCTCTAAAAAGGAAGTAGGCCAGATATGGAAGGCGGTAAAAGATTTCAAAAGGCTGAAGTTTACCAAGTCGGCTTTAGAGCTGGCCAAGCAGGCTGGCTGGGATACAGACATGATACAACTGGAGACGCAGGTAAAGGCCGCTATAGCCGCTCTGGAAGATGTAGGGTACCTGAAGCGGGAAATGAATTCCCCACGGATATTTGCCCAAAGTATTCTGGTGCGGAATGTAGAGGCCGCCAACAAGGTGATTCATGCAAACGCGGACAAATTTCCGGGCGACCAGCTACAACAGGCCATCCGGATATTTCAATACCTAATTTCCCGGGAAGACACCATGGTCGACGCCCTGTCTGACCACTTAGGCATACAAAAGGAAGTTGTAGTCAGAATTCTGCTTCACTTCAAGGAACTCGGCCTGCTTGGCGACACCAAAGACCTGACGGCGCTGATTAACCCTACCAGAAGTGAAAAGAACTCGGAGCATTGCTTCCAGCGCTACGCCAAACTTGAAAAGGCGCTGCTGCACATCTTATTGCCATTTGATGAATCACCAGTTGTTTTCCAGACGCACTTGCGCGACATCAACGAAAAACTAATAGATCAGGGCTCTGAGAGTAGCTCCATAGAGGCTATCCGGAACCTGCTGCAATACTGGGAGCATGAGCATTACATCAAGAAAGAACGGATAGATGCCCATACCCTGCTCTACCGCATCGCGTTCCGGAAAGAAAAGCAGGAAATAGAAGAGAAGATCATAAGCCGTCTCACCAGGGCTGCAGACGTGGTGCAATGGCTCTGCAGACAAAATGCCCTTGAGGTAGCAAACAAGCAGAAGCAGGAGGATGCTGCCCTGGAATTTTCCATGGTGGAAATGAAAAAGCAGGTGGAGCTCAGCAACATCATGCTATCCAAAGCTTCGCTGACGGACTATGAGGCAGTGCTGCTGTACCTGCACATCATCGGGGCCATTAAGCTGGAAGGCGGCCTGTTCGTCCTCTACAACCCCATGACCATCATACGCCTAATAGATGATAACAGGAAGCAGTACACGCTTGAAGATTATGGCAAGCTGCAGCGGCATTATGATAAAAAGGTTGAGCAGATTCATATCATGGGTGAGTATGCCAAAAAGCAACTCCGAAACCATGTGGAGGCAATCAGCTTTGTAGATGATTACTTCCGCTTAGGCTACGAGGCTTTTGTGCAACGTCATTTCCGGAACGAAAAAGGCAAGCTGAAACAGCCCATCACGGATAAGAAGTATCGGGAAATATTTGCGGCCCTTTCACCGGACCAGATGCAGGTTATCAAGGACAACAAGAGCCCTAATATTTTAGTGGGTGCCGGTCCTGGCAGCGGAAAAACACGGGTGCTTGTGCACAAGGTGGCGGCCCTGCTGATGATGGAAGATATCAAACCAGATCAGTTCCTGATGCTGACCTTCTCCCGTCCTGCCGCGACAGAGTTTAAAGAAAGACTGCAAAAGCTGATTGGAAAGTCTGCTTACCATATTGATATCTACACCTACCACGGCTTTGCTTTCCAGCTTCTGGGCCGCGTAGGCGACCTCAAGAAGTCTGACAATGTCATTAAGCAAGCTACCGAGGGCCTGGTGAATGATGATGTCCCCAGTGACCGTCTGAAATGCAAGAGCGTTATTGTAGTGGATGAGTACCAGGACATCAGCCAGCAGGAATATGATTTCCTAAGCACCATTATTGAGCTGGCCGAGGATGTACGGGTGATTGTGGTCGGTGATGATGACCAGAACATCTATGAGTTCAGGGGCTCTTCTGTGTCCTTTATGCGGGACTTTGAGCGGGACAGGCAGGCAACGAAGTACCTGTTCAGCACAAACTACCGTGCTTGCTTTAACCTTGTGGATTTCTCGAACCAGTTTCTGAAGCTTTTCCGGTCTGACAGGCTGAAAGCAGGTTTACCGTTGATAGCGCATAACCAGACCTACGGCGGCATTTGCCTGACACGCTACACGCCTTCTTCCGACCTGGTCATCCCGTTGGTGCAGGATGTAGTACAAAAGCAGCTGACAGGCACTATTGCTGTACTAACACACACGAACGAGGAAGCCCTGCTGGTGCAGAACCTGTTGCTCCAACACGGCGGCATACCTACCCACCTGATTATGGCGCAGGAGGGCTTTTCTTTGCGGCAGCTTTTGGAGCTAAAGTGTTTCAGCTGGTATATCCGCGACAAAATCAGCGGCGAGCTTGGCTTCATTTCAAGTGAAGGATGGGAGCAAAGCCGCACCCGGATTGATCAGGACTTCGCCTCCTCCTCAAACCTGCAACTGGTGCAGGATGTAATTCATGAGTTTGAGAAGACGCATGGCGAACGGAAGTTCTGGTCTGATTGGCTGGCTTTCTTACAGGAAGCACGCACCGAAGATTTTATATACCCGGAAACGAGCAAAGTGCTGGTTTCTACCATGCACAAGGCCAAAGGAAAAGAATTTGACCATGTATTTTTGCTCCTCCGAAACTACCCCTTAGTGAAGGAGTCAAACAAACGCGTGGTGTATGTGGCTGTTACCCGGGCAAAGAAATCCCTGCATATTCACACCGATCAGCCTTACTTCAATCATATCGAGGTTCCCCAATTAGAGAAAGCAGTAGATCAAAACATTTATCCGGCACCGGAGGCATTGCAGCTGGAACTTGGCATGAACGATGTCTGGCTTGGCTTCTTTAAAAAACCTGATAATGTAAAGGCTATAAAGCGCCTTCAAGCAGGCATTACTTTACAAGTAAAAGAAGACCCTCAGGATGGTCTTTTCATTTCAGGCTCTCCTGTCGTAGCCTTTTCTCTGAAGTTTAAGGAAAAGCTAACGCACCTGATGAAACAAGGCTACGCTTTCCAAAGTGCTGCAGTAGCGCATGTTGTAGTCTGGTATTGCGAGGATGATGGAAAAGAATATCGGGTGATTTTGCCAAGGTTATATCTACAGAAGCTATGAACCGCAGTTGTGAGGGTGTTGTTTGAAACTGAAATCACATAATGAAGATGTTTTATAGCTTGTCACGAAAGGACAGATTAGAAATAAATTTTGATAATACTGTCATTTAACTTAAAAAAAAGTTCCTCATAAGCATATTGAGGATTAGATTATAACCTGCAGTTTCAATTATTAACAAACTCACACGACAAATACCAAAACTTATTCAAAAAACTCTTTTAAGTTTATTGCTCCTAAACACAATCATAAAATTTCAAAGAAAATTTTAAATAGAGTATTGCAATACATATATATTTTACTTTACTTAGGAAAAATTATCCATCAGATGCAGGTTTACCAAATAGCACTTCGGTGAACCCTTTTATGATATATGCAGAAACTGCAGGAATAACTGGTTCATTTAAACTGATACATTAAAGTTGAGGAGACTAACACAACGCGCTGTTTCTGTTATAAGTAAGGCAAAAAGTAAAATAGCTATAGCTATCCTGTACCTGAAACACAAGGCTTATAGGAACAGAGCTATTCTCGACTATTTAAAGCCACTGGATGCTGTTCTGTTCCAAGGCGGATACTCCTTTATTATCTGGAAATGCTCTGGAATCTATAAAATTGAAATAGTGGGTTGGGGGATTATTCCAGGAAGTGCAAGAAAACACTTTCTACCCCTGACATCAACTACAGGCTCTGTAAAATTGATTTTTTATGGCATGGACACTGTTATTCACCGCACTCTTCAACTAGACACCTCTGCAATATGGTTAAAGGACCAGGCGGTAACCTGTGAAGTTTTGAACAGTGATGCCAGGTACCATAACGCATTACTTCCAAAATTACCTGCCGATGTGCTAAAAACAGATGTAATAAAAGATACTCTTAAAAGGCAGACAAAAATTCATGACCTCGGAGTAGAATTAGAAGTCACAGACTTCAATGTCATACTCCCAGAGTTCAAGCTGAGTAACTACCAAAACTAATCATACATATGAAAGCAGACTTCTACGCAACTCCAAAATCAAAACCTTTGATGCGAATGTTCTGGCAAGCAGCCGGAGGCGATCGCTACATTCTGGACAGAGCTACTTACTCGGATCAGATAAAATATATGTGTCTGGGCGGTATCGTAGTAGCAACAGGTGTCATGGCTGCCATTGCTGGGGGGTATGCTTTTTATACTATATTCGAGCCAAGAGGATCAGCACTCGAATCTGATTATGATTTCTTAACAATAGTCCTCTCTACCATTTTCGGTCTTATCTGGGGCCTTATAATTTTTAATATTGACCGCTTTATTGTAACAAGTACTGGTAAAGGCGATGGCACAGAAGCTATAACCTGGGGAGAGCTTAAAAGCGCATTACCCCGTATCATCATGGGTGCCATCATTGCTTTAACCATTTCAAAGCCTGTAGAGATTAGAATGTTCAAGTCGGAGATTGACGTTGAACTGCACAAGTCGCAGATGCAAAAACAGCAGGAGTACCTTAGCAACATTGAAGCAACATTTGAAGGTAGAATAGCTACAGAAAGGGAGAAGATAGTAAAATGGGAAACTGAAATACAGGCTAAAGAGAACAGGTATGTTGAACTTGAAAACTTGCTGGCAGATGAAATGGGGGGCAATAGAGGAGCACGCGGTTATGGTCCTGAAGCTCAAAAGCTCGAGCAACAATTACAACGGCTTGATGGAGAAATTAAGATTTTAAAAGCTAAGAATGCCCCGCTCATAACAGAAGGTTATAATAATCTTAAGTTGTTTGAGCAACAAAAGTTGGCAGATATAGATAATGGCGAAAAAGTGGCAGCTGGATTAGATGGACTTTTGATGCGAATTAAGCTTGCCCATGAAATAGCTGGTACATGGATTTCACTGTTTATCACATTGCTATTCATGGCGATAGAGCTTACTCCTATCTTTTTCAAGCTGATGTTGACCAAAAGCCCTTACGATTACCTGGAGGAGAACACGAAAGAACTTATGAAAGCAAAGCAGGGGATTTATATACAGTACAACTATTATAAGGATAAACAAGGGCTTGAGAGGGATTTGGTTCGTTTCCTCAACGTTGAGAAGGAAATTCTACAACAAGAGAAACTGCTGGAAGCGCAAAAGCGTCTCACAGATTATGCTATCAGCAAGTATGAAGAGCAGATTAAACGAAAAATAGACATATCACCTGAAAGCTTTATAAGGCTGGAGGCACCGGATGTAAGCCCGATTCTAGAGGAGGTGCCTGAGGCAAGCATTACCACTACAGAAACTACTAACGCTGAAGTCTTAGAAGAAGAAAGAGTATAAGCTTCTATGCGCAGCAATTTTGGACTTGTTGAGTTTCTCTGGATCCTTTCCGGAGATGACTACCGCATTATTCGAAGATGTAGTGAAAGAACTAAAATTACTTTTGCTGCTATCGGAGGAATTGTGGCCATTATTACCCTTCTGTGCCTTGTCGGCTCTTATTTTACATTTACAAACGTTTTTGGGAGTGTTCTGATTGGCTTACCTGTCAGCTTATTCTTTGCGTGGATGATCAGTAATATTTACCTTCTGATCCTCTACACTTTGTCTAAAGATGTGCTCCCTCATGTAGCAAGCACTGGGGGGCATTTGTTTTCCAAGGGAGTAAGAATAGGCTTCGTTGTTTTTATAGCCATCGTAGTTTCCAAGCCCATTGAAGTACATCTGTACTCTGATTCCCTTTCTGCAGATATCAAGGCATATAAAGCTTCTAAAATAGCCGAGTACACCAAGCTAACAGAAGCCTATGTAGAAGCTGAGACACGAGAACTGCAAGCCTGGCTCAAGAAGACATCAGGTGCCTCCATATCCTCAAGTGAACATGCAGCACTTTATGAAAAGCGAATTGAGGAAAAACAACAGAAGAAAGGTCAGTTAATCATTGAAATGAGAAGCAAGGTATTAAAGTCAAACTTCTACATACAGAGGGTGCTCCTTCTCGCTGAAAAATACCCCAGCAGTTGGTGTATAACTGTTGCCTGTATATTAATCTTTCTATTGCCATATTACTTAAAGAAGCTTATATCAGAAGAAAATGAGTTTAATTTAAAAAAGAAAGACGTGCAGGTAACACTTGTCGAAAAGCACTATGCATCTTTCAAAGAAGAGTATGCGGCAGCACTAAGGCAGATTGGAGCACCTGTTCAGTCTGGTTCCTCCTTGTCTTACCATGAAAATCACGAAGATGCCCCTTTCAACACAATTAGAAAAGAAGACAAGCCAGCTGAATCTGTTACTAACCTCACCGACCTGATTTACCATGGTTAGTACAGAAACAATAAAGGAACTGGTTGAGCGAAGGACCTATTTTAAAGGTAGGTTTATTGGCAAGTATTGGGCAGACGCTGAAACTGAATATTCTGATGGCACTCGTGAAAACTTCTACAAAATAAACATTTACGAGGGTGAGGTGCATACGCACCTAAATAGCTTCAAGAAGTGGCATAAGGGAAGTAGCATAGCTGGCTTTCAGAATGTAGAAGTTTTTGACCCAGCTGTTCCTGATGAGCTGATGCTCCATGTAACAGATGGAGATGGCTCCTGCCGTAAGTTTAAGGCTGCTGTACATGAAGCGAAACTTATAAATTACAGGCTCTATAATAAGCAGCATGACAATGACCAGGACTTCGGCACAATAGAGGGTATTATATCCGGTTATATTGTGCATTATGATGAGATTGAAGTTAAAGTGCCTGACACCATAGTGGCAGATGCACTTGCTGCTAACCCTCTTATCACACCGGCTGTTACCAAAACGAGTAAGCCTACGGGTAGAAAAGAGGAGAAAGCAGACTATGCTCGGTATGAGTATTATAACACTGACCACAGCACATACTGGGGTGATTGGTCCAAGACACCTTCAACTTCAGGAAGTCATTTCTCTTTCTGGAACCTGATCCTGGGATTGTTATTACTAGCTTTTGCCATTGTTTTTCTTTTACCAATTTTATGGTACAGCTGGAAGCTTATACTCATCCTGGGAGGCCTGTACCTCTTCGCTGTTATTCTATCTGTAATACGCGCTACTTTTCGTTTCTTAGCCAAGTTGTTGCAGGGGTTTATAGCACTGGGCTTTTTGTTCCTGCTCCTTTATGGACTGTTTACTGCTTTCAATAATGGTGGCAGCCCCAACCCGGCACCCGTTGTGGATACTGTTGCCGATACTTCTGATGAACAAACCACCTTAGAGCCGGCTCCACAGAGTCCTTTAGATACCGTTATTTCACATAATAGAAAATGGGTGGACTACAGGAACAACAATTACGCTGCTAAACTCAGTGTGTTGGTCAGGGACTTCAGGGCCTCCACTGCCTACAGAAACAACTACTCATCCAGCTTTGTCTCAACCTCAGCTTATGACCAACTGGTACAGGATTTTCACCAGTTCGATAAGGGTAAGTTGAATATGATTTATACTGCTTTCGACTCATTGAGAGCAGCCCGTCAGCTGGACGAGTATGAATTTGCTGAAATGGTGGTAAGCTGCATACAGGATATTCCCTATGTCCTGCTTTTAGACAAGGGTTGTGACGTAAGGCAATACAACGATGGCTTTACACAGAATTATTTAAACAACGGGGGGGAGTGTGATGGGTATATCAAGTACGGAATCCGCAACCCTGTTGAATTTATGGCCACTCTAAAAGGAGACTGCGACACAAGAACCTTGATGATATTTACTGTTCTTCAGCACTATAACTACGACGTGGCCATGCTAGGCAGTGAAATGTACAGCCATTCCATTATAGGTATAAACCTGCCATACAAAGGACAGAGCAAAATAATTAACGGCAAACGCTATATTGTTTGGGAAACAACCGCACCCAATGCAAGACCTGGAGAACTTCCGAGGGAAATTTCTGATATGCGGTATTGGTCAGCAAACTTAATTTCTAGATAAGATGATAACACCTTTTACCATTGTAGGGATCGCGATTCTTTATTGCTTTCTGGCAGCCTATCTTTTAAACGGTTTCATAAACCTGCAGTACAAAAAGCACATACCTGTAGGAACTTCACCCGTTTCGCTCAGCATCATTAAAACAAGTTATTTTGTTGCAGCAGGCTTTATACTGGCTGAACTACCGGTAGCTGCTAATGCCTTGTTTGCAGTGCTGACTAAACAATATGCAGGACCAGCGTTTTATCAGAATGCCTTTCTGTACATGAGCCTCTTTTTAGGAATCATCCTGCTCATCCTGTTCATTGTTTATTTTTTGTCTTCTGGTCTTTTCCACATGATAACAGATAAGTCTAGGATTAGGCTTGAAGTAGCAAATAACAATATTGAGAAGGCTGTCTTCTTCTCTGGACTAATGCTGCTGTTGTCATTGGGTATCAAAGCATCAGTCCCCTTCCTTTTAGACTTTTTCATCCCTTACCCTACGATACCAATGTTTAGGTAAGTTTTCTGAATTTTAGAACAAACTTCGGCTCGATCAAATTTTTATATGCTTAGCTACATTCGGATTTTATCTCTAACGCTTGTACTATTTACAAGCATCAACTTTAACTTCGCAAGCTCTCATGAAAAGGAAAAACATGGTGGCCGATGTACGGGTTCAGCTAATTGCAGAGCCTGTAAAACCTGCGAATATTGTAAACACTGTAATAGTGGTGGCTCCTGTGGCGTGTGTGGTGGCGGGAGTTCTTCCAGGAATAGCTCTTATTCCAGCACCACAAGAAATTACATTTACTCAAATGGCTCCTCTTCTTCCTCTGGTAGCTTTACCGCGGAAGAGAGAATGTATGCTGTAAAAGCTGACCTGTTAAACGTCAGAAGTGGCCCCGGGTCTAATTATATAATCGTAGGAAAAGTTACCAGAGGGGAAATATTGACAGGTATCCAACAGTCTTCATCATGGGTAAAAATAAGTTATACCGCACTTGAGAATGGTTCTGTTAATAATAAAACCGGGTATGTTAGCAGAAAATACCTTTCTATTTTGCAGTAGATTATTGTGACGATAAAAGGTTTAGGTCTTCACATTAAATAAACTTGAGAGACCATATATTTAGAGGGTGCTTCGCAAGCAACTATCTATTCTGTTACTGACACACTACAACTACTTGGCTCCAACAGCTACTCGCTTCAAGCCATCACAAAAGCCAAAGAAAATTTACTTCTTGTCACATTGGCAACAGGCTTAGATTTTTTGAAGATTCCTGACATTGACTTTTCGTTCCTTGATCTGATCAACCGCTTAAAACGTTACGACTAGCCGGTACGTGAGGTCCAATTATGACGAATATCGATGCCGCACATGACTTTGAGCGGATGCTTTTGATGTGACGGAAACGGTGACGATTACGTGGAGGATTGAGTTAATTCAGTTTACCATTTCATTTTACTTTATGTACTTTCTTACAGAACAAGATCCAAATTATACTGTCAAAGGCTCAAGAGATCCTCTGGGATTTCAGGTGTTATGGCAAGCTGCTGGCAGAACAATGATACCGCATATATCCACGGTGTCGAGCAGTGTGAAGGATTTTCAAATTCTATGCATTGCGCATTACCTCAAGGAAAAGTTTGCTATGGAGGATGCATCCTTTGACTTGTTCTTTATCCGGTTAGAGCAATTGATGGCCTACACTCGATATGAACGTAACAAAGAAGAAGGCTTCAATGGAATAGATAAAGTAAGAAGGGTTTATGAAAACGCAAACAAAGAGCTAAGGGTATCAAACAATCCTTCTGATCAAATTCTATCCAATCAAAAAGCCTATGGAATCTGGGGTAAGTATACACGCCCATTCAGTGACATGCATTTTACCTTAGACAGCTCTTTTAAAGAAATCTTCGAAGCAAAAATCGAGGGGAATAAAGATTTTATCAATCAAGCTACTTTACTAAAAAAGAAAGAGAAAGAGCAGGCTTCCGTTATTTCAAAAGAGAAGCTTCACTTCTATTATGATCTACTAGAGAAACCTGAGCAAACAGAAAAAGAACTTTTTACCACGAAACTGCTGGATGACACGTGCAATAAAGAGCTCTTTCAGATATTCTCCTCTAACAAAGAACTGCTGAATCTTTCGTTTTATGATTTACTGCAGGCTCTTCGTAGTCACACCAGCAGCGATAAGCTCCAATATGCTTTACAACTGATATACAATACAGAAAAAGTATTAAGTCCACTCAACAGAGTTTTCAGGTATTTACAAACACAGTCATTCTGGAAGAAGGAAGAAATAGAAAAGGACGCGTTTATTCATTCCTGCCGAACAGAAGTAGACACCGCTTTATTTGATGATACTACCAAACAACTTGCTTCTCTTCTGCAGAATGATTCTAACTGGGAGCTAGCGGAAGGTTTAACCAGACGCAATGAGGAGGTTTCACTAAGAAGAAGCTCTGCTCCCTGGCTACAACAAACAGCCGCAGGCATTGAGGTCAATCATTTTGAAGGTGCCTCCTTCTCCAGGAACTACAACCCTGCTCTGCAAAATGATAATCATTATTTCCTAAACACCTATGTTTCACTTTATAAGCAACTGAATAACTGATGAATCATCATGTTTTAAAGGAAAAGATAAAGGAACAAATTGGTGATAGAAAAGTAGTAGCGGCCTTGTTCTACACCTTCAACTTTGACCCTAAGTTTTTTGAGAATTATGTCATGCCTCTATTTGTGCCGGGCAAGAACTTTGGGGACGAGGCTATTTTTAATAAAATCATGTGGCGCACATGCTTGAAAGAAAATATAGTCCCTCCTGTTACTGTCTACTGTGATTACTTTGCAAAGAACAACACGGAGGCTCCATCTCTTGGCTATACCATAAACTGTATCAAAACACCTTGTAAAAGAGGTAAAATCACCAATTTCCATCCAAAGCAAATCTTCATTTTAGTTGAAGACCAGAAGAAAGCAAGGAAGCTTATATTACTGACAGGTTCAGGTAATTTAACTCCTTCAGGATGGTGTGACAATCACGAGTGCTTCTCTATTATGGAGATTCCGGCAAACAAGCAGTTTCCTAATAAAACAACGAAAAACATTATTCAGGAAATCATCCATAATACCGCGAAGCTATCTGATAGCAAAACATTTTCAGATGCTGAAAAGGAAATCCATGAGTTCCTCAGGTATGTTACTGTAACCGAAACCTATTTCCATAGCTTAAATAGCTCTTTTAAAGACTTTATTGAAAGTAATATATTCTCTCAGGATACAATCTCTGAAGTAGAAGTAATATCTCCTTTTTACAGTCCGAATACCAATCTGTTCGATTACATGGTCAGCAAAGGCGTTTCTAAAATAAAGGGCTTGCTCCCGATGCTCAAGGACAGCGAAATCAGCATTGAGAGAGAGGTTTTTGTTTCTTATTTGGAGAAGAACTACCTGTGGAGTAGCTGGAGTGACAATGAATTGAACAAAGAGGTCAGAAACAACCACTCCAAGATCTACCGCTTCTATGGCAGCAAAAGAGTGTACACAGTTATCGGCTCAGTTAACTTCACAAAGCCTGCCTGGAATCAATATCATGCTGATAATAACGAAGCCAACATAGAAGCAGCCATACTGTATGAGTCAAAGAAAGAGGAACCAAAGCTGCTGAAAGAATACATTAATCTTGACCCTGATAATTTTAGATTCATTGTAAAAAATGAGCTGGAGAATCAGGTGGATTGTGAGCTAGATAGACAAGCTCCAGAAATTGAGTTTACTATCAACTGGAGAGACAGAACAATGATTGTTAATGCTCCTAAAAGCATTAAACAAACATGCTTCTTTAAATCAATACTAAACCAGGAAGCCGTACAGAATAGGAAGCATTCCTATACATTAAGTGAGGCAGATGTGAGGCTACTCACAAAAAACTCACTGATAGAAGTTCTTCAGATTACCGATACAAAAGAAGTCACACACTACTACTACCCACACCAGCTTAACATCGAAAGCAAGCCTTTGGACTTTAAGCTTGATGCTGCCACCATTATCAAATATTGGAGCTACTTGTCTGATGACATGAAGACTGAAGGCCTTACTAGACAGCTAGCAGAAAAGTCAACCGATGAATCTGGTGTGGTTGATGAAGAACGGCTGGAACAAATCTCCTTATTAAATGAAATGGCTGCTAATTTCAATGCGCTGGTTAAACTGGAGCGGCACCTGTTTCTTTCTCATTTCCTAAAGCAGGCAGAAAGAAAACTTCAATTTGATAGGCTAAAGTATTACCTGCTCAGTGAAAATATTGATACCCTCCCCTACTACTATGAAGAACTTAAAACTCAGGTGGAGGAGGGCAAAAAGTACAAGAGCTTTTATTGGATGGTGTTACAAATCCTCATCCATAACTTCTACCAAAAAGCTTCTAAGTGGCAGTACAAGAGTGACCTCAAGAATGAGTGGGAGCCTTTTAAGCAGGCAGTCCTTCGACAAAGCAAAACCTTACAACAGCAGGCCAAAAAAGCAGCAGAAAAGATACCAGGTTTAGATGCAAAACAGAAGTGGGTGGTGGATCAACTTGTGAAGAATTATGATTAATCAAATGAGCAAATATGCAGAGATTCTTCAGCTAAAGACAAACGAATCCATTGCAGATGAAATCGCCTTCAGGCAGTTAAATGTTATTGAAAAGGCTTACGACTACCTCTCTCAAGAGAACAATAACATCATCTACATAGCTGATGAAGTAGGTTTAGGAAAAACATATATTGCCCTGGGAATTGCTTCGCTTTTCAGACACTTCACCAAGGATCCTGAGAAGCACAGAGACTTAATTATTGTACCCAAAAAAAACCTGCAGCAGAAGTGGCAGAAAGAAGCAAAGAACTTCTTCAACAGCAATTATTTACCAGAAAACTCTTTCCTGAAACATTACCTTACAGAAGCAGAACTAGTTAAAGACAGGCTCTGCTGTATAAGTAGCCATGATGCTATTTCTATTTTTAGAATGACGTCATTTAGCAGCTTATCATCCACCAGGAAGTATGAATTTTTCAGGTACTTATGTAATGGTTTATTCAATGGCGATGCCTTTTGTGCGAAGGTGCTCTCAGATGCGAAATCATTTGGCTTCTTTAATAAAAAAGAACATGAATCAGACCTGAGAAAACTTATTGCCTACTTACTAAATATTAAATCAGAAAAAATCAACTGTTTGATTATTGATGAAGCACATAACTACAAGCACGGATTAGGAACTGAAGAGCACGATAACGCTATCAGAAACGAAGTAACAGCAAGGTTTCTTGGTGCGGTAAAGGATGAGAAGTTACTGAACCAGTTTCCTTCGTTAAAGACCAAAATCAAGTTTCCGTTGGCAGAAAAAGTAGTGTGCCTATCCGCAACGCCTAAGGATCGTAGCCTGCTGGAAATCAAGAACCAGTTCTCCTGCTTCACATGCCAGCATGTTTTAGGAAATGCTTATACCCCGAAGGATGTAGAGCAGAAGCTAAAGTCCTTTCTGATACGTGGGAATATGGAATACAGTATCTCAGATGCTACCATTTCCCGAAATCAGTGCCGCTATGAACACAGACAGGGAAATGTAAACAAGTCTGAAGTTGCCGAACCCCTTAGTATTGAAGATGACTTTAACAGCGTGTTCTGGCAACTGTTACAATACAAGTCGATAAAACATCTGAACCAAAAGCATAACGCTTCTTTCGAAATTGGCATGTTGGCGGGCTTCGAGAGCTACAGGCTTGATTTAGATAAATCAATAAAGCCTGAAAGGTTGGATGAAAACGGGGAAGATATTATCGTAGGTAAAGAGTATGAGTACACATCCAAAAGAAGTGAAAAAATAAGCCAAGATTTCAATATCATCAAACAGCTGCTTGAGTCTTATAATACTACTTTCAAGGATATTCCGCCCCATCCAAAACAAAGCAAACTGGAAGATGAAGTAATCAGACAGCTTAAGCGACAGGAAAAATCTTTGATTTTTGTAAGAAGAGTTGCTACTGCGCATGAACTGGAAAAAAGACTGACCCTGCGTTTTGAAAAAGAAGTAGTCCTGGACTGTTACCTTAAACTGGATGGCAGATTCTCAAAGTACAACACATCTGAAGTTAGGAAACTTAAAGACAGGTACAGTGAAAGGTACATAAGCGAAAAATTACCTGACTTCTTTTCAGTTCTTCAAAAGAACAAGAAAATCAAGCACCTACTCCTAACAAAGAAAACGACGGAACAACAAAGTCTGGAATGGCTAAACTTTACTTTTGACAACTTAGATTTTGACAGCTCCTTAAAAAAAACAATCATCTGGTTTATTGACAAAGGAAGCTCAGCCATACCCAAAAAGCTGGTACACCTCTTTGTGAATGCTCTTGAAGGTAGCTATACAAACTGGCAAAAAGGATATGAAGCGAGTGCAGTGGAGGGTGAAGACGACGAGGAGTTCAATGATGAGGCTGAAACGGCGGGTAATTTCTTCAACAGCTACTTTAGAAAAGGGCGATCTGGATTTAACTTTCGCCAGAAACTTTACCGTGAAAATTGGTTCGAACTGAATCTGCTCCTACTGATTAACTATTACAAACTAATAGCATATGACCCTAATGAACTCTCCATTGTATTGCAGGGAGTTCATGTAAAGGAGGAGAGCAAGAAAAGTCAAACTTTTGAGCGCTTCCAGGAGGCTTATAAAAACTTTATTATTACGAATGGGATTTTGGCACCCTCCCCTATTCAGGTAGATAAGAGAGGACTTGAAGAGCTTTCTAAAGACACTTTTTTGACAAGTTTACTTTTACAGGAATGTAAAGTAGAATTTAACGACTGGATGCGCAAAAGAGTAAAGCAACATGATGTGAGTTCGCTGATAAATGACCTTGAAGTGCTTGGTAGCATTCTGAAAAGCATTTTTAGAAATGGCTCTGGTTTACTACCCGCTTTTGTTGCAGATGCAGCTGGAGGAGATTTCCATAAAGCATTGCGAGAGCTCATAACGGAGGAAGACGCACCTTTTCACTTTGTGTTGAAGGAAATTAAAACAGTCCTTCAGGATTATGACCTGCTCATAGGTACAAGCTTTCAGGAAAGGGATGATAAAAAGGTATCCAGTACATTGAGAGGTTTAACACCTGTGTTAGGTATTAGCGGACAAGCAAAAAGAGACAGAAGCATAGTTGCCACTCAATTCAGAACCCCGGGTTATCCTTATGTGCTCGTGACCACTGACATATTTAAAGAAGGAGAAGACCTACACACCTACTGCCAAAATGTTTACCATTACGGGATTGCATGGAACCCCAGCGATATGGAACAAAGAACCGGAAGAATAGACAGAATTAATTCACTCAGTTATCGAAAGCTGAATGAGCAGAAGAAGGTTAATTTTGAAAACAAGATTCATGTTTTCTACCCTTACCTAAGCCAATCTGTGGAGGTAAACCAAGTAATAAAACTACTTGAGAATATTAATAAGTTTATCAGGACATTTAATGATATTGAAGCTGATGTATATCATGAAAGCAATGTGAAAATTGATGACATTTTCACCAGTTTGGATATACCAGAAGCCATCACAGAAAGATTAACATCTAAATATGATGTAGGTAGCTTCTAATTATGACTGTAATTTATACTGTCATCTTATACAAGTTTGATATAATAAAATCAGTACTTACTATTTGAAAGGGAACATAAATTTTTTTTCTCGCAGAATTTTAAACTCCAAATAACATATGTTCGATAATTTTCCTGGATTATTAGGGTATAGCGGAATAATTGGCATTCATGCTGATTGGCCAATTTATCCAACTGGGGCTGGGTGGAAAGTAGCTTTAAAAACTATTGGCAACTTTCCCTTTGGAACTGAATTCTATCAGATAGATGATATTGATAAATGTAAGTTGTTACTTAATCAAAACCCAGAACAACTTACCGACTGCTTTGACTACAAGCATTATCATTCTGCAGTTTGGCATGAAGACTTGATTGAACTAAAAAATAAGGGATATATTGTTGGGGTTGACGCTGTCTCAGAATTTGAGTTTGATATGATTAAGTTCGAAAGATTTAAAAGTGAATTAGGTAGGAACTTGCAGGAAGATGAAGAAGGCAACATAATTCTACACTCCATGGATGAAAAAGGTAAATCAAAGGAACTTATATATTACAAACCCTTGCGACCCAGTGACGATGATGAATGGGAATTCAATGAATTTGCAATTATATCAAATACTATTACTCTCACTTCAAAAGGGCTTACAAAACTTTCTGAATTAGCAAATGATTTTATCTATTGTGATGAATTTAAGGATTTAGTCGAGCCCTTCATTAAGATAAGGCGGTATGACACAGCAGTTAGAGAGGCATCTTTGTTACTTGAAACAACAATCAAAGGTTTTCATAATGAAACACTTTTTGGTCAGCAGCTAATCGATTTTCACATAAAAGACTTGATCAAGCAAAATCACGGCTTTTTTTCCGCAGCAATAAAGTGCTATAGGGGTGAATTAAGAACGATTTTTAAATTTATAAGGAACGATTTTGCCCATAATTTTAAAATTCTTTCGGAGGAACAGTGTAGGCTAATTTTGAACAGAATCAACGAAACTTACATTGAATTCAAAGAAGTAAAAAAAGTCTATTATTCCTAAATTCAACTTAGGTGTCATTACCCATAACATAAAAGTCCTCATAAAATCTATTTATGAGGACTTTTATGTTATAACCCGGGTTATTTTATATACTACATTTCCTATTATAACAAAAATCAGTATCTTTATTAATTTTGCTCTTACAAGACTACTTTGCCTGAAACAAACTTTATATGACGCCATCCAACTTCTCTTTCTTAGAAGAAGAATTCCCGATTCTGTTTAACATCGGGCAGTCCGCAGAGTTTTACTTGCACCAGGACCCGGTGGCTAGTCTGTTCAAGATTAGGTTATTTGCAGAGCGTCTAACAGAAAAACTCTTCAAGGAACATGCTTTAGAGTTTCCTCTCGAAGACTCGCAGCACTACAGGCTGAAAGTTCTGGAGTTTGAAAACGTGCTGCCTTCCAACATTAAAGACCTTTTCTTCCACATTAAAAACAAGGGTAATGTTGCGGTTCATCAGAACAAAGCTACTGTAGAGGATGCAAAGCACAGCTTGTTCCTTGCTTTTAAGCTAAGCAAGTGGTTCTATGAAACCTACTCCAGTCTAAATCAGGATATCTCAGGTGTAAAGTTTCAAGTGCCTGCCAACCTGGATACAAGGCATGCTCTAAACAAATTAGAAAGCAACTACAAAGAACTGGAGGCGCGGTTTAATAAACTTTTACAAGAGCGCAACACCCAAGGCTTACCGGAAGAAAAGCAGAAGGAAATTCAGCAGCGCTCGGTAAAAGCTGCCAGCAAGATAGAGATGTCAGAAGCGGAGACGCGCGAACTGATAGATGAACAGCTGCGAAAAGCAGGCTGGGAAGTAGATACATCTACACTCAATTTTAAAAAGCACAAAACCCTGCCACACCGCGGCAGGAACATAGCCATAGCGGAATGGCCTGCCGGACCCAAATGGGCTGATTATGCTCTCTTTGTTGGGCTGGAGCTATATGGCATTGTAGAAGCTAAGAAGTATGCGCAGGATATCTCCACCAACCTTGGTCAGTCAAAATTTTATGCAGAGCTGGTAGAGGAAGACCATGAAGCTATGCTGATGGGGCAATGGGGTAACTATAAAGTGCCCTTCCTCTTTTCGACTAATGGCCGACCATACCTGGAGCAAATCAAGACGAAGAGCGGCGTATGGTTTCTGGACGTGCGCAAGGAGCACAACAACGCGAAGCCTTTGCAGGGCTGGTATTCTCCGGAGGGTCTGGTAAACCTATGGGAAAGAGACATAGCCGCTGCGAACGAAAAGCTGAACACTACATCGCTGGACTTCCTGATGAGCAAAAGCGGGCTTGCTTTGCGCGAGTATCAGATAAAAGCCATCAAAGCCGTTGAGCAAAAGTTAATCAATCAACCGGACGAGCGAAGGGCTTTGATTGCTATGGCTACCGGAACAGGTAAAACAAGAACCGTTATTGGTTTGTGCTATCATTTAATACAAACCAACCGCTTTAAACGAATTCTGTTTCTGGTAGACCGTAGCTTACTGGGAACGCAGGCACTTAATTCTTTTAAAGATAATAAAGTAGTGGACTTGAATACCTTTGCAGAGGTGTATGAGGTAATGGAGATGAAGCACCTGATGCCGGGCACAGACACGCGCCTGCACTTTGCCACTGTGCAAGGTATGGTAAAGCGCCTGTTCTATAATGATTCTGATGAGAACCTGCCTTCGGTAGACCAGTATGACTGCATCATCATCGACGAGGCGCACCGGGGATACCTGCTGGACAAGCAGCTGGATGAGGAAGACCTGAACTTTAAGGACCAGCAGGATTACATCAGTAAGTACAGGATGGTGCTTGATTACTTTGATGCTTATGCTGTGGGGCTTACCGCTACCCCTGCCCTGCATACTAAAGCAATTTTCGGCACGGCGGTATACACCTACTCCTACCGTGAGGCGGTGATAGATGGGTTCCTTATCGACCATGACCCGCCTTACCTCATCAAGACAAAGCTGGGTGAGGAAGGCATTACCTGGAAGAAAGGCGAGAAACCAAAAGCATATGACAAAGAAAGCAACTCCATCATTGAACTAGAAGAGCTGGAAGACGAGCTGAAGATTGATGTTGCTGGCTTTAATAAGCTGGTGGTGACAGAAAGCTTTAACCGCACTGTTGTACAGCAGCTGGTAAAGGAGCTAGACCCTAACAGTGAAGAAAAAACATTGATTTTCGCTGCAACTGACGAACATGCTGATCTGGTGGTAGCCCTGCTGAAAGAGGAATTCCGAAAGCTGGAGATAGAAACACCGGATGATGCCATACAGAAAATAACAGGCAAATCTTACGACCCGGCGGAGCAGGTGAAAAGGTATAAAAACGAGAAATATCCGAACATTGCTGTGACCGTGGACTTACTTACCACAGGTATAGACGTGCCTTCCATCTGTAACATCGTGTTTCTGAGGAAGGTGAAGTCTCGCATTCTGTATGAGCAGATGCTGGGCCGTGCTACCCGCCGCTGCGATGAAATTCAGAAGGAAACTTTCCGTATTTTTGACGCTGTACGACTGTACGAGACGCTGCAGGACTACACCCAGATGAAACCAGTGGTAGTAGACCCCAAGGTGACATTTGAGCAGCTGGCTGATGAGCTGCACGAGATTGACACAAATGAGCGGGCAAAGAAGCAGCTGGAACAAATTATTGCCAAGCTGCAGCGCAAGAAGCACAAAATGGATGACCACCAGGAGTCACAGTTTAAATATAAGTCCGGAGGTGCTGATATAGATGAGATGATTGTACAGCTACTGGAGCAGTCGGTGCAGAAAAGTGTGCAAGACGTCATTCAGCTGTCTGGTTTATGGAAGTTCCTGGATGAGCTGAAGCCTCCGCTTCCAGTGCAATATGTTTCAGAGCATGTAGACGCCTTTATCAAAATAGAAAAGGGTTACGGCAAAGGCCAGAAGCCTGCCGATTACCTGGAGAGCTTTTCCCAGTTTATCAAAGAAAAGCAGAATGAGATAGCTGCCCTTAACATCATCTGTACCAACCCGAAAGAGCTGAACAGAGAGTCGCTGAAGAACCTCTACCTGGAGCTGGGGCTGAAAGGCTTTGATGATAAGTCTTTAAAAGAAGCGTGGAAGGAAGTGAAGAACCAGGATATAGCCGCAGACATCATCGCCTTTATCCGGACGCTGGCAATTGGCAGCACACTGGAAAGCCGCGAAGAACGTATTAAGCGTGCCGTAAGCAAGGTGCGCGCTATGCGCCAATGGAATAAAACGCAGCTGAACTGGATAATCCGCTTCGAGAGCCAGCTATTAGCCGAAACGGTGTTGCAGGTAGAAGACCTGAATAAAGAACCTTTCAAAGACTCCGGGGGATTTCAGAAGCTCGACAAGATATTCGAGCACCATTTAACAGAAGTGATAAACACGATCAACGATAATTTATACATACAAACTGCTTAAGCGAGATGAGTGCAGAAGAAATAGCAAACAAACTCTGGAACCTGTGTAATGTATTGCGCGACGACGGAGTTACGTACCACCAGTACCTGAACGAACTGACTTATATAAGTACTGAGACAAAATTACATTAAACTACATCCTATAGTCAGAGAAGCTAATAAACAAATTCTTCCCCACGGCGGCCAGCGCCCTTTTAGTGGCATAAAACAGGTTGTCCGTGGTCAGGTAATCC
>NZ_SSNI01000048.1 GCF_010015475.1 Pontibacter pamirensis
GCGCCCGGCGTGGGTGAGCGCCGACAGCTGGTACGCCTCCGTAGAGAACCTGAAGTTCCTGAGAAACCAGGAAGTGGGTTTTCTGGTGGGGCTGGAGGCAAACCGCACCGGTTGATGTTGACAACACAGCAGAAAGCTTCCAATGGAACAATCACCTGGCAGCACTTCATCTATGAAAAGCTCACCGATGATGCTTTTAAAATGACATTTGAAGTGAGCAGGGATGGCAACACCTGGCATATGGTTGACTACCTGGTTTTCAACCGTATGTCAGCAGGTTAAACCGGAACAGGTGCAAAGATGTGCATTAGGCAGGTTTTTACACCGGCAGCCTGCCAGGAAATCAATTACTTCCAGCAGGAACAGGTGAGAGTCCACTTGGTGTGCTGAATCCCTTCATCATACATGGACCCGCAAAAGTGAAAGATAAAAGTGGCATTATAGTTATATTTAATAGTCCTGTTCTGTTTATCCGTTGATGTGGACAGCCAAACGGAACAAGCCCTGTTTAGCTAACAGTTGGCGGAAGTTCCTACCTCATGTAAAAGAATAGTTTCGTCTGTTTCCAACACCTTGTATGATGATTTTTTAAGAATAGCACCTTATAAACTCGTTAAATGAACATCGTTAAACGCATAACAGACCTGGGTACAAATAAGCAAACCGACCCGGTCTATAATAAGCACATAAGGTTTACCAATTCGGTAGCCTTGTTTGTTTGCTTTTTTATCGTTCAAAACGCCGCCTTGGCTTTTTTCTACAATCAGCCTCTCCTTCTTTTGGTTTACATGCTGCATTTTATATCGATTGCCCTAGTGCCTGTTTTTAGTTATAGGGGGAAAAGGGTTCTGGCCAGCGCCTGGTTTAGTAGCGTGGCCATCCTATTCGTTACTTTTTATTCTATTGAGTTCAACTTGGCCAGCTATAATTTTGTTTTTCTGCCAATGATTGTGTTTTTGCAGTTCTTTCTTTTCTCTGCCACAGAAAAAAAGCAAATTATCATCTTCACAGTCATCACTATAATTTGTTTTGCGGGTGCCATAGTATGGCAAGAACTGCAAATGCGTTTGCTTATACCTGTTCCTAAAGGGCTTTTGGAGGCACAAAGGTGGAATTCACTAATCGGCATCCCTTTTTTAAGTATAGCTTTTGGTATTTATGCCCATTCTACGATTCATGATGCAGAGCAGGAGGTGGCCAGGGAAAAAGAAAAAACAGAGCAACTTCTGCTCAATAATTTGCCCCAAGCTGTGGCGGAGCGGTTTAAAAATGACCAGTCATATTTAGCAGAAGGCTATCCATCGGTCAGTGTGCTTTTTGCCGACATCGTGGGGTTTACCCGCTTTTCAGAAAAGGTAGCACCTGATGACTTGGTCCAATTCCTGAATGAAGTATTTTCAAAATTTGATTCCTTGACCGAAGCCTTTGGGTTGGAAAAGATTAAAACCATTGGCGATGCCTACATGGTGGCCGGAGGGGTACCTGTCCCTTCGGATAATCATCTGCAAAGGGTTTGCAGGATGGCAATCAAAATACAAGAGGTCATTCAGGAAATCAAAAGCCCTGATGGAGAACCGTTGCGTATGCGCGTCGGCATCAGTACCGGACCAGTAACAGCGGGTGTCATTGGGGTAAAGAAATTCATTTACGACCTGTGGGGCGATACAGTCAATACCGCCAGTCGGATGGAATCACTTGCTGAAGGTGGAAGTATTCAGATAACCGGCGACGTCTACGAAATTATCAAAAATGAATTTGACTGCATAGCACGGGGAACGATTCAGGTGAAAGGCAAGGGAGCCATGGCGACTTATTTATTGATAGGAGCCAAGGCATGAACGGGTGAATAGCACTTGTCTTGTCCTGATATAGGTTGATAAATTTTTCTCTTGGAGATGGTTTTCTTCAGATGCTTTTACAACCAACAGTCTTTGTACTTACCATGATAGGTGTTATAGGAGTCTTTCAAACCATCTCTTTATGAAGCTTAACCAAGCTATTTCCAGAAAATAGGATAATAGATCAAAAAGAGCATCTAAGCAGGGATTCCGGGGCGAGTGTCTGAATGGGTATTTTGTACCTACGAACGGTTTTGAGCCTATATGCTTTCAATGACAGTTTTAAGTTTCTGGCTCACTTCTTTGGCTATTGCTTCTAAGTCAGCATTGCCTATGGCTGACATGGATTCCATTGGGTTGATAGCGGTTACCTCTACCTCCCCGTTCTCATGTTCCTGCACCAGCACGTTGCAGGGAAGCATCACGCCAATTTTATCTTCTTGCCCGATTGCCTCATAGGCAAGCTTCGGGTTACACGCACCCAGGATTTTATACTCCCTGAAATCCACATCAAGCTTTTCCTTTAACTTTTCCTTGAGGTCAATCTCTGATATCACGCCGAAGCCCTCGCTGCCAAGAGCGGCTCTGGTCTTCTCTAATGCATCCTGGTAGCTGTAGTTTACTTTTTTGGTGATGTGGTAGTTCATAGCAAAAAAATGGATGGTGTTTCCTTAAATACGAGAAGATGATGCGCGTGTTTATGTACCAGTTAGTCCACACATTAACAGGCCCTTGCTCCTGAAATCAGGGGTTATAAAAGCAAGTCTACATCCTGCCAGTGTAACAAAAGTCACACACTGGTTCTGATTAAAGAGTTAACTTTGTTGGCTACGCCGGTTCTGGAGTACGGACTGAATAATCAGTCTCAGCCTTCTTTTTACCGTTAAAAGAAAAGAAGTGCCACTTTCTGCCGCTGTTGCAAAGCGTTAACCTGACACACATGCCCTCATCGGCTGTTTTGGAAGGCTGAAAACCTCCAAATCCGTGAGGCTAATGCTTTTAACAGTCACTTTATTACGGGTTAAGAGAACCTGGGAGTAGTAAACAAAATATCTGACTAAGCTTCCTTTATATGCCTATTGAACTTCCACTTATCACAGATCCTGTTTTGCTTGAAGAGATAGAAAAGAACGGCAAAATTCAGGAGTTTGAGCCTGGGCAGGCCATCATTGAGCCGGGGCAGTACATCAAGATGGTGCCCATCATCCTGGAGGGGTCTGTTAAAGTGATGCGGACCGATGAAGAAGGGCATGAGCTGCTGCTCTACTACATCGAAGGCGGGGACACCTGTGCCGTTTCCCTGACCTGTTGCAGTACCTCAAGCCCCAGCGACATCAAGGCAGTGGCGGAGGAAAGAACAAGGGTATTGGGAGTTCCTGTCCGGAAGCATGAGGAGTGGACGAATGAGTTTCGCCAGTGGAAGGACTTTGTCGCCATGACCTACCAGAAGCGCTTTCAGGAGATGCTCAGGGCCATTGATGATGTGGCCTTCAGGAAAATGGACGAGCGCCTGCTCCGGTACCTGGTGGTCAAGTCAAAGCAGCTGAATACGCTGGAACTGTCGGTTACTCACCAGGAAATCGCCAATGAGCTGGGCACCTCCCGGGAGGTTATCTCCAGGCTGCTCAAGCAACTGGAGAACCGCAAGTTGGTGGAGCTGGAAAGAAACAAAATCTATGTGCGCCATGATCTGGAACAATTCCTCGAGAGCCTTTCCCGCTAAGTCGGCCTCTGTTTATACAGGATTATATATAAGGGGCTTAAGCTCCTTTCGTAAAGATATTCTTCCAGTAACCTTCATTTATAAGAGTTTCCTGTTTTCCCAAGTTCTACAAAAGGGAGCGTAAGCCCTTATGTGACAAGAGTCACAGACATTGCCTTGTATGGTATCTACCTTTGTATCATATATTCAGACAAAAGGAAAACGATAGGAACATGAAAATAAAACAATTTGAAGACAAGGGACTGGCGCATTACTCCTATGCTGTGCTCAGTGAATGCGAACGGGAAATAGTACTCATAGACCCTGCTCGCGACCCACAGTCCTACTATGACTATGCAGCGGCGAACAACGCAAAAATTGTGGGGGTGATAGAAACGCACCCCCACGCGGATTTTGTGAGTTCGCACCTGGAGATACACCAGCAGACCGGCGCCACTATTTACACCCATAGCCTGGTAGCGGCAGACTACCCACACCAGGCGTTTGATGAGGGCGCTGTGCTGGAATTGGGTAAAATCAAGCTCAGGTCGTTGCACACACCCGGTCACTCCCCGGACGGTATCATCATTGTGCTGGAGCACGAGGGAAAAGACAAGGCTGTGTTCACGGGCGACACGCTTTTCATTGGTGACGTAGGACGCCCGGACCTGCGGGAGAGTGCGGGCAACATTACAGCGAAAAGGGAAGAGCTGGCCCGGCAGATGTACCACAGCACCCGTGAAAAGCTGATGAAGCTGGACGATAATGTGGAGGTGCTTCCAGCCCACGGCGCAGGCACCCTCTGCGGAAAGGGGCTGAGCGAGGCTAACAGCAGCACCATTGGTGCGGAGAAGTTCGGGAACCTTGCCCTGCAGGAGATGAGCGAGGAGGCTTTTGTGAAAATGATTACAGAGGACCAGCCTTTCATCCCGAAGTACTTTGGCTATGATGTGGACCTGAACAAAAAAGGAGCGCCGGCTTACCTGGAGTCCCTGCAAGGGGTAAGGGTGCTGAAGAAGAACGCGGTGCCTGAGGCGGGTGTTCTGGTAGTGGACGGACGACCACAGGAGCAGTATAAAAAAGGCCATATAGCAGGTGCCATCAACATCCAGAACGGAGATAAGTTCGAGACCTGGCTGGGCAGCATCGTGGGGCCGGACGAAAAGTTCTTCTTAGTCGCAGCGTCAGAAGAAGCCCTGAACCAGCTAATGGAGAAAGCAGCTAAGATTGGCTATGAACTGTTAGTGGAGGGGGCCTTTGTGTATGACAAAGAAGGCGGTAAAGCAAGCGAGGCTTTCGACAGAGAGACTTTCAAGGCCGAAGAGAATGGCTTTACCGTGGTTGACATCCGCAACAGCAGTGAGACAAAGGCCGGCAAGTTCTTCCAGCAATCCATCAACATTCCCTTGCCTGAACTGCGGGAACGAGCCAGGGAGATTCCGACAGACAAACCCGTGGTGGTGCACTGTGCCGGAGGATACCGCTCTGCAGCCGGAAGCAGTATTCTGGAAAGCCTGCTCCCGGTAAAAGTGCTGGATATGAGTGAAGCAGTGACAGCGTTAAAAAACAATTAGGGATTTTGTACAATTACCCAAATATTCATTAAGCCCACTATACCTGTAAATCAAAAGAAGGATGATTCATTTAAAAATTATTAAAATACCATTAGTTTGCCTCGGTTTAAACATAAGATTTCAAGAATAATTCTTCTCTCCGCTTTACTATCTTCCAGTATCTAATCTGTACTTCTTTCATCCATTCATCATGCCTACTAACATTTTCTTCACTACAAATGTGAAGCTCAGCTAACAAACTAAGGCGACTGCCGTTTGGAGAAATAGAGCACCGCATGATTTTTTTAACCTAAAATATCGAGCAAGCCATGGATTTTAATAAATTGAAAGCGAGACAAAGGCAAGACGAAATCTCCTTTGGGGTGCGAGCCAGCCTTAAGGCGCCGACGATCAAAGGCAATCGAGATGGTGATCTCCCGTACGAGAAGATAAAGCGATGGCAGTGCGTTTTGGATAGAAATCGGATAGTGCTGGGCTTGAATCGCCTTGGGATACTTTGTCTATCCCTCGTGTTGATTTTTGTTCTCGGTGCATGCGAAGACTTGGAAGACTTGGTGGATAAACCAACGGATAATGGGCAGTCAGGTGCCTACAAACTCTATGAGTCGGTAGGCATCCAGATCTCGGGCAGGAGCGGCGAGAACATCCAGTTCGGCGACTATTTCAGCGATATGACGGAGGTCTGGTCGGGTAACCGGGCTGCAGGCGACGGTACGGGTTTCGGCGACTTTCGCGTAACGCTCCCAGTAAATATCGAGGTGAGCGACAGCCAAGACGACACTTTAATCGTTAAAGACATCTTTGGCGATAACAAATTCACCTGGCAGCGCCTCGAGTCGCTGAGCGATCAGGCCCGCCGTGTCGGTGGAGTGTTTGAGGTGGACATGCCCGTGCTCATCCGCGTATCCGACAGCAAACGCATTTTGATCGACGTAGAAGATATTTTCGGCGACAACTCCTTCACCTGGACCGTCGACACGACGGACACGATCTTAGACGTGGGTCAGATCGTCGGCGGGGTGGGTGGCCCCTTCCGGATCGCGATGTCCGTGACGATTGAGGTGTTCGACAGTCAGGATGTCGAGGTCGACGTCGAGGACGTGTTCTGCGATATGAATTTCACTTGGAACGGTGGCGCGCAGAGTTCGGCCAGTTTTGTTGGTGGGTCAATGGGTATCGAAATGCCCCTAACGTTTCGGGTAGAGCGCAGCGAGCGGGTCAGGATCAACCTCGAGGACACTGCAGGGGATATGAAGCTCAACTGGACCGCAGGGGGTAGCGAAGTCGTCGGCGGCCCTATCCGTTTCGACGTACCGACGAACTTCATCGTCGTCAATAGCCGCGACGTGAACATCGACTTCGAGGATCAGGCCGGCGACAACATTCTCAACTGGGTGCTCAAGGGGCAGGGGCAGAACCCCACGCCGCCGCAGCTAAATACCCCGGTAACTGCCTCGACCCCGGCTGTGTTCCGTGTGATAGACAGTAGGGGAGTGAAGATCAACAGCGAAGACTTCTTCGGTGACAACGTGTTTGTATGGAAAGGCCCGTTTCCCCAGGAGGCCCGCCCCGGCCTGGATGTCGCCGTCTCGGTTTGGGCGCCTACGACGTTTGAGGTAAAAGTCAGCCAAGATGTCAACATCGACGCGGAGGACGTCTACGGCGACAACGTGTTCGCGTGGTACCCACCCAATATCGACCAAGCATCGCCTCTCCCAGCGTCGGTCTACAAGGTTGTCGGGGACGTGCGACGCGATGTGGTGGGCAGCGACTCGGTGATCATCGAATTTGCGAACTTGAACAAGGGCAACCAATACCTCTGGGGGCCTGCACCTGAATAAAGTGAGCTATATCACGAGGGGGGCCGAGTTTAGGCTCTGAAATTGATTTGCCGTACGAGGTGGTGAAGCGCCGGAAGCGGGTCTCGAATAAGGAGCCGATCGGAAGCATAAAAAACTGTGGGGCAAATAGTTGTGATGGTTCTATAGATGCGCTACATTTTTGAGCAATTCTAATACCAAATAAATCAAAGAACCTTCAACAGTAGAAATTTATTGAAGGTCTATGGGATGAGTAAAGAACGGAGATTAAGGAAAGTGCTGAGGAATTGCTGAAGAGGAGTAGAAAGATCTCCCACCCCTTAGCGCATGCACGTGTACGGGCCTTTTATTTGTACAAGAGCGGAAAGAATATGGAGTATGGGAAAATAGCCAAAGAAGTTGGTTATGGCGCTCATGCGGTAGGGCAGTGGTTCAGGCTTTATAAGGAAAAAAGCCTGGAAGCTTGTCTGGAGATAAATCCGGGAGGCAACAAAAGAGAGTCAGTCATAAGTGGGAAAGTACTGGAGGAATTGAAAGGAAAGCTTTCTGATCCGGTCAACTACTTTACTTCTTATAAAGAGATTCATGAGTGGCTGGAAAAGGAGCAATTAGAAAGAGTTTGAAATTACAGTTAAGAGCTGACACTTGTAGTTCAAGGGGTATGGTCTTAGACCTGATGTTCAGTTGGTTCAGTTCCCTGAGAACACGTCCTATCTCTGTCTCCGGAATGTTGATCATAATTAAGATATTTTTGTCAATGTAGCCAAAACGCTCCTGTACAACCGGAAACGCTTTTATAAATGTAACTACACCTCACTAATTGTGGCTCCCAAATATTGTTCTAACCTCATCACGCCTAGATATGTTGAAACTCAGTTATACAAATTCTAAACGCATTCCGCGCTAACTTCGCGCCCGAATATACGTCCGGCCTGACCAAGTGTTGAAAGTCCTCCCATAATCCCATGCTGCTCCAATAGCACAAGAACACTTTCATCTTGGAGCAGAGCGCGGAGCGTCTCAAGCTCTTGTTCCTCTACACCAGCCTCCTGACGCAGCTGTTGTAGTTCGGGTGTCAAACCCTCCGAGCGGACGACGTGAATAGCTTGAGCCAGTATCTCGGTTGATGGCAAGTAATGGGCTTCGAGTTGCATTATAGCTTCGGCGGAAAGAGACGGTAAAGTTTCTGCTTTTGCTATCAGTTCTCCTGTTAACTGCCTGTAAAAATTTGCTTGCATCTGTATAGCTTGGTAATCGCCTGCTTCCAGAGCGCCCATCATTCGTCCATGAATGATACTACGTGCTTGGTCGCGCGCTGTTATAAAGAAGACCGAGAGCAAAAGATCACGGATTGCTGTAAACTCAGGGTTTGTTAATATTGGAGGCATTTCAGGCAGAGGTTCCACACTTACTGACTCATGGAAGTGGGGATCTGGCTCAGGGGGATCAAGAGCCACCGCACCAAATGCCGCTGCTGCTGCATATGCTTTTGCGGCCATAGCGAAAAGTGCAGGGGCAGTTGGCGCGGTAAATATACCTATAAAAGCCGCAGCAGCCCCTATAGCGAAGCCAGCCGCCGCAATCATGGCCCCTTGAGCTGAGAAGCCAGCCGCGAGTTTCACCTCCGGCACCTTAACAGTAACGGCAACCTCTAGAGAGGATACAGCTGGGTAAAGATTGCCATATTCGTCCTCCAATGTGAAGTTGACAGTATATCTGAACGTATTGATTGTTGGACCCTTGATAAGCCATGTTAGCTTTTGTATCCAATCCCAGTCTTTTTTCAAGGGAAATCGAAGGATTGATGAGTTAGCTCCCACCTCTATTGAGGTATCGGAGTTCACTCCACGGTCCGAAATGGCACTTGCATTATCAGTTTCTTCAAGGGCTGCTTCAGCACGTTTTATCTTCGCATGAGCGTGATTTTTTAACTTGCCTTGCAAAAAATAGTTCTCTTTCCATTTGATATCTCCTGGCGTATCTATCCATTCCCACCATGTAGCGTCTACTGGCTCTGGTATGACATGGAGCTTACGATCACGGACGAAAGGACCTTGATCCTTTCCTTCTCCAGTTACCAAGAGTCGCAACCCATTGGTTCCGACCTTGTACACGCTGTCGGCCGCGTCATCGGATGGTATTATGTTTAATTCCTGAATGACGGCTATCCCAGGGGCCTCACCTACCGGGTTGTATGGTTTAAAAGCCACACGTCCACTTGTCCACACTAAGCTTCCGCTTGTTTCGATATCAGCGCGAACAGCATCTCCTGGATCTGTAGCAGCGATAAAGCTTCTTAGTACTGACCAACGTATGGGAATAGCCTCACCGGGATATATTGTACGCCGGACAGAGAAATTGACAGAAAAGTAGATAATTCTGAATCCAACCGCAGAATTATAGTCGGCCCTATCAATCTGCCATGTCCGTGCCAGATCATTTAATATTATACTGTTCTCGAGTTGAAGAATGCTGTCAGGCATAATATTTATATTTTAAGTACGGAAAGAAACTCCACTATCAATGGCGGTAAGTAACTGTTAAAGCAGCTTAAGGGACAGGCTGTGATAGAATGCTTGGGAAGCAGTGAAAGGGCAAATCTTCTTAAAGTTTACATTGAGCATCACATAAAGAAACTGTGCATGATGCTGGTTTTTTAATCTAATATATATAAGTCATTAAAACTGTATGTTTTTAAGTTGTATACGTAAAATTGTTAATATAAGGCAATTGTATATAAATATTTTAATATTAAAATTGTTGTTAACCAGAATAATAAGCTATAGGTTTGGTTAATAAATTATTAATGGTGTTGTCATATGATTCAAAAGCGGGAGAAGAAAAGAGTATTCGTCCGCACTCATTTCTAAGCGAGGAGGTGTTCGAGCAGCTGTCACCAGCTATTGTCCCTGGAATGGGAGTAATATAAGCCGTAATATGCCTGGTTAAGCAATTACTTCGAACCTACCCACACCCAAGCGACCAATTTAAGGTCCTGAGGTTTCTGCTGCGGCTTGCCGCAGCGCCTCAATAAAGTTGCGGTTTTCACGGGCCGTCATGAATTGAAGGTTGCCACCATCGATCGTGCTTATTAGCGGACGCGCGTCTTTCAGCCTAACCGCATCATCGACCGCTTTGCTATGGCCGACAATGCCATGGTCAAAATCCACGTGCGTTTGCACCCGCTGGGCCTTTGGCCCCTTCGTGCGGATATGTATTGTCCAACTTCGTGTCAGCCTGTTCTTGCCAACAATGATACCGGCGTGCTCCTTGAGATCATTCACCAATTGATTGTCATTGCCGATCCTGCGCATGGCTCTGGCTCGCCATTTTTTATATAACTTGTCTCTAACGAAGTTATTGGGATTGGGCGGGCTTTTAGACCGCAATGCCTGTTCAAGCTTGCGGTATACCCCTTGGCAGGCTTCAAGAGCGTTATCTTGGCCTTTCGGCAATGCGGCGTTCCAATGCCGGCGAATACGGTCGGTTATGCTAGCTGCAATGTCTTCGGCATCCTGTAGCGTGCTCTTGGCCATCTTGGATGCAGGCTTTCCCCATGTGCGACCCAGCAACCGACCTAAAACAAGTGGTTGGCGACGGTTGAGGAACATGAAGGCCCGAGCGGTCGGCGTGGCTATCTTTACAACTTTGGCAATAGGCAATGTGTATTCAACAAAGGCTTGATCGATTTCTCGCATTAATCGCGCTTCTCCGTCGGTCAACCGTAACCTTTTCCCTGCAGCGCGAGCTTCGCGCATCCGCTTTAGAAGTTCCGCAACTTTTCGAGGGTCGATGTGCCTTAGGCGGCTGAGAATCCGCAGGAAGGCGGTAACGCTGGTGCGAGCGGACATTGCTACGCGCGCGAGACTTCTACCGGCGAATACGATTGTCTTCGCCGCAGTCAAACCAAGCTTTGCAACCATGGCTGCATCGCCGGCCAAGCCTCCGCCAGGCATCAGCGAGATCACTACGAATACACCTTCAAGGATGCGCTCACCGGTGCTAAGCTCATTACCACTCATATCTAATCCAGTAACAGCCGAGGCAAATGAACCGGCTGTACCATGGGTCATCATATTGATTGCCATAGCGACCGATTGCAGGCCAGCCCTCGATTGGAAAAAAGGGATTGAACGAGGGTCTATCACACCCGGATGGCGTGGCATATTGCCCTTCTCATATTCCATCACGAAAGCCTCGACAAACTGGTAGTCGAGGCCGGTTTCGTCCACGTATCTCTGAATCTTTTCTCGCCACTCCTGATTTGCACGATAGACTGGATCCTGTTCCATTGCTCTAGCTCGAGCCGCAATTTGGCGGCGTGTGCCGGCTTTAACTATCTCAAGGTACTCTTTTCCAATAGTCCGGATCATCATCCAAGTAAGATCTGGGTCGATATTCGGGTTTCGTTTAGCAAAAGCACGGAAAGCAGCGTCAGCAAGCCTTTCTGCATCTTGATCGTTCTGAAGAAGATGGCTGCTGAATTGTTGCCGTACCCTGAGCGCCAGCTCGTTTAAGTCCTTTGCCTGTGATGCAAGACGCTCGCCCATCTGCGTAAGCGCGAAGCCTGTGCTGCGCTGCTGAAAACTGATGCCGAAGTCAGTAAGACGAGACTCTTCAGCTGCTAGCCTGTTATATTTTGGGTCAGATGCTCCCTCGCCCGGCGAAGGGACGACATCCACAGATGCAAATGGATCCTTCGCTTGATGACGTTTAAATTGCGCCCCTATCAAGTCTGTGTCTGGAAATTCCTTACCTGTGTCGTTTCCCATTGTATTTGATTTACTCCGGATCGTCTATGGGTAACATTGGTTCCACCGCTCCATTGATGATGATCTTCTTCTCGATGTCCGGATCTTCGCGTTCGCCGTTGAGGATGCGATCAACGAGCCGCAGATTCTCGAGTTCTGCCTTGCGCACCTCAGCTTGTACTTTCTTGACGTCAATGGCGCGGTGTAGCATCTTAAACCGCTCTATCAACGATGATGTGGCCGGTAGCGCTTCAATAAACAAAGATCCGGTTGGCACAATGATCTCTTCGCCGTTGCGGTGTGGTGCCTGAATCAATCTCTGGTACTGATCCATGAGCTGCTGCCGAACTTTTTCGAACTCTGTGTCGCTCAACTTCCTGTTTAGTTTAACAACATAGTCGGCAAACTCCTCCAGTGTCCAGTTTCCTACATCGTCCGGATCAACAACTTCCTCGAAACCCTGAAGTATGTATGGATCCGCCATAAAACGGGTAAGTGGGTTTGACACTTTCAGTGCAAAGATCATGTAGTTGCCAAAGTAACCAAGGAGGTTATCCAGATCCGCAACTTGGGAGAGTGGCTTAGTCTCAAGCCGCTCAAATTTCGTGACGATCTCGCTCTCATAGACTGCTGTTGGTTGGCTGATGCCGGAGCCTGGAATGGTGCGATGAGCATACGCCGTCATGGCTCTGCGTACCGGCGTCACACCAGTCGGGAAGCTATACCAGCTTTGATGCCTGAACGTCGGCACCGGCACTTCGTGGAGTCGCAGGTACCGCTGATCCGGTGGCTCATGATTCCAAATCGCCTGCATGTAATGAAGAATGTTTTGCTTGATGTGCGTGCGCAAGCGAAGGATCTGTGTCCGGTGATTCAGATTCTCGGAAAGCGCCTTTGCATAGGTCTCCGTGAGGGCGTTAAGTGCCGTTACTTCGCGCTCCACGCGCATCAAGAGGTCCCTTTCTTCATCCGCCGTGCGCTGAATCACATCTTTGAGCGTGTCTTGGCGGCTGTCGCCGAGTTCCGGTGTGTCCGGGTGAATGAAGTCGCCAACCGCATCGTAAACGTCCTCGACCAGTTCCACTGCTTCACCAACTACAGGAATGCCAGAGAACCATCCACCGTCGTTACCCTTTTCCTTGGCAGAACGCTCCAGCAACGAGCGTTCGAGCAAATTGCGATATGTGGCGACCCGGGAACGAACAACCGCGAGTTCACGCCGCAGTTCGGAAATGAGACGTCGCTGCTGCTCAATGTTCTTAAGCATTTCAGCCAGCGCGGCCCGGTCGCCGACCACTCTCTTGCTCAAATAATCAAGGGCAGGGATGAATGAGTCGTCTAGAATCGTACGTCGCAAAATCCAGTCATGGCTAACAAGCCATGCCTCATTGATCTCATGTGGCGCCGGCATCTCTTGGGCAACGAGCACGACCTCAGTTAACTGATGAAGGCTCTCTGATACTGCGTAACGTCTCTGCAGCTCATAGAAAAGGAAAGTAACTGCAAGCTCATCGTTTGGATTTGAGATCTCGCCAGACTCCACGGTCTCTACGCTCTCGATATCTTCGGTGTTGACCTCAACGGTTAACTCGTTCTTGAACTCCTGCGCAGCCTTGATGACGGACTCCCGGAAGCTGCGCTTCACTGATTCCGATGTTTCCCCGACGTCACGGTCGAACGAAGTTTTGAACGTGTTTTTGCCCGTCGCATCCGTGCCGCTGCTAGAATCCGAACTCAGATGGAAGTCAGTCTTCGTATTTGCCTTGCGTATTATTTCCTCTTCGGCACGTGAGGTCGTGGACATTTCATCTTTGCGCACGCTTAGGTGATTTTCGACTTCCCGCTCCGCGCGCTTGCGCTGACGCTTGACAGTTCGAGTATACTTCTGCACTTCCTTCGGCGCGAGGGTGATTGTCTTCGCCAGCTTGCCAGCTTGATAGTCTCCAGGTGTCCATTTCTGCCGGTAGGTTACAAGTAACCCGAAATTTACGCTCCGCTCGCGTCGGTTCGCAGCGAATGTGGTGAAAGAATAAGGCTCTTGCAGGCGTTGCTCAAGCTCGGCAATGAGGTCCGGGAGTGGCGTGTGGGGTTTGTCCGGATACTCTGTGCGTAAACCGTCCAACATACCAACATTGCCGCCGAGTATACCCGTTTGAGCAAGTGGATGCCCAGATAATTGTGCCCCCCCCTTCGCGACCGTACTCAAGGGTTCGGCGGCGCGGCGCATAGCAAAGTTCACCGCGGCAGCTTCACGTTTCAGACCCAACACGGGGTCAACAATGATGCCGTCCGGTGGCGGCTGACCACCGGTAAGTACGATTTCGTTGTAGGCGCTTTCGGCGATATCAAGCACGCCTTGATCAATTGCTTCCTGCCACACATGGCGAAATGCAACTTGGAGATTGTAGAAGTCATAGAACGCAGGTGTGTCTGCGGGACTTGGCTTGAACGCGAGATCCTGAATATTTTCGGTGACTGTCCCTTGCGTGGTGCGTGGCTCGAGACCGGCGAGCACTCCTTCCTCTGGTGATGTCATTGTGTCAACAAGCCGTGCGAGATAGTGTGGAACGTCCGATGATTCTATCATTTCCACGCCGCTACCGGGCGTGTCCAGCACGTTACCCTGGGGCGAATCATCATCCTCACCTTTGAGTGCAGCAAGTGCTTCTATTTCTTGTGGCGAGGCCGTGCGCCGGATTTGATCCGAAGGATTTGTGCGCAAATAAATAGGGCCGCTCTGAGCTGGCCGATCGGGACCGAGAAGTGATTGCAGATCTTCAACGGAAATCTTAGACTCGTTATCCAGTTTATCTTGAATTGCGCGAGCCTGGTCCTCAGTCAATGCGAGGCGTGCAACGGACTTTGGCCGAGTGCCTCCTTTACTGATCACGTCTTTAAGATCGGCATCGACAACTCCGCTGTGTACAGTCTGCACTGAGGCATTAGGCTCCACGAATGTTCCGGATATTAGCTGTTTTGGACTGACTGCGCTTAAACGATCTGCGAGCGCGGGTCTAATCTCTTTGCGGAAGACGGACATTTCGCTGCGTGCCTTCGCGACTTTCAAAGTCACTGCCTCTTGTTCCACATCCGCGACTTCCACGTCACGCGTTGCGCGAGCAATTAGTCGCTTCCGCATTAATGCAGGCGGCTCGGCCACCCCATCATCTAATTCGCCTGGTAGTGCGATTCCGTTCATTTCTAGATCGTTGGCAGGGATACGGATTTGATACGCCTCACAAGGACTAGCGTTCTTTCGCACAGTGGGGGCGATGAAGAGCGGCTGACGTGCACCAGCGGTTTCCTCTGGCGGGAATACCGTAAGGAGCAACTGCACTCGACGTCTATCGGCTCCTTCAGTGTTGGCCTCCGCATATTCCATCTTGAACTTGCCGTCGGAATCTGTGATCGCGGACGCCAGGCGCATCCATTCATCTTCTGGAGCAACAGCCGTAGTTACTTGAGAACTCACATCAAAGGCGGCCACCATGAGATTTGGGACACCACGCCCTGTCTCTCTGACAATTATACTTCCGAATACTGTGTTCATAAAGGATCCTCCGAGTTATTTTGTGGACCAGAATGAGTAATCAATGAAGTGTGCGCACCACTATAACTTCCACCGGCCGCATAGTGTGCACGAGTGAAAACAGCCTATTAAGAAAAGTATAATCATTACATTCATACCCTTTGTTTACCTAGGATTGTCAAGATTACACAGCTCAATTCTGTCTATTGATGTAGCTTATCGGTTATTTCAGTGACTCTGGATTGTTTTTGTCGCTCCGTCTCATTTTTCCTATCAACTACGACAATGAATAGTTATAAAATGGGGTTCATAATCATATATACGTTTTGGATTTAAAAAGTATAATTAATTATGGAAAATTTTAAACATATTGGGTTGTAGATTAATCATTGACTATGCATTACTTGACATGTTCATCAATACCCTGAAAATATAATTCATATAAATAGACAGCCAGGGAGGGTGCTTCTATGCTACATAGGTACAGCTAACTCACCGATGCCATTCCTCTTAATTGTATAACGTTGCTACCAAAAAAAATAAATTGAGACAGTTGTTGTTGACTCAAACTTGCCTTCTGCAGGAATGTTTTCCAAGTTAGGTTGCCTAGCAACATGTTATATTATTTTTTACTTATATTTAGCTGGATATGCTCCGGAATGGTAACCTTATAGTTCTGTAAATGGTGTAAATATAAAGGACTGAGTGCTACAGCAACATGCTATTATGCCCGGTGGCAAAGCAAATAATAATGACACTCCTGTTTAAGGTTTATATAATATACTCGTCTGGGCACCTTACCCGTTGTTTATATGGTTGCCATACTATACTAAACAGGACAAACTAAATTACGAGCGGTTTTATCTAACCTTATTCCCTTTTTTTCAGTAGTTGCGAATCAGTTAAAATATATTGCATGCGTATTACAAAATTCAAGAGCGTTTTATACACGCTGCTGCTTTGCATTGTGCTTACTCTGTCTGGATGTTTTAAAAAACAGAGTGCCGGTGACGAATCTGATACGGAAATAAATCCGACAGCACAAACCGGGGAAGCAGCATCTCCAACTACTGCCACAACTGCAGAAAACGCCGCTCCCTCAAAAGTAAATGTAAACTTGTACCTGGAAATCTCCAACGGGATGAAAGGGTTTATGCCCTCAGCCACTGCCGGAAAAGAAGCTACTACCTTCCAGAACAACCTGAACAAGCTGCTTTCAGAAGTACAGGATGGGCGTTATGTGGCAAACAAAGGCTTCTACCTTGCGAAAGAAGATGCGAAGAGCCGCCCGGTACTGGACAGCGTGTCTTATAATACCATTAAAAGCTATATCGTCAGCGGAATTAAGGATGATGTGCGTGGCACACCGCTTCCGGCCATGCTGCAGGCGGCTTTGCAGAATTCTATAAACCAGGAGGCAGTGAGTATAATCATTTCTGATTTTATACATGGTCCCGATCCGCGCGATCAGGGTCAGTTTATCTCCCTTGACTCGGATATCAGGAGCAGCCTCAGAGAAGCAGAGCATCAGGGTTTGGCCATTGCCATACTTGCCAATACCTCCGAATTCTTCGGCACTTATCATCCTGCAGTGAAAACACCGGAATTAAGGCGAACGCTGAATGGCGTGGAGATACCTTATTATATATGGGTGATTGGAAAGCAGCAGGACGTACAGCTGGTTACAAACAAGGTGCTGCGTAACCTTCCCCTACAGCAGGCTTACTTTGGTTTTGAGTATGAGTCGGTCCCATTTTCTGCCTTACTGAAAGAAAAAGCATTCAAGCCTGCCGGTATCGTTTACTGCAGCAGTCGCAATGCCGACCCCTGCACCTCGGTTAACCTGCAGCCTGGTAAAAATGAGCCGGTAGAGTTTACGCTGGGGCTAGACCTGAGGCTTTTACCGGCATCCATGCAAAGTGTAGATTACCTGAAGCGCAACCTGAAGGTAACCGGCAATGGGAGCAGACCAGCTTTAGTATCGGTTACGGCAGCCGATGAAAGCATTAAAGCAACACCCGACCTGGCGAAGTATTCTCATTTCGTTCGGGTGCAGGTGCCACAGCTCACCGCTAACTCTGGCTCAATCTCTGTGCAGTTGCCGCAGGTTTCTCCGAACTGGATAAAAACCTGGTCTACCGACAACGATAACAACCCAGTAGCAGCACCGAAACAAACCTACAAGTTTAGTAAAATAGCTGATGGTGTTCAGGCATTATACCGGGACCAGAGCGACTACGTTTTCAATGCAACTACACAGTTTATTAAAGCAGATTAACCTATATGATACAACAGTTTTTTTCAGGACTCTATGAATTCGTTTTAGGTCGTCCTATGCCTGCCAACTTCACCAATGATTACCGCGAAGTTGTATTCCCAAACACTGGGTTGATGTTATTCATCATTTCACTGGCAATGGTGCTGGTTTATTATTATGTGCTCAACCGCATGATGAGCACCGGACTCTACAAACCCCGGCACTGGGTTATATTCCTGGTACTGAACGCAATCATCGCCTTCATTATCCCCATTGCGCAGGTAAATGGGAATGAAATTGAGACACATTCTTACACGTATATGTTCGCTTTCGTGAACGTGGTATACAGCCTGATACTTTTCTTCGTTTTCTCATTACTGCTTAAGAGGGGATCCGTGCAGGCATGGACAACCCCTATGAAATGGCCCAATAAAAAATAACTATGGCAAAACTTTTTGTATTCGGAATAGGTGGCACAGGCTCCCGCGTGATCCGCTCGCTGGTCATGCTAATGGCGGCAGGTGTCAGAATTCAGAACTGTGATAAAATTGTACCCATTATAATTGACCCGGATACGCAGAACGGTGACATGAACCGTACAGTGGAGCTGCTCAAAACGTACAAGCACATACACGACGCGCTGGGGCGCCGAGAGGAAGGTTTCTTTCACACTGACATAAGTACCCTCTCCAGCATAGCCGGCGATGGCACCTCTAAGATCAGGGATAGCTTTGTGTATGACTTCGGCGGGATTAATAAGCCCTTCAAAGACCATGTAGGCTATAACCAGCTCGACATAGAAAGCCAGTCACTGATTGATCTGTTGTTTACACCTGAGAACCTGAACAACAGCCTTGATGTAGGCTTCCGTGGCAGTCCGAACGTAGGTAGCGTGGTGCTGAATGAGATCATTGACTCTCCGGAGATGCGCTTTTTTGCCTCTAACTTCCAGGCAGGTGACCGGATATTTTTTGTAAGCTCTATTTTTGGCGGAACGGGTGCCGCTGGTTTCCCGCTGCTGCTAAAGAACTTCAAGGACACCCGCACAAGTTTACCTAACGCTGCCAGCCTGAATGCAGCACTGACAGGCGCAATGGTGGTATTGCCTTATTTTTCGCTGGAGCAGCCTGCAGCCGGCGTAGAAGCTGATTTTATAGACTCCAATACATTTACCACGAAGGCAAAAGATGCGCTATCGTACTACCAGCACCACCTGAATGGTGTGAATGCGGTATACTATATGGGCGATACGCCGGACAAGCCAATGGAGAATAATCCGGGTCGTGCCAGTCAGAAAAACGATGCTCACTTGGTAGAACTGCTGAGCGCACTCGCTATAGTAGACTTCATGGATTACTCGGACAATGAGCTTTCTGGGAATGAAGTATACCATGAGTATGGCCTCCGAGAAGACGTAAGCAATGTGCAGTTCTCGCACCTAGACAGTGAGACAAGGGATCGCATTGCCAAGCAGCTTATCCGCTTCCATTACTTTGAGCGCTACTACACCACCCACCTGCCCGCTGACTCGCAGGCGGCTTATGCCAAAGGGGTGGATTTAACCAGCGCCATCCGCAATGAGCCTGTGTTCAAGGAGCTGAATAAATTCCTTACCAACCCGGAGTTCGGATATCAGTCGTGGCTGCGCGAGCTTAACAGCAAGGAGCGAACATTTGACGCGCTCAATCTGAACGAATCTGATTTCAACCGCATGGTATCGGACAAGCATATTGAGACGGGCTTCCTGAACAAAGGCATCCACCAAGGCTCTTTTGTGAAAGAGCTGAACCGGGCATCTGAATCCATATCAGACAGAAATGCTTTTAAGGCAACTATAAAAGCCTTCGAAACCGCAACAGGTACGCTGGTAGAAGAGAAGCTGAAGTATAGTTAATTCTAAAAGTGAGTAGGTCCCACCAGGGGCAAATCAGTACTGCAATTTTAATGTGCAAAACCAACGGACAGCGCCTTGTGTCGCTGTCCAACATTCTTTAACAAACTGAAATAACATGCCGAAAGTACTTCGTCTTCATAAAACTGGTTCTAATGTGGAGGGTTGGGCCAAAACCAGCAAGATCACCAGCACCGAGATAAAAGATATCACCGATGGCGCTGGGGGGAGAGCCTTGAAGATCAATGCCTCTATCCCGACGCCGTTCGCCCGCATGCACCTGTTCGAAACTGCCTTCGATTTTGTGAAACGTGGCGTGGCGGGCTCGAACAACAGCATTTACCATAAGTTCGTCACCCACTTCTGGGACCTTTGGGAGCTGCTCTATAACCACCAGAGCTACGCACAGGCTGGAAATAAGATCATCATCCGCCGTTGGAACAAGCAACAGCAGCTGGGAGCAATGCAAGCAAACCCGAATACGAACCTGTTGGGCCGTACCTTGGAGCTGTTCATGAATGACAGACGCTTTGAAGGTATAGAAGATATTTTCCTGTTCTTCTTTGAGTCTACCAACAGCCGCGGTGAACGTCAAATGCAGCTTATTGGCGGCACATCACCCTTGACGTTCCTTTTTGTTGCTCCGAACGTGCAGCCCCTCAGTCTTAACCGTGCGCAGAATATAGGAACTTACTTCGACCATAACTATGTGTCGCTGGAGGCGAGGGAGCGGGATTTTAAAGAGTATGTCCACAAGCTTTTTGTGTCAGACCCGGCCATGATACAGGCTTTTCCGGCCGTACATAACTCGCTGGATGAGAACCTGCTGCGCAGCATTAACATGGCGGGTGCCGTGGGGCAGAACGCGATTGCCTCCGAATATCTGCAACTGGTAGATTTCCAGCAGAACCCGGTGCACGTTGGCCACCTGAACTTCCTGGTGAAGAAAGACCAGACCGCCGTTGCCAGCAGCGACCTTTTTATTAGCCCGACCCACACTGGTTTTACTGGTGAGCGGCCTATCGTGCTGAAGCCCGAGTTGCGATTGGCGCCAAACATCAAGTATGTAAATAACTTGGCATGGCCAACAAATACAGTGGTAGGCTATTCTGATGAAAAACCACTGGAGAACCGTTCTTTGCCAGGCGTAGGATTCAACTACCCCTACCTTACGATAAACGACCTGCTGCAGGAAACGCTGGTGCAGGTGCCTTACGAAGTAAACACCGACCGTTTCTACAGCGGTACGGTTGTGTATCAGCCGGGCGTTACGGAGAAAACTTTTAATTACCTCCTTCCTGTAACGAGCCTGTACTTTGATTTTTTTTCGCCACAGGATCTGGCGAGTCACCTGACCTTTCATATCGACGTGAACCATGTGCGGGTAACGTTGCAGGTGCCAACAGAAAGAGGAAATGTGGTGTATGAGCGAAGTTACTATGATAACCCGCTGAACTCGAAAGATGCCAGTGGAAATGTAATTCCAGAGAAAGGCCAAATTCTGAAATCCAGGATTGGTTTGGGTGTGTTCCCTTTCTACAAGTTTACCGATGCCGTGCAGTACAACGACTTCTATAAGGTGATGCTAGTGGATGAGGACATAGATCCGCTGATGGTGAACAAGAACCACGGCCTGTCTTTTTTTGTGGGGAGCAAACAATTGGAATCAAGCGGAGGTATTATTTCCGCGACGGCGCACCCCAGAACCAAAAAGAGCAACAGTAGCGCCGGCAGTACCTATTATGAGATACGTGGCACACACTTTGATTTTGCTGAGTTAACCCATGCCGGCGTGAATCTGACTGGCAAAGCGTTGATTGTGCCGAAGTTCCAGGAAATGCAGCAGGGCATACATAGCTTCACCTTTGCAGTTGATTTTGGAACCTCGAATACTCACATTGCTTACACATCCGGCTCTAACCAACCTCCGCGTGAGTTCTCCATCACGGCTAGCGATCAGCAACTGGTGATGCTGAACAAGCCATCCGAAGATCCTACCTTAACAGATTACCAGCGTTTCCATAAGCGAGGCTTTGGCAGATTGTTTGCCGTAGAGACCTTGCTGAAGCGGGAGTTTTTACCGCTCATCATCGGATCGGGTGGCTCTTTGTATAACTTTCCGACCAGGACAGCCATTTGTGAATCCATCGACTTTGAGAACCAAATTACGAACCTGTTCGGTAACATCAACATTGGTTTCTCCATCAACACCGAAGGTACACATCAGAATCAGTACAACCAGACATACCACACTGACCTGAAATGGAGCGAGACGCTGACAAATACCGGCAAGCGCCGAATTGAGGCTTTCTTTACTGAAATCATGCTCCTTATTAAGAATAAGGTGGTGCTGAACCACGGCAATGTCGCTAGCACGAAGATTGTGTGGTTTGCGCCGCTGAGCTTTGATGAGTATTCCCGCAACATGTTCCAGAACGTGTGGGACGGCGTGTATAACAGCGTATTCAAGAATGGTAGAACAACAGTATGCATCACTGAATCGGTAGCGCCTTTCTATTTCCTATCCAGAACGGGTGCCGTGGTGCCAAGCCAGGATGAGAACCTGATCAACGTTGATATTGGCGGAGGCACAACCGATGTGCTGCTGTTCACAAATCGAAAGCCGTCCCATAGCTCTTCCTTCCGGTTTGCCGGTAACGACCTATGGGGCGATGGTTTCGCCACCGTGAAGACCAGCAAAGACAATGGACTGCTGCAGTACGGCGTAGACCATGTGCTGCGCATTCCACTGACTGAAGAGGGCCGCGAATACCGCAAGTTCCTGGAAACTGCCCTAGGTAATCCTGATTTCAACTCTTCTGATATCAGCTCTTTGCTGTTCAGCTATGACAAAGAGTTGAACTACAGCTCCCAGTTGCTGCAGGCACGCCAGCTAAGGCTGATGTTTTACCTGCACTTCGGCGCGCTAATGTACCACCTCGCGCAGCTGGTAGCGCAATTGGATGTGAAGGTGCCACGTTACATTTCTTTCAGTGGTCGCGGAAGCTTATACATCAAGCTCCTGAGCGCAGGTAACAACCTGTCGAATGTGGAGCGTTATGCTAAAGCCATCTTCTATAAAGTGACAGGGCAGGAGCCACCGGCAAACTTCAAACTTGTGCTGGTAGAAAACCCAAAGCAGGTAACAGCCAATGGTGGTGCCATGGCGCTGGAAGGAGCAGATTTGAATGACCTGACCAACATCCCGATCATGAAACCAACAGGCTCAGCAAATAAGGAAGATGCCCTGACGCCGGTTACTAAAACCCAGATAACAGGGGAGTTGCGACAGGAAGTAATGGACAACGTGATGAACTGCTTGCAGCTGCTGCTGGATGATCCGGACATATCGCCGCTGATGCGCTCTATGGGTGTGGAAGTGGACCCGATGCGGGTGCTCAACTTTATGCGCGCCAACCTACAGGATAGCTATACCATGGTGCTGGAAGATACTGTACGGGGTCTGACAGACAGGGAGCAGCTCCACGAAACCATGTTCTTCATGCCGCTGAAGCAGTCATTATACCTGTTGTCAAAAGATCTATACAAGCAGCAGGCGCAGGTAGGTGCCATCTCATAAAGTGCGTGCAGGAGCAGCGTTTAATTCAGCCTTTCCTTGTCCCTAAGGAGGGGAAAGGCTGAAACGGGCTAATTGGCAGGCATAAGAGCTGTTTTGCTAAACGCTTATTACGAATGCCTTGTTAAATCCGACACTATATCTATTTTAGAACAAACCACAGGTTTACATGAATTATATCGCAATTATACTGAGTATTATAGCCCTGATAGGAGCCGGATTTGCTATCCTGAGGGCCAGCAGCTCACACCGTATTTTAATGAAACGGATAGAGACGCTTAAAGAAAGGAACAATGCGCAGGAGGCGCGGCTCCGTAAGTTGGAGGGTAATTCGGGAAGAGGTAACAAACCAGCACGTGAACCTAATGAGCCGGATCAAAGAAACCAACCTCGGCAAAAACAGCCGCGTCATGAGCAGGAACAGCAAAAAAAGCAAAGACAAAACGACCAACTTCAGCAGGTGTCACAAGCATCTCAACAGACACAGGAAATCCCACAACAGACTCAGCCAAGAAAAAAGAAGGAAAACAGAAGACGCAACGAACCAACAGATAGAACTAACTTCCAGGAACAAGGGGAGGAGCGTCCAATTGTAGCAGCGAAGAATATTAGGCTGGAAATTGCAGAAGGCGATTTTCTGGATAACCTGGAGCGGTCATCAGAAAATAATCCGACGGCAACAGTAGCAGAATCTGGTATAAAATATGCCGTCATCCCGGAAGACGGTTTGATCAGGATGCACCAGCTGCAGCAGCAGCCGGACTCCGACAGCTACCTGGAGGTAGATGTGCCGGCTGATGGCAGCAACATAACAAACTACCGCTTTAACCTGGCCGGGAATCACGCTTTTGTTATCGCACAGGGTATCGACCGTTTGGAAAACGCCTTCTCTTTTGAGAAGCCCTCTAACCGGATGGTGAGTACGGTGGTGCAGCAGCAGGATGGTGTGCTTACCAGAGTGAACAACGGCTGGAAAATTCAGGAAAAGGCGAGAATCGATTTCAGATAAACCCCTTACATGGAATTCATTTTTATTTTTGAGGCTCTTTTAGTACTGGCTATTCTTGGCTACCAGGTGTACGTGTACCGGAATACAAGAAGTAAAATTGAGCTGATAAAGAACCTTTTTCCTTCCGAAGACCAGCTGTCTGTGGGTGAGCATCTGCTCGACAACCCTTCGGTACCTGCTTCAGAAAAGCAAACTTCTGAACAGCTGTGGAGGACGCTGTTGGCAGGGCAGCCTTTCAGGGAATTTAAGGCATCTAATCCGGTAGTAAAAAGAATTGTTTCTTCCGAGAATGGCGTCTTACATATAGAGGCAAAGGGTGGGGCCGTGCAATTTTATAAAACTGCTGTCGATAAATTTGATCAGCTGGTAAAGGGTAATAACGTCTACCTGATAGAAGGTGACCCGGAGGCCTTATTCAGTACAGTAGACGCAGGGGGTAAAGGAGCTGCCACTATCGATCTGATTGAAGTCCGCAACCCCTCTGAAACTTTCAGCAAGATCATCCGGAATACGAACGAGTATCTGAAGCGTAACAAAGGGGCAGCGGCTGATTTTGATATCTTAAAGGATGTGTCAGAGCGCTTTTCTGAAGCCCTGGATGCCGAAGTACAGTCTACGGTTGCCACACCGCTATATATTGGTTTACTTGGTACTTTTTCCGGAGTTATTATTGGTCTCTCGAGCCTTATTTGGTCAGGTTTAGGTGCCGGGGAGGCCGGTGCTGCGACAGATTCGTTTATTACAGATCAGAACATCCCGTCTTTCCTATTCGGAGTGCTCATTGCAATGGCAGGCAGCTTCTGCGGGCTTCTGCTCACCTTGTTAGGGAATAATGCCCTCAAAAATGCCCGCAGCACCCGCGACATGCACCAGAATGAATATTATACTTTCCTGCAAACACACCTTCTGCCTAAGCTGAACTCGGATATGGCTGCCAGCCTAGGCAACTTGAAGTCGGTGCTGGATTCCTTTAACAAGGACTTCCTGGACAAGGTGCTTGGCTTCCGGCCTATTGTGGACACGCTCACAGAGAACATCAGCACCCAGAAGGAATTTATTGAGAAGCTGGACCAGATAGGGTTCACACAAATGGCCAACGCCAACCTGCAGGTATTTGACAAGATCAAGGAAAGCGAGCACCTGTTCAAGAACTTTATGCAGTACCAGGTGGCGTTAAATGAATCGGTGCGGAAAGGGGCGGAGCTGACACATAGCATAGAGCAGGTACTGAGCAGACTGACCAGCCTGCAAAAAGGTTTTGACGAGGTACCGGGTTACCTGCAGAAGCACGACGAATCCATTCAACGACAGGTGAATTTCTTTGGACAGCACGAGCAGGATTTAAGAAACATTGGTGCCCGTGTAGAACAGTATTTTGACAAAGCCGCACTTAGGTTAACTGACCTGATGGAGGCGCGGCTACAGCACCAGGAGCGCGATGCGCAGAACGCGTATGAGAAATGGCAGGAGCATTTCAGGAGGCTCAACGAGGATAACGTGTACAACCGTATTCTGGAGTACATGCAGCCTTTCGAAAACCTGAATCAGCAGCAGGAAAAGCTGAATGTTACCCAACAGCAACTGTTAGGGGATATACGGCAGACAAATGAGCGCCTGCTTCAGAAAATTGAAACTGACGCAGCCATTCAGCAGCAACTGCTCAGGCAGCTTGAAACGCTGAATGCGAACGTGGTCAAAAGTATGGAGCCTGGTCCGATAAAAGCAACTTTCGATAAATTATTTGGCAGCGGGAATAACAGGAGGTAAAGATGAGCAAGGAAAGCAGAGATTTTTTCTGGCCCAGTTACGTCGACCTTATGACAGTGCTGTTCTTGGTGATGCTGGTGCTGTTTGTACTGAGCTTTAAAATGTTTCAGGGGAAAGACAGAGAGAATCGCGAAAACATAGCCCGGCTGCAGGTAGAAGTACAGGAAAAACGAAAGCTCGATGAGATAAAAGCCGCACTCGCCCGCTTAGATGGCGAATACTTTCAGTACAACGAACAGTATAAACGGCATGAGCTGCTGGTAGATGTGCTTTTTGAACAAAGCAGCGCTGTTATTCCTCAGCGCTCGCGGGCACCGCTCCGGAAGGCAGGAGAAAACCTAAGCCAGGTCATTAACTCAATCGATGATAAAGATGTAAAATACTTAATCGTGATAGACGGCCGTGCCGCCAGCTTTCCGGAAGGAGACCCTCGCAATGTGAGCCAACGGGAATATGCCCTAGAACTTAGCTATCAGCGCGCCCTGGCTCTGATGGAGTTCTGGCAAAACGCAGGAATAAAACTTCCAAAAGACCGCATAGAACTCATAGCCGCCGGTAGCGGTTTCGGCGGCGCAGGTCGGAAAGGAGATATCCGCGACCGCCGCTTTGTCATTCAGGTACTACCTAAAGTAGGTACACTGGAAATACTGGAATAAGTACTTTACGGCAAAGTGAACGTAGTAATATAAGTATTCAGAATAAACATCGTACCCCCCCTACAACAGAGAAATAAGGAGACGCTATGCAAAAACTACGTACACATAGCATCAGCACAGCTGTGCCTGTCAGTGAAGCCTGTCCAGCAGCTTCCGGAGGCCAGTATACTCCGGCTCTTCCAGCACATTAAGCTCGTCATCGGTTGTCAGCTCCTATCCTCTGTGGTACTGGTCCATCCTGCCGAGCGTTAGCTTATTTGTAAGTGGTTTTCTGCTGATATAGCTAATTTTTTAAACCAGACTCCCATGGAGTGGTGGAGCTTTTTAAGCATTTCTCCTTAGCTACCGGTGCTGGTAATCGGCAGCAGAAAATGTAATGAATAGATAACCAACCAAACATGTGTGGCCATAGTCCAGAGTTTACATACCCTGTGTTCTAACACTAGTTTCAAATCCAAAACTACTAGTGGTCTAATCAAAGATTTTATTTCAGAAGAAGCTTTACCAATTTTCATGTCTCTACCGGCTTCTGTAGTCCTTACCCCTCGCCACCGTTTTGTAGGCCATACAGTGCCATTTTTACTTTCTCATCCAGATGATCAACGTTATTCTTTTTGTACTTAAGGAATTCCTGATGTGACTTAGTACCCATCATTTCCATAAGAGTGAAGTCATCAAACATCTTTGAAAAGTATGAAACCCATCCACGTCTGTTGCAGTGCGAAGAGTACAGATTATAGAAAGTGTCCGTTTCTTCAATGGGATTAGGGTAGATGTACTTCTTACGAGTGATTGTGATTGGTCTGGAATAAAGGTTATACTTCTCAAGAAATAGTTTTAGGAGAATCTTTATCTTATCGTTATAATCTTCTTTTGTAAAAAGCAGCATATCATTATTTGGAATTGCAATGTTTCACTGGAGACTTTTTTCAGGCAGCCACTGCTTGGTTGTATAGGAGTTTTTCATACTGGCAAGGCGTCAGGTAGCCCAGAGCCGAATGCCTCCTTTTCCGGTTATAGAAGCTTTCTATGTACTCAAAAACAGCCAGCTTTGCTTCATGTCTGGTGGTGAATTGGTGGTGGTACACCATCTCAGTTTTCATCGTCTTAAAGAAGCTCTCGGCTACGGCATTATCCCAGCAGTTGCCTTTCCGGCTCATGCTCTGCACCACTGGTACCCCCTCGAGTTGCTCCCGGAAGGCACTGCAGGCGTACTGCACACCCCGGTCAGAGTGAAACAAAAGGGAATAAAACACAGGCCTGTTCCGGATGGCCATCTGAAAGGCGGCCACCGTGGTCGTCTCCGCCTCCATGGTCTCGCTCAGTGCCCAGCCCACCACTTTCCTGTCGGCCAGGTCCACTACGACTGTCAGGTACAGCCAGCCTTCCCTGGTTCTGATGTAGGCGAGATCGGACACCCACTTCTCTGCCTGCCTTAGCGCTTGAAAATCTCTTGCCAGGTAATTCTCTGCTACTGTATAGGTATGGCTGGAGTCGGTGGTCTGTACCCGGTACTTCTTTCTTATAATACTTTGTATCTGGTGTTTCTGCATGAGACGGGCTACCCTTGGGAGGGAGGCCCGGATGCCCTGCTCCCGGAGTTCAAAGCTGATCCTGGGGCTGCCATAGCGGCACTTGCTCTGCTGATATACTTCCTTGATTTGCGCCACGAGATCCTGCTCTTTGAGCTCCCGCAGACTGACCGGATGATGAAGCCAGTAGTAATAGCCGCTGGCACTGACCTGAAGCACTTTGCACATCTTCTCAACGGGAAACTGGTGACGGTGCTCCTTTATGAATCCGTATACCGCCCGTCTCCCTTGGAGAAGATGCTGACCGCCTTTTTTGACCCGCAGACGTGCGTCAGCATCGGGTCCATATCGCGCTCCATCTGCGCCTCCTTCAGCTCTTTTTGTAGCCGCTTAATCTCTTTCTGATCATCACTGAGCCCCTCGGTAGACCTTACTGGTGAACTGTCCTTCTGCCGCCACTTGCTCAGCCGACCTGGATCAATGCCTAACTCGTCGGCTACCTCTTTTACTGATCCCCTCGCGTAGGAGAGGTCAATAGCCATCCGTTTGAAGGAGGCATCAAATATACGTTTTCCCATCATAGTCAAATTTAAACATTTAGTTAAATCTGCCTAGAAAAGGTCTCCAGTCAAAGGTAGCAACTCCACAAGAAATAATCCAAAGCTTGGAGGCCGGAGCCTCTCTTTCAGGTGTCAGCGCAGCTGACAAAAACAAAATAGCCCCGGCTTTTGCCAGGGCTACACAAGATGAGCATCCAGCACCTGTCGGCCAGGAGCTCTCTTTCAGGTAAGGGAAAGATAAGAAAAATCTAAAAAAGATCCTTGACTTTTAAGACAGTACCTTTTTTTCGATAATCTCTTTGGCTACTTTCAAATCCAGGGCCAGCTCGGCGTACATGGCCTTGAGGCGGCGGTTCTCCTCCTCCAACTCCTTCAAGCGCTTAAGCTCGGTGGCGTCCATGCCGTTGTAGCGCTGGCGCCACTTGTAGAAGGCTGCCTGGCTCACGCCGTACTCACGGCTGATTTCTGCCGCGCTCTTGCCTGCCTCGAACTCCTTCAGGATTCTGGCGATCTGCTGAGGGGTAAATGTCTTTCTCTTCATAAATAACTGTTTAAAGTTAAAGCTTTTTCTCTACTTCAAAACAGTTCTGTTTTCAGGGAAGCTGACACTGTACGTGAAAAAAGCTTTTCCAGGAAGTCAGGATAATTAGCCAGTATTCCTTCCTCATTCTGAAAGTAGAGGCCGTCATCGGTGATGCCGCAAACGTTTTCTGTATCCGTTCTTAAGGCTTCCTCCAAGTTGTCTTTCCCAATGCCCATGAAAAAGGAATAGTTCGCCAGGGACCTCACAGACGCGATACCGTATTTTTCCTCAAGCAACTCCTGCGTCAGCGTATTGGGAACGGTATTGGGCATGTCCATATAGGAAGTAACACCACCCGCAACAGCGGCTTTTGACTCGGAAAAAATGTCTGTTTTGTGCGTGAGGCCGGGGTCTCTGAAGTGCACCTGGTCATCAATAACACCCGGCATCAAATACAGCCCTTCCGCGTTTATCTCCACATGTTTCCCTCCTTTCGAAGAAGTAATTTGAGGGGCAACCTTCTCAATTCTACCCTTTGCAATCAGCACATCTGCAGCAAACATCCTTCCTTCATTTATGATATTAGCGCTGCGTATGATAGTTTTCATCTCCGGCTCTTAAATAATCTCTTTAACTTATAAGATTGATTATGGATTACACATATCGCAGTACATTGGGTCCTCGCTGGTCTTTTGATGCGGATACTTCTCCTCTTTTATGAAGGCACACTTCTGACACTGGTAAATATAACTCAGTGTGGAACGGGTAGGGTAACGGCAACATTCACAGGGCAGTCCCGGATTGGCTCCGGTAACACCGAAGCCAGGACTAGTGCAATGGGGGCAACGTGAGCTGACTTTCTCTATCAACTTCTGGGCTGCCTGTCCGATTACCTTCATCCGCGCAGGGTTCAGCATGGCCCTCATGTCCGTTTCCACGTACACCGTGCCGTGCTTTCCCAATAAGTGATGAAAAGAAGCCTTAAGCTGGCTCCAGTCCTGAATACCTTTGATAACCTCGGCATTGTCTTCTTTCGACTTGCGGAGTATCAAGGCATGCGACGGGAACTGCGCCCTTTCAGCGAAGCTTGCCAGCTGGCCCTCTGTGTGAACTTGCTCCCCGCCAAAGTTGGTTTCGGTGCTCAGCTTCCTGACGATAATCTCCAGATTGTTCTTCCTGTCTATAAAGATCAGGATTTCCTCGTCAGCATGCAGGAAAAAAAGGGAAGGATGAGGCCCAAACGAACCTTCACTGGCAACGCCTAAGTCGCAGTCATACATGGCCATGGCTTCCATGCATTTGCTCCGTGCGGTGGTGATGGGGTCATCCTTCCTTTCTGTCTCTCCGCTGAATGTGCCAAAGGTATCCGTATCAAAATTCTCTGCCACAAAGCACTCCACCCCAAGAGCCTCCTGGAGGAGGGGGGCAATCACACTTTCTTTCTTATGCTTGGTAGCTACCAGCAACCTCCTGCCCTTGAACATATGCCTCAGGTTGAGCTTTGACTTTGAAGGCAATATCTATTGTTGACCCGATCTCAATCATGGTCTTGTCGTCTATTGCTTTTTGAACAAGCGCAATGATTTGCGCTCCCGCCTCTTTCAGCTCTCCGATTCTCGCTTCTGAATCAGCGTCAGCTTTGCCAAAATGAACATGTGCGCTCAGATTCCGAAGTTTATGAAAGTTGATTTTAGTTTCTACCATTTTGAGAAGGATCTCCTTGGCCTCCAGGGGGGTGTAGTCACCCATGATCAGATTGATTGTTGTCATAATAGATGTTTTTTAGTTTATAGAGTTATTTGGGGTTATTCGGATTAGGTTTAAGCAAACTATAATGGCTAAAGCCTTGGTAAGCTCAGTCAGTAAAGAGGCTTCATTTTGGGCTGTGATGAAAAAGCAGGCAACTAATGAAGCCAAGCTTAGAAAGGTTATGAATTGCTTCATTCTACTATAAGTGCTGGCTAAAAAACGCATTTATTGCCCTTGCCCGAGCGAGAAGGCGATTCTGTTGTCAAAGGCGTAAAGGTTCTCCGTTTTGATGGTGTCAATGTTTTTTTCTATGGCCTTCGATAAAATATCCAGGATATGCTGCTTCGTGATGAATTTCCCTTCCTCGTGCTTAAAGCGGCAGCGCCAGTGGTCGGTGCAGAAAGTCTCCTCAAACCCTTCGGGCCATACTTTAATGCCCCTGTTGGTGATCATGCTGAGCTTCACTTCAGGCGTGTCCAGCTGTTGCATCAGCTCTCCCATTTCATCGGCGCTGGTGCCACTCCACTGGACAAACACATCCACGCCGAGCAGGTCTTTTTTAGCAGCCGGCTTCCGCCGGTATTTGGGCAGGTTGAACGATGCCCCTTTCTCATAGGCCACCGGCTTCAGGCAGGAGGGCTTCTGACCAAGGTTCTTGATAACGGCCTGTGCAAATTCCTTCGTGCCCACTCTTTGTTTGCTGACGCCCTCCTTGTATATGTCTGCTGTGTGCACTCCGTCCTCTATGGTCTTGAGCCAGGCGTTCTGCACTTTCTGGGCAACGGCGGTCTGCCCGATGTGGTTCAGCATCATAATGGCACCCTGAAGCAACCCGGAGGGGTTAGCCTGGTTCTTGCCTGCAAGAGGAGGGGCTGAACCATGGATGGCCTCGAACATGGCACACGTTTCACCTATGTTGGCTGAGCCGGCTAGCCCCACTGAACCGGTTATCTGCGCTGCCACATCGGAGAGTATGTCGCCGTAGAGGTTCGGCATCACCACCACGTCAAAGGCCTCGGGGGTGTCGGCCAGCCTTGCGGCACCGATATCCACAATCCAATGCTCGCTTTCGATGGCGGGGTACTCTTGGGCAACCTCATTGAAAACCTGGTGAAACAACCCGTCGGTTTGCTTCATGATGTTGTCCTTGGTAAAGCAGCTTACTTTCTTGCGATTGTACCGCCGTGCGTACTCAAACGCGTAGCGCACTATTTTCTCACAACCCGGTCGGCTGATGAGCTTCAGGCACTGCACCACTTCATCGGTTTGCTGGTGCTCAATACCGGCGTACAGGTCTTCCTCGTTCTCCCTGACAATCACCATGTCCATGACAGGGTGCTTGGTCTTGACAAAGGGGTGGAGACTCTCACAGGGACGCACGTTAGCGTACAGGCCCAGCATTTTACGCATGGTCACGTTCAGGCTTTTGTACCCGCCTCCCTGCGGGGTCGTGATGGGTGCCTTCAGGAAAACCCTGTTGCGCCGGATGGCTTCCCAGGATGCTTTGGAAATACCGGAGGTGTTTCCGCTGAGGTATACGCCTTCCCCGACCTGGATCTCCTCAATCTCCAGTTTAGCCCCGGCCGCAAGCAGCACCCTCAAGGTAGCCGCCATGATTTCCGGTCCGATGCCGTCGCCTTTTGCGACGGTGATTTTTGTCAAAGCCGGAGCGTCCACCGACGCGGGAGAGTTTTCGTAGCTTCCAACTAGTTTCGTTTCGCTCATGTGTGAATTATTTGTGCTACAAAATTGACCAATTGCTTATATAAATAAAAATATATACTTTTAATGCCACCCATAAACAAAATTAATGAACTACACATTGCACCAGTTGCAGGTTTTCCTGAAAATCACCCAGACGCAAAGCATCACAAAGGCTGCCGAGGAGCTGCACCTGACACAACCCGCCGTGTCCATACAACTCAGGAACCTGCAGGACCAGTTTGAGATCCCATTGACGGAGGTGATTGGGAGAAGGATATTCATCACTGACTTCGGGAAGGAAATAGCTGTTGCAGCAGAGAGGATACTCAATGAGGTGCATGCCATCAACTACAAGACGCTCGCCTATAAGGGGCAGTTGATCGGCCGCCTGAAAATCACGGTTGTGTCAACCGGCAAATACGTGATGCCTTATTTTCTATCCGATTTTCTAAAGCAGCACCGCGGCATCGAGTTAGTGCTGGATGTGACGAACAAGGCCATGGTAATTGAAAGCCTGGAAAAGAATGAGGTGGATTTTTCCCTGGTATCGGTACTACCGGAGAACCTGCAGGTGGACAATATTGAGTTGATGGAAAACAAACTGCACCTGGTTGGCAATAAGGAGCAAGAATTTAAACGAGAGCTACACGAAAAAAGCATTCTGGAGACTATCCCCCTGATTTACCGGGAGCCGGGGTCAGGAACCCGGCATATAATGGAGAAGTTTATCAAACAGAACAACCTGCCTGTCATAAAAAAAATGGAGCTTACCTCCAATGAGGCGGTAAAACAGGCTGTGATTGCCGGGTTGGGCTATTCCATCATGCCGTTGATAGGAATCAAGAATGAACTGAGCAACGGTGACCTGCAGATCATCCCAGTCAACGGCTTCCCGATAAAATCTACCTGGAGTCTGATATGGTTGAAAAACAAAAGCTTTTCACCTGTTGCCAGTTCGTTTTTGGATTATCTGCAAAAAGAAAAAGACAGGATAATTCAGGAACGGTTTGGGTGGCTTCATCAGTTCTGAGAGCAAAGGGCACAGGTTCAGCGTGCGTGTTGACTGCCTGCCGCTGTGCCTTTTCCCGCTACCGCTTCTTTTTGCCCCCTGTTCAAAGCCGGGGTATAGGCTAGGTTAACTCAGGTGCCGACAACACACGGGTCGAGTAGGGGCAAGCGGCCTTCTTAAGTGGCTGCAGTCGCGTGCCTTCGCTGCTGCACCCTGACCCTTGCCGCATGCGGGTGCTTTGAAACAGGCTTATGGCCATGGAGCCCGGTAATCTCCAGCCATCCCCCCTGCGCCGTGTACTCCTCCCGGTACTGGTGCAGGTGCTTCATCACAGTGTGGTCCACGACTACGGTGTCAGAAAAGTCGAGCACCAGGTGTTTTCGGCGTGGCAGGCTGTCAAGGTACTTTCTTAGTCTAATGTAGTTGCTGAACACGGCTCCATCCGACAAGGCTATGTGTATGTAGTCATTGTCCTCGTGCTGCTGAAGCTTGATGCCGGGCTTGAAGATGCTTTTCACCGGCAGCCCCTTTATCATCAGGATGAGCAGCTCGGCGGCTATACCGGCGCCTATACCCACAAGCAGGTCAGTGGAGAGGGTGAAGATGATGGTAATCAGGAATATCACCAGCTGCTCCCAGCCTTTGTGGAAAGTCTGAATGAAAGTAGTGGGCGAAGCCAGTCGGAAACCGGTGTAGATGAGCATGGCAGCCAGTGCGGCAAGCGGAATCTGGTGGATAAGGCCAGGGGCAAGGGCAACGAAGAGTAGCAGAAAGAGCCCGTGAAAGAAATTGGCCCAGCGTGTCTTGCCTCCACTGTTGATGTTGGCAGACGAGCGTACTATTTCCGAAATCATCGGCAGGCCACCAATCAGACCGGCAAGGGTGTTGCCGATGCCCACCCCCACCATATCGCGGTTCAGGTTAGCCTTGCGCTTGTAGGGGTCCAGTGTATCCACGGCTTTGGTGCTCAAAATACTCTCTAATGAACCAACCACTGCGAACATGATGATGTACTTAATAGAGGTGCCAGAGAATACTTGGGAAAAATCCGGGAAAGTGATGGCGCTGAGCAGGTCCTTGGGGAGTGTTACCAGAAACTCGGGGCCAACGCTGTAATTGTGCTCGTCCAGGAAAAGATAAGTATGGCTGTGCGCCAGGCCGAACAGGTGCCCCAGCGGAATAGAGACCAGTATCACAAGAAGTGGTGCCGGTACCCGCTTCAGGTATTTGTTTTTCAGGAGCGGAAGGGTAAAGAGAATGAGCAGGCTGGTAACTCCGATGATGGCTATCTGAGGGTTCAGGTTGGCAAGCCCCAGGGGTATTTCAACTAAAAGCTCCAGCGGTTCTTTGCCGGCAGGCTTCACACCCAGCAGGGTGAATACCTGCTTTGAGATGATGATGATACCGATGGAGGCCAGCATGCCACTTACGGCTGCTGCCGGAAAGAAATCCCCGAGCACGCCGCTCCGAAGCGTTCCGAACAGGATTTGGATTACACCAGCCACTACGATGGTAGCCAAGGCCAGCTTGTACCCCAGCAGGGAGTCCCCCTGCCCCAACTCTCCCACAGCGCCCAAGGCAATCACGATAAGTCCGGCAGCCGGCCCTTTTATGGTGAGTTCTGAGCCGCCCAGAAAGCTGACTACCATGCCACCGATAATAGCGGTCAGAATACCCGCCACAGGGGGGAAACCGCTGGCCATTGATATGCCAAGGCAGAGGGGCAGGGCAATCAGGAACACCAGGAAGCCAGAGAGGGCATCACTTTTAAAGTTCTCGCGCAGGCCAGCCAGGCCACTTGCGACAGAGGCTGTTTTAAGTCCTTTCATGAATTGATATTTTCTGGGTTAGGGTTTAGTTTTCAAAGACACAAGTGTAAGACTTGAGACAAGAGATTTAGGTGGTACTACTCACTGGTTAAGCGGACTCAGTAGGCCAACATCACAAAAAAGCCTACCATGATTCGGCCGCTGTTCTTCCTGCCGCTTTTTTCAGGCGCTCATTTATTGTCCTTCCGAGACCAGTTTCCGGAAGCCTTTCGGCAATGATCCGCTTCAGGTTCATGCCATCCAGCCGGTGAAGGGAGTGGTACAGGTTACTGGCTGCTTGGCGCATGTTGGCAGTGGGCGACAAAATAGCAAGGTGCTCCTGCGGCAAGTTTTCCATGGTCTTATGAAATGTGATGATACCCGTTTCTGCAGAGCCATGCTTTTCCAGTAACTCCTCAACTTTGTCTGTCAAATACAACGGGGTTCTGGGAGAGTAGTGGTAAGGCAGCATTCCGGGGCTTAAAGGGCGACAGCCTGTTTGTTTGTGCACCTTAACCTCTCCCGCTACTTCTTCTATCTCCTCAGGGGTAATGGCACCAAGCCGAAAAACCACTGGCGTGTTGTTCTCGAATCCCACAATCGTTGATTCTACCCCCTGCTCGCAGGGCCCCCCATCCAATATGTACGGTATCTTCTCACCGATCTGCTGCTGTACGTGCCCTGGTCGGGTAGGGCTTATGTAGCAAAAGGGATTTGCACTTGGGGCTGCCAGCGGAAAATCCAGCATCTGCAGCAGTTTAAGGGTCAGGGGATGATCTGGTACCCGGATAGCTACATGCGGCAGTGATGCTGTGATGATTGCCGGAATATTTTCCTTTTTGGGGAGCAACAGCGTAAGTGGCCCGGGCCAGAACTTCTCGATCAGCTTCTCCGCTATAGGAGGCACCTCTGCCACATATTTTTTCAGCTCATCACTTTGCCCGATGTGTACGATCAATGGGTTATAGGTGGGTCTGTTTTTAACGGCGAATATCTCTGCAACTGCAAATTCATTCAGTGCGTTGGCTGCCAGGCCATAAACGGTTTCAGTCGGGATAGCCACTAACTTCCCACCGGACAAAAGCCGGCGTGCGCGCTGAATGTTTTTACCTATGGCAGCCATAAATGATGATGAGTGTCTGATTCACATGCATTTTATTATCGCTGCAAATATAAATTCAATGAACTATAAGTTTTTATTTATTATATTAATAAAACATATAAAATATATTTATGATTTATACTCTTTCAGCTCCCTTTGTTCTTCTGATGGTGCTTGTCTACAAGATTATTCAGAAAGCAACTGATGGACTACACTGGGAAAAATCCAAGCTGATTTTCCTTTGTGTGGAATGAGATTGATTTAGAAGAGAAACATAAAACTTTCTTCGGAGGAAAAGAGGAGACTATTGCTATCATTAACTTTAAGAAAGGTACAGAAAGGTAAAAGTTGAACTTCTTTGTCATCTTAGTTCTGCAACAGCTTTAACAGCAGGTGTACTGTCATGACAGAAACTTGGAAGTAGAACAGCTCATGTACTTCGATACGTTAAACTGGTAACACAGTGCTTCAACATGAATTTATGATGAGGCCTAAATGTTCTCCAATATCATCTGTTATAAGCGAAACAGCCTCCAGAGCCCAGAATTGAGGTCGGCGGTATCGGTACCTTCCTTGTTCTATAACCGATTGATATGTTCAATAGAGTCTTGGGCAAATAGAAGCTGTAAGCACCATATTGCTTTACATAACTGTTGCTATCGGCATCAAATAAGAATTCCCCGGGAAGAGAAACCTTAGCGGGAGCTGTTTTTATATTTGACAGGCATTTTATCGCTCCCAGGGCTGGCTGGCATTTTGTCAAAACCACAGGCACGCTTAATGCAGCAACCCGCGCCTGGGCTTTCAGCGACAGCGCAAGCTCTCATCAGCCCTGCCATACCCTTTGCCTGCCAAGTGCAGCCACGCCTTTAGTTGCCGTGGTCGGGTTTTGGAATGCCGCTATCCCGGAAGAACACCCTGAAAATCGTCCCCTCATTCACCTTGCTTTCAACCTCAATCTTTCCGCCCGCATTCTCAACAATCTTCTTGACGATGTACAGGCCCACACCAGTGCCCTCTACATGGTCGTGGAGGCGCTTGAACATACCAAACACTTTGCTATTATCTGTGAGATCCATCCCCAGGCCGTTGTCCTGCACGGACAGCACCTGGTAGTTGTCCTGCAGATAGCAGTCAATTTGTATCAACAGCTGGCGCTCGGGTGATCGGTACTTCAAAGCATTTGAAACTAAATTATAGACAACGCTCCGGGCATTTTTAGAGGAGAAGTCGATAAGCCTGCACACCTGTATGTCCACCTGAATTTCAGCACCCGCTTGCTCAATCTGGGGATTCAGGTCCAGCTGTACCTCCCTGATTACTTGAGAGAGAGCCACCTGCACGTCCCCCTCATCAGCTTCTTGCCGCTGCAGCTTTGTGATTTCCGTCAGGTCATTGACCGTACGCTTGAAACGCTCAATGGAAGCACCCATTAATTTGAACAGCTTCTCAACAGCAGGGTTTTCCCTGCTCTCAATAGAAAGGTCCTCCAGGATGGCATGCATCAGAGCTTCAATGTTGGAGATGGGAGCCCGTAGGTCATGGGAGGCCGTGTAGATGAAGTTGTCCAGGTCCGCGTTGGTGTGGCTTAATTTCCGGTTGCTGTCGGAGAGCATATCGTTCGCTTCCTGCACCTGTTTACTGGATGCCCGCAGTTCTTCATTGGCGGCAGCAAGCTCGACGGCTAGATTTTGCAGTTTTAACTCTGCCTGTTTGATTTCCGTGATATCGATGGAGGAGCCGACATAGCCATATAAGTCACCATCAGCAAAATAACTGGGGGCTCCCTGCGACAGCATCCAGCGATACGCACCGTCGTGGCGAAGAAGACGCTGCTCCATCCGGTACATTTTGCGCTCCCTAAAAGCCGCTTCCACTTTTTGCTGGGTCAGCTTTAGGTCTTCAGGGTGGACGATAGAATCCCAGTTGGAAACAAGGAATTTATCCATGGAAGTGTCTATGAACTCCAGCAAGAATTTATTCGCATATTTTATGGATGTATCCGGGTTCAGGGCCCAGATAATGTTGGGTGCGGCATCGGCCATGATCCGGAAGCGCTGCTCGCTTTCCTCTAGGGCGTCCTGGGCCAGCTTTTGCTCTGTAATGTCAGTAGCAGCCCCAAACCACTCTATAATTTCTCCTGCCTGGTCCAACACCGGTATAGCCCTGGAGAAAGTCCAGCCTACATTGCCATCTGCTGTGATCACGCGATGCTCCAGTTCAAAAACGCTCTTTGTGCGCATGGCCTCCTTTATAGTCTCCAGTGCCCTTTCCTGATCCGCCGGCGGGAGGTAATCGTCTACCCAGGTCTTGTTTGGCTTGTCTGTGATGGACAAAAAGTCTTTCCCCTCCAGGGTGAGCATCTGCTGCCAATCCGCGCTCATCCTATACAGTGTATCGTTGCTTGCCTGCACAAAAAGGCGGAAGCGTTGCTCACTTTCTTTTAAATTTTGCTGTGCAAGTACCAGGTCTGTTACATTGGCTGCTGTATTCATAATGCCATACACCTTGCCAGCTTCATCAAAAAGCGGTGTAAAATTATTATTGAAATAAAACGTCTGCAGTTTATCATTCACTACCAGCTCTACTCTCTGGTTCTTTTCGCTGTAGGCAATCCCAGTTGTATATACCTGATCCAGTAGCTTAAATATCTGCTGGCTCTCCAGTTCAGGAAGAATGTCTGCCAGTTTCCTGCCTATCACCTTGTTGCCTTTTCCCCATGCATCCAAAACTGCCTGGTTAGCACTTTGCACCTTCATCTCCTGGCCCACATACACAGCTATAGGAAAAGGTGCGGCTTCCAGCATGGAGCGTACCTGTTGCTCGCTTTCCTCTACCTGTTTTCTGGCCAGCACCTGTTCGGTTACATCCATAGCTGCATGTATAATGCCGTTAACCACACCTTCTTCCAAAAGGGGGGTATAGGAAATGTTATAGTAGCCTAGCTCAAGCCTTCCTTGAACATTTACATGCGCTGGCATCTCACTGCCCATATATGGCATACCTCTTTCCAGGACATCCTGTAATAACTTCATCATTACCTGGTCCTTTAGCTCAGGCATTACCTCAACCAATTTCTTCCCAATCGCTTCATCCTTATGTCTCCTGCCCATTATGCGCAGCATGGAAGGGTTTATATCCTGGAACACATGGTCTTTGCCGCGGGTAAAGCCAATGGCTACAGGTACCTGCTCGACCATGCTGCGGAAGCGGGATTCGCTTTCTTCCAGCTGCCTCCTGGCCAATGCCGCTGGAGTTATATCTTGTAGTGTTCCGTTAAAGCGGTATGCTTCCTTATCTTCATTGAACCAGGCTCTTCCCTTGGCTTTCACATAACGTTCCTGTTTGGTAGCCGGGTTGACAATGGTGTATTCAATATTATACCCTCCACCGGAAGCATACTCATAAGCGCGTTCTATGGCAGACAGAACGCGAGCCTTGTCTTCTTCTGCAATCACATCCACCGCTGTCTGCAGGTCCACTTCTTCGTCAGCACCCAGGCCAAACCACTCCTTTAGTCTTCTATTTCCTTTCAGCTTAATGGTTAGCGGGTTTACATCAAAGGTAGCCAGTTCGGTCGCCTCAATGGCAAAGCTCAAATCATCTGCGCTTTCCTCAAGCTGAGCCAGGGCAAGCACCTTCTGGGTAGATTCAATAATGGTTACCAGTACTCCACCGGGTGTTCCGGATTCATCATGGACAGGACTGAAGCTATAGGTCCAGTACACATTTTCCATTTTCCCGTTGCGGTAAATAGGAACCAGTTGGTCTTCACTCCAGACAGCCTCCCCACCAGCCTTCACCCGGTAGATTGAAGACTCAACCTCATGCCAGGCTTCTGCCCAGAACTCCCAGCCTGGTTTACCTAATGAGGCCGGGTGCTTGCCTTCATTGCCAAGGCTGGGGCGAAAAGCATCGTTATAAAAACAAGTATATTCAGGCCCCCAGTACAGGAACATGGGAAACTTTGAGTTGATAATGACACTCAGGATAGTGCGCAGGCTCTGCGGCCATTTTTCAATCGGTCCAACAGCTGTTTTCGACCAGTCGAGTGAGCGAATGTGCGCACCCATTTCACCGCCTCCGGGCGGGAAGTTAGAGCCACCGTTGAGAGGTGAAGGAACAGAAGGTGTCATTTAATTGGATAAGCAGGGTTGATAAAAAACAAAAGGTAACTTAAATAGAAACTATAAACTATTCTTCTCTTAGAGTAAACTTCATCACGGCAGCAATTACGAGTTTTATCATCACTTTTTTACGGAGTAGACACCCGGGCCTATATAATACTCCCTTGATTTAGGGCCACTACTTTAATTGACGTATAACATTTAACTTAGTGGAACAATGAAAGGAACAAGAAGGAAATTCAGCGCGGTCTTCAAGGCCAAAGTAGTCCTAGAGGCAC
>NZ_SSNI01000049.1 GCF_010015475.1 Pontibacter pamirensis
CTTTGTTTCCATTGTGTCCTGCTCCAGGGAGCACAGGTTCAGAAGACTGCTGCTGGACTTTGGCGGCAACCGTGTGGAGATGACGGAGAGGGAATACCGGGCCATGATGGCGCAGCTGGCAGTAGGGCTCTTACCCGCTCCTGTAGAGAAAGCCGCGCTGGTAATGGCAACAGACACCATTCCAGCGGGTAAAGTAGAGGCTATATACAGGGAAATGCAGGCTGCCGTCCTGTTGCCCCTGGAGCTTCGGGCCTTCCCCAGGAAGACACAAGCGCTGCGCTGGCTGATGGCATAAAGTGCTTTAACGAAAAGAAGGCGTAAGGGTGTGCTGCTTCTTTATCTCATGTTACTTGTGAAAGTAATTCCGAATCTTATATATTGCAGTTGTCTAATACTTTAAACATGAAACATCTGTGCCTAACACCCTTGCTGTTCCTCCTTATCCTGTTTTCCTGCAAAGATGTGGCGCCAACTCCTCAGATAGGCAGTCAGCTAGAGGGAGAATGGGTGAATGTCAGCCAGAGTTACAAACACTATGATGCCTCCGGCCAGCTGGTGCATGAGGAAAGAGACAGTACGGGGACTCTCTTTGACTTCAATGGCTATAGGACAACCATAACCTATGGCACGGGAACGGAAACAGAATGTGTTTACACGCTGCTCGAAAGCAACGGCAGGAACCATATTCAGTTTACGTGGGAGGGCCTCCTACAGACCTACGAGATAACATCCATCAGTGACTCTATGATGTCTTGGTCTACTGAGGCAGAAGAAACAGAGTGCATTCACCAGAGTGTGAAAACGGCAGAACGGGCCATTACCACTATAGAGTTTTCGAGGCTGTAGACGGTATAACAGCAGACAAAAGTGGTGCTGCAGGTAAACAGGCCTCAGCTCTCTGTTCTTCCTATATACCCTTCCTTATGCCGCTTTAAAAACAGATGCAGCCAGCTTATTTGAAGGCTCTTCCTTTTGTGACCTACCAAATTCAAACGACGCATTTTCAGCCCTTCTAAGCGCATCTCCTTGAAACGCGGTCAAAGTTATATCCAAATTCCAAAGCGCTAGCAGCGGCCACGACTGCCCCATCAGCGTTTAAAATTCGTGGCCTGCTGCGGTGCGATTAACCCCTCCGGGATTTTCTTTGCAAGATGTGTTTCTGTTGCTACAGAAACCTCTTGCCCCGCTCCCCACGTAGTGGGAGCAGGGTGCAGATTATTCGCGACTCATAATCTTTAGAAAATACCAGATGGAAAATGAAGAGCAGGCCCAAGGCTGGAACCCAAAAGGCGGCCGACCAAAGCTGGCAGAAGGGGAGAAGAGGAGCTTCATGCTGCGGCTGCGGCTCACTGAAAAAGAGCGCGGGCAACTGGCAGAGCAGGTCCGGGAAGCCGGCTACAAAGACCAGAGCGAGTACCTGAGAAAGAAGATTTTTGCCCCTGGCGATGCCACTGTCCATAACCCGAAGAAGCTGTTCCGGGCCCTTGATAAAACAGGCGGAGAGCTGAAGCGTATCGGCAACAACATCAACCAGATTGCCAAGTACATCAACTACCTGGAAAAGAATAACATGGTGGAGGGGAGGGTGATTGATGAATACAACCGGCACTTCGGGGAGTTTCTGCAGGTAGAGGATAAGTACGTGAAAGCCATACGCGCCTACCTGCGCACAATGCGCTGAAAGTATATTATCCGGAATACGGAAAACGTATTCTGTAATGCGCATTACACATTGCGGAATATGTATTGCACATTGTACAACAAGGTTGAATCAAAAAGAAACCTACACTCCTACAAATAAGGCACATCCTCTATTGCTGCAATACTTCAGAAGTATTTAGAAGCGCTCTGAAATAAGTGATAAGTGATTCCAGAACGAAAGGCTTGGAGGAACTACGCAAGAAAATCCACCCTTATCTGCACCCTTTCCTCCCCCACTGGCGTCAGGAGCGTGACCTCTACCTTATCGCTTTCGTCATAGTGCCTGGCGATGCCCTTAATGATGCCAACGGCAACAGCCGCCATCCTGCGCCTGGAGTAGTAGTCGACAATCAACTGCCTGCTGCCCTTCTTTGTCACCAGCAGCAGGGGCGGATTTGCTCTGTCGTCCTCTTTTCTGACGGCAGCGTGCATGGCCGTTTCTGTGTTGAGCAGCATGTCGTAGGTGCGCCATTCCGGGTGTATGTATTTATTGTATATCAGCAGCAGGTCCGGCACCAGCGACTCCCCGTACTTCTCCATCAGCTGGTGCGGCGGGACCCCCATCAGCTGGGAGGCCTTGCCTACAATGGAAGCGATCTCGCTGGTCGGGTACGTCTCGTCCATCTGGTAGGGAGCATGTCTGATACCAGCCGCCTCCAGCAGGTTCACCCACGAGCTATAGCCATACTGGCTCTCCACGAAGCGCTTGAGCAGCACGAAAATAGAGCCGTGCATTCTGTCCTCATGTGTAATCTTATCCTCCATAAACTAATCCTTTGTTGTTTCATAGAAGTGGTGGGACGTAAGTTAACAACCAGACAGGCTAAAAGAAAATATGATTATAGATTACTCGCCAGCCATTCCATAGCCAGTGGCTTGCTACTAAAGTTCTGCAGCTGGAACGGCAGCGCCTGCAAGAGCATACGTGTTCGAGGGGAAGAGTTCTACGACACCGGCACACAGTAGGAAAAGAACTGCCATCAAGACAAAGTGTATGTTGTGTTTTAGGATTTAAAAGGGAAACTCCCTATTTTGCAACAGAAGCGATATCGAAAGTAAGAATGCCCAGGACTCCTCTGCTAGCCAAAACCACTGAAAGCAATCCCACACCACACCTATGCTGTTCTACAAGTCAAAGTACACGGAAATACACTATCACGAGGAGGACAAGCTGGTGGAGACTGTGTGGCTCGGTTTTGCGTCCAGCAGCGATTACAGACAGTCCTTGGCTGCTTATGTTGAAGTTATAAGGGCACAGGAGGTAGAGCGATGGCTGGGGGATTACCGGGAGGCGCGCGTGGTCCGGCTGGCAGACCAGGCCTGGGCCGTGAAAGAGTGGGCTCCCGTGTTCATGCCTCTGGCCTCTAACTTGAAGAAGATGGCGAAAGTGAACGCTAAGGACCTCTTCAACCAGGTTAGCTCCACCAACATGAAGCAGCAGCTGGATGTGACGAGGCTGCCCTTCCCGTTCCAGGAGTTTGACGACTATGATGAGGCAAGGGCATGGGTGCTGAGCTAAAGCGTTCCCACCAAGGAGGAGCCTGAGGATTTAGACTAAGCATCCACTCTTTAGTTGTAAAAGGAAAAGCCACCTGGCAGATAGGTAGCTTAAGATAGAGTAGGCAGCAGACTTTACACCGCTGCACGTCGTTGTGGAGAGCAGGTGGTGAAAGTAAAAAAGCGGCTGATGTGGCCGCTTTAGGTTTAGTGTATCTTATGATCGATAGAGGTCTTTGTCCTGTAAAGGTCAAACTGGTGGCACAGCCTCCCCCTCACTATCGCGGGGTGGATATTAGCCTGATGAGCGAAACCCTTGATAGCCTCATCAGGGAAGCGTGTTTGGGAGTTTACAAATGCATCCCACATTTCCCTGTCTATCAGATTGTCCTGCGCAAAAGTATCTGCCTCCTGCTCCCTGCCTGAACCCCGGTACTCTTCATCATTTGATTCCCAGGAAATAATCTCCTCCTCGTCATAATCCTTCAGGTGGTGGTACACATAGCCCAGCTCGTGGAGTAGGATAAAGGCGAAGTTGTCTATTTTGTTGTAGCGCAGCGTCATGCCGATGGCCGGGTTGTCCACGCTCCAGAAAGTGAAACCATCAACAGGGGTAAACCCGGGTTTCTCCTGGAAGACAAGCTTGATGCCGCCCTCAGCCAGGACTTTACGGGCTTCCTCCTTACAGTTTACATTGTTGCAGAAGACAACGCGCAGCTTCTGTAGCAGGCTCTCTTTATTGCCGCGATCAAAGGTGCCTACAGTTAGGCAAACGAGTCGCTGAGCTACAAGGCTAATTAACTACATCTATTGTTTATGATGTTATAAATGCATGTAATTTTGCAAGCTTTAGCATGTAAAAAGTGGCGCTTCAGCCAGAGTATTAATATTTAGAATCAATATGGGCTGCGAAAAGCTTGTTACAATCTATAATACGAATACCTTGTGTTATGACGATAAGTAGCGCATTTTTGGAGTACCAATACGTTCCAAGCTATCCAAACTTATGCTGTTACTGCTTCCCTGATGGTCTCTATCTGACCATTAGGGAAACTACTTGATGGCCGGAAGCTTACAATAGACCTCCCCGGCAAGCTTTGCCCCACCGTCCAGCACTCCGCCAAATTATGCTAATCCGTCAGAGAGAGGTGCGCTGGCCACAGTTCAGCCAGCCTTATCATTGCGATACCCTCCATTCTTCAGCTGTCAGAACAGTGGCTTTCCCGCCCTCAGCAAAGCAGGCGCCGCCCCTAGAGCAGGGACTCTGCCACCTCATGCGCTTTTGTTTCGGTAAAGGCCACCACATCACCTTCCTCGCTCTCCTCCCAGTCACCGTCCTCGTCATAGTAGCGGAAGGCGTAGGAGTAAACGCCATCTAAATGGCAAACAGTAAGATAATAGGTTGCTTTAACGCGCGGGATGGCGCTTAATGTTTTTTAGCAGTGTCTCGTTGGAGCAATTGAGTTCCTCTCTGATTTGGCGCAGCGTAAGGCCCAGCTTCTGTGGCACCTTTATGATTCGTTTCTCCTGTGTCAGCATTATAACTCAAATGTTTTTTACAAAAGGGGGAAGAAAGAAATTAGATTAATTAACCTAATTAGACTCATTACTTATCAGAACCGTTTCCTCTGTGCCTTTACTGGTATCAAAGAAGCTGTTTTTGAGAACTCGGTGGCTTACCTACAGGGCTGGGTGAGCAAATTCAAAGAAGACAGGACCATGATTATCTACGCGGGTACCAGGGCTTTTAAAGCAGCCAGCTACATCCTGGACTTGAAGGCAGAGGAAAGCAAGGAAGCGCTGCCTGCCGTGGCTATGGCCGCTTAACGAGAGAAAAGGCGATGTCTAGCGTAATTGGACAACGTGACAAAGCAAAAGAGGCTGCTTTAATAGGGCAGCCTCTTTGCCTTACATCATACAATGTCAGGAGCGAACCGTTCCGGGTTCTGGTATATGATAAAAAGAGCAGGAGGCCCTTGAGGCGCGCAAGGTAATAAATATTTCTATTTACAAATATGTAGCGAAGGAAATTTTTGTGCCGCCAATTTTCTTGCTATGCTAACCGCTGCGCAAGCCGGAGCCTGGGCACAGAAGGTGCTGTGGGTTTGGCACATCGTGCATGGCAGAGGAGATTGCAGAATTTATTTCCTTTCAGTATCTTGAAAATTGTAGTAGCCTGTTTGTTGAACATCCATTGGGGATTCGTTTAAAGCTAAAGCTAACGTTAAGAAGTAGATGGTTCCATTACGTGAATTCCGGCAGTATAGAAGGAGAGAGGTCCTGCATCAGTACAGGAGTTGGCGCTATGTGAAAGAAAACAGGTCTTACTTTCTGTACCTGATTTTTGACTCCGGCACCTGTGTCTATGTGGGCGAGACCAGCAACATCTTCTGGAGAGTTATCAAGCACAAAGACAAGTGCTCCGAAGGAGCGGTGATTTACCTGCAGGAGTACCCGGACAAGGAAGATGTGCTCAAGCTGGAGAAGCACTACATCCGCATGCTCAAACCAAAGTTCAACAACCGATACTGCCAGATAAACCAACTGGAACTCTTTCAACTCTGATTAGACACTAGAGCTAAGCTCGTTTGGCAACAGGGCAAGTTCCTAACCATGCGCAATGAGAGGGGATGCAGTATAGCGCTCTACCATATGGGCGAATTCTTTGCGGAGGTGTAGTATTCACACACAGATAACCACATACTGACCGTTCGTGGAGCCAGGGGCCGGAACTGCCTAGAACCTTATCTTAAAGCAAAGGCGTACCCTAGTACTGAGTAGGCGGGAGATGCTTATTCCATGGTATATATGACAATACAGACTACTTTCGGAGGAAGACTAAGGAGCTTCCGCAGACACAAGAATCTAACTGGAGACGAGCTGGGAGACATATTTGGAGTGGGGAAAGCACGAGTGTCTGGTATTGAGAATGACAAGTGGGGCGCCACCCTGGAGAGCTGCCTCCGGCTCTGGGCTGCCTTTCCCGATTTGAATTTAGACTGGCTGCTGACAGGCAGGGGAGGTATGCTGTATGTGGAGGAGCATGTGCGTCTGGCCTTTCTTCAGGCAGAGCAGGAGAAGCTCCAAATGGAAAAGGATAAACTTCAGGAAGAGAAAGGAAGGCTGCAGGCAGTAAAGGATCAGCTGGAGGCAGCGCGCAGCAAAGCGGAGGCGCTGGAGGGGCTGCTGACAAGGCACGGAATTATGGTGCCTAAACATAAAGGGGGCAGCCGATAAGTAATTTTATGTTAAATATCTGAATATCAAGAAAAGAATCTACCTTAATTTATAAGCAACTATTTAGAGCTATAGGTGATACTTTTTAATAAAGATTAGGAGAACTTATGACAAGAGGTCACCTAAACCGTCCCATGACTTTGAGTTATTGAAAATCATATAGAAGTCATCGTTTATGGATTGCCCAAGACCATCCAAATCAGGATATACAGAATAATTGTTGATTCCTAAGACTTTAAGTTCCTCTAACATCTGGAGTTTGTAGTTAGCATTTATGCAAACATGATCCAGAAATTCCTGGTTGCTATCATTTGTAGCAAGTCCGTCTACCACATTGCCAAATAAAGTAAAACAAGCTTGTTGTGCTGACATTCTTTCGTCAAGGTGAGGAGGATGCAGTGCAATAGGGTACATCTCCTCACCTTCGCTGCAATCTAACCTGTAATACTTACGTAGCAGTTGGTTTGGATTGAGGAGACCATTTTCAGTCCACAGCTTCCCTTTTTCTGGTAGATCTTTCGGGGTAGGTATGATATGTAAGGGTAAGGTGCTTTGAGGTTTTAGCAGCTTGTTTATTGAGTAATTGTTTAGTCTTCCTGGCGCCAGAATAAGAACTCTAGCATCATCTCCTTTAACCTTTTCATTTTTATCCTCTAGTGCAAAGAATAAAGCTATTAAGGCGCTTTCAGTCCAGTCAAGTAATCTTGTGCGAAGCTTGTAGTGTTGCTTTAAAAAGTATCTGTACCAAGGGGTGTCAGGAATGCCTCTTTTGCTAAAAAATGAAAATGCCTTTCTGGAAAAGGAGGCATCAATGTTCATTTCTATTGCATGTATTTGCCCTGCCTCGCTAATGACAGGCCTCTTCTTTGTTTCTCGAGATAATGTCTCTCTATATAAACTAGGCCATAGGCTATAATTTACAGAAGCATGACCTCTAAACCATATATCTCTTTCAGGTTCAAGCTTTCTTCTTTTTTCCAGAATCACAGTTATATATTCTGAAACACTTGTAACACGCTGTTCTTTATTGTCAGAGCTTAAGCTTATCATGGAGGTCTGTTGAATTGGCAAAATTAGTTAGTAGAAGGATGCAAACATCATTTAAAGTTGAGCTTATTGCCACTAACTAGCAGTGCTTTAAAGACATTTGACTTAAGCAACTATCGTTGTAATGTAAAGCTAACCACTCCAACAATAGCAACACGTTCTTTATTATAGTTATCTGCCCATTCTCCCTCTGTTCAACTAATACTAAGTAGTCACATGAAAAGCAGCTACGCCCGTACCTCGTTTGTAAATGTTCTTATATTAGCTTATTAAGCTTGATACAAGTTTTTTCCAGTCCTACCTTTTTAAGGTTCTCTAAGACTTCTGTTTCTGTTTTAGGTGGGTTCTTCAGGCATGAAACCTGATTTTGAAAAGCTTGGAAGGCCTTTTCTGGATTTAAATCAATCAAGTTCACTATAAAATGATCAGGGTGCTGCGCTTCAATGTCAAACCTGCTTAGATACTCGTTAGGGAAATCCTTTAAGTTAGCAGTTACTATCACATCTGCATTGCAACGAACTGCCGCCGCTACTACATGACGATCATCAGGATCGGGCAAATTGACTGCTGCAACAAGATCCTCGTACTCTTCCACATTTGAATCAGGGAAAGAACTATTCATGGCGTCTGGAATCCTCTGCAACTGTACCCTATCAAGGTCACGACGGTTTAAGAGAAGGTTTCTTATCCATTCCTCATGAATTTTGTTAGTCCACTTAGGAGTGTATAAATCAGAACTAGCCAAATGCAGTAACAAATCTCTTATAGGTGCTGGATAAATTACGCATGCATCAAGAACAGCAACAAACTTAGGGGAATGAATCATTCGTAGCCTAAATTTAACTCTTGAGCCTGTTCTGCTAAAAACTGTAAATTTCTACTTCTCTGTTCTTTCAGCTCTGCTTCATATTTGAGTAAATCTTCTAATAATATTCTCCTGTGACTCCCAATCTTCTTAAAGGGAATAGCACCTTTCTCAAGCAGCTTAACTACGTGGGGTCTGGAAACATTTAGCATATCTGCAGCCTGTTGTGTGCTTACCTCTGATTCTGAAGGGATGAGAGAGATTGCCTTCCCCTCTGCCATATTCGACAGGATATAAGAAAGTAGTTCCAGAGCCTTTTTAGGAAGGGTGATGTACTCTTCACTTTCTTGTACCTTAATTCTTACAACATTGGATTTCCCTTTGCTTGCTAACTTTCTTCCCTTTATCGCTTTTCTAAACCCTATAAGGGATTTACTAGCTACTTCCTGATCTTGTATAGTTGGCCTCTCGATTACTGCTTCCATTTTGTTTCCCGTTTTATTCAAATCTAATAAACGAAATAAACGAAACAAAGATTCCTGCAAAAATTATTCAAATCTTTTGATATGAACATAATATTCTAGCTTTGAAAGTTATAAGAACCCTTTCAAGTTAATCAAAGATATGTAGTAAGGAGGCTGTGAAACGTTGCAAAAACTCATGGAATCTTTTTAGTAGACCATACAACGCTTTACATGTTTGATTTTACATTTTGGAAAGCAGAAGCTTCAAGAGTAATGTTGCTTTACATAATAGCTGTTAAGGGACAAGGAAAGGCAGTTGTGCGAATGTATCGAATGAGGAAGCCTATATGCCCCCTTACCGAGCAAGTGCGGCAGCTGTGCCTGTTGAGGCGTTCCAGGCACAGCTGCCGCACTTGCTCGACCACAAAAATACTGGGTTTTAACCTGCCAGAATATTGGCTTGATTCCTAGTTTTTCTAAAACAGGAGTTTTTTATGCTTTTTATGATATATATTTATACTTTATTGGTATAAAACCGTAAATATGTATAGTAAATATCAAGCTTTTTCAGGCGGACAGAAATCGTATTGTATCATGGGCGGTAGTGTTTGCCTGTCGTATTCGTGTAGTAGCAGAGTTTAAAGTTAATAGCTGCAGCAAACTCAGATCTTCAAACATTTAACTTAATAATAGAACATGGAAGCAAATACAACAATGAACACAGCGAATGCAGCCGAAATCCGAAGTGAAATTGAGCGTCAAAATAAAAAGTTTATGGAAGCCTATCGACGCGGAGACGCTGCGGGTATGGCAGCACTTTATACAGAAGATGGAATGATAATGCCACCCAATAGCGATATTGTAGAAGGACGCGAGCAGATTCAGAACTTCTTTCAGGCTTTGATGAATATGGGCATCAAGTCTATAGAACTTCAGACACGGGAGGTAGAGCAGCATGAGAACACCGCATACGAGGTAAGCCGTGCTACACTCTCAGTGGAAGGGGATCAGGTTGTTGATGAGGCGAAGTACATTGTTATCTGGAAACGTGAAAACGGAGACTGGAAACTGCACCGGGACATTTTTAACAGTAACCTGAAGCCGCAGGCGTAGAACTTGCCAGGTGTCACTGTAAGCCATGCCTTGGTGCTATTTAATCAGCCTGCAAGTCAGCATAATTTTTGCTGCTGGCTTGCAGGCTGATTGCTTTTCCTGTAGTTCTGGACGATTAAAAGCTAAGCGCTCACTGAGCACTGTAATAGTGGCCATTAATGCGAACTGCTACGAAGACAGATAAAAGCAGCTTTAAAATTTTAGTTCCCCGAGCACCAGGCGCTGGTAGTAGTACTCCATTACTATTAATGGTCTTATACAAATTTGCTCTAAAAATGGACCAAGAAAGGATGGTAAAGCTAGTTATGTTAAGGAGGAGCGGCTTGTATTTTATGGCGACTGCCCTTTCTGACACAGAAGTAGAGTGCTCCGTTACCTTGCATGCAGCTATTCCTGTTAAGTTATAAAAGGAAAGAGCCCGTTGCTATGATAGCAGCGGGCTCTTTCCTTTTCACTCTCAAGCTGTTTTACCTCTTGAGCACGGCCTTCAGGCTCTGAACAGATGATGCTGTGGTGAGGCGGGCGATGTAGATGCCCTCCCGCAGATTATCACTTCTGAGCTCGAACTCATAGAGTCTGTCTGCCTCGGCTGAGCCGTTTGCCATTCTCTTGACCAGGGCCCCCTTCATGTCATACACCTCCAGCACATAGCTTTCCTCTTTCTCCAGGGAGAAGGCGATGGTGGTCCTGTCGGAGAAGGCGGTGGGGTAGCTGTAGAAGCTTCCCTTCAGCTGTTCTGGTGCTATGGCCCCGGCGGCAACAAGGGAGCTGGAGGAAGAGGTACGGGTTCCTTCGTGCACCACAATGGAGCCTCCGGCGATAGCCAGCTCTGCATAGGCATCATCCCCTGTATCACCCAAGTTGTTGTCGTAAACAACTACATCTCCATTGTTCTTGTCCCAGATTTTGATGCGGAACTTGTCTGTGCCGCCCCCTCCGCTTACCTGCCCGTCAATGGCAGAGAGAATAAAGCCGTACCAGCCGCTGCCGTTGATGGTTCCCTCACCCTTGTAGCGAGCGGTGGCGCCGGACACAACTAACCATTCATAGCTCGTGCTGGTAAAGTGCAGGTTGGCGACCTGGAACTGGAAGTTTGTGTGGCCTGACGGCACTGTGGCCCCCTTCTTGTATTTAGAAACAAAGCCGAAGTTGGCTCTTCCTTCCAAAGTCACGTCCGCTTTGTAGGCTCCGGCAGGAGAGATAATCCAGCCGCCGCCTGTCACAAAGCCCCCGTACGGGTCGTAGACAACGGCGTACTCGTAAGTAGAGGTGACAGACTCATCGCAGGCGTCGGTGAGGGTAAGGCTTACCGTGTAAACGCCTGGCGTGGTGTAGGTGTGGCTGCCGGAGATTGTACCTGCTGCCAGGGCAATGGCAGGCGAGGTGGGACCTATGACTGTCTCCGTTCCGTCCCCCCACACCCAGGTGGCGCTCACGACGTTGTTGTCGGTAAAGGAGGCAGTCGCAGATACACTGGTGTTGATCTGAATCGGCTCCACAGTGGAGGGAGTGATAGCGCTCGGGTCGGGCAGTTGATTGGTCACCGTGACACTAAAGCTACGGCTGGTGGAGTTGCCTACTGCATCCACTGCTGTCCAGGTAACGGTGGAGGTACCTTCGTTAAAGGCTACTCCTGCCAAGGAAGTGGCTTCAGTTGCAGTAGCCGTGGTAGCACCACTTAAGGCGTAGGTTAGCGAAGTCACCCCGCAGTTATCATCAGCAAAAGCGTCGAACTCTGTTCCCTGTGCTACATATGTGCAACCTTGGCTAGTGCCACGGTTGAAGGCTGATGCCTCGGCAGGCGTAGCGGCAGTAAAGGTAGGCGCACTTGCGTCTGATACTGTTACAGTTGCGGTAGCTGTTTGGCTGTTTCCAAGCTCATCCGTTACAATCAGCATTACCGGGTTGTTTCCTACATTGGTGCAGTTATAGCTGATGCTGTTAGCAGGAGCAGCATAAGTTGCTGTTACGTACAGGCGTTTAACTGTACCAACACATGGATCCCCGAAGACATCATTTGTAGCTGGAATAGTAACAGAGCTTTTTCCTAAGGCAAGGCCCTCAACAATGGATTTGCTGTTAGCAGCATGACAAGAACCTATGGAAAAAGCTCCACATGAACCCTCCGGCGTACCATAACTTGCAAAGTTGATGGCAACTATGACTGTCCCTGCTGGTGCTTGTAACGTTAGATTATGTCCCTCTTGTGCAGTTGCACAGACTGTTCCAAAAGTAGATGCTACTTGCATAGTAACAGAACCGCAGCCATCTCCGCTGCCATTGTCTATATCGGCAGGAGTGACTGTAGCAGTGCCGCTAGCGTCTAATGACCGGCTTATATTCTGAGCTACTGGCGTGGGGCTAATACAGGAGGCGGGAAACAGGCCCTGCACCGGCACCGGAAGAGGTGAACGACTGTTGGTGCCGTTGCCAAGCTGGCCCCAGTACCCAAACCCCCAGGCGTAGGCTTGGTTATCTGCTCCGATGGCCAAGGAGTGATAAATACCGGCGGCGATAGCCTTCACCCCCGTCAGGAGACCTGTACCCGCAGGGTCCTTCACCTGCACGGGAATAGATGAAAGAGTGTACGTGCCGTTGCCAAGCTCGCCGTTGCCCCCATACCCCCAGGCGTAGACCTCTCCGCCAGCCCCAATGGCCATAGAGTGATGCATGCCGGCGGCGATAGCCTTCACCCCCGTCAGGTTTGACACCTGCACCGGAAGAAGGGAGCTATAAGTAATCGTGCCGTTGCCCAGCTGGCCCTGGTAGCCATACCCCCAGGCGTAGACCTCCCCATTAGCCCCGATGGCCATGGAGTGGTAGGCACCGGCGGCGATGGCCGTCACTCCTGTAAGGTTTGACACCTGCACCGGAAGAAGGGAGCTACCACCGGTGCCGTTACCCAGCTGACCTTGGTAGCCATGCCCCCAGGCGTAGACCTCCCCATTAGCCCCGATGGCCATGGAGTGGTAGCCACCGGCGGCGATGGCCGTCACTCCCGTCAGGTTTGACACCTGCACCGGAAGATTAGAGTTACTGGTGCCGCCGTTGCCTAGCTGGCCGCTGCCCCCAAACCCCCAGGTGTAGACCTCCCCATTAGCCCCGACGGCCATGGAGTGCCAGCCACCGGCGGCGATGGCCGTCACTCCCGTCAGGTTTGACACCTGCACCGGAACATATGATATACTGTTGGTGCCGTTGCCTAGCTGGCCGCTACCCCCATGCCCCCAGGCGTAGACCGTGCCGTCAGAGGCGAGGGCAAGCGTATGGGCATAGCCATTGGCCACGCTCACCACCGCCTTGCCTATCCTGGCGGATATGTCCTGCGGCACGTTGGCGTTTGTAGTTGAGCCATTGCCCAGCTGGCCGTACCAGTTCACCCCCCAAGTGTACGTCTTGCCGTCGGCAGAGACACCTGAGGAGTGGTAAGAGAATGAACCTGTTCCCAGGGACTGTGCCTGAAGGCTAGCTCCGGACGGGGCCAACAGCAGCACCCATAGCAGGGCGCAGAGCAAGGAGCAGGCCCTGGCGCCGAGCGTGGGCCTGCCGTTTATTGAAGTAGATATCACTTTCATGCATTTACAGTTTTATGGGTTCATCAGGCAGGGTTAAGCGTGGCGGCAAGGGAGAGCTGCAGGGAGGAGAGGTCAGTTGCAGGCATGGGGATAGCCAGGCTCGGCTCAGGCGCAGTGCAGGAGGCTGCCTGCTCGCTGCCGCTCTCCAGGGGCATGAGCACGCCCGGGAACTGCAGCTTGCCGCTGCCCGTGTTGATGTCGAGCAGCCAGTGGCCCGCCACCTTCTGGGTGCTGGCGTTCACCACCCGCAGCAGCAGCACCTGATGGCCGTTGCAGTCGGCCACCTGGTAGTAGAAGGACACCCCGTCCACCTCCTGGATGAGCGTCCACTCGGTGGCCGCTGCGCTGCCTGCCCGGGCCCCGGGGCTGGCCAGCAGCAGGGAGAGGAGAAGCAGCAGCGTGCAGCGCAACAGCCCCTCCCTTAGTTTAGTAACAACGTTTTTTACTTGCATAGAATTAAGTATTTAGAGTGAAAGGAAAAAAAGGCACAGGAAAGCCGCAGCGCCCGTGCGGCAGGATAGAGAGCCAAAAAGAATAGCTGCTTTTAGCTCAATGGACGCTAACAGAAAGAAGGCTGGGAGCGGTAAATCAGGGTTAGCAAAGTCAATTGTAAAACAACCGCCTTGAGGCGGTACTGCAGAGCCGCTTCTAACCTATCCCACACAAGAGCAGGATTTCTACACGGGACTAAGTATGCCTAGTGTTACCAAGAGTGAAACGTAAGAAAAAGCTCTTTGGCAAGAGCCTGTAAAAGGATTAAGTTAAGACCTCAGGAGGAGCCATCGTTCTCCTACATTGTTTAATCGATAGTGATGAATCAAAAATAACTTTTCCCACCTATTGTTTTATACTCATATTTGGGTATTTTTATATTTGTCAACAATTTTTTCATATAATGAAAGATTTATATTCTCTAGAAGGACTGATCCATATTTTCAGGAAGAGCTTTGCTTATGGAAGTGTGGCTGATTATGAATCCTTCATTCCGAATACAGAGTTCGAAAAGGTGTTGAACCAATCCTATTGTTTTTGCTTTTCAATCGATTTTAGCAAGATGCGCTACATCTACCTCAGTGAAGGGACTAAAAGAGTGTTGGGCTATGATAGGGATGAGTGGTTTAAAAAAGGGCTTGACTTTGCTTTCCAGATACTTTTACCCTCAGACAGGGAAACACTTAAACAGATACACGAAGAGCTATTTAGGCAGTACTACAGCTTTCCAGTTGAGGCAAGGAAAAAGCTGAGCTTTACTTTCGATTTCAATGTGAGAGCCGCCAACGGGTCCACAGTTCGTTTAAATCACTACACCACTTTCGTGAAGATAGACCCATCCGGAAACCCCCTGGTTGATTTTAGCATTTGCACAGATATCACTCCCGTTAAAAGCACAGGACCTTCCTTGCTCACTATAAAGAAAGAAGATGAGCTAGTGGGGATGTTCTCCTTTGAGGGAGAAGGGAAAGAAGCTATCTTATCAAAGCGTGAAAAGGAAGTACTGAAATTGCTTTCCGATGGGCTAACAAGTGAGAGGATCGGAGAAAAGCTGTTTATTACGACAGCAACTGTTAGTACGCACCGCAAAAACATGCTCCAGAAGACAGGCTGTAAGAATACAGTTGAGCTTGTAAAATTTGCTAAATCTAAGGGAGAGGTTTAATCTATACAATACGCCTTTGTAAAAAATATGAATGCCTCTAAACCGCGACTAATGCTAGAGTGCTTTTGTAGTATTATAAGTCATGTTGCCTCGTCCTGAAACGATTGATAGTTTTATATACTAATCCTTCATTAAGTCTATTAAGGATGGGTCACTTTCTGTTCAAGGGCTTTTTGAGGAGGGCGTCTAGCTTTTCCGCTGGTAGAGGCTTAGTCAGGCATACTGCATTGTACTCCCTGAAGTATTGCCAAGGGTTGCTTAGCCTTAGCAGCTCAGCAACAGGTGTAGTAAAAGTCTACAGCAAGACCATTCACAGCCGGCTTTCTGCTAAATTGATGTATTCTTCCACTTCAACAGCCTTTTCTGCTCGTGTGGGAATAGTGCTCTGGGATATTTAGCTCTAGCTACTGAACACAGCAAGGCTATAATGATTTAATATGTAGTCCCACTGTCCCATAAGAGGGGTAAATGATGAGAGATCAGTGTGGCAGTAGTCGTTTAGAACAGATTGTGAGCATGGCCAATAACGTCTTATATGTTAAACATAACACCTGAGTGAGCGAAGCTTCAAGCATGCTGTTGCTTATCATTGCAAATGTTACTAACTGATATGTTAGCTAATGAGAAACAGGCACCCCCATTTTCTGGGACCGAAAGCCTGGGTGGCGAAGCGTCTGCAAACCGGCTGTATCAATATTAATTATATATTTCAAAAATCAATATGCGGTTACGACTATGGACAAATTTAACTGCCTCCCGATAGAATGGAGAGCACAGCTCCTGTCGGCTCCTGTCAGAGGGCGCATCAGGGATGCTACAGCAAGGCGCTGTACCACATAGGAGGCTTCTTTGCCGAGGTTTGGCGCCCGCCGGCAAACAACCGTATGATTACAGTCCGCGGCTTTGAGAGCAAAGGCTGCCTGGACCCTTACCTGAACATGATGGACCTGGACGATCTGAAGGAGTAAGCGTCTTTTCGCAAGCAAAGCTTGCTTACGTCTAATTACCTATGGCTCCCGTACAACTTAAAGTACTAAAAGAAGCTTAAGGTGCGGCTCTATAGAGCCTGTGAGTGAATGGAAGTAAGCTTCTGATATCTCTTATATTATCTGAATGGACCCCAATTACAAAGAAACAGAACAGGAGGAACTGCTGCAGCAGCTAAGGGAGACACAGCGAAAGCTGGAGGAAAGAAACACGCAGTTGGAACTGATCAACCAGATAGGCAGCATGCTGACATCCGAGTTGGATTTGGATAAGGTGGTACAGAATGTGACAGATATCGCCACCCAAATCAGCAAGGCGAGGTTCGGGGCCCTGTTTTATAAAAAGTACAACGAAGAAGGAGAAGAGTACACCCTCTACGCGCTCTCTGGCGCAAACCCTGAGGACTTTGCCCATCTTCCAGTTATCCGCCATACGCCCATTCTGGAGCCCACGCTTCGCGGAGAACAGATAGTTCGCTCAGATGATATCACCAAAGACCCCAGGTACGGCCAGAACCGACCTCACCACGGAATGCCAAAGGGGCACTTGCCTGTGCGAAGCTATATGGCGCTTCCGGTGGTAACCAGGAGTGGGAATGTAATTGGCGGCCTGTTCTTTGGGCATCCGGAGCCTGGTGTTTTTTCAGAGAATGAGGAAGAACTGGTGAAAAACATTGCCGCCCAGGCAGCGGCTGCCATCGACAATGCCCGCTTGTTTGAGGCAAAGCAGCAGGCTGAGCAGAGGGTCCGGCTGGTGGTGGAGTCTATTCCCCATATGGCATGGACAACGTTGCCGGACGGTTTCGGTGACTTTTTCAATAAGCGGTGGCATGAGTACACGGGGCAGACGACAGAACAGGCCCTCGGGCAAGGCTGGCAGGAAGTGATCCACCCCGATGATTTTAGCCTGACAACTGATGTGTGGAAGCGTTCGCTGCGCAGGCAGGAGGATTTTGAGGTGGAGCACAGGATCAGAAGTGAGGCCGATGGAAACTACCGCTGGCACCTGAGCAGGGGAGTGCCTGTTAAGGACGGCGATGGGAAAGTTGTCCGGTGGGTTGGCACCTGCACTGATATTGATGATCGCGTGCAGGCACAGAAGAAGATACAGGAGCGGGAACAGCTGTTCAGGGAGGCCGAGAAGGTGGGCAATACGGGCAGTTACGAAGCAGACTTTGCCACCCTTCGCTTCAGTTTCTCTGATAATTTGTACAGGCTACTGGGCTACGAGCCCCAGTCCTTTGTTCCCACCCTTGATTTTATTGACGCTGTTTCCCACCCCGAGGATGCGGCTGATGCACGCCTGATCATCAGGAAAGCGATACAGGATAAACAGCCTTACGAGTACGTGCGACGGGTTTACAGATCGGATGGGCAGATGCGTTATATGATTGTGAAAAGTAAAGTGGTCCTTGATGCACTTGGCAATCCGGTTAAAATCCTGGGTAAGGTGCAGGACATAACGGAGCAGAAAAAGGCAGAACAGGAGGTTCTTAAAAACCTGACACTCCTGAAGCAGGCGGAAGAAATAGCCCACATGGGCAGCTGGGAATTGGACATTGCCACTGAAACACTCCACTGGTCTAAGGGCATGTACCGCCTCTTTGGTTTACCGGAGGGCAGCCCGGTAAAACCGGAGGTCTACCTTGATTACGTGGTAGAAGAAGATCGTCCTGTTGCCGAAAGAATAGTTCACCATTTCCAGGAAAGTCATGAGCCTTTGGAGGAAACCATACGCATCAATTTTAACCATCAGGTAATGACCATGAAGGTAAAGGCTGTCCTGCTGCGTGATAAACATGGAAGAGCCGAGAAGACGCTGGGTGTCAATCTGGACATATCAGAAACCAAGCAGCTGGAGCAAGAGAACCTAGAACTTCGGCTGGATCAGCAGAAAGGCATTTTGCTGGCCATACTGGAAGCCCAGGAAGAGGAAAGAAGAAGAATATCGGAGTCCCTGCACAACGGGTTAGGCCAGCTTCTGTTCGCAACCAAGCTAAACCTGGACCGGGTAGCGCGGCAAGTGCCGGAATCAGCCGTCAAGCGCACTGAAGAACTGCTGACAGAGGCGATCAACGAGACCAGCAGGGTATCTCATGAGCTCGTCCCGATCGTACTGAAGGAATTTGGTTTGGAGGAAGGCCTTCATGATCTGTGCAGGAGGTATGACCAGAGTTCCTTTCATATACGCTGCCAGGTAGAGGGGTTGGAGGGGAGACTGGAGTCTTACCTGGAGTTAGCCCTTTACCGCATCAGCCAGGAACTGGTCAACAACGTCGTGAAGCATGCACAGGCCACGGAGGCGCACCTTCAGTTATCCAGGAAACGGGAGCAGATCGTGGTACAGGTCCGCGACAATGGCAAAGGCTTTCGGTACAGGAAGGGCGGAACGAACGGGCTGGGACTAAGAACGATTGAAGACCGTGTGAGCCTCTTAAACGGTAGCTTTGCCATTACCAGCCCTAAAACTGGAGGGACCTTAATAACCATCAAAATCCCTGTAGAAAGGTAACTTCTGACTGGTCTTGCTACCTTTGACTGAGCCGCCTGGGACACGGACGGCGACGGCTTTATTGAGACGCCAGAGGGTGTATTGTCCTGATATAGGTTGACAATATTAATCCCGGAATATGTGGGAATTTTGAGACGGCTCCGGCCTGTCCCGGTACCTGCCCCTGCAGCCTCTAATCAATCTCATTTTGCCGTCTCATTAATCAAAATCTTTTTATATTTTTGAGATGAGTTAATGAGACTGATATGAAGATAGGATACGCCCGGGTCTCCACCCAGGACCAGAAGCTGGAGCTGCAGCTCGACGCCCTCACCCAACACGGGTGCGGCCAGATATTCCGCGAGAAGAAATCAGGCAAAAGTAAGGAGCGCCCGGAGCTGAAGAAGATGATTTCGCAGCTCAGAGCAGGTGACACAGTAGTGGTATGGAAACTCGACAGGCTAGGCCGCTCGCTGCGGGACCTGATAGACCTGGTGGCGGAGTTCAAGGAAAGAGGGGTGGAGTTTGTGAGCCTGCAGGATGGCATCAACACCGCCACCCCCACCGGCAGGTTCACCTTCAACATCTTCGCCTCCCTAGCCGAGTTCGAGCGGGAAATCATACGCGAAAGAACAAAGGCAGGGCTTGATTCAGCGAAAGCCAGGGGAAAGAAGGGCGGCAGGCCAGTCGGGCTGTCAAAGGCAGCCATGGAAAAGGCAAAGTCAGCCAGGATACTCTTCGACTCCGGAACAAAGACCGTGGAGGAAATAGCCAAGATACTGGGCATTGGCAGGGCCACCTGCTACCGCTATATCGGCCACATCACCGGCACAGATGAGAACGCAAAAGTGAAATGATAAAGGTAAAGCACCCGGACGAGAAGTACAGGAAGAACCAGGAGGAGTTCTTAGACTCCTGCCCGCCGGAGGACAGGCGCTGATGTTTACCTACGGCAACATCACCTCCCGCTACCACCAGCGCTCCACAGCGTTCAGCCCCAGCCTTCAGGATTACGATGAGTGGCTGGAGGGACTGCCGGAGGATACCGGCATGGACATGTGCCGGCTGGGGTTTGAGAAATGCAAGTCAGCCCCTTCCTTCACCAGGTATGTAATGGAGAAGAACGACGTGGGAATGGAGGAGTACATCCGGCAGCACATGGATCCGGAGGAGTATGCTGCCTACAAGGCAATGAGAAAAGCTTTATGATGGTATTATTATAAGAAAGTGATAGTATAATCAAAAATATTATAGGATTATAATGTTAAAGCTCCAGCTAATGCTGCTACCTTTGGGTGTGGCTAACGACTTCTAGCGAAGTGGTTACTTCATGTTTAGTTAGTTGTTTGGATGATAGGGTAGTCTATGGCTACCCTTTTCTTTTCTCTGCCTGCCTGAAGGCCCCCGCCTCTCCCGTCTAGAGCTTTTCAATGGCGTGTTCCCGGGTGGGCTATGTAGACACTTTTTATCCTTGCTGCGCCGTCAAGGCTTAGCAAGAACCAGAAAAAATTAGAAACGCTCAGAAATGGTGCAGGAATGCATTCTAAAAGCTAAAAACAAGCTGCAACAACGTGTTGCAACAACCCAGCAACAAAACTGCAACAACGTGTTGCAACAAAACCGCAACAACCCAGCAACAAAAAACCAACAACGTTGCAACAACCGTAGCATTAAGCATTGCTCGGCATAAACGGTCGAAATAGAAGACATCCCTTAAAGCCGTGTCAAAATTCCCACGTCTGCTGGGGCAGAAAGCTGTGGGTTACGAAGAGTTTACAAAACGACTGTGTCAATGCTGCACTTGACCGCAATAAGACGTTGCTATAACCAGCAAAGCAGAAGGTAAAGTAACCTGAGGCATTCGTGCCCAAAATAACAGCTGTAAAAGCAGGAAAATGTACCTATTGCCGCCGAAATAGCCTTAGACAGGGATTGCCAACTGGCTGTTCGCGGATAATAGGGCTGTCTAATGCGGTGTTGCATTCCCGTTGCACTCTGTTGCACTTCCGTTGCGCAACACCGCGTTGCGCTTGTTGCGGTTAGCATGCAGGCCGACGAAACAGGGGTGGACTTGGCCAAGCAAGCTAACCTCCACCTTCCTGCTCAAAAGATCTCATTTTCTGGGACGGCACTTCAACGGACTTAGCAAATTCGATGGACTACAGGCCGAGTCAATGAGCTCAACAAAACATTCTCAAACTACCAATGAAAGCGTTTAAGTGCGGTTCAGGAGCACCGCCTGGCGGACTAGGTCACTAAAGTATTTCTCATCGATATCCTGCAGCGAGCGCACCTTTATGTGTAGGTATAGACTGCTGCGGCTCATGAGCCGGCGCTTCGGGTCAGACAGCTCCTTGCCGCGGAAAAAGCCCAAATGGATGCCGCCACGCGAGGAGGCGAAGTAACAGACAGGGCCATGGAAAAAATAGCAGGCGCAGTCCCACCGGACAGTTTCCTGCAGATGTGCGACAGAGGCGGCAACAATGCGCCTCACTTCCTTTGCCAGCTCCTGTTTTTCAGGTGCGAGCGAAGCGATATATTCGTCTACTGGGTTTGTTAGTGTTCTGCGTCTCATAGGGAGCGGGCCCTTGTATGTATTATATTAATTTTATATTTTAATATATTAATATATACTCCAAACCAGCCCCCTTTGTTCAGGTGCTTTTATATTTTCATATGAAAATATAGAACTTAATTATCCATAACCAGGCAGCCAGCCGCGTTCAGGCTGTAAAACAACAGCTTTCCTTTAAAGAGGCGGCAAAATAAGTTAGGACTGCTTCAGTTCTCTTGTATGTCCCCTCACACAGCCGTCTCACCATCACCACGTGTTCCAGTACAGGCGCAACGTCCTGCAACACGGCGCAACAACAGATGAGCAACATGAAGCAACAGCCTGCTAAACCGGCGTTGCAAGCGCTGTATTTGAGCGGAATCATCATTGAGAGCACATAAAAGCTCTATTCTAGGTATATTGAAAGCAGTTTCGGGAGTGTTAAGGCTGATCATGTTGGCCTGGAGCAACAACCACAGCAACACGGTGCACGGGCAGTGTTGCACTGTGTTGCTGTGGTTGTTGCTGTCTGATCATCGCCTGTCTCAAGTCCCTCCCCGGATTTTGTACCTGTAAAATGGCCGTTCGCGGGACAGAGAGCTATGGGTTACGAAGAGCTGGCAAACAGGCTATAGCAATGCTGTACTTGGCTGCAACAAGACGTTGCTAGAACCGGCAAAACAGAAGGTAAAGTAACCTTAGGCATTCGCACCCCAGAACAACAGCTGTAAAAGCAGAAAAATGCACCTATTGCCGCCAAAATAGCCTAGACAGGGGATTGCCAACTGGCTGTTCGCGGATAATAGGGCTGTTTAATGCGGTGTTGCATTCCCGTTGCACTCTGTTGCACTTCCGTTGCGCAACACCGCGTTGCCTCTTGTTGTAGTTGGCATGCAGGCCGCCGAAACAGGGGTGGACTTGACCTCGCAAGCTAACCTCCACCTTTCTGCTCAAAAATTCCACGTTTTACGGGATTGCTTATTTCAGGACTAATCGCAGTCATTCATGCACAATCCCAAAATTTCTTTTAACTTCAAGCCTAGGAACTATCTAAAACCGTGGCATCCTTACCAAGCCTGATATTTCGTAAAGGTGTGACACTGCTTAATTGATATGCCGGACGAATTATTGAAGGACCTGGAAGCCGTCAGGCAAATTCCAGTTGTCCCCACGATGCTTGATGTTATTTGCCAGACAACCGGAATGGGCTTTGCGGCGGTTGCCCGGGTGACGCAAGACAGGTGGCTTGCCTGCAGCGTCCTTGACCGGGTGCAGTTTGGCCTGGAAGAGGGCGCGGAGCTGAAGGTGGAGACGACCATCTGCAACGAGATACGGGACTGCCGCAAGCTGGTGGTCATTGAAAACGTCAGCGAGGACCCCCTCTACAAGAATCATCACACCCCCAAAATGTATGGTCTGCAAAGCTACATATCCGTTCCCATCATCCTAAAGAACGGGGAGTTCTTTGGGACCCTTTGCGCCATAGACGCAAAACCCGCACAGGTGAACAACGGCAAGGTCATCGGCATGTTCACCATGTTCGCCGAGCTGCTGGCCTTTCACCTGCAAAGCCAGGATTTGCTCGAACGTAGCTATAAGATGAACCGGGAACTGGACAGCAGGAACAGAGCCCTCGTCAGTGCCAACTTCGACCTTGACAACTTTGTCTACACGGCGTCCCACGACCTGAAGTCACCGGTGTCCAACATCGAGGGTCTGCTTGACGAGCTCTCCGAGGCTCTCGCCAGGGAGCCGATAGACAGAGGGGAGACCAACCTGATCGCCCAGTTGATGCGGTCCACCATCAAGCGGTTTACCACAACTATCCGTGACCTTACGACTATTGTGGAGATTGAGAAGACAAGCTTGGGCAAGGAACCCGAAGAGCTCGACATCTATGGTGCGGTGGAAACCGCAAAGCTGAACTTGCACAAGCAGATAGCGGAGTCCGGCGCTGAAATCAAGGTGGTCTCCGCGGAAAGGCTCTTCTCCGGGTTTTCCGGCAAGAACTTCAAAAGCGTCATCCATAACCTGCTGAGCAATGCCATCAAGTACCGCTCGCCTGACAGGAGGCCGGAAATTACTGTGCGGATGGAGAGGATCGGCGGCAAAACGCACCTTACAGTTGAAGACAACGGCTTGGGGATACCGCCTGATAAGCAGGACAAAGTCTTCACCATGTTCAAACGCTTCCATGACCATGTGGAAGGGAGCGGTCTTGGCCTGTACATAGTCAAGAGAATGGTGGACGCCGCCAACGGGCAGATCCAGGTAAGAAGCACCCCAGGCAAGGGAACAGCCTTCCTGGTAATCTTCTAGGATGCTCATAGGGTGATTCCCTCCATTCGAAACTTTAGGCAACGCAGAGCAACAGAGGGGTGTCTTGTCCTGCTATAGGTTGACACAAAGTCGACAAAAATGAAGGAAGGGCAAAGAACCTGGGGCATTCGCGTTCCAGAACAACAGCTGTAAAAGCAGGAAAATGCATCCAATACATCCCAAATAGCCTTAGGCAGGTATCGCATGCTGGCTAATACCAGATGATAGGGCTGTTCAACGCGGTGTTGCATTTCCGTTGCACTCCGTTGCGAAACACCGCGTTGCGTCATGTTGCGGTTAGCATGCAGCCCGACGAAACAGAGGTGGACTTGACCAAGCAAGCTAACCTCCACCTTTCTGCTCAAAAAATCCACGTTTTCCGGGACGGTTGCTGTCAAGCTATATCAGGACTAGACAGTCTCTGATTTAATTTTACACTTGTCTACAACCAGAGGCATCAATAAAGATTTTGCTGTTGATTTAGCACAACTTATCAAAGCCAAGGTCCCTGACAACGACATAGACTGGGACGCAACGCTTACCGCTGTAGATGTCTATCATGAGTATTCCGGTTTAATTGCCCCGTCACGTTCAAAGAGTAGTCTGATTGTGGAGGGAATAGATGAACGCAGAGAGAAAGCAATGGGTATAATAAAAGAGCTGAAAGCAAAGTATGAGCTGTAGTCGAATACCATTTGTGCCTGAGGTTACTTTAGCTCCTGTTTTTCGGTGCCTTCTTGGCTATATAATCGCAGAAGTTACAGCCTGCTTCTTGACCTTGACCACGCTGCTTCCCTGTATCTGCGGCTGTGAATTAGTCTAGTTGGGGATATCTGCCCTTAGCGCCTTTCCCTTGCTCGTTACGGCATTCTGCAGTTCAAAGCTCACGCTGTACACTCGTGCAGCAGGTACGCAGACAGACCGGGTGTCAGGTTCGCCATCACCGCCACGGCAGGCACCAGCACATGTTAGTTGAGCCTCCAGTGTTTTGCCATTGCTTTTATAACCCGCCTCTTTTTCTGCTGCTGGAGCTGGCCTGCCCTAACGCCCAGCGAACCAGCAAGAAAGCCAGCCATCCATAGAGTGCAGCAGAAACAGGCACTGATGCCACGGCCGTGCCGTAGCTCAGGTGGAGCACCAGCAAAGCAAGGATGCTCCCTGTGATGCTGAGCGTATATTTAAGCAATGTTTTTTGCATGTTTCCTGACAGGTTTCGCGGTTGCTCTTGTTTTGTCTCCTTTTTTCTCCTTGCGCTTAAGGTAGATGATATAGCCGGTGATGGACAGGGCACCAGAGGTCAGCCCGAAAAGGCAGTAGACAACCTTGAACAGCAGCCCCCCAAAGTCGCCGAAATGCAGCGCCTCCTGCACTGAGTAGAGCTGATCTGCAAAATCCACCTTGCGGGCATCGTACCTGTACATCACCTCTTGCGTCTGCTTATCGAGCACCAGTTTCTGCAGCTGCCGTTCATACACGGTGCCGGGTATGTTACCGTATACCTGCAAATGGCGGGATCCGTCGGAGGAAGCCCTCAGGTAAAGCGGCAGTAAGTCAGGGTAGGCCCTTTTTGCTTCTACCAGCAGGGCATCATAATCTACTATCATGGCCTTGTCCTCCTCCGCCGAGATGGGCTTATCTGCCTGCTGGTAAAAGTTAGGCGATTTCATGCCTGTCCACTTCATCACCTTCGGCTGCAGACCCAGCCAGGCGCCCGTAATGGCGATAACAAGGTTGAACAGCAGCGCTGTTATTCCCACAAACTTGTGCCAGTCGGCTGCAACGATGCGGATGCCGCGTCCAGTGCGGATGCTGCCGAAGAATTGCTTTTTCATGAAGCTGCCGTAGATGAGCAGCCCTGTGACGGTGGAGACAATCAAGGCGATTCCGAACAGGCCTACTATCTGGCGGCCCCAGTAGTGCTCATAAAGGCGCACGTGCAGGTTGCGAAGGAAAAAAGCGAAAGACCTATAAAAGTCACGGGAGCCTAGCTCCTCACCTGTGTAGGTGTTCACCATCACATCCAGTGTAGTGTCGTCGAACCTGCTTGTGCCTTCTTTCCGAAGCTTAAGCACATATACTTCGTCTGGGGCGGCAGGCAACTCAATGGAAAGAAGCTCATATCCTGCATAGCGCTGCTGTACCTGCTGCGCGATGGCCGTAAGCGAAGCGCGCTTTTGCTGAGGTTCCACTATCAGAAGCGAAGGGTTCAGCAGCCTGTCTATCTCATTCTTGAAAACAGCGGCGGCCCCTGTTATACTTAAAATCGCTATTACGATGCCGGCATACAGCCCTACCCAGCTGTGTACCGCCCAAAGTTTTTTGTTCGTTTCCTTTGATGTTGCCATATCTGCTTCTTTAAGTGGCAAGGCACCCCAGGGGAAATTTCCCCGGAGTGCCCGCCTCTAACAAACTAAACTAACAATAGCCTCTTTTAGAATGTATACCCCACCGAAACCAGGTAATTTCGCGGAGTGCCGGGGTAAAGCCTCACAAAGTCGTATCCCCCAACCCAATGCGTCTCATCTGTCAGGTTATTGAAATTAGCTGAGATCCTGAACTTGTCCACGCGGTAATAGATGGCGGCATCGAAGATGGTATAGGCAGGCAGCGTTAGCCCCAGCTCCTTTCCGTCAGCACCTTTCCTGTACGTGGCGAAGGTGTTGCGCTCGCTCACATAGTTGCTGCCCAGGCCAATGCCAAGCCCCTTCAGAAAACCATTGGGAATGTCGTAGCGTGCCCAGATGCCCGCCTGGTTCAGCGGCGCGTTCTCCTTGATGCGGCCCTCCAGCCCCAGCGGGTCACCTTCCTGGTCCTGTGTTATCTCGGTTCTGTTGTAGGCATAGTTAGCCGTGATGCTCAGGTTCGGCAGCGGGTTTCCGTACACGTCCACCTCTACTCCCCTTGCGCGCTCCTGCCCGCGCTGGCGAAGCAGGTCGGGGTTGTCGGGCGCGTTGGCGTTCACCAGGATGTTGTTCTGCTCAATCTGGTACGCTGCCACATTAAGGGTCAGCATGTCATTGAACCACTCAGTCTTGGCGCCAGCCTCCACCATGTTTGAGTTAAGCGGGTCGAAAGGCCCACCTACATTCGGGTTCTGCAGCGTGCCTGCTGACTGCGGCTGGAAACCCTCTGTGTAAGTGGCGTAGAAGTTGACGTTGTCGGTGAGCGAGTAAACAGCACCGATGCGCGGCAGCAGTTTTTCCTGCTCCACTGTTTCCTCCTCCGCAGTTTTATAGGCCGTCACATCACGGTAGAACTCCTGGCGCAGTCCCAGCAGCACCTGCAGCGGACCATATTTTATCTGGTCCTGCACATAGAACCCGTAAGTATAGTACTTGGTGGGGGCATAGGACTGGCTGGTGTAGACATAGTTCTCCGGGCTGGCGATAGCCGGCTGCGGGTTAGCCAGGTTCACAAAGGGCACGTTCGGCACAGGTTGTGCATTTACCAGGTCATTTTTAGTCAGCCTGTCTACAGTGACGGTTCTGCCATCGGCGGTGCGGTAGTTACGCGCAATACGGGTGGCACCCCCAACAGGCTGCATGTTCTGGATATAGTCTGCGCCTACCAACACCTGGTGCCGGAGGGCTCCTGTGTTGCCTTCGTAAGTAAGGTAGGAGGTGAGGTTATCGGTATAAGCGTGGCGTCTGCGGTCAAACACCTGCATCTCCATTTGTGTCGGGTCCGTTACCAGGAAGGAAGCTCCCCTACCGAATGGAGTGCCTGCATCCAGGGCCTTAAACTCCTCAGACTCCGTGTCGACTACTGTGGCGTATCGGTTGCTGGTACGGTGCTCGAAAAGGTCCTCGAAAGCAGCGAACTTCATGTAAGAGGCGCTAACAGAGATCTTGTCGGTCAGTTTACGGTTAATGGACAGGGTGCTAAAAAGCTCATCCACCTTCATGTAGTCACTCACCTGGCTCAGGGAGGTGGAGATAGGCGTGGAAGTGAGAGGAGTGCCGGCCGTTGCTCCGAAAATAGGCTGGCCGCGGTCCAGCCGCGTGTTGTTCTGTGTGTACACCAGGTCGAAGTTCACACTCGTCCTATCGTTAGGCAGAAAAGAAAAGGAGGGCGCGATAACAAATGTTTTGTTTGTCTGCAGGTCACGGAAAGTCTCCGCATTCTCATAACCGAGATTCAGGCGGTAAAGCAGCGTCTTCTCCTCGTTCATGGGACCGGTAAAGTCAGCGGCCACCCTAAGGGTGTTAAAGCTTCCGAGCGAGAAGTTGATGGCCTTGCGGCTCTCGTCCAACGGCTTTTTGGTCACGCGGTTGATGGTTCCACCTGGGTTTGAGTTGGCAAAAAGTGCAGAGGCAGGGCCTTTAATCACCTCTACGCGCTCCAGGTTCACGGTCAGGGGCTGTGTCCAGAACCAGCCTTGGGTGCGCAGACCATTGACGAGGAAAGAGCTCCCGGAACTGGTACGGAAACCCCGCACTACATAGTCCTGATAGCCGGAGAACTGGTTCACGCCGCTGATGTTCTTCACAGCCTCACCCAGACGATACGCTCCCTGGTCGTCAAGGACCTCCTTTGTTACGTAGCTAACAGCCTGTGGCACGTCCTTGAGGGGGGTGGCGGTCTTAGTGGCCAGGTAAGACACCTCATTTCGGTAGTCGGTTTCCTTGCGCCCGGTAATCTCCACCTGCTGCAGGCTATTCACCTTTTCCCTTGCCGTAACGGTCACGGCATAGGTACGCCCCGGCTCCACATATATCTCCTGTTCTACCTTTTCGTGGTTCACCCCGCTGATCACAAGGCGCTGCTCACCGGCCGGCACAACGCTTAAGGTAAAAGAGCCACCCTCATCGGTGGTAGTGCCGATGTTTGTTCCCTTCACGGCCACACTTATGTATCGAACAGGCTTACCGCTCACATCCTGCACCCTGCCCGCTACGGTGCCTGTGCCGATTTGGGCAGAAGCGGTGGCCGCGAGGAAGATGAGGGCGGTTGAAAGAAACAGCCTGTTGAGGCTTTTAAGGTTAGCCAGGAGGCAAATCCAGGAGTCTGGTAAGTAAAAGTTTTGCATCTACTGTTGCGTTAAATGTGTAACTTATTTGGAATCATTCTAAACTGTTGGGCAAACTTAGAGCTTGTTTAGAATGATTCCAAATAAAATTTATATTAAGCAACAGTTCCTGCAAATCAGGAGGCTCTATGCACAGGCCCTGGGTGGCAAACCTTATCCTTGCATCCTATGCCATATAGGGTTTTTCATTAACATAAGAGTCGTTATACGGCAGCAAAAAAATTGCACTGTTTCTCCATCTTTCCGTAACCTCCCTTTAGACCTTCTCGTATAAAAGCATGGCTAAAAGTTGAGAAGTTTTCATAAAACTGATCATAAAAAGGAAGGCTCCTCGGGATGAGGAGCCTTTTCTTATTTATGGCCCATAAGCTGCTTTATGTTAAGTAACGGCATTATACATGAGGTGAGCGAGGCGCAGCCGCAGTTTTGACACCCGATCATATAGAATCAAAGTAGTTTTTCTTTCTGATTCCCTATGTACAGAAAAACCCCAAAGAGTGGTTCTCCTTTTATCAACCAAAAGAAAGCCTCTCCGTTACGGGAGAGGCTTCTTTGCGTTATCTATCTGCTGTTAAAAAGTCTTTGTTATTCCCCTGTATTCTCTTAGCTCTTTTCTAAGGTATGCCTCAGGAGTGTTGTTGTAGTCATTTATGGACTGATGAGAGTAGCCTTCAGCCTTTTGCGATATCAGATTTTTGAGAGCAAAGCCACCCAGGTTTTTCCCTTCTAGGAATACAGCGCTTAAGTTTTCCAGAAAGTCCTCAGGTTTGAATCCTGTCTCCTCGGGGGAGGCGAAAATACGCCAGCTTGCGTTAAGCTCTCCTGACTCCCACAGCATGGTATAGGTGGTAGGTTTGTTTTCTGCGAATTGTATCTGGAAGTCATTGGCCTCGGATTTGGTGACGGTGAAATCAGACTTTGGTATAAAAGGCATTTCCGTAGGAACGGTCGTGCCGCTTTTAACATAGTTATGCCGGTAGCCGTCAGCGTCCGTATAGTTTAGAATCGACTCGAACTCCTCTATCACAGTGGTAGGAAACAGGACATCATATGTGTCTTCAGGCCTTCTGTTCTGCAGGTAAAGAATCATCGTCTTGCTATAGTCTCCTGCTTTAGTGTAACCTAACAGGACCGAAGCACGATTGGTCACGCCGGTAGGCCAAGTGTACTTCCTTGCTTCAGCCGTGATGGCATTTGAGAAGTCTACGTGAGTTTCCGGTGAGGTTACCTCGGCGAATATATACTTGCCCAGGCTGGGTACTAACAGGTAAGTAAGATCGGTCGGGAGCAACCTGCTATACGATACTCTTAAACTTCCAGTGCTATAGGGCCAGGAAAAGGTGGTGCCAGTGTTTTGTTTTGCTGCAAATCGTGTGTCCCCATCATAAGGAATGTTAGCGTAGGTTATGGTGGCAGGCACTGTTTCGCTCCACACCGTGCGGCTGATGCGCTCGTCGATATGCCAGTTGTCCGGGTTCACCTGCACGTATGTCCTTATAGCATGTTTGCTATCAGCCGGATTAGAGTAGATGGTAGTGACGTCGAACTTAGTATCGGCTGATTTCACCTTTAGCGTATGCTCTGTTCTGGCTGCTATCACTGTGTCCAGCAGCACCTCCCCGTCTTTTTGTGACACCACCAGCTCATACTCCTCTGTTCCTTCCGGTTGCGGGTCAAGTCTGAAGTTGAACGAGACCGACGGTATCTGAGGCTCTAGTTGAGGAGTCGGGTCATCCTCACCGTCTTTACAGGAGGTAAGTACCTGCAGGAACAGGAGAGGTAAGAGGTAAAGCTTTTTCATGATTAAGTTTGTTATAGGCGAATGCAATTATACAGATTTTACTATATTGTTTGCAAATAAAAAACTCTCTTCTAGAGAGCTTTATTACTTCCGGACGACTAGCACAAACTTACATTTATACTGTGCCTTACGCTCCAGCTCCTGTACAGCGGTAGCCATGCTGCGAAGCCTTGAACCAACACCATCAGAAGTTCTCACACCTGGGCTATGATTATCATACTACTCTAGGGGGATAGTATAATTTTGATAACCATTATGCACAACATTATTGAAAGCCCCTACGCCCGTGAGATAGCGCTCAATGTAGAGCACACCCAGAAATGCATGGCGGACTGGCTAATTAAGAGCTGTCCTGCATTAGCTAGTAAAGGAATGTTGCGCTTTTTCTGCGGACCTCTTGAGCAAACCGAGGTATTCCTCTTTGGTGATTTCTGTAACTGTCATACCACAAAAGGTAAAAGGCGTGTTGAAGCCCCACTCATCTGCCTTCAATACGGCCTCACCAAATACTGTTTGCCCTGATGGGCACCTATACCCCTACAGAACTATTGAATAGAATTCAGAGCAAGCATTTCCGCCTGCTCAACCTTAAGGTACGCCTTTGCTTGGGGATGGGGTTCTATTATTTGCACGTCACATTAAACTATTTATATATTTAGAAAACCTAAAGCAAATTCACCCCATGAGAAAGCTGTACCTGTTCCCCCTCCTCTTCTCCCTTGCCCTGACTTCCTGTAAAGAGGGAAAACACGACCCAGCACCCCAGCCTATAGGGAGAGAAGTTTCGTTTAATTTCAGGCTGGACCCCCTGCCGGAGGAAACAGAGGATTTCGAGCTGATAGTGTCGCAGAAAGACGGACACGTGCTGCTGGACACAGTGATTGCCGCCAGGACAAAACACGAGCTGAAAGTAAACTCCGATGACACCTTGTTTGACGTGACGACCATCTACTCAGACCCGGCCACTAAAAAGTATTCGATGAGGACGTACGTGCAGGTGAATCCGGATAACTGGCACATTGATGACGGCATTGGCATCAGGACTGAAGAACCGCGACCGAACACCACAGTATATTACAGCAATGCTATAAACACCAACAACTATCCCTCACATGGTTCTGTCCATTTCGGTGCTCGGCAGGTTGAGTTATCCAGGATTTCCTTCCTTGGAAAGAGCGCAGATACCTTGAAAATCGAGTATGGCAGAAAGTTTGCAACTGACCTTACTTACATGCTGATGGCAGAGCAAGGCAAATACATCTTTGCCGAAGTGACATCACCGGAAGCACATATTGACTTTACGAACACAGGCACAGCCATAAAACGCAAGTATAGCAGGCCTGATGGTGTACCCCCACTTACTTCGGCGCTTTTTGGATACACAAAGGCAGGCGACTACACTCATCCCATCTCTCTTTACTTATCAAGCCGTAACCCCGCAGAATATGACCTGCAGTTCCCACAGACCCTTATTGAGGAGTTTGAAGTGATACTGTCCTATGTGGACCGGCAAGGCTACATGCATAAATACTGGCATGTCGGCTCAACCGTCCCTGAAGAGATGCCCCTTCTTCCCAAGTCTGATTTTACAGTCATCAAGTCAAAATTCAGTGACTTTCAGGTACAGTTCGGGGAAGACAAACCAAGCACCTATAATTTGCTATGGAGGTCCAGTACCGCTAATCTCAACGCGGAGTGGCAGGTTTTCCTTTCCCCGGAGGAAACAGCCTTCAACATGGAGGGCTTTATTGAGAAGCTTAGTCCTGCATCCCTTGAAGGGAAAACTCTCTCTGACTTTAGGCTCTTCCGGGTTTTGTCGCACACTGCCAAAGACCGCACGCACCAGTCCATGCATGACTACCTGAACAACCCTGAGGCGTATCTGCGAAAGGAACTGAGGCAGTACCGGAGAATCTATATATTCCCTTGACAAAGCAAGGGAAATTCATCAGACGGGAGAGGTTTTCTTGCCCCTACCCCAGCAGCTCCTCCACGTCAAGAGTGTCCAGGTAAGGCTCCAGGAGCTGCTTGCTGTTGAAGCCATTGACCAGCGCGATCTAGTTATCCTCCTGCGAGTACCACACCTCAGCGAAGAAGCCGCCCAGGTGGTAGATCACCACGGTGCCTCACAGTTATAATGGTAGGAGGCTTAATGAAAGTGAACGGGAAGGTATATACATCCTTCCCGGCGACCGGAAAGGCAATTTCACCTATAACACTTATTATGTAAAACAGAGAAGTGGCTAGGGAAGTATTCTTTGAAAGAAATAAGGACTTATTTGATGGTTTCTAGGCGATTTGATGCACCTTCGAAACCTGCTGCAGGTAGATGCCGATGTGTTTTCTACTCACTCTGCATCGATACCGAAAAGGTTGATTATGAGCGGGTGTATACGAGAGGGTAAATAGGAAGAGGTAGCTGGTTATTCTTGAAAGCCCTTACGCCGGTGATGTATCGCTCAATAGTGGAGTATGCGCAGAAGTGCATGGCGTGTAGACCGGAACAGCGGGCATTCGGCATCGAGGCAGGTCTGTACTGGGGCGATAAAGCGGATAAGACAGTGGTCTATACTGACAGAGGCATCAGCAGGGGCATGGTGTACGGCATTGCCAGAGCGCTAAAAGCTAGCAGGCCAGTTGAATACAGAACGCTTTAGCCCCCCCTCAGATCAACTCCTGATGCGGACGCTGGTGGCAATCGGATCTTTTGTTGTCTTTAATATACTGGCTGCACGTATAAAGACTGTTTGAGTGTTATGTTAATTAAGTGTGTGAAAGCCTATTTTTCGGAGTAGGCTTTTTACTGCTATAAATCTTATACTCTCACGAACAATTGCTTTAGCTCCGCTACCCCATTAGCGCTAACCTCGTCACCTACACCGCATAGCCGGTGAAGGTGAGCCAGAATGGCCGCATCAGAGACGTACATCCTGTCCATGTAAATGCCGTTGAGGAAGAAGCGGCAGTAAATGCGGTCCCTGCTCACCCAGGTGAGTACCATCAGGTCGCAGTAATTAAGTTTATCTATAAAGTCAGTCAATTCACTCATACCTCCATGTGCCTTTTTGGGGACGTGAAGGTAACGGTTTCATTTAGATATAAGATACATATATAGGAAAATGTTATTATTCGAATAGTCGCTTCTAACATCTCGGAAATAGTGTAGGTGCATAGATATCCTGTTCCCTGCAACATCGTACCACAGTAGAAGGTAATAAGTTAAGCCTATGACTGCGAATCAGTTTAACTCCGATTCCCCTGAGGAAAGAACAAAGCTTGTGTGGAGCCGCGGCGAATTTCTGGCAGTGCGCCAGCGACACGGCTGCACGGTTGTCCTTTACCACCTGCAAGAGATTTTTGCAGAGGTGTGGTACCATCCGGAAAGCAACGTGCTTCTAATGGTCCATGGATATGACAAGCATACTTGCCTGGAGCCTTACCTGGAGTCTATTGATTTGAGAGAGCTAACAAGTGAATGAAGAAGACTTACTTCTTTGAGAAGTCCACGCTGATGATGGCATGGTCTGTCGTCTTCAAACCGTTATGGAAGTACTGTGCATTGTCTTTCCTACTGCTCCAGGACATAGCAGAGCCATCAATGGATATTATCTCCATTGCTTCGGTCTGGTTGTTTGTGGTCAAATTGATGTAGTCTTTCCCGTTACTTTCAGAGATGGTGTAGGTGCCGGACATTCCCCCTCCGGAGTCATTGGTGGCAGTGACATTGGAACCGTCAAATATAAAAGTCGTTTTAGTTTGGTCTGGTCTGTCTCCTCATGCACCTCCTGTCCAGACGAATTATAGTACTCGTACTTCTGATTTGTGGTAACCCATGTACCTTTTATCTGTCCGCTGATGGTCTGAGGTTTCTGCTCATTAACCTTACAGGAGGTGAGTACCAGGAAGAACAGGACCGGGAGTAGGAATATCTTTTTCATGATTGTTTGATGTGAAAAGATATATTAACCCTTCTTACTGTTCTTTTATTGTTAGAAACGTTAGAGGCTCTAACGATAATAACTAAATTCCCTCCATTTGAACCGACAGCTTATACTCATCCGGTGTAAGGTGCTGCTTCATGTAAGTGCCCATACCTACTGTGTCCCTCTGCTCTCTGTGTGTTCTGTAGAAGTCTATCAAAGCATCTTCCACATGCTGAGCTGATACGTTCGCCTTCTCTTGTTTCTCTACCATCTGAAACATACTCCAGGCCAAGCCAAGGGCAAAGCTGCCGTAGATAATGAACTGGACAATATTCTGGCGCCAGAACTTCTGCTTCGGTGTTAGCTGCTCAAACGGTTTCACTCCGGAGTATCTATTTCTTCTTGCGGCCCCTAGTAGCTTTCTTCAGCACCTCCGGGGGCAAAGGCTTATCGCTTCCCTCCTGCTTGTCCAGGTACTCTATCACCGCATTGGTAATGGTTTCCATAATCCCCTCCCGGTCCCAATAGGAATGCTGCCGGATCCTCATCACAAGCGACTCAGGGAGCCTCGTGGCAAAAGGTATCAATTCCTCTCCTCCCGCCTCCTCAGGCACCGGCTCCTGCGCTTTCGCCTGCTCTGGCTTGTCTTCATACATCTGGCGGTCAAAGCTTGTCACGCCACGGCTTATGGATTTAAAATCTGGTTTTGCTTGCTTGCCCATTATAGTCTTGTCTTTATCTCTTCTAGAAGGTTGGCGTAATCTGTCGCACCATTGGAGTCAGGTGCATAATTGTACACCGGCTGGCGCATCATCTGCGCCTCCTCCAGCGAGGCGTTTACCCGGATGGTAGATGAGAGCACCAGGCTACCGAACGTATCTCTTGCTGCCTCCACCACATCGTTTGCCACCTTCTTGCGGTAAGAGGGATGGTACTTTGTAAAGAAGATGCCCAGTACCTGCAGCTGCCGGTTGTACCGCTTCTTCACATTGGCCACAGACTGCATGATATTGTCGATACCGGCGAAGGAGAAGTATTCAGGAGCTGAGGGGATGAGCACGTGTGTTGCTGCCACCAGCGAGCAATAAGCCAGCGTGGTAAGGGAGGGAGCGTTGTCTATTAAGATGTAGTCGTACTGCTCTGTTAGCCTGTCGGCCTCAATCCGGTCCTTTAGCTTAAACTGATAATCCTCCTCCGAGCCTATAAACTTCGAGTATATGTCCAGCGCCTTGGATGAGGGTATAATACTTAGGTTCGGTACATATGGCTGCACCACCTCTAACAGCGGCTTTTCACCGCTCAGCCAGTGGCCCACATGCGCATCGTTCTCCTGCCCTATTGTTGATATGGTCAGGTTCGCCTGCGAGTCCAGGTCGATGAGCAGCACCTTACTGCCCTCTGCCGCAAGCCCTGAAGCTATATTGATGGCCGTAGTCGTCTTGGCTACACCGCCTTTGTTGTTTAGAACTGTTAGAATTGGCATTCGCTCTATCTCTACTTATAAGGTTAGTGCAGTTATAATCACTATACATGTAATCATTTCTATAGCTTATTTCTATGCTATATTTTCTACCATATCTAACAATGTTAGAAAGGTTAGAAAAGAATGAAGCTCCCGGTTAAGAGGAGCTTTCGTTATCAAGGTTGCAAGAGGGCATCAGGCTGCTGGGTTTAGCAGGTGCTCGATGTTAGACAGGTCTACCCGCTGGCTTGCCTGCCACAGGTCGTACTGCTTCTGGTGGTTGATCCACACATCGGGCGTAGTGCCGAAGGCTACCGATAGCTTCCATGCCATCTCTGCGCTGATGCCGGCATGGCAGTTGAGAATTTGTGAAAGAACCTTCCGGCTCATGTGCAGCTTCTCTGCAATCTGCGTGATGGACAGCCCAGTCGCGTCAGTGTACTCTCTTAAGATTTCGCCAGGATGCGGCGGGTTAAACATTAACATAGCTGAAAAATTATGTGTAGCTAAAAAGATAGTTACAAGTTGCTCCCCACTTTTGGAGAGCGGTTTAATTAATGGTAATCCAGGTAGTTTACATCCAGCACCTCGACCCGCTCTCCCACAAAGATGAAGGTGACCCGGTAGTTGCCGTTGACCTTCACTGACCAGTAGTCTTTCAGGTTCCCTTTCAGCGGGTGCAGGTCCCAGCCCGGAACATTCACGTCCTGCACGTTCTGCGCTGTATGCAGGCGGATAAGTATCTTCCGGATCTTGTCAAGGTGCATCGGGTTGAGCTTGGAAGCATCCCCCTTCAGGAAGAACCGCTCCAGGCCCTTGTGTTTAAAACTCACGATCATGCTGCAAGTATAACTTGTAACGTTTCAAGTAACAACAAAGATGCCATATAAAAATCAGACTGCTGCCCTATAGTGCCTGCACAGCCTGGCAAGGCCACTGATTATCTATAATAGTTATATGCTCTAACTATGTTAGAAATATTAGAAAAGAAAGTATTGTTAAAAGTGAATGAAGGGTTAGTAAGTAAAGAGCAGCAAGCATTGCTAGTAAAGAAAGCATGGTTAGCACATCTAGCTGGAGTAGACAGGATAGAAGTTCTTGCTTTTCTTTCCCCTTTTGTCTTTACTTTTTTGCGCAGTTACCGCAGGCCCAGCACTTTCAGCAGCAGGCCGCCTGGGTTCTTGTCTGCTTTCTTTCTGCCGGTCTTTATCTCGTAGTTGAACTTGAAGAGGTTGTCCGTTAGCTTCTCGTCTGAGAGTATCTGCTGAATAAGCTTAGGGTCCTGGATGCCATACCCCTCAAGCACCTGCCGGGCGTTGTGCTGGCGCGTCTCCTCAACAGGTCTGTCAAACTGTATGGGGAGCTGCTGCGGCTTTTGGGTGGTGATGTAGAAGCGGACAGCCTGAAAGGACCGGCCCTCTTTAACCAGGTGGTAGCTCACTGTAAGGTCAGTGTGCTCGTTAATCTGACGCACTGCCACATCCAGCACCTTCTTCTTCAGGTCACTTATCCGCTCGAACTGCTCTGCCTTCTTGCCGCTCGGATCCTTGAGGCCGAACATTGTCTTGAGCTCGTCCAGAGGATAGACACACGTTTCGCCGATGTCCTTCCACTGGCTGGCCAGCTGGTAGATGCGCTTGGCGTATTTGCTGGTGAGCTTCAGCGCCGAGTGCAGCTGGTAGGAGGTGAAGTTGTTTTTGAGCTCAAACAGGTAGGGCTGTATGGACTTGGAGAGTATGATATCAAAACACCCCTTTCCCTTCATGTACTTTACTTCCTGAAACATCCACATCTGCCGGTACTCTTTGTTGTCCTCCACAGAGAACATGCGCGAGCCCATGTCTTCTGTAGCCTCCCGGAGCTGCTGATAATTCCACTGCCGCCCGGTCATGGCCTCAATGTCCCTGTTATAGAAGCGGTACGTCTGGTCCGGGGCATCTTCCTTTTTGAGCTTGGAGAGCAGGTAAAAGAGGATATCCAATTGGCAGGCTGAATAGTCATAGCGCGCAGTGGTGATGGCGTTATGCTGGCGTATTTCGATTTCTTTAGAACTAGGCATCGCAGAGGTTTTATGCGAATATAAGAAAGAGAAACAAATAAAACGACTATTAAAACTAAAGGCCGTTTTTCGCTTATGAAAGGTCGTCGATAGACTTATGAAAGGTCGTCTTTTCGCTTATAAAAAGTCGTTTCTCACTTATAAAAAGTCGTTTTTAGCTTATAAAAAGTCGTTGTAAGCCGCTGTATCACGCTGTTAATCTGGTTCTTACAGCCCCTGCAAATAGAACAAATATATACAAATACACAAAATTGTGTTGGGCGCTCCCGCGCCATAGCGTTTAGGGAACTCAATAAATCGGTAAAGTATCCAGGAGCAGGGGGGAAGCAAAAAAAAGCAAAAACAAAAAGAGCACCGGGGCGCGACAACTAAGTTTTTAGTTAATGGAGAGGGTAAGGTTTAGTGCCTGTAGGGGTGGCTGGTGGGACTTTCTGCTAATTTTGGCTACAGGAGAGCCACAGTTTAACGCTAGCAAGCGCTCAGGAAAAAAACTGGGCTTCACCTTGCTGAGGAGTTGGCGCGTTCAGAAGGGCTTAAAATCGATTTTTCCTTAACCAACAAAAATGAAAAGAGTAGCGCCGTGTCAGTGCCAGGCTGGTGGAACATACAGACCTAAAAACGACTTTTTATAAGTAATCCGGATTACGGAATACGGAAAACGCATTGCAGATTGCGCATTGTGTAATGCATTTGTGGTTTAAGGAAAGGGTTTACCCGAATCTGTGTAGTCCAGTTCAACCGATTCCCTAAACGCCTTCTAAAAGAAACAGGAGTTGTGCGCATTGTGCATCCCGCAACATGGCTTACACACTGCAGAAGGTGGCTTGGTCGATAAGCTGGGTTCCATAAGAATCCACGGGCAGGAGGTAAAAGGACAAATCGTGTATAAGGCCGCAGTTGAAGAGCATCAGGTGGCGTTGAACATGCAGGAAAGAGCACAGAATTCCCAGGAGGATGCAAGCTACAGCAGGTTTGCAAAATGAAGGAAAGTATTCAGAAGTGAAACAGGTGGTGGCATGTTATACACAGGCCGCATGAGGCTTTCTGTTTATGATCTATTATCTGAAACCGCTTTGAATTTACCTGTATATTTATATTATTGCATGTGTTTTATGTGTAAAATGCCAGTTATGGGAATGATTTGTTATATTTTGTTTCAATTTAAAGAAGTACAGGGGACTGCCCTTATATTCTTAAGACAGGGACTTATCTGATATGAGCGAGCTAACCGAATTTTCAGACAGGCTCAGGGACTGCGACCTCATCGTCCTAACCTCATTCTGTAAAGACCACACTTACTGCCGCTTCTTCCTGAATGGTATTTACAAGGACAGCATGCACCTTTCCAACCCTGTTATTCTAGGTAGGCTCCAGCAGCTTAGCGGGGCAGGTGACGAAATAACTGCCGGAGGGGTAGCGAAATTGATAAAAATATTCGTGGGCGTTTAGGCATGGTACTGTACAGCGACGCCTTCTTTAATCTGAGCTA
>NZ_SSNI01000050.1 GCF_010015475.1 Pontibacter pamirensis
TGTTTGTGTGTAGAGCCGTAGTGCTTTTTGGGGTGCTAAACATTGAATAGCGGGTCAGCAGGTAACTAAGCTAAAAGACTGTGGAGTTTAAAAACTATAAAGAAGAGGGAGTTTTGCTGTACAGAAATTTTTATTTTATACAGCGGCTTTAACCTATATAACTGACGTTATAGAACAGTAAAGGCTCCCCGTGATGAGGAGCCTTTACTGTTTATAGCTCATAAGCACGATTATGTTAAGGAAGAGTGAATGTGCTTGTCTAAAAAGTGTAGAACTTTTTAGCTGTTGTTGGAAGGCTGTAGGCTCTTCGTCAACCGTATTCTCCAAGCTTGATTCAAGTGTTCAACGCATGAGCCGAAAGCGGGGAGCTTCACTTGCCTGCCAACACCAATGCTTACAGCAATTCGACAAAGACAGTGGTGCCCGCATTTTCCTGGCTTTCGACCCACACTTTACCTCTGTGCTTGTCGATGATTTGTTTCACAATGTAAAGCCCCAAGCCCGTTGTGGGCTCACCGTATGTTCCGATCCTCCTAGCCTTCGTGAACTTATCGAATACACTAGCCACTAACTCAGCCGGAATACCGATTCCGTTATCCTGAACCAGCAGGACTGCTTTTTTCCCTTCCTTTTTCAGGTTTATGGTTACCTGCCCATTTCTATTGGTGAACTTCACGGCATTGGAGAGCAGATTCTCCAGCACCCGCCTGAATTTATCCTGGTTAATACGGGCATACACGGGTTTCTCAGGAGAATGGAAAGTTACGCTGATGTCTTTCCTCCGGGCACCTATACTCAGGTTGCTTAGGTGGAACTGAATGTAGGCTTTCAGGTCGGTTTCCTCCAACGCCTCATAAGTGGATTCTACTTCTCCTATCAGGAGCAGGTCATCGATAAGGGCCAGTGCTTTATCGGAGGTATCCGAAATCAAACTGACATACGTAAAGTTTTGATCCTGCTTTCCCCGCTCTTTGGCCTGCAGCTCCTCCAGGTTCTCTTTCAGAAAACCGGCAGCCAGCTTGATATTGAAAAAAGGGGACTTTAAATCATGTGCGACCATATGCATAATCGTCTCCTGGTTATCATACAGCTTCTTGAGCTCCTGCTCCAAGGCTTTGCGCCTGTCGATGTCCTCTAGAATCGTAAAGCCCAGGGAAACGTCCTGGTCCCGGAAAAGAATGGACGTCACCTGGCACCAGAAGATGGAGCCGTCCTTCTTCACCAGGCAGGTTTCTATCTGAAAGGCAGGAATCTGCTCTTCCCAAAGCTTTGTCTGCAATACTTTCCAGTCATGGATAAAATCAGGGTGTGCAAATTTAACAATCCGCGTGCCGATTAATTCGGCTTTACTGTAGCCCATCATCTGCTGCAAGGCCTCATTCACCTGTGTGATTCTCAGATCCTGGGCAATGATCTTCTGGCCCAGGACGGACTGGTAGAATACGACTTCGAAACGGCTTTGGCTTTCTCGGTACCTTTCCTCAACATCCTCCTGCCTTTCGAGCTTGGCGAGGACCGCCGTATTCTCCGAGCGCAGTTGCTTGTTTGCTTCTTGCAAAGCCAGTATTTGAGCTTCGGGCGAAGTTTTGTTATTCTCGGAAGTATTCAGTTCTTTTTTTGAGTTGGGCATACATTGAAAATACTACATTAATTGGCTGCGACCTACATTTTATTTATGTTGTAGATGAAGGCAATCTCAGCTTTTCAAAAAAGGTGCCAAAACCCTTACCATCTCCAGGAGGCCGGAAAGGCGGTTTCGCTTATAACAGATCTTATGTAAAGTTCAGAGATTAATTACACCTGTTGCTGAGCCGCTAAGGCCCAAAATGATTTGGAGAGGCCTGATTATGATCCAACATCCTGCTTGAGTAAATAGGCCAGTGCTGTCTGCCGGGCGGCGGTGCTCTGTTTGTTCACCGCCAGTGCCAGCGCCTTTCTTGTCCCCACGAACACGGCCAGCTTCTTTGCCCTGGTGATGCCGGTGTAGATCAGGTTGCGGAACAGCATGCCGAAGTGCTGCGTGACCACAGGGATGATGATGCTCTCAAACTCACTGCCCTGTGACTTGTGAATCGTGATGGCATAGGCCAAATCCAGCTCCAGCAAGTGCTCCTTTGTGTACCTTACTTCCTTTGCCTCCTTGCCTGCCCTGAAGCTCACCGACAGCTCCATTTCCTCGTTATCCACCTGGGCGATGGAGCCGATGTCCCCGTTGAACACGTTCAGGTCATAGTTGTTGCGCTTCTGGATCACCCGGTCCCCCTCCCGCAGCACCCTCCCCCCTATCAGTATTTGCGCTTTCCCTTCCCTTGCCGGGTTTATTTTCTCCTGGACTACCTTGTTGAGGTTGGCCGTTCCTAGGCTGCCCCTGGTCATGGGGGAGAGAATCTGTATCTCCGCCTCTTTGCCATGGTACCTGGGAATAATCGACTCATACAGCTTCTCGACCATTCCCACCGCTGAAAGGCCATAATGCAGCGAGGACCATGGATGGACCCGCTGCAGGACCTCCTTCAGCTCCTCACTGTGCCTGCGGGCCTGCAGCAGGGCCTCCAGGTCCACATGGCTGAACTTGTCGGGGATAGACAGGCTGCTGCCCTGCTGGTAGGGATCCGCCGCCGCGCCTTCCGTTGCACCCGCTGCGTTCCCGGCCGTCTCACCCGTCACTCTCTTGACTTTGGAGATGAACCTGAGTTGCTCGCTGGTGGCTTCCTCTGAGTCAATGAACAGGCAGTCTTTTTTCTCCTGCCATACTTGAGGCTTGTGAAAGGGAGACTCTATCCGGGGAACTTCCCCGCTGTTTATCTGGTGGGCATAGGAGATGATGAGCGACTCCTGCGCCTGCCGGAACACTTTCGTCAGCTTCAGGCATGGGACCACCCCCGATGCAATCATGTCCTTGAGCACATTGCCCGCTCCCACGGCAGGGAGTTGGTCGGCATCCCCTATCAGCACCAGCTGACCGTCAGCAGGCACCGCCCGGAGCAGAGAGGCAGCCAGGTGAACGTCGAGCATCGAGCACTCATCCACTATGAGCACATCGGTTTGCAGGGGCTCCTGCTCATTGCGCTTGAAGCCCCCTTTGGAAGGGTCCCACTCCAGCAGCCTGTGAATGGTCCTGGCCTCCACCCCGATCACCTCGCTCATGCGCTGTGCAGCCCTGCCGGTAGGGGCGGCCAACATGACTTTTTTGGCCATGAACTGCAGAACACCTACCAGGGCCCGGGTGGTGGTGGTTTTCCCGCAACCCGGACCCCCGGTGAGGATGGAGAGGCGCCTGGTGGCTATTTGCAGCACGCTCTGGCGCTGCTCTTCGCTGAGGGTGATCTGGTGCAGCTGACAGAACACCTCCAGGTCCTGCTGCAGATGCTCTCTGTTAAGACTGATTTGGCGGCTGGCCAGCTGCCTGACCTTGGTGGCGATGTACTGCTCATCATAGTAGAGGGAGTGGGCATAAAAGCATTTCTGTGCCGTTCCCTCCTCATCGGGCAGCAGCCTTACTTTTAGCTCTTCCTTTCTCTCCATCTCAAGAAGGTTTGCCTCAATGGCAGCGGCATCCATGAGGGACAGCAGTTCAGCCACCGCCTGTATGATCTGCTCCTGGGTCAGGTAGCAATGCCCCTCCTCTCTGGCGTTTTGCAGCACATGCGCAATGGCCGCCTGCAGACGCTGCGTGGAATCCTGCGCCAGGCCCAGGCTCAGGGCCACTTTGTCGGCAGAGAAGAAGCCGATGCCGTAGATGTCGGCGGCCAGGCGGTATGGGTTCGCCTTGACTATCTCGATGGCCTCATTGCCGTAGGTCTTGTAGATTTTGACGGCAAAGAGGGTGGAGATGCCGTGGGCCTGCAGAAACAGCATCACGTTCCTTATCTCCTGGTGCTCTACCCATGCTTTGCTGATCATCTCCAGCTTGAGCTTTGCAATGCCCTCCACTTCGGTGAGCCTTCCTATGCTGCTCTCAAAGACATCCAGCGTTTTGTCCCCGAAGTGCCTGACGATCCTTTTCGCTGTCACCGGGCCCACTCCTTTGATTAAGCCCGAGCCCAGGTACTTTTCCAGCGCGTTGGCCGTGGCAGGCTTCCGCTCGATGACCCTGGAGGCTTTGAACTGCATGCCATAGCTGGGGTGCGTGGTCCACTCGCCGTAAAAGTCAACGGTGGCCCCGGCGAAGACCTTGGACTGGTGAACAATGACAGTGAGGTCCTCGTGGGGCCTTTGGAAGCTGTTTACCTTCAGCACAGAATAGCCGGTCTCCGCGCTATGGAAGGTGACGCGTTTGACGATGCCCGATAGCTTTTCCGGCTCAGCCGGAGTTTGTCTGTCAAGTGTCTGCATGTACAAGGATAGGTAAAGCTAAAGATACACTCACAGAAGCAGGAATACCAAGACCTTTTAGTGCAACAAAAATGGCAGTTAGAAGGTCTCTAGCAGACGCTACTGTTGCATTGTTCCCACTATCAGAGGCAAAAGAGTGGCTATATCATAGTAGATTCTTATGTAAAACAAGGGACTTGAGAAGTTTCGTAAGTACAGAATTTACGGGAAGGCTTATAAAATCTGTTTTTTGTTGATTTGCAAACGTACATATATACATAACAGTGCAATTGCATAATTATGTAAATATGTATATTTGTATAGCTCAAGCAAGCTTTGAAGTGTTAGAATCCTGAGGGTTTCCTCAAGTGCAGTCCAGCAGAGTGAACATAATGATCTGTACTTACCCTAAATATATTTTGATTCTGCTTCATTCGATATGGTCTACAACTTGAACAGCATTCGAGGAAAGATAGATGGTGCAGCTGAGAAAGAAAACGTTCTTTCTTGTTTTACTAAGTTGGATATATGAAAAGTGGCTTGTGACCAATATTCTCCCAATTACATATATAACGTGAACTCGGGAATTAACCTTTGAAATTTCCGTTTCTGAGGCCTTCAACATTAGCATTTAACTGCTTCTTCATCTATTTAAGGAGATGGAGCCTCAAAACACTGATAAACAGCTAACTGCTTGTGTTTGATTGATAATTTTAACTGCGTATATATTATTGATTTACAGCTAATTAACTACTGATTAATTCCCGAGTTTACGTATATATACATAATTATGTACATATGTAATTGGGTTTAAAAACAGGTTTTATAAGTGGCTTTAAATACCTAAAGTTGTTCGGAAGTATCCACCTGGATTATTTATGTCCTTCCGCCTGATAGCAATATCATATAAGCACTTATTTGCTTTTTTTCTAAGTTCTGTGCTGCTTAGGACAGTATTTACGAGATTGTTGTCAAGTATGCCAATCTCACGCATTCGATTCTTTAAAACTTCTGTTTCTCTATCCCCTTCTGATAATTCAAAAGGAATAACTGTCTGAAACTGTGCTACGTGTTTGATAGTGAAATTAAGTTTGTGAATGCTTTTCCCCTTTTTTGCTGTTGTGTAGCTTATCCGAAGATCTGAATTCTCATTGATCTGTTTAATAGATGGCTCCAGCACATAGTCTTTAAATTGTCCCCATTGTTTATACTGCTCGGACTGTTTCCCTGATGGGTCTTTCAAATTAAGCCTAAATTTAAGCTGCTCTAGTTCATAGGATAGATAACCAATATCCTTCCATCGAGAAAACTGCACATAAAGCCACTTTGCGTACTTAGATGTCATTGACAGCACGCAGAAAAGTTGAAAGCTAGTAAAGTTATTCTTCAGATCAACTAAGTACGGTTTTAACTCTTCTGCAATGGAGAGCTGAATACGCCCCTGCCCTTTCAGATATTTAGCACTTGACATCATGGATACTTGCAATAGTCCATCTTCCTCCTCAATCTCAAATACCTTTCCTATTAAGCCATAGGTAGCATCTCTTAGTTGTTGGTAATTCCACTGACGACCAGTTAGATCCTCAATTTCCCTTACACTTATATAATATTTTGTTTCGTTGCTATCACCTGGCTTGAGGCGTGACAGCATCATAAAATATATATCTAATTGAACAGCAGACAGCTCGTGTCTTGCATTTGTAATTACATTATGATGTCTGACCTGTAGTTGAGGCGCTTTAACTTCGTTCACTTCCATGAAGGGTAAATTAACAAAAAACAGATATAAAAAACAGTATGGTTAATTATTTCTGTTTTTTAGCTTATGAAATCTGTTAGATGAACTTATGAAACCTGTTAGATGAACTTATGAAACCTGTTTTTTAGCTTATGAAACCTGTTTTTTGGCTTATGAAACCTGTTTTAAAACAGGTGTAAGTTGTTGTGTAACAGCAAATTATAAGGATTACAAATAATACAAATAGTACAAATATTCACAATTTGTGATATGATAAAAGGTATTTAAAGTGTTAAGTGGAGTAAGTATAATAAAGCCCAAAAAGCAAGTCAAAAAGTTTTTAAAAAGAGATGAAGCTCGCGCGCAAAAAACAGATTTTATAAGTCCTTTATATTGTCATACTACTTTAGTTTCTATGGCTGCTAACCACTGACTGGAAATAATAAGGTGTTAGATTAAAAATTTATTATGTATTTACATACTATTGTAATTATGTAAATACATAAATATGTAATATTAGATTTGCAAAAAACTATTTTTATGTATTATTTTAGGTATGGCAAAGATTATCACTGTTGCGCACCAAAAAGGTGGTGTCGGAAAGAGCACATTAGCCTTAAATTTGGCTACATGTTTCCAAGAACAAATTAATGTAGCGTTAGTGGATATCGATTTACAAGGTAGTATATCTGACCTTAGAGAAGACTTTCCAAAACTACATATTATAACTGAAGATAGATTTGATCAAATACAACAGCTAAGTCATGATCTGATCATTATTGATACACCGCCTTACTTATCTAATCGTCTCCCTGAGCTATTCTTGATATCGGATTTTGTTCTGGTACCAACAAAAGCAGGATTCTTTGATGTCATGGCAATTCGCTCCACATTACATTTGATAGAAGAGGCTAAGAAGAAGCGACAAGGGTTACAAGCAGGTATAGTCTTCAACATGATTAAGCACCGGTCAGGAATAACAGGTGAAGTGCAAGAGTTGCTATCGCATTTTGACACTCCTGTTCTAAGTACAATGGTACATGATAGAGTAAGCTTTGCTAGATCACCCTTAACAGGTGGTGTGTTAACCAGTGAAGATACAAAGGCAATAGATGAAATTACATCACTTGCTGAAGAGATTGTGAATTCTATAAGTACATAATTATAGTTTTGTTTTATTATGTAATTATGTACTTACATAATTACATATATTTGTAGATATTTAAAAACCAGCACAAAATCTGAGAAATGGCAATTGATAAAGACAAACTTGCAGGGATGGCAAACAAGCTGAAGTCTGATAAGCCTAAAACACCTATACAAGAAGTAAGTCCTGTTAAGTTAAAAGAAGTAAGCAAAGAAGATACTGCACAACTTAATGTTTGGATTCCTAAGGGATTAATCAAAAGAATGAAGGTCCATGCACTAGAGCAGGAGTTATCTTTGAAAGATATCACTATCAAAGCCTTGGAAAGCTATCTTAAATAGCTAATATTTTAAGATAGCATATTTTATATCGCAATTGTTTATGTGTTCAGTTGATATGCACATAAACTGTTTGTTGAACTTTCAATTGACAGTATATCATGTACTAAACATACTAGTTATGACTTGCCGATAAATGGTTCGTTAGTGGTTAATAATAAATGATTCAATTACGTGAGTTTCGGCAGTATAGTAGGAGAGAGGTCCTAAAGAGGTATAGGAAATTACGGCATGTTAGAGACAACAAGTCTTACTTCCTGTACCTCATTTTTGACTCTGGCACCTGCGTCTATGTTGGCGAGACCAGCAACATCTTCTGGAGAGTCATCAAGCACAAAGACAAGTGCGCTGATGGATCAATGATTTACCTTCAGGAGTACCAGGACAAGGAGGAGGTGCTTAAGCTAGAGAAGCACTACATCCGCATGCTCAAACCAAAGTTCAACAACCGATACTGCCAAATAAACCAACTGGAGCTCTTTCAGCCCTGATTGAGCAGTTCGCTCGTATACACTGTAAAAGCACCTGATGATAGACTTCCACTCCTTCCATTGCCTCCCGCGGGACACCAGGGCCGAGCTCGTCTGGCAGCACGGGGCGTTTCTGACCATGCGCGATGAGAGGGGCTGCAGAATGGCCCTCTACCACATGGGTGCGTTCTTTGCCGAGGTGTGGTATTCACACACGGACAACCGCATCTTGACCATCCGGGGGACCAGGGGCCGTAGCTGCCTAGAGCCTTACCTGGAGAGAATTGACCTGGAGGCACTGATGAGAGAGGAACAGTAAACCATATGGCAATGCGCTGGCCAAAAGAAATGAATCTGTACGGTAAGATAGATAGCAATACAAGCTGGTATATTAAAGCAATATCGCAAGCAGAACGCGCCTATAAAGACAAGTCATTCCAAACGCTCGAAAACATTGCCACCGCAGTGCTAAGCTTTAGCCTGACTGTAGAAAGCCTTCTTCTCACGGCCAAATTTATTGACTCGGTGGAACATGCAACGGAACGAAAGCCCCTGGCCATGTTCCTGGCTCTTTCCGAACCTACAAGAGCCAAAGTGGAGGAGACTTACGAGAAATACAAGCTGGAGAACATGAAAGCGGACAGGCTGCCGGCCTTTCGTATATTCTTCGGTATTGAAGCAAGGGCTTTTTATGACGCAGGAGACCCTGACGGAATAATTGATGTTTTGGAAATGCACAATGATGCATACAGTACCTGGAGGCGCATTGATGAGGGTAGTGAGTGCACTGTCTACGAGTACAACTTCGGGTATATGGATGCATTCTACAGGGCCCTGAGAGACACGCTTTTTGTACTAGCCGATAAAATCCTTGAACGTAGAAGAGCACAGGCACCCCCCGGCGGCAGTGACTTACGGTAGAAGGTGCTGCGGCGTTGCATCTGCCTGCGACTTCTTCTCATTTAAGCTTAACTTATGCTGAGACACATTTACAAGTACCTGCTGTTTTTCTTTTTGATTCTCTCTGGCTGTCAGGACTCGGAGGTAGCGCCGCAGCAGTCGCTCACGGTAGAAGAGCAGCAGCTGCTTTTAGGCAATCCCAGCGGGGCCACAGCGGAAGAGGGCAACCACAACAACTATCTGATGCAAAAGCCCCAGTACGCGCTCTCCTACAGCCGTGAGAGGGGCACGCCCAACTGGGTGAGCTGGCACGTGAACAGGGACTGGCTGGGGAGCGCCCCCCGGCAGGACAACTTCAGGGCTGACCCTGAGCTGCCACAGGGATGGTACCGCGTGACCAGCTCCAGCTACACGGGGAGCGGCTTTGACAGGGGGCACAACACCCCCTCGGCAGACCGCACCAAATCAGCCGAGGATAACTCAGCCACCTTCCTGATGACAAACATCATTCCCCAGGCCCCGAAGAACAACCAGGAGACCTGGGCGAACCTGGAGGATTATACGCGCGATTTGGTGCAGGATGGGATGGAGGTGTATGTGGTGATGGGCAGCTACGGGGAAGGAGGCACCGGTAGTAACGGCAGTGCCCGTAGCATTGACCAGGGAAGGGTGAGGGTGCCTGCGCGCATCTGGAAGGTGCTGGTGGTGCTGGAAGAAGGGGAGGGGGACCTGGATAGGATTGGCGCCGGCACGCGCGTCATCGCCATGGACATGCCCAACAGCAACACCGTGCGCTCCGACTGGGGAACCTACCGCACGAGTGTGGATGCCATCGAGCAGGCCACCGGCTATGATCTGCTGTCGGCGCTACCTGCACAGGTGCAGCAGGCCTTGGAGAGCCGGGTGGACACAGGGCCGACACAGTAAGGGTATGATCCTAATGCCAGTTCTCTCAGTAGTGCCTGAAGCGGGGAACACAGTACCTCTCTTTAGAGAGGTGAGAAAGGATGTTTCCACCCTTTCTCCATAAGGGGAGCCTCCATTGAACCTAAGGCTGTCGCTACTTATAAGTAAACCCCTTAAGCAAGGATCGCATTATAAGAGGAAGCCATACTTCACAAGGCGACATAAGGAGTTAAGCTTCGAATTGGAGCTTAAACGGTAAAGGTGTTTCCACTATGATTAATAAAATTTAGTAGTTAGAACATCTCTCTCATCAATATTTAACTGTTATAGCTCAAATTTTCGACCCCTTTTCGAGCCATAGCAGGCTTTTTCGACCCCATGAAAGGGGATCTCTAGTCCAAGAAAATGCGCAATATATAAAAGAACGCATAGTTGTAAATTGTATGATTATGATTCACAACATCTTGTATTTTTCATAATATAAAGGGTCGAAAGGTCGAAAATTATAGATGGTAAATAGGAGGTATACCTCTCGTTTTCGTTTTTTTTTTTGCAGCTTGGCCAAATACTTCTCTGCTTTGAACAAGCTGCAGCGGAAGGTGGAAGTATAGCTTACTAGCTACTCACTCAAAATTAAATCTTAAAAATTGGAGAACTGTAACCTATATGGCCTCTAAAATTTTCGACCTTTCGACCCTTTATATTTTGTTGTCCATAACTAGTTGTAAGTAAATAATATAATATATTATACTATAAACATTATTATATATCGTGTATGTTTTTGGTCTCATGATCCGCTTTTTTGGGTCGAAAATGGGTCGAAAGTGGCTCGAAAACTCTGGGTAAGTCCACCTTCATCTAAGCTAATTCTAGCAAGGCCCTTATGTAAGCTTCAGGTTAGTTCTGTTAAATAGGAGATGAGTCTTTAGCCGATAAGTATCATTATGTTCAATAGACTAAAGAACCACGTTAATGATTGCGTGCTGTGAAAACCTCAATCCACATAGCTTTATCCTTCTTGGCAAATCCATCCCATGTAGGTAGATCCTCCCTGTTCTGCGCCTTACGGTACACAACTCTGAGCCTAGTGCTTATTTATTCATAGGCTTTAGCGATATCGGTTTAATATCCTCTATAATTATTTGCCCTTAGGCTTACGAATTATACGCATTTTACCTCCACCAGCTACGTTCTTAGGATCCTTCAAAGCATCTTGAATTGTAACTATATCTCCCTTATCTAGCTTGGAAACCTTCTTCTTCGGTTTCGGTTCGGTTACCTCTTCCGGCTTAAGGCGTGGATCAAACGGATGCGGCCTTGTATCCACGATCTTAAGGCGTCCGTGGTCTGGGTGCAGCGGGTTGATCAGGTAATTCCGCTCAAATGGCGAGTGCACGGACGGGACCTTCATCACCAGGTCGCGGTTTTCCCTGATCCACTCGAGGGCGATCTCCTTGAGCTCCATTGGAGCGGGTGTGTCGGCCCAGTTGCCAGGCAGATCCTTCTCCATGAGCTCCTTTATAGAGACATCGTCCGGGATCTCGACGCGGACCACGGCCATGTTCTTCGGCATGAATGTAGAGTTGGCCAGGGTTTCCAGTTTGGCCAGGGAAAAAGTTTCTGCCGTATAGAGGACCTTTGTTCCCGTTTCATGCCACCTGCCCGGACCGTAAAGTCCACCTGTCCCATTCAGATCTTTAATATATTTATCTGATGCCAGTCTGTATACAATCATGTTTAGGAATAATGGCCGTATTCGATGGCTGTCAATACATTCATCAGCTGCTCCCTCCCGATGGAAGAGTCCAGCCAATCAATCGGTTTTTCGTTGCCTAAGGCTTGGTTTTCCGTGTTGAGCCATCGGTTCAAATCCTCCTCGTCCCCCAACACCTCCATCCCCTTGGCATAGACCTTGGAAACATTGTAGACCGCATCGGACTCCGCCTTCCCCAGCATGTCTTGTTGCTTGATGCGCTGGTATTTGCTCTCGGAAATATGCAAGATGCTGGCCATGCGGACGTTAGTTAGGCGTACCTTTCGCTGAAGCACCTTAAGGCCCCGCACCGAGATCCTGCCCTCGCGGAAGACTTTGATGTAATCGCCTCTGCCGTGGACGTTGCGGCCGATGTTCTCCTCGCCTCCCAATACCTCTACAATCGATTCTAGTGACATAAACAGTAATTTGAATGTGCTAGTACAGTCAAATGAACGCAATTATAGCGAAAATGTTACCTAATAACAAGAAATTCAGCTAAACTAAGCGTCTCCGTCCCCTTATCCCTGGCTGACGAAGAAGGCGGCCCGCTCCTCCAGCCTTTCGCCAAAAAGGTTCGGGTCCAGTTGCAGGATGTCGAAAATGATATACTCACAGCATTCTTGCAGGTAGTTAAGCAGGAAGGGCAGCTTCGGGTAAAGGTAGTCCCATTGACTGTGTAGATTGTCTGAGGTACTGAACATGAAGTTCAGATTCTTGGCCTCTGTCATGCTAACCCAGTGGAGGGGGTGCCGGTTTAAGTACTTTCGCGGGATGCGGGAATTGTCTGCAGGATAGTTTATATTAACCGGAGTATATAGTATATTCGATAGTCTGGTTCCGGTTATCGGTCGATTTTGACAGATAAGCCGAATAGGCTTCCGTTTATATCTTAGTTCTATCGAATCGATGAGGACTCTTGAGCTATTAACCACGAATTTAATTAGATGTTAATCGAATCTATAAAACTGAAGAATGGCCACACTATTAACCTCAGGTCTCTCAATCTTGTCATTGGGCCAAATAATTCTGGGAAAAGTTCGTTCCTGACAGATCTTCAAGGACTTAATAATACAGGCTTGATTCTCGATTCAATGAGTCCGAATGGCCTCTCTGAAAATCAGATTAAATCATACTTAGAGAATAGTAAAGATTTTACAATTCCTGCACCACAAGGAGGAATCTGGAGAAAAGACAATTGGGAGGAGGCAAAGCCACTTGTGCAGCAATATATAGGGTTCGTTTCTAACAATTTATTGAAGAAAAAATGGGCTCAAACAACCACGATTCTTGATGGCAAAACTCGATTGGGAATGGTTGACGATAAAGTGTATAATGGAATAGCATCAACTAAAAATCTAAATGTCTTTGAAATCCTTAGGAAGGATCGATTATTAAAGTCCAAGCTGCAAAAGCATTTAGAATTGGTGCTACCAGGAAAATACTTTGCACTCTGGAATCCTGAGCCAACTAAATTACGTGCATATATCTGTGACGTAGAGCCAATAAATGATATAGAATATTTTGACTCACCAGAAGCAGCGGTTTTTTTCAATGAGAAATCTAAGCCGCTTTCATCTTACAGTGATGGTATAAAGGCTTACATAGGAATATTAATCAATTTAATAGCTGACGGAAAGCAACAGTTTTTAATAGATGAGCCTGAAGCCTTTCTACATCCTAATCTTTGTTTCAAGCTTGGTCAGACCCTTTCTCAAATAGTAACTGCTACAGATAACATGTGTTTCTGTGCAACGCATTCACCCTACTTCTTAAAAGGTTGCTTATCTTATTCACCTAATGAAGTGACAGTTACTAGGTTTGAATTTGAAAATGGGTTTAGCAAGGCAAACACTCTCGCTACTGAAGACCTCAAGGCTGTAATTCATGACCCCCTATTAAACAATATTGGGGTAACTGAAGGGCTGTTTCATTCAAAAGTCATCGTGACGGAAGGAGATTCTGATAGAGCTTTTTATACAGAAGTAAACAATCGACTAAGCTCGAGCACAAAATACGGTATCAGAGATTGCATATTCGTCAACGCACAGAATAAACAGACTATTGCAAAAGTCGTGGAACTGTTTCGTAAAGTGTCAATTCCATGCGCCGCAATCTCTGATATTGACACCTTCAAAGAGGGTGGGATAAACTTCACGAATATTCTAAATGCCCTATCAATACTTGGAGGAACTGCAGAATCTGTTTCAGTCTTACGTGAACGTGTAAATCGAAGTTTGAAAACTGCGGCCCAAAAAAATGTAGAAGAAGAAACAACGTATGAACAGCTTTTAGAAAAAATTGATGCTGCCAAATCGGGAGGGAAATCTGTACCAGAATTTCTTGGGTCCCTTAGGGGTATTACTAAACCACCAGATTATAAAAGATTAGGAGGAATTAATTTACTAGAAGGCACTGAACTGGCAGATGCGAATAACCTTATTACTCAACTAGCCAATGCTGGTTGGTTTGTAATACCCAGCGGAGAAGTAGAAAATTGGCTTGTTAATTTAGATGCTGGCAGATCAAAGCAAGGTTGGCTGTTACGAATTTTTGAAAAGATGGGTTCTGACCCTACACTTTCAGGATATGTGCACCCACCGAATCCCCTCGATGATGTGTGGTTGTTCACTTCAAAGATAAACAACTGGTTTATGAGTCAGATGAGTACAACAAAAAATTAGAGAGAGGAAAAACGACATATATTAAACTATAGCACCCTTCGGAATGCAACAGTTTAATACAAGGGGGCTTATCTGCTTACCTACTCTAGGAAGACAGATAAGTAGCTATACTAAATTAGGTATATCACATTATGATAGAAGTAACCGCAGGAATAATTGAGAGAAATGGAAAGATTCTAATAGCCCGCAGAAAGGCAGGGAAGCATCTTGAAGGGTTTTGGGAGTTTCCTGGAGGTAAGGTCGAAGAAAATGAATCACCCAAAGAGTGCCTAAGGAGGGAGTTGTATGAAGAGTTTTCTATTCGTGCTGACATAATGGACTTTATAGGCGAATCAGTTTATGATTATCCTGGCAAGACTATAAAACTCGAAGCTTACCTTGTTAGGATCATTGAAGGAGTATTTCAGCTTAAAGACCATGATAAGATTGAGTGGGTAAAGCCGGAAGACCTAAAGGAATATAATATGGCTCCTGCTGATATCCCGCTTATATTGGAGTATGAAAAACATAGATTTAATAGATAAAATCATTTTGTTCAGGGATGAGAGAAACTGGAAGCAGTTTCATTCATTGAAAGACCTGTGTCTGGGCATTGGCATTGAGGTAGCGGAACTGCAAGAATTATTCCTTTGGAAAACAGAAGAACAAATCGAAACCATCAAAACCGAGAAGAAAGAGCAGCTATCGGATGAGCTTGCTGATATATTCATCTTCTTAGCCTACCTGAGCAATGACTTAGGAATCGATCTAGATGAGGCTGTCCTTAAGAAAATCGAGAAAAACGGTCTAAAGTACCCCCGAGACAGGTCTTTGAACTCTAACAAGAAATACAACGAGTTATGATCAACGAATTGTTTGATAGGTTCTTGAACAAATGGGGTGAAAACAAAGGCCCTCTTGTTGAAGTGATGACTGCAAACAAAGCCTATAATGAGGCTCTCAGAGTGAAGTATAACCTCACTACGAAAGACCCCTTCTATAAAGAAAATAAGAAGGGGGTTAAGGTCTCGGAGAATCCTGTTGCAAGCATCTTTCTGAGGGAGCTTCCATATGAGATTGTCACTAGATCTAGCCTGCTGCAGGATAAATACAAAGTAGAAGGTTCTGTAGGCAAGGGTAACATATCTGAGATACCATGGATCTGCTTATTTGACAGGGAAATCACAGAATCAGCTGAAGTAGGCTACTACATAGTCTACTTGGTTAGGGCAGATATGAGCGGCTTTTACCTATCCCTAAATCAAGGATGGACTCAGTACAGAAAGGCGTATGGGGGAAATGCCAAAACAAGAATATCAGACAGCGCGAACCGGTTAAAGAAATTACTGAAGGGTGTAGGAGGGTTTAATTTTGAACCTATTCAATTAGTAGGTGACTCTGATCTAGCGGTTGGTTACGAATTAGGCAACATTTGCAGCAAATACTACAGCCACAATTCAGTACCATCTGCTGAAGTGCTCATAGATGATTTAAGAAACCTAGTTGGGGTGTACAGAGAACTAAAAGCCCTAGTAGGGAAGGATATTTTAGATGTCAAATACGTAGTAACCGAAGAAGAGTATCAGAATAGTGTAAACCACGGAAAACAGAAGGTTCTGGAGCCTGGTGGCATTGGAAAGAAAGATAAAAGAATTAGCGCTGCATCTTCATCATGGATACGTGATCCTGACATAGCCTTCACTGCTCTGCATGAGGCGGGGTTTAAATGCGAAAATGATCAGAACCACCAAACTTTCATTTCTGCTAAGACCGGACACCAATTTGTAGAAGCTCACCACTTGATCCCAATGGAATTTCAAGATGACTTCAACGTGAGCATTGATGTTCCGGAGAATATCGTATCCCTCTGCCCGAATTGTCATAGAGCATTCCACAACTCTATAACTGAAACGAAAACTGTTCTCATCAGAAAGTTCTTTCACCTCAGGAAAGAATTACTGAGCAGCAGAGCCATAGAGATAACTGAGGACAGAATTGAGAAGTATTATAAGGCTACATCTAGCAATGGTGAGACCCTTTCTTATAGACTCGCCCTATATTAAACATAACAGTAGTTATAAGAGAAACCGCCCCACAGCCTGGAATTGGGGTCGGGGCTTTTGGTACTTTCAGGGGGTTCGGAAATTGTCCGCGGGTCTCTTTACATTACTCTGGATAGGTAATGTTCCGTTTAGCTGTCTCTAATTGGGCATTAAACTGGAATTCATTTCCTAAGAACACTATAGGCAACTACAAGAGTTTATAGTTTTGTGGGTTCTAATTTTTGAAGAAAATCAATTTATATATGTTTGATATTGATAGACACATATACGATTTCATTGAAAAATTGCAAGGCAGCGGTAATTCATATAAATTATTTACAACGATACCTGATTTTTTCATTAATTCTGATTTCCGCGTGGTTGATAATGATAATTATAACTTATCATTTACATTACAACCTAATGAACTTAAGAAAGGATTAGATCTAAATTATTTCTTTCAGCGTCCTTTTATATTAGTTTCTGAAGGAATGCGAATTCTTATTCAAAACGTTGATGTTGTAGAAGCAAGTCAAGGAATCGATGATGATGGCCCTTGCAAATTTAATATAAAGGTAAAGGCATTTAAAGGAGATACAGATGAAGCTTTATGGGAGCAATCTAAACAAGTAGCATATCTTAGATATAACAAAAATCAGTTTTCTTCTAGTAAATCGGGGATTATTTTTGATTTAACAACCAGTTCTAAAAATAATGGCTTTTACAATGCATTACAGCTCAATATCGATAATGTTGAATTATTATTCTATTATGAAAGCGTAACTCCAGAATATGGATATTATATCTTTAGACCAAAAGGATTAATAGATTTCAAGAAATTTAAACACATTATTGATTCAGTAATAACTGCTTTTGGTTTCCTAAACGGATATTATATGCCAGATACAGTTTATTATTTTGCACAAAAAAAGGTTAAAGACAAAAGCATACTGACTTTTAGTTACGAAAATAGTAAACGTTCATTTAATACAAATGCTCCAATTATTGATAGTGGGTATTACAAAGATATTCCTGTAGAGGATCTTCAATTATCTAGCCTAGAGTTTAATAATTTAGTCGATGTACTTTATAAAAACGAAGAATATTTACGCTCTGCTTTACTATTGATTAATGCAGGTACATTAAAAGGTTGCGCAAAGGCTTCTTTAGCTGCTGTTGCTTTAGAAACTATCACTAAGAACATTGGAGCAGAATCATTAAGTAAACAAATTATTGGAGACAAAAGACTCAGTAAGGAATTGCGCTGTCAACTTAAGAATACTTTATACAAATTCTCTGATAAACTAGATCAAGAACAATTAAGCATTTTATCAAATAAACTGGATCAGATTAACAGTAAACCTAATGCAAGCAAACTTGAGGATGCGTTCCAACATCTAGATATATTATTGGATGAAGAAGAAAAGTACTGCATTAGTTGTAGGAATCTTTTTCTTCATGGCAATTTACCAAAAAGAAAACAGGATTCATGGCTGACAGATATAGAATTACTGGATATTGTAGCAGATCGTTTGGTAATGCTAGGTTCAATTTTATTGCTTAAGATGGCAAAATATAATGGAATGGTTATAGATAGGGGAATGACTGAAGTAACAAAGTGGCGTATGATTAAGAGTGGTCAAAAAGTAGGTGGTGGAAATTGTTTAAGAATTATCACCACAACTAAATAATTGGGAAGATACTACAGCTAAATGATTTAAAGCTGCGCGTCAGCGAGCTGAGCCACCTTTTGCGCGTGGGTTTTCGTGCTTCCCTTGATACATTAGCACAACTGTCCACAGATACGGCGCAAGTAAAATCTTATATTTTACAGGTAAGCTTCTAAAAAGGCAAAAGCAGGGCTTATTAGCTTTTCTTTTGCCTTTTCTATTTATCTTAACATCGGCAACCGTTAAAGACAGTATTAATATACAAAATTTGTCGGTCATTCTAAAAGAATCAGGAATGTGACCAACAGGAATAAATACCTAAAAGTGGGTATTATTTTTATAACATATAATATACATTTTGCAGGAAATTTATGTTATATGAATACACGTTTAAAAAAGAAACAACATTTCTTATCTCTACTTACTGGGATACTCTTAATACCGCTGCTAGGCTTATTCTCCTGCGAAGATCCAAGTCCGGATCCAACATCTAATAAAGAAGAAGTCCTTGCCGAAGAGGGGACTTTCTTTCCGATGGAGATAGCCCAACTGTCACTGAAAGGAGAGAAAGCCGGCACCGAAAAGGTACAAGGGACTCTGAACAACCAACCAGTTGAAATTCATCTACAAGACAGTGTCATGTTGTTTGTGATGCCCGATATAGCACCGGGTGTGTATCAACTGGAGGCTCCGTCCGGAGACAAAATGTTAATAAGCAAAGTTACCGTAAAAGAACTTGTGCTCTCCTCCGCCCCGGACCAAATCTTTCAGCAGATTGTTGAAGACAACACCGAAACTATTCAGCACTTAACAACTAAAGCTGAATCGCTACCAGAACCTGATAAAGCGGCACTTTTGAAGGATATCCAGACTTTAAACAGCTGGAAGGCAAATATTGGACAGCATTACGCAAGCTTATCGCCTGAGGAGAAGGAAAACTTCGCTAAAACAGTGGTTGCAAACAAGTGGTGGCTTGATGAAATACATTCCGCCGTTGTTGAACTGTCCACACATTCGAACTCTCTGAGAACAACAGGTGAGGTGGATGATTATTGTACAAGGGTTTGGGATGCCGCTTTGGAGTTGAGAGACGCAAAAAATGAATTGTTTACCCATGCACAAAGAACAAGAATTGCAGCAGGTTTGGCTACTGGAGCGTTAGTCGCAGTAACTGTTGGTGCTAGCCCTCTTGTAGGCGCAGCTGTTGGAGCCGGTCTCATAGCGTACAGATTCGGTGTTGACTATACGAACTTCAACGATGCCTTGGATAACTTTTATGGCACAATGGTTCAGCCCTTTGATGATATGTTTAGCTCAGAAAGGCGCGCTGCTTCTAAGGTAACCTTTGTAAGTGAAGTGGCAAAGGAAATGGAGACCTCCACAGGCTACCGTAATCTTTACGCTCAGGACAAGGGCAGCAGCATTCCAATAGTTCAGATCATATCGGATGCTTCCAACACAGCTAAAGATGTGTGGGAGACTTTTTCACCTTCTCTTCCTACTCCTCTCCAATCTCCTACAATGCTGGACGACATCCAATCTTACAACACGACTGAGAGAGCCGTTCACAGTAAGTACTTAGATGTGTCTGACATCAGCAATGATAATGTGGCGTTGGTCAAAAAGGAGGAAAAAGATGGCCTGTTGGTGCTGACTTTTGAAAATAATACCGCGACTACTCAGGAATTCACTTACAAGCTCACTTTTACAGACAGCAGATTCTCTCCTGGTTTTTCGACAACCATAAGTGCTGAAGTTATTCCATCAAAAATCATTGGAGAATGGGAAGTTGTTAGTATGAATTTTACATTATACGACGAAGATGGAGTAGCTACTAGCACTTCTGAAAGTGAATTGGATATATGGTACTTAGAGTTCACAGCTGACGGCAGCATGTACGAATGGTGGCCCGAAGAAATCAGTGGGACGGAAGAAGAAGCGCGTGAAGAAGTTAGGATGCTTCATAAGCCAAATAAAGTATCTCTGTATGAGCTTAGAGATAACGGCTCTAAAATACTTACTTCACCGCACCCTGAAGACCAGCCGGGTTCAGAATCAGAAGAAGATGTTGATCTTATATATGGAGAATTCGATCTCAATTATCAGTCTCCTGATAAGCTTACAATGACTACCTCCAAAATACTTGCTATGGAAGACGACGATGGTGTTACTATTTTTTTTAAATACCAGAGGGTGCTGGAAAGGTGTAACTGCAATTTATTGAGGTAATATAAATAAAGCATAAAGCCGTTAGATAAGCCTCCTGCAAGTCCCAGTAGATGAAATATTCTGCTGGGGCTTGATTTCAAAATATGGAAAATGTAACACAGATATTATGTTATCTTTAATCCAGAATAGCGGATATATCCACCATATCACTTCCGGATTGCAAATATATAAACATGAATCATCTTGAGTTTAGAGGGAGAAAAAGGAGATCCTCCTGTTTTAGTGGCACCAGCTAAGCTTGGGATGATTCATGTTTACATCATATGTGCTATAGGCTGAACAGGTAAGCCAAGGAAACACCCAGTACACGATTCTTAACTTTAGAATCATCACCTTCCGATGTTTCATATAGACTTGACAGGCCAAAGCCATACCTTACATCGAAGTTAACGGCGCCTGCGCCTACTTTGTAGGCTACACCAACGCCGAAGTTTGCACCAAGCTCCGTTCTGTTATCCTCGTCTCCAAACTCATAGTCATCAGATTCCTTCTCGCCGTCATACTCCATCCTTTCTTTACCGCTTAACCAGTAGCCAACAGATGGGCCTGCAGTGACAAAGCCCTGTAGTTGCTCCGCGCCAAAAGAAACCTTCGCTAAAACGGGCACTTCTAGGTAGTTCAGCTTTTGCTTGTAAGTTGCGCCATCTTCTTCCATCTTCAGGCCTTTCTGTACATAAAGCAGTTCCGGCTGAATGGAGAACAGCTCGTTAATCATGATGTTTGCAACCCCTCCAATCTGCATACCGGCCACTGACTTTACCGCCTCGTTGTAATCCTCTGCATCCTCGCCAGAGTAATTCATTGTTGAGAAAGTGGCTCCAAGGCGGGGACCAACTGACACAGTCTGTGCCTCAGCTGCGAAAGTAAAGCCCAGGGCTGCTGCAACTGTTAATAGGTACTTGTTTTTCATGGAAATTATGTTGTTATATTTTGCGAAACAATATTCATAAACAAACAATGTATTTCCAAAATTCTATATGTTAGTTTTTGAAAAATACCCAGAAGTGGGTAATTCGCCATCGTGCAAAACAGCAATTAGTATTGCTTCAGAACCGCAGTAAGAATTTACATGCCTGTCCCGCTGCACTGTAAAAATATGGGATTTATTGGATTCGTGTGAAATCAATTTAAACACTATACCACTCCTGATTTGATAGCAAAGGAAATCAGTGCCGGAGTGCTTTTGCAGCCGGTTTTGTGCAGCATGTTCTTACGGTGCGTCTGCACTGTATTTTTGCTTATAAAAAGCTTTCCGCCTATTTCTTCGCTGTTGTAGCCCTGGACGAGTAAGAGCAATATATCTCTTTCCCTTGCAGAAAGTAAAGTGTGGGCGGGCAACCAGGCTTTTTCAACAGTAACGTTGATGTAGGAAGGCTCCCCGTTGAGCCCAATAAATGAGAGCACGGGAGCGCCTTCCTGCTTGAGATGAGAAATATCCGTGTGGGTGCCGAGGGTGCGTAAAAGACGCCCCTGCTCATCAAACTGGATGGTGACCACCTGCTGCAGAACCCGGATATAGTCACCGTTCTTCTTCCTGATGCGATAGTCATAGCGGACTTTGTAGTTGGGTATTTGCTCTAGGGTCAACCCGGAGAAGAACTCTCCTACTTTTCTCTCAAAAGACAGAAACCAGGGCTGATCCTCAGGATGCATGGCGCTTATCATCATAGGAATATCTACTTCATCTGGAGTGTAACCCAATACTGATTTCACGTCTGCGCTCATGAAATCAAAACAGGAGTCTCTGACATTGAAAATATAATAGTAGTACTCGCCCACCTGAAAGAAGGAAAGGAGTCTCTTATGCAACTCAAGCTCAAATCTGTAGCCCTCTGCAGTAACTGCTCCTCCATTGCCCTCTGAGATAATTTTCCAGATTCTTTGCGCTTGTTCATATACAACTGGTTTCATTGCATTTTAGCTTTTATGTGCAAGCCACGTTTCTTTAATGGTTTGCATGCTGCAAGTACATCTAACAATAGTGGCGGTTATAAATTTGACAAGAAGCATATACGTTCGTTCTGTAAATAAGGCTCTTCTTAAAAGCCTAAGCATCCAGCTCTTGCCCAGAAGAAGCCAAGAAATAGACCTGCTCTTAGCTATTGGCAGGAGGTTTTCTCCTGAAATAGGTTGACAAAGTTATCCCGGAGAACGGGGGAATTTTGAGATGGCATGTAGGTGTTAGGCTGCTTGATGAAGTCCACACCTGTTTTGTCGGCCTGCAACAAAACCGCAACAAGCGCCCGTTCTGTCCGCAACAAAAAGCGCAACAGAGTGCAACATTACATTGAACAGGTTCATTATCGGGGAACAGCCAGCATGCAAAGCCTATCAAAAGGCTATTTTGATGGTAATAGGTGCCTTTTCCTGCTTTTAGAGCTGTTGCTCTAGGCGTGAACTTACCTTCTGCTATGCCGGTTGTAGCAAAATTTTGTTGCGGTTTTGTTGCGCTCTGTTGCGCTTTTTGTTGCGTCTTGTTGCGGACAGAACGTTGCGCCTGTCCCAGAAAACGTGGAATGTTGATACAGCCTACAGCATCCGCTGTTGCTTGGCTTATGGCCAGCAGGGAATGGCATAGTAACAGTCATTCCCTGTTCCTGAGATGAGTGACGTTAGTGGATGAGTGGAGGCTTATTCAGCCATGACTTTGGAGCGTTCAGAACATTCCTGTAAGCGGGGCTGCATCAAGCAACATGTAGTATTCTGTTGCAGTGATACTCTTGGCAACACTGGAGCGCTTTTTAAACGCAGTACCCACGGTGGTTTCCCTACTGTAGGTGTTCGCTATAGCGATTGCTTCCTGTTTGCAGCTTGCCCTGACGCCTGCCCACGATTCCTCCTGCTGTCCTGGACTTTTAAGCTTAATTTTAAAATGTCTCATGAAGCATTGGCTGTTAAGTTTACAATCTGCTTGAATCGTCCTGAAAAAAGTTTAGCAAAAAACAGGACAAATCTAAAGGGGTACAACGGTACAGCTTTGCGGTGGCGTAGCTGCCTTGCAGGTAGGGTTCACTGATAATTCGATATTCACTTCCTGTACTGCGGCAAGGGCTCAGTATAGATTGGCTTACCTGCTTTTGTTCTTCAATCCCTTTAGTACTACTAAGATTTCAAGAGCTTTATTCAGCAACTACCTTCCTTAGACTTGTAAAATATAGATAGGAGTCACAATATGAAAGGTAAATGCAAGTGGCTTTGTAACATTCAAGTGCCACAAAATCAAGATACTAAACAGCAGTCATAACAACTGCAGAAAACCTTAATGTCACCTGTGCCGCTGTCCCGGAAAACGTGAAGATTTTGAGACGGCTTATGGGGTCTCTTCTATTTTGACCGTTTAAGCCGAGCAACGCTTAGTGCTGCTGTTGCTGGCTGTTGCTGGGCTGTTGCTGGCTGTTGCTGGGCTGTTGCTGGGCTGTTGCTGGACTGTTGCTGGACTGTTGCTGGACTGTTGCTGGACTGTTGCTGCGGCTTATTTTTAGCTATTAAAAGGCACTTCTGGGCCTTTTAATAGCGTTTCTAATCATTTCTGCATCATTTTTGGCTCTTGCTAAGCCTTGGCGGCTCAGAACCAGGTGTAATAAAAAGCTGTAGCATGACCGTTCACAGCCGGTTATGGCGGAAATCGATATACTCTACCGCTCAATAGCTTCTTTTACTACTGCGGAGTGCCGCTTTTGATGTGTGGTGTTGTGTTCCTTTTGTTGACATAGTGCTGCACAGCAGGAGGTACGTTTAAAACAGCGGCACTTTTTTGCCTCCTGCCGCATCGCCTGGCTTTCAGCCGAACAAGAAAGGCTGCCTTTATCGGGCAGCCTTTCCTTTTACAAAGCTAAAGTCCGCAGGGACCATTTATGATGAAAAGAGCAGGATGCTCTTGAGGCGCGCAAGGTAGTCAATATTCATATATCCAAGCATATCACCGGCTGTCTCTTTTCAAAGGGAAGCTTACCTAATGTGCGCTTTGCTCTGGTTGAAATGCAGGCACAGAAATCGGGAGTATTTTGATAGGGCTTAAGGGATGTCTTCTGTTCCGCTCGTTAAGCCGAGCAACGCTTACTGCTGCCATCTTGCTGTTGTTGCGGCTATGTAAAAGCGGAGTCACATTAATTCCAGCCGGTGCAGCGCCTTTACCCCTTGTGGCTTGCTGCGTATAGCCTTGTGATGGACATGCAAGAGTTTAACGCCCTGCCCCTAAACGAAAGAACCGCCAGCGTGTGGAAGCTGGGCACCTTCCTCTCTTCCCGTACAAAGGGCAATTACAGCCTGGCGCTTTACCACATAGGCAGCTTCTTCAGCGAGATGTGGTATGACCCTGTTGAAAATAAGATTATGCTAGTGCAGGCCTTCACCAGTCGAACATTGCCCGAGCCCTACCTGGAACTCATCGAGCTACCGAGGCTCTAGCTTTCCTTTCACTCCGTTTCGCGTGCGCTTTGGATATAGCGGTAGCAGGTAGTCCTGCCGATGCCCAGTATCTTGGCTATCTCCTCCACTGTCTTTGTTCCGGACTCAAAGAGGATTTTGGCTGACTTGGCCTTCTCCAGTGCGGACTTTGAAAGGCCTGCTGGCCTGCCGCCTTTTCTTCCCCTTGCCTTTGCTGAGGAGAGCCCTGCATTGGTTCTTTCGCGGATGATTTCCCGCTCGAACTCAGCCAATGAGGCAAAGATGTTGAAGGTGAACCTGCCTGTGGGCGTAGCCGTGTTGATGCCGTCCTGCAGGCTAACAAACTCCACCCCCCTTTCCTTGAACTCCGCCACCAGGTCGATCAGGTCCCTGAGCGAGCGGCCCAGCCGGTCGAGCTTCCACACCACTACCGTATCTCCGGAGCGAAGCTGAGAAATCATCTTCTCCAGCTCCGGGCGCTCTTTGCTTTTTCCGGATTTCTTCTCTCTGAATATCTGCCCGCAGCCGTGTTGGGTGAGGGCGTCAAGCTGCAGCTCCAGCCTTTGGTCCTGGGTCGAGACCCGGGCGTATCCTATCTTCATATCAGTACCATTAACTCATCCCAAAATTAAAAAAAAATTTTGATTTCTGGGACGGCAAAACGGGACGCAATACAGGCTGCAGGGGCAGGTATCGGCAAGCTTTATGTTTGTACCATAATTCCCACGTTTTCCGGGACTGCTTATTTCAGGACTAATCGTAGTCTTTCATGCACAATCCCTAAATTTCTTTTAACTTCAAGCCTAGGAACTATCCAAAACCGTGGCATCCTTACCAAGCCTGATATTTCGTAAAGGTGTGACACTGCTTAATTGATATGCCGGACGAATTATTGAAGGACCTGGAAGCCGTCAGGCAAATTTCAGTTGTCCCCACAATACTTGATGTTATTTGCCAGACAACCGGAATGGGCTTTGCGGCGGTTGCCCGGGTGACGCAAGACAGGTGGCTTGCCTGCAGCGTCCTTGACCGGGTGCAGTTTGGCCTGGAAGAGGGAGGGGAGCTGAGGGTGGAGACGACCATCTGCAACGAGATACGGGACAGCCGAAAGCCGGTAGCCATCGACAACGTCAGCGAGGACACCCTCTACAAGAATCATCACACCCCCAAAATGTATGGTCTGCAAAGCTACATATCCGTTCCCATCATCCTAAAGAACGGGGAGTTCTTCGGGACCCTTTGCGCCATAGACGCAAAACCCGCACAGGTGAACAACGGCAAGGTCATCGGCATGTTCACCATGTTCGCCGAGCTGCTGGCCTTTCACCTGCAAAGCCAGGATTTGCTGGAACGTAGCTATAAGATGAACCAGGAACTGGACAGCAGGAACAGAGCCCTTGTCAGTGCCAACTTCGACCTTGACAACTTTGTCTACACGGCGTCCCACGACCTGAAGTCACCGGTGTCCAACATCGAGGGTCTGCTTGACGAGCTCTCCGAGGCTCTCGCCAGGGAGCCGATAGACAGAGGGGAGACCAACCTGATCGCCCAGTTGATGCGGTCTACCATCAAACGGTTTACCACAACTATCCGTGACCTTACGACTATTGTGGAGATTGAAAAGACAAGCTTCGGCAAGGAACCCGAAGAGCTCGACATCTATGGTGCGGTGGAAACCGCAAAGCTGAACTTGCACAAGCAGATAGCGGAGTCCGGCGCTGAAATCAAGGTGGTCTCCGCGGAAAGGCTCTTCTCCGGGTTTTCCGGCAAGAACTTCAAAAGCATCATCCATAACCTGCTGAGCAATGCCATCAAGTACCGCTCGCCTGACAGGAGGCCGGAAATTACTGTGCGGATGGAGAGGAGCGGCGGCAAAACGCACCTTACGGTTGAAGACAACGGCTTGGGGATACCGCCTGATAAGCAGGATAAAGTCTTCACCATGTTCAAACGCTTCCATGACCATGTGGAAGGGAGCGGCCTTGGCCTGTACATAGTCAAGAGAATGGTGGACGCCGCCAACGGGCAAATCCAGGTAAAAAGCACCCCAGGCAAGGGAACAGCCTTCCTGGTAATCTTCTAGGATGCTCATAGGGTGATTCCCTCCATTCGAAACTTTAGGCAACGCAGAGCAACAGAGGGGGAATGTGTCTTGTCCTGCTATAGGTTGACACAAAGTCGACAAAAATGAAGGAAAGAAAATTAAGAGAACGAATCGTAGCCGAGTACCTGCTGGGCGGGCTGAGTTACCGTATGCTGGGGGAGAAACACGGCATAAACTTTTACCAGATCCGCCGTTGGGTTCTCAAACACCAAGGCCAGATGAAGAGTCCACCAAAAGTTAAAAGCGTTAAGCCCTCGCCGGATTTGCAAAGAGATGTTCCCCTTCCCTCTGACGTGAAGGAACTCCAGGCCCAGCTACTTAGGGCAAGGCTTGAAAATGAGGTGCTTTTGGAAGTGATCAAAATAGCCGAGGAGGAAACGGGTATCCCAATCCGAAAAAAGGCTGGCACCAGGCAATCATGAGAGTAGAGCAAAGAAGGCCTTCCCGCTCCGTGGGGACGCTTTGCTCATTGTTTGGTTACAGCAGACAGGCCTATTATCAGCAGATCAAAGCCCAGGAGCAGCAGGCCCTGCAAGAAGACCTGCTCTTGCAGGAAGTCCTGCGAATCCGCCAGTCACAGAAACGAATAGGAGCACGCAAGCTGCTGGTGATGATGACCTCCTTTATGGCCAATCACCGGATTGAGATAGGCAGGTACTGCTTTTTCGAACTGCTGCGCGAGCAGGGCCTGCTGGTTAGGAAAAGAAGGCGCTCCAGGCCCCAAATCACCTTTTCCTGTCATTGGCTCCGCAAGTACAGCAACCTGATCATAGGCTTTGTACCATCGGCCCCTAACCAGCTGTGGGTTAGCGACATCACTTATATCCATCTGCAGAATGGATTTGCCTACCTGAGCTTGATCACCGATGCCTACAGCCACAAGATAGTAGGCTTTCACCTGTGCGGGGATCTCTCCGCCTATGGATGTATCTGTGCCCTGGAGATGGCGCTCGGAGGAAACCCAGCCCATCAGGGGCTTCTCCACCATTCTGACCGTGGGCTGCAGTACTGCAGTTCCGGCTATGTGAAGCTCCTGCAGGACCATGCCGTAGCCATCTCCATGACACAGAAGGGCGACCCGCTCGAGAACGCGCTGGCAGAGCGGGTCAACGGCATCCTCAAAGAGGAACTGCTGGAGGTGGTTTACCCTACCTTCGCTGCCGCGCAGGCAGCCATAGCCGCGGCCATCAGTATCTATAACCACCAGCGGCCGCACTCGAGCGTGGACATGCTCACCCCTGTGGAGGCACACACCAGAACCGGAGAACTGAAGAAGCACTGGAAGAACTACTATGCTATCAAAAAAGGCAAAACAAGTGAAGATGGGACAGCCCGGGCAGACCAGAACAAAGGCGAAAAGACTATAGGTGTAAAGCTATAGCAGGACATAGAAGCAGAAGCCCGATGAGTTACTTGCTAGGCAATATTTCCCAAGGAAGATCCAGTGTAAAGGGCTTGCAGGACTAAGTATTATTTGTAAACTTGATGAAGAATTAAAGAAAAAAAACTGTCAACTTTTTTCAGGACGAGGCAATGATAGGGCTGTTAACGCGGTGTTGCACTTCGTTGCATTCCGTTGCGTCTTGTTGCGGTTAGCATGCAGGCCGACGAAACAGGGGTGGACTTGACCAAGCAAGCTAACCTCTACCTTTCTGCTCAAAAAATCCACATTTCCCGGGACAGAGGGACAAAGAAATTATCCGCGAAATAACTAAGGCGGGATTAGATTCAGCGAAAGCCAGGGAAAAAGAGGGCAGCAGGGCGGCAGACCCACAGGCCTTTCAAAAGCAGCCGTGGAGAAGGCCAAGTCAGCCAGGATACTCTTCGACTCCGGAACGTATACCGTGGAGGAGACAGCAAAGATTCTGGGCATCGGCAGGACTACCTGCTACTGCTACATCCAAAGCGCCAGCCTGAGCTAGAGCTGCGGCAGCTCAATCAACTCCAGGTACGGCTCGGGCAACCTTTGGCTGGTAAAGCCCTGCACCAGCACAATCTCATTGAATGCAGGGTCGTACCTCATCTCGCAGAAGAACCTGCCCATGTGGTAAAGCGCCAGGCCGTAGTTCCCATCTGTGCGGGAAACAAGGAAAGTGCCCCGATTCCATACAATGGCGGCTCTTTCTTTCAGGGACATGGCGTTAAACTCTTGCAGATGCATCACAAGGGCTATGCGCACACAGCCGCCATAAGTGCAGGCTCTAGGCTCCAGGTATTGTATCAGTGAGGTAGGAAAGCAACAGCAAAATCCTGGCCATGCCGGAATTAATGTGGCTGCGTTTGTGTCTGGCCTATAACTCTGAGAAGAGTTTTTTTCATGAAATTGTTGTCACGATGAAGGGGTAGCCGGTGGCTGCCCTTTTCTTTTGCCAAGCCATGAGCAGACACTCTTTGAACTGTACTTGGGAAGTTTGAAGGGTGCTACACCAGATAGCTGTACAGAGCCATGGGAGGTGTAACTTGAGTCTTATACTCTTTTATGTTGATGTTACATTTCATGCTGTTTCTGCCATAAAATACATTTGATAGGTTCCACTAGTTAGTCTTTCCGGGTGAATCCGGCTCCTTTTGCCCTTTACTCTCCATGTTACAGGCAGGCAGAAACTAGCATATCATAATACAGGATGCATTGCTATTTTGCCCTCTATCCGCTTCAGTGCCCCAGGCAAAAGCTTCCTTGCCTAGGCCTTTGGGCAACCGAAAAAAAATTAGCACAGACAGCCTCCAGGCAGGTGGGCCATGCGCCTTTGTCCTCGATGTCACCCTGAACAAATTAGCATGAACTGGACAAATTTACTGCCCGAGGGCATATACGAGTATGAGAGCCCCTGCCTGCACGTGTGGGTGGACAGCAACCTGAGGCTGATGCACTCTGAGTGGCTGGCTGCACCCTCTGCCGGGCAGTTTCGCGCCGGCATCGACCTGTCTGTGGAGTGGGCCCACAGGATGGAAATAGGGAGCTGGATCCAGGACTCAAGGGGCCTGGAGGGAGTTTCTGCGGAACAGCAGCGGTGGGCACTAGGATGCCTGGCGCAGGCCGTGGTAAACTCTAAACTCCGGCTGCTGGCGCTGGTCAACGCCACCGGCACGCTTAGCAAGGCTGCCTTTGAAGAGGAAATCAAAGGGAGAACCGGCAGAACAGTGGAGACAGGTGAGTTCAAGAACTACAAGGATGCCGCCGACTGGATAGCAAATATCAGGTTCTAAGCAAACACACTGGCTGCGGGTGGCGCTCCTTTCGAATCTTCATAAGGAGAAAGATAAGCGCTGGTAAAACGTAACTACCCTTGCAGGGGCACCGCATCCTGTAGCAGTCAGTACTTGATAAAGGGCATGTTGTTGCCAATAGGCGCATTGTCATCTGCAACACCGACAAAGTAGCCGCCAACAAATATCCCTGCCCCGGCACTTACAGCATTTGCTCCTGTTTTATAGGCCACCACACTACCGTCTGTGGTGTAGAAGCCGAAAGGCTCCTCCTGCAAGCCAGCCTCTGCCTTTGGGGAGCTGGAGACCAATGTAAAGATTCTTCTAAGGCTCTTTAGAACCTTCGGGCGAAAAGAAGCAGCTGAAACACTCATGGAACGATAGGCTTTTGGTTTTACTTGGTTCAATGATACACGCTTGTCCTGCACGGCAACAGGAAACAAACATATGCAGGGTAACACAAAGCACGGGCCAGAAGCTACAACTATCCGTGGCGGAGCTTGCACTAAGGACAGTATGCGCAATACTTTAGCTTTATTTTATTACCATTAATAAATAAAATACCATATATTAAATATTTCAGACATGACTAGTCATATCAAAAAGTAACATTCCTGTGTTTGCTTCTGGCTGCAATAAGCCTTTGCTACAACCGGCAAAATAGCAGGTAAAGGGAAAGAACCTGAGGCATTTTCGTCCCAGACCAACAGCTGTAAAAGCAGGAAAAAGCACCTATTACCGCCAAAATAGCCTTTAGATGGCAGGGCCGTTTCATTCTACTGTGATAGCCGTATAAGCTGTTATACAAAATAGAGAGGAGGGGTTATGGTAAGCGACCTAATAGAGCAACTCAACCGGTTGCCTGACGAGAGGAGGCGAGCTGGGATGCGCCATGGTGTGGGCCTTGTGGTGCTAATAAGTATGATGGCCGTGGTCAGCGGGATGAGCAGCTACCGGGCCATGGGAGATTTCGTCAGAGCCAACAAGGAGGAACTGCTCCAGCGTTTGGGCCTTTGCCGCCTGCCCTCTTACTCTACCATCCGGCGCGTGCTTATGCACCTGCCCACCGAGGCCCTCTCACAGGTGCTGAGCCGCTGGAATCGGGCGGCCCTGGGAAGAGAGGAGCTTTACAAGTGGGTGCACCTGGACGGCAAGGCCATCAAGGGGACGGTGGAGCGGCACGGGGAGAGCAACCAGGACTTTGTCAACATGGTAAGCCTCTTCTTCGAGCCGGCCAAACTGGTGCTGGCCTCCTGCAGCTTTCACAACAAGCAGGAGAGTGAGATAAAGGTGGTGGAGGAGCTGATAAACCGCTCCGGACTGGAGGGAGTGGTGTTCACGGCCGATGCCCTGCACACCCAAAAAAACGCTGCGGGCCATCACCGGGCACAAGAGCCACTACGTGGTGAAGGTGAAGGCTAACCAAGGCCTGCTCTACAGGGAACTGCAGGAGGTGTGCAGGCAGGAGCCGGTAGAGAGCTTTACCTTCGCACAGCTCGGGAAGGGGCGCAGGAAGCACCGGAAAGTGGAGGTTTACCGGGCCCAGGGGCGGCAAAAGGAGAAGTGGAGCGGGTTGAGCACGTTTCTGAAGGTGACGCGCTGGGGCACCAGGCAAGGGCAGGCGTATGAGCGGGTAGGCTACTATATCAGTGACCTGCGGCTCAGGGCAGAAGAGTTTGAGGCGGGCATACGCCGGCACTGGTCGGTGGAGAACAACCTGCACTGGACCAAGGACGTGGTCTTCGGGGAAGACAAGAGCAGGGTGAGGCTGGGAAATGGGCCGGCAATCCTCTCGCTGTTGAGGAGCTTTGCCATTGGGGCGCTGGCCAAAACAGGTGAGCCCACAACAAAGGCCATGAGAATGGTGGCCAACAAGCCCCAAAAGATAATAGAATTATTAGAATGAAACGGCCCTACTTTAGATGGGGGTCGCATGCTGGCTGTTCCCGGCTTATAGGGCTGTTCAACACGGCGTTGCATTTTCGTTGCGCAACACTCCGTTGCGTCTTGTTGCGGTTAGCATTCAGGCCGCCGAAACAGGGGCGGACTTGACCAAGCAAGCTAACTTCCACTTTCCTGCTCAAAATTCCCACGTTTTCCGGAATGACTTTGTCAACCTCTTTCAGGAGAAAACCTTTTTGTTTAGAAAGGCTTTAACTTTTGCTGCCAAATTACCGTTTTCGCTAATGTTTCATTACTAATAAGGATGTCTATGGAAAATGATTTCTCAAGCCCTGCAAGAGACATTCGGTTTCGTTCTTTATTCGAAACTACCCCTGAGCTGATTCTGTATCAGAACGAAGAGTCCACTATACTGGATGCTAACCCTGCCTTTCTCATGCTGGTCCAGGAACCAAAGGAAAACGTAATTAATCGCAACTACAATGAGTTTCTGTCTGAGGATGTTCAGCTCCTTTATGAAGAAAAACTCAAAGAAGCATTCACAGGCAAAACAGTTAGGTTTGATCTATATACCCCTCAGGGAAATTCTGATCCCCGACACTGGGATGTAGTAAAAATACCGGTGATGGAGAATGGAAAAGTGGTAGGGGTGCATATGATTGCAAGGGACATTACAGAAAAAATGCAGGCGCAGGAGGAAATATTGGAGAAAAACAAAGATTTACAGCAGTTCACCTATGTGGTCTCTCACAACCTGCGTAGCCCCTTGACCAATGCCTTGGGCTTAGTAGAAGTGCTGGAAATTTTAGACCCAGGCTCTTCTGACTTCGAATCCACGCTGACACACTTGGGAACCAGCCTTAGACAGCTTGATCATGTTGTTCGTGATATAAACACAATTTTGTCGATACGCGATAAGGAAGGCCTTGTGCAAATTGAGTCCGTTCCGCTACTCAAAGTCGTTCAGCAAGTCGTTCAAAACTTTCAAGAAGCTCTTAGTGATTGCGGGGGAACTGTACGGGTGTCCATCCCTGAGGGTATTCAGGTATTGGGGAACAGGGCCTATCTTTACAGCATATTTTCTAACCTGCTGTCCAATGCGATAAAGTTCCGATCGGAGCAGCGGCCGTTGCAGGTAAATCTAACTGTAGCAGTAAAGGACGGTCAAAATAAGGAGATTTCATTTGCTGATAACGGCTCAGGAATTGATCTTGACAAGGCAGGCGCGGATGTGTTCAAGCTTTACAAGCGGTTTCATCCACAACATTCCGGTCGTGGCCTGGGCTTGTATTTGGTCAAGGCTCATGTGGAGAGCCTGGGAGGCCAAATTGAAGTAAGCAGCAGGCCCAATGAAGGGACGATTTTTAAGATTTCACTACATTAACTCAGCTATTTGTGGATTTTGTACTAATTGATGATGAGCCAATTACTTTGTTTTTATACAAAAAGCTTTTCCAACTTGAAGGTCTTTCCGACAAAGTGATTGCCTTTGATGATCCTGAGGAGGCCCTGGAGTTTCTCCAACAGCAAATATCTTCCGGCCAGGTGCCCCAAGTCATTTTCCTGGATTTGAATATGCCTAGAATCTCAGGATGGGACCTTTTAGGGACTCTCGAACCATATAAAGAACAACTACAAGCAAAATGCCTCATTTACCTGTTAACCTCTTCGCTGGCCCCTTCAGACATAGCGCGGGCAAAGGAGCATCCACTGGTGACAGAACTAATTCAAAAACCCCTTGAGAGGCATATTATACATAAAGTTCAGAAAAATATGAGGGGAAGCCGCTGAGAACACCAGTTAGTTCAGGTTCTGTGGTAAATAAGAAATATTTACAATTTTTACACATGCAATTTTCTCGTCTGGTTCCTTCGGGTTGGTGATGTGCCGCGAGAGATATATCAGTTTCGGAAGGGCCATGTATGAGCTGCCCCCTTCGTCTTGCTCACCTTCCTGACCTGGCGGTGAAAGCTCTCGATGGCGTTGATGAACACCATTTCATGCCCACCCTTCGCTATCGCTTCAGGCTTCGCATGCAAGCGGCCGTTACAGACGTTCCAGTTGAACATAAGTGTCGTTATATAACAAAAAAACTCCCTATCGTGGAGAACTTTTTATCTACATGATTTCTATATATCAAGGGAGGCGGAAGACCTTATTTTGCTGGATATTCAAATGCGGGAAATGAATGGGTTTGAGTTTTTATAAATCTACAAAACTTAGATCCAAAACATAAAGCAAAGCATGTATTTGGGTTGGCTTCCTCAGCCAGTTTCTACGATTTGGTGAAAATAAATGCTTATGTCGATACTACCGATCATATATATAAACCCTTTACAACCATGGATTACATTGCATTAGTAAAAAAGTATTTTTAGTTGTAAGTCAGTCTTTTGCATTATTTTAGTCAATAGCCAAATCATACTGGCAAGGAGTTTAATAGCCAAGTACTGAATGCCTCCTTTTCCGGTTGTGCCTAAGGTATATTCAAACACAGGCGCATCACACGCTTCTGTTTCACTTAAGTTAAGAACCAAGTATGGGGCGTCCCGTAAACACTTCAGTAGAAGCAGGAACAACCTCTTCTAAAACGCCGCTCCAACTGCCTGACATGTCCCACATCCCCTTTAAGAGGCAGAAACTACACATTTATATTTTAAGTTTTCGCGCGTGCAACCTCTAAAATCTCAGTACCTCTCCGTATTACTGCTTCTCGCTCCCCTTCGAGGCTCTACAAGAACTTTATTAACCTAAATTCTATATCTATGAAACACAACTTATCTCAAATGAGGAAGGAAACGCTGTGTGCCAGCACCCTTCTTAAACTATCCGCAAGGGGCGCCAAGGAGTTTTCGGTGCTGTTCATGGCTCTTTTCTTGTTCAGCTGTGAGTACATTGAAGATGTGCTGCCGGACAAGGACCCCGTAGACAGAGCCGACAAGATTCAACCCAAGGGTCCGCAGCCAGAGTGGGCCCCGGACATAGACCCGCAGATGCTGGCCGTGATTGAGCAGTTTCAGAGCTACAACGTGGTGCCTTACCCGATGCTAACGGCAGAACAGGCGCGGGAGGAGCCAACCTTCCACGATGCACTGGTAGACCTGCTGCGGGAGAATGACATCAGCCCGGAGCCCGCCAATGTAGCGATCAACCACATGACGATACCAAACGGAACCGGCAATGAACTGCTGGTGCGGACTTACACGCCACGCACTGGCACTTCCCCCTACCCTGTCATTGTTTATTACCATGGCGGAGGCTGGGTGATCACCAACCTAGACACCTACGAGGCATCCGCCAGCGAACTGGCAGAGAAATCCGGTGCCATCGTGATGTCGGTTGCTTACCGCCAGGCCCCTGAGCACATGTTCCCGGCGGCGCATGAAGATGCCTTTGCCGCTTACCAGTGGGCACGCGAGCATGCATCTGAAATAAACGGTAACCCTGAGATGGTAGCCACTGCCGGCGAAAGCGCAGGTGGCAACTTAGCTGTAGCGGTAGCGCTGATGGCAAAAGAGCGGAATGTGCAGCTACCGGAGCATATTGTGTCTATTTACCCAATAGCAGACGGAGACATTGAGTCGCCTACCTACGAGTTGTATGAGAATGCGCTGTTCCTGAACAAGGCCCTTATGCGCTGGTTCTTTAACCTGTACGTTCCGGATTGGCAGACAGAAGAACGTCCGCTGATTTCACTCGTAAATGCTGACTTGAGTGGCTTGCCACCGACAACCATCATCAACGCCGAAATTGACCCCCTCCGCTACGAAGGAGGCGTCCTGGCAGAGCGGCTGGCAGCAGCAGGCGTACCAGTGGAACGCCGGGTTTATGAAGGGGTAACGCACGAGTTCTTCGGCATGAACGCACTGCTGGAGGAGGCCGTGGCGGCGCAGAAGTTTGCCGCCATGCGACTGAAAGAGGCCTTCAAGGAGTAAGGCTCAGTTGAGCAGGGAGCGCAGCAAATGACTGCTCCTCCTAAACAGCGATAGCTGCTTTACCAAAAGGTAGAGTAGCTATCGCTGTTTAGGAGGAGCAGTCATTTCATGTCCCTTCTCAGGCCGGGTTGATAAGTAAACACGGACGAGACTGAAGAGGATTCTGAGTTGCAGGATCGCCTTTCGTGCCCTTGTCTTCACAGTTCCCAGTGGGAGGCTTAGTTTCTCAGCTGCCTCTTCCGGTAGTGGAGCGAGCGCACAGCGTCAAAGCCGCACGGCAGCGATGTTCAGGACCAGGCGAAGAGCCTGCCCTTGAAGCTGTCATAGCTTTACATCGAGACTTATATCTACATAAACCACTCCTATATCATGTTTTTAGCTATTTGCTGGCTTCTGACGACATGCCTATCCTCACCCATTAGGGCAGGCGCGTAACTATCGTATAGCTCCGAGACTGCCGCCTCTCCAGTTCTTGCTCCCACATTCGGTTTGTCTGGTACAAAAGCTAAAGGCAGAAGTCGCTGTTCTTTTATCTTGCTCCTGCTTACTCCTGTGGTGCAAGCGTGACTTTGAAAATGTTAAACTCCATGTTGCTTATATCGCCTGTAGCTGCCGCTAATTTAGACGTGGTAAAGTAGAGCATGTTATCTGGGCCAATGGTAAAAGTGTCTGCCCATTGGATGCGCGGGTCCTGCACGAGTGTTTTTATCTCACCAGAAGGTGTGCGGTACACCACAGCGCCCCGCTCCAGGTCAGCCATATATAGGTTCCCCCGCTCATCAAAGATCATCCCATCGGGCGCTGGTGTGTTACCAAGACTTTGTACCTGTTCGGTTAAAGCTTCTTCCCCCAAACTGCTATCAGCCAAGGCCTCCGTCGGTACACGGTACAAGGTGTAACCGGTTAGGGCGTGGTAGTACAGACTATCATTATCAGGCGAGAGGGCGATACCGTCGGAATGGATCTGGGGCTGCTTTCCCTGGCGTAGCCATTTCTCCCCGTTTATGTTCAGGAATACGTTCTCTGCTTTCGTCGAAGTATGCTTATCGAGCAGGCGCCGGGCTTGTCCTGTTTCAGTATCCAGCACCACAATGGCTCCCAGGCCTGAGTCCGTGATGTAAACTTCCCCCCTTTCCTCATCTATCCGCAGGTCGTTGAGGTAAGACTCCTCCGGGGCAATGGTTCTGTCAAACTCCCAGGTGTTTTTCAGGGTGTTGGTTGCCAGATCAAACTCGTACAGCTTTGCATTCCCCACTACACCCTTCATCATAGGAGAGGCCGGGTCCAGCACGTAGAGTGATCCCTGGTGCGCCACCACCGATTGCACGCTGGTAAACTGATTAGGCTGTGGCTGACCGTTCCAGCTGTTCCAGGCTTCGTTCGGGTAAGGCCGATGAGAGCCGTCGGGCATCACCTCTACCACTGAAAAAGGCACTCCTTCGCGCCATCTTGGGAAATTGGAGAAGATGCGTCCTTCTTCCGTTACCGTTACCCCTGTTACCTGATTGCCCCTGAAGGTGGCTACCTCTGTAAGCTGGGCGTCTGCTGGCTTTGCTGCTGTGTTTTCTTCCGATATACCTGCTGCTGTAGTGGCAGTCTCTATGGTCGCCTCTGACTTCGGTTGTGAACAAGCAGTTACCAGAAGCATGCCTGCAACAGGCACTATAAGTAATTTTTTCATGATGTATGTTTCTCTCTCTTCGTGTTGAAATGCTGTCCTCTCTTGCTAATTCGGGTGCTTAAGACAAGTGAGAGGGTAATGCAACATTTAATTCTAAACGATGCTGTTCCTTTAGTTGACTAAGCTACATACAGGCGAAGTGACGGAAGTGTTTTTGGTTTTTTCCCTCTGTCTTTTTAAAAACTTCCTCTGCCATCTACCATGGGGTGTCGTGACCTGAAACAGGTTGACATTATGCCGACCAGGATAAAAGGGAAAGAATTAAGGCAAAGCGATGCTGCGGATGTATTTTTCCCGAATCAACAAAGGTAAATGAGGGCAGGCATTATGTGTGACTTGTAAGCTTGAGGAAAAAGTTAGCATCGAGAACTGTCAATCTTTTCAGGTCGACACAGGGTATTTTACCATAAATAACCCTCTTTAAGAGAAGCCAGCTGGAAAGCACGTCCTAAAGTAGTAGTTTCTTTATGAGGCAAAATAAAAACGAAGTCTCTGATAACAATGCAGATACCTGTAGCGTTTGATATACACCAAAGAATGGTTGAAAAGGAATGTACCCATAGTGCATTCCTTTTTGCTTTTATTAGGTGCTGCTACATGAAAAGAGGAGCTCTTCTAGAGAGAACCGATGGTGAATGGACGTCGTGCAAAGAAATCCAAACAATACCCCTCTCTTTGCTTTCATAAATCTTCTAATTTTATTCTCCATAGTGGTTGGTTATGAGTTACATGCTCAAAGTTCTGCTCTACGAACGTGAGTAGCAGCGACTAAGGCAACTTGTAAAAATTATACCTTTCTCTATCTCATAACTACTGTTATGTTAAACAGGTGGCGTGTTACAACGATTAGTACAAAAACCAACCTATAAGCCAGATTATGTTCAAGATAAAAGGCAAAAGCAAGGTTGACTTACCTTGCTTTTGCCTTTTATCACCTTCTGTTCAAGCTAAGCCACTGGTTTAGCCTTTACCAGTATCAAAGAGTGACTAAGCTATTTATTTCGTTTTTGTTACTCTCCAGACCATGCCTGTTCCCCTGTCAAAATCTATCGGGAAATGCCCCTCCGCTATGCGCTTCAGGCTTGTTCTGTGCGAGCCAAAGTCAACGATGTACATGGCCCCGTCAGGCCCGAACTTCACATCGTACGGCCTTTCGATTCCCTCCCCCAGCCGGCCCTGCTGGGAACCGGGACCAGACTTCTCGTTCTGAATAAAAGCGTGCACAGTGTGCTCTCCGCTGCCGCTGGTCTTCATCCGGACAATGCGGTTGCCTGCGAACTTGTCTCTCAAGGGGTTGGTGATCCACTGGAAGTCCCCGTACTCCGGCACGAAGAGGTGGTCGGCATACTCCCCCCAGCCCTCAGGCGCAACATCAGGCTTTGAGGGGGAAGCGTTCACTTCATGCAAGCCAAGAATCAGCGATGTGTCTGGCTGCTCCAACCCGCTTGCCTTATGGTCAATGAGAAAATGCAGTTCCTTTGCAACTCTTTCCCTGCCTTTATAGGTAGGCGGGATGGCGGAGCTGTTGGGCTTGAACCTGGCATCGGTAACAGGGGAAAAATTAGCCGCAAAGTCAGGCCAGCCGTACCAGGCGCCTTCTCTCACCCGGTAGGTGCCGTCGTGGTAGTCGTTGATGGGCCTGCCGGCGGCATTGTCATAACCATTTACCGCGATAAACATCTCATTGTCCCTGTTCCATGCGATTCCTATGGCATTGCGGAAGCCCCAGGCATAGGGCTGCACTGTCGCCTCTGCATTCTCCGGGTCGAACACCAGGATGGTGCCTCCCGCTTTTCTGCTGCCCTTG
>NZ_SSNI01000051.1 GCF_010015475.1 Pontibacter pamirensis
CAGGCTGGGAGGATGGAAGCCACATGAAAAGAGAGCAGGTGTTATCACCCTCCACCGCGGATACATGGAATTCTGTAAAATCTTCGATGGGTGGATGCTCGCGCAAAAATTTGTGTCCTAATCGTAGGATAGGAGTGGAGGAGTATGAGGAGTACAAAGCATGAACGGCACAACCTGCTTTCCTTCCCCTTTTGTAACAGTTTCGCCTGATTCAAAATCAGTTAAAGCCTTCGCGGAGGAGAGGCAAAGCCAGGGCCTTACTCCGGAGAGCAATGCAGTGGGGAAGAGATAGCAAACTTGAAGAAGGAAACACAGTAAACATGTATTACTTCGTTTACTGTGTTTCCTTTGTTTATCTAATAATTCGGGTGTGGCGCCTGTTCTTCCAGCTGAAGAGTGCAGCGCAATGAGGAAGCTGGCGGAGAGCTGGACGCTGGGGGCAAAGCTTGCCGGGGAGGGCCTACTACCTACAGCTGGTGCCAGCCTCCCCCCTGCAGCAACGCATTCCTCATCCTGCGCAGGTCATAAAGTATATGGCCATACTGTTGCCCGGCGGTGTTAGGGTCATTGGCCAGGTACTCTGCCAGTGCCGCATAAGCATGATCTAGCGACTGCGCCACGCCCATTGGACCATCATTGGCCATCAGCGCCTGAAGCAACGGGGCTGTATCAAAGGGCCTGCTGAACGCGCACCCTTGGGGGAACGGAACAAAAGGACGCTCCTCACCTGGTGATGTTGCTTCTTCTTTCTTTCCTTTTTCGTTTTCTGCCATCACATACTGCTTTAAGTTTTGCGAAACTCCTGCAGTACAATAATGTGCTTAAATTCACTGCAATACAATGTAAAGAAGACCCATTTTGTAACATCAGCCTACCTATATACCCCCAGCTTAATCAGTATTTAATTTAATAAAAGCTTCATTTTCTATAAAAATACCCGGCATTTTAAAGATGTTTTGTAACATAGAGGAAATAACCCTGAGCAGGTTGCTACTGGCCAGCCCTGTAGGTAAGTTCTTTTTGCACGGTGTCGGAGTCTTCCGTGAAAGTGTAGGTTGTTTCATCCAGGAGCTTGTCGTTCCGGTAGACGGTAATCTTCAGCCCCATTTCTGCTGGGGCATCTTCCGTTGGGTTAAAGCCAATAGTGGCAGAGAAGCGGAGCTCTCTTACGCCCTCCCCCTCATAGGAGTAAGTCGTTCCAGTCAGGTCCTCGTCTAGTAGCAGGGTTGGCATTTCCTCCTGGGTGTTGGTTTTGTAAAATTCGCCGCCATTGAGTGTGATAATTTTAAAAAACTTCTCATACTCTCCTGACTGCTGAATGTCCACCCGAAAGGTAGCCGCTTCAGGCGTAGGGTCATCTTTCCCGGAGTCGCCGCAACCGGCCAAGAGCAAAACAAAGAACAAGAGCGCGGTTAATTTTGAGAGTGTTTTCATAAGCTTGTTTTTTTGGAGTTGGGTTAAATTACATTTTCATCGCTACGCTTTTTTTTTGCGCAGCAGAAGGGTGAATCAAATCATTGAAATCTTTGGCGCCACTGGCCTTGTGCACGTGCAGCCCGGAGCGGATGCCTGATTCCCTCTCAAAAGTGCGCAGGCTGAGCGTTGACACTGGTATCTCAAATTTCTTTTCGTTTACTGTAAAGTGCAGGCTGTCGGATTCCTTCCGGAAAGAAGACTCCTTCCCGGCGATGGCCGTGGCCAGTACGATATCATACACCCTGCCCTGGTAATCATTGTCAAATAGGGTTCTCTTGGCTGCCTGTGGCCAGTGCTCCAGCGCCAGGCGAACCTGGTTCTTTGAAATACCACCGCCGAAAGAAACGAAAACAGCCGACTGCATATCCATCTCTTTGCGCCGCAGCTGGTAAAAACTCATTGCGTCGATGGGGTTCTCTGCGAAGAACACGTTCCGGGTGCGTGCCTGGCTGCCGGCGAAGTCCGCTATCCACATGCCGCTCTGCCGGTTAGAGCCAGCGGCTACGCTCTTAAAGCCATAGTTGCGCAGGTCATACCCGATGACAGCATTAGAGCCTGGGCGTGTAAGCGGGAAACCAATGTTGGCGTATACTTTCCCCGGGTCTTTGGCTGTGTCTTTCACCAGGCGAATGAAGGGCAGGAATTTTTCTATTGTCTCCCTCTCAAGGCCACGCTCTTTAATCAAATAATGGAGCTTGCCTACTGACAGCGGTTGAGGAGCATAGCGGCCTGCATCGAAGGCTTTAGGCGGCGGTGGGGCAAAGGCAGGCCTGAAGGCTTGCGGCTCACTGAACAGCCGGGAAAGCACCTGGTTGACACCTTCTGCTGGGGAGGAGTAGGATTCATTGAACCGGTGAAGCCTGCTGGCCACAAAGTCGATGACGGATCCCCGGTCAGTGCTCCCGTCCCGGTTGAAGTATAGCTGCCTGCCCGGGTCACGCGGGTTATTGATGATCACTGTGTCGCCATCCGGGTGCCTGTACTCCAGGCTTCGGCGCCCCTTTGTCAGGTCTGCCACATAGCCCAGTGACTCAGCTGCCTGAATGATGGGTACCTTTTCCCGGTATTCCTTGAATGTCATCATAGGCTACTTTTAGTTTAGCGCTTCGGCCCGGTAGGCTTTATCTCTTCGCTGCTTACTCCCCTGCTTTCCGATTGCCCAAGCAGCTGATCAGGCTTTGTGGTGAATCCGCGCGGCTCGTTAAGGTCCACACGGGCACGTATGATCTCATCCCCTCCCTTTGACCGAAGCTCCAGCACATTGCCCTGGCGAAGCTGCTCTTTCTGGTCTGAACTGAGCACAACATCCTTTATGGCATTCGGCACATGGAAGTCACGCACCCGGGCTTTCAGTATCTCATTGGTCTCCCGGTCGAGCTGAAAGTAATGCGGCTCCCTTTCTCCGTTCAGGGCAACGTGGTCCCGAACCAGCAGGCCTCCCGCCTTTAGCTTCTCCAGCTCCTGGGGAGTGGCCCCGATGTCATTGTTTATCTGGGCACGCACCGGGTGCACGTTCAGGGAAAGTGAGTTGTCGGGGTTGCGGAAAAGCGAGAGCCTGGCATCCGTCTCAAAGCGCTGCCCTCCGGTCAACTCCACAGAGAAGGTCCGAAGGCTGGTGCGGTTACCTGACAGCAGGGCGGCAAGGTCTTCGTTCATGTTCAGGACATCCTTCCTGTTCAACCCCAGCTTCTCAAACTGCGCGTAAGGGAGATCCTTTATGTCAAAGTTCATACTTATACTTTTAACGTATATTGTTAATTAATACCAGGACCTGATCTACCGCAAAAATAGAAGTGGTCCGCCGCTCCCCTCCATAGACTAAGAAGGAGTGTTACTGAGCAACCTTTTCACTTCCACCAGCTGGGCATTTACTTCCTCCCCCAGCAGGGAGAGCCGCTCCACGGCAATGCTGTTGTAAGGGCTTGTGAGTGCTTCACCCTCTCCCCCCGTGACGATATCGAACGTATCTGCCAGGATGTACCTGAGTTGATAGGTAGTGCCATAGTAGTTCAACACCTGCAACAGCAACTCAATGCTGCTGCCCTCTCCGTTTTCCAGCTTAGAGATTTGTGTCTGGTGGGCTCCCATGGCCACGGATACCTCCTTCTGTGAAAGGCCCAGTGTTTTACGGAAGGCGCTAAGCTTTCCCCCTATGTCTGATAGTGTAATGTTCATACTTGAAACGCAGAAATGAGTGACTCAATATCCTTATTGATTTTAATGAAGTTTGCTTCAAGTTTGGTGTTTCGGGCGGCAGTAGTTCCAAATTTATAAAATATTGGCATATCTACATACTGCTCTTCCTCTTTTGCAACCTCCTTAAGGTTAAGATTGATTTTACAGTTATACGTGCTGCTTATATGTTGTCCATCATATACTGCATTATCAAAGGCCACCTGCCCCACCATCTCCCCTGCCCTTAGGTTGGCTATCTTGGAGGCGGGTATGAGTGAGCCCATCTCCTCATTCATACTCACCGAGGTTCTGTTCCTATCGATGCTTACCCCCTGCTTCTGCTGTCTTACCTTTCCGAATATCTTCTCCAGCCAGTCGAGCGTCTCCTTGTTCCTGACAGAGCCCGAGAGCACGTTGGCAGCCACAGAGCAGATAGTGTCGGCTGTTTCCCTACCGTACTGCTGGCGAAGCTGCGGCAGCTCCTGAAGGCCCAGCAGCACGGCTATCTTATTGCTTCTCGCTGTGGCTATCAGGTTCTCTACCTTATGCACGTAAAGCGTCGGCGACTCATCCACTATCAGGCCGCAGGGCAGGTTCCCTTTCGAGTTGATGAGCTTGGTCATGCGGTTTAAGATAAGGGCGTTGCAGGCGCTGTTGATGCTCTGCGTGGAAGGGTCGTTGGCGATCACCAGTACAGACGGCGCTTTGGGGTTCGTTATCTTTAAATCAAAGTCATCGCCGGAGAGCACCCAGAAAGTCTCCTTCGTGGCCAGCCGGCCGACATTGATTTTAAGCGTGCCTATCTGCCCCTCCAACTGGTCGAATGCCTTGTTTATATAAGCCGTGCGGAAGGGAGAGAGCAGGCTCTTGAGCTGTGGCTCGGAAAAGAGCAGCTCGAATATCTCCTCGTAGCCTAGGTTCAAGAGGGCCAGCACATGCGGAAAGGTTGAGTACCTTCCTTCCTGGTACCGGCTCAGAAAGAAGATACAGCTGGCCAGGAAGTTGACGGCCGACTGCGTGAAGAACTGCGCGGCACCCGACTCCCTGTCGTTTTTCGTGAGCGACTGCAACAGCGCCTCGGCTGTCTCTACCGCATCAGCCAGCGTAGGCAGGTACTCGGGCTTGAGCGGGTTAAACCTGCGGCTGTGCTCCACGCTGTTAAAGTTGATGACATGAAACCTGTGGTTTTGGAGAGGGCCTTTCTTCTTACTCACCAGGTAATGGTAGTAAGCGAGTTTCCCTAAATCGGGAAACTTGAAATCATACAGTGCCATCGAAAAGCCCTTGGCCAGCATCTGTTTAATAAACGGGTTCACAATCGAGAAAGACTTTCCGGAGCCGGGAGTACCTATCAGCAGTGTTGCCCGGAAGGGATTGACGATATTCAGCCAGCCCTCGTTAATCCTGCGCTTGTGGTAGTAGAGCATGGGGATGTTCACCGAGTAGGGCGTTACCATCAAGTCGCGCGACTGCTCAAAAGACTCATTCTCCACGTTGAATTTATCTTTCATCAATCCGCTCTGGATGCGCTTGGACACGTTATCGAGCGCCACGTGTATCAGCACAGCCCCCAGCAGGGAAAACACCGTGTAGAGCACCTCGAAAAGCGTAATGCCGTAGAAGAGCGCCGTCTCACTCACATAATAATAGAAGAATCCCGAACCCAGAAACAGCACCGCGCCGATGAAAAGCGGCAGGAAGATGTGCTTTAGCGGATCATGGTTCAGGTTCTTCTGCGCTTTGGTACCCAGGGCCACTATCATGATCATCCCAAAAGTAAAAGCCTTGGAGAAATAGATGTTCTCGTAGATGGGGAGGCGTGAGAGCCTGTCCACTACCGGTTTCACGCTGGCCAGAAAAGCTGCATCCGCATACAGGTGCACGGCAAACTCTACCATCAGGGTAAAGTAGACAAAGCCCTGTAGAAACGAGTACAGCTTCTTTATTTCGCTTGATTCTTCCATAGCAGTAAAAATTTACAAAAGGGAAATGAAAGTAATGAGGTTCATTAGCCTCATGATGCTAATGAATCTACAGCGTATCCGCGTTCAGTACGTCTCTGTAGTTCACCTTGAGCGAGATAGTGCGGCCTGACACCTGTTCCTCTGCCACCTCCATGTTGAACACCTTCTCATCGGGGAAAGTGAATTTCCGGAACACGAACACGTTGCGGTACTTGCGCTTGAAGTTGTCCGTATCATAGAGCGTGAACACCGGCTCCACCTCCAGCTGCTGAAAGTTAGTGGCCTTCACTACTTTCTTGTCCTCAATAAGAAAGCGGATCTGGTCAATGTCATAGGCGATGTTGGTGCGGTTCTTCATCGACACATCCATAAAGAAGTAGTCCCCCACGGTGTAGTTGTTGTTGAGCTTTATTTCCACCTTCTGCTTTGTGTTGCGCACATGCGTTACCCTCGGCCTCTCCTGCACGGCCGCAAGCGCGAAGCGCTGCATCTCCTCGGTGCTCATGGCCACGGCAGGATTAATGAACTCATCTACCTGCGTGGGGTCTATTCTGACCTCAGACTGCGCCCCGCCCGCCGTTTGGGCATAGCTCAGCCTGTACTGGACCATGAACCGCTCTCCGACGATGGTCACCACGCCCAGGGCAGGCTTGCCGTTCTTGGCCTTTACCCGCAGCATGTTGGCAACGGGTATGTCACCGGCCACATCATCAGTGGAGATATCGACATACTGGATAGGCTCCGGGCTGATGAAGTGCGTTGATATGTCTTTATGGATGTAGATGGTTTCCGGTTCTTTTGATTGCCCAAAGGAGGCAACAGAAAACAAGAAGAGGAACAGTAGTATTGAGAGCTTCTTCATTTTATCTTTTTTTGGCTTTGTTATCAATCAGGTAGACAATGGTGTTGTACTTGAGCTTTGCTTTGTTGCGTTTGATGGCGGAACCCGCCGCCCGTGTCGCAGTCTGAGCCATGCGGTCTGCCATGGAGTAGAGCATTTCAGCGGAGTTAGAGGCATCAGTTCCAAAGTTCACTGATTGTCCCTGCGTGGCACGGCTGGCCAGCTCCTGGGTGAACTCCCGGAACTGCGAGTCCGGCACGTACAATCCCTTCAAGCCGTCGTTATCATACACGCTCAGGCTGACAGGCAACACCTCGTCCCCCTGCAGAATAGAAGTAATGGTGATATCTACTCTTTGCGCGCTGAAGCCTGAGACAAGGCCGTAGAGGTAGCTGCCCTTCGCTATTTCCATGTCAGCGACATAGATGTCGTCGAGTAGCCGGACGCGGATTCTGCCCCCTTCCCGTACCTTCAGTCCTTCATCCAGAATAGCTTTAATAAACTGCTCAGTAGGTGCACCCGAAATAGTGTTAAAGTAGGCGGTATTGGCGTTGGCTGTCTTACTTACGGCCAGCGCCTCCGGTTCCGGCTCTGCTGGCTTTGTGGCCACTGGAGGAGTCCGCGGTTTTGCCGGCTCCTCTCCTGCCCTGGACAAACTATCGACGTAGGCCATTTGCTCACGGAACAGGCGCATTTCCTTCTCATAGTCCGATTCTGTTTTTCTGCTGGGCGTTCTTCTCGCCGGGGCAGTTGCCGTGGCATAACCTGCGCCCGCCTGCCGTTGGCTGACGCGCTCCATGAAAGGCTCCGCCTGCTGGTTAGCCAGTATCTGGTTGTTGAGGCTGTCAAGTATAGCCTGCTCTTCTGCTGAATAAACGCTGCCGTACTCCTGCTGTGTGGTGGTGTTATCACCCAGCTCCCGGATGGCAGAGTAGTCAGTTCTGTATTTATGCTCTTCCCTGGAAGCTTTGAACTTATCTTTCACCTCCCGCTTTTTGAGGTTCGCGTCCGGAAGGTCCGTGTTTAGGGAAGCAGTTTCTACCAGCAGTGTTGTGCCTGGCTCCGCTGCGCTCTCCCCTGCAGCAGGGAACGTGTCGAGGTAGAGGTAATTAAAGATAAAGAGGAACGGCAGCACGATAAGCGGCAGAATGTAGCGCCCTTTTTTGAAGTCTATCTTATTCATGGATAATACGGTTTAGCTGTCTGTCTATGTCATGAAGGAAAGCGCTGTCTTGTGGCGAGAGGCTATCGGGGTTAATGGATTGCACCTCACCGTAGAGACGCATCATCTCCAGCATGTCGGCTGTCACAGGCCTTGTCTGCTGCTCTTTATTGATGCCGGAGTAGAGAAGGTTCGCCGTAGCATCAAAGCTCCCCTGCGTCTCGTTGCGTCCTGCTATGAGCCACATAATACCTGAGGCCATCACGAAGAACATGCCTGCCGCCATCGCTTTCTGGTGCGTGTTAGCCCAGTTAAAAATTCTTCTTCTCCACATACTCCAGGTCTTTGTTAAGAACGGTTTTCCAGTTCTTGATAATTAGGCCGTGGGGGTTGTTCTCCGTGCGCGGTACGTCCTGCAAATCACCTTCCGTTATCAGAGCCCTCGTGGCAATGGAAGTAGGCCGCTCGATGCGCTGCCTGGCGTAGTAGGTAAAATGGCGGTTCCCGTCCACGGTGATGCTGTCAGTTTGAATAGTAAGCAGGGCAGAGCTGGCCAGGATGGAATTGTAGTAGCCTTTCTCTTTCAGGTTGTTGTACTGCGCAAGCCCTGTGTCGTCCACCAGGTACATGGCCTTGTTGAGGTTGTTTTTGATGTAGGCATCGTCCGGAGGGAGCGTGAAGAAGAGCAGGTGGAACATGTTCACGTGCGACTCATACTCCACCTCCCGGTTGGTGCCGTGGTCTGTCTGGCGTACCAGCACCGGCACGTTGTGGTCGAGCACGTAGATGTTCTTGCGTTGCTCGTTTACCAGGCTGTAAGCAAAAACCAATGCCATGGCCGCCAGGATGATGCTGGTGATAAAGCTGCCCACACTGATAGCAAGCGAGAGCTTTATTTTCTTTTCGATGTTTTGAATCATGGTGCTTATAAAATTTACCTTGAGAAATTGCGCATGGCCTTGCCTGCTCCCCCGGCCATAGAGCCGATGGCGTTGCCAATGCCGCTGGTGTTAATGATCCAGGTGGAGATGACCGGGATACTGAGCATGGCTAGTCCACTGATGATAAGGCTGACGACATAAAAGCTGATGCTTCCCGACGGGTAAGACACATAGGCAATGAACATCTCCTCATTGTCCAGCACGGCCCTGAGAATCTCTATTTCCTTCATCAGCCCGTACTTGACGAGCACAAAAGAAATCGACATCACGATGTAGGCGATGGTAGAGTAGAGCCCCACGGAGATGTAGCGGCCTATCCAGGTGAGGTAGGAGTCGCGGAAGCCGGGCAGGATGCTCAGGGCAAAGGAGAAAGGCCCCAGTATCACGAGTATGCCGGCAAAGATGATCTGCAGGAAAAAGACGATGTAAACGCACACCTGGTAGAGCAGTACCACCACGTACTCCACGAGGCGCATCATCGTAAAGTGCATCTTAGCCATGAGCATCAGGTAATAGCCCTTAATTTTGTTAAACATGGGCTCCAGGTCAATGCCCATTTTCTCCATCCAGTCCTTGTCCTGCGTCTCTGCCTGCACCTGCTCAAAGTCTGCACTACTATCAGAGAGCTTTATAGCCACGCTATCGATAAGCGCTACTCTTTCAAGGTGCATATCCCCCACCTGGTCTATCTGCCCTTCATACATGCCTTTCGCGCTATCTCTTACCACGGTCAGCGGAAAGTTGAGCACGTCTACAAAGCCGCCCCAGAAGATGATCACGAGTGCCAGGGCAAAGGGCCGGAACAGGGCCATGTAGCGAAGCTGCTCATCCCCTGTCATCATCTTATAAGCCTCCACGGCAAAGTAGAGTAGCATGGCGATAGCGGCCAGAGCCTGCGCATCAGCAAGAAAACTACCTGCCAAATCCTGAACATTGAGGAACAGTCCGTCGAAAAGGTCAAAGATGGATTTGTCGATGAGCTCGCGCATCTATTTTGTCAGGTTGTTGGTGGTATTGAAAAGAGAGATGATGCGCCTGTAGTAGCCCCGGAGCGTCAGCATATCGGCCAGATAGCCCCGGAAGGATTCAGCCTTTACCGCGTCCTCCTCATAGGCTTCTTTGGTGATTTCGATATCAGCGTTTATCCTGTCTTTTTCCTGCCGGATCTTGAGCAGGATATCTAGGTCCACGCCTGCCGCTATGGCCTCTCCATGAAGCCCGTCCAGTTCTGTGTTCAGCGTTCCTATCTTGCCAGCGTAAAGTAAGTGAAAGCTTTTATTGAGGCTGCGGTCGGCGCTCTTGAACATTTCCTGCTCCCAGACAGTGTTTACCTCTTCCTCTTCCCGCTCTGCCTCTGCTGCATTCAACTGCAGCGCTGCCATGGTGGGCAGGAGCTGGAGCATGTTGCGGCGGTCATCGCCCTTGCGGTATTTGTTGTGAAATAGTATGAAGTACCATTTCGGGTCAAACTTATTCCAGCGTGTCACGACCTCCCGCTCCATCTGATGGCGCACATGTTTACTATTCACTATGGAAACAGGAGCCTGTGCCCTGCTCTGCTGAAGAGTTAGAGCAAGGAAGAGCACACCTGAAAAGTATATAAGCCGCTTCATACGCTTACTTTTTGATGGTCTTGTACTCATCTAGCAGGGACTTGATGATAGCCTGGCTGTTATCGGGGTATTTCAGGCTGAGCGGGTTCATGGTCTTTATCAGTCCGGCATGCTTGGCCACACGCATCTTCCGAACTATCGAGTAGGACAGCCCCCGCATGATGCGGAGCTCGTCCACCACATGGCGGATGAGGGAGAGGCGGTCGGCGTTGGTCATCAGGTTCACATCCGTTCCGATCACCGCCACCTGGTAGATATGGGTAAACAAATCAGCGGTGCGGTTCACTAGTTCCAGCTCGGTTTTAGCGGCGATGATGAGCAGCTCCGGATCCCCCTGGGCAATGTCCATCATCTGGCCCTGGTAAGTGCCGATATCCTGCGCAATACTGGAAGCATAGATAATGTTCTTGCTTTGGCCCACGATGCTCTGAACAGACTTGAGCGAGTTGTACATCTTCTCCTCCAGCTCCCTTATTTGCGCCATCTTTATTGTGATAACCTTCTGGGTTGCCGATATCTCCGCCTCGCTTTCTTTTATGTCATTTAAAGCCGCCTGCTGCGCGGTGTGGTTCACCACCAGCGTAGACACCACGGCAGGGTCGAAGACAAGCTGTTGCGCCTGCAAGGCAGTCCAGCCGAAGGTGAAGGCGCTAATCAAGTACAGGTATTTTCTCATGGCTCTTTTTATTAATTAGGTTAATGAATTCGTTTAGCTTCATGCCCGAGGCGCGGAAGTCCCGCACGAACATTTCCAATGCCTGCTGGTAAGTAGTGTAGCGGTCCACGTACAACTGCAGGGCTTCCTTCTCTCTGCGCTCCGTGGTGAAGGTCAGGTACTCGTAGAGCGACACCTCCACGCCGTACACCTCACCGGTGCTGCCCCGCTTGATATAGACTTCCTTGAAGCGGCCCCGCCCCTCCTTGTTATCCAAGTTGTTGATGGTGAAGATTTTCTTTTGCTCCACTCCATTGAGCGAAAGCAGGTTTGCTATCTCGGAGAAGTTGTCTTTGAACTTGGTCTGGTCGAGCAGGCAGATGGTGTCAGAGTTGTTGATAATGCTGTTTTTAACCACGGCATTACCCATAATGTCGTCCAGCTCCTGGGTCACGACCACCGCCTCCCCCCAGAACTTGCGCACGGTCTTGTAGACGTAGAGAATATAGCCTGCCATCAGGGGGGATGCTATTGCCTTCCAGGCCTCCTCAATGATGAGGGCCTTGCGGTTTTTCTTGTGCCGCATCTTCTGCAGGAACACGTCCATGATGATGATGGTGGTAATCGGGAACAGTATCTTATGCTCCTTGATGGCGTCAATCTCGAAAACGATAAACTTCTCATCAAAAAGGGTGGAGTCTGTGTCATTGTTGAGGATGGTGCCGTACTCCCCGCCGAGGCAGAATTTTTTGAGGATAAACCGGTAGCTTGTAATATCAAAGCTTATTGCCTCCGCTTGGGTAATCTGGACTATCTTTTCAATAGAGAAATCATAAAAAGATTGGAAGCTCAGGTAGCTGCTCTCCTTCCCTGATTTATAGAAGTCCTCGTAATAAGCCGACACCACAGAGGAAAGCACGCTGTCTTCTATCTGGCTCACCGTGCCGTCCGATCCTTTCCACAAGAGACTTACCAGTGATTTGAGGAACTCCCGCTTCTCTTCGTTAAACTCTTCTGCCGAAATCCGGAAAGGGTTCATCGTGATAGGCTCCTCTTCTGAGTAGGTGATGTACTTGCCCCCATAGTAGCGGCAAAGACCGCTGTAGGAGTGCCCGGTATCAACCAGAATCACATCTGTGTCCTGCAGCGCATACTGGCGGATGAGGTGGTTCATAAAGAAAGATTTGCCGGCGCCTGAGGGGCCCAGCACGAACTTATTTCGGTTGTTCATGCGGTTGGTGTTGATAGGCAGGTCGCTCGTGTCAATGGCCACCGGGATGCCCTGACGGTCCGAGAAGAAGACCTGAAAGCCTGACTCCTCGTCTTTGAGTAATCCTTCTTTGAACAGCAGGCACAGCGCCGCATCCGATGTGGTCTGAAATTTATCATAAGCCTTCAGCTCTGAGGCGTTACCAGGCAGCACGCAGCGGAACAGCTCCAACTGGTTGTAGGCATTGTGCGAGGGTATGATACCCAGGGAGAACAGGGCGCTCTCGATGTAGTTCACGGCCCTGTCGATGTGCTGCTCTCCGGCAGATACCAGGATATTGTAATGCCCGTGCACGAGTAGCTGGTTTTCCTTCGCAATATCCGCCATCACCCGGTCGATGTCCTCTACTGCCAAATCATTGGCAGGGTCCGGCATGGAGGTGTGGCGCTTGCGCTTGGCGATAAGCTTATTGATTTCTCCCCTCTGGTCCGGAATCTGTATCACCTGGTTATAAATCACGCAGTCCGTGGCCGGTATCTTGTGCAGGAAGTGCATCATGTCCACCGGCAGCGAAAAGCCCAGGTTGACATCAGTGTGCGGCGTGATAGAGGCAGGGAAATTGATTTCGTCAATGTCCACCAGGGAGATGCTTTTAATCGTTCTCCTGCCCACCCGGATGCCCTCCTCCGTTGCGCTGAAGTTGCTCAGGCCATACACCTCATCTGAGAAGTTAAAGGCCAGCAGGCGGCTGATAAGCGTCTTGATTTCCTTTTCTACCAGTACATGCGGGTGGAAGCCCTTGGACTCCAGCAGTTCCACCACTTTTGTGATGTTGCGCTGGAAGGCTTTGAAGTCTTTCTCATCATAGGTAAAGAAAGAAGAGCGCTTTACGTCCATTGTTAGGGTGAAGTAAGTTGTGATGTCGCGGTATTCCCTGCCCTCAAATGCTTCGTTGTATTTCTGGCTGAGGAAATCAGCCGAGGCACGGCCCTTGAACTGCTTGAGCGCGAAAATATCCAGCTTCTGCAGGGTGTAGCCGGAGCCGAGTATCTTAACGATGTTGGAGAAGACATAATGAAAGTCCGTGTAAGCGTCCACATCGGCGGCATACTGGAGCACCGGATTTGTAATCCGAAGAATAACGGAGTGGTCACCGGTTTCATGGTAGAGAATATCGTGCACATGGCGGTCGATGCCAATGTAGGGCAGGGTAAATTTCTTGTTTTTCATAACTGGCGGTAGATGGTGTATTAACGGCGGCGGCTAAACCGGTGTGGTATGACGTACACTCCGGCGGATCTGGTCTTGGCATGCAGTCCTTTCTTCTGGCGGCTGTTGGTATAGAGCAAACCACCCATTGAAACGGAAAGCAGGGCAACAAAACCGGCGAGGAAGTTAACGGCAACGGTCAGTATCACAGCAGAGAAAAAACCGGCTAAAACACTGCCCATCGCCCAGTAGATGTAGCGGCCCTTGAAGGACTTGAATACAAGAGGCTGCTGCAGCCCCTTGTACACATTGTATCCTGTGTGCCTTCCGGTGGCCATGGGACTACAGGCCGAAGAAAGCCTTCACCACCACGCCCACCAGCATCAAAAACACGCAGGAGCCCATCCACCCCATGAGGGATTTCTGCACGTCCTGGTCTCCGGTGTTCCACTTGATGAACACCCGCACGCCGCCTACCAGGCCCACGATAGCGCCAATGACAATGATAAGTGTTCCGATAGGGTCCACATAGGTGGTTAGCTCTGAGGAGGCCGCATCAATGCCTTCTACCCCCTGCGCCATTGTCTGCTGCACTAAGGCCAGTAGTGCCATGGCCATGAATGAAATTCTCTTTTTCATAAAGCTGTTGATTGAAATGAACTGGTTTTAAAATATTGAACTTGAATATGATTTAGCGTCCTTCAGGAACTCCTCCAGGGGGATGCCCTGCCCCTCCACTCTTAAAGCGGGCTCTGGTTCTGCCGTTCTGCTGAGCTCCTCCTGCTCGTAAGGCTGATCTTCGTCTTCGTCCTCATACTGTTCGCCCTCATACTGATCGTCGTCCCCTGCTTCTCCCTGAGACAAATCATAGGGCTGCTCCTCGTCACTGGCGAGTTCTTCCATGTCATAGTGCACACCTGAATCGGTGGCTGCCTTCTGCTTTTGTGAGAAGAATAAATCGTAGAGGAGGTTGAGCACGTAGTAGACGGCGTACGCTCCCATCACAACCCCGAAAAATGTACTCCATGCCATAACTCAATATCTTAAAATAAACATGCTGCTTTATGCACTTTGAACAAATATGCTTAAATCTTATAATTTTTTAATCTAATAACTTATTGCTTCGCTTCTCAGCCAGCTCCTGAATAAGCTCCTTGTGCTTGCTGAAGAACTCCTGCAGCAGGTAGCTCACCAACACATTGGATTTTATCTTTGCCTTCTTCTTGAGCAGCTCAAGCACTTCGGCGCTCTCCTCATCCACGTAAACAGCCTTTTTATCAATCTCCATCTCCTTCCGCGCAGCCTCTAACACCTTGACCAGCTGTTCAAATCCGCCCTTATTCAGAACAACATCTATGTCCTGTGCCTGCCGGGTAGCAGACGGTTCCTCTCTGTCTGTGGTAGCGACAGATGGTGGCTGCTCTCGCTCAGTCACGACCGTTAGGGTAACCGGAGGAGCAGTTACAACAGGTGGTTTCTCAGCACCCATTTTAGCTTTTATGCTATCTAATAGTGAATTATTTTTACTCATTGACATACGCAATGTATACGCTATAAGATTAAATTTAAAAATATATTCCATAAAAGATTAAAAAATTTTTAAGCTTAAAAAGAAAAACCCCTCAGGAACTAATCCTGAGGGGTTTAATTTTGGAGTGTATTGTTTTATCTAATGTATCTGTCGTAAATAAAATCGAAGGATTCCTGCACCACTTCCCTGGCTTCCGAGCTGATGGAGACCGTGTCGATGCGCTGCAGGGCTACCCGCTCCGCTATCTCCGGGGCTATCTCCCCGAAAGCGGCCAGCGCCTCCCGGACCTTTTCTTTTGTCTCATACTTGATGGCTTTATTAAGCCTGGTAGGAAGAAAGACAATCTTATTATCAGCGTTCAGGTGCCTGGCCACATGCGCAAACACATGCGAGGACTCAAACACGCTGCGCTCGTAGGCAATAGGGCAGATGATGAGATCCGCGTCTTTAATCACGGCAAGGATGCTGTCATCATCCAGCCTGCCCGGCATATCGATAATCACCTGTGTTTGCCCTTTTAGGGCCTCCAGATCGGCGGCATACTTGGGGTAGTCTTCCAGGTCAAGCTTGAGCACCTCATAGAGCGGGTCGTTTTCGTACAGCTCCCGGTCACGCTCCCACTTAGAGTAGACGGTTTCCTGCTGATCCATGTCAAAGATAACTACCTCCTCGTTTCTATCCAGTGCCAGGTAATTAGCCAGCAGCACGCAGGTGGTTGATTTTCCTACTCCGCCTTTCTGGTTTGCGATTACAATTTTCATATACTGTCGATTAGCGTTTTAACCTTCGTTTATTTTTCCTTTCCTGCTCAGTGGTTCGGCTGCCTTCCTGCAGGCCCTCGGCCATGAGCTGGAGTAATTCCGTGAATGAGCCGGAAGAGTGCTCCAGCTGGCGGCTGGCCTGCGGGCTCAGCTCCCTGTCCAGGTCCAGCACAGGAGCGCTGCCGTAGTCGAGGCGGCGGCTGGTTAGCTCCTGCATCGGGTGAATACCTTTCTCCCTTATGTCTATCAGGTAATGCTGCCCATCCAGCTTTGCAATGCTCCAGCCAGTACTTTGCAGCATATCGTTCAGGCTCCTGCCATTGGCCAGCATGCTGTTCAATCTGTCAGCGGCATACTCCAGCGCCTCCTCGTCTTTGGGGCTGTTCACCTTCAGGCTATCGGCGTTGAGGTGAAAAACACGCTGCAGGATACGCGCCTCCGCCTGGCTGGTGATAGCCCACTGGCTGGCCTGCTCCGTGCGCTGGGCCTGTCGCTGCTCAACTGATACCGGTCCGGCAGCGTGGAGCAGTTCGCTGAGCTTCATGACCTGCGAACCTTTGAGTACCTGCTTATTGGCATGGTCGATAAGGGTGTAGCCGTAGGGGGTATCCTTGCCTTCTGCCTGGTGAAACACCAGCTCCACCCCGGACTTAGTATGCAGTAGCGTCCTCCACTCCTTTTCCTCAAGCCCCGGCTTGTACTTGGCAAGGAGTGCTTTCAGCTGTTTTATCCTTGCCTCCGGAGCAGCATACCTGGCTGCCTTTTCGGTAACTTCTGCTTTATCCAGTGCGCTGATTATTCGCCCGTACTTGATAAAGCAATAGCTGATACCATCATCCTCTGCCTTTACCCCCTGCCTTTCCAGCAGCAGCTTGAACTGGGCTTCTGTGGAGAAATTGTAACTGAGCGCCTTCTTGACGTGTGCCCTCATTTCCTCGCCTACATCCTGCAGCAGGATCTCCTTCATCGCTTTCTGGCTCCTGATTCTCTCAAAGGAATCGTCAATCTTCCGGCCCTCCGCATTCACGCGCGAGGAGACGATGTGCACGTGGTTGTTAGGGGTGTCGGAGTGGAAGTAGATAAGGTACGGGTTCGCTGCATACCCCATCTTTTCCAGGTACTGCTGGGCAATGTCCTGCAGCTCATAGGCATCCTTCTCCCTGCCCTCGCAGGAGATGACGGCATGGAACTGCGGCTGCTTCACCGTCTGTTTGTTGTCTTCGGATCGGGACCAGGAAAGCAGGTAGCCTTTGTAGTCCGTGTCTGCGATGCCGGAGGGGCCCAGGTGGAGCATGCTGAAATTATCAGACGCCAGCAGCTGGGCCGTGCCTTTGGCTATCTTGTCTTCGTTGTAATGCACCCCTGAGAAGGTGGCGGCGGAGGAAAGTATCTTGACTATCATAGCCCGGTAAATGTATGGGATAATTACAAAACCGAATCCGCATTACGGAATACGGAAAACGCATTACAGATTTAGCGGACCGTGCGCAGGTAGGCGCGGATGGCCTTCACATACTCCTTCTCTACCTGCAGGAACTCCTGGAAGTGCTGGTTGTAGAGGGCAATCACCTTCCCCTCCACCATGTTGTTCTTCTCCAGGTAGTGCACGTAGCGGGCTACCTGGTTGATGTTGTTGCCTATCCGCTTCAGCTCACCGCCTGTTTTGTCCAAGGCACGGAACAGCTGTTTCGGGTTATGCGTGGGGGCATTGTCCTCGGAGAGGAGCCGCACCCGCATGTACTCACTCAGGTCTTTGTACCCGGCCGCCTCTGCCCGCCGCTCCAGGGTCCCGCGCTCGTCTTCAGTCAGCCGCATGCTCGCCGTTTTAAGGCGCTTCTCCTCTGCCTTCATCGGCGGCCTGCCGCCTTTGGGCTTCCATTCTGGTGCCTGCTGCTCGTTTTCCATTTAGCACAATTAAAAGATGATGAGTCGCGAATTATCTCCTCTTGCTTTCCCTACGTGGAAAGCGAGGCAAGAGGTTTATGTGCAACATAAACACATCTTGCAAAGAAATCTCCGGAGGGGGAGAATAGCAAACCAAAGGGAAAATGAAGGCTAAACGGCGGCATGGTTTAGAATAGCCGAGAAAGCTGTAATAACTTAGGATTGGTGAAGACGGACACAGCCCGTCAAGGATGGACAGGCTGACCTACCCCAAGAAACGCTGGAGCCAGCTCTCCAGACCGGTTGAATACATTACATGCATCAGGTCTGCACGTGCTGTCAGTCATGCCGGCGCTACCTAGGCCCGGTGTATATAGATTCTTCTGGATGCCTTGCTTCGACCACGTATGGTTCATTTCCGGGCCACTTACCCAGCGATCCACATGGCGCATGGTGTAAGCCGTTTTGCCTCATGCACAATGTGCAACACTCCTGTTTCCTTTAAGTGGCGCTTAGGGAATTGGTAAACCGGACTACACATGTTCGGGTAAATCCTTTCCTTAAGCAACAATACGCATTACACAATGCGTAATCCGTATTGCGTTTTCCGTATTCCGTAATCCGCATTTTCGTACTTTTCTCTTTATTGGAGGTTGCCAGAAATGTTTTTGAGCGAAGAAAACAGAGAAAAGTACGGTCGGGCTGTATCGATTCTGCACTTTAAGAGGCATTTAAGGCAGGCGGTTAGGTCACAGTACACGCATTCGGGTAAAACCACGCCCCAAATACGCACTCCTTTCCCTTCCCTTTTGTAAAAAAAATATTTGGAGTCTATTCCAGTATTCTACCCATTCTTTCATTCTATTTATTCAATGCGCTGTAACATACTGAATAAAAGAGTATTAAAACATACAAAACAGAGGAAAGTACGGTGAAATACAGAGCGAAGTACGTTTATATGCAGAGAAAAGTACGGTTGAAAAAGAGAGAAGTACGGTTTGAAGAAGAGAATAGTACGTTCTGAAAAAGAATAAAGAAAAAGTGGATTCTGTTTTCTGTATTTAATTTCTATCTTGCCCGGCAACAAAAGGATGCGGCATGGAAAAACTTAAGAAAGTGGATACGATCCTGACGGTGGCGCAGCATAACAACCTGGTGCGCTCGGACCTGGCCTTTACACACCTGGAGGCCAAGGTGTTCACGAAACTGCTGGAGACGATTCCAAAGGATGCGCGGGAGCTGGGTGAGGTCTCCATCAGAATCAGCGACGTGATTGGGACCGGTGGCTCGGGTAAAATGTACAAGCTGCTGCATGAGGCCGTGAAAAGCCTGGACAAGCGCCGCATCAACCTGCTCAAGGTGGATGCCGGCCCCTACGACTATGACTCCTGCGGGCTCTTTGACTCCATGGAGATGAAAGTGGGAAAGAACCTGATCCGCGGGGCCTGGGGCCGTAAGATTCAGCCCTACCTCATCCAGCTGAAAAAAGGCTTTACCCTGGGGGAGCTGGAGATACTCCTCAAGCTGAAGACCGGTCACTCCTACAAGCTGTACTGGCTGCTGCGTAGCTATGAGTCGCTGACCAGGTACGAGGACTCTATTGAGAACCTGAAAACCATCTTGGTGAAGCAGGAGGAGGGCAGGCCCGACAAGTACACCCAGTGGAATGACTTCAAGCGCTATGTGCTCGAGCCGGCCGTGGAGGAGGTGCGCGATGTGTCAGCCGAGGCCGGCAACCCCCTCACCTTTGAAACCGAGCTGCTTAAGTCCGGCAAGAAGGTCATCGGGGTGCGGTTCTACAACATCAAGTCGGCCAACTCCCGCAAAAAAATGTTGGGGCTCACGCCGGCAGCGCCCCGGTACGAGGGCAAGAAAGAGACCGCCTACGTGCGCCTGACGCTTTCCTACGGCCTCACCCCGGAGCAGGCAGAAGACGTAGTGGAGAGGGTGCCACAGGCCCTGCTGTGGCCTGTCATGAAGCAACTCAACCTGGACATCGTCACCAACAGGCTGCACGAGCGGAAGCAACCGCCTATCCCAGCCGGGGCCTGGTCCGCCGTGCTGCTCAAAAAGCACTTCAACCACCTGCTGAAGTGGCCGGTGAAAGAACCGCTCGAAAAGTAGGGAGACGGAAGCGTTCCTGCTGTTGCCCGACTCAGGGAAACAGGATGAGCTGCGCGGCGCGGGCCTGTGGGGGACTGGCCGTGCGGTACGAGTGGACGGTGAGCACGAGCTTGACGACCACCCGCTTGTGGCGGTATTCGCGGTAGCGGATGTCCAGCAGCCCCCTGTCGCGGATGGCCTTGATGGCCTGGTCCACCACCCTTGTTTTAAAGTCATAGTAGCGCTCATACTCGGCGTCCCGCTGCCGGTACTTGCGCACGCCGAGCATCACTTCCTTCAGCTCCTCCACCGACAGCTCCACCTTCCGCTCGCCGGCATAGGCGCGCAGAAACCAGAAAAGGCGCTGGGTGTGGCTGTGGCGGAGCGTCACCAGGCTGGCAATCTCCTGGAGGGAGAAGGTGCTGGTGAGCTCCTGCAGCTCGGGGCGGGCATGTTCGGAGAAAAGCGCCTCCAGGTAGCCCCCCTGCTCATGGTGGAAGGTCAGGTACTCGAAAATCGGGTAAAAGCCCATGCTGCTGCGGCCGGGGCCCGGCTTGGTCAGCCGCTTCCCGGCCAGATCCTGCAGGGCCTCCTCAAGGAGCGTGTAGTGCTGCGGGGTGGGTGGATTGCCCAGCACGTCCGCCAGCCCCGCCCGGATAGGCTGCAGGCGTTCATAGGACGTGACCTGCTCCAGCAGGTGGATAAAGACCTTCGTCTGCAGCGTGTCCAGGCCGAAGTCGGAGTGGGCAAACACGTGGTACGGAAGGGACTGGCTGGCGGGGGAGGCGTTCATCACAGGCAACTGGTTAAGCGTGCCTAAGATAGCAAAAACCCGCTAAATAGCCTGAAAAGTGAGAAAAAATGAGTGAAATAGCTGCATGGAAAACAGGCGCGTACTCAAAACGCATTCTCCGGCAAGCGCGTTCGGCTTATATTGCGTTTTGAAATTCCAGCTCCCTAGTTTATTACCTATCAAGCATTTTCCCCGCTATTGCTAATATAATGTGAGCGGTAGATATTTTCAGTTAAACCTAAGTTGGAAAGCCAAGGGCGAAAAGTTAGTTTTACTTTTAAATTTCCTGCAGAAGAACATGTTTCGTAGAACATACCCTTGCCATTCTTGATTTTCTTCCCCCTCTCCTCCCCTGCCTCCAGCCAACTTTAGCCTTACATGACGTTCCTCCCGCCAGCTATTTTCTTTTGATAAAGCCACTTTTCCCCCTTGCTTTTAGGAGTGCTTCTCCCCCAGAAACCACAGACCAGCCGTTGAACATTCAAATGGTTGCACCCTGATCTGTTTGCTAGCTGCTGCACGTGTTTTATTGGCCCTTATATGTACTGCTTTTCAAGAGGGAACAAGAGAAAGGATCAAGCTGCACCATGTATTTATAACTTACTTATATTCAATTACTTACAACAAGGTTAAAAAATGTTTCTTGAACGTGTATGAAGAGATATATGTACTAAATCCCACCTGCGAAGACCTGGAGCACCATTTGCGGGCAACAAATAGATGTACACCATTTCTAAAAAGCATAATCAGCCATAAAGGAACTTTTCAAAATCATATAAGTAGCTGATTAACAGCATATTAAAACACATGCTTTAACCTAAACTTGTGCTCTTCAGACGCTATTTATGTACAAAATCCCACTGCTGAATAACAATTTATTCTCTTAATAAGTGTTACAAATGCGCGTTATACATGTACAAAATCCCACTTCTTGGAGTTCTTTTACCTCCCTTTTGACTCATTTAATACTAATAAGACCCTAAAAGAAGAAGCTTTCCCTTTCTTTATTCTTTTATTTAATACTTTTATTATTTATTAGAAGCGAATTAACTCCTTGACAATCACGCCAATACAGCCTGATATATGTACATATTCCCACTCTCTCCTGTACAAAATCCCACCTTATATGTACATATTCCCACGCAAGGATGTACAGCATCCCAAAGATACATGGCGGGAATCCCATGTATGTACAAAATCCCACCCCAGCTACCTTCAGGAAAGCTTCCGATAGATTTAAGCATGTATATGTACTAGTTACAAAATAAATACATATATTTAAACTGTTAAACTTTGGCCCATGAGTGACCTATTAAATATTCCTGTCAGGCAGCCTAATAAGCTTGTTACCCAGCATAACAACTTGATCAACAGCTATTTTGACATTCCAACGGTGCAATTGCGGGCGTTCATCTATGCTTTGGGACATATCCATAAGGACGATAAGGAACTTACCCATGTGAAGATTCCCATAGATGCCCTCTATGCATCCAAAGGGGGGAAAAATTTTAAGCAGGTAGCAAAGCTGGCGACAGAATTGCAGGAAATCAAATTTAAGGTAGAAAGTCAATCGCCTGATAAGACGGGTAAGATGAAGAGGACCTATCTGAGTATGGTAATCTTTCCCACCGTAAGTTATACACAGGATAGCAGGTTTATCATCACCAAAATCAACAATGACCTGGCCCCCTATTTACTGGATCTGAAGGGCAATTATACTCAGGCCGAGTTAGAACAGTTGTTAAGCCTTAAAACCATACAGGCTTATAGGATCTACATGTTCATCAAGCAAGGGTTATTTAAAGATAAGCCCACCACGATCAAATACAAGCAATTAAGGTTGATGCTGGGGCTGGATTTAGAACTCAACGAGGATGAAGCAAAAAGAGCGGGCTTACCCGAAGGGGATAGAATCAAAGTCATCAAGTATCCATTATTTGCGGAGTTCAAAAGGCGCATTTTAGATACAGCGAAGGAAGAGCTGCTGGATACTGATATGGCCTTCGATTATAAGATTAATAAAAAAGGCCGCAATGCGGACTCCATCACGTTTTATTTGGTCAAGACGATCAATGTGCTGCCTTCCGCTGCTCCTGAAATGTTGCAAGCGAATCCTAAAACGCTTCAACATAATCTATTCTCCTCCCCTACCCCAGTCATAGGAACGGATAAAGTCACAGCGAATGCTGTACGGATCATGAGAGATAAATATGCGTTTTCAGAAGTACAGATCCAGAAATACATCCAGCAACTTCCTCCCCTGGTGATCACAAAAGCCAATAATTGGTTCTCTACAAATAAGGCAACCTTAACTTTTACGTCGGAAGCGGAATGGTTCGCGAAACATCTGGACAATAAGATTGAGAAAAATAAAGGATAATCTGCTTCTGTAGGGTAAAGGCCATACCCTTTAAAGATTATACCTTATTACCTTTTAATAAAGTGAATAGAGTTAGCAATGTTAATATAGTTAATACTTTTTCATGAAGTTTACATAAAGGCTTTAGTGGCTGTTTATATATAGTGATTGCCAGCCTGGGGAAACAATAGATATGAAAATACCAGGTATGCCGCCACACGCAACCTTCGGCACTTTTTAGATATTTTCAGGGGCTTATGATTCGGCTTTTAAAGGAGCGGCAGATAGTGAAAGCGCATTGATTATCCCAATGTCATTTAACCGGCACATCGCCTGCCAAGTCCGGTGACAAGGAGCTTATTGCCGCTGTTGCTCCTCATCACCCCGCATCATTTTCTTCTGGGCTGCTTCCTTAAGCATTGGATTCTACCCTCCTTTACATATTACTTCTGTGCGGTACTACCACCTGCTACTGTATTTTTTGTCAGTCCCTTTTGGCCCTTAAGAAGATATATCCCATTTCTCAACACGTTAGTAATTCCTTTCTTCGTTGCGGGAACAGTTGTTAGATCACACCACAAGAAAGGTCTTGGGTCTCCTGATTTGAAATGACATGGATTTGTAAGAAGCCTTTTTAAAACCTATTTTCATTTTCTTAGCATGAGACTTATCGTAGCCAGATAGGCCATGCTCTGGGCGTTTGTTCTGTTCTTTTCATAGTCTTTGTTCAAGCGTCTCGCGTGCAGCATCCAGGCAAAGGTCCTTTCCACCACCCACCTTCTGGGCAGTACGCTGAAGCCTTTTGTCTCCTCAGTCCGCAGCACCACCTGCCAGCACCATCCCCATAGCTTCCTGACAAAGCGCCTCAGGTCCTCTCCCCGGTACCCCCTTCCACCCACACCTGTTTCATCTGGCTGCAGAGTGCCCTGAGCACAAAGGAGCGGCGCAGGTAGCGCAGCAGGCACTTGGCCCCTATTTTATCCGACACGCTTGCGGCACATATCCTCACGGCCAACAACAGTCCCTGCGTGTCAGTGGGATGAAGCGCTTGCGCCCCTTTATCTGCTTTCCTGCATCATAGCCCCGGTGCCGGCCGCCGCAGGCCGTGTGGATATGCTCTGCGAGTCCAGGATACCAGCCGTCGGGCAAGTCCTGCGGGCTGCCTTGGTGCGGAGCTTTTTGACCAGGAAACAATGGACGGACTCCCAGGTTCCGTCCCTGCTCCAGCGGTTGAAGTAGCCGTAAGCCGTTTGCCAGCGGGGAAGATCGTGCGGCAAACTGCGCCAGCTACAACCCGTTTTTACCACATAAAACACAGCATTGATGCCTGTTTGAACTTTTTCCAGCCGTTTTGGCTAATGTCGCTTGGACAACGCTTCCTTTTTTGCTTCTTTTGAGTGGTGCTCACCTAGGTTTTGATTAGTTGGTCGAATAACTTTCTTAACCGAAGTGGGCACTTTTTTATTCCCCTCCATACCTTTTAAAACAGCTTCTTAGTTTCGACATTCTGCTATTGTGCTTTTGAACCTGCCTCGTTCTTTTGCATGTGACTGGTATTGTCTGCTAGCGTGCCAGTAAGCGTTCAAGTTCTTTTTTGTACTGAATAAAACTTTCTTTAAAAGCATCTTCTTTACGAACAATGAATATGTTTATGACAGTATGCACAATGCAAACGTTATTAACTGTGCATACAATGCATAAATTGTGAATATTGCATAGGTTATTCATATTATTTAAAGTTCATAAAGTATGAAGAGTCTTTATGTTATTAATTGTGCATACCGCTCATAAAATATGAATAATGCATAAATTATTAATCGTGCATATCATGCATAAGTTATGAAAGATGCATAAATTATTCACTATACATACTGTGCATAAAATATGAAAAGTGTTTACGTTATTCATTGTGCATACAGTTCATAAGTTATGAATAATGAGCATATTATTCACTGTGCATACAATGTATGGATCAAGACAATGCATGATGCGTGTTAAAAAAGGTCCAGCAGCGATGTTGTCAGTAGCTGGGTACTGTCATCTATTATCAGCTTTATTCAGCTTACAGATTTAATAAAATTATAAAATGAATAAAGTCAATACTATTCATAAAGTTAATAACAAGGTTAAAGTTTTTTAAAATATTACCAGTTTATACATGATGCTGCGTTACGGGCAATGTTCAGGAATATAAGATTTATATATTAACTTTATTAACTGTTCATAAAGTGTGCATATTTCATAATTTGTTCATGTTAATTAATCTTAATATACTTACAAGATGATTTAAGTTTAGAACAGTTAATAAAGTAATAACAGTTAATAAAATAATAAGCATATGACGAAAGTCTTATCCATAGTAAACGCAAAGGGAGGAGTCGCAAAAACTACCAGCACGCTGGGAATCGGTTACGCCTTGAAGGAAATGGGCATGAAGGTGCTGTTGGTTGATTTGGATGCCCAGGCAAACTTAACTACCTCCGTTGGTATAGATCCCCGAGAAGAATTAAATATATCAGATGCGCTTTTAGATAACTGTAAAATCACTGCGGTCATTCGCGAGGCAAACGGTCTGGACATTGCCTATTCCGGTCACTCCCTAATATCAAGAGAGAATGCAGTAGCTCATTCTGTCGCTGGGGCAGCTAAGCTGCGCTCTATCCTGAAGAAGGTGAAGGATAGGTATGACTACGTGATCATCGACTGTCCTCCCTCGTTGGGCATCTATACCGTAAATGCTTTACTCGCTTCAGATATAGTATACATACCGATGGCCGCTGAGCCTTTTGCCTGGAAAGGACTGGATAAAATGCTGGAGACCATTAATATTATTGTGGAAGAGGAGCTTAATCCAAAGCTGAAACTGGGGGGGTTGTTTTTTACTAATCACTCTAAAAACGCGCAGACGATTCTGGGGAAAACAATCGTGAAGGAAGCACAGGAGCAGCTAGGGGATAAGGTCATGAAAACAGCGATACGTACGAATGTGGCCTTGAATGAATGCCTAGTTATGAACCAGGATGTGTTTTCCTATGCACCTGATTCCAATGGGGCGAAGGATTACAGAGAACTAACGCAGGAGATTATTAATATTTAATACTTTATTAAGGTTAAATAAAATATTAACTTTATAAAAATCAACAGGAAACTTCTTCTTATGGCTAATAAAGAAACAAAGCGATTTGATAATGTATTGGGAAAGTTACATGGTGCCAGGGCTGCGGATTCAACTGCTAGTCCAGTGAAGGATGAAGTACCCGTACCTATGCCTCCTAAGAGAAAGAAAGCATCTAACAGAAAACGCATTACCTTTTTTGTGGACGAAGTGTTGGAAGAGTACATAGATAAAGGTACCCTACATGAGATGTACAGAAGCAAGTCGGACTTTGTGGAGTATATATTAAAGGAATACTTTAAGGGAAAACCGTACCTTCAAAATAAATGACCTTGCCTGATTCCTAAACATGTAGCAAGTACACTATGGCCTGCGCAATATTCATGTGCTGGGAAAATCAGGCGCTCCTCAGGTCATGCTCCATAACCTGAGGATTAGACATCGCGATTTGTCCCTTTGATTCGTATGCTTTACAAAAGGTGATAGATGAAAAGCACTATGACCGAGCGCCTGGAGCAGGTGCTTAAGAATGAGCGTATGACCATGGAAGAGTTGGTGGAGAAAACGGGTGTGCCTGAATGGTGGATTCGTGGTACTTTCCAGCATAGGGACAACGGCAGCATCAACACAATCCTGTTCAGGTTTGGCAATGCGTATGAAGTTAGAAAGGTAGGTATGTACCTAATGGGCCATTCTTACGACTACGATGAGAACGGAGTGCTGCAGCCTGTAAAGGATCAGTAGCCTACTTTTGAACGTCATGAAAACAGGGAGGAGCTCATCATTTTATGTGTAGTAGGGACGGCAAGCTTTGCTTCACAACTATCTAATCTCCAGCCATAGGTATGTACCCCTATAGCCGTAGGTTGACCAGGAGTGCTAAAGTGATACCTTTGTAACTATTTACTTTACCAGGTACCTCCCATATCGCAGGACCAATTCTCTGAAATCACTACGCTCATCCGGCAAGCCAGGAGCAATGCCTTGAAAGCTGTTAACACGGAACGGATTAATCTGTATTGGCAGGTGGGAGAGTACATCAGCAGGAGGATTGCCGCCACCAGCTGGGGTGAGAAAACGGTTGATGAGCTTGCCGCCTACTTAATTAAGGGCAACAATTACAGAAAAGTGGCGCGGGTGTCCTTCCAGTACAAGAGCATGATGATCAAGTTTGTTGGCACGCACGCTGAGTATGATAAGGTAGACGCAGCGACTGTTTAAATTTAACCTAAGACCAAGACCATGCAGATAAGAATCATAGAGCGCGAAGAGCAGTACCAAGGGTATCTTGCTCGCGTAGAGGAACTGTTTGATGCGCCGGAGGATAGCGCCGAAGCAGAGGAACTCAAACTGCTGACCCTGCTCATTAACACATATGAGCAGGAAAACTACCCCATCAGTACACCTAACCCGATAGAGTTTATAAAGATTAGGATGGAGGACCTGGGGCTGATGGATAAGGACCTTGTCCCTTACATCGGCGATAAGGCGATTGTCTCGAAGGTATTGAACCGCAAGCGCAAACTCTCAATAGACATGATCCGGGGCCTTCACAAAGGCTTGGGCTTCCCTTTGGAAGTGTTGGTGCAGGACTATGAGGTAACAGGCGAAGGGAGCGTGTATGGCCACCGTAGCCGCTCGCATGTAAGAAGCAGCAAGAGCGTGAGAGGAGGCAAGCCACACCGCGGGGCTCAGCGGGTTTCTAATGTTACCAAGTAACTATGATAATCAGAGTAAACATAATAATACCATTATATTAGAACCACTCCAATCGAGTGGTTCTTCTTCTTGCTATACCTGCAGATGTCACCCTACACTCAGACTTATGGCGCTAAGCGGTTTCTTTAGGATCAACACGCCTTCCGGTATAAAAATAACTTCTTAGGAGAGTGGTTGCCCTTCAATATGAAGTACATGCCTTTGGGCTGGAATACGACCAAAAATTCCCAGAGCATCATGAAAGATGATGCCTATGCTAAAATGCCGGTGTACACGAAATACATGGGATTAACCGAAGCAAAGCTATCAAAGCTTGCTCACAGCCCTGATGGAATAGCGCGTGATGGGGGAGGGGAGGGAAGAGAAATACAATCTTCTTGTATAACGATGCTACGAACCCTCAGTCCTGCCCCCAACACGGGGACAGGTACTTTGAGAAGGTAAAATTTTTGGCTAAGCTTGGGGTAAAACATTACTCCCAGTTCTGCATGAGGCCATTTACTGGACTCACACTCCGGCAGAAGTTCTACAGAAAAAACATCCCCAGGTTAATCATCTATGGAAGCTTTGCACTTGTCCTGGTTGGAGCATGTTTCAGGTGGTAAAGAAGCAGGAGCAGGCGAACGCTTCACTAAAAACATGTTGAAGATACGATGATAGACTTCTACCTGGTGTCGAGGGAGCAGACAGACACCGTAGGCATGGCCGTTTACATGAAACAACACCTTTCCCCGGCTGAATACCAGCTATGGTTGCAAATGGGTGGATAAAACCACAGGGCTGGAGGAGTAGGTGTCCCTCCTGATGGGGAGGAGTACCAGGAATACAAGGCATTAGCTTTCTTTCTTTCTTTCCCCTTTTGTAGTGATAGTAGCTTACTCAGTAATACCGAATTATTGTGTTTACAATATTTACTGTGGTTATTCAATAACATGCGGGTGGTGCCTGCTTTGCGCGGGGAGGAAAGTCACTTTTCCGCTAGCTGAGGAGTGGAGCGCAGCGAAATGAGGAGGCTGGCGGAAGGGTGGCCAGCAACGGGAAGCTCTCTGACGGATTAGCATAATCTGGCGGAGTGCTGGACGGAGGGAGCAAAGCTTGCTGCTGGTTACTGTGCAGGTGCGGACTAATCAGCAGCTGCAACTGATTCTACTTTTGCGATGCCTGTTATTGCCCCCCTTGCCTTCTCATCAGGAAGTGGCTCTTAAATCATCTGCCTTCCATTCCTGAAGACTACTTGCTGGTTAAAAAAGGGAAGAAAGAGCGGCAGGAGGAGTGGAGGTGCTGTACCTGGTGATGAAAGCAAATCCTCTATAGAAGAGCCGGTCCGACAGACAAAGTTTCCCAGAACCGTATGATAGAAGGAGCCAATAGCGGAAGAGGATGAATTATTATCAATTTAACTGCTACTCCCGCGACAAAAGGGCAGACCTTGTTTGGCAACAGGGAAGGTTTCTGGCTATCCGCACCGAGATGGGCTGCAGTGTGGTGCTCTACCACCTGTCCGGTTTCTTTGTGGAGGTGTGGTACTCGCCGGAAGATAACCAGATTGCCCTGGTGCAGGGGTTTGAGCGAAGGGAGCTCCTGGAACCGTACCTGGAGCTAATTGACCTGGAGGGGCTTTTAGAATAAGCTTATCCTCCGGCAAGGGTGAATTCCCTTGTGTGATGGCTGCTGATATGCCTGCACTGTTGTTGTGAAGTGAAGCCAGCCCTTACGCATCCGCATACTTTAAAATAACGCATACTCAAGCATGATTCCGTTTTTGGACATGCAGCTCCCGCAGCAAATGCCATCACTTGTAGTAACGGCAGGGGAATTCTGTTTAACTTTGAATGATGCTGAAACACACCTACAGATACTTCCTGCTGTTCTTTCTTGTCCTCTCGGGCTGCCAGGATTCGGAGGTAGCGCCGCAGCAGGCGCTCACCCCGGAAGAGGAGCAAAGCTTGCTGGGCAACCCCAGCGGAGCCACAGCAGACGAAAGCAACTTTAACAACTACCTGATGACAAAGCCCCAGTTCGCGCTCTCCTACAGCCGGGACCGGGGCACCCCCAACTGGGTGAGCTGGCACGTGAGCCGGGACTGGCTCGGCAGTGCCCCGCGGCAGAATAATTTCAGGGCAGACCCCGAGCTACCCCAGGGGTGGTACCGCGTCACCGCTTCCAGCTACACCGGCAGCGGCTTTGACAGGGGGCACAATACTCCCTCTGCCGACCGTACCAAATCCGAGGAGGACAACTCCGCTACTTTCCTGATGACAAACATCATCCCGCAGGCTCCCAACAACAATCAGGAGACGTGGGCGAATATGGAGGACTATACCCGGGACTTGGTGGAGGACGGCATGGAGGTGTATGTGGTGATGGGCTCCTACGGCGTGGGCGGGACCGGTGACAGCGGCACCGCCAGGGCCATCGACAACGGGAAGGTGACCGTGCCTGGCCGCATCTGGAAGGTGCTGGTGGTGCTGCCGGAGGGGCAAGACGACCTGCAGCGGATAAACACCGGTACGCGCGTGATAGCCGTGGACACGCCCAACAGCAACACCGTCCGCTCCGACTGGGGCACCTACCGCACGAGTGTGGATGCCATCGAGCAGGCCACCGGCTATGACCTGTTATCCGCCCTGCCGGTTCAGGTGCAGCAGGCGCTGGAGAGCCAGGTGGACACAGGGCCTACCCGGTAGAGGTAAAGCTATCATCGGCAAAAGGAACAAGCGAATGAGGAAAAGAAACAAAGAAACCAGCAGGAAGATGGCTGGCAGCCTGGAATTGGGAAATGAGGGGCAGTTCTCTTTTATTGTGGGCTACACCTCCGGTGGAGCTGCATATGGAATAACACATGAAGAAATGGATGCATTAAACCAGTATAATCACGACCCTTTGTTTTCTTCTGTTGACAGGCAGATGAAGAAGTTCCTTGAAAAAAGAAGACCTGCGGAGGAGATTAGAAGCCAGCTTGACATAGGGTACACCTTCCAGAATAACACCGTGGAGATTTTTGAAATAAGGCCTCAGTGGGATGACAAGAAGGTCATCCGGCATCACCCGATAGCGAAAGCCAGGTACATCAGGTCTAAAGGCATCTGGAAGATTTACTGGATGCGAGCTAATCTTAAATGGGCATCCTATGAGCCTTATCCAGAGGTAAAGGAAATAGAGAAGTTTGTTAAGTTAGTAGACCAGGATGCTCATGGGTGCTTCTTCGGGTAACCTATGATAAGCTGTGGCCTCTGCTCTTCAAGCCTGCCTGATAAAGGCCGTGGACGGTGTGTCAGGCCGCCGGTTCAAGCAGATGCTCGATGGTAGATACGTCTACTTTATCCTTGGCCTGCCACAGGTCATATTGTTTCTGATGGTTGATCCACACGTCAGGAGTGGTACCAAACGCAGCAGACAGCTTCCATGCCATCTCGGCGCTAATACCAGCGTGACCGTTCAGGATTTGGGAAAGCACTTTACGGCTCATGTGCAGCTTCTCTGCAATCTGTGTTACTGACAGCCCCGTTGCGTCAGTATATTCTCTTAAGATTTCGCCCGGATGTGGCGGATTGAACATTAACATAGCTGAAAAATTATGTAGCTAATGAAAGAAAAATATAAGTTGATCCAACTTTGGGGAGCGGTTTACCAGTTATGTACAATAACGTATTTGAATGAGCAGAAGCTCGAAGTAAATGTTGTTTTACATAGAAGCTGTTATCAGAGAAACAGTCCCCAGAGGCTGGAAATCGGATTAGAAAAAGAGGTGTCTCTTCATTTTCCCATTACTGCATTCCAGCATAGTTGATAGCTACTCATTTTAGACCTTGTATTTGCCTTCGACGTTCTGCATGTACTTCTGCCCTGAGCCAGTGTTGAGCAGCAGCACCTGCTCTTCCGGAAGAATGGAGCCAGTGGCCAGCAACTTACGTGCGGCCATCCATAGGGCCGCTCCCTCCGGGGCAACAAACAGCCCCTCTGACCTGCCCAGCTCCTGCATGCCGAGCACCATTTCCTCCTCCGTCACACTAATGGCTGTTCCTCCTGACTCGGATAGCGTCTTTAGCATGAGCTGCTCACCCAATGGCCTGGGTACGGCAAGTCCGTTTGCGATGGTGGGCCTGCCCACGTAGTGCTGTGCGTTTTGCTGCCTTCCGAAAAAAGTCTCGACCAGGGGCATACAGTTTTCCGCCTGCACCGCAATCATCCTCGGGAGCCTGATGTCCGGCGGGAGCCAGCCAAGGACCTTCAGTTCATGGAACGCCTTCCAGATACCGATAAGGCCCGTGCCGCCGCCTGCAGGGTAAAGGATAACATCGGGCAGCTGCCAGTCGAGCTGCTCAGCTATTTCATAGCCCATGGTTTTCTTGCCCTCCAGCCTGTAAGGCTCCTTCAGGGTGGACACGTCCAGCAAAGAACTGTCGGCGTTAAGCTCTCCCGCTTTGGCGGCACAGTCGTTTATCAGGCCGTCCACCAGGTGTACCTCGGCACCGTACCAAAAGCATTCCTCCCTGAAGGCCTTGGGCGTGTGCCGTGGCATCACGACCACTGCCTTTATTCCTGCCCGCGCGCAGTAGGCCGCCAGTGCCACGCCGGCGTTACCGGCAGTGGGGATGATGCAACCCTCTACCCCAAACTCCTTCGCCTTAGAAACAGCCATGCTCAGGCCGCGCGCCTTGAAGGAGCCTGTGGGGTTCTGACCTTCGTCCTTTAGGAGCAGCTCCTTAAAGCCGTACTTGTCGGCTAATGTATGAAGTGAGAGGATAGGGGTGAACCCCTCGCCAAGGCTCACAATGTTTTTTTCATGAAGCACAGGCAGCAGTTCCCGGTAGCGCCACATCGTGCCTGGGCGACGGTGCAGCATTTCTTTGCTGAGCGGCTCTTCGAGGTCATAGCCCGCCAGCAGCGGCAACTGGCAGCATGGAGACAGCCTGTGAAACTCAAAGGCAGTGTAGGGCTTACCGCAGCAGGAGCACTCTAAAGAGCTGATCAGGCTTTTAGCTGTAATACTAGTATGTGTGGTGTTCATGTTTAGCAGATACGCTTTTGCCTTGGCAAGTAGGGCATTTGCTATGATGCAACAGCAGGGTAAAAAGGAATAGACTATTCCTCCTTGGAATACCTGCGTTTCATGAATTGTATAAAGCCCCTGTAGGGAGCGTTATTCTCCGTGCCCTTTCGCTGGATAAAGTTGAAGTTTCTCTTTACTGTGAGGCCCTCTATTGGCAGCTCTATCAGCTCACCTGACTGCAGTTCCTTCAGGACGGCCTGTCGCGGCAGAAAGGCAAGGCAGGTGTCTACCCGCACAAAGTTCTTCAGCGCCTCTGTGCCGCCCAGCCTGATTTTGATGGGCAGGTCAAGCAGTTTAACCTTTTTCTTCTCGAGTGCCTCCGCCAGCACAGCCAGTGTGCCTGAGCCGGGCTCGCGCAGGGCAAGCGGAATTTGGTACAGATCCTTCAGTTCCAGTTGCCGCTTTTTCAGTGGATTTCTGGAGGAGCAGACCGCTATCACATCGTCTGTGAGGAAGGGCGTGTAGGTCACGTTGCTCAGCTTGTTCACGCCTTCCACAATGCCCAGGTCTATCTCATGGTCAAGAAGAGCTTTGACGATGTTCTCGCTGTTACGATTTTTCAGGGTTAGTTGCGCGTTGGGGTTCTGCTGAAGGAAAGCGGACAAAACAGGGGGCAGGATGTAGAGGGAGATAGTGGTGCTTGCGCCGATCACCATGCTCACCTGTGGCGAGAAGAGCTCACTGAGCTCGCTGAGCTCCTGATGGAGCTCTTGCTGCAGCTGCTTTGCCACCAGCAGCTTTTGGTACAGCTGTTTTCCGGCCGCTGTAAGGCTGATGCTGTTGCCGCTCCGCTCAAACAGGCCTGTTTTGTAAAATTCCTCTAGTCCCTTCACCTGCTTGCTGACGGCCGACTGGCTAATGAAAAGCGCCTCACTGGCCTTCGTAAAGCTTAGCACCCTGGCTACTTCCATGAATATCAAGTGCTTGTGTGAGAGCATAGTCGTATGGTTTCTTCTTTCCGGCTTTACCGGCTTAGCTTCTGCAAAGATGCAGCACTGCACCTTTAAGTGCGGAAGGTAATTCTTTTCCTGCAAAGACAGAAACAGGGGCAGGACGTGATGAATGGGTGGACTGGCAGCATTAGCACCGGAAACACAGGATGTTCACCAGTACCTTCAGCCCTGCTGCTGCCATGCCTCGTACTCACTCCCGGAAAGGTGCTGCCGCATGTACTCTTTCAGCCCCTGGCCGTTTTGCTCCGCCACGAAGCGACGGAAATCCACTACGCCTTTGGAGGCTTCAAAACCCTCTTTCCTGAAGTAGTTTCGCATCGGCTCATTGAGTGTGTGCAGCCATTCTTCAAAATGGCGTGGCTCCGGGGCTGGCCCTGCCTGCCTGTAGTAATCAGCGGCAACCTGGGCTATGCGCAGGAACTGGTTCTCCTTCATCTTTAAAATTCATGGCATGCTGGCAAGCTACAGAGCCTGGCTCATAAAGCTCATTATCCTAATACAGTCCCGTTTACTCGGCTAAAAGAGGGTTTTTACACGGTAGCCTCTTTTTGTGCTTCATCCCTGGCAACCGGTCTCTGCGCTGACGCATTCTCGTCTTTACCAGGCTTCTCTATCTCGCTCTTGATTTCATTGGTGGCGTCCTTGAACTCACGGATGCCGCGGCCCAGGCCCTTTGCCAGCTCAGGAATGCGCTTGGCCCCGAAGAGCAGCAGGATGACAAACAGGATGAGAAATACCTCTGTGCCTCCCAGGCCCCCAATAAAAACGAGAATGTTGGTGTTTTCCATATCGTTGTGTTTAGACGTAATGTGCTACAAACGGGAAAAGGGAAGCAAAGGATTCTGTCATTGCCCTTTACTATGCGATGGAACAGGCATGGCAGCCTCTTTCCCTCATCACAACGGCCCAGGATTTTCTTTTCTCTAACTATAAATGAGTGCTCACTTATTGTTTATGTACCTACACCCTTTATTATCCCCCTGTCTTCAAATATTCAGCTGCACAAGCGTAAGTAGTTCTGCGTAAGTGCTTTAATATGACAAAAAGAATAATCACGCACCACTTAACTGTGTTTGAACAGGGACTGCTACTTGTCCTGGAGGTACACGGCAGGCAACAGAATATATTGATGTAAAGACTGTTATGAGGTATAATAATCAAATTTAACAGAATAGCAAAGAATACCAGGATATATGACGGGAAAGGCAACAGAGGAGAGAGAAAGATTTTAAAGTAGTATTTTTTTAATTTAATATGGATAAGTATGTCAAACTTTACCGATTCAAAAGGAAGGGGCTATAAGCCTGACCAGGGGCTTGGCAGCTCCCGCAGGTCTTTCCTGCAGTACAGCGGAGCCGCACTGGCCACATCCGCTATTTTGCTCTCCGGCTGCGAGCAGTTCGAGGAGTTCATCCCGCCCAAAAACCCGAACACCAAGAACAAGGTGAACCTGGGCAGCGGGGACATTGGCATCCTCAACTATGCCTATGCCCTGGAGCAGCTGGAGGCGGCCTTCTACACCAAAGTCGCGCTATTGGGCTTCTATGCCGGTGCAAGCGCTGAGGAGATAAGGGTGCTGGAGGATTTGCGGCAGCACGAGGTGGCCCACCGCGAGTTCTATGAAGCAGCTTTAGGAAAGAATGCCATCGGCAAGCTGGAGTTTGACTTCAGCATGGTGGACTTCAGAGACAGAAACAGCGTGCTGCAGACTGCCAAGACGTTCGAGGACCTTGGCGTGGCGGCCTATAACGGTGCAGGCCCTCTTCTTGAGAACCCCGACTTCCTGGTAGTGGCCGGTAAAATCGTTTCTGTGGAGGCGCGGCACGCGACTGCCATCTATGACCTTATCGCTCCGAATGAAGCTTTCGTAGACTTCATTGACGATGGCCTGGAGCGGGCTTTCCCACCTATGCAAGTGCTGCAGGCGGCTGCCCCTTTCATTGTGACTGAGATTGACGCGAGTAATTTACCAAAAGCTTAACCGGAGGATACTACCATGGATTTTAATAAACTGTTTGACTCTTTCAACACAGAAAACAAGTCGGAAGAGGAAGTGGACATCTACATGTCCAGAAAAGAGGCTTTCAAAAAGCTCGGGAGCCTGACAAAGAAAGTGGCGCTTGCCTCTCTGCCGGTGGCAGCCTTTACCATGATGCCGAAAATGGCTTTTGCACAGAGCAGCGATGTGATAGGCGTGCTGAAGTTCGCCCTGGCCCTGGAGCGGCTCGAGTACCAGTTCTACATAAAGGGAGTGGACTCGGGCGTCGTAAGCGGCAGGCACATGGATGTGTTCATGGCCATCCGCGAGCACGAGCGCATCCACGTGGAGCTGCTGGAGGCAACGATTCAGGCCCTGGGCGGAAACCTGGATGGCGTGCCGAGCATGTTTGACTATACCGCGGGGGGCGTGTTCCCTAGTCCTTTCGGCAACCGCCAGCTCTTCCTGGCCCTGTCGCAGGCATTCGAGGACACAGGAGTGAGAGCCTACAAAGGGCAGGCACCGAACCTGATGGACAACGACGACCTGCTCAAGGTGGCGCTGCAGATCCATGCGGTGGAGGCACGGCATGCCTCGCAGGTAAGGCGCATACGCGGAAGAAAAGGCTGGATAACAGAAGAGGACTACGACGGCATAGACGGCTTCGGAGCGACCTTCATGATGGCCAGCAGCGCCGTGTACGCCGGTGAGAAAAACACCACGCATGTGGGGGTGGAAGTGACTGAGGTGACAACGGTTCCGGTGATGGCGGTGAGGGAGGCCTGGGATGAGCCGCTGTCCATGGAGATGGTACTGGACATCGTCAAGCCGTTCATCGTATCATAGCGAACCTGAGGGACTGTCAATTTTTAACATTTTAAAACAAGGATTCATGAAGACAAGCATGATACTGAATAAAGCGGCGACTCTGACCAAGGGCTTTGCTGCCGCGCTGCTGGGCACTTTCTTCCTGGCAGGCTGCGACCAGCTGGGCGACTTCTGCAGGCTATGACAGCAGCCTGGCAAATACCCCTGGTGATGAAGGGAGGGGCTGCTGCAGATTTCCTCACCGCCGCTGCTTTCAGGAGTGTGTATAACGGCCTTAGCCATAAAACATTGACATGTAACATCGATTCATTATTCAGTTTTTACTTTTTAACCAATGACTATGAGACAACAAGGGAACACAGGGTTTGGCTTTCAGCCAGGGCGCTTCAACTACAGTGTCCTCCGCAGGTGCGCTCAGCTTCTGATGGCGTTCACGATGCCGGTAATACTCTCTGGCTGCCATCTCTTCGAGGATGATGACAATATAGACCTGCCTGTGGTGCAGGTGCCGGCAGGCTTCAAAGTTGAGAAAGTAGTTGGTGGGCTCCAGCTGCCTACCAGCGTAACCTGGGACGATGCGGGCAATATGTTCGTGGTGGAGGCCGGTGGCGGTCTTGAGCCTGAGAAGCTGGCGCCCCTGCGCATTATGCAGGTAAAGAACGGAAAGGCAACTGTGGCTGTCGATCTCTCCGGCAAAGGCATCAATCCGGCCATCGTGGGTATTGTATGGCACGACGGCGCCTTCTACATCACCCACCGGGGCGAAGACCTGACCGGCTCCGTCTCCCGCGTGACCAAAGACGGGCAGGTGGAGACTATCCTGTCGGGCATTATCGACAGCCAGGCGGAGCACCAGATAAACGATATCCGCATGGGGCCGGACGGGCGCATGTATGTGGCCGTGGGGCTGGCGGGTAACGCCGGCGTAATGGGCCCCTCTGTGGCTCCCTGGATTATGCGAAGCCCCAACGTACACTCCACCCCCTGCCAGGATATTGTGCTCAGGGGCAGGAACTTCAAGAGCGCGAACTTCCTCACCGCCGACCCCAATGATTCCGTGCTGACAGGTGCCTTTGTGCCCTTCGGCGTGGCCACTGAGCCGGGCGAGGTGATAAAAGGGGTGAAGCTTTGCGGCGGCTCTATCCTCTCCTTTAACCCCACAGACCCGATGGGCAC
>NZ_SSNI01000052.1 GCF_010015475.1 Pontibacter pamirensis
TGAAAGCCATGTTTGGGACATGTTGGCGAAGCTTTGGCCAACGAATAAAAGGCGCTGCATCTAGTACAGTATATTTCCAAATTGCTATATTTAACTAAAAAACAGACGGAGGTTTTTAGACAAACTGCCGTTAGCATACATAGAAATTCATAATGAAAAAAGGAAGTTTGCTGATACCATTCATTGTTTTGAGCATTGGATGTGCTAATGATCCCAATGATACCCAAGCAAATGAAAGTCCTTCTGATACAGTAGTTCAGTCAGAAAGCTTAGGTAATGTCTCGAAAGCCCAGACAAGTTTAGAAGAACAAAAATACGTACTTGGGGAATTGATTTACTTGCAACAAAAGGTTGAGAGTGGCGACTACAGTCAAGTCGAGCAGTTCATTAGCCAAGTTGAAGCTTACATATCAGCACAACCGAACCAAATGACTGCAGAACAGCGGTTGAACTTTCCTCAACTCACAAAGAAAGATTTAATAGACTTTCTTAAGTCCATTGATATGGATTCACTAAAGGCAAACGGGAGCTTTGATAAAAAGTATTCCTTTGGCTCTGCACCGAAAGAGTTCAAACCTGATAACGAAGAATGTCCTGATTTACTCATACTCTCTGTAGACAACAATTCGAGTGAAGTTAGCTTATTGTCAAGGAATAGCTTTTTAGTGGATGAAGATATTGGCTGTGCCGAGTCAGCAACCATACACGTTTTCACATTTGAAAACGGAGTACTACAGCTTAAAAAAATGGACTATGTGGGGTAGAACTAAGTGTGCTAACCCAGCAAAGGCTTTAGTCACGGCTACGCCTCGTCCATAGCCTGTCCAAGACCGTTACCATTAGTAATCAAAATAGAATAATGAGGTTTCTTCCAAAAGCAATATGGATTCTAATCCCAGTACTTCTAATGAAGTGCAACGGAGTGGAATCACCATTTTATTGTTTCGGTGCCTCATCTCCTGTTGATTTAATAATCAAAAACAATGACAACAGTGACCAAGTATTAACCCTTTTTCAATATACAGATGAAGAAGGATTTAATAGGATTGGGACTCTTAAAGTAAACGCCATGTCAGCAAAAGCAATTTGCTTAGAAAATGAAGGACCAATTGAGGAAGGGTTATATATCTTTAATGGAGAACAAACACATAAAATTCGCCTAAAAGGAGCTGAGGATTTTGTTCTCAATCTTAATGATTCAGCTCATCTTGTCACTACACCTTCAGAACTTGAGCATTTGTAGGACCCTAAATGGTAAAAAAAATCATGATGTATAAAGGCAAACCGACAGAAGGAATAAAATTTTATGATTTGCTTGTGGAATCTGAGGAATTTACATCTGAGCTAGGTAGAGTCGCTTTGGCTTCTGGGAGATTAGAAGCAGAGTTAATTCTATTTCTAAAGCGGAATAAAATTACAGGAAATTATAAAAAAGCCACTCTCGGCTCTCTTTTAGACATAGCGAAAATAAACAATTTGCTTGATAAAAATACAATTATTGCTCTCAGGGAAATTTCGAAACAGCGAAATTATATCACGCACAATATATATGCCCTTTTTACTGACTTAATTGACGAAACTGTGTTAGAGAAAAATAACCTTTTAGATTCTGATGTTCATCTGTACATAGATAGAGCTTGGCAACTAAAAGAAAATTTAGACGGATTAGCCGATATTATAAAGCAGAAAAATGAATGATCATATAACAAAATTACCAGGTTATTGGGCATAAACTGGTAATTCAGGCATAATAGTCATTGATAAGCTGAACAGAAGCCAGAAACTGATGTGCCATTAAATGCCTAACACCAAGTTTAAAGCAAAGCCAGCAACTATCAGTTGAAAATCAGCAATCAACTTTAATGCGTCAGGGCTGATTTTATCATGATGAACTCATTGATGTTGTCGGTGTTGATGACACCGGCGAGGCGGCCGTTTTCCAGCACAGGGTAAAGGGGCACACGGGTTTTCTGAAGTTCTGTATAGGCATCCGAGAGTTTGTCCTGCACGTTGAATGTTTTCACATCTGCAGTCATTATCTCCACAACCGGTAGCTGCATTTGCTCTTCCTTTACGGCCTGTATTAACTGGGAGCGGGTGAGGGTGCCTACTACGGCTCCTGCCTCCTCTACCACGAACTCATGCTCAGAGCCCATCAGTAACTTGTTTAAAGCTTCCCGTACCGTTTCGGTTGGAGCCAGGGTCACAAAATTCGTCATCATGCCTTCGCGCACGCTGTGGCCACGCAGGTAATCGAGGTGCTGCACGAGGATGTTTTCTGAGTAAGCCCCGAAAAACACGAAAGCGCCAATCAGAATCAGGAAAGGATTGTACATGAAGCCGATAAAGACAAAAGCGATGGCTAAAAACTGTCCTAAATTGGCTGCAATTTGTGTGGCGCGTACCCGGCCTAACTTAAAAGCCAGCAACGCCCGGAGTACCCGCCCACCATCCATCGGGAAGGCAGGAATGGCATTGAACACCACCAGCACCACATTCACGAAAAGCAGCAGGTAAAAAAAGTTAGCAGGCGTGATGCGCAAAAAGAACTCTTCTGAAAACGAATTGCCCAGGGAGGGCAGCACCAGCCAAAGAATGAACGCAATAACCACGTTTACAGCAGGTCCGGCTACGGCAATCGTCAATTCCTTCTTTGGGTCCTGTGGCATCCGTTCCAGACTGGCCACGCCACCAATAGGCAGCAGCGTAATCATCTTTGTGTTAATGCCGTAGCGCCGCGCCGTCAGCGCATGCCCTAACTCGTGCAGCACCACGCAGAAGAACACGGCAAGAATGAACCCAATAGCCAGCAATGTAGTAGGAAGGTCGCTCCCGCGCTGAGCTTCGGTAAATGCCACCCAGCCCAGCAGCAGCGCAAATGTCCAGTGTACGAGTATTTTTATGCCGGCAATCCGCCCAAGGTTAAGTGACCATTTCATATCTTTCTTTTTTTTACCCGCTGCCTGTACCCTGGCTAACGCGCCAGTTGGGGCAGCACCTTCTCCCCAAATAAATCTATAAAATGCTCCTGCTGTAGGTTTACGTTGTGCAGGATAAGCTGTGTAAAGCCTAGATCAATGTATTGCTGCAACCACTCCTGGTACTGCCCCGGCTCGGTAGAAATGAGCACATGCTCTTTCATAATGTCTTTTTTGACCACCTGTGCTGCTTCCTGCAGCTGTTTGGCCGTACGCAGTTCTGTGAGAACGCTGCTGGTAAATATGTTAGAGCGCCACTGCTCATAAGCCCCCTGCACGGCTTCTTCCTCCGAATCAGCAAACGAGACTTCTACTTTCAGGTTCATCGGCTTTCCTTCTCCGCCACCCCTATGGAAAGCATCTACCATCTTTTTCAACTCTTTAGGCGGACGGGCGGTGGTCAAGAGGGCATCGGCCCAGCCTCCTACCCACTCAGCCGTTTCCGGTGTTATAGCTGCTCCTAAAATGTTTGGAGGCGTGGCAGGGCGTGTGAAAAGTGTGGCATCCTCTACTGTTACAAGCCCGTGATGCGTGACGGTCTCACCGGCCCAGAGAGCCCGGATAATATCGACACACTCTTTCAGACGCGTGTTGCGGTCTCGTTTTACAGGCCACACAGTACCCGTAATATGCTCGTTCAGGTTCTGCCCGGTACCCAGCGCAATATCGAAGCGGTTGGGGAACATTTCGGCCAGCGTGGCTGCTGCCTGAGCGATAATGGCTGGATGGTAGCGTTGGCCGGGGGCATTTACTACGCTGAAGGTAAGGTTTGTCGCCTGCAGCGCTGCGCCCAGCCACGACCATGCAAAGCCGCTTTCGCCCTGCTCATGGCTCCAGGGGTGAAAATGATCAGAAGAATTACAACTCTGGAAACCCGCCTGCTCCGCCCGCTGGGCATATTTTAGCAAAGCGCTGGGCTTGAATTGCTCATGCGATGCCTGGTATCCTATCTTTATCATAAATTTTGCTTTACCGTTCGTTTTCTCTTGTGTGCTGTGGCTTTTCTGGATCGGTTATATACCTGTAGCCATCGCCTATGGTTTTTATCTTTTATCTATACGAGGCACGCGCTACTGCTCTCCACCCTCCTGTACACCTGGCGTCAGCCTGAACCACCGGTAACCATAAGTCCCCAACTCCAGCACGTTTTCATTTGAAACGGGATGGCTGTAAGCCTGGTCACTCAAAAGCTCCAGCGTTTCAGATGCTTTGCTGAAAATATCAGGTATACCAAGCGAAACGGCCTCCTTGCCCAGGTTATGGAAAGCTACGATGGTGGAAACAGAGGGAAGCGTACAACTATGTGCAAAAACTGCTTTGTTGCCTGTATCCAGAACGCGCCATTCTCCTTTCCCGATCTCATGGCTTTGTCTGCGGATTCTGATAATGCGCTCCATCCAGTTGAGCAGCGAGGAGGTATCCCGCTGTTGTTTCATAACCGACACTTGCTTATAGCCATAGGTCCCCTCACTGATAACAGGACGTACGAGGTTTTGAGAGGGAGCGGTGGAAAAGCCTCCGTTTACGGAGGTGGAAGACCACTGCATTGCCGTACGCACACTTATGCGGCCGGGCAACGACAAGTCATCGCCCATGCCTATTTCAGCGCCATACTGTATGAGCGGTGTACCGGGCAGGCTGAACATCAGGCTATAGCAAAGCTCAATGCGCTGCCTGTCATTCTCCAACATAGAAGCCAGCCTGCGGCGGATGCCGTGGCCGAAGATTTGCATGTCTTTTTCAGGGGCGAAGGCATCGAAGGTTTCCTGTATCTCGTCTTTCTCCAGGTCTACCAGCGTTAGCTCATCGTGGTGCCTCAGAAAATTGAGCCAGGTGCAGGTTTCTGGTTTAGAAGGCAACAGGTCAAACCCTTTCTTAAGCGGGGCGGCTTCCTGCAAGGCCATCGCATGAAACACGTGTTGGTTCATCAGGAAGTTGAAGGCTATGTGCATGCGATGGTCATCCTGAAAGAAGTTGCCTATTATCTCGGGAGGTCCTGTGGCCTCGGCAAGCAGAATACCGTTTTCGCTGTGCGTGTTTATGAAAGCGCGCATATCGTCGAGCAGTTCGTAGAAATCTTCTGTGTCTTCCTCACTGTCGGTTTGCACCAGTATGTGTGCAGCGTCTATTCTAAAGCCTGCCACTCCCAGCGCCAGCCAGAAGCCCATGATATTAAAAATCTCTTTATGAACTTCCGGGTTCATAATTTTCAGGTCAGGCTGGTGGCTGTAAAACCGGTGCAGGTAATACTCTTTCGCTACCTCATCATAAGACCAAATGTCGTCCTCTTCACCGCCAAACATAGGCGCTGCATGCGACTCCTCCGGCTTTTCCTTTCGCCAGATATAGTAGTTATAGTATTTAGAGTTTTTATCTCTTCTGGCCTCCTGAAACCAGGGGTGCTCCTCAGAGGTATGGTTCACTACCAGGTCCACGACCACCCGCATGCCGCGCTCTTTCGCTTCCCGGACAAAGGCAGTAAAATCACCTAAAGTACCCAGCCGCTCATCTACGTTATAATAGTCCATCACATCATAGCCATTGTCCCTGCCCGGGCTTGGGTAGAACGGCAAAAGCCATATACATGTAACGCCCAGCGTCGCCAGGTAATCCAACCGGCTGATGAGCCCCTGAAAGTCTCCGGTGCCGTCTCCGTCTGAGTCCTGGAATGTCTCCACATCAAGGGCATACCATACGCCCGATTTGTACCAAAGGTCTTTTTCTCTCATTATATATGTTTCTTAGAATGTATTTACAGGAAAAGCCATGGTGCTGAGCAGTGCGTTCTCTGCCTGACGTGAATCAAGGCGGGTATGCTGCACCACCACCGGTATGTCCGACTCTATTACGCTGGCATAGTCGGTGTCTGTCGGCATTGGCTGCGGGTCTTTGAGGTCGTTAAAGCGGATGTGTTTGGTACGTCTGGAGGGTACTGTTTCTTCGTATGGTCCCACCGGATCACGATCGCTGAAATATACCCAGATTTTGACATGGGCATCTTGATCAGAAGTGTTTAGAATGCAGGCAGTTTCGTGGCTGGTGAATTCTGGTTCGGGCCCGTTGCCATAGGATGGGATGTAGCCCTCTGCAATGGCCCATACCTTGTGGCCAATTAGTTTGTCTTTCATAGTATGTGGTTATACTAGTGCGTGTATAGAACATGACGCAATGTCTACCTCATACTACGGCTATATTCTAAAAGATGATATGGAAACAAAGGCCTACACACTTCGAGCGTCGCAGAGGGCGGAAATCCTGCTTCTTTATTTCTATGGAAAGTTTACCATGAGCTTTATTTAGTGGTGTTTTTTGATGGTATGATGGTGATATTTCTCTGTACACACAACTGTGTTTGTTAAGACGCATCAGAACAAAGATTTTTTCAGTATCCTTATGTAATATGACTGACTTACAAACAAGAGATTTAGAAAGAGAGCTACAGTTTCAGGCATCCAGAAGCGGGGGTGCCGGGGGGCAGAATGTAAATAAAGTAGCCACTAAAATAGAACTGCGGTTCGATGTGCAGCAATCTGAACTATTAACGGAGGAGGAAAAGGCGCTGATACAGGAAAAGCTGGCCAACCGCATTAACAACGAAGGTTATCTGCAGTTGACCTGCCAGACCGAACGCACGCAGCTGCGAAACAAAGAAACCTGCATCAATCGCTTTTATGAACTGCTGCGCCAGGCCCTCACCAAACAGAAGAAGCGCAAAGCCACAAAGCCTTCCCGGGCTAGTGTCAGAAGGCGCCTTGAAGGCAAGAAACGGCAGGCGGAGAAAAAGTCGAACCGCGGCTTTCGGGGCGATTACTAAGGCTCAAAATATTTTGCTGGTATTATCCTGCCCTCTGCCTGATCATTCCAGACCATGGAGTAGACGTACCAGCAGCCTTCTACCTGTATAAACTGTATGCTATTGATGCCTGTAGCAGCAGGCTCCGCTCCGTCCTCCTCCAGGAAAGCCTCGTACGTGCTAAAGCGCTGGGCTATTTTACCGAATATTTCTGTTCTTGAAGCGACCTCCCGCTCCTGAAAGAAAACTAAATTCCCGGTCTTCATTCGTCCTTCCACAACATCTATAAACTGCTGTACCGAGAACTCCTGTGGCAGATTTCCATTACAATTCGCTAGCTTGCCTCCTTCATAAAACAGCGTTTTAAGCCGCTGCAGGTCTGGTCGCGTGCCCTTCTTAAAGCTAACGCTCTGGTACAACGCCTGTGTGATTTCGTCTATGTCTTGCATGGCGGTAATTCAATTCCTTTATATTGCGGCGACATCAAAACCCTGCTCATTTTGCATCACCGGTTCCGGGCTTAAGCTTTGCAGGTCCATTTCATACAGGTCGAAGTACTTCGGGAAGTATGATATCACAAACACCGAATTGTACGTTGAGTTGGTAAGCTGGCGCGACTCACCTCCTGCTACAGGCACCTCAAAAGCATTGTAAACACCTGTTTCGTTGCTGGAATAAAGTATCTTTGCGTTGTCAGGAGAGAAATCACTGGCTCCGTTGTCTGGTTTTCGGTGGTGGTGCTTTTATGGCAGCCAGCGAACAGGGCCAACACTGCAAACGCGGCAGGAGCCCAGGCTAATTTTTTTCCCATGGTTTTGTTCGGCTAAAGTGCATATAACGGTATAGTAAATTACTGAATTTCAGCCATAAAAGAAACAGGAGGTTTTTGCAGACTGACAGCAGTTGCAAATGCCTTACAAAACAATGCTGAAACCGTTTTTTCAGGTAAGGTATTTGCTGCCACTGCTAAAAATCATCCTTGGTTTATGTTTAAAAGATTATTGTTGCTAGTATGCCTGCTCTGCGGGATAAATATTGCAAGTGAGGCACAGAAATACAGAACAGCAGCCGGTGTTCGCATTGAAAGCGACCGCTTTGGCGTAACCCTGCAACAGAAGCTACACGAGCAGGGCACGCTGGAAGCCATTGCAACTGTAGGATCCCGCGATTATAGTGTAACAGGACTATATGAGTGGCACTTCCCGCTACTGGGCAAGCGCTTTAATTATTATCTGGGTGCAGGTGCCCACATCGGCAACCTGAAAGACAGGGGCGTATTTACAGGAGGCGATGTGATTCTTGGTGTAGAATATAAGGTGAATGGCCTGCCTTTCCTGCTCTCCGCTGACGTGAAGCCCGCTTTCCACATCAACCACGACGACTGGATTCAGCTTTCTTCCGGTATTTCGGTGCGCTATGTGCTCATAAAAGAGAAGAAAGAGAAGAAGAGCATCTGGCCTTTTGGCAATAAGAACAACAAGAAGAAGCAGGAAGAGAAGCCAGGCATCTTCGACATCTTTAAAAAGCAGGACAATTAGCCTTGCCTGCGAACGAAAAAGCGCTGGTAATTTAACTTGTAAACAGAACCTGTAGGCAAAAAGAAAAAGCCCGGTGGGGTCCGGGCTTTCATTCAGAAGTCGAGCTTTGTCTGGCAGCAAACACCATACGGTTTCGTGTTGCTGTTTAAGTTGTTTCATTTCTTGCTGCAGTTGGGGTAGCCACAGCTTTCTCGGGTTTAACCAGGTATTACCTGCTACCAAACAATCTCAAGTTGATAATCAATAAAGGGATATTGCTCTTCTTCCTTCTGTTTATTTTTATTTAAACAAGCTTTGCTTGTGCCTGTCTTCTGTTTTTCTGTTCAGTGCAAAGACGCTACGGCTAGCTTTAAAATCACAAACTTACGTCTGTGTCTTGATGCTGAACTTTGTAGGTGCGCTATAGCAGCAATGCCCACATACCCTGTGTTTGCAACACCTGCTTAAAGCAGACAAATAACTACATAAACTTTTCAATCCTTGCTGGCTTTCTCCTCTCTCTCTTCTACCGCCTTAAAGGTTTGCTACTGAATACAATAAGCGCACTTTCCTCCTTAAGCCAGTGTAAAATTAGAGAAGGTGTTCCTGTTTTAAAAGGTATCACAAAGGCATAACGCAACATAGGAATTTCAGGCGCATTTGCGCTATTGATTGTTACAAATAGCACTCAGAAGCTTATAACATATTATTTTATTGCTGAAACATGACCTTTTGTAACATCAGGCTGTTTCTCGTAAAAAAGGAGGAGTTACTTGTGCAACCTCAGGCTATATAGTAGCTGTAGCCTGAGGTTGCGTTGGGGATTCCTGTACAGCAGCATTGGCCAGCAACTGCTGCCTTTGCGCTAAGAGCTCACGCTGGTCAAAGGTGGTTTTGCAGGCAAAGCAGACACCAACGAGCAAAGCGAATAAAAGGACAATGATTTTCATAGTTGTATTTTGACTAATGGCGGTAAACGGTACTCTTTTTTTCTGGTTATAGGTTCATTAACTAACTGCGCTTGGCAGTAATCTCCACAACTGGCAAGAGGTTGCCATGATGCTTGTACTCATTCAGCACTTGTCTTGTGCTTATTTCTTTCATGTCGGAAGCTGATTTTTTTATTGTTGCTCCGAATGCGAGTACAATGGCGAAAAGAAGAATGATAATTTTCATAGTAGTATTTTTTATAGCGTTTTTAAATGTTTCGAATTGTGTGGTTTGTGTGGTGGCAGAGATTAGATCTCAGCAAAAACCTCTACCTCCGGCAGCATGTTAGGATGGTGCTGGAATCTCTTTAGCTCTTTCTGGTTTTGCTTTATCTCATTTCTGATAGAGATTGCTTTTAAGTCGTCTGCTGACTTTTTTACATTGGCACTAAACCCGAATGAGAAAGCGAAAAGAAGGATTACAATTTTCATGGTCTTGGGATTTAAATGTTATCGATTTGTTTATCTTTCTGCTCTAATAGATAGAGACTTAGGTTAAAAGGTTGCTTGCATGCCCTATAATTTTTTTTATTTCTAATTGTCCAAATACATTAAACGTGCCAACACCTTTAATGTATTGATTTTCAGTACTTTACAATCATAAACCCGGTATATTCCATAGCATAAACTGTCCGGTGCCGAACACCTAATTGTTCGCTAGCGGACAACTTTCATTTTTTTCGCCCCGGCTGCTCCGGCTGCACTTCTTTTTTTCCGGCAAACTAGTCGCTCAGAGGCGGGTTTGCTGTAACTTATGAGCAGCTTTAGCTGTAGCTAATGGGAATGAAAATCATGTTCCCGAAGTTTGATAAAATAGGCATGCCTTTGTTAGGGGTAGCCGCTGCAGCGCTTTTTTTGCTTGAGGCAAAGCGAGAGTTGCGCAAGCGTACGCGCCCAAAGCCAGAGCGGCTTTTAGAAAACAGCAGTGTGGCAGCAGCAGCATTGCCTGCCTTGCGGCTGTTGCTGGTACCTGCCATGTATGCCGCGGCACGCCAGGCTAATAAACACAGGTTTGGATTGTTAAGGTGGCTGGGGCTTCCGGAGTGGGTGCGTTATACGGCTGGGTTTCTGCTGCTCGATTACACAAACTACCTCTGGCACGTACTGCTGCATAAATCAGACACCCTCTGGCGCTTCCACAATGTGCACCACATCGACCTGGACCTGGACCTTTCCTCTGCCTGGCGTTTTCATATAGGGGAAAACATTGCCTCTGTGCCGTACCGGAGTGCTGCCATAGCGCTGCTTGGTGTGCCTGCACCACTGGTGCTTTTTTATGAAGTTATTTTTGAAGGATGCACTGCCTTTCATCATTCCAACATGCGGCTGCCTTACAAGGTGGAGCGGCAACTGTGCAAGGTAATGGTTACGCCACGCATGCACGGCATTCACCACTCTATTGTGGCCCAGGAGACAAACAGCAACTTCTCCGTCATCTTCTCGTGGTGGGACCGCCTGCACCAGTCGCTGCGCCTGAATGTGCCGCAGGATGAGATTACCATTGGTGTACCGGCCTACCGCAACCCAAAGGAACAGTCGCCGAAGCACCTCTTTATGATGCCTTTTGAGCGACAGCGGCCGTGGCAGTTGCCGGATGGCACGGTGCCGGAGCGGGAGACGCGGCTCTCGCCTGAACTATTGCTTCCTTAGCATGTTATAAAGCAAGGTGCTGTAACATCAGCTGAACATACTGATTCCCCTCAACCAGGCGGCAATATGTACAGTATAAGGTACCTATCTTAAGTGTAGACGAATTATGGAACTAGTGAAAGGAAGGCTGATTGCATTGGGGGGAGGAGATGACGAAGGTTTGATAAAGCTGATCCGGTCCAATATATGTGAATTAACTTCACATATAGAAGTAATAGCCACAGCTACTCCCCAGGCTTTGGATGCCATAGATTCTGGTAACGCTTATAAAGAGGCTTTTGAGGAACTTGGATGCCACGATGTGCGCTTTATGCACATAGACGAAGACCACCCCGCCGATACAGCCGATAACCTGCAGCGCATCGGCAGTGCAAGCGTTATCTTCTTTACCGGAGGCGACCAGGTGCGGCTCGCTGATTTCCTGAACGGCACCGAGCTGCTCCACATCATGCGCCACCGCTACCGCACCGAAGATATTATTGTAGCAGGCACAAGCGCTGGTGCAGCTATTATGTCTGACCGGATGATTTACAACGGTTATGGGCACTATTCGCTCATCAAGGGTGAGATGAAAACCACCAGGGGCTGCTCTTTTATCCATAACGTATACATCGACTCGCACTTTGCTGAGCGAGGCCGTTTTGGCCGCCTGGCCCATGCCGTAGCCCACGACCCGGAGTATGTGGGCATTGGGTTGAGCGAAGAAACTGGCATCATCATAAAAGAAGGAGACCAGGTGGAGGTGTTTGGCTCGGGCGTGGTGACTATCATAGATGCCAGCCAGATACGTTTTTCCAACACGCGTGACGTAGAGGAGAATGCGCCTATAGCCGTAGAGAACCTGAAAATGCACCTGCTGGTGCACGGCTACCGTTATTGCCTGCGGGAACATCTGTTTCAGCCGGTACCACAAAACGAAAGCGCTACTTCAGGAGCTGTGCCAGAGAAGTAGCGCTTTCTGCTTCCAGGGTATAGCAGCTTTAATTCACTTTCTTCCTGTCTTCCTGCTGTAGCTCCATGTTGATGGCAACACCCGCTTTAGCACCTTCTGCAGCCGCCACTATTACCATTTGCACGTCGCGGGCAGCATCTCCGGCCACATACAGGCCTGGTATGTTAGACTGCTGCAGGCGGCGGGTCACGATTACCCCTGCGCTTGTAAATTCGCAGCCCAACATTTCACCCAGGTTAGACTGCTGCTTTGTACCCTCCGAAAAGAACATCGCCTGCTGCGCACGCTTCTCTCCGTTTTGCAACACAATATGCTGCAGGTTACCGTCCTCTCCCTCCAAACGCTGAATTTTCTCTTTCTCCACCTTCACTTCGTTTGCCTCCAGCAGTTCAAGATCAGCGCGTTGCAGTTCGTCTGTGCCGTCTGTGAAGAGCGTTACATCAGCACTCCAGTTCTTCATGGCGAGCGCCTGCCCAATGCCACTACGGTCTTTGCCATACACCGCAATGGCCTTATCCCGACTTTCCCAGCCATCACAGTAGGGGCAGTGATGTACCGTTGTGCCATAAAAGGCCTCCAGCCCCTCCACCTCCGGCAGAATGTCTTTCAAGCCAGTGGCCAGCAGGAGTTTGCGCGAGTGGTAAACAGTGCCATCTGCATCGTTCACCACAAACTGCCCTTTGCTATAAGTGGCAGATGCTACTTCCAGGTCCTTCAGTTCAACGCCATATTTTACCAGTTCCTCTCTGCCTTTTTGTATAAACTCACCTGGTTTGGCGCCGTCGCTGGTCAGGAAACCGTTCATCCTCCTGGCCCAGCGGTTCCGGGGCTTACCGCCGTCAAACACAATAACTTTTCGCCTGGAGCGCCCCAGCAGCATCGCTGCATTCAGTCCGGCCGGGCCGCCTCCAATAATAATCACATCGTACATAAACTTCTTTTCTGATTCCGAAGATTTCTAAACGTAACACAGCTGAATTAGATAGACGAAATGGCAGGATAAAATTATACTTTACCTGTAGCAGGCAAGCCATCAAAACAGCAAGCAGATTTTAGGAAGGTGCTGAAAACCATGCGAATTAACAAATACAGGGCGATTGCTGCGTATAAGTTTTCTGCAGATTTTTTACTTTTAGGAGCCAGAAATCAGCCTATTGTTGCACTGATTTCTAAGAGTTTCCCTATTTTTCGACTCAAATTGAAAAATATTTGAAAAACGTATTGCCAGTAGCTGCATTAACAATATATTTGTTTAGACGAATCATCACCCTACATAAAACATTTCGCTTACATGAAAAGTAAACTTTTAGCCTTATTAGGCGGCACATTACTCTCGGCCTCAGCCATGGCCGGGGGCTACCAGGTGAATCTGGCCAGCCAGCGGCAAATCGGCATGGGCCACACAGGCACCGGTATTCAAACCGGAACATCCAGCATCTTCTTTAACCCGGGCGCCATGAGCTACCTGCGTGAGAATGGTGTGACGGTTGGTGCCTCCGGCATTATTGCCAAAATAGCTTACCGGGCTCCTGAGCCAGGCGGCGTGGAAGCCATGACAGACAATCCACTGGGTACTCCTTTCCAACTTTATGGTGTATATGGTATAAATGACAAATTAAAGGCAGGCCTGGGTATTTATACGCCATTTGGTTCTTCTGTAAACTGGGGGGATGAGTGGAGTGGCCGGTTTGGCTTAAATGAGCTTTCCTTGCAGGCTATATTCATTCAGCCAACGCTGAGTTACCAGATCACAGATCAGATTGGTGTTGGTGTTGGTTTTGTATATGCAGTTGGCGGTGTAAACCTGCAGCGCAGTATTCCGGTGCAAAACCAGCAGGGAGCGTATGGCAGAGCAGAACTCGATGGCGATGCAAGCGGTGTTGGCTTTAACGCAGGCATTTTCTTCAAGCCTTCGGAAAAATTCTCTGTGGGTCTGAACTACCGCTCCAAAGTGGATATGAAGGTGGAGGGTGGCGATGCTACCTTCACGGTTGCCGAGTCTATAAGCTCTCGTTTCCCGGCTGGCACTCAGTTTGATGCCCAGCTTCCATTACCTTCAACCCTTACTTTAGGCCTAGGTTTTATGCCAACTGAAGCCTTAACGATTGCAGTGGATGTGAGCCGCGTAGGCTGGAGCGCGTACGAGAGCCTTCGCTTCGACTATACTGCAGCGATAAACGGTGCTGATTTCTCTGAAAACGCCCGTAATTACGAGGATGCTTACATTTACCGTATAGGCGCTGAGTACAAACTATCAGACGCAGTGGCACTGCGCGGCGGTGCCTACTACGACAACACTCCTGTTATGGAAGGTTATCTTACCCCGGAAACACCAGACGCAAATGCACTAGGCCTTTCTGCCGGTATTGGCTTTGCTGTCTCTGATAATTTCAGCATCGATGCTTCCTTCCTCTACATCAACAAAGAAGAGAGAACGGACACCGGTGCTTTGGCTGGCGGCATCGCTGGTACATATAAGTCTGTTGCCTACATTCCGGGTATCGGCTTGAATTTCAAATTTTAATTCTCCCAAAGAACATGAAAAGACACTTATATAAATCTGGTATGCTGGCGCTTTTTGCCGGTATACTGCTTACCAGTTGCGACCCTGAGATTGATGCGCCAAATTCATCGGCAGGTGAGCTGGACCTGACAAAGTATGTAGCCGTTGGTAACTCTCTTACTGCAGGTTATCAGGACAGAGGCTTATATCGGGAAGCGCAACTAGCCTCCTATCCAGCTCTGCTCGCCATGCAGTTGGAACAAGCTGGTGGTGGGGAGTTTGTGCAGCCCCTTTTCGGTACAGCTGAGGCCAATGGTACTGGTTACCTGACAATTGATAGATTTGAAAATGGAAGGCCTATCATTGTTACGGTCCCTGGCCAGGCCTTTCGGCAGGGAACTACACTGCCAGGGGGAGCTGCTCTTACCAAATACACTGATCCTGTTCAGAACCTTGGTATACCTGGCATTTCTGTTTTAGCAAGCGCATCTCCTCAGTATGGAGCAATCAATCCTTACTTTGAGCGCCTTCTGGAGCCAGCAGAGGTGGGCACGAAGACTTATGTGCAGGAAGTGATAGAATCTCAGCCTACATTTTTTTCAGTATGGTTGGGTAATAACGACGTGCTTGGCTATGCTACATCCGGTGGCGAACCGACAAGCCCCCTTGACAACCTGACAGACCGAAATACTTTTGGGTTCATATACAATACCCTTGTCGATGGATTAACTGCCGGTGGAGCAGAAGGCGTTTTAATGACTATCGCGGATGTGACAGCAGTTCCGTTTTTTACGACTGTACCTTATAATGCACTTGCGTTAGAGAGACAAGAGCAGGTAGATCAGCTGAATGCTGCTTACGGTTCTGGTGCATTAGGCTTCAGTTTTCAGTTGGGAGCGAATCCTTTAATAGTAAGGGACCCCGCTGCTCCTGCAGGACTACGCCCGATAAAACCAACTGAGCTTGTGCTTTTAACTGCACTAGATTCGATTGCAGGAAGAGGATATGGTTCTGTAAAGCCTTTGCCTGACAAGTTCTTCCTGGATGAGTCAGAACTCCAAAGCATCGAAGAGCATACAGCAGCATATAATGAGATAATCAGAAGTGTTGCCACGGATCATTCTTTAGCTTTGTTTGATGCCAATGCTTTTTTTGACTCTATAAAGGGAGGCTTCATGCTTGACCAGGTAACATATGCACCTGTGTTCGTTTCAGGCAACTTATTTTCTCTAGATGGTATACACCCAACTCCCCGCGGTTATGCTATCCTGACAAATGAAATGATTAGAACTATCAATGCTAAATACAACGCGAACATACCCACTGTGGATGTATCACAATACAGAGCGGTTCTCTTCCCATAAAAATTTTAAAGTTTAGAGTAGATATCGAAAAGGCACCTCAGATTGAGGTGCCTTTTTTGTCTGAATCAGGATTTACAGGATTAAATAAATTTACAGGATGGCTGTACCTTGACGCACCTCAGCCATATTAGCATTTTAATATGTAATTCATACATCCTGTTCATCCTAAGAATCCTGATTCAGACAATTAATGTGCTTCCAGCCAGTTCTCTCCTACGCCCAGGCCAACTTCCATCGGCACACTCAGCGGCAGTGCGTTCGTCATCAGCTCCACAATTTTTGGTGTCACAATGTCTACTTCTTCCTTCGGGGCGTCGAACAGGAGTTCGTCATGCACCTGTAGGATCATACGTGTCTGCAGTTTCTCCTGCTTCAGGTAATCCTGAATATTGATCATCGCGATCTTAATAATGTCAGCAGCTGTTCCCTGGATAGGGGCGTTTATGGCGTTACGCTCGGCAAAGGCACGCACCGTCTGGTTTCGTGAGTTGATGTCGCGGAGGTAGCGGCGGCGGCCCAGCAGAGTCTCCGCATATTCCAGTTCGCGGGCTTTCTCGATGGTGCTGTCCATGTATTCTTTTATCGCCGGGAACTCCTGGAAGTAAGCATCGATAATATCGGCTGCTTCGCGGCGCGGAATAACCAGGCGCTCGGCCAGGCCAAAAGCGGAGATGCCGTAGATAATACCGAAGTTCACCATTTTGGCTTTGCGGCGCATCTCCCCATCCACCTGCTCCAGTGGCACGTGGAACACCTTACTAGCTGTGGAGGAGTGTACATCGATACCATTTTTGAAAGCCTCTTTCATGGTAGGGTCACCGCTAAAGTCAGCCATAATGCGAAGCTCAATCTGCGAATAGTCCGCAGAGATGATCAGGTGTTTGTTGTTGCGGGGCACAAAGGCTTTGCGTATCTCGCGGCCACGCTCTGTCCGGATCGGGATGTTCTGCAGGTTCGGGTTAGTAGAGCTGAGGCGGCCGGTGGCGGTTACGGCTTGGTTAAAAGAAGTGTGTACTCTGCCATCCAGCTCACACACCAGTTGCGGCAGCGCATCCACGTAAGTAGATTTCAGCTTCGACAACTCACGGTGCTCCAGTATCAGGCGCACAATCTCGTGCTCTCCGGCCATCTTGGACAGGATCTCCTCACCAGTGGCATACTGTCCTGTTTTTGTTTTCTTGATTTTTTTGTTTCCGTGCAGCTCCAGCTTATCGAATAGTATCTCGCCCAGCTGCTTCGGAGAGCCAATGTTGAATTGCTCCCCGGCAATTTCAAAAATACGCTTCTCTATACCTGTAATATCAGATTCCAGCTGTATGGATATATCAGCCAAGGCGTCAGAGTCTATGCTGATGCCCTCCTTCTCAATGTCGGCGATGACCTGCACCAGCGGTGTCTCTATATCCCGGAACAGCTTTATCAGGCCCTGCTCCTGCAGCAAAGGTTCAAAATAATACTTTAGCTGCAGCGTCACGTCGGCATCTTCGCAGGCATAGTCCTTTATCTCCTCCGGCTCCAGGTCGGCCATTGTTTTCTGGTTTTTTCCTTTCGGTCCGATCAGGTCTGTGATAGGCACCGGCGTATAGTGAAGGTAAGTCTCTGCCAGCACATCCATGTTGTGGCGCATCTCGGGCTCCAGCAGGTAGTGCGCCAGCATGGTGTCAAAAATCGGCCCCTGCACCTCCACGTCATAGTTCTTCATCACCAGGATATCATATTTGATGTTCTGGCCAATCATGCTAATATTCGGGTTCTCCAGCACTGGCTTAAACTCCGCCACAATGCGCTTCGCCTCCTCCTGGTCGTTGGCTGGCACTGGCACATAGTAGGCTTCGCCGGGGCGGTAGCAGAACGACATGCCCACGAGCCGGGCTGTAATGGCGTCCACGCTTGTTGTCTCTGTGTCAAAAGAGATTTCATCCTGCTTCAGCAGGTACTTTACCAAGCTTTGGCGCAGCGCTGGTGTATTGATGAGATGATAATCGTGCAGTGTTGTGTTAATGCTTTGCAGGGTAGCCGGTGCCTGCTCTTCCTCTGCCACTGCCGTATCTTCTGATGCGGCTGCAGCACCAAACAGGGAGGTCTGGCTCTGGTCAGAGCCTTTGCCTTTGCGCCCTGGCTTAGCTGCAGGTGCTGTTACAGCCGACGCCAGACTCTGCCCTAATACGCGCTGTGCCAGTTGGCGAAACTCCAATTCTGCGAATAATTCCGTTATCTGCTCCTCATTCGGGCCGTCGTACAGCAGCGCCTCCGGGTCAAAGTCCAGCGGCACATTGCAGTGGATGGTGGCCAGTTCTTTCGACATCATGCCCTGCTCCGCAAAATTCACCACGTTCTCTTTCTGCTTCCCCTTCAGCTGGCCGGCGTTGGCAATCAGGTTTTCCACGGAGCCGAAGCGCTTTATCAGCGACTTAGCTGTTTTTTCACCAATGCCCGGTATACCCGGTATGTTATCCACAGCGTCACCCTGCAGGCCCAGTATGTCAATTACCTGCTCCACGCGCTCAATTTCCCACTTCTCCAGCACTTTCTGCACATCTAATACGTCCACCGCATTACCCAGAAAAGCTGGCTTGTACAGGAAGACGTGCTCTGTCACGAGCTGGCAGTAATCCTTGTCCGGCGTCATCATATACACGTCGAAATCATCCTTTTCGGCTCTGCAGGACATGGTGCCGATAATGTCGTCAGCCTCATACCCATCCAGTATTAACACCGGAATATTAAAGGCCTCCACTATCTTTTTGCAGTACGGAATGGCGATGGAGATATCTTCCGGCATCGCCTGCCGGTTGGCTTTGTAATCTGCGAAGCTATCGTGGCGGAAGGTTTTGGCCGCGGAATCAAAGGCGACACCAATATGGGTTGGCTGCTCTTTTTGCAGCACCTCTACCAGTGTATTTGTAAAGCCAAGGGCGGCGCCCGTGTTCATGCCTTTGGAGTTGATACGTGGATTTTTGCTGAAGGCAAAATGCGCACGGTATATCAACGCCATGGCATCTAGAAGAAACAATTTTTTGCGTGGTTCACTCATGGTATAAAGGTAAAGATTTTTCGGCAACCCAAATTAAAAGCATGGCTGCCGCTGCTGCTTTCTACTATAAGTATGGAGAAGCAAAATTGTTGCTGCTTCGCGCATGTGTAGCGGCCTTACCGCACACTTTGTGGTATTGTTGTATAATTTGTAGAATTTTTCTACAGTTTTGTACCTTCTTCACAGACTGCTCAATGTGGGCAAAAAACAATATCTTTCACTAAAACAGCATGTTACAACATCTTCTGTTTTTCTGGCACAGTTCTAACATAAGAGAAAATCAGCATAGCAGCACCCTCATACTAAAATAGAATTAAATGAAAAAAGCAACCGTATTCGCGATTGCATTTGCAGCAATCCGAGTATTTTCTTTAGAAGCCAAGGCACAGTCTACTGAAGCCCCTTCTACACAGCAGCCACAGGCGACAGAGCAGACGCAGGCGATAGAGCAGCCGGTAACAGGCAAGCAAGTTATTACAACAGAGCAGCTACCTGACGGCGTGAAGCTAGCACTGAAAAGCGATGTTCTGAAAGAGTGGCAGGTGAGAGAGATATATAAGGTAACGCCAGTGGCACAGGATGCAGCGGCCAAGCCCACCTATGAAGTTTTATTTACGAACGCTGAGCAGAAGCGCGCCTTTGCCCGCTTCGACGCAGAAGGCAAAACAGTAGCCAGCCAAGAATAACAAACAGCACAAACTATACTTAACCAAAGAAGCTGTATATCTTTAAGGTAAATGTGAAAGTTATAAGTTCAGCTTTGCCTAAGTGAAAGCCTCTGCTAGTGCAGAGGCTTTCCTTTTTTTACAAAATGCAATAACATTTCACAAACTATGATTATTGGTTTAAAACGCAGCAGACACAGTAGCGAATATTTGTTGTAACATCAGACAACAATAAGTAAAAGCATGGATAGAACAATCTACGTACCTTTGTCGTTACTTAAGTGCCAAATTGCAGCACAAGATTAATAACTGCATATTGTTGTAACTATTTATGCCAAAAATATTAATAATTGATGATGACCCGGCTTTTTGCCTTATGCTAAAGGCTTTCCTGAAGAGGCAGCAGTATGAAATAGAAACTGCTTTCACGGCCAACGATGGACTTCGCTTGCTTCGGTTAGCATCATTCAACTTAGTGCTAACAGACTTCAGACTACCTGATAAAGATGGACTGGAGCTGCTGCCTCAGATAAAGATACTTGCCGAAAACGTTCCTGTTATCCTGATGACCCATTATGCTGACATCCGTACGGCTGTCAGAGCCATCAAGATGGGGGCCTTTGAATATATCACTAAGCCAATCAACCCAGACGAAACTCTGCTGGTGATACAGAATGCTTTGCATAAGAAGGCGGAGCCTAAAGATGCAACAGCGCCTGCTACAGTGGCAGGCAGCACCCATTTTGTAAAGGGCAAAAGCCCTGAAGCAGCCCAGATCGAGGAGTTTATCACCCTGGTTGCTCCTACTTACCTTTCTGTGATTATAGAAGGCGAGAGCGGTACGGGCAAAGAATACGTGGCCCGCATGATTCATGAGCGTAGCAAGCGGCAGCATATGCCTTTTGTAGCCATAGATTGTGGGGCACTTTCTAAAGAGTTAGCAGGGAGTGAGCTATTCGGCTATTTGAAGGGAGCCTTTACAGGAGCCATGAAAGACACGCAGGGCCAGTTTGAAGCAGCCGAAGGCGGCACCATTTTTCTTGATGAGATCGGAAACCTGCCTTACGAAATACAGGTAAAATTGCTGCGCGCCCTTCAGGAACGGAAAGTACGCAAAATCGGCAGCACGACAGACCTGGATGTGGATGTGCGGGTGCTGGCGGCTACAAACGAGGACCTGCAGCAATCCGTGGCAAACGGGCAGTTCAGAGAAGACCTGTACCATCGCCTAAACGAGTTTAAGATTAATGTACCTCCCCTGCGCGACCGGGACGGCGACGTGCTCCTGTTTGCGAACTACTTTATACAGCAGGCTAACCAGGAAATGGAGAGAAGCGTGGCAGGCCTTGATACAGCAACAGCAGAAGCTTTTGAAGCATACAACTGGCCCGGCAACCTGCGCGAATTGAAGAATGTGGTGAAACGAGGCGTGCTGTTGGCGAAGGGAGAGGTGATTAGCTTGCAGGAGCTACCCGCTGAAATTGTAAGCTATTCTCCTGCAGCAGCGCCACTAGCCCAAAGCAATGAGAGCAGCACTCCTACAACTGTCTTTATAAGTGCTGCTGATACAGACTTAAAGATTATAAATGAGCGCAACGAAAAGGAAATGATCCTGCAGATGCTGGATCGGGTTAAGTACAATAAGTCTAAAGCCGCACGCTTACTGAACATCGACCGCAAAACACTTTATAACAAGCTGAAGCTATATAACATAGACGCCTAAGCTGAACTAGGGTACAGGCTGCAGCATAGCAACCTCAAGGCTTTGCACCTCCTGCTGCAGTGTTTCTAGCACCTGAGATGTGTTTTCCTTTACCTTCGCCACAGTTTCCTGCAGGTTATCGCTGTCTTTTCTGCCAGTGTGTAATACCTGCTCCATCTTTAGCAGGTCTGGTGTTACGGTATGTGCTTTTAAGTGTTTGAAAGCCGTCAGCATCTTGTGCGCCACATTGGCCGCCTTTTCCCACTCTTCTTGTGCGGCAGCGTTGTCTAACTCCTCCAGGTTCTGCCGCTGATCTGCCAGTAGCACCTCCAGTACAGCAATCAGGGTTTCATTGTCAGGTCCGGTGAAGAGGCGCATTTCACTCAGATCATACAACTTTCCGACAGGCTGCTGCGACACAATATCCTCCGCAAGCACCGACTCCGGAGCTACAGGCAGCGCTGGCAGAGCTTTTGTCAGCTTCTGATGCAGCTCCTGCTCTGAAAAAGGCTTCAGAAGATGGTCTGTTATAGCAGTGTTTTTAAAGAAGTCATCATCGTTGCTCAGGATATTAGCGGTAAGGGCTAAAATAGGCACTGCCTTATCATGTCTGCGGATGTTACGAGCTACTGTTTTACCGCTCATACCCGGCAGTTGTATATCCGTCAGCACCACATCAAATTTATGCTGTTGCACTTGCTCCATTGCCTCCTGCCCATCGTTTGCCAGGTGCACCTGAAAGCCCCATCGACTAAGTATAAGTTCACACAACTTACGGCTATAGGCGTCATCATCAATCACAAGGGCGCTGAGCCCCTGGAAAGTGGTCGGCTGCGCTGCAACGCTGGCAGGAGCCACCGGTAAAACAGCGTTGCTCACCTGTAGGGGCAGCACAAAAGTAAAGGTTGTGCCTTTGCCACTTGTACTATGCACAGCGAGAGTGCCGCCCAGCATCTCCACCAGCTTTCTGCTGATGGAAAGGCCAAGACCAGTACCACCGTACTTGCGAAGGATGGAACTGTCGGCCTGGTTAAACTCCCCGAACACATGCTGTATCCGCTCCTCCTGTATGCCTATTCCTGTATCAGCCACCGCTATACTTAATACCACACGGGTACGGCGTATACTCTTAAGCCTGACACTCACGAGCACCTGCCCCTGGTGAGTAAACTTGATGGCATTATCCACCAGGTTAAACAAGACCTGCTTCAGGTGCAGTGCATCTCCCTGAAGCGTATCAGGTATGGTTTCATCGGTACGGAAAAGAAAATGCACTCTTTTGGTAGAGGCTTTCAGAGCGAATGCCTGCTCTACCTCTTTTAGCAGCTGCTTCAGGCTAAAGGCTGTCCGGTTGATGTGCAGTTTTCCTGCTTCGATTTTTGACAGGTCAAGTACATCGTTGACAATGTGCAGCAGATGCTCACCGGCTCCATTCACAGCCTGCAGGTGCTCCTCCTGCTGCGGCAGCAGTGGCGTGTGGCGCAGTTGCTGCGAAAAGCCTAGGATTACATTAAGCGGCGTACGCATCTCATGGCTCATGTTCGCTACAAAAGCCTCTTTGGCACGGGCAAGTTGCACCGCTTCTTTCTGTGCCTGTATCAGCTTCGTTTTATAATTGTTGCTGCGCGTGATGTCGCGGAGAATGAATATGATAAAAGCAAAACCAGCAAACAGACCAAAAATACCTATCAGCAACAGCACCATAGAGGTTTCTGTAGCTACCGCCCTGGCCTGCAACGAGTTCTGAAGCATCCGCTGCTGCTCGTTATACTCCATCTTATACATCATATTGCGCACCTGGTCCATGATGTACTTGTCTTGTTGCAGCAGCGCCAGTTCTTTCGCCAGCAGCAGTTCTTTTTTCTGATCCGACTCCCGCTGTACGTTGTGCAGAATGCGGCGCACTTTGGCCAGGGGCGCTACCGGTGTGGCCGTGGCGTTGGTGTCAATCTTTATTTCCTGGGTAACATTTAGCTGCGGCACAATTACCTTTGGCGGCGGGGGCGGCGTTGGCTTTGACTCTTCTTTTTCTTTCTTGGAAAATATCTTATTCAGGAAACCGCGCTTCTCCTCTTTAGGCTCCTCTTCCTCTTGCTGCACGGAAAGGGTATCTTCCGGTATGCTGGAGATTCTGTCAGAGATAGTAGTGGTGGTATGTTGCTTAATGGTAGTGGCCAGCGGTTGCTCTTCTACGGTAGAAGCTATCTGGCGCATTGCTTTAACCGAGTAGTCGTGGCTTTGCTGTTCCTTTTTCAGGGTTACGTAACGCTCCAGACTCTCTTGCTTTGCCTTTAGCAGAGAGGCAATAGAATCTACCTGCGCCAGATCCTGCGGGTTATGCTGCATCAGAAAGTGCAGGGAGTTTATCTGGTTCTGGATTGTGTCGAGGTGGCTCAGGTAAGCCTTAAGGTGCTCTTCTTTGGTTGTTAAGGTATAAGCCCTGATAGAACCCTCCGCTGTGGAGATAGTAGCGAGGGTATACTGCATCTCCGCTAACTTGTCGTTTGGCCTGGAGAGCACATCCACGGAATTGAGTAATTTTGTAAAACTGGTATAGGTAAGGTAAATGGCAGCAAGCACAATGCCCAAAGCCAGCCCAAATCCTACTATCACCTTTGTTTTGGTGCTATCCCTGAATAACTTCATACTTATAATCTTCTGCTTCTAAAGAAGCCTCAAGGCTACTAAGTTCCTATAACAGCAAAAAAGAAGAAAAATATTTAAAAACCCTATCAATTGGCCTTTAAATTAAATGTCAATTTGTTTATATTCAGCTATTTGCATATTAAAACAGTGCAGAATAAGAACACCATAACATCCGAACCCTTCCAAAAATACAGCGGCAACAGAAATGACAGAGACTTTAATGCAAAAGAGGTGAAAGCAGTTTTTCTGCTTTCACCTCTTTTAAAAACTTCCTACCTGGCTTTGTTTCTCTGCTTCAGGTTACCAGCTACTGCTGGCTCCACCGCCGCCAAATGATCCACCGCCGAAGCCACCAAAGCCTCCGCCACCTCCTCCGCCGCCAAACATGCCGCCGCCGGAACGGAAGGTGCCGAAGCCGCCGGGTACGATAACAGGGCCTCCAAAGGTACGGGAGTATTTTCTGCCTCCACGGCCTCCGCCTCCTCTCCGGGAAATTATAAATACAACCAGGATTACAATGATAATAATGAACATGATGGATGGACCGCCTTCCTCCTCACCTCCACGGTTAGCCGTAGGGTCTCCCTGAAAAGCACCGCTGGCAAGACCGATGATGAGGCTGGTGGCTTCATCCAATCCTTTATAATAAGCCCCCTGCTGAAAATTAGGCTTCAATGTTCGTTCTGTAATTCGCTTGGCAAGGGCATCGGGCACATACTCTTCCATTCCATAACCCGTCTGTATCGCTACCTTGCGCTCCTCTTTAGCTACTAAAATTACCAGGCCATTGTCGTTTTCGCCGGTGCCTACCCCCCAGCGCTCGCCTAACTCGGCAGCATACTGGTTTGCATCATACCCCCCAATCGATGTAAGGGTCACGACAGTGATTTGCGTGGAGGTTGTGTCGCTGTAGTTCACCAGTTTCTGCTCCAGTGCCTGCTCTTCTTCGGCACTGAGCATATCAGCCATATCATTTACAAGGCGCGGCGGACTAGGTCTTGAAGGGAAATCACTGTCTTGTGCAAAAGCTGTCAGACACAGAAAACAGAGGAAAAGAAATAAAATGTGCTTCATAAGATTTGTTAGTCTCCGAACGAGATATCATCGCTCAGTTCGTTGATGTCGCCCTTGGTGTCGTAAGGGAAGTGCGCTTTCAGTTGCTGGCCTGCCATCAGAATTCCTTTCGCCAGGCCTCCCGCATACTTTTTCTGTTTAAAATTTTTGATGACCTCAGCCGTGATATCTTCCCAGAAATGGTCTGGTACGATAGCATTGATGCCGGCGTCGCCTAATACCGCAAACTGGTGGTCTTCGAGGGCTACATAAAATAGCACTCCGTTTCGCTGCTCTGTAAGGTGCATGTGCAAGTCAGCAAAAACTTCTGTGGCACGATCCAGCACATCGCCTTCGCAGTTGCTCTCCACATGCACCCGTATCTCGCCTGAAGTATTGCTCTCGGCCTCTTTTATGGCAGCCTTTATCTTTTCCTCGTCCGCTGGGGATATCGTGTCTCTTGGCATAAGATTGATTGTTGATAACTGGTTGCTAATTGTTGTGTTCATTCAAACAATCAACAACCAGCAACCAAAAATTTAAAACTGAACAGTAGGGGCTTGCTGAGCGCCGGGGTCTGCCTCGAAATGCCCTTTTCTCTCAAAGCCAAACATGCCTGCCATCAGGTTGCTCGGGAAAGACCTGACAGTGGTGTTGTAATCCTGCACGGCCTCATTAAACTTGCGACGCTCCACCGATATGCGGTTCTCGGTACCCTCCAGCTGTGCCTGCAGTTCCAGGAAGTTCTGGTTAGCCCGCAGTTCCGGGTAGCGTTCCACAGATACCAACAGCCTGCTGAGGGCTCCGCTCAGTTCTCCTTGCGCCTGCTGAAAGCGCTCAATATTCTCCGGCGTCAGGTTATCCGGGCTGATATTTACACTAGTTGCCTTAGCACGGGCTTCTATCACATCTGTCAGGGTACCTCTTTCGAAATCAGCGGCGCCTTTTACTGTATTCACAAGGTTCGGCACAAGGTCTGCGCGGCGCTGGTAAGAGTTCTGCACGTTCGCCCATTGCGCCTCTACCGTCTCATCCTTTTCCACCAGCGTGTTATAGCCACAAGAGGATTGAGAAGCCAGTATTACAAATCCAATCAGGTAAAAAAACAGTTTTTTCATAATAGGTGTTGATAAACTTTTATATACGTTTTGAATAGCCGTAGTTGGCGATATGAGTACGAATTTACGAAAGCTGTGTTAAGCAGGACAGTAAAACATAAATAAAATAGCCTATAGCAGCGCAACGGATAGTATCTGTACTTTAGCTTTGGCAGCGTTTCGATCAGCAGGAGTAAAAAGGCGCGGTGAGTAAGTAATAGTGGCACTGCTTTCTGCCTATACCTGCTCCAAAATACGCCTGAGGCCTTCCTTCTTCTTATAAATTCCCTGAACCTGATGCCACTGCTGCCGTTGAAATGACAGGTATATTTTAATATATTGCAGGAAACGTAACATATATGAAAGCAATTATTCCGGTAGCAGGCGTAGGTACAAGGCTAAGGCCACACACGCATACTCAGCCAAAATCGCTGGTGCCTGTGGCGGATAACACTATTCTGGGCCATATTATTGAGAAACTGCTGGAGGCGGACATTCGGGACTTTGTTTTCGTGATTGGCTATTTAGGAGAGAAAGTAGAGCATTATGTGCGCCACAAGTATCCGCAGATAAACGTTGAATTTGTAGTGCAGGAACCGCGGGAAGGCTTAGGCCATGCCCTTTGGGTTGCCCGCCACACTTATGCGCAGGAAGAAAGCGTGCTGATTATGTTAGGCGATGCCATTGTGGACGTAGACCTGCAGGCCATTATCAAAGCACCCTATTCCGTTTTAGGGGTGAAGAAAGTGGCCAAACCATCCCTTTTCGGTGTAACAGAGGTGGGCACGGATGAGTTTATCACGAAACTGGTAGAGAAACCTAAAATCCCGAAATCTAACTTCGCCTTGGTAGGTCTTTACAAGATTGTGCAGCCGCAAAAGCTGGTAGATTCGCTGGAGTACATTATTACCGAAGACATCCGCACACAGGAGGAATACCAACTCACAGACGCACTGATGCACATGGTGAAGAAGGGCGAGAAAATGGTGACCTGGAGCGTGGACCACTGGTTTGACTGTGGCCGCAAGGAAACGCTTCTGGAGGCGAACGCTACTTTACTGAACCGCCAGAAGCACCGGGATCAAAAACTGAACGAGCATTTTCCCGGCTGCATTATTATTCCGCCTGTCAGCATTGGCAGCGACTGCGCCATCTACAATTCTATTATCGGGCCCAATGTGGCCATCGGCGATAACGCCACCATTGAAAACTGCATTCTGAGCAACTCCATCATCGGTTCCTTTTCCGAGCTGCGCTTTGCCGTGATGCAGGATTCCATTATCGGCAGCGACGCTTCCTTTAAAGGCTTCAGCCATAGCCTCAACATCGGAGACAGCACAGAGATTAATTTTGGACAGTGATTTTGGACAAAGGACAAAAAGACCATCAATAAATCTTTTGTCCTTTGTCTTTCTTCCTTTGTCAGTTTTCCTACAAAAACGTCAGCTCCTTTAGCTGGTCCAGCATCCAGCCCGTGAGGCTGTAGCGGTGGCGGGTGGCAACTAAAACTTCGTGCGGAATCAGGTCGGCGCGGAAACAGGCCAGGCGGCCGGCAATCGGTAGGATGTCGACTTCTTCCTCTTCCCCATTCTCCTTTGGCAGGTATAGCCGCAGGTTACCACCATGCTCCGGCAGCCAGTCCTCATTCAGGTAACAGATAAAAGACAGCTTGCGGTGATCGTTCGTCTTGAACTGGTCGATGTGGCGCTGATAAACAGTGCCTGGCGGGTATACTGTGAAGTGAAATTCATAGTCTTTCAGGCCAAGGTAGCAGGTGCGGTTAATGTAGCGCATCACCTCATCCATGCGGTCCAGGAAAACCTGTGTCGGGGGCAGGGCGTTCTGTGGCTCAATCCAGCGGATATAGTCGCCGCGCACTTCTTTATCCACCTGAAGTTGACTGGAGGCACCGATGCCCGCTTTCTTAAATGTGCCCTGTTCCTGGTGGTGCGCCAGCACATCCAACAGGTTCCGCACCTCCTGCGCCTCCAAAAAATTATCGACAATGGCATAGCCTTTTTCTGATAGTCTGTCAGCTATCTGCTCAAATTTCTGAAGCAATTTTTCGTTTTCCAGCTCTTCAATCATATACTTTGATGCCTTGTTATGTAAGTATTATACTTGATATCGTGAGTTTTGGCTACTTCCTGAGCAAGAAAGGCCGGCAAAAGTAATTACTAAAAGCATTGCTCGTACAAGCTTGAGAACAGAAATTTTCTGTGTCTAAACGCCTGATTTGCAGGAACGAATTGAAGTTCGGAACAAAAGTTGCAGGATGTGCTGCAACAGAGGCTTTGACTAAAATGCGTATATTGCCGATTCTGTTTCACAATACCTTAAACAAATTAACAGGCGTAGCCCTTATGAAGAAAACAACAGTATTGTTGCTTGCCGGCGGCTTCACGGCCGTGTCGGCATGTAAGTCAACACAAACCGATACAACCGCTACTGGCATGACGACAGAAAACACCACAACAGCCGCTGCTTCCAATGCTTCGGCTGAGACAGATTTAGATTATCCTGAAACAAAAAAGATTGACCACATCGACGATTACTTCGGTACACCAGTGGCAGACCCTTACCGCTGGCTGGAGACGCATAACGAGGAGGTAGATGAGTGGATAGAGGAGCAGAATGAGGTAACGCAGGAGTACCTGAGTAATATTGACTTCCGTGATAAGATAAAGTCGCGCCTGACCGAAATCTGGAATTATCCGAAGTATGGTGCTCCTTTTAAAGAAAACGGCAAGTACTACTTCTATAAGAACGACGGCCTGCAGAACCAAAGCGTGTTGTATGTGCAGGAAACGCTAGAGGCGGAGCCGAAAGTGTTCTTCGACCCAAACAAGCTTTCTGAAGACGGAACGGTGGCCCTTACGGCGTTTGCTTTTTCAGAAGATGGCCGTTATATAGCCTACGGCACCTCCAGCGGCGGCTCCGACTGGAACACCTACCACATAATGGAGGCCGCCACCGGCAAGAAACTGGACGACCAACTGGATTGGGTGAAGTTCTCCGGCCCAAGCTGGTATAAAGACGGTTTCTTCTACAGCCGCTACGATGCCCCAACAGAAGGTAATAAACTGGCTAACAAGAACGAGTACCACAAAGTGTACTACCATAAAGTAGGCACGCCACAGAGCCAGGACCAACTGGTGTATGAAGACAAGCAGCATGCTCTTCGCAACTTCTACGGCCAGACCACCGATGATGAGCGCTTCCTGATTTTGAATGTGTCAGAGGGAGCCAGTGGTGCCAACGCACTTTATTATAAAGACCTGCAGGACCCGAAATCAACTATTAAGCCGATAGTGGAGAACTTCGAGTCAGAGTACAATGTGGTGGATAATATGGGCGATAAGCTGCTGGTGATGACGAACAAGAACGCACCGCGCTACCGCCTCGTCCTCATCGACCCGAAGAAACCACAGGAGCAGCACTGGAAAACGGTGGTGCCTGAAAACGAGAACGTAATTACAGGTGTCTCCACGGTGGGAGGCCGCATTATTGTGACCTATATGAAAGACGCTACCAGCCAGGTAGTGGTTTTTGATAACAACGGCAAAAAGATAAACGATGTAGAGTTACCGGGCATTGGCTCTGTAGGCGGCTTCAACGGCGAAAAAGAGGATACGGAAGTATTCTTCACCTTTACCTCCTTCACCTCTCCGCCGACCATTTACCGCTACGATGTGCCGGCTAACAAGGTATCGCTCTTTCGCAAGACGGAAGTGAACATGAACACCGATGCTTACGAAACAAAGCAAGTGTTCTACACTTCTAAAGACGGCACCAAAGTGCCCATGTTCATCGTGCACAAGAAGGGGCTGGAACTGAACGGCCAGAACCCGACCTACCTTTACGCCTACGGCGGCTTCAACATCTCGCTTACACCAAGCTTTAGCATTGCCAACATGCTGTGGCTGGAGAACGGCGGCGTATATGCCGTGCCGAACCTGCGTGGCGGCGGCGAATACGGCGATGACTGGCATAAGGCAGGCATGACGCCGAACAAGCAAAACGTGTTCGATGATTTTATAGGTGCTGCGGAATACCTGATTGCCCAGGGCTACACTTCTTCTGAAAGACTGGCAGTTGCCGGTGGCTCTAACGGCGGTTTGCTGGTGGGTGCCTTGATGACACAGCGCCCGGATTTGGCCAAAGTGGCGATACCTGCCGTGGGTGTGATGGACATGCTGCGCTTCCATAAGTTTACCATTGGTTGGGCGTGGGTACCGGAGTATGGTTCATCAGACGATGCTGCTCAGTTCAGGAACCTGTATGGCTTCTCACCGCTGCACAACATCAAAGAAGGTGTAAAATACCCGGCTACACTGGTGAAAACCGCCGACCATGACGACCGTGTAGTGCCGGCGCACTCCTTCAAATTCATTTCTGAACTACAGGACAAAGGTGCTCCAGGCAATCCCTACCTGATTAGGGTGGATGTGCGTGCAGGCCACGGTGCCGGCAAGCCGACTTCACTGGTTATTCAAGAGTATGCTGACACCTATGCTTTTATTTATGAGAACATGGGCATTAATCCATATCAGAACCAAAACCAGTAAATAAGTACAAGCTGTCTTGATACTATAGCCGCGTTTCCTGTTTCAGGAGCGCGGCTTTTTTTATAGTGTCTTTCCTATAGGAGTATATACCATGATAGGAAGTATAGATTGATATCTATATTTTTACTCTAAAACCTAACCCCATGAAAGCAACTGACAATAACTTTAACCAGCCGCAGCAGGAACTTATCATAGACCTTACTTCACGGCACCTTCTACACACTATCGCCAAGTGGGGCAAACTATTAGCTGTTGTGGCTTTTGTGATGCTAGGACTTGTACTATTGATTGCAGGTTATGAAGGTATCTGGAATGGCTTTGGCGAGAAAGATGCTACATTGGTAATGGTTAAGTTGCTGTATAAGTTGGTCTTCTTTTTTCCGGCACTGTACCTATTCCGGTTTTCAAACAAAATGGAAGTAGCCCTTAACAGTTCTAATCAGGAGTTAATAACAGCTTCTTTGGTAAACTTGAAAATATTCTTCAGGTTTCTGGGAATATTTACTTTGATATTTCTAGTAGTTGGCACTATTAGCATGTTAGTGTTAGATTGATAGCCTGAGTGCATCATAATCATAGCAAACAGTAACGGTATTATCTTCAGTGGCACACCCGGCAACAGGTGTGCCACTGCTTTTTAAGAGGAGCAGAAGTGGCCGCCGCGGCTATTCTTGTGTAACTTAGCGGGCCACAAACCATACACTATGAAAGCAACAGGAGGCTCCAGCGAATTTGCCATCCGCTCACATGAAATAGATTACCGGGGACAGGCCACACTGCCGGCCCTGATCAGCTACATGCACGAAGCTGCTTGGGACAACACCGTTACTCTCGGCATCTCCATGTACGACCTGCTGAAGCATGACATGACTTGGATATTGCAGCGCCTGCGCGTAGAAATGTTCCGCTACCCGAAGCACAGCGAGAAAATAACCGTACAGACATGGGCCTCCGGGCGCGAGCGGATTTTTATGCACCGCGATTTTCGGATTTACAGTGCAGACCAGGAACTGCTGGGGCAGGCGACAAGCGTATGGCTGGTCATGGACATGGTGAAGCGCAAATTGGTAACTCTGCCTGAATTTATAACTGCGCTGGAGGTGGTACCGACTGAAGAACCCTTGCCCTTTGCAAAAGGGAAGCTGCCGCAAATGCAGGAGGCTACGTATGAGGAGCAGATACCTGTTCGCTGGCACGATATTGATCTGAACCGCCACGTAACAAACACCAGGTACTTGCAATGGGCCCTGGACACGCTGCCAACCGAGCTGCTGGAGCAAAAGCAGCTACGGGAAATGGATATTATATTTCGGGCAGAAAGTATTTTAGGAGATACCGTTATCTCAGCCGTAGCACCAGCCGACGAAGAAAGCGTGTACCTGCACAAACTCAGCAGCCAGGAAACAGGAAAAGAACTGGTGCAGGCAAGGTCGGTTTGGAGTTAAAAAGTTAGAAATTTAGAGCGTTAGAAAGTAAAAAAGTTGGGCTGCAGATTAACGGTTTAGCCACATCACTACTAACAATCAACAAATAACAACGAACAATCAAAATGGAAATAGAAATAAGAAAAGGCAACATCGACGATTTGCCACAGGTGCATGCCCTGATTATGGAGCTGGCCGAGTTTGAACGCGCGCCACTGGAGGTGACCAACACGCTGGAAGACCTGGAGCGGGATGGATTTGGCGAAAACCCAATTTATAAGATTTTTGTAGCGGAGGCGGCAGAGGGAATCGTTGGCATTGCCTTATACTATATTGCTTACTCTACCTGGAAAGGAAGAACTATTTATTTAGAGGACCTGGTGGTAACGGAGAAACTGCGGCGTGCGGGTATAGGCAGAAAGCTATTTAAAGCGGTGGCACAGGAAGCCAAGGAATTAGGGGCTAAACGCTTCAGATGGCAGGTGCTGGAGTGGAACGAGCCTGCCATTGCTTTCTATAAGAGCATAGGTGCCGACCTGGATGCCGAATGGATCAATTGCACCCTGACGGAAGAGCAGATTCAGAACTTCAAGGACTAACCCCCATACCTCCGGGAGAAACAAAAAGCCGTGGCACAGCATAAACTGCACCACGGCTTTTCTTATGGTTAAACCTGTTGTCGTTTATTGCTGAGCACGCTCTACATCCGTGTCTATCACCTCCAGCATAGAGCTAAATACCACAAACTTACCTTCATAACGTTTCATGTGTTTGCTCTCAAGAGCCGGGGCATGGTCTCGCTGGTATTCCTCCAGGTCTTGCATGCTGCGGCAGTAGTACTGCACGGCGTATGTGGTACCGCCGTTATCTATTTCGTTTATCAGCCGGGCAACCTGGTTGTTCAGGAAATATCCTTTGCTCATCACCTCAGGTATATGCACTTCTTTCATCCATTGCAGCCACTCCTCGGCTACGCCGTTTTCTATATTTACTGTTATGTTATACAAGATCATATACAAAATTACACAATTTACCCCGATACAGGTGGTTATTCTGGCGTAATTTGCTATCCGCGCTTTAGGTTAGGCGGCAAGAAAGTATAATCAACAGCATCGTTCAAAGCTGTGTTATACCGGAGCTTTCTCCTTCCACTACAGTCTCTGTTATATCTTGTGGCTCTGGCACTCTTTTCTCAATGTATGTAGTATAAGCCAGGTACAGGATCAGCAGAAAGCATAAAGCTGCAATCAAAGCTAAATCAGATTTTTCGGAGGCGGAAATCTTAAGCATAGGCCATTATCATATATCAGATTCCTTATATCTGATATATTACTTATCCTATAGAAATTTAGTTGCTTCTAAGCCCTGCTTATCTATGGCAACAGCAATAAATCGTTGATTTCAGATTATCTATCAACTCACACCCTCACAAAAACATCGTTATAGCTGCATAGCTACGTTACTGGCTCCAGGTAATCCAGGTCTTTGGCGTATGTTTCCTCCAGTGTCAGAATAGAAGCCACTGCAATAACAAGGGTTATTGCTCCCAATACCATCGCTGTTGGTATGAGTCCCCAACCATCTTTGAATGCTTCGAAAGACAAGGAGAGAGGCACTACTGCACCTCGTACAAAATTAGGCACTGTGGTGGTAACGGTAGCCCTGATGTTAGTGCCAAACTGCTCTGCTGCAATAGTAACAAACACCGCCCAATAGCCGCTCGCAACGCCCAGCGCTACACATAATACATAAAATTGATTTAACGATAAGCCGCTACTGAGCAGGTAAAGCGTTACAAGACCAGCCGTAAGAATTAAAAAGACAAGCACGATGATACGCCTGCTCTTAAAGCGCTGGCTTAAATAGCCGCTCAAAAAGTCTCCGACTACAAGGCCGAGGTAGCAGGAAGAAACCGCACGGGCTGCCGAAACTGTTTGCTCTATGCCCATCGCTATACCAAATTCGGGTGAGAAAGTGATGAGGATTCCTACCACATACCAGATAGGCACGCCGACCAGGATGCACTTCAGATACTTCCAGAAACGCTTTGCATTAGAGAACAGGCTGAGGAAGTTTCCACGTGTAACATGGGCAGCGCTTTTCACATTCTCAAACATACCGGACTCATACACGCCAATACGCAGGAAAAGAAGCAGTAAGCCTAAACCGCCGCCAATAAAATAAGCGGTGCGCCAGCCAAAGTATTCTCCTACAAAACCAGCCAGAATAGCCCCGGATATGCCAATGGTAGCCACAATCATAGTGCCGTAGCCGCGCTTCTCTTTTGGCAGCACTTCACTCACCAGGGTAATACCAGCTCCCAGTTCTCCCGCCAGCCCCAAGCCCGCCACAAAACGGAGCACAGCATACATGGGAATAGAAGTTACAAAGCCATTGAGGATGTTTGCTATTGAATAGAGAAAGATAGAGCCGAACAGCACCGACAACCGTCCCCGCTTATCACCTAATACGCCCCAGGCCACACCGCCAATCAGCATGCCCAGCATCTGCATGTTCAGCAGCATCACACCATCCTCCAGCAGCGCCTCCTGGCTTGTGACACCTAAATCCCGCAGGCTCGGGATACGGACAATGCTGAAAAGCACCAGGTCGTAGATGTCTACAAAGTAACCGAGTGCCGCCACAATGACAGAGGCATTGAACAGTATGTTTTTCTTAGAGGAGGTTTTTACGGCAGCCATACATATAGTCGCTTTTCTATCTTGTAAGATAGCTTTTGTAGCGAAACTTGCAAAAGAAAGAATGGCTAACGGATATCTAGGCAGAAGAACTACATCATTATAGCTAAATATAGTATATTCGATAGTCCCGGTTACTTTTATACAACACCTGCTGGGCGGCTAAGAGCATGTTTAAATTTGTAACGTTCTGATTTTTAGTCAATCCGGTTAAGAATGAGCTGACAATTCTGCCATAGTACCCATGCTTCTGCGCTTTTAGTGGTCTTTTCATGGTCTTTGTCGAGCCT
>NZ_SSNI01000053.1 GCF_010015475.1 Pontibacter pamirensis
AATGTAGCTGCAGAAACATCCAACCGCTCAACCTCGAGGTGCTCCGCTCAACAAACCTGCTCTCCCTGGCTAACTTCTCCAGCTCCTCTTCCTTGAAAAAGGACTGCAGCTGCTCGAGCAACTCCTCTTTGCCTTCTAATAATCCTTCTACACTTACCTCCATCCTGCAAAGCTACAGCTACTTATAGCTTTGCACAACTCCTTAGCCTGACGGCTATGGTGAAAACACACAGCAAGGGCGTTTGTATTAGAATAGGAAAATTCTCAATTCATAACTACTGGAACTGGCTCTTCCTGCTCACGCAGCGCCGCCTCATGGATTTTGCTGAAGTATACATCCTCCAAATCCGGTGCTACGGCCTCAAACTCTGGACCGGGTTGCACATCAGAAAGCACGTGGATGATGGTTTGGCCGGCGAATAGCCGGGAGGAAATAACCTGGTGCTGCAGTTGGTGCTGTACCAGTTCGTCTTTGTTGATAAACTTGCGCCAGATGCGGCCCCGAATGCCGTCGATGACCTGCAGCGGGTCGCCTTCTAAAAGCACCTCTCCTTTGTTAATAATAGCGAAGTTGCGGCACAGATCCGTTACGTCTTCCACAATGTGGGTGGAAAGAATTACGATGACGTTCTCTCCAATCTCGCTCAGCAAGTTATGGAAGCGGTTGCGCTCAGCAGGATCGAGGCCGGCGGTGGGCTCATCCACGATGATGATCTGCGGGTTGCCCAGCAAAGCTTGTGCAATGCCGAAGCGCTGCTTCATGCCGCCTGAGTAGCCTCCCAAGTTTTTCTTGCGCACATCATACAGGTTAGTTTGCTGGAGCAGGGCTTTTACAATCTCCTTGCGCTCGCTGGAGTTGCTGATGCCTTTGAGTACGGCAAAATGATCCAGCATCTCCTCCGCGGATACCTTCGGGTATACTCCAAACTCCTGGGGCAGGTAACCCAGTACCTTGCGCATACTTTCTTTCTCGCGCAGCACGTCCATGTCGCCCAGCATAATGCTACCCTGGTCTGCCTCCTGTAGTGTGGCGATGGTGCGCATCAGCGACGATTTACCGGCGCCGTTGGGGCCAAGCAGACCAAACATTCCTTTCGGAATAACAAGATTGATATTCTTGAGAGCTTTGGTGCCGTTAGGGTATGTTTTCGAAAGACCCTGTATAACTAAATCCATAGCAGCGGGATATAAGGTGGAAATGTTTAGGTTAAGATAAACATTTAATAGCCTATATTAATAATAAACTATACCAACAAAGGCCTTTTGTCGACAAACCCAGACTGACTGACGAGGGAAAGAATTTACAGTAGCAGCAGGTGTGGCTGAGGAAAGTTGGTGACCTGCCGGAAGTCTGCTATTTTTGCAGCTTGTGTTGTAGTGCGCCTTGCTATCAGGCCTAAAATGAAGTGCAACACCAGGGTTAATGACCGAAAGTATAGAAAACCTCTTTTTTAAGTTCTTCAAGTTCGGAGTAGTGGGCTTCTCTGGCCTGGTGCTGGATTTTGGTATCACGTATGTTGCCAAAGAGCGGTTGCGGTGGAACAAGTATGTGGCCAACAGCCTGGGCTTCCTGGTTGCCAGTATCAGTAACTATTATCTTAACCGCATCTGGACGTTCCACAGCATTGACCCGGAGATAGGGTGGCAGTTCTCTAAGTTCCTGCTTGTGGCCCTGATAGGATTATTGCTCAACAACTTTATCGTATACCTGCTGACGGATCGCGCCAAACTCAACTTCTACATCGCTAAGTTTGGCGCCGTCGTGATCGTTTTCTTCTGGAATTTCTCGGTTAATTATTTCTATACCTTCACAAGGTAAGTCTGCTACGGCAGTATCTCATAAATCTGCACGTGCTCATCTTTGTGCACGCGCGGATTCAGCAGGTGTAGCAACTGGTCGTAGAGTGAAGGAGTAATGGTGTGCTCCAGCTTCAGGTTCGGGAATAAACTGTGGAGCCGTGCCATGCGCTCGTCCAGGTCATCGGTTCCCACCACCACCACGTAATCAGGCTTATAGGCTGAAGCATTCACCTCCTGCTGCAGTTCCTGAGGGGTTTTGTCTTCGTTGAGCGTATAGGCCATCACAAAGTCGGGAGGCAGCTGCTTTTGCCCCTGCAGGTACTCCTGCCATACCAGGTGAATATCCTCTATGTATTTATCATACTCGGCGCTCATGCGGCCCAGGTAAAAGAGGGGAGGTGCTTTAACGCTATGGTTCCCGAATTCCAGCACAACGCCGTCCAGGTCCGGCTTTTCCGACAGGTACACCAGTGGGGCTACCCGACTCTTTTTAGTGTAGGTAAAGGCCATACCCACCGTTGCCAGTATGTTCAGCGCCCAGAAAAAGCCCCAACTCCACGCCAGCAGTTTGCGGCGTCGGCGCCAGAACGAGGACGTCTGCACGAACTGCTGCCACCCGATAACGCCCAGTATCATGATCAGTGGAAACAGGGGCAGAATGAAGCGCTCCTGCTTATTCGGGAAAAGAGAGTGCGCCACAAAAAACAGCAGGCCTGCCCAGAAGAGCTTCGGCGCCAGCCTGGCGGTGCGGGCATATCCCAGCACCAGGAACACACTTACCGGGGGCACCAGAAAGCCGAGTACGGTCAAAGCAAAACGGTACACAGGGCCTGTGCTGAAGTTGTCTGCATTTTCCGAATTATAAAGAAAGTAGGCTACTACAGAGTGGAAGGGATAGTCAAAAAAGATGATATCAATTATACCCTGCACAAGGAAGGCAACCACGGCAAAACCCAGCAACAGGGCCACTGCCTCGCGCCACTGGCGGCGGTAGAGCAGCACCAGGCCCGCACCAGCTCCGAACAGCACAGTATGGTAACGTATGGTAAAGGCCAGCGCAAACAATGCACCTGCCCAGAAATATGGCATTATCTTTTTCCGTTCAGCCTGGTCCTGCTTCACCATCAGGTAAAAGGCTGCCAGGTATGGCGGGATGCACACCATCTCTACCAGGTTGCGCACGCTCATAAACGGCATAAACCATATGATTGCCAGCATGAGCCCCACAAGCCTTGCGTTCATTTTGTTCGAGAGCCGCTCTGTGATTTTATAGCCGAAGTATACTACCAGCAGGGAGTACAACCCATGCAGCACCCGCACAACCGTCATCTTCACCTCCGGGCTGAAAATGCCCATCGCTTCCAGCACATAGAAGATACCATAGTGAATGAGCACGTAGAGCATGCTGTGGCGTGGCGGCATCGGCTCGTTCAGCCATACCGGCAGCCCGTCGAGCCAGCCCTGCGCCACCAGTATCACGTCGAAATGGTCGTCGCTAAAGGCAAAGCCTTTTGAATAAAAAGCAGCCACCATGCGTATCAGCAGGGCAAGCAGCATGATAAAAGACAGCGGAACGAGGTAGCGGTGTGTTCCCTGCCCCGGAAGCGAAGCTTCAGCTGCGGGGTTAGTATTGGCAGTTGTTTTCGTAGGACCTGGCATGTGGCTAGCGTAGTATGGCACAAATTTAAGGGGAATTAAAAAGAATTGGTGTTAACTTCGTCTTTTTAATCTGAAAAAGAGAAATGATGTACGCTGTGAAAAAGCCAGGAAAGCGGCGGCTACAGTTTGTGCCTAAATTAGTTTTGCTGCTGGCTGTGCTGGGGGTACTTGTTTATATGGGGCTTAGCTTTTACTATGCCTCCAAACACAAAGGCGCTGACGTGCTGCTGCTGGGGCATGCAGGCTCTGGTTTCTTCTCACCGCTTAATCCTTTCAATCCTTTGCCGCCTAACAGCAGGGCCTCTATCATGAAGGCAATGGAAAATGGTGCAGACGGCCTTGAGGTAGACGTGCAACTGAGCAAAGATGGGGTTCCTGTCTTGTACCATGATGTAACACTGGCCTCGATGACCGTGTGGCCCCAGCCGGATACTATTGATAACCTGCTCGCCTCGCAGGTAGTAGGGCTGGCCTATAAAGGAGGTTTTCCGTATGACCTGTTTCACGACGAGAAAATTATTGCGTTTGAAGAGCTGCTCCAACTGTTCAGCACCTATCCTGAACAGCCGTACCTGCACATTGACCTGCGCAACCAAGATGCCTCCCGCCACGCATACTATGCTCAAACGCTGATGGACATGCTGCGCAAGTATAATTACCCACTGCAGAAACTGGCTTTTATCTCTCCGAATGCTGATTTTCTGGATGCCTTCCGGGAAGTGGAGCCGGAGGCTGTGCTGGTGATAGACACGGGCGGCAATTATGAGCAGGCGATGCAGACCATACTGGCCCGTAGCTTTCAGGGCATTTGCGCCAACGGCAGAAACATTAGTCCGGAGCAGGTGCAGCAGGCAAAGCAGGAAGGGCTGCTGGTGGTGCTTTTTGGAGGCAAGTCAAACGCCCGCATTTCTAAAATGATTGCCATGGAGCCCGATGCTATTCAGGTGGATGATGTGGCAGCCATGCGCAGGATGCTTGAATAACATCTTTCCGATTCATAGAAGTTTACAAATTTGTACATTTGCACGAACACATTTATTAAAACTATGCTCAGAACACATACTTGCGGCGAGCTCCGCCCTTACAACATAAACGAAGAGGTTATACTGACAGGCTGGGTACAGCGCCTGCGCGACAAAGGTGGTATGGTGTGGGTGGATCTCCGCGACCGCTACGGCATCACACAACTCTCTTTTGAAGAAGGTATTACGCTGCCGGAAATAATTGAGCAGGCCCGTAATTTAGGCCGGGAGTATGTGGTAAGGGCGACAGGAAAGGTGATTGAGCGCTTTTCCAAAAACGATAAAATACCCACTGGTGGCATAGAAGTGAAGGTGACAAAGCTGGAAGTGCTGAATCCCTCTAAACTGCCTCCGTTCATGATTGAGGACGAGACAGATGGCGGCGATGACCTGCGCATGAAGTACCGTTACCTCGACCTGCGCCGCACACCGGTGCGCCGCAACCTGGAGCTGCGCCACCGCATGATGCGCGAAGCCCGCAATTACTTAGACAGCCATTATTTTATCGAGGTGGAGACACCGGTGCTGATAAAATCGACGCCGGAAGGTGCCCGCGACTTTGTGGTGCCGAGCCGCATGAACCCGGGCGAGTTTTACGCCCTGCCACAGTCGCCGCAGACGTTCAAGCAGCTGCTGATGGTGTCTGGCTTCGACAAGTATTTCCAGATAGTGAAGTGCTTCCGCGATGAGGACCTTCGCGCAGACCGCCAGCCTGAGTTCACCCAGATAGACTGCGAGATGTCCTTCGTGACGCAGGAAGACATCCTGAATACATTCGAGGGCTTCATTAAGCATATGTTCGCCGCGGTAAAAGGCATCCATATCGACAAACTGCCGCGCATGACGTACGCCGATGCCATGAAGTTCTATGGCTCCGATAAGCCGGACACGCGCTTCGACATGCGCTTTGTAGAGCTGAACGCGCTTGCCCAACAAAAAGGCTTTCCTGTGTTTGACAGTGCGGAATTAGTAGTGGGCATCAACGCAAAAGGCGCCGCCAGCTATACCCGTAAGCAGCTCGACGAACTAACAGATTTTGTGAAGCGCCCACAGATTGGCGCCACAGGTTTGGTATATGCCCGCGTAAACGAGGACGGCAGTATCAAGTCGTCCGTAGATAAATTCTTTACACCAGAAGACCTGGCGGCATGGGGTGCTGCCTTTGATGCACAGCCAGGCGACCTGTTACTGATTTTAGCAGGCGAAACATTCAAAACCCAGAAGGCGCTGAACGAGCTTCGCCTGGAGATGGGGGAGCGCCTTGGCCTGCGCGACAAGAACGTGTTCTCACCGCTTTGGGTAGTGGACTTTCCGCTGCTGGAGTGGGACGAGGAGACGCAGCGCTACCACGCCATGCACCACCCGTTTACCTCGCCGAAGCCGGAAGACCTCCAACTGATCAACTATCGTCCGGGTGACATTCGTGCCAACGCCTATGATATGGTGATTAACGGCGTGGAAGTAGGGGGCGGTTCTATCCGTATCCATGACCGCAGGCTGCAGGAGCAAATGTTCGGCCTGCTGGGCTTTTCTGCCGCAGAGGCAGAGGCGCAGTTTGGCTTCCTAATGAATGCTTTTGAGTATGGTGCGCCGCCGCACGGTGGTATTGCCTTCGGCTTCGACAGGCTTTGCTCTTTATTCGGTGGTTCAGACTCTATCCGTGACTACATTGCCTTCCCGAAAAACAACTCGGGCCGCGATGTGATGATAGATGCCCCGTCGCCGATTTCGGACCAGCAGTTAGATGAGCTGCATATCCGGATGAAAAATCTCCCTAAAAGTTAAGTAGCTGCGTGTGCAGGTCGTTAAGGCTGCCTGCTCATAGCCTATACAAATTTTAAGAAACCCACCCTTAAACTATCCCTGGAGGAATTAGGGGTGGGTATTTTTCAACATCGTAAGCAAGTCATTATCTAATTATTTCTTATCAAAACAAGTGAAGGTAGCAGCGAAGGAGTATGTGTTAAAGACGGGTGAGAAAGTGTTAATCCGGGAGGGTATGGTAACCGATTCTGAGGCGTTGATGGAAACCGTGCGGGAGTATGTCGTCACGAGCAGGTATTTGATTGTGGCTCCCAATGAGTTGGAGAATACGGTGGCTGATGAAGAAAAGTGGATAAGAGAACTGCGGCAGAACCCAAACAGCTTGCTGCTGCTAGCCTTGCACAAAGGGCAGGTAATTGGCAACCTCGACTTAACCGGCAGCGGAGAGGAGTATGAGGACCAGTCAGGGTTGATTACCATGGGCATTCTGCAGGAGTATCAGAACAAGGGTCTGGGCTCTATTATGTTGCGTGAGGCACTAGCTTGGGCCCGGCAGAACCACCAGTTGCAGGTGCTTTGCCTGCAGGTAAAAAGAGCCAATAAAAGCGCTGTGCGGCTATATCAGAAAGCTGGCTTTCAGGTGGAAGGCAAGCAGCCGGATCTAGCTCCCGAAGAACAGGTAGATTACAGCGAAAGTATCATCATGACCCTGAATTTGTAACGAAGCAACATGTGCTTTTGTAATGAAGTGGCATACGTAGCAAGCATCATGATTTAAGATATGGCACTTATCTGCTTCATTTATTTGATATAGTCTGAAGAAGATTGTTGATGCTACACTGAATTTCTCCAGGTCGTCCCGCCGGGGCTGTTGTAGACGTTAGTTAAATATGAAAACCTGCACCACTTATTGGCTGCAGGTTTTTTTTGCGCCAGCTTTCAAAAATACAGGCGTAATAAGAAAAGCCTTGTTCCAATGCGCTTTCTCTCAAACGGGAATGGGTGCTTATTTGAGTTGAGAGTCGAACTTTTGATGAAGCATCAGTTACTATTAGGTTTAGAAAATTAAATGGATGTTAGAGGCTGGCATACGCTAAGGCTGGTAGGAAATAACATATAATCCATTGCACTTCACACTGTAAATGTGTATCATAGCAGTAGCAAGTGGCAGGTTTGATTGTGGAGGCGGTGATGTGTAAAGCCATGGCACCTGGTAATGGTCACTCTTTTAACCCCTGATTCGCACCCTTAAAATGGCAGATTATCAAATTAAAGAAGAGCCGAAGCAATACGATGCGGTAATAATAGGCTCTGGTGCCGGTGGTGGCATGGCTGCCTACGTATTAGCTAACGCTGGCTTAAAAGTGTGCCTGCTCGAAGCAGGTGCCATGTATGACCCAGCCACAGACTCCGCACAGCTGAAGAACCCCTGGGAATCCCCGAGGAGAGGTGCCAGCACCAAGTTCCGACCTTTTGGCGACTTTGACGGTTGCTATTGGGGATGGGAAATAGACGGGGAACCCTACACGCAGGCCGAAGGAACCAGTTGGGACTGGTGGCGCGCCCGGATGCTGGGCGGACGAACCAACCACTGGGGCAGAATATCCCTCCGCTTCGGGCCAAAAGATTTCAAGCACAGAAGCATTGACGGGCTGGGGGAAGACTGGCCTATTGGCTACGAAGACGTAAAGCCCTACTACGACAAAGTTGACAGGCTCATAGGCGTGTTCGGCACCAATGAAGGGTTGGAAAATGAGCCGGACGGTATTTTCCTGCCGCCGCCGCTGCCGCGCCTGCATGAACTGAAAATAAAGAAAGCGGCCCAAGGCATCGGTATTCCTGTTATTCCCTCCCGCCTGTCTATCCTCACTAAAAAAATAAACGACGAGCGTGGGCAGTGCTTCTACTGTGCACAGTGCGGGCGTAGCTGCAAAGTATACGCTGATTTCTCCTCTGGCTCCTGTTTAGTGAAGCCTGCCGTGGCAACCGGAAACGTGGATGTTATTCCGAATGCTATGGCACGTGAGGTAGTGACAGATTCAGAGGGCCTGGCAACGGGCGTGTCTTATGTGAACAAAGATGACATGCTGGATTACCAGGTAAACGGCCGAGTGGTGATACTGGCCGCAAGTGCCTGTGAAAGCGCCCGCCTCTTGCTTAACTCCGTTTCCCGGCGGCACCCGAATGGCTTGGCTAATTCAAGCGATGTCGTCGGGAAGTACCTGCACGATTCGACCGGAGCTTCGGTAAGTGGCGTATTGCCTGAACTAATGGGCCGCAAGCGCTACAACGAAGATGGAGTGGGGGGCATGCACGTCTATACGCCCTGGTGGCTTGATAACAAGAAGCTTGATTTCCCGCGCGGGTATCATATAGAATATTGGGGAGGGATGCAGCAACCGGCCTACGGCTTTGGATGGGGTGTGGAAAACCTGAATGGAAAGCTACAGGTAAACGGCAAAACCAAAGAAGCAGGCGGCTACGGCAAATCACTGAAAGAAGACTACCGTTTTATGTATGGCGCAAGTGTCGGGATGGCCGGCCGGGGAGAAGCGATTGCGTTTGAAAGCAATTACTGCGAGATAGATCCGAATGTGGTGGATAAGTATGGCATCCCTGTCTTGCGGTTCAACGTGAAGTACTCTGACTATGAAATTAATCAGGCAAAGCACATGAACCAGACGTTCAAGGAGATTCTGCATGAAATGGGAGCCATTATCACCTCCGGTGGCGATGCCGGTCCGCATAACAACTGGGGCCTGCAGAACCCGGGCAAAATTATCCATGAAGCAGGTACCGTGCGGATGGGGAATGATCCGAAGAAGTCGGCGCTGAATAAATGGAGCCAGGCGCACGACTGCAAGAACCTGTTCTGTGTGGATGGTGGCCAATTCGTGTCGCAGGGCGATAAGAACATCACCTGGACCATTATGGCCTTATCTATGCGGGCATCGGAGTATATCGTGGATCAAATGAAAAAGCAGAACATTTAAGCACTAATCATGGGCTAACGCATCATCTTATGGACAGAAGAGAATCACTTAAAGCCATTGTGCTGAGCACCGTATCTTCAGCGCTTCTTTTGGAGTCCTGCGACAGCAAAAGTGAAGAGCAGGTTGCGCAGGTGTTAGAGACACCTGAATCTTCGCCGGGTGATTGGCGAACACCAGAAGAGTTAGAACGGTTAAAATTGGTTACTTCCAAGAACTTCTTCACTGAGCAGGAGTTAGCCACTATAACTATTCTTTCTGACATCATTATTCCGGCGGATGAAGTAAGTGGCAGTGCATCTGAAGCTGGCGTGCCTGACTTTATCGAATTTATCGTGAAAGACAAGCCTGAGTTTCAGACACCCATGCGAAGTGGCCTTAAATGGCTGGATATACAGAGCCTGAACCAATATGAGAAGCCTTTCCGGGACCTTAACGAGGGACAGCAGTTGGAGATGGTTGACGCCATTGCCTATCCCGAAAGAGCAGCACCGGAAATGAAGAAAGGCGTCGCTTTTTTTAGCCTGATGCGCAACCTGACGGCAACCGGCTTCTTTACATCTGAAATGGGCGTGAATGATATTGGCTATGTTGGCAACCGCCCCAACCAATGGAAGGGGGTGCCTGAAGAGGTATTACGGCAGCACAACCTGGTGTATACCGAAAAAGAGCTGAGAGAATGTGTGACCTTTGACCGGAACGCCTGATGCAGGCGAGATGGAAATAGATAATATAGGATAAACAGATGAGGTAAGTTTTGAACGTATAACTAATTATCACAAAATGACATCTAAAATTATCATGACAGCCCTGTTAGCAGGCAGTTTTTTTATGGCACAGGCACAGCAAAAAGCAAAACCGGAAGATACGGAAGTATGGGAACCTGTTCCCGAGAAGGTAGAGCCGGGGGAGGTTTATATTAAAGCTCCGTCAGATGCGATCATGCTATTTGGCGGGGAGAACCTAAACGAATGGGTGATGACCCAGGACAGGAGCAAGCCGGCACAATGGAACGTATCGGATGGTGTACTCACCGTGAATAAAGAAACCGGCAACATTGAAACAAAGAGAACATTTGAGGATTACCAGCTGCACATTGAGTGGCGTATTCCTGAGAATATCAATCTCGAGGGGCAGTCGCGGGGTAACAGCGGTATTTTCCTGGCTTCTACAGGCAAAGGCGATGCGGGTTATGAACTACAGGTGCTGGATTCCTATAATAACAAAACTTATGTAAACGGCATGGCTGGCAGTATTTACAAGCAGTTTGTACCCTTAGCGAATCCCTCCAAAAAGCCGGGTGAGTGGCAGAGCTATGACGTGTTCTGGAAGGCACCTACTTTCAATACGGATGGTTCCGTTAAAACTCCTGCGCGTGTAACTGTTATGTTCAACGGTGTACTTGTTCAAAATAACGTGGAGCTACAGGGCCCGACGCAGTATATTGGTAAGCCATCTTACAAACAGCATGGAGCTGCACCCATAAAACTACAGGCGCACGGAGACAAGAGTGTACCCATCAGCTTCCGCAACATCTGGATAAGAGAGGTATAATAGATAGTTGCTTTTTATATCAACGCTTTAGCAATGCCCTGGTGGCAATTTACCCTAGAAGATATGAACCGACAGCCCGCTCTATTGGCAGCAAAGAATTCAAGCTTCTGCTAATGGAGAGGGCTGCTTTCGTTCGAGAGAACTATACTTCTTTCTCTGCTGCAACTGCACTACCAAAAGGCGAAACTACAATGTCATGTCATGGTAGGTCGTGGTGTCCGGATCTAGTGTGATGGCCGTATCTGCTTCTATATCAGAATTTATATCCGTACCCGTTTCTACTTGATTTGCCGCCCTGTTATCCTCCTGATTTCCACAGGCTGTAAATACAGCGAATACAAGTGCTAGCAGGGTTAAACTTAGTGCCTTTTTCATAATGAAATTCATCTGTTGAACGAGAAGTACTATATGCCTAATTATTTTACGCAGTTTTAAGATTTATGGGAGGATTGCCTTCTGATTAGCTACAGCTACTTGAAGGGATTAACATACATAGGCTATAAAAGCGAAAGCGGCTGCCCCGTCAGGAGCAGCCGCTTTCGCTTATACTTGATTAAGCCTTAGATAATGTCACTTAAAAGTGCTGGCGCTATACCTAACAGAATAGTGAGCACCATGATGAAAATAAGCATAAAGGTAGAGAAGCTACTTACCTCAAGTCGTGGCAGGTTTTCTGACGGATGCATGTACATGGCAATTACAACGCGGAAGTAGTAGTAAATACCCACCGCAGCAAGAATAACAGCTATTATCACCAGCCATACCATATTCGTGTCCTGCAGCACCGCAGCGAACACAAAGAACTTGGCGAAGAAGCCAGCTGTAAGCGGGATACCTGCCAGCGAGCACATTGAAACCGTCATCACGAAGGCCAGCAGCGGGTTTGTTTTGCCCAAGCCGTTGAACGCTTCATAAATTTCGCCGCCACGCTGTGCTTTTACCATATTCAATATACCGAAAGCAGCTACTGTTGCAGTGGAGTAAGCCAGCGAGTAGAACAGGATGGAAGAATCTGAGTGCTCGTTAAAGGCAACCAGCGCCATCAGCAGGTAGCCTGCGTGCGAGATACTGGAGTAAGCCAGCATACGCTTTACACTTGTCTGCACTACTGCGCCTATGTTACCTACTACCAATGTCAGGGTGGTGATGGCAACCAGCGTTGGGAACCAGGTTGCGTATGATGCCGCAAAGGCAGCTGCCATTAACTTGAAAAAAGCCGCCACACCCGCTGTTTTCACTACCGTAGACATAAACGCGGTGAAGAAGGTAGGAGCACCCTCATACACGTCCGGTGCCCAGAAGTGGAACGGAGCAGCTGAGATTTTAAATGAGATGCCAATGATCACCATCAGCAGGCCCAGCAGGAACATCGCACTCATCACGCCATCAGTGGCTGCCGATGCTGCCCCAATTTCTGTAATATTGAATGTACCGGTCGCGCCATAAATCAGCACAATACCAAACAGCAGGATACCCGTAAAGAAAGCCCCCATCAGGAAGTACTTCAAAGCAGCCTCGTTGGAACGCAGGCTCTTTTTATCGCTGCCCGCCAGCACGTACATGGCAATAGAAAGAATCTCGATGCCTACAAACAGCATCAGCATGTTCTCGTAGCTCACCATCATAACAGCGCCAACCAGTGAGAACAACAGCAAAGAGTAGAACTCGGCTAAGTTATCGTCTCTTTCGTCCACGTAGCGCTTTGAAAAAGGCACCAGCAGCAATGTGGTCAGGACCATAATACCCGTGAATGCCACCGCGTAATTATCGATGGTGAGCATGTTGTTGAAGTAGCTCTGGGGATCGTTCCAGCTAAAAAGATTTACGCCAAAGACTACCGCCAGAAACAGCAGCGCCAGTGGCAGCAATGTCTTCTTTGAATTCGCAAAACCTATAAAGAGGTTAAGGACGCCGAAGAAGGAGAGAAGTATGATCGAAGTCATGTCGTCGTGTTTCCTTTAATTCTTTTTCTAATGCTTGCCCTGCTTAGCGTCTGATAATGTTCAGCAGGTTGCCTACGGCAGGCTCTGAGATGCTTAGGAAGGTGTTCGGGAACAAACCGATCCAGAACACCATAATTACCAATGGAATCAGCACTGCCTTTTCGTTCATCGTCAGGTCAGCGAATACCTCTGTTGCCGGAGATTTGGGTCCGAACATCACGCCCTGGAACATGCGTAGCATATATACAGCACCCAGGATAATGGTTAAGCCAGCCGCAGCCCCAAACCAGGCGTTGTACTGGAACACACCAGACAGCAGCAGGAACTCTCCAACAAAGCCGTTTGTAAGCGGCAGCGCGATGGAGCCCAGCATCAGAATCATAAAGCAGATGGAGAGAGCCGGAGTAGTCTGCGTGATACCGCCCAAACTGGTGATTTCTCTTGTATTGGTACGGCTAAAGATGATATCAATAATGAAGAATAAACCGACTACGTTAATGCCGTGGCTCAGCATCTGGATAACACCGCCCTGCAGGCCTTGCTCGTTCAGAGTAAAAATACCGGCTGCAATTAGTCCAACGTGCGCGATAGAAGAATAAGCGATCAGGCGCTTCAGGTCGCGCTGGCGAATGGCGATGAAAGAGGCATACACTATACCGATGATAGACAGCACCAGCACCAGCCCGGCCCACTGGCTTACGCCGAGTGGCACCACTGGCAGTAACCAGCGCAGCACACCATAAATACCCATCTTCAGCATGATACCTGAAAGCAGCATCGTAGCCTGTGTAGGCGACTCTGTGTAGGTGTCCGGTTGCCAGGTATGAAACGGGAACACCGGCATTTTTATAGCGAATGCGATAAAGAGGAACCAGAAGATCCAGCTTTGCGATTCGCTGGACAGGTTCAGGTTATAGAACGCAAAAATTTCGGAAGAGTGATTGCCAGGTGTCTGTAAGTAGAGGTATACAAAAGCAGCCAGCATAAACAGCGAGCCGAAGATGGTATACACAAAGAACTTAAAAGTAACCGGTATTCTTCTGGCACCACCCCAGATGGCCGCAATAAAGTACACCGGAATTAGGGCCAGTTCCCAGAAGAAGTAGAACAGGAACGCATCCAAAGCCACGAAAACACCAATCAGGCCCGTCTGCATAAACAGGATAAGGGCGTAAAAGGCGTTCGGGTTCTTGTACTCGTGCTTGAAAGACGAAAGGATGATGAGCGGCACGAGGAAAGTGGTCAGCAGCACCATCAGGAGGCTGATACCATCCATACCGATGGTAAAACCAATGCCGGCACTCTCCACCCACGGGAAGGACAGGGCCATTTGCGTGCTGCCGCTGGCTGTATTAAAACCTGCTAAAGCAACCAAAGCAAGAACGAACTCAATAAGGGCTGCCCCAAAAGCCACTGTTCTGGCGGCTTGCCCCTTCATGAGCAACACCACCAGTGCAGCTAAGGCAGGCCAGAATAGTATTATAGCTGTAAGTATCATCTTCTAAAAGCCTATCCGATAAAGAAGTTTAAAAATAGAATCAGCACGATGCTGAACACCATCACGAGCACGTAAAAACTAATCACTCCGCTTTGTGCATAGCGCAGCGTGCGGCCACTTCCTGACACAAACTTGCCGAAGCCATTCACTATGCCATCTACCAACAGCATATCCACCACACGATGGAAGAAGGAGGAGAGCCACATCACCGGACGAACAATGATGGTATTGTAAAGCTCGTCGATGTAGTATTTGTTGTAAACCAGGTTGTGTACAGGGCCTAGGCGTTCTTTCTCCTCTGCCGGCACTGTGTTCTTGCTCACATACATCACGTAGGCAATAATGGCGGCTATCAAAGCTACTGCCACAGACAGGCCCATCAGCATGTATTCTGTGGCATGGTCTAACTGTATTGGGGCAAGGGCAGGGCCATTTGCTACGCGTGCGAAATCAAAAATAGGGGAGAGGTAGTTGGCCAGCACGTGCTCCGCTCCGAATACCTCTGGCATCCCGATAAAACCACCAACAGTAGAAAGTATAGCCAGCACAATCAACGGAATTGTCATTGAGGCCGGAGATTCATGCAGGTGGTTTTTCTGCTCAACTGTGCCCCGGAACGTTCCGAAGAAGGTCAGGAACAGCAGGCGGAACATATAGAAAGACGTCATGAAAGAAGTTATCATACCCAGTGCCCACAGCGTGGTGCTATGTTGGTAGGTATGCGCCAGCAGTTCGTCTTTAGAAAAGAAACCGGCAAATGGAGGTATACCGGAAATAGCTAGCGTGCCAATCAGGAAGGTGACGAACGTGATAGGGAGATATTTGCGCAAGCCACCCATGTTACGGATATCCTGCTCATTGCTCATGGCATGAATCACAGAACCTGCTCCTAAGAACAGCAGTGCCTTAAAGAAAGCGTGCGTGAGCACGTGGAAAAGCGAAGAAGAGAAAGCCATCACACCCAGCGCCAGGAACATGTACCCCAACTGCGAAACGGTAGAATAAGCCAATACCTTTTTGATGTCGTTTTGCACCAGACCGATGGTAGCAGCCAGCACTGCCGTAGCGGCACCAATAATGGCGATTACCTCCAGGGTAGAAGGAGCCAGTGCATAGAGTACATTCGAGCGAACTACCATGTAAATACCCGCTGTCACCATGGTAGCGGCGTGTATAAGGGCTGAAACCGGTGTAGGACCCGCCATCGCATCAGGTAGCCAGGTAAACAGCGGAATCTGGGCACTCTTACCCATGGCACCCACAAACAGCAGCAGCGTAATCGTAATCATCACAGCCGAATCTACACCGCCTGCATACTGGGCTGCTTGTATAAACACCTGCGGATAGCTCACGCTACCGAAGGTCATAAAAATCAGGAAGATACCCAGCAGGAAGCCCAAGTCACCGATACGGTTCATGACGAAGGCTTTCTTGGCGGCGTTGTTATAGCTTGGGTTGATGTTCCAGAAGCCAATCAGCAGGTAAGAGCAAAGCCCTACACCTTCCCAGCCCACGAACATGAGCACGTAGTTAGAACCCATCACCAGCAGCAGCATCGAAAACATGAAGAGGTTGATGAAGGAGAAGAACTTACCGAAGTTCACGTCGTGGCTCATATAACCCGCCGAGTACAGGTGAATGAAGAAACCAATACCCGTTACCATCAGCATCATGAACAGCGTGAGCTGGTCGATGAGGAAGGAGAAGCCGATGCGCATGTCACCGACTGATATCCAGTCGTAGTAATCCACCATATAGGCGCGGCTGCCGTTGGCGGTAAAGTCAAGGAAGAGGTAGATGGAAATGAGGAAAGAAGCCAGCACAGTGCCGCATCCTATTAAGGAAACCAGTCCTTTTGCCAGTTTCCTGTTGCCTAAACCGTTCAGGATAAAGCCCAGGAAGGGCAATACCGGAACGAGCAAACAGAGCAGTGCCATGGCTTGGTTATTACTCGGCATTACAATCTCTTGCATCTGTATATGTGTTATTTAAGCTGTTCAGAATTGAAAATAAGGTTGTTACCACTTCAGGTAGTTCAGCAGTTGCACATCCGTAGAGCGGATGTTACGGTACGTCATCACAATAATGGCCAGGCCAACGCAGACTTCTGCCGCCGCCACCGCCATTATGAAGAAGACAAACACCTGTGCAGAGGCATCAGCACGGTAAGCAGACAAGGCTGTAAGTAAAACGTTCACAGCATTTAGCATGAGTTCCACGCACATGAAAATCACGATGGCGTTCCGGCGCGTCAGTACGCCGATAACTCCGATGGCAAAAAGTGCTGTGCTAAAGAACAGGTAATATTCAAGTGGAATGGTTCTGATAACCTCAGGTATATGGTTCATTTTCTGGGAGCCTGAACGTATTATTGATTAAAATGAGTCTTTAAATCAAGTCGCAAAGTTATCCCCATTTTTTAAATTACCATAACATAATTTGAATCTTCTTTGACCTTGCCACGTAGTGTTCCGGCCCGTTCCCTGCCAAATTAGTCCCGGACGTGTCGGTTTAGTAGTGGGTGGCATACTTTTGCAGCCTGTTTCCGTAGCTAAGGGTGAAGCTGCACGATTTAAACTATGAATGTAAAACAGATACTCTATTACACACTTACTATCTTGGCGCTCTCCGCCTGTAAATCTGATCCGCCATCCGTCTCCAGGTTGGCAACTGCCGAAGCCCGTATGAAAAATATCCAATTATCAGCCACCGTTCAACAAAGCAAGCTCTACCAGCAGCTGCCTTCTGCCTCCGGAATCGAACTTGTCGGGAACAGCTACTATGTGGTGGGAGATGACTCTCCTTTCCTGTATGAGCTGGATGAGCAGTATAACCTGATCCAGCGGCACGCGCTTTTTGACACAGCAGACTTTGCCACAGGGCGCATTCCGAAAGCGCTGAAACCTGACCTGGAGGGGATGGCGCATTTCAAGTACGGCCGGGATGAAATGCTGCTACTGCTGGGTTCCGGTGCCAGCACGGCCCGCAACAGGGCCTTTCTGGTGAACATCACAGATGGCATGAAGGTGCAGGAGCTGGACTTCAGCCGTTTATACACTTTTCTGAAGCAGGTGCTGCGCATTGAAGCCGAAGGCATCCTAAACCTAGAGGGCTTGTCGATGAGTGACACCTATACCTTTATGATGCAGCGCGGCCTTGAAACGGGTACGAACATGCTGCTACGGTTTGACACGAATGACTTCAAGGGCTTCCTGATGAACAACGATGAGATCCCCCCTGTTGCGGTGTATCATTTTGCACTTCCGGATATGGGTGGAGATATGGCTGGGTTTTCCGGGGCCTATGCCCATGAAAACCGTCTTTTTTTCACTGCCTCTGTAGAAAGCACGCAGAGCGCCATTGAAGACGGAGAAGTGCAAGGGAGTATGTTGGGGATGATTGATTTAAATGCTTTGCCCTATGCCACGGATGCAACAAACCCGCTACAGGTGCCTACGGTGCAGCTAACGAACCCTGATGGTTCTGTATACAAAGGCAAAGCAGAATCACTGGTGGTGAAAGGCCGTACAGGTGACACCTACAACATGGTAGTAGTATCAGATGATGATTTAGGCGGTTCGGAGCTGTTAGAGGTGCAGCTGGAGGTGAGGGATTAGTGGCTTTTAGTTCTGATGAGGTATGAACTGCTAGCTTATTTCAGTTTTGAATGATGTCCTCTACCCTTTTTTGTCATCCTGTAAGGATCTTGGTAGGAGGGAGGTTAAGCTTTTGCGGCTTGCCCACAAGAACCTTACAAGATGACAAATAAAGAAGATAAAAGGTGTTTAGTTTCTAAACAGTACTGAGTCTAAAACAGAAGAGCCAGCGCATTTACACTGCGCTGGCTCTTTTGCTTTATATATTTTTTGATGCTTCTTAAAAATGCTGTTCTCCAGACTCTTTTTTGCCCAACATCACAGCGCCGACCATGGCTACTAAGAAAAGCACAGAGGCTAACTCGAAAGGAAGCAGGTATTCTGTAAAGAGAACTACACCCAGGCTCTCCACCATACCAATCTGAGAATCATAGGTTTCTGCATTATAACCCGCTATTTCCGTGTCTTTTAAGGCGGCTATCATCACCACAAAAAGCAAGCCGCCGGCTATTGTGCCTGCTATCTTACTTAGAGTAGAGGTTTTTACTTCTTTCTCTGATTCCTTGCCCATGTTCAGGAACATAATCACGAACAGGAACAGTACCATGATGGCACCGGCATACACGATGATGTTTACGGCAGCCAGGAACTGTGCATTCAGCAGAATATAGTGGCCGGAGATGGTAAAGAATGTTATAATCAGGAACAGTACGCTATGTACCGGGTTCTTGGAGATCACGACCATCAGGGCGCAAAGCAGTGTAAGCGAAGCAAGAAAGAAAAACAGGCTTTCAGACATGGGATTATTTAGTTTCAGTAGTTTTTAACGGCTCTACCAGGCGGTCTTTGCCATAAATAAATTCATCGCGCTCGTAGCGGGCAGGAGCCAGTTTATCGTCCTGCAGGAAGATAGCGGCTTTCGGGCAGGCTTCCTCGCAAAGTCCGCAGAAGATGCAGCGCAGCATGTTTACCTCGTAGGTTACAGCATACTTCTCTTCGCGGTACAGGTGCTCTTCACCTGCCTTACGCTCTCCGGATGTCATGGTGATGGCTTCTGCAGGGCAGGCCACAGCACATAGTCCACAGGCCGTGCAGCGTTCCGCGCCTTTCTCATCACGCTTCAGCACATGCAGGCCGCGCCATACCTCACTGCGCTCTCGCGTCTGCTCCGGGTACTGTACAGTGGCTTTCTTTTTGAAGAAGTGTTTCAGGGTGATGCCAAGGCCTTGCGCAATAGCAGGCAGGTACGCGCGCTCTGCGAACGTCATCGGCAGCTTCTCTACGTTCTTCCTTCTATTTGATAATGGTTCCATTTCTTATGTCTTATGATTGTCGTCATATGTGTCTCCTGCTTTAACAGAGAGACTGTTGACAACATTCAATTTCGGTACTATAGTTTAAAATAAATAGTCTTTCAGTAGAATGCCACCGCCTGTCAGTACAATGTTCAGGATAGCAAGCGGAATCAGTATTTGCCAGCCCAGCTTCATCAACTGGTCGTAGCGGAAGCGTGGCAGCGTCCAGCGTACCCACATAAAGAAGAAGATGAACAGGAATATTTTCAGGAACATCACGCCCACCCCAAGCATGGTGACAATGTTATTAGCTGTAACTGCGCTTTCTGTTACATTGGTTAACCAAACCTGTAGCTCCGCCATAAAGGGGAAGTTGTATGCCCCGAAGTAAAGCGTTGTCATTACAGCTGATACCACAAAAATATTGATATATTCCGCAAACAGGTACATGCCCAGTTTCATGGAGCCATACTCTGTATGGTAACCGCCAATCAATTCGGCCTCACTTTCCGGCAAGTCGAAAGGCGTGCGGTTTGTCTCGGCAAAGGCACATACAAGGAAAATAATAAAGCCCAGGGGCTGGTACCAGATGTTCCAGTTGAAGCCTGCCTGCTGCGCTGCAATCTCACGAAGTGAGAGTGAGCCGCTCAGCATCAGCACCGCTATCAGCGAAAGACCCATGGCCAGTTCATAGCTGATGTTCTGAGATGCAGCGCGTATAGCGCCTAACAAAGAAAACTTGTTGTTGGAAGCCCAGCCGCCAATCATCAGCCCGTACACACCCAGCGAAACGACACCGAATATATAAAGTACTCCAATGTTTACCTCAATCGCCTGCAGAAACAACTCACGCCCGCCTACTATTAACATATCACCAAAAGGTATAACCGCACTGGACATGGTAGCGACCAGCATGGCAATGCCCGGGCCTATAACAAACAGCATCTTGCTGGATTTAGCAGGTATAAAGTCCTCTTTGAAGAACAGTTTACCTGCATCCGCCAGCGGCTGCAGCAAGCCTGCAGGACCTGCGCGGTTCGGGCCCACGCGGTCCTGGATAAAAGCTGCTATCTTACGCTCGAAGTAGGTGGAGTATGTCGCTATCAACAGCGTGATACCGAAAATCACCAGAATGTAAATTCCTGTATATAGTAGGTCTACGGACTCCATATGTTATTCCTGGGGCAGGTTCTTCTTAGTGGACACTGGTAAGTTTGGTACAATCGGCACGTTCAGGACTGGCAGCTCATAATGATTTGCCGAGATAACAGAAGAACGGTCAATATGGCGCGGACCTTCAATTGTCCAGTCGCTCGTTTCTTTTTTATCGAAACGGCAGGTGTTGCAGATAAACTCCTCTACCTCGTTATACTGGTCTTTGCGGGCTGTTACACGCAATACTTCCTCGCCACGCGTCCAGAGCGTTACTTTTCCGGAGCAGGTAGGGCAGTCGCGGTGCGCATCGAGCGGCTTCGTGAACCATACCCGATTCTTGAAGCGCCACGTTTTGTCTGTCAGCGCGCCTACCGGGCACACGTCAATCACGTTTCCGGAGAAGTCGTTGTCGATTACATTCTCAATGTATGTCCCGATTTCGGCTGCGTCGCCACGGCCTAATACGCCGTGCACACGCTTCTCTGTGATCTGGTCAGCTGTATACACACAGCGGTAGCACAGGATGCAACGCGTCATGTGCAGCTGAATGTATGGGCCCAGGTCTACTTTATTGAACGTGCGGCGCTCTTCTTCGAAGCGCTGTGCGCTCACGCCGTGCTCATAAGAAAGGTCCTGCAGGTTACATTCACCGGCCTGGTCGCAGATTGGGCAATCCAGTGGGTGGTTGATCAGCAGCATTTCCACAATGCTCTTGCGGGCATTCAGTACTTCTTCGTTTGTTGTATTCTCTACCACCATACCGTCCTGCACATGCGTGATGCACGAGGCAACCAGCTTTGGCATAGGACGAGTATCTTTGGCAGAACCTTGTGTTACTTTTACCAGGCATACGCGGCACTTACCGCCACTGCCCTTCAACGGACCATAATAACACATGGCAGGCGGCACTATTTTGCCACCGATTTTTCTTGCGGCCTGCAGAATGGTAGTTCCATCTTCTACCTCTATCTCAATGCCGTCAATTGTTACTTTAGCCATTTTTATATTTCGTTGTTCGTTTTTCGTTGTTCGTTTTCGAGTGAGAAAAGAGCAACACAAACTTATATGCTATACTTATTTCGCTTTTTGTCCTTCATTTTCGTCATCCTGGAAGGAGCCTATATCAAAGGTGGTTAGCCCTTGCGGCTTGCCACCAAGATTCTTTCAGAACGACAAAAAAGAAGAACGTCTATAAAATCGTGTGTCGTGATACGTAAGTCGCAATACGATTTTACGCTGTTACTGCATCCAGCTGGCCACGGTAAACCGCACCTGGTGCTGTTGCCTCCTTCGGATGTTTAATGTGCCACTCAAACTCATCACGGAAGTGACGGATGGCGGCGGCAACCGGCCATGCGGCGGCATCGCCTAATGGGCAGATGGTGTTTCCTTCAATCTGCTTGGCAACGCTTACCAGCAGGTCAATGTCCTGCTGATGGCCGTGGCCGTACTCGATGCGGTGCAGCACTTTCTCCATCCAGCCTGTACCTTCACGGCATGGGCTGCACTGGCCACACGACTCGTGGTGGTAGAAGCGGGAGTAGTTCCACGTGTTACGCACGATGCACTGGGCCTCGTCGAACACAATAAAAGCTCCTGAACCCATCATTGAACCCGTTACAAAGCCACCGTCAGACAATGATTCGTACGTCATCAGGCGCTGCTCTCCTTCGGCTGTTTTCAGAATCAGGTTAGCAGGCAGGATTGGCACAGATGAACCACCCGGAACAACAGCCTTTAACTGTCTGCCTTTCCAGATACCACCGCAGTACTCGTCAGAGTAAATAAATTCCTCTACCGGCACACCCAGCTCAATTTCATATACACCAGGGTTGTTGATATTACCGCTGGCAGAAATCAGCTTGGTTCCCGTGCTGCGCCCGATACCTACTTTGGCATACTCGGCGCCGCTGTTGTTAACGATCCACGGAACAGAAGAAATCGTCTCCACGTTGTTTACAACCGTCGGTCTCTGGAAAAGGCCTTTCACCGCTGGAAACGGAGGCTTATTACGTGGGTTACCACGCTTGCCTTCCAGAGACTCCAGCAGGGCTGTTTCTTCACCACAGATATAGGCACCACCTCCGGGAGCTACGTGCAGGTCCAGGTCGTAGCCTGAGCCCAGGATGTTCTTGCCCAGCAAACCGGCAGCGTATGCCTCGGCAATCGCTTTCTCCAGGATGCGCAGGATAAACATCAGTTCTCCGCGGATGTAGATATAAGACGTGTTTGCACCCAGCGCATAGCTGGACGTAATCATGCCCTCAATCAGTCCGTGCGGGTTCTTCTCCATGTACCAGCGGTCCTTGAAGGTACCAGGCTCTGATTCGTCGGCGTTGCAAACTAAGTAGCGCGGAACCCCTTCCGGCTTTGCCAGGAAGCTCCACTTCATACCCGCCGGGAAGCCGGCACCACCACGGCCACGCAGGCCCGATGTCTTTACCTCTTCCACCACCTCTTCCGGAGACATCGTTTTCAGGGCTTTCTCTACAGATTTGTAGCCGCCATGCTTACGGTATACCTCCAGCGTCTCGATGCCGGGTACGTTGATATGTTCGGTTAATATTTTAAGTCCCATTTTAGCAGGATATATAGCTTAGCAGCGGCTTTTGAGGGCATACTGCTGGTTGATCATTTTTTTTATATGATGTAAGACTTATTACGCCCTTGCTGGTGTTTTCGCCAGCAAGCAATCTGGCCGCTGAAGTTTTAGTTGTTGGTGAAAACACCAACAACGGTGCGGGACGTTTTCTCGTCTTTTTTCCTTTGTCCTTCTTCTTTTGTCTGGATTACTGTGCCCAGGTTGGTATTTCGTGCTCTTTCTGGCGCATCATGGCCAGAAACTCGTCTACACGCTCCTCGGAGTCGATGTTCTCGTAGAAGAGCTCGCGCACCTGTAGCATGGGGCCTGTTCCGCAGGAAGCAAGGCATTCCACCGGCTTTAGGGTGAACATACCATCGGCAGTCGTTTCGCCTTCTTCAATGTTCAACTTGCGCTTCAGCGTGTCGATTAGCTCATCGGAACCACGCAGCGCGCAAGGGCCTGTGCGGCATACTTCCAACACGTGCTTGCCAACCGGCTTCAGGTTAAACATGGTATAGAAGGTAGCTACCTCATATACCTCAATCGGCTGTATGTCCAGAATTTCCGCGATCTTGTCCATCACCTCAGGGCTAACCCAGCCGCCAAACTCAGCCTGCGCAATGTGCAGGATAGGCAGCAGGGCAGACTTATGGCGATCTTCAGGGTAATGGCTGATGTAGCGCTGCATTTCGGCCATGGCCGCATCAGAAAACTTTACTTCGTTTATAGTCTCTGCCATTGTATTCATTTATCATTTATCAACTATCAAGGAACAATGCGTACTGATAATTGATAACTTTTCTTTGATTAAGCGTCCAGCTCGCCAGCGATTACGTTCAGGCTGCTCAGGGTCAGGACGGCGTCAGCCAGCTGGCCACCGACAATCATTTCTGTATAAGCCTGGTAGTATATAAAGCACGGTCTGCGGAAGTGCAGTCTGTATGGTGTTCGGCCGCCGTCGCTGAGCAGGTAGAAACCCAACTCACCGTTACCGCCCTCTACGCTGTGGTATACTTCGCCAACCGGAATGTCTGTTTCTCCCATCACAATTTTGAAATGGTAAATGAGTGCTTCCATGCTGGTGTATACATCCTTCTTTGGAGGAAGGTAGTAATGTGGCGCATCAGCGTGAAAAGAGCCTTCCGGCAGGTTTTTATAGGCCTGCTCAATAATTTTCAGACTTTGCCATACTTCCTCATTCCGCACCAAGAAACGATCGTAGGTGTCGCCTTTGGAGCCAACCGGAATTTCGAACTCAAAGTCTTCGTAAGAAGAGTAAGGGTTCATCACGCGCACATCATAGTCTACACCCGTAGCGCGCAGGTTAGGGCCGGTAAAGCCATAATTTAAAGCACGTTCAGCCGAGATAGCACCAACATCTGTTGTTCTGTCGATGAAGATACGGTTGCGGGTCAGCATTTTCTCGAACTCCGCCCAGGTTTTAGGGAAGCGCTTCAAAAACTCATCTATCAGGTGCAGGGCCTTTGGTGAAAGGTCGCGCTCCATACCGCCAATGCGGCCCATATTTGTGGTTAAGCGGGCCCCGCATACCTCTTCGTAAATATCATATATGTGCTCACGCTCCTGCATCACATAGAGGAAGCCTGTAAAGGCACCGGAGTCCACACCAAGAATAGAGTTACAGATAAGGTGGTCCGAGATACGGGCCAGCTCCATCATGATCACGCGGATATACTGCGCACGCTTCGGTATGGTAATACCTAAGAGTTTCTCTACCGTCATGTGGTATCCCATGTTGTTGATGGGAGAGGAGCAGTAGTTCATGCGGTCCGTCAGCGGCGTAATCTGGTAGAACGGCCGGCGTTCTGCTATTTTCTCGAAGGCACGGTGTATGTAGCCGATTGTTGGCACAGCGTCCATAATCTTCTCACCGTCCATCTGAAGGATGTTCTGGAAAATACCATGCGTCGCCGGGTGCGTTGGACCCAGGTTGAGCGTAGTAAGCGGCCTCTCTTCGTGCAGGGCAAGTCCGTGGTCTTTACGGAACTGCTCCAGTTCGGTGAGTTCAGCGGTTTTATTTTCAGTAGCCATTATGTATATCCTTTGTTATGTGCTGTTGTGCTCCTCAGCCGAAGCTCAGGGCCTTACAGCTAATTGACTTAGCGCCCGAAAAACGTATCTATCTTATCTTCCCTTAACTGGTCTTCCAGTGGGTACTGCTTCAGCATCGGGTGGTACTCCATCTCCTCGATGTTCAGGATCCGGGTCATGTTCGGGTGACCTAAAAACTGAATGCCGTAGAAGTCAAACGTCTCCCGCTCCATCCAGTTAGAGGAAGCATAAACGGTTGTCAGCGTAGGCATAATTGGGTCTGAGGCAGGCATATACACCTTAATGCGGAGGCGATAGTTGTGACGCAGGCTGTGCAACTGGTACATCACGCACAGTTCCTTGTCTTTCTGGTCCGGGTAATGGATACCGCACATCGTGGTCAGGAAGTTCAACTGCAATTCCTTGTCGTCGTGCAGGTATTGGATCAGCTCGATAATGGTTTCGCGGTTGGTGGTGAACGTCATGATGCCATCCGGGCTGTAAGCGCCCTGAATATTGTCTTCCCCAAACTTGCTGATGATTTTACCGAGTACGTCTTCGTTCGTAAGCTCCATTTGCTTATTTAATGTTATAAGAATCCAGTAATGCCTGGTATTCCGGCGAGTTGCGGCGGCGCAGCGATTCGTTTTCTGCCAGGTCCTGTACACGCATCAAGCCATCTAAAATTTGCTCCGGGCGGGGCGGGCATCCTGGTACGTACACATCCACCGGCACAATGCGGTCGATACCCTGCAGTACAGAATACGTATCGAATATACCACCGGAAGAGGCACAGGCACCAACGGCAATCACCCAGCGGGGCTCTGACATCTGCTCGTACACCTGCTTTACAACAGGGCCCATTTTCTTGGCAATGGTACCCATCACCATCAGGATGTCTGCCTGGCGTGGGGAGAAGCTGGGGCGCTCCGAACCGAAGCGGGAAATGTCATAATTGGCGCCCATAGTAGCCATGTACTCAATACCGCAGCAAGAGGTGGCAAAAGGCAATGGCCACAGCGAGTTTTTACGCGCCAGGCCAATTACTTTCTCTAATGAAGTGGCAAAAAAACCAGCACCTGACACACCATCCGGTGCATCTACTAAATTGATATCTTTATTTGAGTCGTTCATGTAAATAGTTTGTTTGTACCTTAAAGGCATGGGTTTGTGTGCTTAATGAACACAAATCATACCTTAAAAGTTTAATGTCCTATTCCCACTTCAGGATGCCTTTTTTAATCACGTAGAAGAACCCTGCCAGCAGCAGTCCCATAAACACGAGCATTTGCAGGAAGCCTTCCATACCGAAGCTTCTGAAGTTTACAGCCCACGGGTACAGGAAGATGATTTCCACATCGAAAAGTACAAACAGGATGGCTGTCATGAAATATTTATAGGAGATAGGCGTGCGGGCATCACCCACCGATTCTATACCGCTTTCCCAGGCTTTGCCTTTTACTTCACTGTCTCGCTTCGGGCCGAGCATGTGTGTAAGCGTAAGCGCAAAAATCACAAAGCCCAGTGCGGCTGCAAACTGAATTAAAATTGGAAGATAATCAGACGGTACATACTGATCCACAGTTGGTTCCATAATGCGGTAGTCCTTTTTTTAATGAAGGACCAAAATTAGGTATAAATAGCCAACAATCAAAAGCATAAATCTATAGTAGATGATGCAAAAGTTCAAGTGGGGGCGGGCTATGAAGGAGGAGGGGCAAAAGCAGCAGCACCCTTTGCCAAAACACAGCGGCCATGCTCTGAGAAGAATATGGCCGCTGTGATGGTTTAAGCAGTTGCGTTTTACTAATCCTCGCCCAGGAACGGATAGCGGTAATCGGTTGGCGGGTTGAGCGTTTCTTTAATAGAACGGGCTGATACCCAGCGCAGCAGGTTCAGCATGGAACCGGCTTTGTCGTTGGTGCCGGAGGCGCGCGAACCACCAAACGGCTGCTGGCCTACCACTGCACCAGTTGGCTTGTCGTTGATGTAGAAGTTACCGGCTGCGTCGGTCAGTTTCTTTGTGGCATACTCAATAGTATAGCGGTCTTTGCTGAAGATGGCACCTGTGAGCGCGTAAGGCGAAGTGGCATTCACCAATTCTACTGTATCTTCGAAATTGTCTTCGTCATATACATAAATAGAAATAACCGGCCCAAAGATTTCCTCGCACATGGTAACATAGGTTGGGTTGTGCGACAGCAGTACAGTTGGCTCAATGAAGTAGCCCTTCGACTTGTCGTAGTTACCACCCGCGATGATCTCCACCTCATTGCTTTCTTTTGCGTCGTCGATGTACTTCGCTATTTTATCGAAGGATTTTTCATCAATGACAGCGTTAATGAAGTTAGAGAAATCTTCCGGAGGCCCCATCTTGAAGGATTTCAGATCCTCTACCACGTAGTCTCTCACCTCGTCCCAGAGGTTGCTCGGGATATAGGCACGGGAGGCGGCAGAGCATTTCTGGCCCTGGTACTCGAAGGCGCCGCGTGTAATAGCGGTTGCCAATTGCTTGGCGTCTGTTGTTTTGTGAGCCAGTATAAAGTCCTTGCCGCCGGTTTCGCCTACAATGCGCGGGTAAGTCTTGTACTTGTGTATGTTGTTGCCGATGGTCTGCCATATGTTCTGGAAAACGCCGGTGCTGCCTGTAAAGTGTATACCGGCAAAATCGGAATGGTTGAAAACAACGTCACCCGTTGTCGGGCCGTCTACATACACAAGGTTGATTACACCCTCCGGCAAACCGGCTTCCTGCAGCAGCTCCATGATCATATGGGCGGCGTAAATCTGCGTGTAAGCTGGCTTCCATACCACTACGTTGCCCATCATGGCGACAGCAGTTGGCAGGTTACCCGCAATGGCGGTGAAGTTGAACGGCGTCAGGGCAAACACGAAGCCTTCGAGTGGGCGGTGCTCCATACGGTTCCATACCCCCGGAGACGACTCCGGCTGCATGTGGTAAATTTCCGTTGCGTACTGCACATTAAAGCGCAGGAAGTCGATTAGCTCGCAGGCAGAGTCGATTTCCGCCTGGTATGCGTTTTTGGACTGCCCCAGCATGGTCGCCGCATTCAAACGCGCTCTCCAAGGTCCGGCTAAAAGTTCAGCGGCTTTCAGGAAGATGCTGGCGCGGTGTTCCCAGGCCATATTAGACCACATCTCGCGGGCAGCAAGCGCAGCGTTTATCGCTTGTTCCACGTGGGTCGCATCACCTTCGCTGAAGTGGCCGAGAATGTGCTGGTGGTCGTGCGGCTGCACCATGGGCCGCTTGTTGTCGGTAAATATTCTGTCGCCGCCAATGTACATCGGCACATCCAGCTCTTTCGACTTTAGTTCTTTATAGGTGCGCTGCAGCTCTTCTCTTTCAGGAGAGCCTGGAGCGTAAGATTTTACTGGTTCGTTAACAGGAGTTGGTACTCTAAAGAATCCGGTTGCCATGCGTTTATAATTGTGATTATAAAATATGTTTAAGGTATTCCTGAAGGCTTACGGAAATAACGGTGCCTTCTTTACAAATGTAACGGGATTTCCCGGAAAAGCGGCATACGAACGCTCGTTATGCTGTAGATGGGTATTTGGAGAAGGTCAGCTGTTCCGGACATCTTTGTCCGGAACTAACCCTGAAGCGGACTTCCTATTCCGCGTTGCTCGGTACACGGGGACTAGGAAGTCCCCGGCAGGTGGCTTTCGGACAAAGATGTCCGAAAGAGCAGTAGGAAATTAACTTCAAACAGAAAGCCCGGCGCTGTACCTGCTTCAGGTGTCAGCGCCGGGCTTTCTGTTGTCATGTTTTACTGCTCTGGGGCTACAGCATCTCCTTTAACTGGCTCAGGCAATGTATTTCGTAAGTTGGCTTAAGGCTTCGCCGCTTTTTGATTTTCTCGGGGTTAAAGAACACCTGGTCGATGCCGGCGTCGCGGGCACCTTCAATGTCGCACTCATAGTTGTCGCCCACCATCAGGCAGTTTTCCGGTTTCACGCTAATGCGGTCCAGCAGGTACTCAAACATGCGGCGGTCTGGCTTTTTAAAGCCGCAGCAATCAGAAGTTACTACTTCCCTGAAATAGCTGTGCAGCTTGGATGCCGTAATCTTTACATGCTGAGCGTCCTTAAACCCGTTCGTGAGGATGTGCAGGCCGTACTTTGGCTGCAGGTAATCGAGCACTTCAAACGCGAAAGGAAACACGGCCGTTTTGGTAGGGCAAAGGTCGAGGTAAGCTTCTGAAATGCCCTGTGGTACTTCGTGCGGCTCCAGGCCTAGTCCTGTCAGGGTTTTAAGAAAGCGGCTTTCCCGTAGCTCCGCCTGCTTTATCTGGCCTTTGTTATAGAGGTCCCAGAGGCGGGTGTTTACAAACTTATACTTCCTGTAAAAAGAATTACTATCGAACTTGCCAAAGCTGGCCAGTTCAAACTGCTCATATAAGGTATAGAGGGTTTCTTCAGAATTTTTCTCAAAGTCCCATAATGTATGGTCCAGGTCGAAGAGGATGTGGGTGTATGTTTTCATGTATAAATGGAATCAGGTAAAGGTAAAACGCGTTGGGGGAACGTATGTTTTGATAATTGCATTGTTTTGCTGAAAGACAAAGCTGCCTGGTACCTGAACCAATACAATATATTTTGGTTTATATAGTTATGATGGGTGCAGACAAATGCTAGGAGGCTGTCCAGCGGCGGGTTTGTAGTTTGTTAACGGCAAGCTCGCGGTTAGAGAAAAGAATCTGGTAAACCTCCACATCTTTTTGCAGCGCGGCATCGCGTTCCATATAGGCAAATATCTGGTGCAAGAAGTCTGCGGCCTCTTCTTTGATGGCATAAAAAACCCACTGATCCACCTTGCGGGGGGCTACAAGGCCCGCATTGCGCAGGTAAGAGAGGTGGCGCGAAGTTTTTGTTTGCGTAAAATCCAGCACCTGCTCCAAGTCTGAAGTGCACATCTCCTTGTTGCGCAATATCAGGAAGAGAATGCGGATGCGGGATTCGTCGGCGAGGGCTTTTAAAACCTGTTCGCCAAAAGATAGAGTGAAATGTTTGAGCCTCATAAGCAGGGTGGCAATAGAACAAAAATAGGTAAAAGCAACTATTATAAATAATAATATAGTATAATTGTATCACATGAAGTCCCCTTTACACGCGTCGTATTTCCATGCAAAGCCCCTGCGATGGCTCTTGTTGCCACTGTTAGGCCTGTTGTTGCTTTTAGGTACAACAGAGGAGGCAGCAGCACAGGGTCAGGGGCGTCGTGTGGTGCAGTTGTCCGGCTTTGTTGCTACTGGCGATAGCCTGTACGGTGTGGCTGGTGTAAGCGTGTATGTGCCAAACTCCACACGTGGAACAGTGACAAATGAATACGGCTTTTTCTCGGTTCCGGTGCTGACCGGCGACAGCGTGCTTTTTGGTGCGCTGGGCTTTAAAAAGCAGTATCTCATTATTCCCAAAACCTATAGCAGCCAGAGTTACTCCATTATTATGCAGCTGCAGGAAGACCCAACGGAGCTTCCTATGGTAGATGTGTTTCCCTGGGCAACTGAGCGTGACTTCCGGGAGGCAGTGGCCAATGTGAAGCTGCCAGATGAAGGACGGGCCATTGCCATGCGTAACCTGGATCCTGAGCGGCTGGAAGAACTTTTTAAAACAACACCGATGGATGGAGCGGGTAATTTCAGACACGGCATGAACCAGCAGCGGCAATTGCAGCAGAACCGCTATATGTATCCCACTATTAACCCAATGGCCATCCCGGCCCTTATCAAGTCCATCATGAACGGCGATTTCAAGCAGAAATAGTCTTCAACACCCTCTTGTATCCTTACATTATCTTTTACAGGTGCTTTCAACAGTGCCCGGAACAGCCATTTTAGAAGAGTGGCTGCGACTGTCTGTATACCTATCAATAATTGCCTTCTGCACAGAGGGATTGCCTTTGAGTAACTAAGCGCCGTATGTTTCGTTATTTTGGATGTAGCTGTACACGTATCCTACAGAAGCAGCCGGGAAGCAAAGTATAATTTGCTGCTCCGGATTGCGGAGACCTAAAAGAAATATACTATGCTTGAAACCGATCAATTATCGCTCAATATACCCGATACCACCAAACCTCGTGTTGTTATAATAGGAGGTGGATTTGGAGGTATCAACGTGGCCAAGAAACTGAAATGTAACGATTTTCAGATCGTGATGTTCGACAGGCAGAACTACCACGGCTTCTGGCCGCTCTTATATCAGGTGGCCACAGCCGGCCTTGAGCCTGACGCTATTGCAGAACCGCTACGTAAGATGTTTGGTAGTGATGATTATGAAGATTTTCACTTCCGGTTAGTAAAAGTAACAGGCATTGACCCGGTTATGAAAACCGTATCAACACTTGTCGGTAACCTGCCATACGATTACCTGGTGGTTGCCACAGGTTCCAAATCCAATTACTTCGGAAATGACCAGGTAAAGAAATACTCTTTTCCGCTGAAGCAGATACCGGATGCCCTTAATTTGCGCAGCCAGCTTTTGCAGTGTTTTGAGCAGGCCAACATGACCAATGACCCTCAAACAAAGCAAAGCCTGATGAACTTTGTAATTGTGGGTGGTGGGCCTACTGGTGTGGAGCTGGCTGGTGCACTGGCAGAAATGAGGAAGCACATCCTCCCAACGGATTACCCGGGTATGAACTTCAAAAACATGAATATCTACCTCGTGGAAGGTATGGACAGGGTGCTGCCGCCCATGTCGCCGCAGGCCAGTGCCAAAACGCAGCAGTACCTCGAGGAACTTGGGATAGATGTCAAGCTAAACACCCTGGTGGAGGCTTATGATGGCAATGTCGCCACCCTGAAAGGAGGCGAACAGATCCGGGCGCATACCCTGGTATGGGCTGCCGGAGTTGCCGGTGCGATGATAGATGGCCTGCCTGAACAGGCAATGGAGCGGGGTAGGGTACTGGTGAACGAATATAACCAGGTGCTAGGCTTTGATAACATTTTTGCGATTGGGGACATTGCCTTTATGAAAACGGAGGAGTACCCAAAAGGACACCCAGGAGTAGCGCAGCCTGCCATTCAGCAAGGAAAACTTCTGGCAAAAAACCTTCCGAAGCTGAAGCGTGGCCGGCCGATGGAGCCGTTCAAGTATTACGACAAAGGATCTCTGGCCATTGTAGGTCGAAACCGTGCTGTGGCAGATTTGCCAAATGACAGGCATGTGAGTGGCTTTTTTGCCTGGGTGATTTGGCTGTTTGTGCACATCATGTTCCTCGTTGGCTTCCGCAATAAACTGGTGGTGCTCAGCAACTGGATTTACCGATTTTTTACCTACGAGCGTGGTACACGCATTATCATCAGACCATTCGTCCGGAAGGGAGACAGGGCCAAACGCAAATTTATAAGCAAGTACAACGCAGAATAGACAGCTTGCTGTCGGTGTGAATTACTTTAGGACTTTCGCACATTAGGCATAACAGATAGCAGGATTTACCAGTTGTTGATTCATGTATTGGTCGAGCAGCCCTTTTTTGAGCTGGTAAATTGTTAGTTCATAGGCATAGGCCAAACTCTTGAGT
>NZ_SSNI01000054.1 GCF_010015475.1 Pontibacter pamirensis
GCGCCCGGCGTGGGTGAGCGCCGACAGCTGGTACGCCTCCGTAGAGAACCTGAAGTTCCTGAGAAACCAGGAAGTGGGTTTTCTGGTGGGGCTGGGGGGCTGGAGGCAAACCGCACCGGTTGATGTTGACAACACAGCAGAAAGCTTCCAATGGAACAATCACCTGGCAGCACTTCATCTATGAAAAGCTCACCGATGATGCTTTTAAAATGACATTTGAAGTGAGCAGGGATGGCATTACTTCCAGCAGGAACAGGTGAGAGTCCACTTGGTGTGCTGAATCCCTTCATCATACATGGACCCGCAAAAGTGAAAGATAAAAGTGGCATTATAGTTATGCATAAAAACTACTATCATAACTATCATACTACTTTTATGCTTATGTTAATAAATGATTTTTTTCATCGAGTAATTTATATTAAAGTATGAAAAATGTATTAAATATTATGGCTGTGATCTTCATCATAGCATTTCATAATCTTGCGCAAAGCCAGGACACATCAAGAAATTCAAACGTAAAGGGCGATCATAAAGGGCCGTCTAAAACCGCTAAGAAAGCAGACGCGAAGCCAATAATCCCAGTTGTAGATCACCACTTGCACCTGTATAGTCCTGCTGCAGTAGATTTGTCAACACCTCCACTGTTGCCTGAAATAAAGCTTCCTGAAGAATTGGCTCAATTTGTTCGCAAGAGAACCCAGGGATGGAATGATCAAAATGCTCTTGCTGAGCTTTATACTGAAGATGCTTTATTTTTTGTAGGGGGAACAGTTGGATGGGTTCGAGGACGAAGCGCGGTTGCCGGCAATGTAAAATGGACGATCTCCGATACACCTTATAATATAAAACCTATTACTTTTAATGCAGACCAATCGTCTGCCCGGATTGCCGGTTACTTTGTTGAAGCCGATGGCTCAGACCGGCATTTCGGTTTCTTTCTATTTTCGCTGATCAAAGCATCGAACGGCGAGTGGCGAAGTGCTGCGGAAACGTACATCTATCAGGGAGCACCCTCATTCGATACCCCCTATACAGCCGAAATGCTTATTGCTAAGCTAGACAAGGCCGGAATCCAACGTGGCGTGGTAATGTCCAACGCCTATTATTTTGATGCAGTCCGACCAGAACCGGTTCCTGATGCATATCAAAAGCTTAAAGCCGAGAACGATTGGACCGCAGAGCAGGTGGCGCAGTTTCCCAATCGTTTGGTAGCATTTTGTAGTTTCAACCCACTCAAAGATTATGCGATTGAGGAGCTCAATCGTTGCGCAGCAAGTGGGCGCTTCAGGGGACTAAAAATGAACTTTAACGCTGCACAGCTGGATTTTCACAATCCCGATCAGGTAGCCAAAGTCCGGCAAGTGATGGAGGAAGCAAACAAACACCGGCTGCCCATGATCATCCATGTTCGGTCTTCGCCAAAATATGACAGCGCTGATGCTCAGGTTTTTCTCCGACAACTCGTTGCGGCAGCGCCCGATGTTCCCATACAAATTGCTCATCTCTGGGGAGGCGAGAACTTTTCCGGCTCAGCCCTGGCAGTCTATGCCGAAGCGGTTGCCTCCAAAGACCCTCTAACTAAGAATCTTTACTTTGATATTTCAGGCGCCTGGCATTATGGACAACCGGAAGAAATGCAGGAGATTGTTAAACAAATTCGCAAGATCGGCCTCGAGCGTATTCTTTATGGGTCAGACGGTGACCCAGTTGAATCATGGGAGGCATTTCAAAAGAAAGTACCGTTAACGAAAGATGAGTTCAGTATAATTGCAAACAATGTAGCCCCATACTTGGGGGCCAGCAGGCTAAGGAATATTCAGCCACATTAATTTTTAGCTAAACACTACAAACTGGATTCTTTACTACCAAATAAATGTACTAATAAAAATTAGGCTGTGGTCTACAATGTATGATAGTCAAGGCAAAACAAGATTCTAAAGCTCGGTCCGACTATCAAAAGCCTCTACAGTTAATATAGGGCAGTCGAGCAGAATATATTTTCTGTTTTTTTATCAAGTTAAAGGTCATCATACATTGTAGACCACAGCCCTATTTTTTAGATAAACAACCTGTACATAAATTTTATGATGCAAAAGGGACGTTATGCAACAGGAATCCAATTATGTGACTGAATTCAACGGCACTTAATTTGTTCTCCCTGCACAAAATGCCGAAGTTTCTTGAATCTTTAAATGGGATTATAATGCATCACCTTATCCATCAATACTCAGGGTAGGAATAAGCATTGGTTGCTAAAGGCGCACCAAGTGGTAACTTGTTCTCCTTTACTACTGAGCAAGTTGACTTTTATGATAAACTGTTGCTCTTGCTTAACATAAAGTAGCTTATAAGCTAAACAAAGAAGGTTCCTCATCACGAGGAGCCTTTTACTTTTATAGTAGGTTTCAGAATAGGTTTAAAATGGTCACTTCATCGTAGTTAGACTAGGTGCATTGACCAAGGGGAATGAGAAACTGAGGAGCAGGTAAGTCAGCAGTACTATACCGTAAGGAAGGAAGCTCCATTCCCCCCTTACCTTTTCTCCGAGAGTCTGGGCAGTACTTAATGCTATCACCTTGGATAAGCAAGTGTAAGACAAAAGGCAAGACGAGGGAGAAAGAAGGTCGCTCACTTTAACCACTCATGCTATGGAACAGATCACAAGACAGTGCGTGGGCATCGACATCGCCAAATTGAGCTTCACCGCCTGCGTTTGCAAACTCTCAACAAACTCCGGCCTGTGTTTCTCCCAGGTGGCAACCTTTGACAACAGCACCAGGGGCTTCAACCAGCTGCTCAAATGGCCTGAGCAAGCAGACAACTCCTGCCTTGCCGGTAAGCTTTGTGATGGAGGCCACGGGTATTTACTATGAGCCCCTGGCCTACCACCTGCACAAGCTAAAGCAGCCTGTCTCGGTTGTGCTCCCCAACAAGGTCAAGCACTTCGGCAAGAGCCTCAACGTCAAAAGCAAGACAGACCGCATCGACGCCAGAGTCATCGCCCAACTGGGCGCCGAGCGCCAACTCTCAGACTGGCAACCACCGGCCCCTGTTTTTAAGGCCCTGCGGGAGCTGACCAGGCACTGCACCGACCTCAAGAAAGAGCGGACGGTGCTGCTCAACAGGCTCAGCGCCCTGCTCTCTGCTCATGAGCCGCAGGCCTTTGTCATCAAATCCCACAAGGAGGTGATAAAGAAGTTTGACACCGAGATAGCCAAATGCGAGGCCCGGATAAAGGCCGAGCTCCAAAAGGAGGAATGGCTGCAGGAGAAAGTGGAAAAGCTTCTCTCCATTAAAGGAATAGGGCTTATGAGCCTGGCCATTGTACTGGCCGAGACCCAGGGCTTTGCCCTGATAAACAACGCCAGGCAACTCACCAGCTACGCCGGCTTCGATGTGGTGGAAAGGGAGTCCGGCACCAGCGTCAGGGGCAAGACCAGGATATCCAAGAAAGGCAACGGCAGGATAAGGGCGGCCCTTTACTTCCCGGCTCTGGTGGCCAGCCGGCACAATGCTGCCCTGCGGGCTGTTTACCAGCGCATCAACGCCGGGAAAGAGAGCAAGATGGTGGGGGTAGTGAGCCTGCAGCGCAAACTGCTGCTGCTCATCTACTCGATGTGGAAAAACGACACGATATTCCAAGACAGAACCATAGCTTCCGGAGGTCAGGAGAGAAAGCCTCTCCTTCGTCACAAAGACGGAGTCTTTGAAAACAAAGTAGGCAGATCCACAGACCTGCCTACACTGGATGAACTTCCGTCCGATCTCTCGAGTGAAGCTCTCCTTCGTCAATAGAGTATACGAAATACTTTCCTGATGTTTACTTGATTTTTAAAACAGTACCTTCCTTTTATGATTAGTTTTAGAAAACTATTCAACTTTAAGCCGTGCCTGGTTGGTGCATGGTAAGCAACCGTTGAGTCTTTCGAGAAACACAGCTCACTCTTTCCTGCTATTTTTCCGGATCTGGCGTATCACGGGGACAAGCGCCACCATGATACTGATGGGGAGGATCCAGCCCAAGTACTCCCTGATGACGGGAAACTGGCTGCCCAGAAAGTACCCGGTCAGGCCGAACGTGCACATGTAAAGTATGCTGGCCACTACAGTCAACGCGGCGAACGAGGGGAAGCCCAGGTTGGTCGTTCCGGCTATCACAGGGCTGAAAGGCCTGATGATAGGCAGGAACTTGCCAAAGACCAGGGAGGCCTTCCTGTGCTTCTCGAAATAGTCTGCCGCCAGGTGCAAGTACTTTTTCTTGAAGTACCAAGTGTCCTGCTTATGGAAGAGCCTGGTGCCAAACCTCTGCCCGATAAAGTACCCGGAGGTGTCCCCGGCGATGCCTGCCAGGACCAGTGAGGCAAGCAGCACCGCGATAGAGACCCTTAGGGAGCCTGTGCTCACCAGAAGGCCGGCTGTGAAGACCAGCGTCTCGCCACCCGGCACCACCAGTCCCACCAGCATGCCCGTTTCAATAAACACCAAGGCAACGATAAGCAAGAAGCCGCCCCATTCGATCAAGCTTGTAGTATCCATGCATTTTTTCGTTTTTACTGTTTTTCAGCTTCCTTTTACGAAACTACCATTTGATCAGTGCCTGCCACCTGCCTCGTCCTGGAAAAAGTTGAAAGTTTAAGCCCTAACGCCACATGGCATTTACAAAAATTGCACTAACTTTAGAAATCTACTCAGGGAAGGCCCGGTGAAACAGGCTTGCTGTATGCTTTCCAATCTGTGAAAACAAACAAAAGGGGCACCGTCTTCCGAAGGGGTGCCCCTTTTGTTTTGACGGTGCTTACGCTTTGAACGAGGCTACATGGAGTACAGCATAGTACTCTACCGGGGTTATTTCCCGGACTGAACCAGCACATATATCAAATGAGCTGTCTATCGTGCAGGTGTCGGCGATGACAATTGCCTCCCCTACGCTGCAGGCCCTTATACCCACCCACACCGATTTGGGGCCATTGGTCATCTCGAGCTTTATTTTGAAGAAACGCTTCATGAAGTTCAGGTAAAGGTACAAGGGGAGCGTTAGGGCATGTTTTAGCTTTTGGTGCACACTGTGTTTAAGCAACACGCCATCCGGAAAGAATAACAACGGTAAACGACGGTGCCGGGCTATTCCGCCCATAGCCAGGCAATGGCGGCGGCTCTGCTGGTAAAGTTCTGAAACGCAAGCGAAGGCTTGGCTCTTTGATTCACCTGCTTCACGTATTTCTCCACCCCGCTCTCCCTGGCGGCGTCCCTGTTGGCAACCCGGACTACCTTTTGAAGGGAGGTTTTCATCAGGTTGCGGGTAAACTGGTTCATTACGACCTTGTAGTCTTCATGGCAGAGGTCAACAACCGTCTCACTGGAGTCTATCAGGAGCCTTTTTATATTGTACTTACCTATGGCTCCCACAATAATATTGGAAGCTTCATAAACCCGCATCAGGGCATACTCCTGAACATCGGGGCCATCGACATAGAGCATCTCGGTGGAGGCGTCATATTCTAGCCTGATAAAGCCGTTTTCGTATAGAATCACTTCATATAGCATTAGAATACACTAATATATATAAAGCTATATACTTAAGCAATACTTCAGGAGGTGATGAAAAGTGAATTTTTTTATTTTACAGGTCTGTCCGCTTGTACGAGGTATAGTTAAGAGGTAAAGAAGCAAAAAAAAATTATGCTATCTGTTTCCAGAAAGCTGGTAACAAAATGTTACTTAATATATTACTTATGATATATTAAGTATATAATATATATACTATTTATTATAAATGCGTCTCTGAAATCAGCTTAAAGTTTTATCCAGACAAAAAACAGTACAAGATTGTTTCTTTGGCAGCTGCTGCTGTTGGCTCATGCTTTGTGTTACTCCACGCATATTTGTTTCCTGTTGCTATGCAGAACAGTTATGTAACATTGAATATGCAAAACCTAAAACTGATAGCCACATGAGTATTGCAGCTACTTCTTATCGCCCAAACGTTATAGACAACAAGGTTCTTAAAAACCTTGGAAGAATCTTTACCATGGTCTCTTCTTCCCCGAAGGCAGACACTGGCTTTGAGGACGGCATGCTAAGCTTCTCTACCATAGACGGTAGTATGGTGGCTTACAAGTCAGGAGCAAATGCCGTGAACGCCGGGGCCGGAATATTTATTGGCGGCTACTTTGTTGGTGGTGCAGATGACAGTGCTCTTTCCGACGAAAGCATGCCCTTTATTAAATACTGATTGTTGTTCGGTGCAGTGCCCGGCAGGGGGTAAGCCACCTGCATTGGGCAGGGCAGTCTCTCTATACCACGGCGGCACTTGCACCTTTTCCCCATGAGGCCAAGCCACCAGCATACGTGCCGATAGCCCATCAGCATAGGCAAGACCTCTTGCTGTTTGCTGGCCTTTACTTTTTTTGTTTACTGAAGGGTATAGTATCTATGTAGCCGCCCTAAGCATGAATAAGCACAAGCCTGTGGCCCCTCTTATTTTTTGTCTAACGACTACCCGACGACTTGATGCTGCAGGTTTTGATAAGGCCGTGTATGGTGCGCCTTTCACAGTTCATACGCGAAATAAAGTCATACAAGGTGAGCAGCACCCCGCTTAAACATTTGCTCTAATCCTCGATCTCCACCCGATAACCAGTGGGGTCGTTATGTATAGACACATCCGTCTTGATGGAGACAAGGCCTGTGCTGCACCCTCTCGATGAACTCAGGCGCCATATCTGGCAGCCGTTTCTCAAGTTCCTGCTTAGTAATGGCTGCAGTGCCTTAGTAGATGATACTCCTTAGCTTGTCCTTTGTGAGCGGCTTTTGCAGGAACGTAGCCGCCAACTGGTTCCTGCCCAGCGCTATCTCCACCGGGTTCTGGCTGCCTGTAAGCAACACAATCCTGGTGTCAATCAGATTCACATGACCGTGTTGTCCAACTTCTTCCAGGAAGGCAAAGCCATCCATGACGGGCATGTTGATGTCGAGCAGGATAAGCTGGGGAGGCGCTGCCTTCTCCTTTGCTTCTTTCAGGATTGCCAAGGCATCTCTCCCATTCTGTGCGCTATTGACCTGCATGCCGCTGTCTATGCTGCTGAGCAGGCGCCTGGCCAGGAAGATGCTGGTGGTGTCATCGTCAATGATGAGAATACGCTTTATGGGCTCCATGTCGTCGGGGAAGTGTTGCTGCCGTACCAGAGGCGCAATGTACATAGAAAACCCTGTATATTCACAATACCTGAAGCATGAAAGCAAAGACCGGCTTTACCCGCTATAAAAGAAGAAGAGAAACCAGTTACTGCTGCCCTTTGAGGTAGACCTTGAAGGTGGTTCCCTTGCCCAGGGCACTCTCCACCTCAATCTTCCCACCCATTTCCTTCACCATCCTCTTGACGATGAACAGCCCCATCCCGGTGCCCTCCACGTCATTTATCAGTCTGGTGCAGCGCTTGAAAATCACCTCCCCCTTGTCTTCCTCTATGCCCAATCCGTTGTCACTGACGGAGAGCACCGTATACTCACCTGACTTCTCTGTTTTGATGCATATCGCCGGCGCCCTGTCCGGCGCTTTGTACTTGATGGCGTTGCTCAGCAGGTTGTAGAGGATGCTTCTGACGTTCCTTTTCGGCAGGATTATCTCGGACTCGTTTAGCTCAATTTCTACCTGTGCGTTGGACTCATGAATCTTGTCTTTGAGCCCAAGCTGGACATCTTCTACCATTCTCTCTAAGTTCACCGGAACTGTAGTCTTAGCGGAATCGGTGCTGCTTCCCTGCATATCTGTGAACTCCGTTACTGTCCTGCGGAGGTTGCCTATGGAGCGGTTCAGCATATCCAGTACCTGCTTTGTGTTGCCTTCTTTGCCTGATGCGCCCCTTAGCATGCGCATCAGGCCCTCTATGTTGTTAAGGGGGCCTTTGATGTCGTGGAGCAGTGCGTAAATAACACTCTCATACCTCTTGTTGAGCTTCTCATACCACTTGAGCACCTCAATCTGTCCGTTGATGTCGAGGAAGGTGATGATGACGCCATTGGTCCTGTTCTCTTTCCGGATGATGTAGGGCAGGATGTTCATCTGGTACCACCTCTTGTCGGGCGTCTGGACTTCTCTGTCCATGCCCTTGCTGCTTGCGATTACCTCCTTGATGTCCTCCGTGATGTTGGGAAGGGGATGTTGCCGGACATCTCGTTCATGTGCTTGCCCAGGTCATCCGGGGAGAGGTTGAAATGCTTCATGGCGGGAGGGGTGAACTTGCGCAGCACCATGTCCGCATCGACAAAAAGCTGCGATATGATGGTGTTGCTGAAATAGTTCTCCAGCGCATCGCTCAGCTCTGTCGGCTGGTTCTGTGCTTCTGTCTTTCTGGATTTTATCCGCATGGGCGTAGGACGTTACAAGAGGTGCCACTGTCAGTAGAGGTATTTCAATATACCAAATATAGTCCTATATAAAAACAGGTAGGTGCCAAAACCTAAAAGGCAGTTTTGGAGTAAGTGCGTAGATATTTATATATAATACATTTTATATATTTACAGGACCCTTAGACCTATATGAGAAGCAGAAAGCCAACCAACCTAGTAGACGAGTACATCGAGTCCTTTGCACCTGAAAAGCAGGAGCTGGCAAGGGAAGTGCGGCGCATTGTTGCCGCCTCTGCCGGACACCTGGAAGAAACGGTGCGGGAGGAACGGGCCTGCTATTTCTTCTACGGCCCTGTCTGCTACTTCGCCCCCTCGCGCGGCGGCATTCACTTCGGCTTTTTCCGTGGCAAAGAGCTCAAGGACCCTGAGGGCCGGCTGGAGAGCCGCAACGGGCAGTACCGCCATATAAAAGTGCGCTCTTTAGCCGAAATTGATGAGGTCTATTTCGGCAGGTTGGTCCGGGAGGCGGTGCAACTGAACCGGAGGTAGCAGCCCTGCACTCTTCCTGCCGTGCTGCTGGAAATGGTGTATTCTTCCACTTCAACAGCCTTATTGTTTATGTGGAGATACTGCTTTCCAATGATAAGCATGGCTAATAACGTCTTTTATGTAAAGGAGGAGCTAGAAGGATCAGGAGCTTGTATGCGGCTGCACAAAGAGAAATCAGCTAAAAAAGCAGGTGAATCTACGGTGCCTACATAGTAGCATACTCGGTCTGTTAACCTACTGCTCCAGCATAGCTGATATCGCAGAGCCATGCAGGACTTCCGTTAGGATATAAGGTGGCACTACTGGGCTGCTTCTCCCATTTTGACTCCAGGAGCAGGCAAACAAAACACTGTTGGCTTTGTTTCTGTACTTTCACCAAATCAAACGTTTGCCTGATTTATACTCTCCGGGTTGTAGAGCAGGTAGATGTTTCAGTACTCTTCATTATGGATAATACCTTTGGAATACCCATCATACCGGACAATGAGGCCGAGCGGCTGGCGAGGCTGCGCAGCCTGAACATCTTAAACACATACGACGAGGAAGGACCCTTCAAACACATCGTGTCCATCGCTTCCCGCATGTTCGATGTGCCGATAGCACTCGTCAACTTCGTGGACATGGACTATGTGGTAACAAAGGCCGGTGTCGGTATGGATGGGGAGAACAGGATAAGCAGAGGCGAAAGCCTGTGCTCGCTCTCCATACTGCGGCAGGAGACAACCTTTTTTGAAGATGCCTGCGAAAATCCATGCCTGCTGGCAAACCCGCTGGTGGTGGGTGACTTCGGGCTGCGGTTCTACGCAGGCGCCCCTCTGGTAACATCCGATGGCTACAGCATAGGTGCGCTGTGTATCATTGACAAAGAACCAAGGGAGTTCCCCGAGTCCGACCGGAAGATGCTGGAAAGCCTCGCCTCTGCCGTGATGGACGAGATTGAGAAAAAGTAAATAAGGGCACCATAGATTCACCAATATCATTTGAATTCAAAAACTCTGATATCGGAGCCGCACATCACGGTATCGTACGACATAGTGGAAGACATCCTGTACGCAGATTGGACAGGTGACCAAACGAAGAAGAGCGTGATGGATGGATGCGAGAAGATTTAATACTTTGAACCGCTGATGCTGTGCTTAAGCGAGTGAGATAGATTCCCTCTCCCGTGCCATCACTCTACTGCCTTGAAAAGCGTGTCGTGGTAGTAGCGTGCCCCGCTGTTTTAGAACCGCTGTCAGGGCACTCTGCCTCTTCTGCCTCCGTACTCCATGACATCACCGAGTCACCGATGGACGTAATCTCATAGGTCTGCAGAAGGCCGTCCCTGGTAAGCTCGATGTAGCTCCTGCCGTTGCTTTCCAGCAGCGTGTAAAGGCACTGCGTGGTGGTGCCTGTGCCATAGCTTATGGTTACCCTGTAGCCATCGAAGTCAAAAAGGGTTCCACTGCTGTCCACCTCCTCATGCACCAGCTGGCCGGAGGCATCATAGTACCTGTAGCTCTGGCTGAGAGTCAGCCATGCACCACCCTTCAGCTGGTCACCAACCCCGGGAGCTGGCGCCACTTCTTTGCAGGAAAACAGGACAAGAAAGAACAGGGAGGGGAGCAGGCGCAGCGGCTTCATGTCTTTAACATATTAACTTCCTGCAATATATAGAATTCAGAGTTACATTCACAAGTGGCCTTAGATAGCGCAGCACCATATCTTCAAGCGCTCTTTGCGTTAAAGCGCTTTATGCCATCAGCCAGCGCAGCGCTTGTGTCTTCCTGGGGAAAGCCCGAAGCTCCAGGGGCAACAGGACGGCAGCCTGCATTTCCCTGTATATAGTTTCTACTCTACCCTCTGGAATGGTGTCTGTTGCCATTGCCAGCGCGGCTTTCTCTACAGGAGCGGGTAACAACCCTACTGCCAGCTGCGCCATCATGGCCCGGTATTCCCTCTCCGTCATCTCCACACGGTTGCCGCCAAAGTCCAGCAGCAGTCTTCTGAACCTGTGCTCCCTGGAGCAGGACACAATGGAAACAAAGATTCTCCTAACCTCCGAAACAAAGAGATTTCTCTGGTCTTGTAGCGCCACGTACAAAATATCCGGTGCGGAGGCGTAGCTCAGATTAAAGAAGGCGTCGCTGTACAGTACCATGCCTAAACGCCCACGAATATTTTTATCAATTTCGCTACCCCTCCGGCAGTTATTTCGTCACCTGCCCCGCTAAGCTGCTGGAGCCTACCCAGAATAACAGGGTTAAAAAGGTGCATGCTGCCCATGTAAATGCCATTCAGGAAGAATCGGCAGTAAGTATGATCTTTGTTGAAGGAGGTCAACACGATGAGATCGCAAGCTGCAAGTTTATTTGTGAAGGCAGTCAGTTCGCTCATCTCAAAGGAGTCTAAATCCTAAGGGTATAAAGGCAGTCCCATCAACTTCTTCAAATTGAAACAAACTATGACAAATTTTTCCCATAATTGGCATTTTACATACTAAGTGCATGCAATAATATAAATATACAGGTAAATCCAAAGCGGTTTCAGATAATAGATAATAAACAGAAAGCCTCATGCGGCCCGTGTATAATATGCCGCAACCTGCACCACTTCTGTACGCTTTTCTTCAGTTTGCGAGCCTCATACACCTTGCACCCCTCTGGGTGCATTGCGCTCATTTTCCTGCCTTTCGCGTATAACATGCTCCTTCTACAATTAACGGGAATCAATGCTCTAATTCTATTAAATTAATTGGATTATATTGAGTAACCTATGGCATTATTGAAAATATAGTTGAATTATTTTGCTAAATATAAAGCGGGACTGATACCTTTACGCATGGCTAATGGCTTTTAATCAAAGCCACTAGTTCACGTTTGGTTTGTTATCAGGATGATAGGGTAGTCGGTGGCTACCCTTTTCTTTTTATTGTTTACCATAGCCGGTAGCGGCGCAGCTTCTGTCTATTATAAAGCAACCTCTAACCACGGTGAACACATGCTCAACCCAAGCTTATCCAAGGTGAGGCCAGGCTCAACACAAGGTGAAGCCAAGGCGGAACCACTTTAGGTGGAGATGAAGGTCCTGTGAGTATGCTTTATAAATATTTGGCCGCTTTGTATCGGTATTATTTGGCCACTTTCAGGTGAGGATCTTCTTTGATTACTGTGTGTTGTATGTGCGTATGATGCTGTTTTCCTTGAGCCAGTTACAGAAGGTCGCTTCGGTGACATTATAACGAGAGGCGATAAACTTCAGTGAGGAACCGTTATTGAGCAGTGCCTCTATCTCGGGCCTGTAGGTCTCTAGCTTGCTTTTACCTGGCCCCTACAGCAGGCTTTCATATTGGCAAGGAGTCAGGTATCCAAGTGCTGCATGCCTCCTTTTCTTGTTGTACCACCCTTCAATGTATTCAAAGACGGCCAGTGAGGCTTCCTGCCTGGTGGCAAATTTGTGGTGGTAAACCATTTCTGTTTTCATCGTCTTAATGAAGGTCTCTGCCACGGTATTATCCCGGCAGTTTCCTTTTCGGCTCATGCCCTGCACTACTGGCATTCCCTCCAGTTGCTAGCGGAAGGCACTGCAGGCAATTCTTGTCATAGTAAGAGACTAATGCCTGCCCAGGGCCTTCAGCTGCTTCTCAAAGTCGCTGTGCAGCATCAGCGTGGCCGACAGTCCGGTTGTTTGGGAGAGCCTGAAGCGCAGAACCAGGTCCGGGTCCTGCGCGCTCTGGTAGTAAAAGGAGCGCTGCCCGATGTGAGGCAGCTCCGTGGCGGCCACGTTGCGGAAGTTACGCCTGAAGAAGTCTGCCGACATGGCCTTGGCCTCCCCCTTGTGCTGGTACCTGATGCAGCCCTCCTCCAGGAAAGGCAGCACGTGCTCATTGAACTTTTCCATATGCCCGTATCTATCACCTGTCGCAAAACCAGACGAATGGCTTTGCCCGAATGAAAGCAGTTTAATACCCGGGAAACAACCTCAGGGTTACAAGCCGCCCCGGCAGGGAAGAACAGCTTCTCTCTTCTCCAGTGTGCGCACCTGAGGCCATTTTCCACAGAGTGTGGAGCCAGACCCACAGTCACCTTTTTGTTTCCACACTTCCCGCCTTTTTGCTGTTTCCTTCTAAAGCGCTGAGAGCCTTGCTGTAAGGGAGCTTTTAGCTGTTTTGGCACGGTTCTGCTATTGCATGAGGCAGAACTTAAAAAATAAAACTATGAAAAAAGTAACTTTTCTGGCAGCAGCCATCGCATTAGTGGGAATGTCTTCAATGGATGCAAATGCACAGACCACTACCCCGCAGGAGCAGGCTCCGGCTGCACAGCAGGGCCAGGAAGAGAAAAAGGAGAAAGTAACACAAGACCAGTTACCGGCGCCAGTTCAGGCAGCGCTGAAGAGCGACACCTACAAAGACTGGACAATAGGCGACATCTATGCCCTAAAGCCTGCCGCAGGGGCCACACAAGGCGCTGTGGTCTATGAAGTGGCCATGACCAACGCGCAGGGCCAAGCAGGTGTTGTCAGAATGGACGAGAAAGGCGGCGACGCCTCCAAAAAATAGTGAACGAATAGTTAAAACTGTTGAAAAGAGCCTCCGCGTTGCGGGGGCTTTTTACTTCCCCCCACTGCCTTCCGCACTATGAAACAAAGGAGAAGGCAGGGGGGGCCTTCGCTCAGCACAACGCACAAAGACGTAATTATATAGGTTCCGGCAACTTCCACTTCTTAATTCCGTTATACCTCACCTTGTGACACCCTCTGTACAAGAGGGTAGTTATAGATAATTTACTATTTTATATTTTTTATTACTTACTATTTTTTTAAAGAGATGAGAAAAATCAATTGGCTCTTTTTAATGTTGCTTTCCTTTTCTTTCCTTGCCTGCGATAAGGACGATGATGTGGCGCTCGACACGACTGACCCGACCATCACCATCCTTTCACCTGCCGCCGGTACCACTTATGCACCAGGCGATGCGGTGAACCTGCAGGCAGAGATAAGGGACAACATGGGTCTTGAGGAGGTAAGGGTAAGCGTGACGGACCCAAGCGGAGTCGAACGGCAGATAACCGACCAGGGCATCAGTGACTTCCTCAACGACAACAGGGAAAAGGACCTGGACGTGGAGATTGCCCTGGATGCGAATGCACCTAACGGGGCTTACATCATCCGTGTGACGGCCATAGACGAGCAGGAGAACGAAGCCTCACAGGCGGTTACGGTTTCCGTCGTGCAGTAAGCAGTCGCAGGTCGATAAGCTTAAATTCAGAAAAGGCTCCTCATCTAGAGGAGCCTTTTCTTTTGAGGGACAATGGATTGGTTTTAGCGCCCCCTTCTCCTTTCAAGCTGCTCGAGTTGCAGGAGCAGCTTCACGGTATGGCATCCCCTGTCATCACCGGTGTCAAGTTCCCGCTCTTCTGGCACGTTCTTTTCGTGTGGGGCAATCCTGCTGTGCAGCGCCCTCAGGTGACGCATATAGCGGTTGATTTGGCCGCACAGCAGCCTGTAGAACACAGGGTTCTCGGTGGCCTGGTCCAGGAAAGCCACCTTCTGTGCTTCCGCGTCCCTGATTTCACCGTGGATGGCGCGGCTGGCCTCCTGCCTTGTAAGCTCCTCCTCCTGCAGCCTGTCGAAAAACCTGTCTATGTCGAAATGCATCTTAAATGCCCCCTCTTCGTGTAACTACCTGTAACTGTGAAAAAACCTACTATACGATGCGGCAACTGCTTAGTTTTAAGGGAGCAGTTAAAATGCGCGGCCTCAGACTGCCAAAAAGGTTTGTTTCAGCCTGGCTACCCCGCCGGCGTCTACCACCTCTCCCTCACCCATCAGCAGCGGGTCTGACAAGAACATCCTGTCCTGGTAGAGGCCGTGGAGAAAGAAGCGGCAATAGAGGCGGTCTGTGCTAACATGCGTCAGCACTAGCATGTCGCAGGTAGTAAGCCTGCTTAAAAGCTCTGTTAATTCACTCATGCCTGGTCGCTTTGTGTTGAGGGGACACAAACATAGCTGCTTTGCGAAAACAAAGTCAGGCATGGCTACTATATTTACTAGCTGTTACTTAGGTGTGAGACAGGGGCAGTAAGGGCGGGCCGGCAGCTTACCTTGGTATGATAAGGTAATACTCTTCCTGGCTAATCAACGCGTTTCTGTGCTTTACCGCCTCTACGTCCAAAGCCAGGTAGTGGTGCAGGTGGCGGATGACGTAAGAACCCACGCTAAGCTCGTAGAGATAGGCGCACAGCTCCTGCAGTCTTTGCAGGCAGTCCTCGTCTCTGTCAGTCTCCGGCAGGCTTGTGCCCAAAAACTCTTCAATGGCGGAGAGCTGCGGGAAGGCAGCGCCATGCCTGGCCACGGTAGCCTGTAGTTTGGACAGGATGGCACCATAATTTTCCTTTATGCCATTCTTGTCAGAGGCAGGCATTTCTTCGGGCGGCATGGTGGTCAACTATCGACATAATCAGATGATGCGCCGCGAAAGGGTTCTATCAAGTTCGCCGACGTTAAGAGGGACATAAGACCTTCCAAAATCGTTCAATACATGCAGGCCCATTTCGGCTGAGCTTGTGTGGCTGCCGGTATTTAGCGAAGCACGCACTGAAAAAGAGTTTGAAGGCAAATCGATGTTAGCTCATATTCTTTCTATGAGGAGAGTAAGCTAAAAATAAAATTGTTATAATTATGTATTATATAGCTATATTTATAATAACATAGTTAAAATAATATACAAGCGTTAAACTGAAAGTCTTATGCCCATCCCCACTGAAATAAAATATAGCATTCTCCTGGCTCGCATAGAGAAACTGAAAGGCGCTGAGACGGGCACGCGGGAAGAAGAGCAACTAAAGGCCCTGAACGAGCTGGCTGAGGAGTTCAAAAGCAGCATGCCACAGCCAGCGGATTTGAACCCAAATCGGAAGTCCTTCAACCTGTTTTATAGGTGGCAGGGGGAGGGGCGTTTTCGCAATCGCTAAACCATTTGAAGCAAAAAGCCAGGCAGCGCGAAGGCACCACCTGGCTTTTCGAACACACGTAAAGCTAAAACTTGGTACCAGCTTAACGCCATCACCTGCTGTTTATTTCGGCAATGATATATAATCCTTACTCTGGTTAAAGAACGCGCTGTTGTTTTTGGCCGACTCCACATCCGAGCACAGGTTGTGGTGCAGGTGCCGGATAACATAGGAAGTCGAACTCAGTTCATGGAGGTAAGCACATAGCCCCTCCAGCCTCTGCAGGTAGTCTTCCTCCTCGTCGGCTTCTGCCAGCGTGGTGCCCAGGTACGTGCTGATGAGGGAAAGCTGCGGGAAAGCTGCCTTGTTGCGGGCGATGGCAGCGCGGAGCTTGGATACGATAATATCGTACTTGGGCTTTAAGTCTTTATATTCTAGTGCGGACATTGTAGTGGGTGCTATGGCCATGCTGCATGGAAAACTGAAGGAGAGCAGCCCAGAACAAGGCATTACCCCCTACGCACCCTTGCATTCTGACAGAGCATGCAGCACTTATTTGCTCGGGCGGCAAGTGAATTACGCTTTGCACTGCAAATCGTTTGCTATATAGCGTTTTCAAATTGTATTTTCCTTGCAACCTTCGCTCATGGCGGGTAGTTGCTCTTCTCAAACCTGTACAAGGTCTCCCTCACCTCTGTTATATGCTCTACTATTCATATGACATGCGGTTCATATGAGAGTGAAGCGGCTAACCCAGAAACGACAGTGGCTTTATAATGGGAACACGCAGGGCTGGCGCTCGAAAGCTGTGAACAGTTGCAAGTGTGTTCGACAGGCACGAAAAGCAAGAAAGCCACCTCTTAAAGAGATGGCTTTTCACAAGGTTCATGAAATTCTTTACAAAACTGCTCCAAAACAGATTTGAAAGCCAACTTACGGTAAAGGCCTCCTTGTGGTTCTGACAACGGTAAACAAAAAGCCACCCATAACTGAGAGGCTTTTCCTGCAGTCCATTTTGATTTTCAGCCGGTCCGCGGAAAGAGCCGCCAGGGCTTCGGCTATCTGCCCTACCCGATGGCCTTGTCACCCGCATTTCTGAAACGACAGAAGCCGCTCTCTGCAGGAGCGGCTTCTATTCAAACAGTAACAAACAATACGTTTACGTCTCACCTTAAACATAATGAAAGTAGCAGGCAATCATCGAAAGTAGGCAATCATCGTTAAACTGGCAAGCAACTTATACAAAGTACCTTATTTGATATACCACCTCTTTGTAAGACTAGACGAATGTATTTTACAAGCCCCTCAATTGCTTCATATGGTGCCAACAACGTAAACGGAACCTTAGCTGACGGGAATAGACATTTCGAGCTGGTGTAGCTACAGTATCTTGAAGTCGGGAGCATCGTATCAGGAAGTATATGAAAAGAGAAGCCTATGACTGCAGATGAATTCAACTCCCGCCTGGTAGGGGAAAGGGCGAAGCTTGTGTGGACATGCGGGGAATTTCTGACGATGCGCCAACTGTAAGTACCCTAAAATCGAGACAGTTTAAAAGTAGGCAAAAAGGTTATACATTTAAACTGAGAAGATGAAGAAGACACGATTCACCGAGAGCCAGATCATCAAAGCCCTGCAGGAGAACGAGGCAGGTCGGAAGACGGAGGACATTTGCCGGGAGCTGGAGGAAGAGAATGCCCGGCTTAAGAAGATGTTCGCTGACCTGAGCCTGAACCACGAGATCCTCAAGGAGGTCATCACAAAAAAAGGCTGGGGCCCTGGCAGCAAAGGCAGCTGACCGAGGAGATTATCTCGGACTACGGCCTAAGCGTTGCCAGGGCCTGCCGACTGACCGGCCTGGCCCGCTCCCAGTTTTACTACAGGAGCCGCAAAGACGATTCGGAGCTCATCGCCGCACTGCAGGAGCTGGCCGCCGCCCACCCCACTTACGGCTTCCGCAAGCTGCTGGCTTACCTGAGAAGAGCCGGCAAGTCCTGGAACCACAAGCGGGTGTACCGGGTCTACAAGCTGCTCAAGCTTAACAAAAAGAGAAGAGGCAAGCGCAGGCTACCGGCACGGGTGAAGCAACCACTGCTTCAACAAACGGAGCTCAACAGCAGCTGGAGCATGGACTTCATGAGTGACAGCCTGGCCTAAGGCGCCAGGTTCAGGACCCTGAACGTGATAGATGACTGCAACAGGGAAGCGCTGGCAATAGAGATAGCCACCTCTGTTTCCTCCAAGAGGGTCATACGGACGCTGGAGCAGCTCATCGACTGGCGCGGCAAGCCGGCAGCCATTCGGGTGGACAACGGGCCGGAGTTCACCAGCGCTGACTTTGCCTGCTGGTGCAGGGAGAATGGGATAAGCATACACTACACTCAGCCTGGCAAGCCGATGCAGAATGGCTTCATTGAGCGCTTCAACGGAAGCTATCGCAGGGAAATACTGGACGCTTACCTTTTTGTAGAGTTAGAGGAGGTCAGGGGGTTGACAAGTGAGTGGATGGAGGAATACAATAGCAGAAGGCCGCATGAGGCGCTCGGCAACCTAACGCCAAAGGAATGGCCGCCGGAAAGCAGAAGTGGAAATATGGAAAACTCTCCCCTGGCGCAGAGCCTGCACGATAAGTTTACCACATTACCACTTCATAGTGATGGTGGTAGAAAAGAGTGAGAATAGTCTCACTTACACTGTCCGAAAAACGGGGTACTTACACAGAACCAACCTAACACTTGGCAGTAGTAAGCTGCCAAGTGTTAGGTTGAAAACTTCACCTGATCACCAAAGCAAGACAGGAACATGAAACCTGCAGATACGGACTAGGCAGAAAGGTATTCTTCAGTCTTTTGCTTTACTCGCAGTAGCTTACAGGCTATTGAGTGTAAACACAACTCTAATTGTTTGAAGGATAATTTTAAAGTCTAGAGCTAGGGAAGCATTTTTAACGTAGAAAAGATCATATTCAAGTTTCTGGAGGTTTTGTTCAGGAGTGGCCGTAGGATAGTTTACCTGTGCCCAGCCTGTTACACCTGGACGGATGGAATGGCGAAGGTTGTAGTAAGGGGCTTCGTCAACCAATATCGAAACTATATCTTCTTTCTCAGGTCTTGGCCCAATAAGGCTCATGTGCCCACAAAGAACATTATATAATTGGGGTAATTCATCTATTTTTGTTTTTCTTAATATCTTACCAAGGGGTGTTATCCTGGCATCATTTCTCACCGTATGGAAGTTGTTGGTGCCTTCAGTTGAATGATACATCGTCCGCAGCTTAAATATCTCGAAAGTTAAACCTTTCATTCCTACTCGTCTCTGGATAAAGAATGCCGGCCCTTTAGAAGTGCATTTAATACAAAGAACGGCCAATAACACTAAAACCAGAGCAAAAGGGGCAAGCATAAGACTAACTCCAATATCAACTGCTCTCTTTTGAAGCTGGAATAAGTGACGAGAACTAACAAAGAACATGTCACTGTGTATCAGCCATGTTTTGAAGTGGGTCAGCGGTATTCGTTTCGCGAAGTTTTCATGAAATGAAGCAAGATTGTAAACGGAGACTTGGTTAACTCTCAGGTTGTTAACATGCTTCAACTGAGACTTGCTGAGCGTCTTATTTGAACTGGGATCTAGTAAGACAACATCATATTTGGTGGTAGCAAGAACTGAAACCAGATCCTCATTTCTTGTGCTGTCCCAATAGTCCACTGAATAGAAGTTTGATAACCCTGGTTCTTTAACAAACTCCATTGCCATATCACCTGGATGTACAATAAGGCACCTTTTTGACTTGGCACTGTACTCCTTTGATACTTTAATGGCTCCAATTTCTGGAAGAGTCTCGCTTTGTAAATATACTTCCATACTCATAGTAAAGACAGTTTAATTGATAGATTGCATGTATAATTTACGGGGATATTCATATGTCAAAGCTAACATACGCCTCCAGGCAAATTGAGTATGTAAATATGTATTATTAATTTTTCAACAATAAATTTGGTTATTTATATAGTCAATTCCATATACTACAAATACAACAAAATCAGTGATATCAGAAGTTTGAATTTCTGTTCTGCTACTATACATATACATAAGAATATCTATTTGAATTTTTAGCGAAATGATAGACAGCGACAAAACTCAGGAAGCGGAAATGGTTGTGGTGGTGTGGGACAACCACAGCGCCCATCTTACGCGAGCCGTGGAAGCCAAGGCTGTTGTACTGGGGATAGTGCTGGTGGTGATCCTGCCGCCCTGCTCACCCAACCTTAACCTCATAGAGCGCATCTGGAAACAGGTAAAGAAGTCGATGAAGTGAAGAAGCCCTGGTGAAAACGGTGGAGAAGCTGGAGGAAATTGCCAGCGCCACCTTCGAGAGCTGTTGTGGCAAACTCTTCTTCGCCAAAAGCTGGATTGAGAACATCTATAACCAAGTCTCCGGAAATCATCCTATTACTATTTCCGATAAGTTATGACGCAGTCTATAATCAACTGTAAAACAACAGGAGCTTATATGAATAATGCGATCCCGGAAAACGTGAGAATAATAAGATCGTGGAACTTCTAGCGGTACCTGCCTCTGCAGCCTGTATCGCGTCTCTTTTTGCCATCTCACAAATCAAAATCATCCGTAATATTTGAGACGACTTGATGATACGTTGCGTCTGATAAGGAACAACCGTTTTATCCAGGCAGTCGCACCTATCAGTAAAGTTTCGCCAGCAGCTTCTTCAGGTTATCATATTCCGGCTGCTCCAGCACATTCAGCTCCCCTCCTGTCGCCAGCTCCAGGGCCCGGTGGCACTGGCACAGCCTAGCGAGCATGGGCTGTATCTGCTGGTTGTAGTAGTTGAAGAAGTTGTAAATGTCCCGCGTGGAGCAGGGCAGCTTGTACCCGGCGCTAGAGGAGACGATGAGCACGCCCTCGTCCCGCACCGGCCCCACCACGAGCGAGCGGAAGCGGTGCTCCGTGTAGTTTTCGTACTTATAGGAGTTGAGGTGCTGCAGCAGCTCATAAGTGTGGATGAACCGGGTCTTGTAATTGTAGGTGAAGACCATCAGCAGGTACTCCACGAAAACCATCCGGCTCCGGACAACCGGGTCCTCGCTGCCCGCGTGCCGCTGCAGGTAGTCCCGCGCCCGCAGCTGTGCTGCTGCCGTGATGGCCTCGTCCTGCGCGTCCACTGCCATGCCTTCAGTGTCCACGGTGTAGGGCACGTATCCCTCCGGCCAGCGGATTACCCCCACGCACTTTTCGGCCAGCTCCTCTTCAATATCTACCTCGGACACTCCAGCATTAAACCCATTCAGGCTTTCGCCCAGGAAGGAAGCCAGCTGCAGCAGCACGTCCTCCTCCCCTGTCGAAAAGGTAAAAGTGGCCGGGGAGAAAAGGTCCACCTGGTGGTTCTCGTGGATGTAGCGGCGGAAGCTTTCCATGAACTCCGGTGTGCCCAGCTCATTGGCCACGATGCTCAGGTCCGGGACGGTGCGGTAGAGGTTGTTGTAGATAAGCCCGGAGAGGAATTTGTAGAACGTGCCCTTGTATTGCAGCGGTGACTTCTGGTGCAGCTTGCGCTTGTCCACCAGCAGCGCGTGAAAGGAAAAGTCTAATTTCTTTAATTCATCTAGAAACTCCAGTTGTTGTACTATTCTGTTATTTCCTGCCGGAGACAAAATCACGCCTCCGGGGAAGTACCGCTCCCGGAGGCGGCGGAACCCCTCCTCCACTTTCCTTCTGTTCTCTTCTTCCACGAGCACGACCGTGATGGAGAAGTGCGTGTCGCCGGGGCCGTTGAAGGCGAAGCCGTGCGCCCCCGCCTCCGAGACAAAGCCTGTTGTTGCCATACTTTTATTATATAGAGTGTACCTGCCGGATAGAGTGTACTTGCCGGGGACAGTACCCGGCGCCGCTCTGAAGATACTAAAAATATTGACTTTTGCTATATTTTGCTAATAAAACTGGGAAGTGCCGTTTTGTCACGTCCGCGACCCCTGGTTTTACATTCCTTCTACGTTCGTTGTAGAAATGTAAAACAACCCGTACCTTTGGGAAAACCCCCAAACAGACAGGCGATGGAAGAGCAGCAATACGTGGTCTACTACCGCGTCTCCACCAAGAAGCAGGGCGAGTCCGGCCTGGGCCTGGAGGCGCAGCGCACCTATGTCCGGCACTTTTACTCGGATAAGAACATCATCGGGGAGTTCACCGAGAAGATAAGCGGCAAGGACATCGCCAACCGCCCGCGCCTGCTGGAGGCCCTGGAGCTCTGCAGGCGGAAGCAGGCGACGCTGGTCGTTGCCAAGATTGACCGCCTGAGCCGCAACACCGAGCAGGCGCTGAGCATCTACCGCGAGCTGGAGGGCAGGCTGGAGAGCTGCGACATCCCGAACCTGGACAAGTTCACCCTTACCCTGTTCATGGCCATCGCCGACCGGGAGCGGGAGCTGATCGGCATCCGGACGAAAGCGGCGCTGGATGAGAAGATAAAGCAGACGGGGGAGTGGCGCAAACCCTCAGAGGCCTTCCGGACGGGTGCCGCCTCCGCAGAGGGCACCCGGGTGCTGCAGCACAATGCCAGGGTCAATGAGAACAACAAACGGGCAGCGGCCCTCATCCAGTTCCTGCGCAGCACAAAAGTGGACGTCACAGGCAGCGAGGGACAGGTGACAGGCAAAGAGGAGATGCCCTGGAAGGAGATAGCCCGGAAACTGAACGAGGCGGGTTTCAGGGCCAGCCGGGGAGGCCCATTCCAGGCAACGCAGGTGCAGCGGATCCACCACCGGACGGCCGCTCAGCAGGTTCCTCCTTTGGAGAAGCCTTTTCATAGCTGATAAGTATGATAAACAGGAAGGATAGTTTGTTTCTGCTTATAAGCCAGACCTGATACCTTTAAAGCATGTCCCAGAGATGGAAGCTGCAAACCAGAACCACTCACTTGAGGCATCAGTTACAAGCGAAACCGCCTTTGCAGCCTGCTTGAGACGGTAAGGATTATAGTACTTTCGCGGGGAGAGTAAACTTTCAGCAGGTTACTTTATATTGCTGCGTATATATAGTATATTCGTTAGCCCGATTCAACTCCAATCCCTTACCAGAAGCATACATCGGAGTGATTTACGATGCCACGTTCATAAAAGTAGATTGAATCACATTCAGAAGAATGGGAAGTTGGAGATGTTGATGCTAATTTGACTTCTGCAAAGAGAGTCTGTTGGATATATAGATCTGAATTACGTGGAAATGTAAAGAGGTTGAAAGTAGAGTAAAGTACCTAACACATAGCGTACTGGGCTATGTACACATTTTAAGTAATACAGAGTGACTAGAACAAAAACTGAATTCAATATACTTCATGCCTTTCATGGTGATTCAATTCTCATAAAAACTTTTGATACAAATTTGCATGAATTTGTAATACTTATTGATGGAGGTACCGCTCAGACATTCAGGTATTCACTAAAAGAACAGCTAAAGGATCTTTCTCATATAAACCTTCTTATTCTTACACACATAGACTCTGACCACATTGCAGGGTTAATAAGCTTTTTAAAAAGTAGTTTAATAAACGACATCAAAATTGATGAAATTTGGATGAATAACCCTGATTTAGTTGAAGTTAGTACAGGAGAGTTGATTAGTGTTAGACAAGGAGACAACTTAAGGAATTTAATATTGGAGAAAAAACCAGGAGCAAAGCTTTCTCAAATTTCGACCAAGGACAAATCAATTAACCGATCAGGAATTGAATTTACAATTTTATCTCCAACCCTAGAAATTGTGAATAAACTTTATGAACAGTGGGAATTATTGAGATTAATAGATAAGAAAAAAAACAAAAAGAATATTTCATCCAACAAAAGAACTTATCTACAGTCTTTAGAAGAATTAAGTACAAAACCCTTCTCTCCAGACCAAAATGTTTCTAATGACATCTTCAACGCTTCTTCTATCTCTTTTATATTAAAATGCCCTGACATCTCATTGTTATTACTTGCTGATTCTAGACCCGAAATAATATCACAAAGTTTAAGAGGGTTAAGCTATCATGAACAAAATCCTTTGGTAGTTGATTTTGTGAAAGTTTCACATCATGGCAGTTTAAATAACACTTCCCAAGAGTTATTGAGTTTAATCGTGTGTAACAATTACTTGATTTCTACTAATGGAGGAACAGCAGATCATATTCACCCATCTAGGGAAACTATTGCTCGCATAGTGTATAATTCTAACAGGTCAGATAAGCTCTTGAAAATTTATTTCAATTACAATCTGATTGATTTAAAAAATCGAATTGGAGATTTTATAAATAAAATCGACCTAAAGCATGGAAATTGGAGTGCTGAAAGTCAAAATAGATTTTAGAATTTATGACAACACATAATCAAATTGAAAAATATTGTGTTCGGGTTAAGAGTAATGGACAAACAGGGAGTGGAGTGCTTTTACCTGGTAAAGAAACGTTTTATGTCTTAACAGCGGCACATTGTTTAGGCGATACCGTTCCAAAAGTTAGTGATATTACAATAGAGAAACAAAATGATTATGCCTCTGATTTTAATGGAATCACTTGTGTGAAGATCGTGGAGTTCAATATTGATTGGGACTTTGCACTTATTGAAATAGATTTTGATGATGAGCAAAAAGTCCTTTACCAATATAAGTTAGGTAGAGGTGTTTTAACTGAAAATGAAATAAAGTTCTGTGGTTATCAAGGTATAAATGTAGATCAATTCAGGCCTTTCAACGGTAAGATTCTATCTGTAAGTGAGGACCAAGCGCGGTTTAGAATTACCATATTGGGAGAAACATTTGACCAGGCTGGTGAAGAAGGGCAATATGTTGCAAAAGGATTGTCTGGAAGCGGCGTATTTGTTTATCGACACAATTCTCCTTTTCTAATAGGGTTATTAAACTCTGTAATTACAGAAAAAGCTTGGAATGACGATATCGACTGCTGCTCGATAAATCATCTTGAAAAATACATTTCAGAATATGTAGATCTATCAGATTTTGAAAGTTTGAAAAAGTGGAACGAAAATTTAGAAAAAGAGAGAACAGATAGGGAAATAGAATCATTTAAAAGTGAGAACAGTGATTTCTTTGACAAACTATATAGAAAAAATCAAGTCTTGCACTCTGAAATAGATAAAGCTAACCGAGTAACTGCAAAACAGATAAGGAAATTTCTAGCAATGAAAGATAATGTTAGAACGATAGAAAATGATTACCCTTTTCTCTATTCAAAATTTAAGAATATAGTTAGGCGATTTGTAGATCAGGTAGAAGATGATTATTCAAGAAGTGTAAAAGAAAGTAGTGAAGCAATTACCTTAAAAGTTGAACTTCAAAACCAATTAAGAAGTGAATTTGATATTTTGCCCGATTTTACAAATTTGGACTTGTCAGAATATCAAATAATTGAGTGGCTTGGAATATGTACACTAAATTTTACCACCAATGATTGATATTAAACTAGACCAAAAACCTACATCAATATCCATAAGATATAATGGCTACTATAAGATAGTTTTATTATTGGCAATAATAAAATACTGTGGATACGGTAAAAAAGCAAGCCTAGAACTCATTCACATTGTTTTTTGGAGTTTACGGAATGATTATAACTATCAGGTCTTACTTGATTTAACAAATCAAGTAAGAAAAAATCTAATCCCATGGACATTTGAACATGGGATTGATGAAGTCTTAGCTTTAGGTTTGATTAATGAATATATTGAACGCATCATAGTAGGCCAAACCCTTGAAATTAAAATAACAGACAAGGGTAACAGTATAATTAATTCAATCAATCAGTTTGACCTATTTCAAGATGAACTACAGAAAATCAGAGCATTAGGGATAATACCGAAATCTAGACTAGATTCTGCAAATAAAAATTGGTCATTAATCTAAATCAATATGTTTAAGATAAATAAGCTGAGGGCTGAAATTCTATCCGACAAAAGTGTGGATTTAACAGATTTATATGGATTTGAATTTGAGTTCGACAAAGGTCTTAACATCATTGCAGGTCCAAATTCAAGAGGTAAAACCACCATTAATACCTGTATCTATTACATTTTAGGGATGGAAGAACTCTTAGGTGGTCATAATGAAAAAGCTCTGGACAAAGCACTTAAAGAGGAATTCACTATTAAGCTGAATGAAGAAGATGAAGAAGGCACTAATTATAAAGTAAAATCTTCAAAAATTCTTTTGGAAATCGAAAACGAAAGTAAGGAAATTGTCTGTTTAGAAAGATTCATAAAACCTAGCTCAGAAAGTGTAAAAACATCTAATGTAGTTGTCAATTATGCATCTCTTGATTCTTTGAATGATAAAGATAAGGTAATTTTAAAAGAGATATTTTTTGTTAATTCCAGAGGAAACAATGAAGATACTAATGGCTTTTACAATTGGCTGAGTAGCTTCATTAAAATAGAGCTTCCTCAAGTCAGTAATAGCTCTCGATCCGATAACTACAGCCCATTATATCTACAAGCTATATTCTCTTCTTTGTTTATAGAACAAACCAAAGGATGGTCTGACTTTTTTGCAACTATGCCATTCTTCGGTGTTACAAAAGCGAAAGAAAAAATAGTTGAATTTCTCCTAGGGCTTAATGAAATCCGACTTTCTACTCAGAAAGATGTCTTGAGTAAAGAGAAGAACATGATAGTAGAAGATTGGAGAAGAAAGATCAAGGCATTTTCCTATCTAGAAAAGCAAACAAATTCTACAATCATTAATATTCCAGAAGAGTTAACTACAGATAAATCAGAAATTGACAAAATCACAGTTGTGTTTTCTACATCTGAAGGAGAAAGAATTTCTTTTAATCAATTTTTATTAGATAAAGAGGAAAAAGCCAAAGAGCTGGAAAACAAACCAATTTCAACGGTAAAAGAAAATAGAGAACAAATTGTTTTAGAATTCAATGAACAAAAACAAAAATATTCGGAATTAAAAGATTACGTTGAAAAATTTGAAAGGAAACTACATATCGATAAACAACAATTAGTTAGCTTAAATAGTCAATTAATTATAGTTGAATCTGAGATTAAGGACCATATTAACTTACGAAAAGTTTTTAGAGAGAATATCATTAATGAACGTGGTACTAATCATTGTCCCACATGCGCTCAAGAAGTGACTACAAATCTCATTTCTACCAGAAACATACAGATACCTCAACTAACATTAGAGGAAAACACCAATTTTCTTAAAAGCCAAAAGAAGATAATTGAATCCTCTATAAATAGCCTTAATGGAACATTAAAAGAAAAAGAAGTACTTCTTATATACTTCAAAAATAGCTTACGTCAAAAGGAAATTTTAATAAAATCTATTTCCAAAGATTTGATATCAGATGACAGAGCTTTTTCAGAATCAGAGATTGTCAAAAAACTACAGCTTGAAAGAGAAATTGATAACCTAAATATGTTCAAGGAATCAATTTCAGAATTGAAATCAGAATTAGAAGCGCTGGCTACAAAATATCATAATAATGATACTAAAATAAGTAATATGGGTATGTCAGAACAGGCAGATGAGGATATATTAGCTGATTTCGAATCAGAATACAAGAATTTACTTTTTAGCTTTGGTTATGAAAGTAATGCAAAATATCAAATTTGGATTAATAGAAAAGAGCCTTTTAAATATTTTCCTGTTTATAAAAATCATAGAAATGATAATGTGCCACAATCTATTAGAATAAACTCTTCAGCTTCTGATTTTGTACGTAACATTTGGGCTTATTCTCTTTCTTTATTAAGTAGGGGTGTAAATCATCCTGGGATTGTTATGTTTGACGAGCCTGGTCAGCATAGGACAAATCTAAACAGCTTAAAAGAATTGCTTAAAGTATGTTCAGGATTTACTGAAAAGCAAACTGTAATTTTCACTTCAATCGATAAACCACTAAATGATGATGAAAAAATTGATCTAAATGTTTTGATTGAGGATTTAGGTGAAGGCACATACAATCTCATAAGGCTCGATAATCATCATAAGGTAATAAAACACTTAGATAATTAAGAAAAGATAGCCCATAAGTATCATTATGTTAAATTGAAGGCTTTCTAAACGAAGTGCTATTTCGGACGCATAAGGGGGATGCGTAATGCACATTGCGGCGGCACTTAAAACTTCTTGGGTTTTCGACTGGTGTGGAATATAGAGGTCACAAACACTGTTTCCTGCCCCTCATCGACCCAATAAACGACCAGGTAAGGGAATGTTTTCATGGGGGCAACATGGAGCTCGTTGCCGTACCTGCCAGGATACTGGTGCGGGTTAGACCCGATCAGGGTCAAATAGTGATCAACCATGTCGAGAAACCGATCACCAAGCCCCGGCTGCTGCGTCTCGTACCAGGCGTAGGCATCCCTGACTTCTAGCTCCGCCCTTTCTAGGAGCTGAACCTTAAGCACGCCTCAGGTCGCGCTTAATGTCCTCCCAGGGACGGGCCGTGGTTCGGCCTTCCACAAAGTTACGTTTGGTCTGCAGCAGCCCTTTCACCTCCTCTTCGGAAAGAAGGAAATCCTCAGGCTCATCCACGCGTCGGTAATCGTACTTCAGGCTGTCCAGAAAGGCCAGCAGCACTTTCTCCTCCTGCTCATTGTGGAAGTTGAATGTGAGTGTTCTCATGGTTCAAATATACTATTTTTCTTCCCTTTTGTTTATACTGATGCTTTCTTGGCGAGCTCCAAAACAGCTATTTGTTAGCCTACAAGTTAAAGCTCTAAACCATCCCAGAACTTAGCTTCATTAAACTTCTCATAAAATTCGTTATTGATTGACATACCTAAGCCGTCTAAATCGGGGAATACTGAATAATAGTCAATCCCTAATATCTTGAGTTCTGCCAACATATATGGCTTAGCTTCTTTTTCTATAGTTAAATGATCAATAAAAGCCGCCAGTTTAGGTTAAAACAAGCAAGGCTCCTCTCATCATGAGGAGCCTTGCTTGTTTTATGTTGCCTGTTATGAGATTTATGCCGCCCAAGCAGCCGTCAAAACAGGGTCTCCTGTAAAAAGTCCGAGTTCGCCCCGCCTGCCCCCTGTTTTCTTTCTTCAGGTGTGCTTGCCGGTTTTCTTTCTTCAAGTTTGCTTGCCTGCCTGGCCGACTGCTTTTGCTGCCCCGCTCCCGCCGCAGCGCCTGCCGGGTTGCCTGTGCGGCGGGCGGGCGCTTTATCCTGTTTGTTTGCCATAAATAACAACTCCTTTAAAATTTAAAATCCAAGTGAAGCCCTTGTATACGTACATGGTATATGAAAGAACTTGGTTATACCTTCATTAACCTTCATTATACCCTTGATCAGTCAACGCATCTTAGGATGAGGCAAAGTGTACAGATAAAAATGCTGCGCTTTATCTAAATATAAACCACCTTCTCTTTTCCCGTATATACAGCAGGCTAAGTTAAAAGACCTATGGAATACAAATCGATCAAGACAGAAAGCAGTAAAAACCAATGAAAAAGGAAGACCCGGCTTTAGAAGAGATAATCAAACAACTGCGCTTAGAAAATGCCGAAGCAAAAGCGAAGCTGGAAAAGCAGAAAGCCATAGAAAGCAGGTATGAAGAAAGCCTAAGCCGTTTCGAAGCCATTTTTAACCAGTCGATGCTGGGCAATAAAATTATCGACCCCGATTTGAGAATCAACCAGGTAAATGAGGCCCTGCAACAGATGCTGGGCTACACCGCAGAGGAGTTGAGCGGCACTAAAATCACCACTTTCGCTCATCCGGATTCTATACCCCACTGGAAAGAACTCCAAAAAAGCCTTTGGGAGGAGAATATTCCCACTTTTCAAATAGAAACCAGCATCAGGAAAAAAGATGGCGCTTATCTATGGTGCCAGGTAAGCTCTATTCTGTTCCAGGACCAGGGCATTTCCTTAGGTTATACCATTGTGGAAGATATCAGTAACCGGAAGTCCCTGGAATTAGAGCTCAAAAGGCTATATGAAAATCAGGAAACCATGATGCACATGGTGGCGCATGATCTGAAGTCACCTCTCTTCAACATCAAGCTGGCCACAGGCTTTCTGAAAGAGAACCTGAAGGAAATGTCGGCCAAGGAAAAAGAGACACAAGAGGAATCGCTTTCCTTTGTCAAAATGATTACTGATACTTCGGATAAAACCTTATCCATCATAGATGATTTAATTATCATCGGCGAAGTAGAAGCTGTTGACTTCACTTCGGAAGAAGTTAATTTAAAACCCTTTATCAAAGCTTTTCTGGATTCGTCCTCCCTCAACGCCCAAAACAAAAACATACAGGTTGAGGTCCACGCCCCGGATAATCCGGTTTATGGATGGGTGGATCCAGATAAATTTCGGCGGGTTTTAGAGAACCTGGTATCCAACGCCATAAAATTTTCAAAACCTGAGGGAAAGGTGGTCATCACCCTAAAGCAGGAGGAGGGAAAAGCCCTGATGTTAATCCAGGATAACGGTATTGGTATTCCAGCTAAGTTAGTACCCTCCATCTTTGACAAATTCACCCAGGCCAGGAGAAAAGGAACCCAAGGCGAACCCACAACCGGATTGGGGCTCTTTATCGTGAAGCAAATTATCGAGAAGCAAGGTGGTAAAATATGGGTGGAAAGCCATGAAGACGTTAAAACTACTTTTTACATCCAGCTCAATTCAGACTAAGGGCTGTTCCGGCTCAACAGCCACAAAAGTTAAGGTAAGAGTTACAGAAGGGAAGTAAAAATCTGGCGTTTCTCAGAAACCCCCTCTATTTTACATAGGATTTGTTATAGGTGAAACAGCCTTCACGCGCTGGATTCGCACCCGCTCCTTTTGGTGCGTTGCTGTGGCGGGGGACCTCTGCCGGTTTCAGTGTTTTATGTTGACTGTGGTATATGGTATATTCTTTTGCCTGATTACGTTTAGCCAATAATTAGGCACAAGCCACGCACAATACAATTGATAGTCAAGTTATGGAATGGATATTTGATAAAAGTGACCCGCTCTTGGAAACCATGATTGGAAGCATAATGATGTTCTCAGTCATTATTTTATTAACCAGAATTATAGGTTTGAGGTCATTCGCAAAGTTTACTGTTTACGATTTTGCCTTTACAATTGCTATTGGTAGTATCATATCCTCTACTCTCACTTCAGGTACTTCTATTGTTCATGGCTCAGTTGCAATCGCAAGTCTTCTTTTTTTGACTTTTATTTTTTCAACATTGCAGAAAAAATTTCCAGCCTTAAGTTCTACAATTTCGAATAAACCGCTTCTGTTGATGAGGGGAAATCAGATACTTGAAGAAAATCTAAAACACGCAAGAATTGAAAAATCACAGCTGATCGCAAAACTGCGAGAGGCAAACGTATCACGATTAAATCAAATTCAAGCTGTCGTTCTTGAATCCACGGGAGACATTTCAGTCTTACATAAATCGAAAGATACAGATGAGCAATCTGTTGATAGTATAATATTAGAAGGAGTTCGAGAAAAACTATGAGATAATGGACCAGTGCCTAACAATGGCTATAAATGATTTCTCATTGCCGCCTCTTCTGAAGATTTCTGCGGAATTTTCAACTAGTATATACCTGTAAAGGTTCGTGCTAACCCACACAACTACTCCTTACCGAGACTGTTACTTTACATAAATGGGCTTATGAGCTATAAGCAGTAAAGGCTCCTCATCACGGGGAGCCTTTACTGTTCTATAACGTCAGTTATATAGGTTAAAGCCGCTGTATAAAATAAAAGTTTCTGTACAGCAAAACTCCCTCTTCTTTATAGTTTTTAAACTCCACAGTCTTTTAGCTTAGTTACCTGCTGACCCGCTATTCAATGTTTAGCACCCCAAAAAGCACTACGGCTCTACACACAAACA
>NZ_SSNI01000055.1 GCF_010015475.1 Pontibacter pamirensis
TCAGGGGATAGGGAGACAGATTCCGGTGGAGGTATACAAACAGCAGGCGGCCTGATTGGGAGAGGACTTAGGGAAAAATCAACTTAAAAACAGTGCTTGGTGGTCCTACAAACAGGGAGTACTATAGAGCTTGTACTGTTGCTGCAGAGCAAAGAGGAGCTCCTTATATTAAAACAATATGCAATGGAGGCATTAGGCTCTTTTCTAATCGACAACACTGCTGCTGTTATTCGTCCCTTTGCGCTCTACCCCAATGAACAGGATACTGATGATGAGTTGAAAGGCATTGCTATTCGCTTGCTCTATCCTTCCTATTTATCAACAGAAGAAGTAATAAACAACCTTACAACTCCAAAAGACAGTAGCTTATTTGGAGCTTATAAAGCTTCCATTGATGCCATTGGACGAGAAATGCCTATAGAGGATGCAGCAGTTGCACTCGAGTTATTGTTGAAACGACCTAATATTTTTGATGAATATCCCCACGGGGATTTTGGTTCATTAATAAATAATGTACTAGACAAGGCATGGACTGCATTAAGCTCTGGTTCTAAAACAATAATAGCAGTATTGGCTAAGTTCCTGCAGGAGCTTATACGGCAAAATCGCCCATTTGAAGTTCATGCAGATTTAGCTAATAGGCGCGAGGTTGCATTAGAGATAATGGCTAATCCTGAATTTGAAGAATACTTGTTTTGGCTAACAAAGAGTAATAGCCAATCAAACCTCCTTAATAGCAATGATTGGGATTGGTTATTAGAGGTGCATGCAAAGTGTCAAAATAAAGTCGTAAAAAGAGCGGCTAGTCAATTACTAAGTCAACTTTTTTACTTTGAGGATACAAAAAGAATAAGTGAATTTATACAGCTCTTCGATAAAGATGCATGGCTACAGGAAAATGTGGCGCATTGGTTTAATCCTATCGAACTAGGTTCTAAGCAGCATCTACGGATGAAAGAGAACTCAGCAAGAAGTAAGGAAGCCGCAAACCAGCAACATGAAACCCGAGAAAAGCAGACCTCTGCTCGGTCTCCTGTAGACGTTACGTTAGAATATCTTGAGTCATTTGAGGCTGGTGATGTAGATGGATGGTGGCGTATGATTCAAGTCATGCAATCTGATTTTGACAGAAATAAACGCAAGAGTGACCGCGAGTACGATATAAGACAACTGCCAGTATGGGACAGATTGACTAAGGAAGTCCAAGCAAGGATTATACAAGCTGCAAAGCACTACTTAAAGCAGTATAATCAAGTTAAAACAGAATGGCTATATTCTCGTGAATTCCGCAGACCAGAATTCGCTGGGTATAAAGCATTGCTTTTGCTGGCAAGTTCAGATATAGATACCTTCGATGAACTACCTGATGGATTGTGGCTTATTTGGGAACCTATCGTCACCTATTGCTACCTGGACAGCTATGGAAACGTCTTAGATTCCAGAATTCTAGTAATAAAAAAAGCATATAAAATTAGCAAAGTTCAATTAATCAAATCGTTAGACCTTTACATTACAAACAGATTATCCCAAAACAGTAGTCTATATACCATTGAAAGCTTAGAGCCTATTGTAGACGAGCCTTTAGCAAATTTTCTTTTGCTGAAGGCAAGTGAGTTAAAATTGTATAAAGAAAATTACCAGTACCTTATTAGGACTGCTTTTTACAACTGCCCACAACTGGCTCTCGACACAACAGCCAAGGTGTTAAAAGAGCTTAAAAAAGCTCCCGAAGATACTGAACTGCGGAGCATTGTGCTTACCCTTTCTTCAGAGTTTCTATTGAAAGGGAATCTAGAAGCATGGCAGCTACTATGGCCTTTCGTTAAGGAAGACATAAATTTCGGCTATGAATTGCTCATAGAGACACTTAAAACGGCAGATCGCACGGAACAGGGAGTATTATATAAACTACAAACACAGCATCAGGCTGAACTGCTAGCTTGGCTTTATCAGAATGCCGCAACTCGAACATCATCGCATATCAACGATTACATAACTGGTTACAAATATTATCTGATAAGCAACTTGATAAAGCAGGGAACACCTGATGCTATTGAGGCGATAATATATGTCGCAGATGAATTGCATGGCAATGAAGGCTCCAAATGGTGGATTGTTGAAGCAAAAATGCGTCAATGTGAAAAAGCATTTTTACCGACCAAACCATCTGCACTTCGTGAAATATTATACTACGGTCAAAGACGCTTTGTCCGCAGCTCGGAAGAACTATTAACAGTCTTAGAAGAGTCACTTTTCAGACTGCAAAAGAAGTTACAAGCATATAACCCTACAGCTTTTTTCCTGTGGGACAAACAAAGTTCAGGTTCATACACTCATAAAGATGAAAATGCTTTTTCTGACTTTGTAAAAATGCATTTAGAGTATGATTTGTCTGATAGAGCAGTCGTGGTTAATAGAGAAGTAGAAATTAGGCGTACCACTACAAAAGGGAGTGGCGAAAGAACAGATATCCTCGTCCAGGCTATTAGCTTACATGAAGAAGGTGAGCAGTCGCAATATTCGGTTGTAATAGAAGCTAAAGGATGCTGGCATGGAGAATTATTAACAGCTATGCAAACTCAATTAACAGGCCGTTACCTTTCTGAACATAGATGCCGTTACGGTTTGTACTTAGTAGGCTGGTTTGAGTGCTCCCATTTTAAAAGCCCTTGCAGTGCTAAAAATATTGAAGAGTTCAAAGAAAACCTAAAAAGTCAAGCTCTTCAACTTTCAAAAAGTGCCGTTAGTTTAAAGGCTGTCGTTATAGATTGTACAATAGCATGATATAAGATGCTACTGCTCTTCCCCATTCAAAAGTTGGGTAAAAGAAAAAGAAGTCATTTATCCGTTGTGTCACATTATCAACTCTAAAGAACCTTTTGGTTTTATCCCATTTTTATTCGTGTTCATGTAATAATAAACCCCTTCTTTACTTGTTAATAAAAATTATTGTACCTGAGTCCGATTAGCCAAACTCTAGCCATAATAAGTTGTTATAGAAGACTATGAAGTAACTCCAATCTCATATCGTATTCCTAAATAAATGTCTTCTACAATATTGGTTATAGACAGATCTGCAGGATTCAACCTTATTGTCCAATCATCAATTGGGGAGCCTGAAAGACTGGAGAAAGTCGCTACAGGCAATCCTCCCCAGGCAGGTTCCTCTTCCGATGAATCAACTGAGAGTGCAGCAGAGGGAGCTGTACTTGGGAGTGGAAGAAGCCCTTGTCCCAACTGAATATTTTTTTCATTGAAGTGAAGGATGTTATCTTTTTCTTTCGGTTTTACAACAACAATAATTTCCTGAACTGTAAGGGCTCTACCCCGCAGGAAGTATGGGAAGTGCCTGTTTTCAATTCTAATTTGGGTTTCATGCACTATTTCGCCTGCTGCAGGATGAAGGAAGCGATGAAATTGTGAGGAGAACTCCTGCTTTAGACTAATTAGGCGAGTGAATGGTGTAGTAGAGCCTGCTAAACCATCCAGCCAGTTGTTTAAGTTGGTTCTGAGTTGCGCCTCTACTGCACTTTTTAGTGACTCGTCATACTTTGCTGTATACTGCATATGCATGATAACATCGGGGATTGTATCATAATCGAAGGGTCTGAAATTTTGTGGTAGCTCCAAAGTCCAGGAACTTATGGCCCCAGCGCCTTCGAATGGTAGGTAGCGTTCATCCCTGAAATTGAGTTCAAATAAACCGCTGTCACTTTGGGCACTGCTGGTTGCGATGGAGGCACCATTACGTAAAGGGGGTGGTAATACTTCTCCTACTGTATGATTTACACGTACCCAGTTGGAATCCAAAGTAAGTTTAGCGCTGATGTTGGTATAAGGCCCGGTAACACAAGGAATAGTCAGACTCACTGATTTTATGCGACGGCGGTAATGACCTGGAAAATCCAGATCGAATAGCATCTCGGGGATGTGAATGGTACATACTCCGGTTTCACGAAGCCGCACCAGCTGTTCGGGCGCGAGCATGCCCAGAGAAATGTGTTTTGTCATTTCTAATTCGCGCGCATTAGAGGTTAAATAAGACTGCTCTAGCTGCTGAAGCTGCAGTATCAAGCGCTCTCCAGATAGCAATCCTGCTTTGTCCTGGCCCCAGTTATTTTGTTCAATAAATGGAGAATAGTCACCCATTTCGTTTTGGTATGCTCCCTCAGCCTGTTTTGCGGTTTCATAAGCAAGAAGGTAGGCCTGATGGTAAATACGTGTTAGATGCTGTGCCATCCAGTTATACAATCCTAATCGGGTGAATTTACTTTTCATGAACTCAAACTGCTCCTCACTCTGCTCAACGTTCTTCTCATAAATTTCCAGATCACGTTGAGCTATCTCTTCACGTAGTTTGGCGGCTTCTAGCTGTTGCGACAGCTGTTCATATTCTTGCTCAGCAGTTCCGAGTTGGAACCCCCAATCTTCTGCTCTTCTTTGGTTACTGGCTTCCAAGCCTGCCGATGATGATAATGCAGACTTCTGTTTTGCCAATGCACCAAAAATACCAGCTACAGCACTAAAACTATTACCGAGCTGTTGACCACCATATTTCATTGAGAAAGGACTTCCAAGCTCAGGGATAAGATGAAAGACAGCTGCAAGAATTTGATGAGATGATTCAAGCTTTGTGAATGTGGTTGCCGAGTCTAATGCTCTCTGCTGAGTGCGTTCCCATTCGTTTAAACCTGTTTGAATCAGGTTGGTATAATAGGCTATTCTGCTTTCTATATTACGCTGGCTTTCCTCCAGACTTTTCCATTGTCGTTGAGCTTCCTGAATTTGCTTCTCCTTTACCTTTTTAGTTAGCTGAAGGACGTTCTGTTCGTGCGTTGCCCGCATTAGGTTTAGTTCTTCAGCATCTTTCTTTTCTAAGGCGCTGAGCAAGGCAGATCCGAAACTTTGTACTGTAGCGGCCATACCACGAGCCTTTTCTATTAATATATTGAACCGATAAACGGTTGGCTGTCCTGTAGAAAGAAGTATATTTTCCAGCGTCAAGCCAGCTGCCTTAGCCTTAACTAACAGCATCGGGTCAATGGGTGGCTCAAATAAAGCTAAGGAACGCCTTAGCCCACTTATATTCATACAGTTGCGAATTTTGAAAAGTCGATCTTCCACACGATCCCAATAAGCCAGCAAATTTTCATTCACAGGAATACAAAAAACAGCCCTTATCCGAGTTATTTCAGCTAAAAATTTGCCAGCGGGCTTTGAATCAGACTTGCCCTTAGTTAGAGTGCTTTTTCCGTTTGCCTTTCCGTTATTTTGAGACTTTATCCTCTCTGCAATTGATAGTCCTGAACTGTTGATTTGCTTTGGTTCAGTACGAAAAGTGCCATCATTCCTATAGGACTGCATGGAAAGTGCCTGGTCTTTTGTTGGCTTAACCCGTAGATTTTCCAATACAACAAATTCTGACTCTCCTTCCAGATCTTCAGCCACTCGTCCATAGGTGATTCTCTCCGGTACAGAGCATGTGCCCAATTCAATCGGGCGCTCTCCTAAAATATCGAGGGCAGTCATATACAAAAGCGTAGCCTCGTTAATTGATTCGTAGGTATCCTGGGTAAAAAGATAGTCGCCCCAATCCAGCAGGTTATCTATGTACTTCATCACTACAGCCTTCTGAAAGGCACCAGATCGCAGGCGAGCTATAGCCCAAGGATTGAAAGGATTAAGGCGATACTGCTCAATAGCTGCTTCATTAGTCATTGTATCCTGTAACGACTCGATATTTTGGAAGCGGAAGGGTGCGTACCGCCAGTTCCGGTCCTCAGGCTGCTCATCAATTTCAGGATTCTCGGAGGCAGTGGGGTCAAAAATATAATGATACCACTGTTGTGCCTCAGCATATTTATAATTAGCATTTAAGTGGTTGGCGATAAGAAAAGGTATATGGAAATAGAGTTCTCTAAAGTAATTACCACAAGCACCTTCAAAATCAATATGTTTTCTTTCTGATAAAAATAGCGCTATATTACTGTTGCCACTCCATGGGCCAAAAGGTTCTTTATGATTTATTTGTGTTTCTACAGAAAGCATCTTGTTTAGGTCTTGCTCAAAAAGTATGGTACCTAAAGTTTCAGCAACGGTTGAGCCCAATCTTTGGAATGTAAACCAAGAAGTATTACCCGCACTGAGCAGAAAGCTATCTACCTCAAATGAATTAATATTTTCAAATTTAGAACTATTTATAGCTAGTGTAGAATACTCCGAACCGATTGCACCATACACATACTCCAAAATATCATTGAGCCCATCGTTCTCTGCTATTTGGGTCATGTTTCTATAAGCCACAGCCTTACTTAAATTACCTCTAAAAGATTCATCTGTTTGTTTTATGCTTTTGTCAAGAAAAGATATTTTATGAAAGAAACTTTCTGAAGCCCTGCTAGTGCCATCAAGATTGATAGAATCCCGATAATAAAATCGCAGTTCTCCGTTACTTATACGCGGGTATATTCTATCCCATTTATACCCTGTTAGCGTATGAGAATCTTTCGCACTAACATGAATACCACCATCTTCATGTTCTTCTGTATAGTCAGATGTGAGAATATGTGGATCTAAACCGTTGATTTTTGTAATTATTTCATTTGCGGTTGAAAAATCTAGAGCGGCTACTGCATCATTGAGAGCCTTTATAGCCTCAATAAGTTCAGATTTAACATTTTCTAAAGTATCTCTTAACTTAATTTTTGTTGCAGGTGACCACTTTCCAGATGAGGTTTGGTGTGAAAAATTTAAATAGATAGAATGTGTGTAGCCACGTAAAAACGTCCGTCCATCTCTAAATTCATTCTGCAGGCGAGTTTGGATCTCGACCCAATAGATGTACAGTTTTCCCTTATGAATAATTGGTGATACCACATGGGCATTGATAGCTATGTCAATAGGATACCAAGGCGACCAAACAACATTATAATCGTCAACAGTTGGTGACAGGGTACGATAATAATATTGAGGTGGATCCTCCAGCGTGTGAGCTACTAAGTATAAAGGGTTATCATTAAAAGCTCTATATCCACCGGCATATTTCATGTTGGCGACTTTCAAAAACTTATCCATGTAGTTCTTGTAAGCATTCTCAGCACTTTCGGCCGTAATCTCCTGCTGCAACAGTTCATCTTCCAACTCTTCAAAGAATGGTGTTTTATCATCGCGAAGATCAGGCTCGAGGTAATTTTCCGGATAAAGAAAAATTTTACGATTTACCTCCCATACCCGGTAATTCTTACGCCATTCCCATTCTTTTTTAGGAATGGCTGAAGGTGGAACATGAACTTTAGCGGGGTCTTCTGCTTGCTCCAGGTTCATCAGGCAGCGGTGGATATAAAGTTGTAAGCTGGATATGCCTGCTAAGACCCAGGAGGTTCTGGCACAGCCTTCCATCTCCGGATCCATGAGGAAGAACCGGTAGAGATCAAGCGTATCACGCAGCTGGATGTTTGAGCTCACTTCGGAGAATGCCGGAGAAAGCAGGAAGTCCATTAGCCCTTTCCGCCGCAGGCCCAATATTTCATCAGTGTAAGGTTCCAAAAGCTCCTGTCTCTTCTTCTCTTCCGGATATTTGGCTTGAAAGGCTCCAAGCATTGCGTCCCTCCCTAGCTGTAGCATTGCGTAATTGTATGAAGCAATTTGATCCAGTGCAGCTCCGCTCACCCCTATTTCCTGGCATATGATGATTGCCTCTTGCAGTTGCGCTACAGCCTCTAGCGTCTGTGCCGATAGCATCATCTCATTGATCAAAGACTCTATCAGAACAGGTTCGCATTTTAAAATCTTTGCTAAATTACGTCTGTCTTTATCAGTCATATCCCTATCAAAAGCAACTAAAGCGTTATGCACTTCTTCCAACACCACGTCCTCCGGTGAAATAAGTGTGTGGTAAGTAGAAAGGTGGAGAATAAGGGGAAGGTTAATTACCGTAGGATCACCGAAAAGTGTTGCATTATCTTCAATAAACTCCAGGTGTTCTGCCTTAAGCTCCAGAGTTTCTTTTAGTAGGTGCCACTTCTCTAACCTGCTAACAAGGATTTGCAGGTTTTCATCTGAAGAAACTGCTGCCTGCAGTGCCTCCAACGTGACTCCAGTAAGGGTGATAATAAACTCGGACACCTCCCTCTCCCAACGGAAAATGTTACCGAGTGTAAAATAAAGCCTTTCTTCATCCATTTCAGGAAGCTGCCTGCGAAAATCTTCCAGTTGTTCGTCCGTCATCTGCAACCTAAGATCCTTATACTCCTCGTCCAGTACCAGCCAGCCCAACTCATCAAGAGAGAATGGGAGGTCTTCTATTTTAGGTTTAAATTCAGTCAGCTGAAGAATTTCGTCTAGGGAGTTGAGTGCAGTCTGACCGGACGATTGCATCAACCGGATGTGTGTAAAAAAGTCAGAAATCGAGAGCGTCAGTTTGCGTGCCAAGAGAGCGTGCCGGTAGAGCCAACTGAGGTTTTCTAAGTTCAATACCATAGTGAGGTATTGAGAACCAGTAGCATCGGTACCTGGGACAGTAACCAGATCAGAACGAAGCAGGATCAGCAACTTAATTAAATCAGTTTCACTAAGGCTCAAGCCTGCCAGCAAGCGGTAGGCATCCGGATAGGGTAATTCAACAGTGGGATGCTCTGTCTCCAAACTGCGAAAAATCACAGGTTCCCCAGTAAAAGGTTCATCACCAAATAACCGGTAATACATGCTTCCCTTCTCCTGAAAGAATAGTGAGTCTTGAGCAGCATTTTCTCTAGGGTTTGGAATGGGATTAAAAAGACTTACCAGTTCTTCTACACTCAGTTTTAAACGGTCCTCCAAAATTTTGAGCTTAGCCAGGTGGAGAACTGCTGCCTCATCAATTACAGGATCCGGGCTTTCCCTTGGCAGCTGACCAAGAACAAAGTCGAAGCTGGGCAGAGTCCAGCCTGTTTTACGCCAGAGGCGAATCCATCGGTGGATGAGGTCGAGCGCCGCCACTGCACGCGCTGCATCACTGCTGGTAATTTCTTCCTCGAACTGCTGCCCCAGGCTACCTTCAACTATCGTTTTTTCAACACGTAGCGAATGGCCTATAAGTGTTCCAGCCTTTAGAAGTTGCGTCACATCCTTCCGCTCAAGCCCTGTCACTTTCATAAATTGGGGCACGGAGATTAAAATAGGACCACTAGCGCTAAACCCATAGAGAAGACGCATACGTGTTAAATTTGCGTCTGCCCTGCTAATAATGTCGAGCTCAACAGGAACGATCTGCAGATATGCAAGGCCATATTCAGCCGTATCCCGACCCAGCAAATGATAAATGTCTGCGCGTGTCAGGCGGAAGTGTGAGAGGTAGAGCCGTAGTTCCTCTATGGCCGGAAGGAAGGGCTGGTTAAACGTGCTGCGCGTTTCCGCCAATCTTTGATATAGAGCATTGCTATTACTAACACCGAGGTGGCGAATCAAAAATCTTTCAAATGTGTGGTTGACGACCTGGAGATAAGGAATTTGGGTGTGAATGTTTTTACATGAAAGTTCTAACTGCCAAAGATCAGGTCTTCGGTTGGGCAGGTAAAGCGGACTTTCTCTTCGGGGATCTCCCTCGGGGCCAAAAATTTCTTCGTTTTGCGAGACATGTTCGTCTACGAACGCCATTAAATCTACAAAATAGGCAGACTGGCCGAGCACTGAATTGCAATGGGGGCAATCGCAAAAACTTTGAATTCCGAAAAGCTGCTCGATGTCTACCATATCGAGGAAGGATTCAGCGATGCCTGGATCCCTGTTGCTTACGCGAATTGGAATGTCATTTATAGCTGTACCGAAACCATAGCGTGTCAACTCCCCTTTCATTACCTTGTCCTGGGCGGCCCTATGCACTTCCTTAGCCTTTTCCGGGGCAAGCTTCGCATCAGATGCAAGTATTATCGGAGAGGTGTTCATTATCTTAAAGTTGCTGTCGTATCCCGCAGCTAACAGGCTCAGTCGCGTCTCCGTATCATCAGCTGCAAACATTATCCGCTGGAAAGCCTGCGCCTGCTTTCTGATTTGCGGGCGGTCAGCTTCCGGAATAGTACCCCAGTTAATTTCATTTAGCTCTCCCTGCGCGAAGTAACGATCCCTCAGAAGATCAGCATGTCGCAGGTCGAGCGCCGGATTACTTTGTCGGAAGCTGTTAAATTGCCGGATCTTCTGCCCTATCTGATTTTCTTTAGCCGTGTTATTCAGTTCAGGATTGTTGAAAATATCCTCCAGGCCCAGTGATTTGTAGAGTTTAAAAAGAGGTGAACCTGCTTCCAGAGGCATTTCACTGGCTTTGTACTGGGAGCGGGCAAATAGGCTGTCAGTAGGAAGGAAAGTATCCACGTTCTGTACAATAGCACTCACATAATCTTCAGCATTTTCGAATTCTTTAGGAATAGCCGCTCCGTTTGCTGAAGCCCGTTCCACAACACTCCTCCATTCACTCACCGACCAGCCTGCCAACACTTTTACAGACTTTTCTCCAATCTCTTCCTGTACCTGTTGCAAGACTGGCAGGTGATTAAATGTGAGAAAACTACTTTGTAGCGTAAACCGGGCGGTGCTGATCGCTACCTCATCCAAGGCTGTTTCCTGGCGCAGCCTATCCCAAAAATCTTCCTCCCCTTTTGCTTCATATTGCAGAGTGAAGCGAACAAACTGCCGCTGCTGCTCTACTCCAAGTTCGGGTGCAGTATGGAGGAGGAGACCGAGAGGTGGTTCTGATGTTTGACCGTCCTCTTCAAAAGCGGCCGCAATTGCTAATTCCTGTAGTTGTTCCAGGATGTTATCAAAATCATCCTCCAGTTGGGCAGGAATGATATTTTCCTTTATAGAGGTTCTCAGTGCTTCTTGTAATCTGGGCGGCTTTACCTCCAGCAGTCGGTGGTAATTTTCTGGCAGCCCCTGCCGCAGCAGACCATAGAAGATTGAGTGGTTAATTTCTTGCTGATCGCTCCAATGAGCATCCAGTTGGAGAAAGCGAAGGTGTTCTGATGAAATGCCTGTTTCACCTGTGAGAAACTGAAGGTCCTCATCTGTCAGTTCTGACAGCCTTACATTTTCTAAAAGTGGCTCCAATTCCTCAACATATCGTTCATACTCCGAGGAACCAGTACCTCGGAATTGCCCCGATTGCAGCGTAAGGTCAATGACCTGAACAGGCTCAGCGTTAAAGAAAATACTTGAGTCGGTAATTTTCTGACCGTTTGCATCGAGTATTCGAATGAACAGATCAGCTTGTTCTTTCTCAGCACGACGAAATTGAGTGCGGTTGTAAGTGATTTTGTAGTATCCTTTAGCGTTGGCAATTTGTTCACCAAGTAATTGTGCTGATTCCGGGCGCAGATCCCGATCAAAAGCACGAACTGTTATATTCCTAAAGGGAGAGTTATCAGCATGGCGAATTGTTCCCCGAACAATAAAAGTGGTTTCATCAGGAACTGGCAAAGTAGCGAGAATGGTGATCGTCTGATCGCGGGGGAGCAGGTTAGGAATAGTGGTTGTGGTTGGTAAAGTCTGGTTATTTTGTTCTAATTGGAAAGCTACTTCTATAGGCAGAGGCTGATTATCAAAAAGACTCTGCTCAAAGGAGATAGCAAATTCGCCCCTGGCATTCGTTCGACTGGTTTGAGTCAGAACAGTTTGGTTATTTGCCCTGAAGGTAGCGGCAATGGCAACATTGGGTAGAGGGTTGTTATTTACTCTGATTTGGACAGTGCCAGAGAGAGTATAGGTCTGTGAAATTGGCTGGTCAATGGTCAGATCAAGCGTTTCCTGGCGGCTGGCGTACATCTTTCTGGCTTCGGCAACAGGCGTACCCTCGGGATTATATAGACGGACGAGAAGGTTTGGACCATTGCGACCGCCGATGGATTGCCAGGCGTAGGGAATTCGGTAAGTGCCATTTGCCGATAGGTTGACTAAAGTGCTGAGAGCAAAGATATTAGTATCAGAAATGGCGTCGAAAGCTCGAACAGTATAACCATTTCCGCTAAAGGGTGTGTTGTTAGCTCGGAGAACTCGCCCGCTGACTGTGAATTGCAGTTGAGGGTTCTCTTCTTCAATAGTGACTTGTGCAGATTCGGCTTCAAGTTTTTCCTTGAGGGTATAGGCATCTTCCTGATTAATATCTTCCAGGATTAGTCCACTTACCCAAAGTAATTTGGCAATATCATCTTCAGGTAAAAGGATAGCTTTTAGGATGCTGGTAAGCGCATCAAGGTCTTCATTAGGAGCCAGCAAGTGAACTGTGGTATCCGTAGAAGTATAGCTGGATCTGGAGTAGTTTAACTGATCCAGCCTTTCTTTGACAGCTGTAACTTGCCTTGGTGCTCCTAGTTCAAAAAGAACACCCTGTACTTTGAGCTGTTCCTGGAGATGATTGTTGTTCTCAATGTTTTCAAAAAATGTGTCCAGAACAGCTTCTCTATTGTCAGTATGGAATAATTTAACAATTGTTTTCATTTGGAATAACGCTAATTAAGAAGATATTGGAAATTCTCAGAATCTTAGTATTGTAATCAAAAGGACATAGCCCTTCCCCAAAGGACATGCTCTGGGGTTGCCTGTTGGGCAATGGCTTCTCGACTTTCATACAGTTCTCCTGGTAACCTTATTGCTTCTACAGTCAAACGGACTGCATCACGAAACTGTCCAATTGGGGTTTCTCCAATCGCTGCTTCTTCAGCCGCTGACTCACCTAAATTCCACGGATCATTTGGATCAAATGTATAATAAGTAACAGCAGCGCCTACACCTGTTAAAAGAGCACCAAAAGCTCTTCCAAACCTAAACCTTCGAGCCGAACTTCCAGAAGGGGATGAACCGCCACCTCTAGGGGATGAACCGCCACCTCTAGGGGATGAACCACCACTCCCCCCTCTTGGTGGTCGCGGCCTGCCTGAATAAGCCTCTAATTGTTCACCTGAGTATCCCAATTCCTGAAAATCTCTTGCAAGTGCAGAAGCATCTCTTCTATGAATTTGCACTTCAACCACTTGTTCTCTTGCATCACTAATGCTATGATCAGCATTAAATAAAGCTTCTTCGAGATAGGCTTGCTGCCCTTGTCTCATCTCCACTAACTGTTCTGGAGTAATTGTACCTATACTTATTGCCACGTCTAAATCGCCAGTTAAATGATAAATATCAGCCTGTCTAGAAAGTTCAGAAGAAATAGATTCTAATTGTCTTTCAGCATTTTGCAAAGTTGCTTGGCTTTGATTAACAATATCTCCATAGCGAGTTGTATTTTCAACATCGCCTTGTCTGGCTGCTTCTAAATACCGAGGTAAAGCATCATTATATTCACTAACTGCAGTAGCGAGTTCCTCACGTACAGTTTCTAGCTGTTCCACCAAATCCTCCACCTGAGCAAGACGCTGGTTTATTTCATTGACAACATCGTCAAGCTCGTTCATTCCAGATGGATCTGAAGCTTGACTAGGATGACCACCAACATACTCATACATATTTATTCCTCCTTCAAATCCTATCGGGTCACAGCTCCCCCACCTCCCCAACCAAGGCAAGTAATACCTGGCCGTATGATAACTCAACCCCGTCTCCTCATCCCTTTCCATACCTGTATAGCGATATCGTTTTGCCGCAGCTCTTACTTCGGGATTGCATGCTTGATAGGCTGTGGTGCCGTAAGGGTGGTATTCCTCATAAGAAATGATTTCTGCATCTGCATCAATTTCTAACCCAACTGATCCTAAGTGGTTGCTATATTGGTAGCGGTAGAGGATATCAGCATCAAGATTGGGATTATCCGTGCTTAATACATCCTCAACAATTAGCACCCGCTGATCCTCTAGAAACAAATGATGGGTTTCAATTTCCTCAACCAAAGTACCCCCTCTCCAACGACGGTACCACTCCATCCCGCCCAGATAAAATCGCTCTTCCACTGTACTGCCATTATGTTCAATACGTTTGCGGGCGCGTTGCTTGCTCGCTTCATAGTTGTACCATATCTGTCCGCCCCCCCCCTGATTCACGTGATGGATCATGTCTCGGTAATCCGTACGTAGATAATAATCTACCGGGGTGCGCTTAAGATTAAGCATACTACCGTGGGTATCGTATTCGTAACGTTGAGAAAGAGTGGGGGTATCAACATAATGATTCGGGCATGGGTCATTAGGATTTGCCAGCTCCCCTGGGCCTCCTGTAGCCAATAGGCGATTACTGTCTTGCGCATACTGATAGCATCGTTTCCAGCGCAAAACCTCACCACCAGTGTGGGTCATGCTAAGGATATTACCCACTTCATCATATGCATAGCGCTCGGTATATCGCTGCAAGGCTTCCGGACTGTTTAAGAATGGAATATGAGTAATAGGCTCAAACTTTCGATAGTCACGTTGTACATTGTTTTGAGCAGCATGTTCCCGCCCATTGGCATATATAAGACGATAAAGAGCGTCGTACTCGTACTGGCAGTGCGGCTCTATAATTGTGTTATTAAAGAAATGAGTCTGCTGTGCATTGTCCCTGATCTCGGTGATATTACCTCCGGGGTCATATGTATAGTGCAATTCCTGAAGACCTCTTGAGGTGCGCAGTAATATCAGACGGAAGGTTTCAGGGTCATACTCATAGGTAGTAGTTGTATCATTGCCGTACTGAATCTGGGTATGCTGTCCTTTAGCATTGTACTCGATTCCTCGGATTGCTTCCGTTCTTTGCGTTCGAGCTACTATTTCATACCCCCCTGACCTTTTAATTGCAGCTACAGTGAGTTCTTCACTTAGAAGAACACCCCGCTCATTGTACTCCGGCTCATAGACTGCTACCCGTGAACCTTCACCTCGATGCCAGTTGTATAGGCGCGTCATTCGATTGAGTGCGTCGTATTCAGTAATTTGAGTGAAAATTTCTCGTTCCAGCCTATATGTGGGCGAACCATCAGACCAGTTAATCACCGGAGCAATGTACTCAGAGGCCAATTGGCGGCGCACCTCCAGCAGATTTCCTTTAAAATCAAATCGCTCATTGGTGATCAACCCACTGGAATCGTAATGCTGGTAAAGCTGGCCCCGTAGGTTACGGTCAGTATCATCCTCCTGTTCCTCACCGTAGATGAAATGCTCAATTAGGTTCCAATCACCAGAGTTGATTCTAAGGCGCCGCTCCTGCGGCCTTCGCAAGGCATCATAGGTATGGAAGTACACCCGATGCTCTTCCACCATTACTCCCTCGGCTGTTACGCGTTCATTCATGTCCCAGGCGTAGAAAGGCTGCCCGGCAGCATCGTTGATCATCCAGCGGTCGCCGGCATCCATGCTATGCTGAAAGAGCAAATTACCAGCGATGTCGTAGCAGGGAACGGTGCCAGCAGGCATATTTTCCAGGTTGGCTGAGTCAGGTTCATCGGCGGCACGTGTCGGTTTGGCTGGTGTAATGTATTGCATCACCAGATTAGCCCGAGCATCGCGGATCCACAGCGGTTTGCCTTCGGAATCAAGCTTAGTGTAGGTAACATACTTTTCGTCACGCAGGTGCCCATTATTCCGGGTGCGGTTGTGAGCAACACTAATTACCTTACGACCAAGGCTGTCAAGAACTACGGTGCCGGGCGTATTGGCATGTTCGACAGCCAGACGAGCCGCATTCTCATTTTCCGGTGAATTAAAAGTAGAAAAGTCAGGATGAGCAGGATCAGTTCGGCGTTTGTACCAGTTACTTTGTTTGTCAGGATCCGGGTCGTATGCTGTATCGTTGGGGTCGTAACTTGTTACATGCCATGGGGAGAATTCGGCGCGGCTGAAACTACCATCAGGTAACTCAGTGCGGGTGAGTCTGCCAACAGCATCGTAGTACATAATGGGAGTAACACCATACTCAAGCAATTCTTCAAAGATGTGGGAAGCAGTGAAATAAGGTTCGTACTGTTTGACTGGCTTTCCTTTATTGTTGAGGATGGTCTTGCCGTTTGCAATCCAGCGCAGCGCACCACCCCGTGTTTCTGGTTCGGCCTGTATCTTCTTAACAAGTATATTACCCCCACCGTCCGAATACTCAAACGCCAGTTGAAGCGGGCTTCCCCCCTCTCTCTCTACAGAGACGTGCTGTTCGCGCAGAATAGCGGCGGCACAGGCAGGATGTAGGCCATAACCTACTATTCCATCCTCTGCATACGCCTCTCCAAAGTAATAGATAAATCGTGCAGTAGCGCTGCCCAGCAGACGGCGGGCTTCTGTTGTACTGAAGTTTTCTGTAAAGAACCCTATGTAGGTGTCAAGGTCAGGTTCTATCACCTCGTCGGTCAAGTCCAGATGGTCGGCTTCATTCCCCTTGCCTTTAACAGCCATAGCTGCCGGAAGACCCAGCACATCGAACACCACTTCTGAACGATTACCGTTCATATCTTCCATTTCACGCGGTGCCAGAACCCTATAATCGAAATGTCTGACGGTGTTCGTATTTCCAACCGGATCTCTGCTTGAGCGAATGAATAAGTGTGTCTCCTCATCATAATCAATTTCAGTCGTTTCCCCAAAAGGATCCGTATACCACTCCGGCAGGAAAAAGTGTTCGGCCGCATCATCTGAAAATCCTGCCACGCCAGCCCGCATCCAGTACTGTCCTGTGTTATCACCCGGAAAGCGGGTATCTAAACCACTTCCACTCAGGTAACCACTCAGCATTTCTTCAATAAGACGGTTGCGTACTTCGTCCGTCCATTTGTCACCCAAAACAGATGTCAGAAGTTGCTCCGTAAGCGCAAGTTTATAGGTTTCAAAAGGTAGCCCAAGATGGTTGAGGTCGCCAAGTTGCAAAGGCGATTCCAGGTCGGTGTGAAAGAAAAGCATACGCACATGCTCGACAAGGCGCTTCTGCGGACTTGTTCGGTTTGGCAGCTCGTGATAGGCAATTTCCGCCACAGGCTCACCCTCGTGCTGGTGCACCAGGCTCAATTGAAAGCGACGAAGCTCATTAAGCGTGAAATAGCGATTATCAAGTGGTTCCATTGTACTTAAGTCGCTTTCATCCTCTGAACTGATGCCTGTCAACTCATACGTCAGCACTTCACATGGTACACTCAGCCGATTATTATCTTGTTCAAGCACGTCGTTTGTGTAGCGTGTTTCGGTATATGCCAGGTGCGTTTCCCTCTGTACCTGGGCAATCAGATTTTCTGTACCAGGCGGAAGCGTAACATCTTCATGCCGGCCAATGCGCGGATAAACAGCCGCCACAGATTGCAAAACATTACCGTAGTCATCTACCTTAAGGTTGAGCGTGTGAGCAATGCGCGGATCAGGCGTGAGCGTGTCAGCAAGCAAATCAAGCTCGTAATTGTAAGTTATGGCTTCACTTTCGGTGACAAGAAAGACTCCATGGCGCTGCTTAGCCTGCGGCTGCAATAGCCGAATATGGCAGTTGTGGTAGGCGGTGGTAAAGAGTTTTACCAGACGCTCTTCGTGGAGTCTCAGCGCAGTTATATCTAGCTCGTATATTTCCTGGCGCAGCATCATTCCCTTACAGGCACGCAAAGCCTGCCGGCATTCGTCTGGAGTCAGGTTCTGTAGTATAATATCCGGCTCTGGTAAAACATCCTCCAGGAATGTTCCCAGCACATTTGTCTGGTGTGGAAGCATTTGTTCAAACCAGTTGGGGAAATATTCTCCTTTGTACTGCGAAAGGATATGTTCGCGGCCTTGAAATGCTCCGGTATGAAACCAGGTGACAGTTTTTACCGGCGGCTGGTAAAGGGTTTGATCTTCGGTAATGCCCGCACCACCAAAGGATTCAACATCAATCTGATCAACCCGGCCAAATCCCCTGAACTCACGTTCTTCCCCATCGAAATAGCCGTGGTGGTAGCTGTAGCTCGTGGCAAAGCTTGTCTTCCTCCATTTATCGGTAACTGTCACCTTTTCGACCACATGAACCGGAAAAGGCAATTTTGTTATCCAGGGTTTACCAGCAAGCTTATCAGCCAAATAAAACTTGGTTGAAGGGGCATAATGCACTTCAGTTTCGGCGCCAAGGTTGTTTTTAGTCCTGATAAGCAGGTGCGGCTTTTGGCTACCCAATAATTTTACATAGCGCATTTGCCGGTCTGCATTGTCTGGAAGTGGCGATGACCAGACAAGGCAGGCGGTGCCGTTGCCGAGCAGGTCTACAACATTAATATCGGCTAAATTATCCAGGCTGGGGAAAACGTCTAGGATGTGGGCCTCGCTCCAACTGTTGCCAGATTGATTAAAATAGAGGCGAATCCCATCGCGGTGCAGGTAAATAATGTCTGTGGTGCCAGTGCCGTCAATATCTGCCAACCTGATGCGATTTTGATCAAACTGGTCCAGGTAGTCAAAGTCTGGAGCATGCTCCATGGTGACTTTAGATCCGAAACGCCCATACCCCAAATTGGGCCAATAGCAAATTTCGCCGTTGCGGATACGCACCAGATCGATAAGACCATCACCGCTGAGATCTGCCAGATAAATGGATTGGGTACCATCGGCAAAAACCAATTTTGGCCCCTTCTCTTCATCCATTACCTGGGTCACTCGTCGTGCCGAATCGAAGCCAGCTTCGGCCAAAGATGGATGCCAGACGAAGGCATCATTTTCGGTAATCAGCACGTCAGCGTGTCCGTCACCATCCAGGTCCACGAACTTTAAGTTTGGATTGCGCAGGTCGTAGATGAGTACTGAAGTAAACGGTTTAAAGTTCTGCCAACCTTCTGCACCATCGTGTTCGTATAGCCCTGGCACTGCATCATTCATTACCACCAGGTCGGGAAGCCCATCCCCTGCGAGATCCATAAATTGAGCACCACCAGCCAAGGTACTATTGGGTTTTATTTCGATCAGCTCAAGGGGTGCAAACTTCACTTCTGTACGTACTGTACCATTGTTTTCCTTTTCGTTGATGGGACTGTGGTTGCGCTTATAGAACCAGGCGCCATTCTGCTCAGCAAGAATGCTGGGAATTCCTTCCCCATGCAGATCGTGCCACTGGAAGGATGTACCGTCAAGACCAATAGGCAGGTTTTCCAGACTTTGCTCATCCACATCCTCTACCACATTTTGTACGGCAGGCTTGCTGTACTCAAACTCAACCGGTGGCAAACTACGCTTCCTGTACCCCTCGTCTGCACGTTTATAGCCAGTCTGGGTAATAGCCTGGAGGAAAGTATAAACCGGATTGCGGGTGCTTGAAGGATCTTGTTCATGAGAATAGGTGAAATCCGTGGACCGAACGAGGCAATCATTGCCAACACCAGCTTCACCGGGAAAATGATGGAACATCAGCACCCGCTCGCAGAGTCTCGTTGTACGTACCTCAAAGCCAGCACGGTAAGAGGAAAATGGATCGAGTCGGTAAGACCAATCTGGTGTTTCACCAGGCATTGGCCTTTCAGCGCTATGTTCTCCGTAATCCAGCACCACCTCAAACATCCAGTCAGTATCCTGGATCTGTGTGCTGGTTAAAAAGGGCGGGCGTAGTGCTGTTTCAGTTAAAAGTGTTGTGCGATTACCGTAGCGGATGCGTTTGAGATAACGATTGGTGGTGCGGCGAGCATCTCTAAGGTCACCCCTGTTACGTTCGTAAGTATTGGCAAGGTCAACTCCAACACCATCCTCTGGTTTGTACTCGTACAGAACAGCATTGCCTTTATCGTCCCTTGTTTCGCAGATCAGCCAGCTAAAGATCCGTTGAGAATCTTCCGGATCCGTAATTCGTGAATTTGGGTCTTTGCCATAAATTGTCAGGATATTATCTTTTGATATGGAACGCCAATGGACATCTCCTGGATCGTCTACCCTAATCCAGCGCTCAATGCGGGCAAACAGCCCCTCAATGCGAGGTCGGTACCGTCTTATATTATATGTTACACCCCATATAGTGTGTGACTCTTCTAAAATAACATGTTTGCCCTCTTCTAAAATCCAGCTGCCTGTTGCATCCTGCTCAAAAACCGGCACCAGATCCTCTGCACCTGAAAGGACGAAGACATCAGATTCTACTGTATCACAATACTGGGGCAGACCTTTATCGGTTTTTCGGGTAATGGAAGGCAAGGATAAACTCCAGCCAAAACCAAATATGCCATTGCCACTACCAGAATCGTAGGATAGAGAGAGTTGAGGTCCAAACCCGGAGCGTCCAGGGCTGGTGGCGATAGGAATACTCATGGAGCCAGTGCCAGTGACAGGATTAGCGGCGAATTTTTCACCCATGCCTCGGATAGCGCCCCCACCTTTAGGAAGGTTAATTTGAGGGGCTTTTAGAAGCCCATTATCCTTTTTGTCCTCACTAGCATTCGCCTCCTGACTGGAACTGTGGGTTTGAGTGGGGTTTGTTTTCATACTTTAGCATAATCACGGTCAGGAACAATCAGCATTTTACTTTAGGTTAATAGGTCCGGCAGTTAGACGTATCCATTATCAGGTAGTAAGCCTATTAAGGTCCATAATGGAAGCACCTTTTTCTGCTTATAGCCGTACAGAAAAATTTAACTGAACACAAGTTAAAGCATGTTTTTGCCTTTGTATTGGAAAAATGCGACAGCTAAAAAACGTACAATTTATTTACAGTTTGAAGCGTGTCAGACATTGAATCCAGAAAACAATCATCATTGTCTTTCCTGAAAGAGTATAAAAAACTTTTATATTCTTCAAAGAATTGGCTGGGACTTATGCCAAAGACCTTCCGGAAATGTTTTATAAAGTGAGGCTGGTCGTAATATCCTACCTCCGATACGACATCCAAAACGTGCTTATTAGATAGAGCAAGCTGTCTGAAGGCATAGTTAAACTGCTTTACCTTACAATAAGCTTTTGGAGAAATGCCCACTGCTTCTAAAAATTTACGTTCCAAGCTCCTGGTGCTAATTCTCAATGAAGTTGCTAGTTCTCTTACAGATATACTGCCTTTAGATAAACAGATTAGACTAGTAGCCTCGGAAATGCAGTCATTATCCTGCCATTCCTTAGCTATAATCCTTTTACATAGAAACTCTTCCACCAGTGACAGCCGTTTAGCCGGATCAGGTTCATGGGTTACCTGTCGGTAAAGCATAGAGGCTTTATTACACCAAACATCTTCCAACGGTAACACCTTTCCAGTGACTTCTTGTTGAGGTACTCCAAAGAACTGGTGAATGGCATTGGGAGTCAGTTCAAGTCCGATAACAATTACTTCACCTTCTTTTACCCAATGATGAGCTATCTCGAACTGCTGACCTGATATATATATACCTCCACTTGCAGTCCGTTCTGTAGAATTTGGTCTCTGGGTGGTGTACCCTCCACTTCCCCAAAAAAGAGATAAAAAAACATTTCCAGTAGGAACAGCAGTCATGGAAGAAAGCCCTTGGGGATTAACAGTAAATTGATGAACTTGCTTTATAAAAGGCCGTAAAAGCTGTTGCTGTGGTTGATGAAGTATCATAAACTGCTCTGTTGAAGTTTATATTACAATCAAAAATGAAACAAGAATTTAGTGTTCAACCAAAAGACAAATAGACAGCAAATAGAAAATGCTGTTATAGCGGAAGAGTAAACCGTAAGTAAGGGAGAACTAGATCAGTTATCAGTTTAGGTGTATTTTTTATAACTTTTATACGTAAAATTATAATTATGTTTTATCTTTTTTTAAATAACTATCTAAGTTATCTACAAAAATGCGAATATTGATGGACATTTATAAAGAAGTTAAACAAGATTTTCAGATCAGAAACCGCTCCTCCCGCAGCTTCGTCAAGTAACCAATTATTTAAATGTTCTTGAAGATCTGCACTTGGCGACAGTCACCCATGCCGCCAATTACTTCCTGAAATTGCGGCAACAAGGAAGCTTCGCCAGCCTCCTTACCGTCTTAATTACCTTCCATAAGTTCTTTGAGCACGACAGGCAGTATACTAACAGCAAGACCCAATTCCTGCCTGCTGCCACCAACTCTGACATCAAACTCATCCACTACGCCAACATCGCTCTCAAAGCCATTTACCGCGACGGCTACTGGTACAAGAAATCAGGAGTGTTTGTGACGGATATCGTGCCGCAGAACCAGGTGCAGCAGGGCCTATTGGATACGTTAAACAGGGAAAAGCACGCGAAGCTGATGGAGGTTATTGATGGCCTGACCGATAGGTTCGGCAGAGGAAAAGTGAGCGTGGCGACACAGGGAGTGGAAAAGGCCTGGCTGCTCCGCAGCGATATGAAATCCCCCTGCTACACGACCCGCTTGAGCGAGATTCAGACGGTGTATCTGCGATAAAGGCCACGCCTTTATCTCGTTTTAGAAGTCGTCGAAGTTATCACCAAACAGGTATAAAAACCTGCCCCATTGATATGGCAGGGAGAACAGAACTTCCCCCTGCCACAGTTTCTACCGCTTCCTATATCCTTCTTGCTGTAGCAAACCTTATGGTAACACTACAGCTTTATTTCAGCATAAGTTTTTTGTACCTCATCCAAAAGCCCAGGTTTTACTCTTATCATATTGCTATCACCATTCTCTGGCTGGCGAATCAGGGACATCATCAGTTCCAGCCTATCCTGGCGCGGGGACAATGTTAGCATGATGTTTCTGCTGCGAGTCGGGAGCTTATGGAAGCAGATATAGGCCTTTAGCTCCTCCTCAGATATCGTAACTTCAATGTGCGGCAGTTCATTAGATTTCAGCGTACAGTAGTCAATGGTGATGATACTGCGCCTGGATCTTCGAGGCAGCTTAAACGCGCGTTTCCCGTCTGGCTTGCCAGCGTGCCCCGGGTGGCGCCCTTGCGTCAAGTCAATAAAGCCGTTCATCTTAAACGGTTCTGTCAGTCCTGCGTCACAGGCATATCTTTTCATATTTTTGGGTGTTAAGTGAAAAAGAAATCATGATAAAATTTATTTGATGGTAAGTAGTGCTCTTCCGTACTTCTGTCATTTGTGGATTATGAAGATTATAAGTCAGCTAAAGGTGAAGTGGAAGAGCTTTCAGAGGCAAGCACAGTAGACTGCATTGCCTCTAAAAGATAAAATTAATCACCCTCCTTTGCCATAGCCTCTGCCTGCTCTGTGGGCAAGCAGGAGCTGTGGGTTTCCAAAAAGAAATCACTGAGCTGCGCGCTCTTGCAAAGGTTGACTAAATCTGGATTTGCAGGAAACTTTAGCCACTTGAAACCAAACGTGTCTTGCACCGGGGCTGTCTGCGCCGCGTCCTTTAGATAGCTTTCGCTGGCCCTTAGCACCTCAGACAGCAGCAGGTTATCGTACTGTGCCCCGTGCTGCTTGCAGAGAGCCTGCGCGCGCAAGCTGAATTCATCTATCTGTTTTAGGTGCTTGCTGTTGATGGAGTGCAACCAAACAATCCGCTGCTGCGAAACATCACGTTGCAGTGTCTTCAGATACTGTGTGTAACGCATCATAAACGGGAATACACCCTGAAAAAAGGTCTTTTTTGGCTCTTTATCGCTAGTTCTGGTGGTGTCTTGCCGCTTTTCTTGCGGAAAATCACCGTCTAAAGCCGCCTGCAACAACGTCTCATCCCCTGTCTGTTGCGGTTTTTGCCCCTCCGGTTGCGCTGTCTGTGCAACCGGAGGCAACGTCCGGGGCTCTGAAACGGCATCTGAATCAAGTGTCTGTAAAGAATCCCGGACACTGTCTGACTCCAGTTCTTTGAGCGTTTTCTCCACCGTGTATTTTGTGACGCCAAGCGCTTTGGCTATGTCGCGGATGGACCTGTTCTTTCTACGCAGCCTGTCTACCTGCTCCTTTACTGTTAGTGTGTTTGAATTCTCCACTGTGTTAGAATTTTCCATTTATTTTTAGATTTCGTTTGTTTAACTGAATTCGCTTAAGGTGATGGTGATACCATGCTTGGCTCATGCTTGCTGGTATGCCTAGCGCCTGGCCTATGGAGCCTTTAGCCTCATAATAGGCGTAAATGTGTGGGTTTTTGTGCCTATGCTGTGTGCCAGCGTGAATCTTAAAAATGTTGTTTTGGCCCTGCACTTGCTGCACTTGCTACACTCTCCATAGGCTGAGGGAGTGTAGCAAGTGCAGCAAGTGTAGCCTAGGATAAACATTTCTTTAAATTTCTGCGGCCACCATCTCCAGGTAAACTACCCAGCCGCTGTTGCGCCTCACCACCTGCACGCCTGCGCCCGAAAGCCTTTTCTTGAAGTTTGTGCAGTTCAGGGGCCTATAGCCGTCCTCCTGGCAGAAGCTCCTGTAGCTGGAATAGATTTCCTTCAGCGCCAGGCACTTTTCATTGCTAGGCCTGTAGCCGTTCTCCTCCAGGAACATCTGCACGCTGTCCGACTCCTTCTTGTAAAGGGCCACCTGCGCCTTGGCAGCCTCGCAGTGACTGAAGCGCTTCCGGTCCATCAGCCGCCGGAGTCCCTGCAGTATCCAGTTGAACACGCCGGAGAGCTCACTGGCGATGATCTTGCTTGCCAGCTGCCTGTCCTGCTCCTCGTCCGGGATGGTGCGGTCGAATTCCACAATCAGCAGCCTTCGGAAGAAAGCGTCAGTGTGCTCTATATCCCGGGGCAGCTCATTGCAGTTAAAGAGCAGCTTGGCGTAACTGTGCAGTATGGCCGGCTCCTTGTAAGGCAACCGCACCTCTATCGGCTCTCCCGATGTCAGCTGTTTGAAGACATTAGGGTCCAGCCGCGAAGAGAGCTCACTGGCGTAGTTGAGCAGCTTGTCGCCTAGCATGGCCCTGGAGTAGCCGTTCTGATCCGTTATGCTTTGCATGGAGTAGCTGCACACGTTACTCAGCCCCAGCAGCGCGGTACTAACCTCAAACAGCACGGACTTGCCGTTAGCACCCGTGCCATAGCAGAACAGGACCTTCTCCAGCTTAAGCACCGTCTGGTCCACGAACACGTAGCCCAGGTACTCTGACACCACAGCCTGCTTTTCTGCGTCAGGCAACACCTGATCCAGGTAGCGGAGGAAAAGTGGGGCCTGGGCCCCCTCATCATATCCGAACGAAAGCTGATAGGTCATGAAATCCTCTTCTCTGAATTCCCTCAGGCCGATGAACCTGGGGCTTATCTCGAAGGTGCCGTCCTGCAGGTTGACCAGCACGGTCCCCTTTTGGCGCGCCTTCTTTGGTGACTTGGCGGAGGAGAGGAACTGGCGGTACAGCTGCTCCTTGAAAAGGTGGAATCGGGCATCGAAGGGATTGATGCCCATCCGCTCTGCCGCACTGCCCAGGAAGTCCTTGACGGCGCTCTCCTCCACTTGCTTCCAGAAGGCACCGTTGTAGAGATAAACGGAGCCGTTGTGCATGCACAGGCCGCACTGCTGCTGGCGTGCGGTCTCAAGCACGTTCTCTATCACTGTGACGAGGTAGTGGTTCGTCTTCAGGCGCTGCCCGTCCTTTAGTTTGGCAGCCTCTCTGAAGTCAGTTTCGCTAAAGCAAGGCAGTAGCCTGTCCGGAAGCTCCTCATGCGTAGGAAGAGCTGCCGATGTATTATCTGTTTTAGTCATTAGGGTGGGTTTGGTTAAGGTTTGGTTTTTTTCGGACACGGCGAGGTTTACCGTCTGACACGGCGCAGCCTGCCGTAGACTATTATGATAACTTGCGCACTGTATTAGGCTGCTTTAGGATTTTTTCCACTTAGCTTTGGTCGGAGCTGCTCCATGCAGAAGTTGGTCAGCTCCAGGTCCAGCTGCTTGCTCTTGGCAAAGTCGCGGATGATGCTCCTCTCCAGCTGCAGCTCCATCTGCTGCATAAGCACCTGCGTCTTCAGCGCTTGAACCTCGTCCAGTAGACGGTCAACCTCACGCTGCGATTCACAATAAAAGCTCAAATCCGCCTCCAGCTCATGAGCGAGCTGGAGAGCGTAGGCCTTGTCATGCTGCTTAGATTGATAGGAAAGCAGACGCTTTTCGCGCTTGCCGTTTACTTCCAGAAAGAGGCTCTGGGCAGTGAGAAACTTAGTGCTGGGTAGGCGGGTGCTTTGGCGCTCCATCATGCTCTGCTCCTTCCCAGCCTTTTCGGCTCTTCCAGTGACTTTAGCACCTGGGATTTGAACAGGTAGACTCTTCGGCCCTTGCGGTGGAAAGGAATAGTGCCCTGCGCCATCCAGTTGTGGAGCGTGGGGCGAGAAACCTTGAGCAGTGAGCACACCTCCTGAATGGAGATGGGCTCCTCTGCCTCTGGATTGGGCTGTTTTTGCTCTGGCTTGTCCTCTCTCAGGATTTGAGCTGTGCGCTGTGCGATAGCTTCTATCGCATCATGCGCCGTCATGTAAATCAATAGATTGTTTGGCATGTGCTTGTTTGTTAAGTACAGTCCAAAGATCTATTGATAGGTAAATGCTACTTCCTCATAGCACTAATATCACTCCTTAATATCACAAACTTTGCCTTCCATGTATTTTCTGGATAGGCTATTGTAAATTGTGTCCACTTCTTGAAACTCGAATTCGTTGAAAGTCTTTTTAAGCACAGTTGACAAACCTTCTCTAAAAGGCTTGTCACGTTTATCTGCTCTGTATGTCTTATAAAATCTGAACATGAGGTTTTTTAGAAACGCCCCGTCTGCATTCACCTCAAGCTTTTGGTCAGCGGGCACGGTGGCTGTTTCTTTGAAGTTTGCGAAACCGGCGTGCAGAAAGGTCTTGAAGTCTGTCAATGAAATGATAGGCTCATCGTTGAACGCCTTTAACAGCATCTCCCGCCTGAACCACTCTTTGACTTCTGACTCATCCACGAGCTTCCCATTCCGCATCACACTTAACCTATGGTCTTCCTCAGGTGGGGGTGCCTGTAATGTTCCTGGCTTCCGCCTTCTGCTATAAGCCTCCTCTTGACGCATCTTCAGCCACTCCACCTTTGCCCCTGTCTCAGGTATGCTCATGAAGAGAACTCTAGTGAAATCATCCATGCCGGGGTCATATGGCCAGCCGGGGCTACTTTTGACAAAGTCCCAGAAATCCATGCCCTCCCCTGCATACATATCCATGTGGTAGTCCAAGAAGGCGAAACGCTGTGACTTTTTAGCTTCTCCTGTGTAAAGCCAGGAGGCAAAATAGTCCCTCAGTTCCTGGTCTAAGATTTCGCTGTTTTTCCTATAAAACTCCTTATGGTATTTTGCCTTGTACTGATAGGGACTGTCTGATAAATCTTCCTTAAAAACGTAGGATATGTACTCCTTGAAATTCATTTTTTATTATACCGGTTGAAAGTGTTTAGTACTTCTTTTATAGAGATGAAATTTAATTTACGGGAAAGGCATACCCCTACCCACCGCAATGTTACACGTTATGTTTTTAAGCAACTGTTTCTTCCTCCACTTTACCCCAAACCCGCTCCATCTCCATCTCTTTGATGTTGTCTGTGATTTTGATGTACTTCTTAAAGGTCTGGTAGTTGGTGTGGCCAGAGACTTTCATCACTACCTCTGCCCGCATGCCTCCTTCCAGTGACAGCGTGATAAACGTTCTTCTAGCCGTGTGCATGGTGATGAAGTCGTACTTTGGTCTAGTATCCACCAGGCGCTCACCTCCCCGGCGGGTGGTCATGCTCGTCGGCTCATCTATGCCCACCAACTCACCCAGTTCTTTTAGATAGTCATTGGTTTTCTGATTCGACAATACCGGCAGTGGTAGCGGTTCTTCTTCATACTTCTCCAGTATGGCCATTGCCCTAGGGGATAGCGGAACGTTGTTGGCGCTGTCTGTCTTCACCTGGCGCAGCACCCACCTGTTACCTTTGATGTCTGAGTGGCGAAGCGCGGCCACGTCGGAGTAGCGCTGGCCGGTGGCGCAGGCGAAGCAGAAGACATCGCGCACACGGTCCAGCCGCGGGTGCTTAGAAAGGTCAAAGCTGTAGAGCTTGTCAAGCTCCTGCTTTGTGAGGTAGATGATGTCCACGTCCTTCTGCGGGGTCTTGAACTTTTTAAAGGCAAGACTCTGATGATAGCCCCTGTCCAGTGCCCAGCCCAGGAAGGCCTTTAACGTGGCGAAGGTTTTCCATACGGTGTTGTCCTTGTGCTTCAGGTCCATCACCAGGTAGTTGCGCAGATCATCGAAGAAGCGCATGTCCATGCCCTGAAAGGAGAGCACATATTTAGTCTTTTCGCTGAAGCTGACTAAGTGATTGTAAATGCCTCGGTACTTGAGTAGCGTAGAGTGGCTGCGGTGGGCACCGTGAATCCGGATGTATTCATCGAAGCACTCCAGAAAGCTCTTCTCTGCCTCTGGCTCAGATGGGAAGAGCACCGACACAATATCCTCTTTCAGCTCAGGAAAGCGGAACGAGGGGTTTTCCTCCATGCGCTTGTTGTAGGCCTTGCGAACTTTGTTTTTGGTGTCGGTAAGGCTGTCGTTTAATTCCGGCGCACCTTTGAAGTTACCTTTCACATGGTTGCCCTTGATGTTCGCCTTGGTGTTCCAGTAAGTGGGGTGGATTTGGCGGCCGGTCTTGACTTTGATTGTCTGCTTGCCCAGTCGGGCAAAAAGGTAGATGGAGGTTTCGCCGTCCAGGTTGGGCTTGTCCAGGTAGTAGTTGAGCGTCATAAGGGTAAAGTATAGAAGTATTAAATATAGGTTCAGACAAATATACGAATTGTCCGAAGCCGCGGACACATTTCGGACACTAATATTTAATCTCTTCTATTTTTACCTGACTTACCTTTACAACAAACTCTTTAAAAACAGCCTAAACACCCTTTTTAGAGCAGTTTTACGATAAGTTAAATATAGTTGATGTTATATAGTTTTAGTCCCCTACGGGCTACACGAAAGGCTCTCAGCAACAGCTGAGGGCCTTTTACTTTTATGTAAGGTTTTAAAATGGTCCTTTCATCGTAGTTAGACTAGGTGCATTGACCAAGGGGAATGAGAGACTGAGGGCCAGGTAAGTCTGCAATACTATACCGTAAAAAAGGAAGCTCCATTCCCCCCCTTACCTTTTCTCCGAGAGTCTGGGCAGTACTCATATCTTTGAAATGTTAGCCAAGAGTACAATTCTTACTATTTGTACCTTCGCTTTTATATAATAAGGGAGGAAAGGATTAAGTGACAGTACTAGACACGATTGATGTCGCCATTAAGAAACCCCTTTCCTCCCTCTTCATCCAAGCCAGAACAGTACCAAAAGGCCGCCTGTTGTAGGCGAGACCCAGTATCTAGCTGTGAGTATAGGTTGCAGATGAAGTTTATTTACCCAAACTACCCAACACAATGAAAAACCTGCTATGCCAGAACCTGGGAGTGGACGTTTCCAAAGACTCCCTTGATGTTGTCTTCTCTACCCTCGATATGAAGCGTCAGGTCAGGGTGAAGGCCTCCCGCAAGTTCGCCAACACACCTGCCGGTATCAGGCAGCTCCAGCGCTGGATGGAAAGCAAGCGCGCAGCAGAAGTGGAACTGCGTATTCTCATGGAAGCCACCGGCATCTATTACGAGCAGCTGGCCTGGTTTCTCCACCAGCAGGGCTACCAGGTATCGGTGATCCTGCCTACCAAGGCCAAGCGCTACCTGCAGGCCCTGGGCCACAGGAGCAAGAATGACAGCATCGACGCCAAAGGGTTGGCCCGAATGGGTTTGGAGCAGTTGCTGCCTCTCTGGCAGCCCCTGTCGCAGGACATCTACCAGCTGCGTCTTTTGACCCGCCAGCTGGAGGACTTCTCTAACCAGCGCACCGTGTTCCTCAACCAGCTCCACGCCCTGCACCACAGTGCCTTTGCGGTAAAGCAGGTGGAGAAAAGCCTCAAAAAGATGGTCCGCACGCTGGAGAAAAGCATCCAGGAGCTGGAGGAGGCTATTCAGGAACTCATCTGCCAGGACCCGCTGCTGGCCGAGCGGGTGGAGAAGCTCCTGGCTATCAAAGGAGTGGGCCTCAAGACGGTGGCCGTGCTCCTGGCCGAGACCAACGGCTTTGCCACCTTTGAGAAGCAGGGGCAGCTGGTGAGCTACTCGGGCTATGATGTGGTGGAGAACCAGTCAGGCAAACGCTCGGGAAAGACCAGGATGTCCAAGAAGGGCAACGCACATATCCGCCGGGCCATGCACCTGCCGGCCTTTTCAGTAGTGCGCTATAAAGAGCCTGTCTTTGCCGCACTCCATGAACGGCTTTTGGCAAGGGGCAAGACTAAGATGCAGGCTTACGTGGCTGTGCAGCGTAAGCTGCTGATCCTGATATGGACGCTGTGGCGCAAGAACCAGGTGTATGACCCGCTTCACGACCGAAGGCATCAAAAACAAAAAGAGGCTATCCTTAGCTTGGAGGCCGGAGCCTCTCTTTCAGGTGTCAGCGAAGCTGACGAAAACAAAGTAGCCCCGCTAAGCAGGGCTACACAAGATGAACATCCCGCACCTGTCGGCCAGGAGCTCTCTTTCAGGTTATGTGAAGATAAGAAAAATTCAACTAAAATCCTTGACTTTTAAGACAGTACCTTAATGCTATCACCGTGGATAAGCAAGTGTAAGACAAAAGGCAAGACGAGGGAGAAAGAAGGTCGCTCACTTTAACCACTCATGCTATGGAACAGATCACAAGACAGTGCGTGGGCATCGACATCGCCAAAAAGAGCTTCACCGCCTGCGTTTGCAAACTCTCCCCCAGCTCCGGCCTGTGCTTCTCCCAGGTGGCATCCTTTGAGAACAGCATCAGGGGCTTCAACCAACTGCTCAAATGGCCTGAGCAAGCAGACAACTCCTGCCTTGCCGGTAAACTTTGTGATGGAGGCCACGGGTATTTACTATGAGCCTCTGGCCTATCACCTGCACCGGATCCGGCAGAATGTTTCAGTTGTCCTCCCCAACAAGGTCAAGCACTTCGGCAAGAGCCTCAACGTCAAAAGCAAAACAGACCGCATCGACGCCAGAGTCATCGCCCGGCTGGGGGCGGAGCGCCAGCTGCCCGCCTGGCAACCGCCGGCCCCGGTGTTCAAGGCCCTGCGGGAACTGACCAGGCACTGCACCGACCTCAAGAAAGAGCGGACGGTGCTGCTCAACAGGCTCAGCGCTCTGCTCTCCGCGCATGAGCCGCAGGCCTTTGT
>NZ_SSNI01000056.1 GCF_010015475.1 Pontibacter pamirensis
GTGCCTCTAGGACTACTTTGGCCTTGAAGACCGCGCTGAATTTCCTTCTTGTTCCTTTCATTGTTCCACTAAGTTAAATGTTATACATCAATTAAAGTAGTGGCCCTAAATCAAGGGAGTATTATACAACCGTAAACCCTTTGGTGTTGGGAAAAATTGAGAGAAAAGCTAAGTGATTTTCGTCTTCCCATACTATATGGGCTTTCTCCTGCCCAAGAGCTATTTTACAGAATATACAATTCTCTTCTTTCATTTATTGATATGTTGCATAACGTACTGGCCTATAGGATGGCGTAGCTAACTTATAGGCGTGGTTATAGCTTATTGTTCTTTCAGCAACCACATTCTCCATAGATGTCTCTAACTACTTCTACACCCTTCTTTGATTTTAATTTCATTGTCCCTTTTTGCTGCCAAGTCTCTTCTACCTGTCCGACTTGTTTATACTTAAGGGTAATTTCAAAATCTTCTGAAATCCAATTTTTGATGTTATGGCCTTCTGTTTCTCCTTCGGAGTTACTTAGGCTAAAGCTTTTCATTTCTCCATTGATTGAGACAAAGGCATTGCTTCCATAGTCGTCAACATAGATATATTTACCGCTATCAAAGTCACTTTTATTACTGGAGAAGTAACAAGAGCAACCTTCTATCTCTGGTGGAAATTCGGAGAAAGTGTCAATTACTATACCTGCGGCAGTAGATGATTCATTGGCACCAAAAGAGGCTTTGCTGTTTGAACAGGAAAACAAAAGTCCTGAAAGTATAAATAGCGTAAAGGAATATCTATTCAACATCTTATTCATACTTTCTAATTAGCTATAACGGTCCTCAAACTGGGTGTTGGGCATTTAAAGGCGAATCATTGTCCGCTTGAAGTTAAGTTTGTAAATGGCTGTGAGGCCCAAAGTTCCAGCATATGCCCTATAACCTGTTTGTTTTGTTGGCTGACGTAATATTTGCATTATTTCAGGTCTGTTCTTATTATAGGTATCTTCCCTGTTTCCCCTTTGATATTTTCTATGAATTCTTCCTTGGAAATAACTTTTACCATAAATCGAAATTCATTTTCCTGTGATACTACCTTCTTCTCTAAGAGATAATTGATTTGCTCGGAATATTTTTTGGATTTAATAGCTTCTTCAGTTAACTCAGCTAAAACCCAAGTTCCTTTCTCAATAAAAGTAAATTCATTGATGTCACCTTGAGAATACATTACCTTCAAATGATATAGAGTGGTTTCATATCCATTAGGCTCTTGTCTACAGGAAGTCAAACCTAAAAAAGCGAAAGAGGCCACTAAGGCCAAAATTTTTCTCATTTTCAATTTATTTTATGCCTGCCAACGGTACTCGTGCATAATGTGGGTGAGGCATAGCCGAAGCCTAAATTATGAACTTTGTTGGCAGAAGGAATTCTTAATTTTCTTTAGCAATTTGATATATGTAGTCAACCAATTTATCGACTTCGCTATTTTCATATTCCAAAGGTTCAATTAACCCGATAGCATAGTCCCTTAATTTATCTCTGTCCAAATCTGCTAATGTGCTAAGTGTTGAGTCAGATAGGTGCTTTAGTCGATTTGCTATTGCTTTGCCTGTAATACTATCAAACTTGTAAACTGACCTTTTTAACCAGTCTTCAACTACATCAGCACGCCCTTCTTCCTCGAAGTTTTTTATTACTTCTTCTCTCGCCTTGATAAGAAGACTTGTTATAAGTGGGCTGCCAGCGAATTCATTTAAGTCATAACTGTCTATTTGGTCAGAGAACTTGGCCCTCGCCAGTAACTTATAAAGTGCGTAGACTTCGTTTTTATCAGCTATAACCATCTCTTCTATAATTTTTCTTGCTGCCAACGTTACTCGTGCATAGTGTGGGCAAGGCAAAGCCGCAGCTTAAACTATGAACTTTGTTGGGCGAAGGCATTTTTCAATTTCTTAGCTACTGTGTTGTAAATCAAAAGCCCTATAGTATAAGGGGTAAAAAAGATTGAAATCACTGCCAATGTCAAAGGAATTTCAAGTCCAAAGTAGGTATCTATTCCCTTATTCGTAATTAGATGCAAAAGTAGAAACACTGACCAAATAACAAGATTTACAAGTGTAGAGTATTTCAATGTTACCTTAAACCTACTCTTGTCCGCATAGATGTCCCTTGCCAGCATCTTTCCCGCAAACCATAGAATAATGGTGAAAGCACTCAGCAGTCCTAAAGTAGAGTATCCATTTGTAAAGAACCATCCAAACAGAAACAGGCTTTCTCCTGTGATGATAACAGACACCATAGCAAAAAGCACCATTGCACCGATTCCTAAAGGCAAGCCTAAGGCTAAAGAAGCTTTTGCTCATGTGCTTGGTTAGCCAAGGTATTTTTACTTATCAAAGCTACTGTTGATTACCCCCAACATTGGTTGAAGGTCTTTTAGGTTTTCTGGCCAATCATCTTGCCATGGGTATACCCCACTTAAAGTAGGATAAACACACTGAAGCACAGGAAAATCATTGCTCTCATAGAACCTGCTTGCCTGACCAAAATATTCATCATAATGTTTCGCTTCAACATCCAGCATTAGGCATTCAAAATCATCTAATATTTCAGAGTAGAATTGTCCCCCTTTATATAATTTACCTTCTTTGATGTCAAATGCAATGTCATTGATTAGGACATGGGCTAACTCTCTCTTAAGACCAATTATTATGATTTCTGGATGCTGATAATTGTGGAATAGCCCAACTGAATAAGTAAAGCCAGGGCCTTTATCATCTTCTAAAACATGAATAACATGTAAGCCATGCTCTTTAATGTTAGAAAGCTGTTTTTCATACCCTGTCTTTTCTTTACTCATCTTTTCTTAATTACATATACTGGCTAACGGTGGTAGTGCAGCCGATGGGCGAGGCGTAGCCGAGCATAAAGGCTGAACTTTGTTGTAGGGCGTTTAAAATTTCCTCATATGATATTTCCACCCTTGATGCGTAATTATTTGCATTGAACTATTGGTAATATTCTCAACAGAAATTACATATTCTTCATTATCGAAATTGACTTTGAATGCATTATTTTCATGGGACCATGTAAAGAACTGTCCCTTCTTTCTTCCGCACCATATCAATTCTCCATTTGTTTTATCCGTTAATTCAAATCCAGAGTTATATTCAAAAGGTAACACTGCGTAGGCACATGGCCAAAAACTTCCTTTTTGATAAAAGATAGTGTCTCCGTTTGATTGAACTAAATATTCTGCCTCCCATTTGCCAATAAAATTTGGCTTTACACTTTCCTCTTTTCTACAAGCATAAATAAATATTAGCGCGACCAACATTAAAGTAATCTTGTTCATAGTTCAGTGTTGTTTCTATTTTAATAAAGTGAATATTTTTCTTTTAACATTTATTAAATTATGATAATGGACTACAACGGTGCTTGTATATGCGACTTGCGAGGCTTTAGCCGAAGCATGTAGTATATACTGGGTTAGCGGTTTGTTCTTTTTATTTTTTCTCTTTTAAATAACTCATGTACCCATCCATTGCATCCTGAATCATCTCTGGAACTTCTTCATAATCATAGTTGGGACACTTTTCAGGATGTTGTTTTATCTCTTCCCACATCTGGTTCACTTCATGCAAATCTTCTTTTGAAAACTCAAACTCCTGCTCGGAAAGAACTGCATAAGCACTGAATTTCGCTTCGTAGCTCTCATAAAATAGTATTTTAAACATCTCCTTCAACTTTTGGCTACAATCCAAACCTTCTAATGCAAAAACCATAGTTCCATTATACTTATGGTTTTCACTTTTAAATATAGCTTCCAACAATGGCTCAAGCGCTCTATTGTCCTTCATATCTTTTAGAGCCAGAGCTACACAATTTCTTAGTATCGGGTCTTTAGATTTGAGTAGAGGCAATAGAAATCCTAAAACTTCGTCTCCCCCAATTTCTCCAAGTCGATAAGCAGCAGTTCTCATCCTTTCCCATTCCTGTGAAAGAATATCATATTTTAGCTGGTCGAGTTCTTCTTGCTTTGTCAACTGTTCAATTTATAGTTGGTATTACCGCTAACGTTTGGTACAGGCTATGAGCGAGGCTTCAGCCGAAGCATAAAGCCTGTGCAGGGTTAGGTGTAGACATTATAAATCGCTATCAGTAAAAGCACTTTGAATAACTTGTTAGAGGTCTTTACACCCCAATTTATGTCCGTTGCTATCGTGATAGCACTCTCTATTCTTCTTACCATCTATGCTGTAATAGGTGATAGAGCCGACAACCTTGCCCTTTTCATACCTACCCTCCATCACTTTTGTCTCTGTACCTGGATAGTATTTGATAAATTCGCCATCTGGCCAGCCATCATGATAGTTTATGATGGTTTTAGGTACATTACCCTTCCAATATAAAATTGAGGGACCATTTGCCGTTCCACTAACAAATCTGTATTTCACTTTCATATCTCCGTTCGGGAAGTAAGCTATTGAGTCCCCATTCAACAAGCCGTTGTCGTAGAAAGCTACACTTTCAATACTTCCGTTCTCATAGTAGGTCTCTGTCTTACCTTCCTTCATCCAAAGCAATGTCTCTGATTTTATTTTTGGATTATCATTGGCATAGAAGGTAACCTCTTCCTTTCTATTACATGAAGTTAAGGTAAATAAGAAGTAAAGAGTTAAAGAAACTAAGAGTCTGTTCAGCCAGGAGTTATATTTAATCACAGCTCTGTTTTTCATAATTGTTGTTTTCACCTAACGGCTTTGCTATAAGATGGCGTAGCTAACTTATAGGTCTTGTTGGCATGCGGTTTCTTATATTTTTAGATAGTCTCTTAACTCTGTTTCAAAGGCTTCGAAATCAAAGTTTTTAAGCTTCTTTATTTCTTTCAGGATTTGAATAGACGAGAAGATTTGCTTTTTCAGATTAAGAACAAATTCATCATGCGTATACCTTGAGAAAAGTGAGAATTCAAGTTTGACATCGTATTCAACAGAGTCTTCTACTTCATACTCTGTTCCATAAGTGGTTAGTACTCTTTTCCCCTGTCGATATTTGGGCTTCCTTATTTTAAATAAGAAATCGAATTCGGGCGCTACTGCAATAATTCCAATCAACAACTCCTTTAAATCATCTCCAAAATTTTTATCAGCGAAATGGCTTCCAAGCTTATCAGAAAAGTTGTGAATCCAACCATTTCTATCCCCGCCAAGATTGGTTTCTAAGGTGAGAGCAAATATCATCTCTTTTGACTGTTTTTACTTTATGATTTAAATGGATGGCAACGGTATCGTATAGCAGGTGGCGCAGCGTCAGCGAGTCTACATACTATACCTTGTTAGGGGTTAGGTATTCTTCTGTCACTACTGCTGACGAGTTTTTCATGAGTTTATAGTCACTCTTCCTATTAAGGTAGCCTGTGACGCAAACCAGATTAAGTGAAAAAGCCAAAACTATTAACACAAAGTCGGTTGGTGTTATAGAGTTCAGTACCCTGATTTTAAACAACAGGAGAACCAGAAGTACAGCTATTATCAAACAGGCTACCCCGCTTAAGCTGATAAACAAAAAAGGATTTTCTAACTCTTTTATAATCTGTAATTCACGAATCAACCAAATAATTCCAACTGTAAACAGTAAAAAAGAAAGAGTTTTAACTACACTCTTCTTCTTTTTCCTGTCTCTATCATCGACTGATGAAAGAAAAATCGGCAATTCTGATAAAAGGTCAAGAATACCCATTGATGCATTTAAGTTTTTCTATTATTACTACTTGTCCCTAACGGCTCGTGCTTATGCAGGCTTGGGCTCTTCGAAGTTGCGAATGGTCCTGCGTGAACTAAATGAAGTATAGATCTAAATTTTAAATCAACACGTCACACCAAGCTTGCATAAGCACTTTGTTGGCGGCTGGTTTTCTACTTCAATAATAATTTTTAGCTCTCATTAATTTTCTGTTGATATTGAATTAATCGAGCTAAGAGTCGCCAAATTATTATGACAATTGCAATTTGAATCGGAAAACGTATATCAGTTCTCAATTGTCCCTTTGAAAAAAGGAAGAAAAAGAAGACAAACATCACGATTGCCACAACATTAAGCCATCTATTCCATTTGGCTTGTTGTAATTCAATATCAAGTTTTCTGTCCAAGTTTAGTTTTAGATCTGTCTTGTTAATAAGCCAGGTTTCTAAACTGTTGTAGTTAATAAATTCTAAGTCAGAAATACTTGTCAGATAACCTGAACTTGTTTGAATAACAAGCTTACGATAGTCACCCATTTTGTAGGTCTCCCATAAGTCCCATTTTAAATGCTTTATATTGTCAAACTTGAAACTCTGAAGCTTAAATCTAAATGGTATTATAAAAATCAACTCTTTATCGGTCATTACTACAATCTTGAAACGATAGCTAAGTAGCACAAACATTATGTAACACACAAGAATAAACACTGCTAAGAAAACTACCGCTCCTGTTGTCGCTGTTGCAAATTTGTCTAAAAACAGAGTTGTCATTGCTATGCTAAGTGTCCCGAAGAAAACATAACCGAAAAGCGGTAATATGTTTGGTATTCCTATTCTCAAGTCGTCTTAATTGTTTAGTGTTACTCGAAGATAAACTTGCCCATAACGGCACTGCTATGGTGCGTTTATGCACTATAGCTGGTGTTGGCGGAAGCAGTTTTAGAAATCTTTACAGCCTATATTCTCTCCATTTCTGCTGAAGTAGCACTCTCTGACCTTGATGCCATTATCATGGTATATCTCGAGCGTATCAACTACTTTTCCATTCATATACTGCCTTTCCATAAACACCACATCTGTTCTGGGAAAGTATCTCACAAATGGTCCATGCATTACTCCATCTTTGTGATTCATGATGGTGCGTATCTTTCCGTCTTCAGTGTAATATATAGATGTACTATCTGCCATGCCTTCGACATACTTCCCTTCAAATTCCTTCCTTCCATTTAGGTAATAAGCTATAGTGTCACCATGTGGTAAACCCTGCTTGTACATTGCATAAGTCTTTATATTACCGTTTTCATAATAGACACTTGTTCCTCCATGTCTTAGCCCCATGTAAGTTTCAGACACTGTTTTTAGTGACCCGTTCTCATAGTACTCTGTATCAAGATTGGAGCAGGATGTAAAAACGGATGTACAAAAGCAGAGGGTAATGAAACAGCCTTTGTGTTTAAATAAATTTTTATACAATTCTTATCTTCTAAAAGTATTCATGATTTCTTGTTACCGCCAACGTTTAGTACATGAGGTGAGCAATGCGTAGAAGAGCTTTGCTCATGTGCCTTGTTGGTGGCTGCTATTCTATTTTTAGTTTGCTTCATCGCTGCAATAAAAGTCGAACCAGAAATCAACACCTAAGTCTGCTAACTTTCTCAATTGCTGCTTCGATAAAGTGGGTCCTCCATTGCAGGTCTTCGATACCCAATAGCAAGTGATGTCAATTTGAGCGCTGCCTTTCTGAAGTTCTTCAATCTTATCTTTTACAGGTAAAATCTGGTCTAAAAGATAATCAATGTGCCTTCTTGCATCCCTTGAATCTACTGCTTCAGCCGAACTTAAAAACCAACCGTTAGAAGTGCACCTGCTTCTCTTACTCAACTCTTGTCCTTTTACTTGTGTCCTTGAAGGGGTTAGTTTCAAAAAATCAGACAAATAGTCTGGCGGTTGAGCATCATAGAAAATCCGTAAAGTGACAATGGTTTCTTCACATGATTTATAATCGTCTGAGTACATTCTTCTATAATTTCAGTTACCACCAACGGTTAGGCTATACGACGGCGGAGGCCGTCGGCCGATGCTGGCGTTTAGGTATTGTTGTGGCAAGTTTGTTTTCTGCAATGGCATGAACGTTCTTTTATTTTACCTATTTTCTGCTCTTGACCTGTTTTACAAAAATTAGCCTCAAAACAGGTTTTAAGTTTTAATTTGCTATTTATTCCTGAATTTCCAGTCCGTCCGTTATGCCATAATTTCTGAAAAGTAGGCTGAAAACGCATTTATTGCTAAAGTCTGCTTTATAGTAAACTTAGGACTTGAAATAGCATGAGTACCCAAATATGATGGATAATACTTTAATCGTTTTTTTCAAGCTGGGTCCATGAGTCGCCTGCCATTCGAGGTATTTTTCTTTCTTGTCGTTCCCTTGAACATTGGCTTTTCCATCCGCATATTTGTAGAAGTACCTTGCAATAAATGAAAATGCAAGTATTCCTAAAATCGAGGAGAGAAGTAATGTTGGATTGTCCACTTTCTGTATTTAATATTTTGGTTCTTCAAATTAGCCACAACGGAGTTGTGCATGCTGAGCCAGAAACGTAGTGAGGGTTTAGCATGCACAGGGTTATATGCTGTCATTCTTCATTTGCAGCTTGTAGTTCGGCAACAAGTTTGGCAGCTTCACTACTCTCTTCCCCAGACTTACGGGCTACTGCTATAGCTTCCCTTGCTGTTTCTAACGCCTGTGTGTCTTTACCCACTCTATGTTGAAGCTGCGCATATAGATTAAGGTTGTCGTAGCTCTTTTCTGTTTTGATTACTCGCTCCATTATTTGGGTGCCTAACTCTAAAGCTTGCATGTTTTTAGCGAAATGCTTGAGATAGATGGCTGTTTCGTACATGGTACGCCAGTCATCCCCACCTTGGCTTCTACCATACTCTAAAGTTGCCTTTGCATACTTTACCCATTCTTTCTGCCCCTGATAAAAGTAAATTTTGGCTAATGAAGAAAGCCTGCTGGTATCTGCAAAGTTAGCACCTACTGCTCGGTCTACTTGTTTAAGTAACTGGGCATCATCTTCACTTCCTGCTATACTGGCTGTTCTTGTGATGATTTTCTCAGCCTTGTGTCTAACCTCGTCTTCTTTGAATAAATGGGTGAACTTGTTCTGGTTTTCAAGAAAGTACTGCGTGGCGGGTGATTGGAAACTGAGGAACTTTGAAAAAATGTACTTTATATTCTTTTCAGACTCTAATTGTTGGGTTGACTGTGTTTCTAAGTATTCTCTTACGACTTTCTCTTCTGGACTTTCTTCCTGATGATAAGAACCCAAGGCATTGCTGTAGTTGAAAAGCAACTCAGGAGACCTATCTCCGCTATCATACCTCCTTTTTAGTGAAAATAGAGCCTTCTCTGGATTGAAAGCGTCTTTGCCATCAAGTATAAACTCTTCAGCAGGCTTAGCCGAGCCGCTCTGATGCACCTGCACACCGTCCTTGTTGAAGTACATGTATGTCGGGAAACTGACTATACCATATTCTTTAGCAAGTGCTTCTCCCTCTGCACCATCTTCAATGTTAATTTTATGGCTGACAAAGTTTGAGTTGTAGAAATCTGTTACTTCCTTATCGGTAAATACCTCTTTCTCCATTTGCCTGCACCAGCGACAAGAAGGGGTATATGCATATAGAAAGATTGCTTTCTTCTCTTTCTTTGCTTTCTGAAGTATTTTAGACCAAGATGAATTGGCAAAGTCAATGCTTTTTCCCTCTTGGGCTTCACACACCAGAACGACTGAAAAAAGAATTATGAGTATTAAGTTAATTTTCATTTAATGAGTTTGTTTTATAGCATATAACGGCTCTAAAAATAGGAGCGGCTGATGTAAAATGCCATGTTATCAATTGTGGGCTAAGACAATGAATCCCAGTTTACCTACTGTCCAGGAAGAAACACAGCCGTTACTATTTTTTATCGTCAGTAGGCGTAATTTTTTGCATATCTACTTTTTTCCCATTTTCATCAAACGTATAGAGGTAAATAGACTTGTCTCCTTGGAAAGGCAGTTCATACTTCTTTCCTGTTTTCAAGATTGTAGTGTAGTAAGGCACATTTCTGTAGTAGTCAAATTCGGTTTCCATCTCATCTTCATAAAAGAGGGCTACCTGCACGTCAAAGTCAGAATTATTTTTATAATGAAATGTTGCTTCCCATCCCGATTGAGAAAGCCCTTTGTTATTCAATAAGTGAAAGTCTACAGAAGAAAACCTGAGGTTGTCAAAGTTTTTACTATCAATAAGACTGTAATCATATGGTGATTGCTTTCGATAGGAGTTCAGGTGTGTCTGGCTTACTGTCAAAGGGCTTATGTTATATCTCTCCTTAAGTTCAGTCGCCATCCATTTTTTACCTGCTTTTGTCTGCTTTTCAAGTAGATGGTCTATTCCCACTAACCCTACTACCTTAACCTTTGGATTGATTCTGAAAGTCTTATTGTAAAGATTTTCAGCCTGAGCAACTTCTCTATCAGTGTCATTTACTGTGTTTTCATACGCAACAAACGTAAAACCTAAAGCCTTGGCCTTTCTTAATAGATTTCCGTAGTTCTGTTCCCGTGTGTAAAATCCTGTTTCTAATGTTGGAAACCCATCACTTAAGTTCAGTAAGCTATCCTGCCCAGCTCCCAGTGCCTCTAACGCTAAATGGGTGTATCCTATATCCTTTAAGTAAGGTAGCAGCTCTATCAATAAAACCCTGTGGTTTGGGTAAAAATGGTTTTCATTTATGAGCATTAGCTGATGCTTCTTTGCTTCCATGACAAGCCTTGCTATTGCTTCGGCATTCGAAATGGTATGTCTACTAATGATATTACTTATTGAGTCATTGGCCTCAAACTTTGATTCTAATTCTGTTCTTAGGTTATTATAGTGTTCGTTATCTCCTAAAAAGGAAGCAAACGTTGATTCCATTTGGAATTTTGCCCATTCCTCCTGTTTGTCATAAGCGGGATAATTCTTTACTTCATTTAAAGCAGCATAAAACTTATTAGAATCACGGTATCTTTTAACGACATTCATTACAGAACTTATTTCTTTGCGATAGCCAGGCCCCACCTCCAGACTTTGGAACATGCTTTCCAGGTCGGCTTCCAAAGATGAGATAGCCCCTTTTGCTAAAGGATAGCCAATGAATCGAATTGCTCTGTTGTGGAGAAGTGTGTCAAAAGTGACTGCTTGTGCTGGTTTTTCAAAACTTGACTTACTTCCTGTTGTGACAAGGTATTCATAAGGAGGGAAGTCTGTCTTTCCGTAAATAAGCACGTCTTCTTCCAGCCTGAGCTTTTGCTTTCTAAGCGCCTTCCTCAATTCCTTTTTATCAGTTATATACTCAATGTCGGCAGGGGTTTTATAGTAGAGTTGCAAAGAGTCGTTTATAATATGCATATCAAAGTCTTTGACATACCTATTGTGTTTGAAATGCTCACTGACTTTAGGAGAACACCCAAAAATTAGTACTAAGCCTATTATTTTGTATAGTTTCATATTTATTCCTGCTTACAGTTGGGCTGTGGTGTATCTCAATGTACTATAGCTGGTGTTGGGCAAAGGGTGGTTTATATGCAAGGACACTGGAATATGTTATACCAACCAAGTGTCAAGCAAGCTTTTTATGACACTTCTTCGCATCATTGATTACTTTATAGGCGATAGTTAATGCCTATTCCCTTAGAACCGTTTTTGAGCGTCCTTGCATTTTGGCTTTCAAAGTTGAAGTAGGATAAGGTTCCTTCTCCATAAACGCTCAACCTATTGCTTAATCTATAGCTAAGGGCCAAGCCAGCGGTTGCCACCACCGTGAAGCTTGATGAATTATCATTGTATAATTCGATTGGCTCTGACCCACCATTAAGGCTTTCTGTTGACCTTGCCTGAATGTGCCTGTAAACTGGTGCAATGGAAACATGACCAGAAAGCTGTAGGCGTCTGTTGGGGTTAAAAGGTGTGTAGTTTAATCTTATGGGAGCAATGACTGCACTGATACTCTGCTGACTTTGCTTCATGTAGATACTGTCTGCTTTTATATATCTGGAAGTGCCTCCCATGCTCATCTCGTTAAAGCCGTAGCCAAGCCCAACCTGTATACTTGTTCTTTTGCTCAACCTGTAACCGTAGTGAAGGGTAATAAACGGCAGACCTAATCCATGCATGTCACGATACTTCGGGTTACCGACAGCCTCATAAGGTACAACACTAATACCTACACCAACAAAGGTCTCCCTTTTTACTTTGGAAGGTGGTTCAGACGCACCTTGCTGCTGCGCCTGAACAGACACGACAGTAACCATATAAAAGATGAATAAGAGCAGTAGAAGCTTGAAATTGATTGTTTGTAAGCGCAGAGGGTGAGTGTGCTTTCTCTTTTGGGTTTAGGTTTCATAGAGTCAGGGGTGTTGAATGTAATAGCTTAAAGCAGAAGCATGAAAGGCAATAACAGGTAAAATTGTAACATTGGGTATGTTGACCTTCTTTTGTTGTTTTCATACTTCAACTTTTACCCAACGTGTTTGGCTATAAGGTGGCGTAGCTACCTCGTAGGTTTGGGTCGGCACAGAACTAATTCTTCTCAAGCCACACCTTCCAGTCCTGCGCCACCTTATCCCACCCAAAATCATCATAGTTTACTTTGCCTTTCTCGTCAAAGCCAAAGAAGTTGTGTTCCCTTCCCACATAAGGCATGAAGGCGAAGTTCTTCCTTCTTTCACGTATCGTCTCTATGCGCATGTAATCGAAGAAAGGGGCAGCAATGTCCTCTGTGCCATAGGAAACCAGCACTGGTATTTTCAGCTTACGCAACGAGTGTAGCGGTGGCTCTGAGAAGCTGTAAATGGATTTATAGGTCACCTCACCCTGGACTTGGTTGTTCTCTGAGTCCTTCACCAGTTCCTCCCAAAACGTGAACTGCTTCTCTGCTGCCGTACCCACAGAATCATCACGCTGCCTTATCTGAGAGACAGTGGTCATCATTCTGCCGAAAGGGTTGGTACTGGCGAAAACAAGGTGAGTCACGTCCTTCGATACTTCTGCAAGCTTGGCTGCTACAGCCGCACCTTCCGAGTGACCAGCAACAACTACTTCATTATCACTTACCCAGCTTTGCTTTTTCAAGTACTTGATCGCTGCCCTGTTTCTGTTGGCATAGTAATTTAGGTTGTCTCGCATGATGTACCTCTCTGGGAAGTTACCTGTATGCGGTTCTACATAAGCCATATCTCTCCGCAATTCACCTGCGTTGCTGATAAGCGGCACGTATGGTTTGCTGATAATGGCAAGGTGGTAGCCATCCAGAAGTATGTTGGCATCGAATGGGAACACCATGTAAGGCTTCCCATTCTCTTTGAGCAGGATAAGCGGTTTCGGCAGTGAACCTTGGACAAAGAGAAACAGTGGCTTCTCTGTTTCTTCTTCACCTTTTTTCGACATCACCAGAATATCTACCGTGTCCTGCTGGTAGCGTGTTTGCAGGTGCCTGAAGCCAAAGTCCTCAGGTGTCTTAGACTGGGCTGCAAATTGAAGAGACACAAGTAATGGAAAGAGTACGAGTAGAAAAGCCTGCTTCATTAATTCTTGTTTTAAACTTTTACCTAACGGGTGGTTGCCCACTCTTACAACAGCACAAGCTTTATTTACAATCTTACTTTGCTAAGGCTTAGTTGATAGCATTGAAAAGTCTGCTCCACCGAATCTTGTCAAAAGCACCTCCATACTCGTTTGTTGACATCCAGATAAAAACAGCTTTCCCCACTATATGGTCTTCTGGCACGTACCCCCAGTAGCGGGAGTCAAGGGAGTTATGTCGGTTATCGCCCATCATGAAGTAATAATTCTGCTTGAAGGTGTACTGTTTTGATTCTTTGCCGCCAATGTACAACTTCCCATCTCTAATAGCTGCATCTTCATTATGCTCGTAGGCCAATATTGCCTTCTCGTAAAATGGCAGGGATTCAGGTGTAATGGCTACGGTAGCTCCTTTCTGGGGGATGTACAGCGGACCATAGTTGTCTTTGTTCCAACTCAGGCTTGTAACATTGGGAAAAACCTCACCAGGAGCGTCAGTCTGCTCCCACAGGGAAACATCTTTGATGAAATCAAGTGCTTTCAACTGCGCAGCAAGCTCTGGCGAGGCATCAATCACATACCCATCCTCCCACAGTATCACTTCATGCACCCGAATTCCTTTATCCAGGAAAAACTTCTCGCTCAGGCGCTGGTTTGTTTGCACATAATACTTGTACTGCGCCTGCTCTGGCATAGCCACTGCTTTTCCGTTTATGTACACCTGCCTGTCACGAATCATGAGGGAATCACCAGGCAAGCCGATGGCACGTTTGATATAGTTGGTGCGAAGGTCAGCAGGGTGATGTTCCTCTGGGGGGAAATTAAACACCACCACATCGTTGTGTTCTACATCAGAGAAACCTGGTAGTCTGTAAGAGGGAAGCTGTATGGCATCTGAATAAGAGGGTATGTTTGTGCCCCAGATGGTCTGGTGCGTAAGCGGCACCTGCAACGGTGTGATAGGCGTGCGTGGCCCGTAGTGCAGCTTGCTTACAAATAGATAATCCCCCACAAGCAGTGACTTCTCCATAGAAGGGGTGGGAATGGTGTAGGCTTCGACAGTTCCCCAACGAATTAAGCTGGCTGCCACCACCGCAAAGATAATGGCATCACCCCACTCACGGGCAAAGCTCTTTTTCTTCTTAGGTTCTGCTGCGGCTGGTTTCTTTTTGAAAAGCTTTAATTTCATAAAGACAATTTATGATATTTTTTTAATGTTGCCTATCATGCTGGTCATTCGGTTTGTAACAGCCTTTGCTTTCATCCTCATTCATTTTGTATTCCGATTTTGTCTAACGTATTGGGCTTTGCGGTGGCACAGCTACCGTGAAGCTATTGTGGAGTATCGTTATTCTTTTTCGGTAGCTGCTCATTTGGGTCATATTTTGCCCCGAGTTGTTTGGCGTTTTCTTCAACTGTCGTTGTAAAACCTATTTCTTTCCTGCGTTTGTTTACGTTCTCCACGTCTTCAATGGGCCAGATAACTTGCCCTCCTTCTGGTCGTACCCAACTCGCTGCCTGAGTGCCGTAAATCTGCTTCTTACCCTGAAACATCAGTAGCCTGTCACGCATTCTTGCCGCATCCGTAGCACTTGCTTCCCCTTGTTTTGCAAGAGCTTCCATTTGTGGCAGGTACTTTTCTATTGTTTCCAAGCTGGAATGCTGAACCACGTAAAACATAGCACTGGCAGCCTTCTCGCCAACTTTACTTTTCGGAAGCCAGCCGTATTGCTCAATGATTGGGAATACCTTCGTTTGATTTACCGAGTCAACAGCCATCATTTTCATAGAGTGGACTTTACTCGCTTCTGGGCTGGGAAAGCTGTCCCAGTGTATATTCCTGATACTTTGGTCAACGTCATATACCTCTTCCAGTTCTGTTCTTAGCAATGCATAGTCTGGTTGCTTCTCTTCGACTGCTGGAGCCGAAGTAGTGCAAAGAGAGGGCTGGCATCCAGCCATTAGTAATAGGATAGTGATGGTTTTAATTAGTTTCATTTTTATGAGTGTTAACGTACTGCTGTACTGGTATAGCGGATGGCGAGGCTTTAGCCAAGGCATGACCGCTGTACTTTGTTACCTGTTGTCATTTTTTCAACTTGCCTTCAGTACATCTTCCAGAGAAAGGTTTTCTTCACGGAACAACCTGGCTTTGTACTCTATATTAAGCTTATCTAACAATCTGGCCATATTGAAGCCAGTGGCATAAAAGTAAGCACCACTCTTCGTGGTCAGGTACAGCCACTCATCCTTATCTATTTTATAGTTCTTGAAATAGCCGTAAGAATGATAGGATGTGTCGGAGCTTGTGAGTCTTTTATCAGGGACTTTATCAGAGAACTTTTCATAGAGTTTCTGCTCTACGTATCTGGCAGTACCCTCCATTGTCTCATATATTTTTTCATAGTTTTCTATGTCGAAGCCGAGCCTTCGCTTTGTTTCCTTCCTACGCTGCTCTCTTAGCTTAGAAAAGGCAGTAGTCAAGCTATCAACTTCTGTCCTGCTTTCAGAGTCCAGGGCAAGTAGCAATAGCTTGTTTTCCTTATCTACTTTTTCCTTAAACCAGGGATTGTTTAGGTAAATATTACGCAGACTGTCCTGTGGTACAGAAGAGAGGTTATTGGACATTGATTGAAAGTAATTCCTGTGCCTGTACTGAAAGCCGTGGAAGTATTCATGGACTACCATTGTTACCCACTCTTCCGTTGAAGAGACATCTTGGATTACTTTGCGGGTTTCTTCAAAACCGCTACAATGCATAAAAGGAGCATAGTTATCGTAGGCAGTAGAATCTCCAGTCGAGAAGCCTGTGGCCATGTGAAATGGGGTACTGTCAAAACGCTCGGATGTTTTGTAAATCCTGATGTTGCTGTTTTGGGAAACGAGTTTTGGATGATACGATTTTAGAAATCGTTCTGTAGGGTTAGCTATAAAAGAGGAAGTATCTGTATAGTAGATTAATGGTACGTCATACTTACTTTCATCAAAACCAGGCCAAATATCTCTTGCTATAGCTGGTTTCAGGTTGTAAACATATGCTATCCTATCAAAAACTACTTGCTCTTGTTGTTCCAACACGCTTTTACATGCAAAAGATGATATGGCCAGTAAAAGTATAGGCAGTTTGCGCATTGTTCAATCTCTTATGAAAACAGGTAACGGCTGGCCACATAAAGCGAGCAAGGCGTAGCCGAAGACTGGTGTATGTAACCTTGTTGTAAGCTGTTTATTTTTTAACAGCAACTACAATTCCTGTTGCCCATACCTGCTTTGTCAAAACAAAGTCCTCTCTTTTTTCTAAGCGTTCAATAAGGTTGATTGCCTTTTCATGATGCCCTTCTGGCCAGTTTGGCTGCGGCAGCATATCGTCAATAATATATAATCCTCCTTTATTCAACATGGACAACGTTTCATCTAAAAGAAGGTATTTCCCATGCCATGTGTCGGCAAAAATGTAGTCAAACCTTTGCTGCTTGTTACTTTCAATCCATTCGCCACCATCTGTATGAATGAGTTCCAGCCGCTTATCATCACTTAGGAACTGCCGTGCGATTTCCAGGAACTGAGCTTCATTGTCTATCGAGACAAGAGTGGAACTATCATCCATCCCGTCCAGAATCCACGCTGTTGACAACCCTGTTCCCGTGCCAAGTTCAAGAAATTTACCTGATGGCTTGGAGCCTGCCAGCGTCCGAAGCAGAGAACATGTTAATACATCTGAGGCCATTGTAAAACCTGATGCTTTGGTAGCTTCATCAATAGCGATGTAAGACTTTGGGAACTGCTGGTATATTTCTTCTGTCATTATTTATTGAGTCAAAATATCTTACAACGGCTTTGCTTAAAAGTGGCGTAGCTAAATTATAGGCATGGTTAGGCAGTGTCATTTTTATTATCTCTATAATAGCTGCTGTATAAATAGCTGCTGTATAGCACTAATAAACTAATCCCTCACCTGATGGTCCTTTACACCTTTCATTTTTATACCACTTCAATATATCCATCCTTTTTCTACCACTACAATATATCCATCCTTATCAATTCTGAATGTGGCATAGTTAATTATGTAGTCTGCCCAGACATCCTGTTTCTCTGGCTTTTTCTTTCCATCTGCCTTCAGAACTTTCATCCCCTCTCTACTAATTACAACATCTTCATAATACGGCTCGTCTTCATAATAAAAAGTATGGTCTTGGGTGAGCCTTGTATTACCTAATCTGCTTTTCTGGAAGTCATGCAATGCCACCCTTGCCAAGCTAAGTATTCTGTTACCCTTTGTGTTTAGCAACAGTGTAACAAACTTATTGTCGCAGTACGACATCACATCATACTCAACAAAAACAACTGTGGTGGTGAAGTTTGTGCTGTAAGGAATTTTGCCGACCAAAGTTATCTTTACCCTGTCGAAGTGTTGACCTGCACCAAAGTCCGTTGCAGGCTCATAAGGGTCACAGAAGGCATCAAAGATGCCCGTATTACCTATATTCGTAAGCAAGCTGTCTTCATCAATAAATTCCTTCTCACCTAAATTAGCCATTGATATTGTTAACATGGCATGCTCGTACACACCCATTCCTTCCACCGCTTGCTCCATTCCTTCTGGCATCTTCACATAACTTTTCTTGTAGTTGTTGAATTGGAATCCTCTATTTTCCTCTGGTTCAGCTAAAGGAGCAAACCAAGAGATAAACTTGAAAAATAGCGATAATAACAATAACTGATACATAGCTTTAGTTCTTCATAGGTGGATAAACGAAGATAGCAATTGAGTAGAAGGCAAATTCATATTTTAATATGCTTGAAAAGGCTGGGCAATGATGGGCTTTAGTGCTTTTTAGGTGAGGTCAGGGTAAATGGTTTTCCTTCTTTTACAGTACCCTTGAAGTTACCCTTTGCCAAAATAGAGGCTTGCATCGGATTTTCAGATTTATAGTTTCTTCTTCCCTCGTAAACAATATCACCAGAAATAGAGTCTCCCACCTCGAATGACTTTCTGTTCAGGCGAAGCACCTGTCTATTAGCAATGAATGTTGTGTCAACATAGTCTTCTACCTCAGAGTATGGTTGTATGAACTCACCTGGTACAGGAAGAACAACACCAGGACCACCAAGATTCTTTAAGTAGTGAGAAGTGCTAAACTCATCATCTACAATTTTAACTCTTACTCCTCCCTCAATACTGCTTCCCCGCTGGAAGAACTTAAGAAATAAAGTATCCTCGTAAATTATTGCCTCAAACTGATTGTGAGGAAAGACATACATCAGGTCATTATAGGGCTTGCTTTCTTTGTCCAGATATGGTTCTAACCGCACTATTTTCACATCATTCGTAACAGAGTCGTTCAATGGGAGCCATGAGTTTTGCGCATCACGGAAAACAGGCCAGTATTCTCGTTCTGTTAGCTCGAAGGCCGTAAAATGACGGTTATCCTCTTTTGGCTCCTCAGCCCCAGCAATAGCCTTTTCATTGTTGGTATTATACCCGCAACCCATGCACAGCATGTTCAAACACAGTATGAGATGCTTATTATACATTTTTATTAATACTTACAGTCTTGGCTTTGCGGTGGCATAGCTAACACACAACATTGTTAGACTATGTCTATTTTATATTCATCACGTCTTCGAAATAAAGTTTATGCCCTCCTTTACTCCAAACACTGTATGCGTGATTATTATCAAAGCTTAGTTGCTCATTGCCTCCAAAAAAGCCCAGTACTCCTTTTAGTACATAATCATCTTCCATGTTCACGATTTTTATCGCACTACTCATTGTATTCCCATCACCTGTACTGAAGATAGCATCTAACAAGTTATTTAATCTTTGCTCATAGTAATGGGTTGTATCAACATATCCGCTCCTGGTAATACAGTTGCTTACATGCAACAATACTGTTAAATCAACAGGGTTTCTGTTTAATATTTTTTCTCCTAATTCTACAGCCTTTTTGCAATTGCCGTTCATTATAGCTCTGTCAAAGTCAAGCCTTTCGGGGTTTGCAACAAAGGAGAGAGGTTTATGGTTATCCTGGAAAATTTGCCCATAATACAAATAGAAACTATCCTCAACACTTATTTCACCAGGCTTATTTTTAATCTTTTCCTGAAGCTTATGGTAAAAGAAGCTTGATGTAGAATCTTTGGAAACTCTTTCAACCTGTAACTTGAAATCTATAGAATCAGCTTTCTGAGCATATAGGTTAAAAGAAAAGAATAACACTAAACTATAAAAAGTAAGTTTTAGAATCTGTTTCATCTTTTATTCTAATTGATACCAACATATTGGGCTTTGCGGTGGCGTAGCTAACAAATGGATATGGTTGTAACACGTTTTTTCTTATTTGAAGAAAGTATCTATCTCAGGTCTATGGTAATCCACAATCCATTCGTTTAGCTCTTCATAGATACTCCTGATTCTTTCTGCATCGTTACTAAAAACAAAGCACCCCCTGTCGTCATACATGTAGAACCCTTTGCTGGAATTAACATCAAAAATATAGACTTGTTGTGGTATGGCAGGTTCAAAACCCATTTCCAAATTAGCAATACCTTCAAGTATGTCTTTTATTTTTATCTGGGTTAGCTCAACCTTTCCAACAACGATTCTGCCTGATATCCAATTTTCATTTGTTAAGTCAGCTACATTTATACTGGCAGTTTCACTATAGAACTCCTGAAGCTTCTCCTTGGCTATTAGGGAGTAGATATAGCCTTTGTCCTTAGTAAATGGAGAATCACCTTCATAGTCATATACAATCACGAAAGTTTCCTTATCATAATCGGGAAAAGTGCTGTGAAATATTCTCTCTGCTCTTTCAACTGCCTGTTTTACTCTTTCCTTGGTTCCGTTATTCAATATCTCCCCGCCTAATTCAAACCTGATGTGAATCTCACCACCTAACGAAAAGGGAGAGTCAACTTTAGAAGCTGGATATTCCCTTGTAAGATATTCTTCAAACTCTTCTTTCATTAATCAAATGAATTAGAACGTGTTTGGCTATGGCGCATTTTAATGCGCTATAGCTATTGTTGTGCATTAACTTTCTTCTTTCTTCCAATTTAGGCTCAACGAGGCTGACCCTACTTGGCACAGTCCATGCCGCATAATGTTGCTATAGCCTTTTCCTTATTTTCTTAGCAAACTTATCTCTGCCAATTTGGGTGCTAAACAGCCCGATTCTTGGATTAGAAATGTGCGGATTGTAGAACTTAGTCTTTGAGTAAACTTTATTTTCATCTGCAATAAGTACTGATGTCACACAAGATGGAGCTGAATAAGTATTTGGGCTTGATTCATAGGCTGATTTTCTAAGTCCCAGAACAAGTTTTTCACCTGGTTCATCCATAAATATTTCAGTACAATCCAGACCTCCTTCAAAAATCTGAATTGTATCATTGGAAATGTTCCCTTTATATATTTTATCGGCAATTAAATATCCCTTTCCTGAATCTCCATCCCGATAAAATTTTCCTTCAACAATGGCATCAAAACTTCTAACCTGATTCAAAAAGTAGGAACCAAATGATTGCCTACAGGTGCATCCAAATGCATAAGTAGAGACAACAACTAACACTGAAATTAATACAGCTCGTTTCATGACAGACTTACTTAAGCTACATCCGTTTAACGTTCTCTAACTTTTGCTCTAATCTATTGATTTTGCTTATGCACAACAGCATTCGTGCAGCCGAAGCCCGTAGCGTAGCAAGGGTATAGGCTGCACTTGGTTGGCATGAGAGCTTCTTTTATTCTTCTATCAATTTGTTGAGGCGTGGCTGTAATACCCAATAACCGATGATAGAGAACCATATCAGGAAAAGCTCTCCTACATAGTCCCCGAACTTTGCGACCCGTCCTAACTCAACTGTTTTCATTGTCTTTGCAGCAAAGCGTAAACCCATGAAGATGAAAACCATTGACAAAAGGTGAAGCACAACTATTGCAATACCAGTCACTGCCATACTATCTCCCGAACTGTCTGTCAGAAAACCCATGTATATTATGGTTCCCAAGATGTATAGTATCGGAATCGAAAAGTAGACTTTAAATCTTCCAGAGTTAAGCCTCGTATCTGACGGAAGCTTTTGGTTCAACTCTGTTGCTATCGCCCATACCCATCCCAAGGTTCCAAGGGTAAAGAGTACCATCATAACTGGAAATACCTCAAACATTAATTCAGGATGAGAGAAGGTGAATACATTTACCAGCATTGGAAGTCCCCATGTAAGGAGAAACAATTGCCAATGCTTTAGCTTTAGAAGAAACTTCATTTGTTCTGTTTTATAACTTATGCTATGGTGTTTTCATTCTATGATTTATAGTGAGCTTTATTTATGAAGCTTACCAAACCGCAATCCAATAAATTACAGATTCTTTTTCCTTATTTATAGCGACACCTTTCGAATACCCATGTTTCCATTCGTCGGGCATGTACCGCCCAGATGTTTCATTTAAATGATTTGAAAAAATGCCTGCTTCTGAATCAAGTACAAAAATTTTGAATCCATTTGGCAATCGACTTCTTGTTTCTGTGGTACTTATGCTGTTACTCCAGAAATTAATTATAGGAAGATAATCCATACCACAATCAGCAGGTCTATCCATTGAGGCCTTGTAAGTGTTGTTCACACCATACTGGGTCCTACGAACAAACCTGTTCACAATAAGCAAACAACTATCTTCAGAGTTATAGTCTTTTTTTGAGCGTTCTTTATAAAATGAATCAATTGAGTCTATTTCAGATTGGCTGAACTTAAGGTTTAATTGTAACGAAATGTTTCTTTCGTCAGAACCATGTTCATGAACATAGGCTTCTGGGTAAGTTATTCTCTTAGGAAAGTGGTCAACCAGTGAATCAGGAAAACTTTCTTTCGCTTCATCAATTTCTATTAGTGAGGAGTATGAAATACTGTGTTTCCTATGATTGTCACATGAAAAAGTCATAGCGGCTGCTAAGCAAAGTAAAATTGCAAATTTCCTCATTCCCGAATTTTTATCACTGAATTTGGAACATTCTTCAATTTTAGAAATAGCATACAACGGAGTTGGCTTTGCGGTGGCGTAGCTACCGTAAAGGTGTAGTTAGCTAATGATTTTGTTTATGAGCCCCTGTACCCCAGCCCATACTGCTACTGGTTCTGTGACTAAATAAAATATAATTTTAGGCAAAAGCCCAGTAGTTTCGAGTGCTATTGCAACAATAGGTAGCAACGCATATGACCAAATCGGATACTTGAACTTTGTGTTAACATTTTGCCACACTTCATTCCAAATTAATTCCATCTTGCTCTTGTAGTGCCAAAGAATCAAAAAGTCCAACAGGATATAGAATGACAATCGCCAAGCAAAGGCATTAGCCATAGCTGGCGGCATAAAAGTAAGGTCAATAAGCAGTACCGTAGTAACTATTGGAAGGAACAGGAACGCTCCAAGCAGAGCAGTTCTGTTTATGATGAGCAGACCGCCACAAAGCATCTGTGAGATTCCAATGAATGCTTTAAAAGGTTGCTGGTCGAACATGTACCATGAGACCCGAAACAAGCTTAAGTCCTTCAAAGGTGTTGACAATTCTGCGTCACTTATTCCAAACTGACCATCCACCATTTTGCTGTAGCCGTACCTGAGGAAGGTCCACCCAATAAGAAACCTTGCTGCAAGTATAAAGTAGTCCCAGTATTTTTCTTTGGAGGTTTTCTTTAGAGGCTTCATCATTAAATTACTTGCTAACCTTTAGATTAGCGCTATATCATTTTTCTAATAGTTATACTTTCATATTACCAGGTACAGAGGTAACTTTTACCTCTACCTGAAGAGCAGCCAGTGCACTACCCGCTAACAAGGCGAACAGGTCTATTAGACGAATCAGTCTGGCTGCTTTATTTCTCAACCCGCAGGCAGGGGTCATATAGATTTTCGGGACACAAGGGCCCATCATAAAGGTTTCGACTCAGAGCTTGCACAACCTATTGAAAGATATGGAAAAGCCTATTGATTCCCAAGCACCCGCCTACATTCTGGGCGTCGATGTTTCCAAGGACAGCCTGGACGTGTGCCTGGCCACCTGCAGCGATGGGAGAATGCTCCACCAGAAGTTTCACAACAACACCAGCGGCTTCAAACGCATGAAAGCATGGCTCAAGCAGCAGGGCTGCGAGGCAGGTCCTGACACTTTGTGCTGTATGGAGCACACTGGCCTCTACACCAGACAACTGGTGCACTACCTGCTGGCAAGGGATGTGCGGGTATGGATGGAGAGCGCCCTGCAGATAAAAAGGAGCATCGGCATGGTACGAGGAAAAGACGACAAGGTGGACGCACAAAGAATAGCCCGCTATGCCCTGCTGCACCAGCAGGAGGCAAAGTGCCTCTCCCTTTCAGGCGTGACATTGGAGCGGCTGAAAGACTTGCAGGCCAACAGAAACAGGCTCATCAAGGCCCTCAAGAGCCTCAAGAGCACCATCAATGAGCTGCTACAGGTGGACCCTGTCTCTGGAAAGACGCTAGAGCAGGTAAACAGGAAAGCCATCAAGGGGCTGGAGAAGAGCAAGGAGCAGGTGGAGGAAAAGATGCAGCAGTTCATTGAGAAGGACACAGAACTAAAGCGCAAGTACGACCTGCTCACCTCAGTAAAAGGTGTGGGAAAGGTGCTCGCCATTTCCCTTCTGGTCTATACCCAGGGCTTCACCAAAATGGAAGACGGCAGAAAACTTGCCTGCTACTGCGGGGTGGCTCCCTTCGAGTACAGGAGCGGGACGAGCGTGATGAGCAAAACGGGCATATCCAAATTCGCCAACAAAGAGCTCAAGCATGTGCTGCACATGGCGGCCATGAACAGCGTCCGCTATAACCAGGAACTCAAGACGTATTTCGAGCGGAAAGTCGGGGAAGGAAAAAGCAAGATGAGCGTGTTGAATGCTGTCAGAAACAAGCTGCTCCACCAGGTTGTAGCCGTGGTGAAACGAGGGACACCATATGAAGTGAGATAGAACATTATTTAGATTAAAGCGCTTGTTTTACTCATAGATTTCGGCTCGTACATAAAGCGAACAAGGCGTAGCCGAAGTATGACTTATGTGCTGGGTTATAGCAAGTTTTACTTTCTAAGCTTCTCTAATGTAGGTGCGTGCTCTGATTCACCTCTTTCTTCAATGAAAAAGACACTGTTTCTATTCAACAGTTCTGGCATTAAGTCCCAGTGTGCGAAGCTTCTATAATCATTCTCAAAATTGTATAGCCTTGATACCTCTATCTGACCAACAACTTCAAATTCTGTTCGTGACTTTTTGAAGAGCCTTGCCTGATACCACGAAACCATTTCCCTGTATCTATACTCTCTCCGCAAAACTTCTTTCTTTTCTGTCAGCACATTTGCCATTTCGAACTCGTCTATTGTAGGTTTGAAATTCGAATCTATGTCAGTTACAGCAATTAGATTCATTCCGCCCTCAGTCTGCTTTTCTGATTCCAACACCAAGGCACCTCCATAATTACCAGAGTTTAATCTGAATGTCAGGCAGTCTCCTTTTTCATATATGGCATTTCTGAGGATTTTCTTTTTTGGCTTCTTAGCTACCTTCTTTTCAGTAGCTAATTTCTCCAGAAACTGGTCCAACACTTTCTTTCGTTTCTTCTGTTCGGCAGTTGAAGCGCCAAGTTCTTCCCATAGCTTTATGTCGTCCCCTGAAGCAACAATGCTCTGTACCTTCTGGAAAACAGTAGGGTCTAACGCCTTACATTCCCATTGAGCCAAAGCAACAGAAAACCAAAAACTGTTTCTTTCTTCAGTGTCCGCCTCAATTAATTCTTTATTTTCAGTGATTAGCTGTGATGTGATAGCATCAACTTCAAGCCCATCATTATAAAGTTCGAAAAACTCATGATTGATATCCTCGAACATATCATTGGAGGATATTCCAGTACCCCAGGTTCCCATTTATTATCTTAAATTAGCTATAACGGGCCGCGTGCATGCGGAGCCTGAAGCGTTAGCGAAGGTTGAGCATGCATTGGGTTGTAACAAGTAATTTTACTTTTTTACTACAAGTATGAGTCCAATTAATATAAGTCCTATACCACCAATGTAGCCTAATATGTGCATTAAATAGCTAACTGTTAACGATGGTTTTCTGGATTTTTCATCTTTATAAGTCATATAAATAATTAAAAGACCTATCAAGAATAGGATTAAAAAATACACTATCTGCATCAGTATTTATTTCTTCTTCAAAGCATTATACATTAAGCTTCAAGTTGCAACGGTTCATACTTAATTACATGTAAAACACTTTTGTCTCTTTAGAATCTATTAATTTTTATTTGTTACAACGGCCTTGCCTATAATGTGGCGAAGCTATATTATAGGTGTGGTTAGTGCCATTTATTCTTCTGGGTTAGGCGGCAGGAATTTTATACCTCCGAATTCACCTTCCCAATTAATATCATCAGGGTTGTACTCTTTATTTTCAATTTTATGTTTGAGAACAACCTTCTCTTCTTCTGTTGATTTTCTGACAGAATAGATGTTAAAGTTCTCCTGCCTGAATACATTGATTATTTCCTTGAAATGCTTATTCGTTATAGAGTCAGTAGGTGAAGATAGTATAGCCGATACTTTCCTATGATAACTACTCGTGTCTTGGACTACACTTCTAACAAATCGAGCAAGGTTTTCATCTGTCAATTCCACAAGGTCTGAAGGGAGTAGATTTATGAAGTCAGGGTTAGACGTATCAACTCCTGTTCCACACCAGCCATAGTCATTGAACTTATTGTGGTAATATGTTTTACCATTTGGGTACACGATGAAGTTGTGCTGCCCGTAGAATAAAGCTGGCGGAGGTGGCGGGGCTGAATTTGAAGAATCAACTACTGGCTCTTTAATTACATGATACACCTCTCCCTGCTTTTCAAATGCCTTATCTTCAAATGCATTATCACAAGCAAATAGAAAGGCTACCAGAACTAAGAATATCAGGTTCTTTTTCATCAATTAATATTCGCACTAACGGATTTGTGCAGCCGAAGCCCGAAGCATAGCGAGGGTTAAAGCTGCACTGGGTTAGGGCTTGTTGTTCTATTTACAATAGGTTTCTATGGCGTCAATTATCATCTGCTTCTTATCTCCTAATTGATAGCCTTTCTTCAGGTCCGCGCAAATTTGCTCTTGCTCTTCTTTAGGCATTTCCGCTTTGTCTTTCGATGCCATGACAGTAACTCCACCCGTCTTGCTCAAAGTTCTGCTGCCTTTAAACTCATACTTGCGGATTTTGGCAAACGCTCGGTTGTTTAGTGCCTTCATGTGCAATGGCTCAAGTTCTAAAGCCTTATTGTAGTCTTTGATGGCTTCATCAAACTTAAAGTCGTAGAAAAAGGCTGTTCCCCTTTCAAAGTATGCATCGCTATAATTCGGGTCCATTTCTGTGGCTTTGTCAAGTGTCTTTACAGAGCCTTGGTAGTTTCCATCTCTGAACTGCTGGTTTGCCTTGGAAAGAAGAGCATGGAATTTCTCCTGCTCTTTAGAAGGCATGGCTTTACCATCTTTAAATTCTGTCAGGCGTTTTAACTTGCTAGTTGAATACCACTCTTTCCAACTACCATTTTCTTTTCCGTCTTTGAACACGCCCTTATATTTGATTTGCCCATTTGAAAAATATTGTTCTGCTTCGCCATTTTCAATTCCGTTGCTGTAGTTTCTCTGGAAGTTCTTCTTTCCATCAGGATAGTAAACTGTTCTTGTACCTTCTATTAATCCATCTTTGAAGTTACCTTCGCCTTGTTTCTTGCCATTCAGAAAGTAGTCAATGAAAGGGCCTGTATAAGGAGTTGGCGAGTTTATAAGGTGCCACCTTCCTTTAATTCTTTCCATGGCCTTTGTGGATGGAATCTGCTTTAGCTCTAATGAGCGGCTGGCATATGCTTTAGTAGTGATGAGAATCACCTTATCAAAGTCTTTGTAGCCGTACTGCTCTATTGCTGCCTTATTGGTGACAACAGTTATCTTCTGAACATCCGCTTCGCTTAATGAACCGAAGCCTTCTTCTGGTTCATCTATAACAGCTATAGAGTCAACTACATAAAGGATTCTTTCTTCAGCTTCCTGTGCAAAAGCAAAGACTATCAGGAATTGGAGAAGTAGGGTGGTAAAGAGTGTTTTCATTTTTTAAAATTTGCCCTAACTACTGGATATGCGTAAACATACGGTTATCTGCACTATGTGCGGCAGTGGTATTGCCCTTTCCCAAGGGTGAAATTTGCGTTTTTATGGCTATTTCGATGGTACCCGACATAATATTTGTTTACTACAATATAATTAATAATCTGGTAAACCAGCTTTCTCCCAACACTTTTTAGGAGCGGCACGCCAAAAATGAGGTGATTAAAAGTCATGGACCTGCTACCCTTGGGCTAATCAGCAGTGCTTATCCGCTCTTCCTTAGCAGACAGCGATTCTAAACGTGCTGTTACCTGTAAAAACAGAAGCGTTTAGGTGCAATTCAGCTATCCGATTATATCCGTATTATCCGATTATATCCGTGTATACTCGTGTTAAAACTCGGCTACCATATTAAAACATTACTTAGGCAGCATTATGACGCCATCAAGGGTTTTGCTTCTGAGATTATCATCGTCTGGAATGCATTGGATTCTGTGCAATTTCATGTAATACATTACTGTGAACAGTTTGATAGGAGACAGTAAGTTAAACGAAGCCTTTCGTTACTCCACCATTCTGAACCATAATGTCATATTGGTAACCATGGTCGCTTAGCTCTCCTTCAGGCAGGGGGGCTGAAAAGCTGTATACTGGCTCATCTAATTTTCTTAAGTCAACGGCTTCAATTGGGGCAAATATCTTCTGACTCTCTTCTTTGGTTAAAGCGGAGCTATAGTAAACATCTTCAGGGTATCCACTCTTCCGTACTTTCACAGAGTCGGCAGTTATGATATAGTGGTTATCTGCACCCATCGCCCACTCCTTTATTGTAATTCTATATCCCTTTTCCCCAACAGTTTGTGAGAAGCACAGGCTATGAAAAACAATTAACAAGCATACTATAATACTCCCTTGATTTAGGGCCACTACTTTAATTGACGTATAACATTTAACTTAGTGGAACAATGAAAGGAACAAGAAGGAAATTCAGCGCGGTCTTCAAGGCCAAAGTAGTCCTAGAGGCACT
>NZ_SSNI01000057.1 GCF_010015475.1 Pontibacter pamirensis
CTCAAGAGTTTGGCCTATGCCTATGAACTAACAATTTACCAGCTCAAAAAAGGGCTGCTCGACCAATACATGAATCAACAACTGGTAAATCCTGCTATCTGTTATGCCTAATGTGCGAAAGTCCTAAGTAATATCTTGAGATTAAATCAACGGGTGAAAATGTAGCGCATCTATTGAGCCTTCACATGTAATCTTCTGAAAATAGGCTGTAAAAAAAATCAAGCTAATTCAAATGTTGGGTAATGAACACAAATTCCACCTTAAAATAATTTCACCTCTTAAATCCCTACTTTTACGGAAAACATAAGAAAGTAACCGCTTCAGGAAAGCAACTAGTGCCTTCCCTAAGCGCAGGAAAGGCACTAGTTGTAGTAAGGATCTGAAAGATCTTTTAAACCCTCCTTCCTATGGCTGACAATTAAACTTACATGCTATCTATGAAGAAAGTAATATCGTTTTTGTTCCGTATTGGTAGTGGCTCCCTATTAAGAGTTATCTCGACCAAAGTGGTTGTAAAAGGATAGAAAATCTTTTTGTTTGTTTCATGTAGCATTGGCGTTAGATCCAGCGTAAAGGTTGGGCTTTTATCAATATGTGTGATATCAGTGTCTTCCGCAATATATTCATGATACCCTAGTAGTTGAGTACCAGTAGAAGCCATGAACTCTAACTTCAGGCTTTGAATGTTCACATCATCCAAGTCTTCTAAGTTTAAATGAAAACAGCGAAAGCTATTGTCACCGGAATAAGCATGTACATCAATGGCTATGATTTCCCAATCATCTCCATCACTGTCCTTAGTTTTTTTATAGAACTGTAAGTTATAATCTGTTATAGGGTCTCCCCGTTCATCTTGTGCACGCACCACGAACTGCTGCCATTTAGGCATAGCCTCTAAAGTGTCGGCTGATTTTTCAATAGCATACTGTACCCATTGCTCATACTGTTCTTTCTTATGCACATCAAGAGCTTTTGTTACCATTTCTATCAACTCGGGAGTGGGATTATCCATGATAGAAGCATGATGTATTTCTTTCACTGGAATAAAAGGCATCGTTAAATTTGTTCTTTTATCGACTGGCCAGTCGGTAATAAGGTATCGGTCAGCGGGTTTTGTGAAATCTAAAGTAATTTTACGGGAGTTTAGCGTACACCCAGCCCATCGAACCGTTCCATCGGTTCCTGGTGAGGACGCAACTAGCCCCCGAATCCCTCCATAACCGGAGTCACCGCAGAAAGTAAAAACGTAGGGGGTATCTTCTTCAGGGCCATAAAATATCTTATCTTCATCAAAAAGATCACGATGGGCAAGATCCCAGGTAAACCGGCTTCCAAGTTCCAAGCCGTCCAGCACCAGATTTCCGGCTTCCAAAAAGTCAGGGCCTAACTTCCTGTGACCTTTAAATAGGGCTCCAAGCCAGCTTCTGCCTTTATGTGCCAAAGGTGATCCGAATGAGGCGGGAGCTAATGCAATGATGCGCTTTATTTTTCTGTGCCGGCCGTACACCGATAGCCAAGAGCGCAGCACAAGAATCCCAGTAGAATGAACAATAGCATCGAAAGGCTCATCTGGATTAATATATTTATTGATGCGGAGTGCCCGATCAAAGCCCTCAGCAATATCCTTGAGGGTTATTTCGTTTGTAAGCGATTTATACTCGCAAATTTGAACTTTATCAGGATCATATCCTTTTTCTCTTATAAGGATATCCTTCCAGGTTTGAAAAGACTGCCCTTCAGCTGAATAACCATGCACTAAAATAATTGGATTAGTCATATTATATGTGTTTGATATGTAAAGATCAATTTAAAAGGTGCCGCGGTTTTGGCAGAAAACTTTCAGCATTTCTTCATCGCTACCCTCACCTAATCAAGGCATTTGAAATTTCGAATACTTTACGTTAACTTTATCGCTTTCAACATCAAAGGATGCAGAAAGCAATGATTGGATAGCGGAAGGGTTCACATAGTGCAGATTCAAAGCTTAGCCTTCAAGGGGTACGGTTAAAAGGTAGTAGTACATAGTACAGTATCTTTTTAAATTAAAAGGGTCTGCTGAATACGCTTTATCAGAAAGAACTACTATAGCATATATGACTAACTAAAGGTATAATCTATCTACAAAGTATACAGTACCAACTTTTAAGTATTATGATAGGAAGTGGCTTAAATTTGTCTCAAATATTAGGATTAGAGCTGTACACCTATAAAATTGGCTATTCCCTATAGTGTTCCATTATCTTCCATCATTAAATCCATTCCTTCCAAAAGATTATAAATAAAGGTTTTAGTTAATACTTTAAGATTCGATAGCAGTTTTAATAAAATTGTGAATTAACTAATGTTAATGCATCTTAGAGAAAAAATCTTTGATGAAAATTATCAGCCTTATTGCCTTATGGAAAGAGTAATTAATAAAATCAAGGAAAACCAAAAGTGCCTACAAGTCCCACACCCGTTAATGGTGAATAAGAAAAGCCAAAGCTTCCTTTAGTTTTCATTAGTAAAGCAGTAAAATGCCAGTTAAAGTCTGTGTAGTTATCTTCATGCAAAACAGCAACTCCTGGCATTAATGCTAAACCTTTGAACAATACACCTGTAGAAATAACACCTCCTATACCTTTATCCGCATGATCAATTAGAAAATCAACACTTGAAATGCTATGTTCACCTAAACAGTTTGTTTTTCCTTTCCAACCGATTCCGAAAAGTGAATCATGATAGGCCGAAACAGAAATAATGTTTTTAGGATAACTGAAAGGTATTAAATGTTTCTTTATATCAGTTATTAATAAATTATGGTTATTAAGTACAAAAGACTTTAGAAGTTGATTTTTTACAAGTTCTAAAAACTCATAGCTTTCTCTAAACTCATTTAATTCATCATAGTACAAAGTATCATATTGTGCAGATAAATCAACTATCCTACATAGTGCATCTCTATATATAATGACAGCATTTTCATATGCTTGGAAGTTTGCTTTGACATCTGAATTTATATCTTGATTAGTTGACAACAAGTTATTCATATAAAGTATATTGGGAATAATGCTATCATAGGTATTTTTAAATTCTTGTACTCCATCAATGTCCAGTTTCTTTCCAACATAATTCTTTATACTATTATCGAAGTTAACTTTAATCACACTATCTAATTCTTCTATTGTCTTTTTAGCTTTAACAGTAAATGCTTGATACTGAAAATTTGATGAATCCATTTCTAAAAAAGTATCTGTTGGCTGAAGCTGGACATTGCACTGACCTGACGAAAAATGAGAAAAAGCTATTAGAAAGTACCATATAACTAAGATGTACTTCATCATGTAAGTTATTATTGTTTTGAAGTTGAGGCAGGTGTACTACTAATTGTTCGAGGATATCTACTATTATTAATAGCTTTTATAACACTCTTTTTAGAGTTATCTATTTCCATTTTTAAAGATGCTATTGTATCCAATATACTTGTGCTATCTACTGTACGAACATAAATAATACCGGGCTCTCCGGGTTTGCCGGGCTCTCCGGGTTTGCCGGGCTCTCCGGGTTTGCCGGACTCTCCGGGTTTGCCGGGCTCTCCGGGTTTGCCGGGCTCTCCGGGTTTGCCGGACTCTCCGGGTTTGCCGGGCTCTCCTGCTTTTCCATTTATGATTTCAGTGATAGTGATGACTTGAAACGGTTTAAATATATCTAAGTTTTCAGCAGAAACTTTTCTTAGCAATGGAATGGTAAGCAAGAAAAATATAATTAAAAAATATTTTATTAATGAAAAATCTCTAAAGTAAGGATTATGCGGCGCTTCTTGATGAGAAGGAATTACTCTCAAATTTGCTAAGCCCCTTCGTTTCTCCCTTGGCTGTGCAGTTTGCAGTTCTACTTGATACACTACTTTAAGTACAAACCAAAATAAAATAAGAATATTTAGTACTAATGTAAATACAATTAGTCCATAAATGTATGCATTTGAAAAAAGAGAAGTTAATTGTTCTTTCGCCAAATAATTTAAATTTGAATATAAAATATTATTTATTTGTTGAAATTTTTCTTTCCTCTCATTGAGAAAAAGTACATGTAAAGAATTAGTATTATAAAGAGTACTTGAATCTAAAGAACTATAATATTTTCCAATCCTCTTGAGGTTTTCTTTCAAAGCTTCTGCCTTATTTTTGTCAAATTTACTATCATTAATATCTAAATGAACTTTCCTTAATGTTCTTTTCAAAGATATTAGTTTGGCTTTTTGAGCATAAAAATTATTAGCTGTTATTACACTGTTAAATTGTTTTTTTTCATCATCTTCAATGATGTGCAATGTATGGAAAGCATAACTTAAATTTGATTCAAGCTTTTGGTATTTTTTGTTTATATTTTTATTGTATTCATCAACAAGTTCTACAAGTTTGAAAGCTATAGTACTATCACTGTTTTTAGGATGATTCTTAATCAAATAGAAAAAAAGCAACATTAAAGTGAAGCAAGAAAATAACAATGGAAACAAAAAGGATTTACCGATTGTTTTTATAATATTTTGCTTTTGCTTTACAGAAAATTCTCTTTGCAATAGTATTTTGTGGCTCTCCCAAAAAACAAAAATTAATCCAATAATCAAAAACACAATTAAACTTGTAAAAGCAAGCCAGAAATCAAAATCAACCGTCAGATTTGATATAATAGTATAATTTAAAGATAGCACATATATGTTGCCAAATAGCCCGGGGCTGTAAAACAGAACAAAAAGAATATCATAAAGAAATTGTCTATAGGAAATACCAAAAAGTCCAGGGCTGTAAAAAAGAACAATAAGTAATAATATTGCAGTTATTCTTCTTTTTAGTGGTAGTACCAATGAGTATTTTTTATTTCCCAAAGGCAATTCATTATTTTTATTTGTAAGTAAAAATATGAGGGAAAATATGAAAACAGGAAAAATAAAATATACTAAAATAAATATTTTATAGGACATAACCCTATCAAACCCAAATATTTCCCAGAAATAATTTACAATATTTGGAACAAGAGTGGCATACGCAAAAGTGCCAACTAACAACATTAACAAATATTGTTTAAAGTTTCCAAAAAAATCATGGAACGAATCTTCTATCTTCTCCATCTCTCTTTAAGCTTAATTAACACACATAAACCTTTCAACCCTATTCTACCATAAGAATTAACTTAAACTAGGAGCTCAGCAACTACCATTATATATAACAATAAACTTAACTTACTTTCCATACATGGAGGCACAGGTCCTCAAACCTACAAGACTGTAGTCTTCACTTTAGAATCTGTACCACTAATACTACTAAAACATTTGAAGTTTCATCCATAAACAACGTTTCAAAGTCTATTAATTTATCAATATAGTATAATATTATTAAGTTTAGTATTTCGGAACATGTACTTGATTCGTAGTATACTGAAGGACGTCTTTCTCAGAAATATTTATTAAAAATGCTGGTATCGATTTGAGGTGTAAAATATTACATATGCTAGATAATTCGTTGAACTCGTAAATTTTAGAATAGACAAAGAAATCTGAACCCCTATTAAATTTTTCTCTGTATTTAACAAAGGTCGCATCATTCAAATTGACGCCTTTGTGATCTACTATGTTTTCCAATCCGTTATTTGACCAGTTCCCCAGCGGTTGTGATAGAAGGGGCACAATACTGCTTTCAAACTTGAACTGATCGAACAGTCGTATCCCAACTTTAGAAACATTAAAAATGCCCGTTGATCCGGTTCTTGATAATTCTCCTGAAGCATAAGCTCTAACGCCAAATCTTCCAAGAGAAGCACTTAAATCATCGATATGTATAGGATAGTATTTACTGTTTTTCGACGGAAGTTGTAAGTAGTCTACTTCTTCGTAAGAAATATATAATTCTGGATTAAAAATTGTTTCACCCCAACCAATGGTTTTATTTTCACCCTCCTTCATACTCTTTAAATAAGTATAGAGGCTTTGTTTTGATGCTCTTAAACTGTTCTCAAATATGCCGGAAAAGCTTCTTGAAGAAAATTCGCTCAATATTCCATTACTAGGCTCAAGAAATTTTTTATGAAGCTTATATATGGCATTTCTAAGCCGCTCATGTCTGGCTTCGCTCACTAAATATCTTACCTCGTCATCTCTTAGTAATACTCCTTTAGTTGTTCCATGATGGTAGTCCCAGCTTCTTTTACCATCATAAGACTTTTCATGAAGCCAATAATTCATAAGATTGGCTGCTAATTTTAAACCTTGTTTGTTGAAAATATGAGGTAGATTTTCAATGATTGCTTTCTCCCTTTCATCTTTCGCTAATCCTTTAAGGGTAATTAGATTTGGATTTTTAGCTAACAAGGCATCTGGCACATTCTTTAAAGCAGTAGAATCAGTACCCAGTGCAGAGTTGTAACTCAGAACTTGAGGCTCATCCACAATCGAAGCAAATCCTAATAGATTATGGCGCTGGCTATTCATCTTTCTTAAAAGTTGCCTGCCCGTCTGTAGCTTCAGATCCGTTAGAATTAGATACTAAAGAAGCATGTTTATAACCTGAAGGCAGATTATCGTAAAGCATCCAGCGACCAGCATCAATAGCTTTCGCCTCTGCTTTAATGCGATTAGTTTTCTCGACTTGTTCATTGATTTCTTCATTTCTGGCCCGCTCTACATATTCTTCTGTAGCTGGCAACAGACTTACCTCGTTATCCAAGTAAAATGCTCCGCTATTTACATACGTCTGATCCTGAGTTATAATAATCTCTTTATTTATATCAACAGGATTCTTATTCTCATCAAGTAACAGGCTTTCTTTATAGCGGTCAATAATAAGACTTCTAACTTGTTTTATAACTGATGCACGTTCTTCTTCAACCAAATCTGGTAGCAAGTTATCCAGTTCCATCAGGCTGTAAACTTTTGTTTGCACAACATCTAAGCCAGGTATAACCTCATGCCCATATTCTACTACAATTCTTATTTCTTCAAGAGTAACCATTGAAACATACTTATGAAGAATCTGGAAGAATTTGTAATTGATGGACCTTCCCTGGTTAACATTTTTAATATCGACAATACTTTCAGAGGTAGAGGTAACAGAAGCTTTTTCGGTGGAGGTAGTGACAAACTGCACCTCGTTACTCGAAGATACATCGTTTAATACCTCCGAAACCTTATCATTAAGAGATTTAGCAACACGAGAACTTGAATTTGTTTTTGAGCCACTGGAACTTACACTAGCTTTAACACTACTTACTCCCCAGCTGCCACCTCCACTTGCACTAACTGACCAGTTCTTAGTGTCCGATGTTTTGTTTTCCTGCTCAAGTTCATGACGTACCTGATCTCTTACATCAACCTTCTGCCTGAAAGAACCTGCTTGTTTACTTCTGCTGTCCTGGCTAATGTTACTCTCGTGCTTACTCTCAGTAACAATTTTCAACCTTCTTGTTTCACCTGGAAAAAGACATGTAGTGTGGCTAAGCTTACCCAGCCAATGTCCTGGAACCTGCTGAACGGATTGTTTGTACGTTTCAACAATATAGATATTAGGCGCAATGTTGGTACGTCTACCTCCGATAGGATTATGTACAGCTAAATACTTCTCAATAGAAGTTTCTCCAGATAACGTTCTTTTTAACTGGGGTATTATGAATAGTTTCTTTTGATTTGGTTTAATATCAGATTGATCATAATTGCTGCTTTCTAACTCTCTTAGGAGCACTGAAAGAGGGATACCATTTTGGTCCCTATATTCTCCTTCAGTATAATCGAATATATGCACTTCTTTGTGCTTATTTTTAACACCCTCATAAGTTTTTCTTTGTCCTGCACCTCCTTGAGAACTAATTTTCACAACTCCCTCTTGCGGAAGATTTAAAGCAGCAGCAAGGGACTGAGCTCTCGTTAAGTTCTCTTTGGTATCTACTACACCAATATTGATATCCTTTTCCAAGTAGGAACTTATCGGATCATAGTCTATAGTTATAGGGTCATCAACAGTATAGTAATGAACAACAGTCTCATACCAGGTACGCCAATTAGAAAGTTCACGGGTTCTGTATTCATTCCAGCATCTTTTGAAGAAGAAACTACGCTTACAGCGCCGAACAGTATAATTTTCAGTCCATTTCTCTAACTTACTTTTCATAAGAACTACATTCTTAGCCTCAACCCTTTTTCTAGTAAGGGTAAAGAAACGATCAATTATAGCTCCATCCGTTGATTTATGTTCTTGTAAGGTTAGCTCTATTCCTTCCTTACCTGTCTTGTTCTTTAAGTGTTCATACCTACTCTTGGCTATATGCCAATTCGATGATGCCTTTCGTAGATCATTGCATATCTGTTCTATAATATCAGTAGCTGCATCCTTAGTAATCTCTTTTTCAAACCTTTCCTTAGCCCACTTATATTTTTTAGCCGCAATGTTCATTTCAGTAGTAATTTGCATTGCTTCTCTAGACCATACAATGGGGCGAAAATCTATTTCCTCTACGAAGGGTAAAAAACCAGAAATGTCTTCAGTATTATACTTTTGCTTTAACAACTGCAGACCTTTTCGAACATTTTGTTTCTTAAGGAACTCATCTACGATAGGATAAAAAAAGCCATAATCTGTACGCAGCTTCAATTTTGGATCAATGGAAAGCTCCGCCACATTGTCCATGCTGTACTTGAATTGATTATCTTCAGCATTCTCACTTTTCAATTGATCATATAAAACTTGTAGATGATCAGATAAAGTCTCATCTAAGAGATCAATAGGGAATAATAATTTACTATGTTCGTCCTTTGTGTCTAAAGTATATTCTATCAGTGAAACCCATGTCTCAGAAGAATTAAGTTTTATGGCATACTTTTCTTCTATCATAGAAGGATGAACATAGCCATTAAGTGGATTTTTAATTAAAAGCTTGTCTAGCACCTTTGCTTTTATTTCCTCATAAGAAAGAAATGTTCCATCATCTTTTTTTATGCCAGGCCAGACAGAGGAATGTGCTATATAGGGTAGTAGTGCAGCTAATGTTATTTTATCAATCAATAGCTCCATCAACTCCTTTTCATCCTGATCCTCTACAGCTATTTGGTTGTACGTTATAGTACTTAGCATTAATTTCAATGGATGCAAGAGAACACTTTCATCTTTTTTGTATGCTTTGCGAGAAATAGCGCTTCCCTTATAAGCACCTATGTTTGACTGCTTAAGAATTTTAGACACTGAAGGGTAGGTATTGACCGCCTTATTATTACCAATCGTTATTGTGTTCTTAGTAAATTCTTTGTGTTTATCAACAGTATGTTTTTTTACTAAATCTTTTATATTTAATAAATCATAAATATTCTCATTATCCTGTTCTATGTTAGGTAAGACATCAAATCCGTAAGGTAAAAAACACTCTAATTCTAATGGCAGGGCAAAATCTTTTCGATGTTTAATTGATTCTTGGTTTAAATCTAAGAAAAGGCGAACGTCAAAATAATTACTTTCCTCATTTAGCTTTTCAGAATACTGAATATTCAATGAATTATAAACATTTGCCATATTAGATATAGTTAGTTTGGGAATACTTTTTATAAGAGTGAGTTTCATCATTTATACACAATACCAAAAGCCAAAGTAGGAGAAACCACTTCTATCCCACCTTTATGAATTTTGATTGAAAGTGAAACGTTTTCCCCGCTTGCCTAATGGAACCATGTATGTTTCCGTATATAAGGTTTCCATGGTTCCATCCTATCAATTCTGAACTCTGCTGTAGGTAGAGATGCTCGTTTATGATATGTAGTAGCTTTGAACGTGTTGAAGGTGTTTTATGTCAGAACAATTTTATTATCATATTCCACTGCTTTTTGTGTTACTCAAGATTATATAAAAAACTAAACAGATCACCTTCACATGTCATCGAAGAAACATTTCGCTAAATACAGTTAAGATTTTAGCTATGTTTACTTTCCATCAAAATCGCCTTCATTTAACATATTTTCAGCTTCTTTATCTTTTACAAGCAAATCTGCTTTGGGAAGAACTCCATATTTATAAGATCTAACTGAAGGTTCCAGTAAACGATAGGCCCCAATAAACTTAGCTGCTTTTTTCTGTGGGTTGGCAAAACCAATAATACCTAAACAGATCGCAGAAAGAAGAGCGAAAACAGTACTAAATTGTTGTTCAAACACATCGCTTGCGCCAAGAGTAGAAAAGGCAACACTGGCTGCTCCTAATATCCAATAGACCCAGCCACTAAAATTGTACCAACGCATCCAGTTGTTAGCCTTTCTTTGAAGTTCTTTAACCAGTTCTAGATCAGCAGCAGGTAAATGTTCGGTTTTCTGCTGCTCAGTTTGTTGACCTACAATTAACGCTTTATCAACTTTTGGAACTTTAGCATCATCGACAGTAGCTGCATCCGCTGCTGTTCCAGGCTTATCTAGTTCCTGCATTCCTGAATGAGCGTCCTGGCTTATACCTGACTTTTCATTCGCTATAAATTCGTCCTTTTTTAGATTATCCGCCATAATACAAATTATTAAAATATTATTTACTGATGTAAAATTTAAACTGTAGGACCACTACCTTAAGACTAGAAGATGTGGTTATGTGGGGAGCGCAATAGTGGGCAATAAAACTTTTATATCTTATCGGGTATAAAAGTAAGGAATTAGAAGGTAATTGATTTACACTAAGCTACCTTAAAAGATAAATAACTACTGGATTAATTAAATTAAATATAAGCAAGTATAATTCAATAAACAAAATTTTTAAAGGAATATTTACATATAAAAGTAACTTAAGAAAATCTTGAAAACATTAGCACATAAGATGATAGAAATGTTTAATGATATAATAATATTTTAAAATGAAAACTATTGCGACACTTGAAACAATGTAAAAGTAACATTATCCTTTACATGACTGTTTTAACAATCAATGAAGCAGTGTCATGGATGCAGCCACGTGCGGTAAGCAAGAAAAGCCTTATCATATCAGGTGGCGATGAGGCGTTAGTGTATTATTCTCTTAAAGAAGGGCATTGACTTGTTATGGTCCTTGTAGAGGTTCTCATCATTTGCTAGACCTTCTTTGCAGTTGAGTGGGGGAATGCTACTTCAATACCCTGCACTGCAATGGCCCTGGCAAGGGAGCCGCTACTGTAGCCCTTTTCTTCCACCGCCTCTGGGCTTATCCTCTGTCAGCAGGACGTCACTGTGCTTGCCTCTCTACTTTAGCGTTGTCTTAAAATTGGAAGGAGGTCAAATTAGTGTCGGTGTAAAATATATTTGCAAACACATTTACCAGCCTATTCTTTGGAGGTTCTTTAAAATTTAAACAGCTTCATAATAAAAGTGAAAAATTCCAACTAAACTAAAAGGTTTTATACCAGGATGAATAATCTTATTCTCAATATTTGCTTCTCCTATGTACCTCTCCTTTTATATATTTTACGTAAGTATCTGCTTATCAATATATTAACTCACAACAACACTTTCTGCATCGGCAAATAAGACCTCAAAAAATACCAAATCACTACTACCCCAAAAAGACCGTATACGAGCCGTATACGGTCTTTTTTTATGGTTAAAACACACATCCAAACTCCTGCCATCTTCGTATATTTCAACTACATCTGTACCTCGCTTGTATCGGGTCCAGAAATTTTGTACCTCAATACATGTATAAGAGGATATTATGCAACATAATGCAACGATGAGCAACTAAAAGCAACAAAGAGCAGTGTGCCTCGTCCTGAAAAAAGTTGACTGCGGGTGGTTGGATTTGTTAAGCCTTATCCTGACCCTCAAAGATTGCCCTACACAACGGCCTCTCATCGAGAAGCATTTGCCGGAGAACCACAATGGTTCCTACAGGCTATTAACCTTTTTACCCGCTAATGTTGTCGCGCAGGAAATAAGCATCATACTTTAATTTCATATCTTCCTGTTTATCAAAATTAACCCTTCAAACTAGCAAATCCACTCCTTCGAGCGCCTCCATTCTGTTGCAACTACTGCGCGCAGGTAACGTTACAAATGAATCAATAATAGGCGTTGTTACGGGTGAAAGCTTCACTTGGGAGGGCTGTGGCAATGCAATAGAATGGTTTCAAACTGCTGTTCACTGTGCAAAGCACCTATTTTCTAAAATTACATTGAATACTTTATATGGTTTTTAATAGACCTGTGTCAACATCATCTCGAATATCAAAAAAACTCTTTCGTGACTATGGCTGGCTGTTCTTCATTATCTGCAGCATACTGGTACTTCAGTTTCCCATCTACCAGGCACATGCTCAGCTGCTGTCTACTGACACAACTAATAACACAGAACAAGTGGAGCCTGAGTGGGCGAACGATTCCCTTGGCAGACGCACCCCGCGTGGAACAGTAGAGGGTTTTATCAAAGCAGTAGCAAATGAAGACTACGCCAAAGCCGCACAGTTTTTAGAACTGGAACCAGACTTGCAGGATGACGTGGATGGAGCAGCACTGGCACTTTCCCTGCAACGCTTACTAGATCAGAATGGGAGAATATTTCCCTACTCCCAAATAAGCAACGACCCCGCGGGGCCTGAAGATGACAATCTGGGACCGAACCTGGTCCGAGTAGGTACCGCCACCGTCAACGGTGAGACCTTTAACCTGATACTTGAAAAGACGGAAGGACCAGATGGCGGTCCAATCTGGCTGTTTTCTTCACAGACAGTACTAATGGTGCCTCTTCTCATAGAAGAAGAGTCTATTGGTTCACTTGTGGACAAGATTTCACCCAACTTTCTAATAGAAAACAAATGGGGCGGTGTGCCTATAGCGCACTGGATAGCTATGCTGTTGATGGTTGTAGGGGCTTACCTGCTGGCATGGGGCATCACCTCCTTCACGCTTTACATTCTCCGCTTACTCTGGTACAAAGCCAGAGAGGAAGGCACGGCGGGTATTATTAGAGCCTTTGCCTTGCCCTTAAAAATATACCTGGCTGTGTGGCTTTTTGTGGTAGCCAGCGAGCAGGTAGGTGTTTCCATTATTGTGCGCCAGCGGTTTAGCGAAGTAACGATTATTGTTGGTGTAGCCGCTATTTTGCTGCTGCTGTGGCGACTCCTCGATGCCACCACCCGGTTTACAGAAAGGCGGCTGACACGGCGCAACAACATGGCCGGGGTTTCTGCCGTGCTTTTTCTGCGCAGAGCTGCCAAAATAGCTATTGTGGTGCTGGGCTTTATTGCCCTACTTGACACAATTGGCTTTGATGTTACTGCCGGGCTCGCCGCACTGGGTATAGGCGGTATTGCACTGGCACTGGGTGCCCAGAAAACAGTGGAGAACTTTGTCGGAAGTGTAACCCTGATAGCCGATCAGCCTTTGCGTGTGGGTGACTTCTGCAAAGTTGGCGACATAATAGGCACTGTTGAGCAGATAGGGATGCGTTCCACGCGTATCCGCACGCTTGCCCGTACGATTGTCACCATACCCAACGGGGAGCTCGCCTCCACAAAAATTGAAAACTACGCGCACCGGGACCGCTTCTGGTTTCATCCTAAATTTGGCTTGCGCTTTGAGTCCACTCCGGATCAGATCCGGTTTCTCCTGGTCGAGCTTCGCTCCATTTTGTATGCACACCCGATGGTAGATCCCACGCCGGCCCGCATACGTTTTACTGAGATAGGTGCTGACTCACTTAACATAGATATCTTCGCCTACGTGAATGCCAGCAATTTTGATCAGTTCCTGGAGGTGCAGGAGGATTTGTATTTACGCATGATGGATGTAGTGGAGGCAAGTGGTACCGGATTCGCTTTCCCTTCTCAAACACTTTATATCGCACGTGACCAAGGCTTATCCAAAGAAAAAGGGGCTGAAGCGGAAGAACAGGTGCGAAAGTGGCGGGAAGCCGGTGAGATGCAGATCCCCAGCTTCAATTCTGATCGCATCGAGAATTTAAGGAACTCTATCTCCTATCCTCCCGAAGGCTCCAGCCAGCAGAATGGAAGAGCAACCTGAACTTTCTATTAGTGAATAATTATAAACAACATTATTTAACATTCAATTCAGAAACAGGCAACTTCTTGTTAATGGGAGCAACATTCCATATCAGTTTACTGTAATCTCTGATAGATCTGTCTGAAGAGAATTTACCCATGCGCGCTACATTTAAAATGGATTTTCGAGCCCACTCCTTTGGTTCGCGCCACAGTTCATGCACTTGCTCCTGGCAATCAATATAGGATTGATAATCTTCCAACAGCATGAAGGGGTCCTGGTAAAGGAGGTTTTCGTACAGCGGCCTGAACAATTGGGTGTCACCCTGCGATAGAGCACCGGATACAATAAAATCCAGAACTTCTCTCAAATTCTGATTTTGCTGATAGATTTCATAAGGTTGATAGCCTGCTATTTTATTTGCCTGTACCTGCTGTACGCTGAGCCCAAAAAGGAAAAAATTATCCTTTCCTACTTCCTGCAGTATTTCTACATTCGCCCCATCTAATGTGCCTATGGTCAATGCCCCGTTAAGCGAAAACTTCATGTTTCCTGTACCGGAGGCTTCCATACCCGCCATTGAAATTTGTTCAGAGAGATCTGCTGCAGGATATAGATTTTGCGCGTTTTTTACATTGAAGTCAGGCATAAAAACAACTTTCATCTTATCATTAACTGCTGTATCCTGATTGATTAAATCTGCAACTGAATTGATTAGTTTGATGATTAGCTTTGCCATAAAATAACCGGGAGCAGCCTTTCCCGCAAAAATGAATGCGGAAGGGTGAAAGTTTTTCAGTTCTCCCTTTTTGAGGCGGAGGTACGAGCTAAGTATATGTAATACTTTAAGGTGTTGCCGCTTGTATTCATGGATGCGCTTGGCCTGTATATCAAAAAGCATAGCCGGGTTTATTTCTATTCCTGTTTGCTTTTGAAGAAGTGCGGCCAGATGCTGCTTGTTGTTTAATTTGATTTCCGTCCATTTATTTTGAAAGGAGGCATCGTCCGCATAAGGCTCCAGCTTCCTTAGCTGGTCCAGGTCTGTAATCCAGCCATTTCCGATATGACTGGAGATAAGTTCAGCCAGCGGCGCATTGCTCAGATAGAGGAATCGCCGGGGTGTGATTCCGTTGGTTACGTTACAGAACTTGTCCGGCCAAAGTCTTGCAAAATCATGGAGCACTTCCTTTTTAAGCAGCTCAGAGTGCATCGCGGAAACTCCATTTACGCTATGGCTGCCAATAGTAGCCAAATGGGCCATACGAATATAACGCTCACCACCTTCCTCGATAATAGACATACGGGCAATCTGCGCATCATCGAAGGCGTACTGGTAGCGGATTTCCTCCAGAAACCGATGATTTATTTCGTAGATAAGCTCCAGGTGCCGGGGTAGTATTCTTTCAAATAAAGGAATAGACCATTTTTCCAGTGCTTCAGGCAAAAGGGTATGGTTGGTATAAGCAAAACAGTTTTGTGTAATATGCCACGCTTTCTCCCAATCCAGCTGATGTACGTCCACCAACAGCCGCATCAGTTCCGCAATGGCAATAGCAGGATGGGTGTCATTCAGCTGAATGGCGAACTTCTCGTGCAAATGCACCAGATTTCGCCCCTGAAACAGGTGCAAACGAATGATATCCTGCAGCGAGCAGGTGACAAAAAAGTACTGCTGCTTCAGCCTTAGCTCTTTCCCACCTTGCGCCTGGTCATTCGGATACAGCACCTTCGTGATATTTTCCGAAATCATTTTTGCCTCAACAGCATGATAGTAGTCCCCGAGGTTGAAAGCGGCAAAATCAAACGACTCAATGGCTTCCGCTCTCCAGAGCCGCAGGACTGCTCCATTGCCCTTATACCCCAGTATGGGCGTGTCATAAGCTGTCCCTTTCACTTCTGAACTTGGAATCCATGCAACATGCAATTTTCCATTGGAGTCTGTACCATATTCCGTTCTACCGCCAAATTTAACTTCGTAGGCTATTTCAGGGCGCACCACTTCCCAGGGGTTACCATAATGAAGCCACTTATCAGTAAGTTCCACCTGCCATCCGTCTTTAATCATCTGGTCGAAGATGCCGAATTCATACCGGATGCCATACGCTATAGCAGGTATACCCAGGGTTGCAAGAGAATCCAGGTAGCAGGATGCCAGCCTGCCCAGGCCGCCATTTCCCAGGCCTGGTTCTTCTTCTATAGCAATTAAATCATCCAGTTCGATGCCCAGTTCTTCCATTGCCTCACGTGTCTGCGCTGTGACTCCTAAATTAAGCAGATTGTTAGCAAGGTGTGGGCCTGGAAGGTATTCTGCAGAGAGGTAGGCAACAGCCCGTGCATCCTGCTTTGAAATGCTCTCAGTTGTCAGTACAAACTGTTGAAAAATTCTGTCACGTATGGTCAATGCCAGGGCTGTATACTGGTCATTTAACGTAATTAGCGCCGGAATGCGGCCAATGCCATAGAACAGGCTGTCTAAGAAGGAAGCTTTAATCGCTTCTTTGGAGTGGCTGACCCGTAGAGATCCTGATGTGGTTGAAATGTTAATCTTGTTACTGATTTTTTTCTCATCTTTCATAGCAGATGCTTTTATGTTGAGTACAGGAAATTAGGCTTCATACGCCTATCGAATGTTTTCTGCGTATGAAGAAGCCACTCTTCTACTATTCAATTAAGATTCAACCCACTCTTAGCCCCTTCAAGGAGGAGAATTATTGCTTTCTGTTATTTAAATATGATGCGTATAAATCAAATACTCTTGGTATCACTTATGTTCTATGCTTTACGCATGATTTCAGATAATCTCCCATTGTACCTGCATTGCAGGCTTCATTCAACAGCCTTGATTCATATATTGCTCTTAAAAAAAAGCCTTCCCTTTCAGTTTATAAAAAATGAAACCAATAGAATAAACATGAAAGCTGATACGGAAATTATAGTTTCCATGACTGTCCAGGACTGCAGGGTTTCTGTTTCGGTGAGACCAAGGTACTTTTTCACCAGCCAGAAACCGCTGTCATTCACATGCGACAAGATGGTGGCCCCTGCTGCCACTGCCAGGCAGATAAGGGCTTTCATCGGGTCCGAGATATTCAGTTGCACGATGATGGGAGCCATCATACCAGCGGACGTAATCATGGCCACTGTTGCCGATCCCTGTATAACCCGGATGATAACCGCCAACACATAGGCCATGAAGAGGGGCGCTACATTGTAGGTAATGAATAGCTGCGCCAAGGCTTCCCCGGCACCACTTTCTATCAGTATCTCCTTATACATACCACCGGCACCTGTTATCAGGATAATTAAACCGGCGGGTGCCAGGGCCCTATCAGAAAACTCCAGTAGCTGCTTCGCCTTGTATCCTTTTCTGATTCCCAGAAAGTAGGCGGCTACAAGCGTGGCGATTGTCAGGGCGGCAAAAGGATGGCCTAAAAACTGAAACAGGGTGACCCAGTAATTCTCGCCCGACAATTCACCCATTCCCACCACCATGTCGAGGGAAGTGGCAATTAATATAAGAAAAAGAGGCAGGACGATGATAAACAGAATGGTCCAGAAATCCCGCCTGCTTGCCAGCACTTTATCTGTGTTATACTCCACAAAATCCGGCGGGCCGACCATAATTTTCTTACTGATGTAGTTACCAAAAAGTGGACCTGCTACAACGGCAGCCGGCAAACCGACCACTATGCCAAAACCGATCACCCAGCCAAGCGGGGCATTCAGGATTTCCGCCACGGCCACAGGGCCTGGAGTCGGGGGAATGAAGGAGTGGGTAACCGCCATACCGGCCAGCAGGGGTATCGCAAACTTTAAAAGCGACAGGCCTGATTTTTTGGCGAGTGCATACACGATTGGAACAAGGATGATAAAGCCCACATCCAGAAATACCGGAATAGAAACAATAAACCCGGTAAACATGAGCGCCCAGGAAGTTCTGCTCTCTCCAAAGGCTTTAATGATATAGTGTGCCAGCGTTTCAGCACCACCGGATACTTCAAGTAATTTCCCGAGAATAGCGCCTAAGCCAACTACAATAGCAATGAAGCCCAGAATGTTGCCCATTCCAGCCTGAAGGCTCCGAATGAGCTCCATAAAGGGCATTCCGGCTGCCAGCCCTACGAAAGCACTGGCCAGTAGTAAAGAAATAAAAGCATGGATTTTCAGGCGCATGACCAGCACCAGCAGCAGCAGAATTGAAAGTACGGTAATGATTAAGAGGTAGGTTGTTTCAGTCATCATTTTACCATTCTGCTATACTTCCATCAAAGTGTCTCCACAGCGGGTTTTTCCAGTTGTGGCCAATTGCTGCCATTTTTCTAACATGCGCCTCGTTTACTTCTATTCCAAGCCCGGGACCTTCCGGAATATTGACATAGCCCTCGTGATAAGCGAAAACCGTTTGGTCCACGAGGTAGTCGAGCAGGTCGCTGCCCTGGTTATAATGAATTCCTAGGCTTTGTTCCTGTATAAAGGCGTTATGGCAAGTGGCATCCACTTGTAAGCAGGCAGCCAACGCGATAGGACCCAGAGGACAATGAGGGGCTACCGCCACATCAAAGGCTTCTGCCATGGAAAAGATTTTCTTACATTCTGTAATGCCGCCTGCATGTGATAAATCAGGCTGGATAATATCAGCGTACCCTTCCTTCAGCAAAGTTTTGAACTGCCACTTCGAGAACATCCTTTCCCCGGTGGCAATCGGAATAGAAACATGATTCGCAATCTCCCGAAGCGCTTCGTTGTTTTCAGGCAATACCGGTTCTTCTATAAACATAGGGCGGTATGGCTCCAGTGCTTTCGCCAGTATTTTAGCCATCGGCTTGTGCACCCGGCCATGAAAGTCAATTCCTATACCCACCGCTGGGCCAACTGCTTCTCTGACGGCAGCAATACGCGCGATGGCGAGATCTATTTTGTCATAGGAATCGACATACTGCAGTTCCTCGGTTGCATTCATTTTGATGGCTTTAAAGCCCTTGGCCACCATTTCTTTCGCTGCGTTTCCTACGTCTGCCGGGCGGTCTCCCCCGATCCAGGAATAAACCTTCATCGTATCTCTGGCCTTGCCTCCTATTAATTGATAGACCGGGGCATTAAAGAACTTGCCTTTAATGTCCCACAGCGCCTGATCTATGCCGGCAATTGCACTCATAAGAATAGGACCACCGCGGTAGAAACCTGCCCTGTACATTACATTCCAATGGTCCTCGATGAGCATCGGGTCCTTTCCAACCAGATATTCCATCAGTTCCTCCACCGCCGTCTTCACGGTTGCCGCTTTTCCTTCTATTACTGGTTCGCCCCATCCTACTATCCCTTCGTCTGTCTCAATTTTTAAAAACAACCAGCGTGGTGGGACCTGAAATAATTCATAGTTCGTAATTTTCATCTGTTTCTTTACTTGTTGATGAAGACTCTAATATTGGTGAGCCATTTATGTGACTCGGTAGTGACTGTTGCTGATATTGTCTAATCTGGCGTCTTGACTGTAGCTGATATTGTCTAACCTGCCGTAGTGACAGTTTATCCAGCGGCATCAGACATGCAGTTCTATAGCTATTGCTCTGAGCTCTCTAGGCCGAGAGGCCTCGTCTTCGGGCATCGCGCTGTGTATATTTCCTGCCTATCGGCTGCCACTAGCGTGGCACCGGAAATTTACAAGGCGCTCAACCCAAAGACTGGAAACACCTTCACTTCGTGCTAAAGTCTGATAATTTTGAAAGCAAATACGTATTCATTGGTTTCAAACTTGCCTTAGTCTATGGAAGCTACAAAGAAGACAAATTTGCCAAGTGCACCATTGGACAATTTTTTGTTTGAGCGTTCAGCGAGTTCAAAATTGTCTTGATTCTTTTGCTTACTTTTCTCTGACATAGGGCCCCTACCCCAATCAAGGAGAAAAGTAAGGCACCGCCGGCGAGGCGAAAAGCTTCTAAGAACATTTAAAATTGAATTTGTGGTAGCTTTTCTATAAAACTATACTTTTAAAGCAGCTGCTTAAATCATGCATTTTGCTGCTTGTAAGAATTATACTTCGTCACAAACTCAGAAAAATGCTTGCCTAATTGTTCCCACTGCTCGTTTTCTATCAATGCTTTAGGAATCAACTGGCTTCCCATTCCAAGCCCCTTGGCACCGGCTTTTAGAAATTCTGCAAAGTTTTCCTGGCTGATGCCGCCGGTGGGCAGCAACTTAATTTGATTAAGAGGCGCCAACACCTCTTTTATATAGCGGGCGCCCAACTGACCAGCGGGAAAAACTTTTACCATACTTGCCCCCAACTCCCAGGCCCGGTAGATTTCTGTTGGCGTATAAGCTCCCGCGAATACCGGCACATCGCGCGCTACACATGCTTTGATGACCTCTTCCCTCAGAATTGGCGTGACGATAAATTGTGCCCCGGCTTGAAATGCCTGGTCAAGGTCTTTTAAGGTACAGACGGTGCCTGCTCCGATATTTAACTGGTCTCCATAGGTTTCAACCAGCGAAGCAATGGAATCTGCAGCACCCGCTGAATTCATGGTCACTTCTATCGTGGTTAATCCGGCATCGAGGTAAACGGCAAACAGCTTGTGCATATGCTGTGGTGGCAGATTTCTCAGAATGCCTACCACCGGAATTTTATCAAAGGCTTCCCAGGAAAAGGATGATTTCATAGTTTACTGGTAAATTGCTTGTATATTTTTAACTGCCCCCTCACCACCGCCTCATCCGCCCACTCTGGAGGAAAGACATGTACGTTCTCCTTCAGACCTAAAGCTTTTAGGGCTGTTTCGTACTTTAAGGTCAGCACGGAATCACTGCAGACTGACACCTGCGTATAATCTGAAGGTGTAATTTCATCCAGCTCCGCTCCAATCAATAGTCCGCTTAAGTAATGGTAGTTTTCTCTTTTTGAGAATTTTTCGAAAAGGGTGTTTGTTCTGACCCGAAAAGCCATTTGCAGCAAATTGGCACCTTTGGCATCCAGAACTCCTGCTGTAAAACTTTGCAGCGCTTTTGGGGCCTGCAGATCATCATCCCGCTCTACTCCCCCTTTCAAAATGCTTTGCTTCGACAAAAGCTCAAAGAACTCACCTGTCATATAGGTTTTGAAGTCTGTGACTCGCTTGTCTTTGACCACAATATGTTTGGAATGTGTTCCCGGGAAAATATATAGTTCCTGGCCTTCCGCAGCAGTACTGTCTCTGATGGTACCTATAAGCTGCGTCTCCTCGCCTCGCATCACGTCCACTTCACTTTTAACGCCGGAAATCAGCAGGACAGGATGTGCAAAACTGGCGCTTACTTCATAATAAGCTGCTTCTATATCGCTTCCATCTATGTTAAAAGGGAGGTTTCGGTAAGGCAGTTCAGCCATGCCAATGGAGGAGGAAGCCATTCCGGAAATTACAAGCGGAACACCTTTTAAGCTGATTTTTTGATCTTGTTCAATTTCGGAGATGTGCTCCTGTATTATGTGCAGGTAGAAAAGCAATCGCTGCTCCGGGTCTTTCTTTTTCCTGTCGTCTAAGCTGTTAAAAGTGGCAGCAATACCTCTATCAGCCTTTCTGAATGCAATTGTTTCTGCATTCTCAGCTCCTATAAGCCGTAACCTAAAAGATGAAGTGCCCCAGTCGCAACTCAGGAAATGAACCATAAGCAAAAACTTTGTGAATCCAATATAAAGAAATATACAAGCGATAACAAAAGCTCTATTAGCTTCTTGAGAATTTGAAAGCTGCTAATATAGCAACTGTTAGTCCCAGCGGTACTGTTGCGCAAAGTCTGCTACACTACAATGAACGGCAACATTAAACCAAGCAGCGGAAAGCTTATATGCCCAGCATGCTATCCTTCCGCCTCATCACTTTCCGAGCGGTTGCGCTTCCACTCCCTCAAAGGTTATCTGCACAGGCTTGATGTAACCATTCTCATCAAATTCCATTTTGTCGATACAGGTTACCCTGTGGTTACCGTCAGTTTCAGTTAAAGGTCTTCTGTGGTAAACCATGTACCAAAGGTCTTTTTCAGGGTGGTACATTACGGAGTGGTGCCCTGCTCCTGTTGCTATCTGCGGGTCTTGCTGCAGAATAACATTCAACCGCTTGAACGGGCCGAAAGGTGAGTCTGCTATGGCATAAGCGACGCGGTAATCTGGTCCTGTCCAGCCTCCTTCCGACCACATAAAGTAATATTTTCCATCGCGCTTAAACATAAAAGGGCCTTCTACATAGCCTTCGGGAGTTACTTCCTTGTAAGTGGAGCCGTCCTCAAAGGGAACCAGCCCTGTGAAATCATCATTCAGCTTCACGATGTTACAATGGCCCCAGCCACCATAGTACATATAATAGGTATCATTATCCTTGAACACGAACTGGTCAATCGGCTGAGCCCCATTAACAATGTCGTTGATAAGTGGTTTCCCCAGCAGATCTTTAAATGGGCCTTCGGGTTTATCTGCCACTGCTACTCCTATGCCACCTATTTCGCCTTCATGCACATCGTTGGCAGCAAAGAAAAGGTAGTATTTCCCGTCTTTCTGAAGCACCCCGGGTGCCCACATCGCACGTTTGGCCCATTTCACTTCAGCTGTATCAATAATTCTTTCATGCTTGGTCCAGTGCAGCAGGTCAGGAGATGAGAAAGCATCCATAAATACCTGTTCGTCGAAGGGAGCGGAATAGGTGGGGTAAATCCAGTACTTGTCATCGTAGATGATGCCTTCAGGGTCGGCATACCAACCTTCAAAAACAGGATTGCCTGCCGTCGCTGCTTCTGCTGCTTCTTCTATTGTTTTTGGTGCCATACAGCTGTTCAAGATAAATGTTAGGAAGAGTAAACCAAGGCCAATCTTTTTCATATATCATTGTAGTTCTTATACTTAGCTTAAACAATATTTTAGCAGACGCCGCAATGGAGGACCGGGTCTAACGTAAAGAATACCTAATATTTAAAAAATTATGCTAAAAACCTACTCCGCAAGCTTCACGACCACCTTCCCTACCGTTTTGCCTTGCTGAAACAGGTGAATGGCTTCATGCATGTCTTCAAAATCATAGACGTGGCCAATATGCTGTGGCTTCAGCTGCAGCGCCTGCAGTCCGCTGAGCATGTCGAGCATCATATCTGTCTGCTCGTAAAGGTAAATGAGGTTAAAGCCCATGAGCGATTTGTTCTGGGTGGGCAAACGCAGGGGGTCTATTTTGGGGCGCCTCAGAAACTTCCAGATAAGCTTTGGGTAATTAGGTTTTGACCCATGACTGGCAAAGCTAGCATTGCCATACACCACCATGCGTCCCATAGGGGCCATTGCCTTCCAGCCTTGCTCCAGAATTTCACCGCCAATGCATTCCATTATCAGAAGTAGCGGGCGATTTCCAAGTGCATTTTTCAGCTTATCATAAAATAAACTATCCCGGAGAATGACAGCATCATAAGCTTCTTCGTTCTGCAGGAAGTCTACTTTGTTCTGAGAGCCGACACTACCAATGGTATAGGCACCATTTTTTTTACAAATTCGGTTGGCCAGGATTCCCACTCCACCTGCTGCACTATGAATGAGCACGGTCATTCCTTTCTGCAGATTACCTAATTCTGTAAGCGCATAGTAGGCCGTGAGTCCCTGCACCAGGAACCCTGCCCCTTCTTCAAAGCTCCAGTCGGCAGGCAGGGGGAGCACGTAGCGGTGATGGATGTTGATGTGCGAAACATAGCCCCCAAACTTGGTGGCCCCCATCACTTTGTCACCTACTTTCCACTCTTCCACCTCATTCCCTACTGCTACTACTTCACCGGAGAACTCCAGCCCTGGAATAAATGGACCTGCAGGTGTGGCGCTGTAGAGGCCCTGCATCGCGAAAATGTCTGCGAAGTTGAGTCCGACCGCCTTCACTTTTACGCACACTTCATTCGCCTTTGGCTGTTCTAATTGCTCCGTCAGCAGTTTCAGATCAGTGATGGAACCAGCTTTTGGCATGCGGTATACCTGTCGTTCGAGCATAAGCGATACTATAGTTGGTTATCTATAGCAGAACGTACCGGTGCTGGATATGTTCCTGGCTCTGGAGCTTAGGGAAATGTGATGCGAATTAACTGTAAAGATGATGTGCTAAAAACTCATTGCGGAATTTCCCTTCCGGATCATACTGATGAACCAACTGCTTAAAATCAGCAAGCTTAGGGAAGCGTGACTGTAGAACAGATGGGGCCATGGTAAACAACTTCCCCCAGTGCGGCTTCGCATTGTAAGGTGCCAGTACTTCTTCAATTAACGGAAGCAAGAATTTTACTGCACTCCACTCCTGCTTCCAGGTAAAATGAAAAGCCACGCAGGCTTTTTTATAGCAAGGGCTCATCCAGAGATCATCTGCAGCAATGGCTCTTAACTCAGAAACAAACAGGTAAGGGGAGATTTTTTCGTGCAGTTGCTCTATTGCCATCATCGCGTTATAGCCCTGCTCCAATGGGACAAAGTACTCTGACTGCAATTCAGCACCCGCGCTTGGCTGAAAACCCATCTTAAAGTGCGGCAGCCGTTCATACCAATACCCAATGATTCCCATTTGCTCTGTGGCATGCTCCGCCGAAAGTTCTTCCAGGGGATGCATGTGCTCTGTGGCAAGCGTAGCGCTGTAGAATTCAGAAGCTTCTTCGGGGGCACTTTCTTTGGCTATGCTTTTTATCCAAACCTGGTTGATGCTTTTGTTTTTCCAGGTGGTAAATAAACTCACACTATAGCCACTGGACATGATGGAGGTAAAGTTATTTTCCAGTTCCGCCATGGGCAGATTCCTGTACACCACCTGCTTCATGTTGAAGGCAGGCTGAAGGTCTAAAGTTATCTTTGTCACAATGCCCAGTGCCCCCAGGCTGACAACGGCTCCTTTAAACAGCTCTCCATCCTTCTCCTTAGATAGGGAGACGACCTGCCCAGCTGCATCTACGAATTCTAAAGCAGAAACAGCCGTTGCCAGGTTACCATTGCTTACGCCGGAGCCATGTGTAGCCGTAGCACAGGCACCCACAACGGATATGTGTGGCAAGGAAGCTAAATTGGGCAAAGCATAACCCTTCTCCTGCAGATAGGGAGCAAGTTCTCCATAGCGCATACCTCCCTCTACCGTGACAGTATGCGCAGTACTGTCTAAGGATATAATTTTATTTGTAGCGTTCAGCGATATCTGGTTCTCGGTGCTGTCTGCAATTCTGTTAAAAGAGTGCCGGGAGCCAAGCGCTTTGATTTTGCTGCATTTCTTGATGGTTTCCTGTACCTGCTCAACAGTTTTTGGATAATGAATATTTTCAGTCCTGTAACTTATGTTTCCTGCCCAATTAATATTATTCATAGCATTCGTGTTTGTCTGGATGGCATTTGCGATAATGTAAAGGTATGGCTAAAGACTAAAATAGTTGCTGTTTATAACAAACCACCACTGTTTCCCTCCTTAACTTTAAAAATGGATTTAGATAGAGCAAAGGAGACTAAAAAGGAAGTCTATGGAAAAAGATATAGTATAGGCTTTAGACCTCTCCTTTCGTTGCAGTGTCAGGTAAATCTTCGCTGTAGTTTTTTACAAGGTAGTCCATTTCGATATCGATGGCACCCAGGGCGATGCGTGTTTCTGTAATGAGTAAAATAGTGGCATAAAACAGGAAGCCTGCGCCACCTAAACCAAGTAACACGGGTATCCAGACTACTAGAATTCCAAATACCTCCAGCAAACCAATGGATAAGGTGGTGGCCACAAAAATGGACAGCGCGATGTAAAGAAGGCTCATTACCTGCTGGAGCTTTCTGGATCGGCTCGCGGCTCTCTCCAGAAGCTTGTAAATAAGCTCTCTTTTTACCGCCGATTCGTTATGATCCTTTGTTAGAACCAATTCCTCAAACTGTTCAGATAACTTGCGGGCCCGCTCTACACTTCGGGCAAGTCGCTGGGAGGTAGTTAAAATCAGTTGTCCTGTCGCCAGGATAAGCACCACCGGGGTGATCATGGCAGTCAGGTCGCTAAGTGTTGGCATATCGTTTCAGATTTCTTGTTTTATAGCACATGATTTGCATCATCAAAAGTGCAGATTCAGTATTTTAAATTCTTACTTTACAGGAACAAGCATGAATTGTTTTACTATAGCTTAGGTCGGAAATTAACTTATGGGTTATTCTTTTCGGTTAGGCAGTATATAGGAAAGCAAGGTAGCATGCTTAACAGGAAGTCAGTAGTAACGCTAAAGGGCACAAAAAGAGTTTGAAACAAAACTTTAGCCAATCGGTTATGTACCCTCAGCCTATCATATACACTGTCAACTCTCTTTACACGTAACAAAAGCGCGGACATTTAACTCTTTCAACAAGCCTGTGGCTTTTGAAGGTCTGATATAAAAGTTAAATTGATTAAAATTAAATGAAGAAAAGCATAAGAGCCTCTATATATGTTCTCGGTTTTATACTGCTGCTGGCTATTGTAGCCAGCTGTTCGTTGCAGAGGCTCTCGCCGCAGTTTGGCGCCGTGGTAAAAGGAAACCGACTGGAAACAATCAAACAGTCTCCCAATTACTTTGAAGGCGAGTTTCACAACCCAGTCGAGACGAACATGGACATCGGCTTTAAGGGCTATATGAAGCTGATCTCTTCAAGGCTTTTCGAGGAAGCAGATAATCAGCGTCCGGATTATGCGCTCCCGGTGCATAAAATCGACACAAACAGATTTGATGCCGTTCAGGACACGGCCACCGTCATCACCTGGATGGGACATTCTGCATTTCTAATAGAGATAGACGGCAAGCGTCTGCTCCTGGACCCTATGATGGGCGACAGAGCCTCCCCTTTCAGCTTTATTGGCCCTGAGCGGTTTTCTGAGTTGCCTGTTTCCGTTGAGGACCTGCCCCGTATAGATGCCGTGCTGATATCGCACGATCATTACGACCACCTCGACTATGGCTCTATTCAAAAGCTGTCAGAGAAAACAGGGCACTTCTTTGTGGCCCTCGGTGTGGGCGCGCACCTGGAGCGTTGGGGCGTGCCTGCAGCAAAGATAACGGAGATGGATTGGTGGCAGGAGGCTTCGTTCGAGGGCCTCACCTTTGCCTCCACCCCCTCCCGGCATTTCTCCGGCCGCGGGCTCTCCGACAGAATGAAAACACTCTGGACGTCCTGGGTTATATTGGGCAGCGAAGATCGTATCTTCTTTAGCGGCGATTCCGGCTACTTTAACGGCTTTAAACAAATTGGTAGGAAGTACGGGCCTTTTGATATCACGCTGATGGAGTGCGGCCAGTACAATGAACTCTGGCCCAACATACATATGATGCCCGAACAAACCGTGCAGGCGCACATCGACCTGAAGGGAAAACTGCTGATGCCCATCCACTGGGGCGCCTTCACCTTGGCCATGCACAGTTGGACAGAACCTGTTGAGCGCGCTACTACCAAAGCGGCTGAGCTGCAGGTGCCAATTACGACTCCACTTATAGGGCAACCAGTGATTTTGAAGTCTAAAGTGCCGATGGAGAAGTGGTGGCGGGAGTGAAAGTGGATGGTTGAGTAGTTTAATTTTGATAAACTTGTTTCCTAGGAATTTGAAGGATCCACGAGCAAATGCCGCACGATAATATACCTCAAATGCCGTGATAATATTGCTCTTCATTAAGCGCCGGATAGCAACATGCCTATGTGAAGTGACAGGACAAAAGTCCCTCTTCGAAGGGGGTAGCCACTCTCTATTGCAGAATTCTCCCCTTGAGAGTATGGTCGTTTCTTGCAAGCAGATTCTCCCCTTGAGGGGAGCGTAGAGGGGTGTTTACATCTGCGGACCACCGTTCTTGCTTGTAGTTTAGGAGAAAAAAACGACCCTACCCTTGAAGGAGTAATAGGAGTATTTACTGTTTGATTTTGCTGTCTTGTATATACAAAGTTATTTCGGTCAGCACATACATAATTTTTTTCTTCACGTCTATATCATCGAATCTCAAAAAGCGTACATCATAAGCTTCTAATTCCTTTTGTCTCATAATGTCATAGCTTATTTTGTGATCATGGCTATCTCCATCTACTTCAATTGCTAATCTTAGCTCATGGCAATAAAAGTCAACAATGTAATCCAGCATAGGAACCTGCCTGTGAAACTGATAACCTAGTAGTTTCTTGTCTTTGATTTCCTGCCACAGTAGCACCTCCGAAAGAGTACTGTTATTTCTTAATTCTCGGGCTTTAAGCTTTAGGTCAGCTCGGTACGGAATTATACTGTTTCGCTTCATATAAACATAATATCATTTTATCCACTCAAATAGAAACATCCCCCTACCCCCTTCAAAGGGGTAGGGCCGTTAAGTTCTACTTAACGTAAACTAAATGGTTTGGCAAAAGGAGGTAAAGATGGAAACGAGCGGAGTTAGTTTACTGTCATGTTTGCGGGAAGTA
>NZ_SSNI01000058.1 GCF_010015475.1 Pontibacter pamirensis
ATGGCCCTGAACATCGCTCGAAGAAGCGGGTTTCTTTCAATGAAAGACGCTACCATGGCCTTTGCTAATAAAATTACGCTGATGACTAAGTACATTAGAACTTAACGACCCTGCCTCCGAGGAGGGGGTAGAGGTGGGTTCCAGGTAATGAGAAGTCATTCCGCTTTTTACCATAGCAGCCAAAAAGAGCTCATAAGAAAGAGAAGGGCTTAGAACTGGAGTTTAAAATCCCATTTCTAAGCCCTTCTCTTTCTTGTTAGTAGATGTTCAAAAGTCTTTTGTCCTTTTACTTTTGTCGTCCATCAGCCCTTGTAGGCAGCTTTTATTTTCTCCGCTGTTTCCTCAAACTCCTCCTTGCTGAATTGCTGTTTGTTTGCAAAATTCATGTCCTGCATACTGTTGAGCGGGATAAGGTGCACATGCGCATGCGGCACCTCTATACCTACCACCGCCACTCCTATTCGTTTACAGGGAACGGCTTTTTCAACAGCAACTGCCACTTTTTTAGCAAAGGCCATCAGGCCCAGGTATAAGTCGTCCTCCAGGTCGAAGAGGTAATCAATCTGTTGCTTCGGTATTACCAGTGTATGGCCTTTCGTGGTCGGGAATACATCCAAGAAGGCAAGGTAGCGGTTGTCTTCTGCTATTTTATAGGCAGGGATTTCGCCGTTCACAATCTTTGTAAATATCGAAGTCTCCATGATTTACCGGCTTATTTCTAAAATCTCAAACTCAATTTTGCCTGCTGGCACAGTAATTTCGGCTACATCACCCACTGACTTACCTAAAAGGCCTTTGCCAATCGGTGACTTAACAGAAATTTTGCCTGCTGCCAGGTTAGCCTCTTCCTCCGCCACCAAAGTATAGTCTACTACCATATTGTTCTTCAGGTTTTTGAGTTTTACCTTCGAGAGGATCAGCGCTTTGCTCATATCAAGGTTCGACTCGTCGATAAGACGGGCGTTGCCTACAATCTCCTCCATCTTGGAAATCTTCAGTTCCAGGTGGCCCTGTGCGTCTTTCGCTGCATCGTATTCAGCGTTCTCGCTCAAGTCACCCTTGTCGCGCGCTTCAGCTAACTGGCGTGCCACCGAGGCACGGCCTTTTGTTTTGAGCTCAGCTAGGTCGTCTTTCAGTTTCTGCAAACCTTCTGCTGTGTAATAAGAAATCTTGCTCATATTCGTTTTTACGTTTAAAACACAAAAGCAAAAAGAACGGTTATGGCCTGCATAACCGTTCTTTTTGCCAAATATATAGTTTATTTAATTAATTAGCGCGGCGACAGGCATATGCATTATATGCAGGCGCCAACGTATGGCATACGCTTTTAATTTTTTCGACAATAAGGCCATGGGCAACTCCCAAAGGCTTCCTGTTTAGCAAATATACGAAATTAGGAACACAAGTAGCAAGAGTATTTGATTGATGAATGTTTATTGATAAATTGTTAAATGGCTGAATTGTAAAACTGTTAAACCTTCTATCAAAAAGAGTGAAATCCCACAACCTTTAAACAATTTAGCCATTTAATAATTTATCAATACCTTCCGAATTTTCTCTACCAGCACCTCGTTTATTTTTATATAGGATTCATGCGTCCAGCCGGCAATGTGCGGAGTGAGAATAACGTTCCTGGCGGATGTCAGGTTGCTGAAACTCTCCTGCTGGGCTGTGGTGAGGGTCTGTAGCTTTTCGTTTTCCAACACATCCAGGGCAGCTCCTTTTACTTTCCCGGATTTAAGGTGCTGCACCAGTGCCTCCTGGTCCACTACATCGCCACGAGAGGTATTCAGAAACCAAACGGGCTTATGGAAGCCACGGAAGAATGCATCATCTGCCAAGCTGAGGTTCTCCGGTATGTAAGGAATATGCAGACTCACGACATCAGCTTCAGCTTGTATTTCCTCTAAAGAGGCACAAATTGCAGGTGCACAAACCTTTTCAGGCGCAAAGCGATCATAGGCTAGTATGCTGCAGCCAAAACTGCTTAACAACTTGGCAAAGCTCTGCCCCATATTGCCATACCCGATAATACCTACCGTTTTACCGCTAAGCTCCTCACCCCGGTTCTCTTCCCGTAACCATACTTTCTCCCGCACCTGCTTGTCGCTGCGGGTTATATTGCGCAGCAGCGACAGGAGTATACCTAATGTGAACTCCCCAACCGCCTGCCGGTTTCCCTCATTTGCCCCGAGTAATGCAATATCCCGCTCCTGCAGCGCCTGCGCATCAATGTTGTCGACGCCCGCTCCTGCCCTTGCTACAAACTTAAGCTGATTAGCCAGTTCCAGCGTATTGGCTGTTATGCGCATTTTGCTCCGCACGATCAAACCATCAAAGTCAGCCAGAGCCTCCCGCACGTCAGCAGGCTTTATCTCTGGCCTGTAATCAGTCTCGGCTCCGATGCTTTCAAGCAGCGGAAAGATACTAGGGTGCATCTCGTCGATAATCAGGATACGCGTAGAAGGTGACGCCATACAGTACTGGGGTTTGTTGTTTTTGGTAATTTATGTTGTGGTTGGGAAGTATCAATAAGCAATATGCCTGATGTAACTATCAGATGTTCAAGGGCGGTGGCAGCTTGAACAGATTCCAGTTTTCTTCGCTCAGTTTAGTTTTTACACCAGAATAAAGAGCTCACTACATTTCATAGAGCAGATGCGCTATCCCGAAGTAAATCGCCAGCCCCAACAGGTCGTTGGCGGTGGTGATGAACGGACCTGCCGCCACAGCAGGATTAATGCCGAATTTATCCAGGATCATAGGCGTAATGGTGCCCATCAGAGACGCCAGTATCACCACAGAGAATAGCGCCACTGACACGACAATAGATAACTTCAGCTCATGCCGGAACAGATACGAAAAGGCAAAAACCAAAATGGAAATAATTAAGGCATTCAGTAGCGCCACCAGCACCAGCTTTAAAATTCGCTGTGCGAAATTTTCGAATATCACCACATTAGACGAAAGGGTCTGGATGATGATGGACGAAGACTGTATGCCCACATTACCGCCTGTTGCCGTAATAAGCGGCACAAAAAGAGCCAGGGCGGGCAGCACAGCAATATCGGCCTCGAACACTCCCATAAACTGCGCTGCCAGTAAACCGCCCACCATTCCTATTACCAGCCACGGTAAACGCGAGCGGGAAATACGGAATACACTGTCGTCCTCCTCCACGTTCTCCGTTATACCCGTCATCAGCTGCCGGCTCAATTCTGCCTGCTCCTGCATCACGTCTACCACGTCATCGATAGTAATACGGCCCAACAGCCGGCCCTGTATGTTCACCACGGGTATGGCCTCCAGGTCATAGCGCTGCATCACGTTTACCACTTCGTTTTCATCACGAAACGACTCTATCGAAATCACATCCGGATTGTAGATTTCTTTTACCGGCGTGTCGTCGCGGGACAGCAGCAGTTTCTTCACGCTCACGCGCCCCACCAGGATGTCACGTTTGTCTGTGACGTACACGGTATAGATTCGCTCCACATTTTCTGCCTGCCGCCGGATTTCCTCTATACAATGCCGCACGCGCCAGTTCAGGTTGACTTTAATGAGTTCCTTTCCCATCAGACCACCGGCGCAGTCTTCCTCGTAGTGCAGCAGGTCCAGGATGTGCTCGGCCTTTTCCTCATTGTCGAGCAGCGCAATCACCTCCTCGCGCGTCTGCACCGACTGCTCGTTCAGAATATCCACGGCATCGTCGGAATCCATCAAATTGATGTAGCGGGCAATCTCGGCGCTGGTAAAGTAGCCCAAAAAGTCTGTCCGGATGTCATAGTCGAGGTCGCTTAGGATTTCAGCTCCCACTTCTGGAGGCAGCAAGTCCATCACGTATTTCGACTCATTCGTATCCAGCTCATAAAGCACCGTCGTGATATCGGCCGGGTGCATCTCGGACATTGTACTTAGAACGAACTCACTGTCCTTCCGTTCGATGGCTTCCTCTACCTCCTCAATGTACTCCCGTGTTATCTCTACCTGCTGCATACGCTTAAATATTCTCCTCTATTAGTTGGGTTAGCGCCACAAAATCCTGCACCGACAACTGCTCCGCCCGCTTATCGAAAACAGGCTGTGTGGTGACTTCTGCCGGCAGATTGAAACTACGAAGTGAATTACGCAACGTTTTGCGGCGCGTTCCGAAGCCCAGCTTCACCACTTGCTTAAACAGCTGCTCGTTGCAGTCCAGTTTTTCCACCTCGTTACGCACCAGGCTAATAACAGCCGATTTCACTTTTGGCGGCGGGTGGAACACGTGCTCGCTCACGGTGAACTTATAGTTAATCGTATAGTAGGCTTGCAGCAGCACACTCAGTATACCATAAGCCTTAGACCCCGGAGGCGAGGCCAGCCGCTCCGCCACCTCCTTCTGAAGCATGCAAACCACCTCCGGCACTACGTTATGGTGCTCCAGCACCTTAAAAAATATCTGGCTGGAGATGTTATAAGGGAAATTCCCGATGATGGCGAATTTGCCCGGAAACAAGCTGCTCAGGTCTGTCTTCAGAAAATCGGCAGAGATAATGCGGTCTCCCAAAACTGAGAAGTGCTCCTGCAGGTAGGCAATGGATTCGCGGTCGATGTCCAGCACCGTGGTGCGGTACTCCGGGTGTTGTAAAAGATACTGCGTGAGCACGCCCATGCCCGGTCCTATTTCCAGCACATCTTTCACACCGTGGTGCAGTGTAAGCTGCTCCACGATCTTTGTTGCAATGTTCTGGTCTACCAGGAAATGCTGGCCCAGGTGCTTCTTTGGACTTACTTTGCTCACGTGGTATTTTTTTTGAGATTTGAACTTAAAATTAAACTTTTCTACTCAAACGCGTTATCATTTTTGAGCTTGCCGCAGGAGCAGCAGCTTTTCGCATTACGTATTATACTTACTATATTGCAGCCTCAAAGATACAAACGACAGATGCCAACACAACTTAAATACGATACAAGCTTAAGCAAAAACACTGATCTGGCACTAATTGTAGCAGCCGACCAGGTAACAACTTTGTCCGAGCTACAGCCGAAAGAGCAGCAGTACGTGCAGGAGCAGGTGCAGCAGGAAGCAAAACTAGTTTCGCTGAACCGTTACTCGCACCGCGTTTATGTAGTAGTGGCACCTGACGGAAAAACAGAAGCCGCTAAAAAGGAAGCACTGCGCCAGGCGGGCCATGCCCTGCTAAAGCAACTAAAGAACGATAACGCACAGCAGATCACACTGCTCGATAAAACAGCCACTGAAGCCAGCCTATGTGTAGCAGAGGGCTTATACCTGAGCAATTACCAGTTTCAGAAGCACAAAACGAAAGACGCCAAGCCAAGCACCCTACAAACCATTACAGTGGCAGACGAGCAGGTAAGCAAGCAGGCCGTGCAGGAACTGGCAAACGTGCTGGAGGCAGTATACAAGGTGCGCGACCTGGTAAATGAGCCACACAGCCACCAGTCGGCCACGCAACTGAGCGAGCAACTGGAGGCTCTGGGCCAGGAGGCTGGATTTAATATGCAAGTGCTGGATCTAATTATGATACAGTCGCTGAAGATGGGCGGACTAATCGCTGTGAACCAGGGAAGCGAGGAACCTGCTACGTTTAATATACTGGAATACAAGCCGGAGAACGCGAAAAACACAAAGCCTTACGTGCTGGTGGGCAAAGGCGTGGTATATGACACGGGTGGCTTAAGCCTGAAGCCAACACCAAACTCCATGGATTACATGAAGTCTGACATGGCCGGGGCTGCTGCCGTGACTGGCATCCTCTACGCTGTGGCCAAAAATAAGCTGCCTATCCACCTGGTTTGCCTAATACCCGCTACCGACAACCGCCCTGGCGGCAACGCCGTGGCACCGGGCGATGTGATTACGATGCACAACGGCATGACAGTGGAAGTACTGAACACAGACGCAGAAGGCCGGCTGATACTTGCCGATGCGCTGAGCTTTGCGAAGAAGTATGACCCGGAGCTGGTAATTGACTTTGCTACCCTCACAGGGTCGGCCATGCGTGCCGTAGGCAAAGAAGGATTAGTAGTGATGGGCACGGCAGGTGACGAAGTGATGGCCGCTCTGAAGAAAGCAGGAGACAATGTACACGAGCGCACGGTAGAGTTCCCGCTGTGGGACGAGTATAAAAAACAACTGGAGTCTGATATTGCTGACCTGAAAAACCTGGGCGGTGCGGACGCCGGCCATATAACGGCTGGCAAGTTCCTGGAGGCATTCACCAGCTATCCATGGGTGCATTTTGACATTGCCGGCACCGCCTATTTGCACAACGAAGACTCCTACCGCGGCAAACTGGCCACTGGATCAGGTGTCCGGCTTGTTTACAATTTCCTTAGCGCACTGTAATCTTAAGATGGATAATAAATTTAAAGTAAAACTCGGCATCAGCATCGGCGACACCAATGGCATCGGTCCGGAAGTAGTCATTAAAACGCTTGCTGATCAGCGCGTACTCAACTTCTGCACTCCTGTTGTTTATGCTTCTGCTAACTTCTTAAAGCAGGTAAAGCAAGCCCTGCGGGAGGAACACTTCCAGTTTCAGGTAGTGGACTCGGCGCATGCGCTGGTGCCACGCAAGGTAAACGTTGTTTCCTGCTGGGAAGATGAACTGGAGGTAAATCCCGGCAACCCGACACCAGCGTCAGGCAAGGCTTCTTTAGACTCGCTGCTGGCAGCCTGCAGGGACCTGAAAGCGGGATTGCTCGACGGACTCGTAACAGCTCCTATCAATAAAGACAATATACAGTCAGAGGATTTCCGCTTCCCGGGGCATACTGAGTTTCTGACATCTTACTTCGATGCTCCCGAGAGCCTGATGTTGCTTGTAAGCGAAGGCCTGCGGGTGGCTACCGTTACCGGCCATATACCGGTAAAAGAAGTGTCCTCGAGGCTAACGGAAGAGCTGCTGATCCGCAAAATGACCATCCTGCTGGATTCACTGCAAAAGGACTTTGGTATTCAGAAGCCGCGGATAGCTTTACTGGGTCTTAACCCGCATGCGGGTGAGCAGGGTTTGCTGGGGCGCGAGGAAGTAGAAATCATACGCCCGGCGGTGCTGCACATGAAGGATCGCGGGCACCTGGTGTTCGGCCCCTACCCTGCAGACGGCTTCTTTGGAATGCGCCAGTTTCAGCAGGTAGACGCCGTGCTGTCCATGTACCACGACCAGGGGCTTATTCCGTTCAAGACACTGGCTTTCGAAAGCGGGGTGAATTATACAGCAGGCCTTCCTATTGTGCGTACCTCTCCGGATCATGGCACTGCTTATGACATTGCGGCAAAGCATAAGGCCAGTGAAACCTCTTTCCGGGAAGCGCTGTTTCTGGCCTACGACATCGTTAAGAAGCGCCAGGAGGCAGCAATGCCAGCAGTATAAATGGGACAGAATATTTTATTTGTCAGAATAATGTTCTAATTTTGCGTCTTGCAATAAACAGTCGAGTGTGAAAAAGGAAAGAGACTATGAAATCGGCATCGCCAAACTCAGCAACAAGCAACACTTGTATGAGTTTGAGCTGGATGATTCCTTTTTCGATCTTTTCGGGAAAGACATCATTCTTGGCGGCAACTTAATAGCCCATGTGGAGTTGGACAAGACAGAGTCTATGCTGACTTTCCATATGGATATTAAAGGACATGTGCGCCTTGTCTGCGACAGAAGTCTGGATGAGTTTGATTATCCGATTGATGTGCAGAGTAAGTTCCGCATCAAATACGGCGATGAAAACGTCGAACTTGATGATGATTTGTGGCAGATAACACCTAACACGCAGTCCATTAACATTGCTCAGCACCTGTATGATTACATTGGGCTGGCCGTGCCGATGAAGAAGCTGCACCCCCGCTTTGTGGAGGAAACGGATGAGGACGACGATAACCAGGATATCCTGATTTACTCCTCTCGTAACGCAGCAGAAAGCGATGATGAGGACGATGACGACGAGGATGCAGATCCACGCTGGGACGCTCTCCGGAACTTGAATTAATAATTTTCAGAAGTATAAAATAAACACAAGTAAATTAATATTAAGAAAAAATGGCACATCCTAAACGTAAGATTTCGAAGACCAGAAGAGATAAGAGAAGAACTCATTACAAGCTCTCTGAGAAAGCCATTGCTCTTTGCCCAACTACTGATACTCCTCACCTGTACCACCACGCATACGTGGTAGAAGGCGACCTGTACCACAAAGGCAAACTGGCAATCAAAAATTATACAGCAAACGCGCAGTAAATTTAAACTGCTCTAGTTTTAGTTCTGTATAATCCAAAACACCCCTGTAAATGAGAATCGCTTTAGACGCCATGGGCGGCGATTTTGCACCTGAGGCTATTGTAAAGGGTGCAGTATTGGCTGCCCATGAGCTTAAGAATGATGAGGTTATCCTGCTCCTTGGTAAGGAAGATGTCATTCATTCACTGCTCAAAGAAAACGGTTACACAGGCAGCAATATCTCCGTGATGCATGCTTCCCAGGTAATCGAAATGGGTGAACACCCAACCAAAGCGCTTACACAGAAGCCTGAATCCAGTATTGCTATCGGGTATGGCCTATTAAAGGCCCAGAAGGCTGATGCCTTCTGCAGTGCCGGTAATACCGGTGCTATGCTGGTGGGGGCTATGTTCAGCGTTAAAGCGACTGAAGGTGTGTTGAGGCCGTCTATTGCGAGCTTTGTGCCTAAACTAAGCGGTGGCTTTGGGGTAATGCTGGATGTAGGAGCCAACGCGGATTGTAAGCCGGAAGTGCTGGAGCAGTTCGGAGAACTTGGCTCTATTTACGCCAAGTATGTGCTGGATATCCAGAACCCCAAGGTTGGCCTTATGAACCTGGGCGAAGAGGAAGGCAAAGGCACCGTAAACACGCAGGCTGCACACCAGCGCCTGAAGGTGAACAAGTCCATTAACTTTATCGGCAACATTGAGGGGCGAGACCTTTTCAACGATAAAGCGGATGTGATTGTGTGCGACGGCTATACAGGCAACATTATCCTGAAAATGGCAGAGTCGCTTTACGAAATTCTGCACGAAAAAGGTATGACCGACCCCTTCTTCGAGAAGTTTAACTATGAGGCGGCAGGAGGCAGTCCAATTCTGGGCATCAACGGCAATGCAATAATAGGCCATGGTGTTTCCAGCCCAAGAGCTGTTTGCAACATGGTGCTGCAGGCTCAAAAGATGGCGGCATCAAACCTTTCAGAACGTTTTAAGAAAAACTTTAGCAGTTAGAATCACTCCGCAACGCGTGATTAACATCATAAAGCTGGCATAATCTGTTTCAGTGGTTCTTTTTGAGAGACTGACAGTTTATGCCAATTTTTTTTAGTTAAATTGCCTCCCTAAATCATCATCACCAAAGGAAATAATATAATGAGTAAAATTACTGCTGCCATAACAGGCGTTAGTGGCTATGTACCTGAATACGTGCTCACAAACAAAGAGCTTGAGACATTGGTTGAGACGAACGATGAATGGATTACCTCCCGCACCGGCATCAAAGAAAGGCGGATTCTGAAAGGTGAGAACATGGGTACTTCCAAAATCGCCGTGCCAGCAGTAAAAGAATTGCTTAGGAAAACGAATACCAGGCCGGAAGAAGTTGACATGCTCATCTGCGCCACCACTACCCCAGATATGGTGTTCCCGGCAACGGCTAACATCATTACAGCAGAAGTGGGCGCGATAAATGCCTTTGGCTATGATCTGCAGGCAGCCTGCTCGGGCTTTCTTTTCGCCCTTGCCACAGGTGCCAAGTTTGTAGAATCCGGCCAATATAAAAAAGTGATTATTGTGGGGGCTGATAAAATGTCTTCCATCGTGGACTATACTGACAGATCAACGTGCATCATCTTCGGTGACGGAGGAGGCTGCGTGATGCTGGAGCCGAATACAGAAGGCCTTGGTGTGCAGGACCAGGTGCTGAAGTCGGATGGCACAGGCGCCCCGTTCCTGCACATGAAAGCAGGCGGCAGCCGCAAACCAGCCACCCAGGAAACATTAGATGCGCGGGAGCACTATGCGTTTCAGGAGGGGCAGCAGGTGTTTAAATTCGCTGTGAAAGGCATGGCAGATGTTGCGGCAGAAGTGATGGAGCGCAACAACCTGACTGGCGAGGATGTGGCCTGGCTGGTACCGCACCAGGCAAACAGGCGTATCATCGAGGCAACCGCCAACCGCATGGGCTTGAGCAGTGATAAAGTGATGCTGAACATCCACAAATATGGCAACACCACCAGCGGCACTATTCCGCTTTGCCTGTGGGAGTATGAAAGCCAGATGAAGAAAGGTGACAACATTATACTGGCAGCCTTCGGAGGTGGTTTTACATGGGGTTCTATCTACCTCAGATGGGCTTACGATACAAAGCAGGACTAAGTATACTGTATTTAATATCACAATAAGAAAGGCGGCTTCAGAAGAGGCCGCCTTTCTTAATGATGTGTGGCTAGCGCATTTTCTCATTTCAAGGTGCGCTTACCCTTCTCTTTTGCTATAAATTTGAAAGAACAAGCCCTACAAGACTGTAACACATCCTGGTAAGTAATGGGTGTGTCTGGAGAAACTCGCTAGTGCAAGCAAAAGGGCCGGTACATTCTCATGTACCGGCCCTTCTGCTTGCAGCTTATGTTTAATCAGGCTACGGCATGTAAGAAACATCCACTCTGAACTTTGAGTCAATTGCGCCGAGCTTCTGGTAGGCTTTCTTGGAGATGCGGACAATCACTTTGTCATTGGCTCCTGTGTCAGGGAGTTTACCTATTACGCGTACATATACCACCTGCCCGTTCATGGCATTCTTCACCTGCATAATTGTGCCCACAGGCGCTGTCTTGTGCAGGGCAAGGTACTTGTTTGTATCTGCCTTTGGGTCAATCATTTCAGCCATACCGCTTTCCAGTATTTTTTTCACACCGGAGACACTTTCTTCAGCTTCTTCCTCCCCCTCTGCAACAGCAGTAGTTGTCACTGGGGCAGGCTCTGGTGTTGTAGAAGCTGTTGTTACAGTAGCTGTAGTTGTCGTAGGTGTAGCCGCGGTAGACTCAGCTGGTCTTGACGCCACCTCATCATCTGATTCAGGCATATAAACCGGCTGCTTCGTTGGCTGTGCCGTACCTTTCGCTACAATCAGCTTAGCGCCAATGCTGATGCTGTTATCCGGCAGGTTGTTCCAGCGCCTGATATCTTCCACAGCTACCCCATGCATTTTAGAAATAGAGTAAAGCGTCTGCCGCGGTTCTACAGTATGTATTTTATTACCAGCCTCACTTACGGTATAAGTACGGCTGCTTGCCGAAGGGGCAGCAGGCGTTGCTTTAGCAGCCGAAGCCACCGCATTGGAGGGGAAAGATTTACGTGGAATCAAAACGATCTCACCGATACGTATAGCCGTCTCCACCGTTGGGTTTGACTCTACTATCTTCGAAACCGGCACACTGTACTTTCTGGAAAGGGCATATAGGGTTTCTTTCGGCTCTACCTTGTGCTGCACAAACAGCTTTCCGTTTTTGCGCTCCACTCCTATAGAGTCGCGAACAGCCGACACATCGATGGCATTGGCAGAAAAAGAAAGCACGGGTGCTACTAAGAGGGTGATGAAAAAGGATCGTACCATGGCTAAAATATTACTATGCTAAAAGTCGATATACTTCTAAACTGGTTTTATTCCGGATGAAGTATAAATCGTGCATAAAGATAAAAAAAGTATCTGAACCAATTCCACTTAATCCGTCAGCGAGCTGCTCTTTTAGTAATAAGCCCCCATCTAAATCAAACACAGCAATATAATTCGTCAGCGTATTTTCAGCTGCGCGTTCATAGTAACTTACCACAAGCGCCCCGTCCGTTTCAGCATACTCCAAACCTGACACGGCCTCTGTATTAAGTTGAACCGCCAGGAAATTTTTCACCTCATCGAAATAGATCTCCACTTCCAAGTAAAGCGCCGGAAAAACAGCGTCCTTGTAGCGGGTGTGGCTGTATTGTGCCACCTCTTCTGCCGCCTGCTGCTGCGGAACTCCTGTTCGATTGGGTTGCCCTGTGTCCAGCTGAAGCACATCGAAAGTAGCTTCCGGCGTAGCCGCAGGATAAACAACTACCCCCTCGGGCACAAGACCATAGAAAGCCAGCTCCGGCACCTCCCACACAGCTTTACCGGATGCCTCCGCAATGGCATTAATGCCCTTGTGCTGGCCCATTTTGCGGTCGCCATAGCCATGCAGGAACAGAAAGCCTCCCTGCGCGTCCTCCAGCCCCTGCCACCAGTTCTTGGCCTGTGGCAAAGGCAGCAGCTTCACAGTGTAAGCGGAGGCATCTAACGTGTAGAAGGAGGCCAGCAACAGGTCAGCATCCCGCACCTCCAGTGCCAGACTTTGTGCAGCAGTATCGACGCGGATTCGCCACACTGTGGCGCCAAAATCGTATTTAAACTGTAGTGGAAGAATATGCCGTTAATTTTTAGTATCTTATATCCAGTTTAGGATATCAACAGCTCTAATTTATGAAAACCTATCCAAAGCAAAAGCATTTATCTTGCATGTATCTGCTGCTCTGCTTTTTGCTGCTTCCGCTATTTACATTTGCTCAAAACAGCAAACCCAAGGTTTTTGTGATGGAAGTAAAGTCAGAGATAGATCCGCGCACCAACCGCTACACCGAAGTGGCTTTTGATGAAGCGACAGAAGCAGGCGCTGACCATGTGCTGCTGGTGCTGGACACTTTTGGCGGTGCGCTGAAAGATGCAGATGAAATCAGAGAACGTATCTTACACTATCCCAAACCGGTATATGTATTTATCGATAATAATGCTGCCTCAGCGGGTGCTCTTATCTCTATTGCCTGCGACAGTATATACATGTCACCGGGGTCAAGCATAGGGGCAGCCACCGTGGTAGGTGCAGACGGAGAGGCAGCCCCGGGAAAATACCAAAGCTATATGCGTTCTATCATGCGCGCTACAGCCGAGGCCAATGGACGAAACCCACGCCTGGCGGAAGCCATGGTGGAACCCAGTGTGGACAGCACCCTCTCTGCAGGGCAGGTGCTGACGCTAAGCACGACAGAGGCTGTCAAGTTAGGCTTCTGCGATGGCGTGGCCACTGATGTGGAAGGCGTACTGGCGCTGTTGAACCTGCAGGATGCAGAGGTCATCTATTATGAACCCGGTACCGCCGATGCCATCATTTCCTTTTTCTTGAACCCATTTGTCAGCGGTATTCTGCTGCTGGTTATTGTGGGTGGCCTGTATTTTGAGCTACAGACACCCGGCATCGGTTTTCCACTAATAGCCGCTATCATAGCAGGCACCCTCTACCTTGTACCCTACTACTTAACCGGCTTAGCTGAAAACTGGGAAATTCTGCTGTTTGTGGTCGGCTTAATCCTGATCATGCTGGAAGCTTTTGTGATTCCTGGGTTTGGCATAGCAGGTATCAGCGGTATTCTGCTGACCATAACCTCGCTTGTGCTGATAATGTTAAATAACTACAACTTCGATTTTACCTTTGTGCCCTCCGAAAACCTGATGAAGAGCCTTATTTCTGTGGTGCTGGGCATGGTAGGCGCTGGCGTGCTCATCGCGCTTAGCTGGAACCGGCTTGTCAGCAGTACGGCCATGGACCGGGTGGTGCTCAAAAACAGCTTCCACAGTGATGAAGGCTACCGTTCTTCTAATTCGGCAGTGCATCTGGTAGGCAAAACAGGCTTCGCCCATACCCATATGACTCCCACAGGCCGCGTGATGATAGACGATACCTTGTATGATGCCCAGGCCCGCGATGGTTTCATTGAAAAAGGAGAAGCAATACAAGTGATAGACCACAGTACCTTTTCGCTTCGGGTAAAAAAAGTTAGCTAATTTCTAATCACACTCCACTCAAAAAGCAAATTCAATGAAATTCAGCTTGCGTCCATTTGCTGGTGTTGCCGCCGCTGTCACTCTGCTATTTACAGGTTGCCAGCAGCCCCAATCCGTGCAGGAAAGTGAGACAAGCCGGGCCACGCTTCTCTGAACTGGTGAAATAGCTGCGGATGGCTGTGGCTTTGAAATAATAATAGACGGCAACAAATATTTACCTGCCAATGAAGACGCCATAGATAACGCTTTCAAAAGCAGCGACAGCACCCAGGTACAGCTTAAGTATGTAAGACTGCAGGAGCAAATTGACCGCCAATGCGGAATGTTGCCTCAACCCAGGGTAATGGATGCCATCAGAATAGTATCTATCCGGCAGATTTGAGGTACAATTTGTTTTACCCCCTCACTTGGCTTTTTCTCGATACGAAATCCTTATAAAACGAAGTGTTTCCTTAACTTTGGAGAGCTGCTACGGCGGCAGGAAACCATCAAAAGAGATAAATATGGACGTATTGGGCATCATTCCGGCACGCTATGCCAGCACCCGTTTCCCGGGTAAACCGCTGACTGAAATACAGGGCAAAACTATGATACAGCGGGTGTATGAGCAGGCGCAGAAGTCCGGTTTGGCAGAAGTGCTGGTGGCAACAGATGACCAGCGCATACTTGATCATGTAAGAGGTTTTGGCGGTAAGGCAGTGATGACGGCCGCACATCACCAGAGCGGCACCGACCGCTGCTTTGAAGCGTACCAACAGCATGATGCCCCCTACGAGTACATCATCAATATACAGGGAGATGAACCCTTCATAAAGCCGGAGCAGATAGACCTCGTCGCCTCCTGTTTTCAGAAACCACAGACACAGCTGGCAACACTTGTAAAAAAGATTGATTCACCGGAGGAACTTCATAATGTAAATGCGCCCAAGGTTGTCATTAACCAGGCCAAAGATGCTCTGTATTTCAGCCGCCAGCCCATTCCCTACTGCCGGAACGTGCCCCACGATATATGGCATCAACAGCACACATATTACAAACATATTGGCATCTATGGCTATCGCGCTGATATTTTAGAGCAGATTACGCAGCTACCGCCTTCCGCCTTAGAACTTGCTGAATCGCTGGAGCAACTGCGTTGGCTGGAGCACGGCTTCCGGATCACCACCGCCCTCACCGAGTTCGAAACTATTGGCATCGATACTCCCGAAGATTTGCTCAAAGTGGAAAAGCACTTTCAATAAATGCTGAATTATAGATGATGAATCATGAACTGAAAATTAATGATTCATCATCTATAATTCATAATTCCTAATACAGCATTCATAATTTTAGAAATCAGCCTCCTGCTTTTTTTACTTTATAGCCTGCGGTTTGTAGTACTTGTACTGCTTTATCACGGAAGTCGCCCTGGATGAGGATCTCACCGTCTTTGGCAGAGCCACCTACGCCGCACTTGCTTTTCAGTATTTTACCCAGGTCCTTCAGGTCCTCATCGGTGCCCACGAAACCGGCCACCAGCGTAACTTGCTTGCCGCCCCTCGACTTCTTGTCCAGCATGACCTTAAGGTTCTGCTGCTGCGGTGGCAGTGTTTCTGCTGTATTCTCCTGCTCGTACTCGTAATTAAAATCGGAGCTGGTGGAGTAAACTACTCCCTGGCGGCCTTTTTTATTTTTATCTTTCATTTCTTAGCTAAATTTGGCATTACAACTTTCAGCGACAAGGGCTGTATGTGCACATCGAATGTAGCGGTTTTGCCCATGTATTCCCCATCCGCATGATACATCATCGGCTCCTCTGTTTCTACCTGTACGTGTTTTGTTTTGAAATACTCGGCACTGTCGGAGTGCGCCAGTTGGTTGGTGAGCATGCAGTAGCTCAGGTTTAGTGCTTTAATCAGATCCAGCCTGCGCACAAGGCACACGTCCAGCAGCCCATCCTGTATATCGGCTTCCGGGGCTATATATGCGTTGTTGCCGTACTGCGCCGCATTGGCAAATGCCATTACATAACAATCCGTATCCAGCACACTTCCGTTGATGCTCGCTTTCACGGGCAGGTGCTTATAAGAGAGCACTTCCTTCAGCACCAGCTCTACATAGCTCTGCAAGCCCCGCTTTTTATTTCCGGCAAAAACAGAACTGATGTAAGCGTCAAAGCCAATACCTGCTGTGGTGACAAAGGGATGGCCGTTTATACTGCCACTGTCTATAGAACAGGTATGCCCCTCATTTAGTACACGCAAGGCCCCTTCCAGGTCCATCGGCACCTGCAGGTGGCGTGCCAGTCCATTTCCAGACCCTTTCGGAAGGATGGCCATGGCTGTATCTGTGTTCATGAGTCCGCGTGCCACTTCGTTCACGGTACCGTCGCCGCCCACCGCTACCACTATGCTACAGCCCTTTTCTGATGCCTCCCTGGCAAGGTCAGAGGCATGGCCTGCATAAGCAGTATAAACAATCTCATGGCTGTACTTCTGGTGGTTGAGGTGCAGCTTAATGCGCGCTGCCACATCCACCTTGCTTTTTGTACCAGAAGTAGGGTTGATGATAAAACGTATATCCGGAAATTTGCTCATGCTGTCGGCTTTGTGGCTGCTACAAAAATACTTTTTCCGGGGAAGAATAAAAAAGGCTGTTCTTGAAGTAGCTCACCACTTTTGAAGTAGTTCACCACTTTCCTACAAGCACAGCTGCCATGATGTTCTTGTCATTTAAAACATTTTACCAGATTTATCATCCTAGTCTCCAATTCTATGGAATTAAGCATAGTGCGTCCAAATAATTAAGCTGTCATTTCGAACGCATAGAGAAATCTTTCAGCGCACGAAATGACAGCCTTTGAACAGTTTGCTTATGTCTGGTAATCTATAATCTAAAGCTTAAAGTCTTCAATCCTTCCCCTTCTCACTTTACCTACTTCAAAGGAAAAGTGAGCACCGGGATAGTTGTATGGTTTACCAGATCCTCAGCAATGCTACCGCTCAGCAGATGTGCCAGGCCGGTTCTGCCGTGCGTGGCCATCATGATCAGGTCAGCACGTATGTCGTTTGCAAAGTTCAGGATACCATCTTCTTCTATCACATCGTTGTATACATTCACGCTATAGTTCTGAAGGTCGTACTTTTGGGCTGTGTCGTCCAACTTAGTGTGAAGGTTGCCACTCGACTCAAAAGCGCCAGGCGTGTTGATGTAAACAAGGTGCAGCCGGGCTCCGAACAGTGCCTGAAAATCCTTGAACCGCTCCATGGCGTAGCGCACCTCTCTCTTGAAGTCAGAGGCCAGCACAATTTCGCGCACATTAAAGTTCGGGTGCCGGTGTTTCACCGTCAACACAGGGCAATCTGCTGTACGCACCACCTTTTCGGTGTTTGAACCGATCAGGAACTCGTCTAATCCGCTGGAACCCTTTGAACCCATCACCACCAGATCTACATCATCTTCCTTAATCGTTCTCCTGATTTTACTGACAGGTCTATCCACATCCACTTCCTGCACTACGCCCACACCCTCATGATCTACTGATTTTATAAACTGGTTCATCTGCGCCTTCATGGCCTCCATCAGTTGCAACACATACACATGTTGCATATTATTGGGTGTGATGACATCGCCTGTGGCACTGAAGCTTGGCGAGTAAGAGGTGACTCCCTCCACCACGTGTAGTAGTTTAATACCTGCCCCTGCTTTGCGGGCAATGGATACGGCCACTTCGTAAGCGTGGTGTGCTTCTTCTGAAAAATCGGTGGGTACTAAAATTCTTTTCATAACAGATGGTGTGTTTGGTAATTTGATTTCTGGCTATCTGGCTAAAAGTATAGTTCTTTTTCAATATAACTGATGACTTTAATCACTTTATACTCCTGCGCCAGTAAGTTGTTTAGCAGTTGTGGTAGCAGCGGGACAAAACAAAAGCCCACCTCTTGCGGGGTGGGCTTTGAGCCTGGATGTTAATCCGTTTTTATCCGATACGCATGATCAGGTCAGCGGCGCGGTTAGAGTAGCCGGCTTCGTTATCATACCAACCCACCACTTTTACAAGTGTTTCGTTGGCCGATGTCATTCCTGAATCGAAGATACAAGAGTGTGGGTTGCCTACGATATCCACAGAAACAATCGGATCCGCGGTGTATTCCAAGATACCTTTCATCTCGCCTTCAGCCGCTTTTTTCATAGCAGCGTTGATCTCTTCTTTGGTAACTGCTCTTTTTAGAACGCATGTCAGGTCCGTAAGTGAACCATCCGGAATAGGAACACGCATCGCGATACCATCCAGTTTACCATCCAAGTGGGGCAACACAAGACCAACGGCCTTGGCAGCACCTGTAGAGGTAGGTACAATAGATAGGGCAGCAGCACGTGCTCTGCGCAGGTCTTTGTGTGGTGCATCCTGCAGGTTCTGGTCAGCAGTGTAAGCATGCACGGTAGTAATATAGCCTTTCTCGATTCCGAAGGCATCGTCCAGCACTTTCGCCATTGGCGCCAGGCAGTTTGTAGTACAAGAGGCGTTAGAGATGAGGGTATCCTCCTCTTCCAGCGCATCCTCATTTACACCAAGTACAATCGTTCTCACGTTGCCTGTGGCAGGAGCCGAGATTACTACTTTGCGGGCACCAGCCTCCAAATGGGCACCAGCGCTTTTATCATCCGTGAAACGGCCGGTAGACTCCAGTACTACGTCAACACCTAACTTGCCCCAAGGCAGGTTCTTCGGCTCGCGCTCAGCAAGGACCTGTATTTCCGTGCCATTCACTTTAATACCTGTTTCAGTGGACTCCACGGTTCCATCGAATCTACCGTGTACAGAATCATATTTCAGCAGGTGCGCCAGCGTCTTCGTATTTGTAAGGTCGTTGATGGCAACCACCTCTACATTTTCTTTTTGAAGCAGCGCCCTAAATGTAAGTCTGCCGATACGGCCAAAACCGTTAATTGCAACTTTAATTTTAGACATGATAACTAGTTCTTTTAAGTTTTATTTATGATGCGAAGTTACAATATACCATATTGTAAAACCAATATTTATTTTTTATACTGATTTAAAGGCGCTTACGTTTTAAAATAAAAAAATAAAAACAGATATTTTGCAAGTAAAGAAATACGCGTATCTTTGCACCGCAATACAGCAACAAGGCCCGTTCGTCTAGGGGTTAGGACGCTAGATTTTCATTCTAGTAACAGGGGTTCGATTCCCCTACGGGCTACACAAAAAGCCTTCAGTTAACTCTGGAGGCCTTTTTTCATTTGCTTCGGACACTATTCGGACACTAAAACCGCCACCTGTAGATTATATACCTCTCGATTTAGCCAAATATTACTTCTTTGGAAGAGGTAAAGCTTCTGTTATTTGCGTTATTCTTTTTGGTACCCTACCCTATTATGTACCTTTAGGTGAATCTATCAATTAGCCTATGAAAACATTGTTCATGATATCATGAACGGTCTCACCTACTCATCTCTTAAAATAAATTTCAAGTTTGATTTGTGAGACGGCAATATGAGACGCAATATAGACTGCAGGGGCAGGTTCAGCTGAAGGTTCCACGATGTCAAAATTCCCACGTGGCTGTTGCACAACTCAACTTTCATCATGACTTTCTATCAGCTTTTATTCGGAGTAAGCATACAATGCTCCTCTCTTTGATTGTGGGCAAGCGACAGGGGTAAGCCAATAGCTGAAGATAGGAGCATGTCGCTGCTCCCTTTCCATTGCTATTGCCATGCTGACAGACTTCTCCGGCTTATTACTCATGTACTTTCTTATGTTGAAGGCGATGGCAGCCATGAGCATGACCTTATGAGCACCTGATTTTCCCAGCACATTAATGTTTCGCAGACCATAGTGCTGCATCAGGCTCCCGAAGACCGGTTCCACCGTGCTCTGGCGAAGCTTTTTCATGCGTATGCCCCGCCTGCTTTGCTGCCGGGCATACGCTATCAGGTACTGCTCGTCGTAAGCTGTGCGGGTAATCTTCCTGCACCGGGTCTTGGGGGCACATGTGGGTTTGGAGGAGCACTGCCTGCAGTCACCTGGCGCTGCCCAGTAGTTTCTCAGCAGCCTGCCGTCCGCAGTGCGGTCAAAGCCCTTGAAGGGGAGCGGCTTGCCCATGGGGCAGATGTAGCGGTTGTTCTCCTTGTCATAAGGAAAGCTCTCTATTTCAGGCTTGTACATCCCGAACACGGGAATCCAGCCTGTGATGCCCTGCTGCTCGAGCATGAAATAGTTGGAGCCGTTGGAGTAGCCGGTATCGGCCAGCAGGTCCCGCATGAGCAGCGCGTTTGATTTCAACTTGCTTTGCACCTGCATCACCAGGGAAGGCAGGTGCTGGCTGTCTCAGGCGTCGGCAAAGTCGGCCCGAATGTGGGAGATAACACCTTTGGCCGTGTCGACCATCATGCTGCAGTGGTAGTTGAGCTTTCTGGACTTTCCCGGTTTCACTGATATGCGGGCATCGGGGTCATGCGGGGCGTAGTGGGTCTTGTTGCTGACCAGCTGTGCCTTCTCATGGGTTGAGCCCAATGAGGTGAATGTGCCCCTGAGATTCTCCTGATGAACTTGCTACATTTGACTGGAGACTTTTGATAGGCAGATTTACTAAATTATTAAATTTGACTATTATGGATAGACGAGTATTCGACGCCTCCTTCAAGCGGATGGCCATTGACCTTTCCTATGCG
>NZ_SSNI01000059.1 GCF_010015475.1 Pontibacter pamirensis
ATGATTCCGTGCTGACAGGTGCCTTTGTGCCCTTCGGCGTGGCCACTGAGCCGGGCGAGGTGATAAAAGGGGTGAAGCTTTGCGGCGGCTCTATCCTCTCCTTTAACCCCACAGACCCGATGGGCACGGTAGAGACGCACTCCTGGGGCTACCGTAACCTCATCGGGCTTGCCTGGGACAAAACCACCGGCGCGATGTACGCGGCGGAGAACGGCTACGACATTCGGGGCTCGCGGCCGGTGAAGGATTACCTGGACGCCAGTTTGCGCGTGCAGAAGGGGGTGTGGTACGGCGTGCCGGACTTCTCGGCAGGACGCGAGCCGCTCACGCTCGAGAAATTCGAGGTGCCCGACAGCCTGCAGGCCATGGTCTTTGTGAGCGGGCAGCCGGTGGGCAAGAACCTGGAGTTCGTCATCGACCACGAGGCCAGCGGCCTTACGCCGCCGGACCCTTCGGTGGTGCTGGGAAGGCATGAGTTCAACTCCTCGCCGAGCATGATGGACGTGGCACCCCCCTCCTGGGGTGAAATGGCAGGGCACGTGTTCATAGCCGAGTGGGGAGACCTGGCACCGCCAACCAACCCTTTGAGGGGGAAAGACCCTGCCGGTTTCCAGGTAGTGATGGTGGACCCGGCCACAGGGCACCTGCAGCCATTTGCACGTAACATATTGCCAGGGCCTGCTTCAGGGCAGGGGAGCACAGGAAAAGGGCTGGACCGGCCTTTTGATGTACAGTTCGGCCCGGACGATGCCATGTACATAGTGGACTACGGCGTGGTGACCATAGACATGAGCAAGGCGCCGCCTTATGCCTATGAGCCTGGTACCGGTGCCATCTGGAAGGTAAGCAAGAAGTAGTGAGTTGTTCAATAATGTTATTTAATATAAAAAGCCCCTCTGGTATTTATATCCAGAAGGGGCTTTTTATATTTCTCGCTCTTTGAGAGCAGGTTTAGATGCCTGTTACCGGCACTGCGATTTTTGTCTGCCGGTCCCGCAGAAGCCACAGCCTTACGGAATATCATGCTAGCCTTAAGTGCAGTGTTTGGTTTTATAAGCTTTGAGGTTTGATTGAAAGTTGCGCAGAGGTAACATGGTTCATAGTGGAGATACAGCACAACCAAAGCACATTGCTAGAAGTGCTGTACAGTGCCTGCTTTACGCTTTAGTCAATTCTGTGGACCTTGCCGGTGTTCCCGTAGGGTTCTTGCGTGTCAGAGGTGAGCACGTAGACTTCACCCTCTGAATCCTGGCCGAAGCCTAGCAGGAAAGAGTTCAGCTGACCGTTAGGAGTGTTGGCAAACTCCACCTCATCAAAGTCCTCCAGAACCTCCCCCAGACGTGGCTCTGCTGTAAACACCTTGCCGTTCGGTACCTCGTGGGAAGTACTCCAGGTGCCGAAGATGTAGCGGCCGTCCCACATGGGCAGCTCATTTCCGCGGTACACGTAGCCTCCTGCTATCATCAGGCCCACTCCTTCACCGCCACCGTGGTGGCCACCGCCGCCATGACCGTGCTGGATGGTCTTAAGCTGTATCACCGGCAAAGACAGCGGAATCCCACGTACATCAATGTCAGGACAGCTCTCAAACGGGTGGAGGGGGGCTTCTGCATTGAAGCACAGCGTTCCCTCCATTGCCGCGGCCTCCCGCTACTCCAAGGAGAACAAGAGCCAAAGGGAGAAGCTTTCCGCTCACGATACAAAGAATACTTCCATGTTTAGCGCGAAAAAGAATGAAACAGCCTAAGGCAGTGCTGGCGGTAGGTGATGACAGCTTCTCGGCCCGTCTGGCTGAAGCGGTGCTGAAGAAGTCAGGCGTGGAGGCGGAAATCATGACCGCCAGGCATGACCGCCAGGCGCTGGCGATTGTGCAGGCAGCATGCCGGAGGGCCAGCTGCCCGGAGTTGGTCCTGCTGGACATCCACATGCCCGAAATGGACGGCTTTGAGTTCCTGGTGGAGCTTCAGGAGCAAGCGGATTTAGACTGTGCCGCTATGAAAACCATTATGGTTAGTTCTTCACTCTGCAGCCTTGAGCTGGCGAGGGCATGTGGCTTCCCCGTGATTGGGTGCATAGAGAAGCCGATTACCCCAGACAAGATAACCGGGTTTCTTTAACATCTCCCCCAAGTGGTTATCTATAAACAATACCTGCCATTTTACAGGCCTTCAAAGAGCTACAGCAGGAAGTCCACACTTATCTGGACCCTTTCCTCCCCCACCGGCGTCAGCAGCGTGACCTCCACCTTATCGCTCTCGTCATAGTATTTGGCAATGCCTTTGATGATGCCAACGGCCACAGCCGCCATCCTGCGTTTGGAGTGGTAATCCACAATCAACTGCCTGCTGCCCTTCTTTGTCACCAGCAGCAGGGGCGGTGTTGCTCGGCTGTCCTTCTCCCTGACGGCAGCGTGCATGGCCGCTTCTGTGTTGAGCAGCATGTCGTAGGTGCGCCACTCCGGGCGCATGTGCTTTTTGTATACCAGCAGCAGGTCCGGCACCAGCGACTCCCCGTACTGCTCCATCAGCTGGTGCGGCGGGACCCTCATCAGCTCAGAGGCTTTGCCTACAATGGCAGCGATTTCGCCGGTGGGGTATGTCTCGTCCATCTGGTAAGGGGCGTGTTTTATGCCGGCCGCCTCCAGCAGGTTCACCCATGTGCTATAGCCATACAAACTCTCCACAAAACGCTTGAGCAGGACGAAAATGGAGCCATGCATCCTGTCCTTGTGTATAATATTATCCTCCATGCACTGTTCTTTTATACCCTCTCTTTTGTTCCTGAAAATAAGTAACTAGACGCAAGATAAGCACCACAGAGGCTAATTGAAAGTATGGTTAACACTGGCTCACCAGCCATTCCATCGCCAGAGCTTGGCTGCTAAAGTTCTGCAGGTCGAACGGCAGCGCCTGCGGTTGGCTGATGTGCCAGATGTTGTGCTGCGCTGTGTTATACACGGAAGCGCTGGGGACTGCACCCGGGCCTTGATTCCTTCTACTACAGCAAAGGCCGTTCAGCCGTATGGCTGTTCTGTCTGAAGTAGATGCTGAACAGGGTGCCTTCTCCCTCCTCGCTTTTAACTTTGATTTTTCCTCCTGCATTGTCTATTATCCTTTTCACCATGTAAAGCCCAACGCCGGACCCTTCCACGTGGTCGTGGAAGCGCCGGAACATCGTGAAAAGCTTGCCTTGTTGCTCGGCGCTGAGGCCAAGTCCATTGTCTCTGACCTGCAGCACAACATACTCGCCTTCCTCGTGGCACCTGACATCTACTGTAAGCGCTCTTTCCGGGTGCCGGTATTTGACGGCGTTCGAGAGCAGGTTGTAGACGATGCTGCGCAGGTTCTTCTCAGAGAAAGTAACGGTATTGCACGCTTCGACGGAAACACCAATTTTTGCCCCTGACTTCAGGATGATTTGTGCCATGTCTTGCCTCACTTCCTGTATCACCTCTTCAAGGCTTACAGACGCCTCCCTGCCAGGTTCATCCTTCTGAAGCTTGGAGATATGCGTCAGGCTGTCAATTGTCTTCTTGAAGCGGGCAATGGCTCCCCTCATCATACTGATGATTGTCCTCAAATCTCCCTGCTCCAGGCTCTGCCGGGGAAGCTCAAGCAGCAGCTCCTCCATCAGCATCTCGATGTTAGAGATAGGGGCTTTCAAATCATGGGACGCGGTGTAGATAAAGTTGTCCAGGTCAGCATTGATGTGGGTGAGCTGCTTGTTTGCCGCCGCCAGCTCTTTGGCAATGCCCCTGGCTTCCTCTTCACTTCTCTCCAGTGCCTTACGTGCCGCAACCTGCTCGGACACGTCCATGACCAGCGAATAAAAACCGACGACCTCACCGTTGCGCAAATCGGGGACATAACTGACGCGGATGTGTCTCAACCCTTCCTTATAGGGCATGGCTGCCTCATAATCGACCTTTTCTCCAGCCAGTGCGCGCTTGATGTTTCCTTTTATTTTTTCATAAGCCCTGTCTCCTATCACCTCAGCAATAGGTTTATCGACGATGCTTTCCCCCTTCAGGTCAAACCATGAACCGTACATCTTATTTGCAAAGCGGTACTTCTTCTTCCTGTCCAGGTAGCTGATGAGTACCGGCAGGGAATCCGTGATGAGCTGCAACTGCTGTGCAGAGGCCTCAATGGACCTTCTGGCTTCTACTTGATTCGTCACATCATGGGCGTAAACCAGCACCCCGTCTACCGTTCCCTCCCCATTGCGCCTGGCCAGGTAGGTGAAGGTCCAGAAAATCTCTTCCAGTGGGCCTCCCTCATGGCGGGCCAGCATCAGGGGGAGTTCGCTGGCGACATAAGTCTCCCCTGTCTGGTACACCCTGCTCAGAATGGAAGGAATGACGGTGCCTTCCACTTCGGGAAGGGCCTTTAGCAGCGGTTTACCCTGGATATCCCTTCCGGGGAAAATCTGCTGATAAACCGGGTTCACCAGCTGGAAGACCAGTTCAGGTCCATCTAAGATGCAGATCGCTGCCGGAGCATGCATGAACAGGCCCTCTAACTGCTGCTTCTGGCTCAGGGTTTCTGCCTGCGCCAGAAGCAGATCCTGGGTCCTGCTCTTTACCCGCCCCTCCAGCTCCGAGTTCAGGGCCTGCAGGGATTCGGCGCTTTTCTCTACCTGGCGGCGGGCCTCCACGAACTCCGTTACATCCAGCGCGAAAATGAGCATGCCGCTGATTTGCCCCTGGGCATCATAGAGCGCCTGGTAGATGAAGTTCCAGTAGATGTCCTCCGTGGGCTGCCCTTCATACCTGGCTACCGGAATCAGGACCTCTTTCCCTTCGAAGGTCTCTCCTGTGGTAATAACGTTTTGCACGATAGCATACACGGGCTGATCCCTTAGCTCAGGGAGTGCCTCGAAAAGCGGCAGGTTTAGCATCTGACGTCCCGGAAAGAGCTGCTGGTAGGCACTGTTGATGACCTTGTACACCAGTTCCGGACCCTCCAGCATGGCAAAAGCAGCAGGCGCCTGTTCAAACAGGCGCTCCAGGCGCAAGCGCTGCTGCTCGGCCTGCGCTAATGCTTCCTGCTCCCTTTTCCGGCTTTGCCCCAACAGGTCCTTGGCCTTTACTGCTTCCGAGACGTTTACCGTCTCATGTATCATACAGCGCACTTCCCCCTGTTCGTTCAGGACAGGGGTGTTGGTGGTGCTCCAGAAGCGCTCCATGAAAGCGCCTGGGTTGGCGGGGTCAGGAATGTCATACTGGAAGACGTCCATCGAGTGCGGCTTCCCTGTGGTGAGAACCTGCTGAAACGAAGCCATCAGGCTACTGGAGGATGAAGACTCTGGTACATGGGGGTTGTCTGGAAACACATCAAAAACATACCGCCCCACAATGTTTTCTCTCTCGGTCAGCGTCTCCTGCAGGTAGGCGTTTGTAGCCGCCCTGATGACAAGGGTTGGGGACAGCACGAGTAGTAGCCCCGGCAGTGTTTCGAATATCTTTTGTAATGGCAAAGCCTCGGCATCATTCTCCTCTTGCTGTGTGGGCTGTAAGCTGTTCAACATTGTAGGCTGTGTTTTAAAGGTCTCATTGCGCTGCAGTACCCGTAGTTCTCTATTGTAGCTAACCTTAACGAGCAACGGACTTCCCAGTCTTATGCCAAAGTTACAAGCTTTTGCAGTACAGTGCATCAAATAGTGAAGGAGGAAAACAGGGGAGTTCAGACCAGTCTGAATGCCGGCCACGGCGGGAGGCATGCTGTAGATAGCGAATCAAGCGTGATAGTTTGCAAGAGTACACCAATTCCAGCAGAAAGCTGGTTTTGAATGGTCGTGCTGCAGTCTTTCATTACACCTGTTGCTGAGCCGCCAAGGCCCAGAGATGATTCAAGACTTGACTTCTCCCATTACGTAGAGTTGCTCAAGGGTAGGGTTAACGCTTCCGCCGGCTGGTTCCAGTGTAACAGCAAAGGCTTGTGCGGCACCGATTTCCTTCATCTGCTGCAGCGAAAGCTGGTTGCTTTCCATGTTAATCAGGCCGGCGTCAATTGGCTTTCCATCCAGCAAGGCCCACAGCTGGTATTGCTTACCGGCAGGCGGAGCAGGCAGCTGCACTGCACCTACATACACCTCCCGCTCTTCCGGGTTCCAGTATACCAGCACATCAGCTTCCGGGTGAGCCTCCACGCCCTGCAACCTTACAGGCTGAAAATCGGCATTACGCAGCACACGCAGCACCTGCTCCTGCTGCTGTAGTTGATAGGAGGTGGTTTGATAGTTCTGGGCCAGCGTTTCCTGTGCCGTTAATGCCTGCGCTAGCTTTTCCTCTGCTTCCTGCCAGTTCTGGTAAAAGCGGATGCTCATAAAGCCAGATAAGAGGAACAGCGCTATGCTGGCGGCAAGCATCCATTTATAGGCCGAACTCCCGCGCTCATCCTCCACCGGGTAAAGCGGCCGCACCGACTGCTGCTTCTCTTCCTCTATTGCTACAGGGGACTGGGCCACAATCTGACCAAGCACTCTCGCCTTCAGGGCAGGAGGTGGCTGTACGGCATGCAGGGCAGCGTAATGCTCCATCACGGCACAGGCTTCATCTAAGGCGGCGCGTACTTCCGGTGAATTGGCAGCCACACGCTCTATTTCCAGGCGCTCCTCCTCACTAAGTGCACCTGCGGCATACAGTTCCAGCACTCCGGACGCTATGTAGTCCTCTTCTTTATTCACGTTCTCTAAACAGTTTTCCCAGTGTTTTTATTGCACTTCTAGCCCTTGTCTTCACAGTGCCCAACGGAATGTTAAACTCCTCCGCAATTTCGCTCTGCGTGAGTCCCTCAAAGTACATCAGGTCGATGATCTGCTTCTGATCGGGGTTTAGCTTCTCCGTTACTTCCCGCAGGCCGATGTGCTCCGGCTTGAATCCGTCGGAGCCGTAGGTTGCACGGAGAGAGGCAGGCATTTCATTTGTCTTCTGACTTACGCGGTATTGCTTGGAGCGGATTTTATCGATGGCAAGATTCCTGCAGATGTTGATCATCCAGGTGAACAGCCTGCCCTTGGAGGAATCATAGCTTTGGAAAGAGCTCCAGATTTTGACGAAGGCCTCCTGCAGCACATCTTCGGCTGTCTCCTCTTCCTTCACTATCTGTAAGACTACACCAAACAACGTAGGGCTGTACATGTCATACAACACAGAGACAGCAGAGGTATCCTGCGAGCGGAGACGGGCTACCAGTTCCTCCTCCGTGTTATTTTTGGTTGGTTGGTTCTGCAATGTCTTAAAAATTGGGCGCTGCCTGGGGCAGTCAGGTGCTCGAATGTAAAGAAAATTTCGGAAAACTAATCCTACTAACTATTCCTGACATAAAAGGTTTCTGTAGCGGCGTTTCCACGGAAAAGGGAACCACTTGCGTCCATACCTAGAAGCACCTTCCCGTCTTGTTCCGTGCAGCTGGGGAGAGCAGGTATGGCCGGAAGGCTCTGGCGAACCTTTAGGCTTTACTCTGCTCCACTTTTGACCCTTCCTAAAATGGGAGGAGCTCATTTACCGCAAAGCAGGGGATAGCTGCTTTTTGTGTCTCTGATCATTCCGGGATGAGGCGTTAGAGTAATGCCCAGGCCCGTCAAATCTAAGTCGACTACATCTCCGATGCAGTTGAGAGATACTCTGCTGCCTTGAAAGTGGGTTGTAATTTTATACTGAAGCACAAAAAGCCGCTTCTTTTACGGGTCCTCCCGCATAGGAAAGGCCGAGGGCTATCCTCTTGAAGAAGGCGTCAAACACACGCTTGTTCATACAAGTCAAAATTAAAACTTTAACTAGATATGCCTATCATGAATCCTGCAGTCAAATGTAGCAAGTCCACTTACAGCCTGTAAAAGAGGAGTAGGCGTCCCTGAAAAGAGCTTCAGAACACAAGCCCCAGAAGGGCTCCCAACCCTAAAAGCCCGAAGGGCGTTTACAGAAGAAAAAAAAGTGAATGCAGACCATAAGACGTACTCTCTTCTACTTCGTGTTAGTGACGGGAACCCTGTTGATTATCGCCACCATGCTCTCGCTGATTTACGATGTCCGGTTCTGGTATATCAAGGCGCTGGACTTCCCGCGGCTACAGGTGCTTCTCGGTTTACTCGCATGCCTGATCATATTTGCTGCTGTGAACAAAGGGTGGAGGCTTGCATCGATGCTGTTCCTGCTGGGACTCACGGCGTCCCTTGTGCTGCAGGCCCGCTTCATTCTCCCATACACGCCTCTGGCTAGTGAAGCGGTAGAGACCGTGGAGCCACATTCCGTGGAGAAAGGCAGGAGCGTAAGCCTGCTTGTGGCAAACGTGTGGATGAAGAATGATCAGGCGAAGGCATTTTTAGACATCGTATATGAACAAAACCCGGATATTGTGCTGGCCATGGAGACAAACAAATGGTGGACGGAGCACCTGGCCCCTCTCCAGGATAACTACCCCTACACCGTGTTGTACCCCCTGGACAACACCTACGGCATGGCCCTCTACTCCAAGCTCCCGCTGGCAGATACACAGATAAAGTTTTTGAGCCACGAAGAAGTGCCCTCCATCCACACGAAGGTAAGACTTCCTGATAACTCCTTCTTCATGCTGCACGCCGTGCACCCGGTGCCTCCAAAACCGAGCGAGCACCCGGATAATGTGGGGAAGGAAGAGGTGGCCCTGCTGAAAGTTGGGGAGACAGTGGCGCAAAGCCAGCTACCCACGGTGGTGGCAGGGGACTTCAATGACGTGGCCTGGTCCCGGACCTCCCGTTTGTTCGGCACAGACAGTGAACTGGGAGACGTTCGGATAGGAAGGGGGCTCTACAACTCTTTTGACGCAACCTCCCGTGTTCTCCGGTGGCCGCTGGACCACGTCTATGTCTCCAGGGAGTTCGGCGTGCTTGAGTTAGAGAGACTAGGCAAGTTTGGCTCCGACCATTTCCCAATCTTTGTGAAGCTAGTCATTCGGGAAGGAGAGGAAGGCCCTTTACGGCAATAAATACCTGAACGTAGTGCGGCTGCAGAGCACTTCCTTTTCACCTCCTCCTGCAGCGCCTGGCAATGAAGGATTTTGGGGCTTCTTAAAACCGGACCCTTCGATTCCAGCGTGTAGGGGCTGTTTCACCTATAGCCAATGTTATGAATAAAGGCGTGCAAAGGAATTGTGCGGCAATTCTTTTTGCTTAACTTTGGCGCATTACGTTTGTTTTCAAAGCTTGGAAATGGCAGAGGTCTTACTTCTGCCATTTTTATGAGCATAGGCTCCTAGCACCTTCCCTTTTGGTTTAGTAATACCCTTCTTTGAAGATGTGTTCCTGTAGCCACAGAAACCTCTTGCCATGCCTTTGCCTGAGAGGTAAGTATTCGCAACTCATACTTATAAAAATGAAGATTACAAAAGGAAAGAAGATGTTAGAAGCAGCCAGATAGAGCGCCTAGATAAATAATACGTAAAAAGAGATGCCACTTTTTTTCAATAACAGCGACTAAAAATAGGTTTAGAACTTCACAAGGCTTCTTTTAGGTACATAGTAATAATACCAGGAACCTAGCCCGGAACGCAGTGGAAGAGCGGGGCTCCGGTAATGTCTTGGGCAAATAGATTGGAAGCTCATACCCACTTTCCCTAGACAACATTTTCCTAACTGCGCGCAGCGAGTTAAGCCACCTTTTGCGCGTGGGCTAAATAGCTTTAGCTACTCCTGTTTATCATAAAGCAGCTTAGAGCATGTTTAAATTTCGTTTTTGCAAGCGAAAACTGACCATAAAGGGTTCTGGCGAAACGGTTTTAGAGCTTCATAGCAGCGCTATGGAGCGAGAAAACTGTGAAGTCAGGTTCCTTTAGGGGCGGTTTGCAGCGCGAAGGATGAATTTTAAACATGCTCTTATCTCGACTTTAGCATTAAGCAGCATTAGCCAGCACATGCTGGAAATGCTGTAGCAAAGGCTGTGGTATTTTCACCATCTCTGCCTGTTTACCAGATGTTGAAAAATCAATTTTCTGCCACAGAAGCCTTCTTACGGCGGCTATCGCGTCACTGAAAGTGGGCTTCTCTTTTTTGTACCATGCCGCCGTGCCTACCAGCAGCATCCCTTGTCTTTGCAGCCTGTCAGCCAGTAGCGTGATGATGGAAAAAAGCCCCAGCAGCACGGGTGTGGTACGTTCAATCGCTTTCTCAGACCACTGCCGTTGGGTCTCTACCCCCAGGTGTGCCCTTGTCTCTTCCAAGGTAACCTCTACTGAACATCTTCTGGCAAAGTAGACAACTACTATCTCTGGTGTTAACTCCAGGTCGGTTGAGAGCAGGGCCACCGGGGGCAGCTTTCCCTCCAGGCCTGAGCAAAAGCACCCACCTTAGAGGCACCACCGGCTTTCCGCTATGATACCAGAGAGCTGTCGCCGTGGCTATTTCCATGTCTTTGTCACCATGACCGTACCAGTTGGTCAGCCTTACCTTCTTCCATTTTGTAGTACCACACTGGAGCACCTGCTGCAGGGTTGGCAGCCTTTCCCCCTTTTTCCTGCTGCGCCCTGGCTTGCCTGGCTCACGGGCCGGAGCAGGCTCATAAAGTGCCGCATCCAAACGCAGCCTGGTGATAGGTGACATGGCTGCGCACCGCTGCCAGCAGCTCTATCACAGCATAAGAACTGTCTCCCACGGCGATCACCTCCCGCCCCGGCAGCCAGCGCTTTAACTGCAGGAGCATCTGGCGGGCCCAGTCGGTGACTTTCTTGTGCCGCTTTCCTGCTTGACTGGCATAGCGCCCGCTGGGGGCCAGTACCGTCAGAAAAGGCAGCGCCCACACCCGCTCTGCCCAACTGAGAGGCACCAGCAGCATCAGGCTAACCCAGCGCAGCCCGCTGCACTTGACAAAGTGGGAGTGGCTGCTGCGTGCGCTGTCTCTATAGATGCCCCTCTTCTTTATCCTGCTTCCCCATCTGCGCTCTACCGTCTCATCTATCCCTACCACAACCGGACCCTCTGCCAGAAAAGTATGCAGTAACTGCCCCAGCAGAATACGCGCTCTGCTCAAGGCACACCACCTGGCCAGACTCAGCACCCGGTGGTACTTGTGGTACTTTGTCTCCTGACTCAGCCCAAGTACCCGCAAGACAGAGGTAACGGTGCGTTTTCCCGGCGCTAAAATAGCCCCTGCTAAAAGAAGGCGGGCATGGGAAAAGACCGGTTTGGAAAACAAACCAGAATACGCTACCATTAGTGTTAGGAACTCATCGGGAAAGCTGGACATGGCAAGATTTGTTTGGTCGCAATCTTAACCTGACCGCTTCTTGGTGAGTTCTATCGTTTTATATAAATGCTAAAGTCGAGCTCAGAACTTTCAGATTTATTTCGCTGTGTTTACTATCGGTGCTACTGCATGGTCGTGAATACTCTCCGGTTCTCCAGTTCCTGCACAGGTCTGGCAGTATTGGAATATATTTCTGTGTACATGGCAATCTGCTCTGCTGAAGCAGGAATTGCCTCTTCAAATAAAATCCAGGTGACCCCTACAGTACAGGGTGGAGTGGTTAGAGAACCGATGTATGTATAATATTTCTGAGAAGGCGGTATATAGTCTGATAAAGTAATATCTACCGCTGTTTCAACCGGTACCCCTTCTTCTTCCGGAACTTCAGTGAGAATCTTCTCAATGAAAGGGTTGGCTGTTTCAGCTTCTTCTATGAAAATTCCCAGCACTACCAGGTCGTCACCACCGACTTCCTGGTGTACGAGGTGCATTTCCATGGGAAAGTATTCACCATCATAAGCGTGTTCAGAGGGGGCGTGAAAATGAAGTTGCATAAACTTGTACTCTTTCTCATCCACGACAATCATGCTGGTCTCTGCCCCATAAGCCTGAATGGTATGACCATTATCCACGATGGTCATAGCAAAAGGCTCATAGTTATATTCAATATCCCCCAATTGAGCTGGAATTGCATCATCGGGCTCAATATTAATCGGCGATTGCACATTCGTGGCACAATCTGTATTTTCAATGTCCTCCCAGTTGATATTTTCATAGTTCCACATTCCTTCTTCACCTGCTGCTTCTTCAGCTGCTACCGGCTCGTCGAGCACCTGCTCTTCTTCAGCAACTTCTTCCTCAGGAACACCTCCACATGCCACCATACCTGCCGTCATGCAGGCGAAGAGGAAGAGTTGAAGTGAATTCATTCTTTTGACTTTTGTATTGTTCGTTTTCATTATTATTCGGTTTAATATTAACTGATATTAATACTACCTTCCAGACCAGAAACTGTTTGAAGAAGCGTTTCCACATGCACGGTAATAATGTTATTCTGAGCAAAGCCTGAGAAGCAAAAGCAAAATAAAAGAGGGAAAAATAAAAGGGTCTTTTTCATATTAAAAAGTCCTAAAGGTTAAAAAATGATGCTGATAACAAAAATGCGGGCATTGAAAAACTCCCATCAAGTTGCCCAACCGGATTCCTTAAATTAAAAGACAATACGACCCCACAACTGAATTGTTTACAAGGCAACGCTTAGAAGCTGTTTTAAAACCAATTTGAGAGCTATTTTAGGAACAGAGTTCATAGCCATAAAGACCATTTCCACAGTGTTGAAGCAGTTTTACGGTATTTAAGTTTTCCGCTTGAATAGGTTTTTAAAACAGTCTCTAACGTTTAGTAATAAAAACAGGGGCACTTTATCTAACCTTTCGGTAAAGTAAAGGGTCGTTTATTTTACTCTACACAGTATTTAAAAACCTGCTCTACATATAGCCTCTCATTAACATAATCGGCGTTATAGAACAGCTCTAGCTACACCTGTGATCAATTCAGCTTTTTAGTTCAACCTTGCCTTCATCTCAACATTCCCATGCTTTGCGGGACAGCTATACATGGGCGGTTGTTATGGGCAAATTATGCTTGCGTTAACTGTTCCATTGTAGACTGGCTGCCGGAAAGAGCGGGCGGTAGAAGAGTCCTTCTTCTACCGCCAATCCCTGTCCCAGAGGGTGAGCAGGAAGGCAAGGTTACCTTAGATGACATTATCACGCACACTCTGCCGCTGGAGCAGGCGGCGGATGGGCACCAGATCTTCAAGAAGAAAGAAGACAACTGCGTGAAGGTGGTGCTCAAGCCTTAGCCTGCTGCTTTGCCCCTGGAACAGGCTTGAATTCAGGTAAGGTCATTTATTTCGGTTTAACAGCCAAAAACTACCGACTGACAGCGCCAGACCCACACCCAGCACAGCGGTCCAGCTTCTGGAGGTGGCAACGTGGGTGTTATCCTCCAAACATAAAGAAGGCAGGTTCTCGCCGCTGGTTACCGCCAGAACCAAGCGTACTGTTTCCTCGGGCGTGTCCCATTGCGGGAAGTGGCCGCTACGGGCAAACCAGTGCAGGCGTGCGTCCGGGAACAGGGCCAGGGCCCGCGGGGCCTGCTGCGGGGGGCACACCCGGTCGTGGCGGCCCCAGCCGATGACAAGTGGCGCTTGGATAGAACCTCGCGGCGCCCCTTGCTGCTGCTCACCGTAAGCAAGCTGATACAATAGTTCGTTGAAGGAAGGAGAGGCTGCGAAGGCACGCATCTCGTCAAGCGCCAGTTTAGGGGGCAGGTGCCAGGGGCGAGCCGAAAATTGTGCGAACAGTGCTGTGCGGCCCACGGGGTTGCCGGTGAGGGCGGGCATGAGGGGTTGGAGCAGGCGCACCAGGCGCACCGAGGCCGCCACCGAATAGTAGAAAAACGGGACTTCCCAGCTTCGCCAAAACCCACCGGGGTCAAGCGAAACTACCGCGCCCAGCACACCTCCCCGCCGGGCCAGCTCCAGCACCAGGCGTGCGCCCATCGAACTGCCCACGGCATCAATGCCCAAAAGATTGTTGAGTCTCAGAAAGTCAGTGAGGGCATCCGCCAGGGTGCGGGTGGATACTTCGCCAGCCAGAGGTGGGGTCGCACCGTGGCCGGGCAGGTCCACTGCAACAACCTCGCGGCCTGCGTCTGCCAGCGTGTCGAGGATAAGCTGCCAAGAGCGCCAGCTGCCCCCGATACCGTGAATGAGCAACAGCGGCTTTCCCGCGCCGCGCCGGATGTAGTGCATATCCATACCTGAACCTGAAATATAGCTGTGTGGGTGTGAGACTGCCTGGGTTTACGGGTTAGGGATTGCCGGGTTATGCTTGCCCATCTAGGTTAGCTGGTGAAGGCGGAAAGAAGCAGAGATAACACTACTTAGATTCAAACCTCTCTCCATACTAAAACAGCAGAAAAATACCTCCCCGAGTACCAAAACGACACCACTGATCTAGGATCTGGTTTTTTTTCATAACAGACATTATGTTTAGTTCAGAGATTAATCACACCTGTTGTTGAGCCGCTAAGGCCTGATTATTACGCAATATCCTGCTTGAGTAAATAGGCCAAGGCTGTCTGCCGGGCGGCGGTGCTTTGCTTGTTCACCGCCAGTGCCAGCGCCTTCCTTGTCCCCACGAACACGGCCAACTTCTTTGCCCTGGTGATGTTGGTGTAGACCAGGTTCCGGAACAGCATCCCGAAATGCTGCGTGACCACAGGAATGATGACACTCTCAAACTCACTGCCCTGTGACTTGTGAATGGTGATGGCATAGGCCAAATCCAGCTCCAGCAAATGCTCCTTTGTGTACCTTACTTCCTTTACCTCCTTGCCTGCCCTGAAGCTCACCGACAGCTCCATCTCCTCGTTGTCTGCCTGTATGATGGAGCCGATGTCCCCGTTGAACACGTTCTGGTCATAGTTGTTGCGCTTCTGGATTACCCTGCCCCCCTCCCGCAGCACCCTCCCCCCCTACCAGTAGCTGTGCTTTTCCCATGACGTTTCTTTTGTTATTTTAAGAATAGCTCCAGGGAATGTATTTCCTGATTAAGATTTTTCTGTACGGGATTCTCAGCCGAGATCACCAGTTAATTCACCAAATGCCCATGCATAGCAAGAGCCTATACATTCCAGCCCGGATTTCAGGGAGGACTTTACAAGTTCCATTTAAGTAAGGGGCTTGTTTTCTGAAGCAGACTCAAGATAAGCAGAATCAAGATGCTAAAGAGCTTCAGTTGTCATGCTTATTCAACAGTGCTCGCGCTATCCATGGATTTCAGGACGAGGCAGCGCAACACCGTGTTGCGTCTTGTTGCGGTTAGCATATAGGCCGCCGAAACAGGTATAGACTTCAACAAGCAAACTAACTCCTATGCCTGGACAATCCTTTTACCTGCACTTATACCCTTCTCTGTGATGGTGTAGGTGCAGGGGGAAGCCCCATCGAGGATACTGATGTGCCCGCTTTCGACTAACTCATCGACCAGCAGCTGCAGCTGGTTGCCATCGGCTGTGACGCCCAGGTTCTCCTCTTTTGCCAAGTCGTCGATAGTGAGCGTTTCGTGTTTGTTCAAGGTGCTTAGAACTACTTCTCGGTTAAGGCTGGTCATGGTATCTGATTTAAAGTTTACAATCTATCTTACGAAACTACTTTGTGAATGAAAGGGACAGGTTTATTCCAGGTCAGAAGCGGATTTCAGCTAGTGCGGCCAGCTCCTAAACCTAACTCTGTCAAACGACTTGTAGGGAATTACCCTTTGGATGTGTTTTTACTTTTAACTGGCCTTAGAAACGGTTTTTATACTTATGTATGTAAGTGTTATACGTACTCTGAATAAAAAAATACTGATGTTTCACTTAGTGTGCATTTCCTAAGGCTGGAGCCGGCCTGATGTAAAGAGCTACCCCGCTGGCTTGGTACCTGATGTCGCCGCACCCCAGCAAAGGCATCACATGCGTGTTGAACTTTTCCATTTACTGCAAAATTAGCATAAGGCAACTGAAGGTCGTCTGTCCCAAAGCTTTCCCGTTAAAAGTGTAACAGAATCAGTGGTCAAGACTACAAACCATAAACACCCGGTTTGTAAACAGTCGGTGTGAGTTGAGCTGCCGTCCAAAAAAAAATCATAGCATATTTTAGGAAGAAAAGCTCACTGTTAAATATAAACCAGCTTATGGGCCACAAGCATGAAAGGCCCCTCATCCTGAGGAGCCTTTGCTTTTAAAAAAATACAATTACACACCCTTTCTTACGGACACACATGCCAAAAGATTAGCAAAAGCTGTGCGGACGCCAGACTTTGTGTCCGTATAACGTCACTGATGGTTTAAGAGGGAGTACGCATCAGGTGAAACTGCTTTTGCGCAGGACAATGATTTCTTTACTGACAGCTACATCCTCGGGAAAGTATGAGTCCCGCCAAATCACACTTTCATAGGGCATGGTTTCCAAAGGTAGGGACCTCCTGTCTCTGGCGAAGGGGTTGGCGCGGCATCCAATGTTTTCAACGCTATTGCTCCAGCTTTGCATAGTTGCTGCTAAATCGCTGGAATGGGGAATATATGACAAGGCTTATGGTAGCTATTCTATAAAATAGTGTTTGGTTTATGCTTAGCGTTGCGGAAGCTTTGTTTGCCTTCCTGAGCCTTTCATGTTGAGTCAACGGAAGAAGGCTATATGCCCGATAGGAAAAAGACGCGGAGCGGGCTGTTCTGTTCAGCTGGCCGAAACGGGGGCTCCTTCTGAGCTAGCGTCCCTGTCCTATTATTTCCGTGGCGAAGGCATGCGCATGGGCCTCTGTCTCAAAGCCCATTTCGTCAGGTTCCCTGCTGCCCTTCTGTTTTAACTCGCTAAGGGAAGTGTAGCATACCACTTCGAAATCAAAGACTTCCTCCACGCCCTCCGGCACTCCGGGGGTCTGGCTGGGGCGCTTCTTGAAAAAGACGGCGTACTTCATATTCCGATGCTTTACAGGTTGAACAGCACGTAAGCGCTATTTGATATCCTTTTTTAGATACTGTATACATGTTCCCTGCATCAAAAGGTTTGAAGCCTGTTCCACCGGCTACAGGCGCCAGGGCTCCGCGGCAGCGGGAAGTCTAACCCCTAAGCAGGAACGGGTATGACACTGGCTCCATGTTCATGACAATTTAGCATTAATTATTTTTTTTAATTTATCTCTTTCTGCTCATCGGCTACCTCTTTTACTGATCCCTTCCCGTAGGAGAGGTTAATGGCTATGCGTTTGAAGGAGGCATTGAATACTCGTCTTTCCATAATAGGCAAATGTAGAACTTTAAATAAATCTGCCTATCAAAAGCCTCCAGTCAAATGTAGCAAGTCCAGTTTTATGACACATTGGGTGACCCAGACAAAGCACTGGCTTATTACTCAAGCGCAATTGAAAGCCTGAGAAAGATGAAACACCTTGACTACCGCCACTTACCCTGGCTGTACATGACCCAGTGGAATATGACCTGGGCTTACCTGGGGAAGGGTGACATGGAGAACTCCTTTGCCTCTGCCTATAAAGTCAAAGACATAGCAAGCGCGTACAATTTACCTACCTCTTATCAGAATGCGCCTTTCAGCCAGCTCCTTACTTTACATGTTGCCTTTGGTAAGCTAAAGGAAACACAAGCGCTTCTGGATGCTAACCCACACCTCTTCTCCTTCTTTTTAAGCCATGATTATGAGCATGCCTTTTATGGTTTAAAAGCTGATCTTTTCAATAAAGCAGGCCAAGTTGATTCTGCGGATAAGTACTATCGCCTATCTATCGCCACTGTCGGAAAATCTGTTCACTTCTGGACTCCAGGGAAGCATTTGAAGTATGGTCATTTTCTGTTAAAAGAAGAAAGACTACCAGAGGCCATTGCCCAACTCGAAATAGCCAAGTCAAAAAGCGTGGAGTTCCAAAACCTCCAAGACCTTGTGACATCTTACAAAGCATTGGATTCTGCTTACTTCAGTTCCGGAAATATCTGGAAAGCATACCAGCACAAAAGGCTGTACCACCGCCTCAACGACAGCCTGCAACAACTCAGCAAGGATAAAGAAGTGGCACTGCTAGAGGTGCAAAATGAGCAGAAGAAGCTAGATCAGGCACAACTGGAGAGACAGGCACAAAGAGAGTACCGTAACCGCATCCGAACATACAGCCTTCTATCGGGGCTGGGGGTACTGCTGTTGTTTTCAGGCATTTTGTACCGAAACAACCGCAAGAAGAAGAGAACAAACACACTGCTGAAGCAGCAAAAGGAAAAGACTGAGCAGGCCCTGCATGAGCTCAAAGTCACACAGGCCCAACTGGTGCAAAAAGAAAAAATGGCCTCTTTGGGAGAACTCACTGCCGGTATTGCTCATGAAATACAGAACCCCCTCAACTTCGTCAATAACTTTTCTGATGTCAACACAGAATTGGTTGTTGAGTTGAAAGAAGCGTTGTCTTCAGGTAATAAAGTGGAGGCTATTTCTATTGCTGGTTATATTCAGGATAATGAGCAGAAGATAAACTTACATGGCAAACGTGCAGATGCCATTGTGAAAGGCATGCTGCAGCATGCCAGATCTTTTACAGGAAGAAAGCAACTGACAGTTGTAAATGCCTTAGCTGAGGAATACCTGCGCCTGGCGTACCACGGCATTAAAGCCCAGGACAAGGACTTTACCTGCACCCTCATAACTACCTATGACCAGAACCTGGAGAAGGTGGAGGTTGTGCCGCAGGAGCTGGGACGGGTGCTGCTAAACCTCTTTAACAACGCCTTCTACGCGGTACAGCAGAAACAAAAGCAGAGGCAGGTGCAAGTCGGATTTGATGAAGCAGTCTATAAACCAATTGTGAACGTAAGCACCAGTCAGCAGGAAGATCGGGTGGAAATACGGATGCGTGATAATGGGACAGGTATGCCGAAGAGCGTGGAGAGCAAGGTTTTTCATCCGTTCTTCACAACAAAACCTTCAGGGCAAGGCACGGGACTAGGCCTCTCGATCTTCTACGATATCATCACGAAAGGGCATGGCGGTGAAATGAGAGTAGCCTCTGAGGAAGGTGAATGGGCTGAGTTTACAATTTCTATTCCTTATACGCCTACATCTAAAGAACTGCTCACAGCTTCTACCGCTCCTCTCCCACTTGAAGATACTTATCCACAGCCATAAAATCTTTGTGGATAAGGTACTGTTTTGAAAGTCAAGGATTTTAGTTGAATTTTTCTTATCTTACCCTTACCTGAAAAAGAGCTCCTGGCCGATAGGTGCTGGATGCTCATCTTGTGTAGCCCTGGCAAGAGTCGGGGCTACTGTGTTTTTGTCAGCTCCGCTGACACCTGAAAGAGAGGCTCCGGCCTCCAGGCTTTGGATGTCTCCTTTGGGGGTTTGCTGCGCGTAGCGGTCCTGGTTCCAAACCTCATTTTTCTTCCATAAAGTGTAAATCAGAATCAGTAGCTTCTTCTGCACTGCCACATAGGCCAGCATCTTCTTTTTCCCCTTCCCCGTCAGGCGATCATATAGCGCCCGGAAAACCGGCACGTTTCGTCTCACTGCATGCAAAGCCGGCATGTAGAGAATGCGCCTAATGTGGCTGTTGCCCTGCTTGGAAATCCTGGTCCTGCCGTTCCTCTTCCCTGACTGGTTCTCCACCACGTCATAGCCCGAGTAGCTGACGAGCTGCTTTTGGCTGGTGAAGAGGGCAAAGCCGTTTGTCTCGGCAATAACGGTGGCCGCCGTCAGCAAACCCACCCCTTTGATGGTGGTCACCTTCTCTACCTTGTCACTGAGCAAAGGATCCTCTTCGACGGTGGCCTTTATTTCCTCCTCAATAGCCTGCAGCTGCATGTCGTAGAGCTTTAGGGTTTTCTGGAGCCTTCGCTGCGTGGTCTTACTTGCTAGCATGGAGTGGGTCTCAGCGTGGAGGCGGTTACTGACCTCGGTGCGCATCTGATGAATCTGCTCATGCTCCCGGGTGAGTTTGCGCAGCAGGTAGAGCTGACAGCTCATGGGCTGCCAGGGTGCCAGGTTTCTTTCCGCCCCCATGTGAGCCAGGGCTTTGGCGTCAACCTTATCGTTCTTGGACTTGTGGCCCAGGCTCCTGGTATACTGCTTGACCCTGTTTGGAAGTACGATGATTACCTTCCGTTCCGCCTGATGCAGCTGCCAGGCCAGGTTTTCATGGTATACCCCGGTGGCCTCCATGATGAAGAGTAGCTCCACTGATGGATCTGCCCACTTGCTCACCCACTTGCTTAAATCAGCAAAGCCTTTGGGGGAGTTGGGGAACTTGCGGGAGGCTTTCACCACTACGCGCTGCTCATGGGTGAGCACCGAGAAGCAGGCGTCAAACTTGTCTTTGGCGATGTCAGCGCCCACCGATTGCTTGATGGTTTTCATGGCATGGGAAGTTTAAAAATGAAAAAGGGACTCGGAACCAGCGCTCTTCCCAACACTTCTCTCATGGTTTTATGCCAGATCATCTCAAAAGTGAGATGTCTGTAAGGTACTGTCTTAAAA
>NZ_SSNI01000060.1 GCF_010015475.1 Pontibacter pamirensis
AAGCGAAGGTACAAATAGTAAGAATTGTACTCCTGGCTAACACTTCAAAGATATGAGTACTGTCCAGTCTGAAGGAAGAAGCAGGCAGGTGGAATTTCCTCATGCCCAATATCACCAGGTGTATTTGCCGCAAGGAATTTTTGCCATCCTGCCTGTGGTTGCTTACCTGTTCCTACTTGTATTCTTTCTGTTGGATTCAAAGATATGAGCCGCAAGGGCAACTGCTGGGACAACGCCGTGGCAGAGAGCTTCTTCAAGACGTTGAAGATAGAAATGGTGTACCACCACAAGTTCGCCACCATAGCAGAGGCAAGGCTAGCCGTGTTTGAGTATATAGAGAGTTTCTACAACCGGAAAAGGAGGCATTCAGCGCTTGGCTACCTGACGCCTTGCCAGTATGAAGACCTGTTGTACAACCAAGCGGTGGCTGCCTGAAAAAGTCTCCAGTAAAACATTGCAATTCCACTTCTCAAATGGAGCCTTCCTTCGCAGATATGCTTTCGTCCTCCGCTATTGACGTTAACAGGAACATTCAACAGCAGAAATCAGATGGTTCCGATGATATACCCGCTGAAAAGATCAATAGGTTTTATAGTATAAACCTTAGCTTACAGCAGCAGCTTCTTGTTACGTTATTAGTTGATGGTTGCCGCAGCGGGAAACTTACCTTTTCTGCCTTAAGAGATTATCTGGATGAAAATAGCTGGATAGCTCAACCCATGACCGAGACAGACTTTGACGGAAATATTATTCAGTATACCTGGCAGGATTTACTTTATCCTGCTCTCACAGAGTTTTTCAAGCAACTAAGCATAATCGTGCATGAAGCCCCTGATGCATCACCAAGTTTTGTGCTTTGCCTCGATTCCCTAACTCTAAAGATTGAAGGTATGTTGAGTGAGCTACTACAACGTTCTGGCGACCCTACAATCACAACACACAAAAAAGGCGATCTGCGGGAGGTCTACTTCGAGGACCTTGTTGATATGGCTAAAGAGCGCGGGTTGCTAACAGAGAATGAAGCTTATTTCTTCCGGTACGTCTTTACTGGCCTAAGCAGAAACATACGCAATGATATTGCTCACTCTTATTATCATCTGCCGGTGTACTATTCTTTGGCTAATACGGTCTTAGTTTTTGTTGCCGCGCTTCGCCTATTTAGGTTCAAACTTACTTCGGAACCTGCACCATAAGATTATAAGCTTACAAGAAGATTACCACTGAAGTAGCAATTTCCTTCATCTGGTAGTGATTCTCTTGAGCCGCTATCCCAAATAACAAATTAGTACACTTCTTGCAATTCTATATTTACATAGAAATGCAATTGAAGCCTTGTGGTATTCCAGTTACTTGTGTGCAAATTGTGTGCACATAAAAAAAGCACTTACAAGTTTTACCTTATAAGTGCTTGATTTTCAAGTGATCCCGTTTGGATTCGAACCAAAGACCTACTGCTTAGAAGGCAGTTGCTCTATCCAGCTGAGCTACGAGACCATCGTTTCTGATAAGGTTTCCCCTATCCCTTAAACGAAAAATTTCGGAATTGCTTCCGAAATTTTTTAGTCGGGGTGGCAGGATTCGAACCTACGACCTCCACATCCCAAATGTGGCGCGATACCGGGCTACGCTACACCCCGAACTGTTTTTACGTTTAGTTTCAGCAGCGTTTGTGTCGCTGTTTCAACTAATTGTGGTGCAAATGTAAGTGAAGTTTTTAAAGTGTCAAAAACTTTTTTTAACTTTTTTATTCATCACTTGCGGAGAGGGGGGGATTCGAACCCCCGGTACCCTTACGAGTACGGCAGTTTAGCAAACTGCTGGTTTCAGCCACTCACCCACCTCTCCGGGCTCATTCTGCTAATGAGAATGCAAACATACTACATTACCCTTTACGCCGCAATAGCAGCTCTTAAAATTTAAGCCGCCACTCCGCATTTTATTCCCACATCACAAGCTAACTGATTGATTCCTTTTCGCTTGCTGTGGACATATTTTTTTAAATTATTTTGAATCCTCCACACCCAAAGCATAAAACAGGAAGCTGTACGTTCTGATAAGGCGCCTGAGCTTAAAAAATTAAACTTCTGCGGCCCTGCCGTCGAGGCTAAATAAGTATATTTGTGATGGCAGCCCCACTAAAAGGTGAGGCACACGGTTTAACTGCCGCTTTTTTAGAGATGACCTGGTACCAAACCATCACACTGCTCGAGATAATATTCGGTGCCCTCTTCCTAGGGCTCTACATCGGCTATTTGCTGCGCGTGCGCCGGGTGGCGCTTTTCTTTCGGCAGCGGCCGCACATTGTCTGGCTTAAGTTTGTGCTGCGCCACCTGTATGTGCTGCTCATTATCATTGCCATACTCGGTCCCTCTTTCGGAGCCATGAAAAAAGAGATACGGACTATTGGCAAAGACCTGTATATCGCCGTGGACCTTTCACAGTCGATGAACGCCACTGATGTGCAGCCCTCGCGGCTGGAGAAAGCCAAGCATGAAATGCAGCGCCTGATTACCCGCTTTAATTCCGACCGTATCGGCCTGATGGTGTTCTCCGATGAGGCCTTTGTGCAGAGCCCGCTCACCTACGACCAAAAGGCGCTGCAACTCTACACCCAAACGCTCCGCACCAGCCTTCTACTCCACTCCGGCACCGATTATGCTCCACTGTTGCAGCTAACCCTGGAAAAGCTGAAGCAGGACAAAAATCCTGAGGCAGAAGAACAAAAAGCCCGGGTACTGGTGCTGATTAGTGACGGAGAGGATTTCGGTGGAAAAGTGGAGCGGCTGGCAGCACAATTACGCGAGCAGAACATCCGGGTATACACGCTGGGCATCGGCACCACAGACGGCAGCCGCATTCCGGTTGGCAGGGGTTTCCTGCAGGACAGTGAGAACCGTACCGTGACCACCTTCCTGAACCCTGAGCCTCTTGTGCAACTGGCAGACTTAACAGGTGGGCAATATTATGAGGTAAGCGACCGGGTAAGTGAAGTAAGCAGGCTTATCAGCGCCATCAATAACATTGAGGGAGAGCTTAGGGAAAGTAAGACCATTGATGTGACGGCTAACAAGTATATTTACCCGCTGGCACTGGCGCTGGTGCTAATAGTGCTGGATGTCCTGATCACCATCAAACTGATTCGCATATGAAGCCTGTGCTGTTCGTCTTCTTACTGGTTTCCTTGCTGAGCGGTGGGTTTAACACCATCTCCCGCCTGAATGAGTATGCCAAAACTGCAGCAGAAGCTTACCACCAGCAGGAATATATAGAAGCTATTGCTGCCTACGAGTACCTGCTCCGCGACCTGGAGGTGAAGGATGACCAGTTACAGTTGAACCTGGCCCACGCATACTATAAGGCAAACCTGCTGCCACAGGCAGCGGCAGAATACCGCCTGTTGGCAGACCATCCTTCCCGGCACCTGAAAGCTGTAGCGCACCTGCAGCTTGGTAACATTGCCACACAACAGAAGAAGCACCGCCAGGCGCTTGCGCTTTATAAGAACGCGCTGATAGCAGAACCTTTGAACGATGCCGCCCGCTACAACTTTGAGCTGCTAAAGAAGTACATCGCGCTACACCCGGAAACACCAGAGGAAAACCCGGAAGATAACTTTTCGCAACTTAAAGAAAGTAATACCGACCAGGACAGTCTTGCATCTCCCCCGCCTGCAGAAGAGGCACTGGAGCCGCAGCCAAAGCAGAACCCGGATGCTAACGGAGATACAGAAGAAGAGATCGAACAACCACAGCCTGATAATACCGGGCAGCAGCAGTCTCAAAACACCGGAGATGGTAGCCAGGACAAGAGAAAGGATGAACAGGCAGGGGATCAGGAAAGAGAGCAAAAGAGCGGCAGTGCACCCGGCGATACAGAGGGGCTGAACCCGGATGGGCAGGACGATTTGGAGCAGTTACCGCGAAATTCCAGTGCCGAAGGTGTTTCTGCAGAAGACCAAAGGGCACAGATGCGGCGTGCGCGGCTACAGCAAGTGAACATGAGTCCTGAAAAGGCACGCTTACTGCTAGATGCAATGCGGAATGCGGAGTTACAGTATATTCAGCAGCTACCTAAAAAGGCTACCAAAACCCCGGACGGCTCCAGGCCAAACTGGTAAAACAGCAGCTGTGGAATTTTAGCTTCTGCCTTGTGATTCCCTTATTCCTTAGAGCCTTTTCGGCTGCCGCCTCCTGCTTCCGCTACAGAATGCGTATACTTGCCGGAAAATCAGGAGACATATTCAAACATGGAAGCAGCAGCACATTACCGCCGGCTGGAGCGGCTTTACCACAGGGCACACGTTCAGGAACTTTTCATTGGGAGCAGCATTAGTGTTAGCCATTCTAAAGCAGAACTGACATTACCTGTTGCCTCAAAATACTTTCATGGGGCAAATGCCAGACATGGCGCTGTTTACTTCGAGCTGCTCGACGATGGAGCTTATTTTGCCGTGGCGTCTGTTGTTCACGATGTTTTTACGTCACCTCTTCTTTTCAGTTAAACCTGCTACGGCCAGTTAACGGGGGCACACTCAAAGCAGTAGGCACCCTCCGTTCAATCAGCAAAAACCTCTTTGTTGCAGAGGCCACGCTCTATAACGAAAGAGGCAAAGAAGTAGCTTCCGGAACTGGGCAGTTTATGCGCACCACTCAGCCGCTGGGGAGCCTGGAGGGGTATACATACTGATGAAAACAGAGTGGTAGCAGGTGCTGAAGTAAGGCTACAAGAGCAGTGATCAAACATGTGATAATAGTTTAAAGCTGAACGAAAGGGGAAGCAATTTCCTTGCCTAACGATCGTTTGGTTTTACGCCCGAAACATGGTAACTTCACATGACAATAAAGCGAATATAAAACTATGCAAACGAAAGAAGTATATATCATTTCAGCTGTCAGGACTCCGATAGGAAGCTTCGGAGGCGCTATGGCCAGCCTTACGGCAACCCAACTGGGTGCCGCCGCTATAAAAGGTGCTTTAGAAAAAGCCGGAGTAGATAAGAGTCTCGTGCAGGAGGTAATCATGGGCAACGTGATATCTGCCAACGTAGGCCAGGCTCCCGCACGCCAGGCTGCTATTTTTGCCGGACTGGGACACGAGGTAGAGTGTACTACTGTAAACAAAGTATGCGCCTCTGGTGCGAAGGCCATCATGTTTGCTTCGCAAGCTATTATGCTGGGGCATAAAGACGTGATAGTGGCAGGTGGCATGGAAAGCATGTCGAATGTGCCTTATTACCTTGAGAAAGCCCGTTTCGGTGCCAAACTTGGCCACGGCCAGATGACAGATGGCTTGTTGAAAGATGGTCTGTGGGATGTCTACAACGACTTTCATATGGGAAATGCTGCCGAAAACACCGCCCGTGAATTGAAGATTACACGTGAGATGCAGGATGAGTACGCTATCAATTCTTATAAGAAAGTAGCCGAGGCAAATGAGGCTGGCTTACTGAAGGATGAGATTGTGCCTGTGGAGGTTCCGCAGCGCGGTAAGGATCCAATCGTAGTGTCAGAGGACGAAGAGTTCAGAAAGGTAAACTATGACAAAATCCCAAGCCTGCGTCCGGTGTTCGATAAAGCAGGTTCAGTAACTGCTGCCAATGCCTCTACTCTCAACGATGGTGCCGCTGCCGTGGTGCTAATGAGCAAGGAGAAAGCAGAAGAGCTAGGGTTGAAGCCAATCGCTAAAATTCTGGGCTTTGCAGATGCGGAGCAGGACCCTATCTGGTTTACTACTACGCCAGCGCTGGCAATACCAAAAGCATTGAAAAATGCAGGTGTGGATGCCTCTGAAGTAGACTACTATGAAATTAACGAAGCGTTCTCTGTAGTATCCCTTGCCAACAACCAGAAACTAGGCCTCGAAGGCGGCAACGTGAACGTATTTGGCGGTGCCGTATCGTTGGGTCACCCGCTTGGTGCCTCTGGTGCCCGCATCCTAGTGACACTGTGCAATGTGATGGATAAGAAAGGTGGTAAAATTGGCGTGACAGGTATCTGCAACGGCGGTGGGGGAGCATCTTCTATTGTCATCGAAAAGATATAATATTTGCCTTTAGGTAGATATTTTACAGGAAGCCCTACGTTTATCGCGTAGGGCTTCTGCTTTTTACTACTAAACGGAGCGCTACAATACTTTGTGCACGAAAAGAACTTCCCCGTTCCAAGCTCTCCCAAAACTGTGGTAAACAAGTAATGTTAACACTTTATTTTAGTGGCAGCTAAAGCCCGCTGTAAGCACCACGATAATAATGAAGCATCTAAGAAACACCAAGACAACAACAGGAGATCAGCAATTTACGGCCTCATATTCCATTTACGAGCCAGTACCAGATAGTCAGCGTCAGAAAGGAAATAGGGATGCCAAAGCCGATCATCATGTTAGCCAGGCGGGGCTTCAGGCCATAGGATGCCGCAACAATGCTTGCTGTTATCATTGGGGCCATGGCGGCTTCCATGATAGTAATCTGTGCCAGTTCCCCCCTTACACCCAGCACCTGCACATAGAGCAGGTAAATCAGCAGTGGCGCCAGAATAAGCTGAAAGAAAAGTCCCAGGGCAAGGAAGCGCCAATGCTTGCTGCGTCGCTCGATACGCAACTGCATGCCCACCGACACCAGCGCTAAAGGGGTAACTGTGCTGCCCAGGCGCTGAAACACATCCTTCAATTCTGCTGAAAGGCTGATATGCAGCACATTGAGCAGCAAAGCCAGGAAAAACATGATGAACGGGGGAAAGAAAAGTATCTTTTTTGAGATGGCTTTTACATCGGGTTGGCCTTTTGAAAAAACAGCGGCCAATGCAATACCCAGCGTGGAGAGCACCACAAACGTTCCCGGCTGATCGATGAGGATTGCCGTCTTCAACCCTTCTGAGCCATATAGCGCCTCAATAACCGGAAACCCAATAAAGGAAGTATTGCCCAAACCGGCTGTCAGGATGAGGCAGCCAATAAGCTTGCGCGACCAGCCAAAGATTTTGCCCAGGCTCCAGAAGAACAGCGCCGAGGCGGCAAAGCATATCCATGCCACCCCCACCGGCAGCAGCACAGTGCTGTCCAGCTTTACATCCGGAATGTAGTATAGGGCCAGCGCCGGCAGTGATATATAAATAATGAACTGATTGAGTACCAGCGGTGAATTGATGGGGAAATCACGTACTCTTTGCAACAGAACACCCAGGCCCAGGCTGCCGAATAACAATATTAAACTACTCATACATCTCTCAATAGCTGCTGCTACACCTAAGCTGCTTTCAAAGGTAAGTCACCCTTACGAGACTTATTCTACTGCAGGTGTGTAGCTTTGTAATTCTTTCGCCTGGAAATTCTTGAGATACCACTTGTGATGTTGCTCTAACTGGCGTTAGCAACAGTCCCAGTGGGACTTTAAACTAAAGCGGCCCAGCAACTGCACAAGGGCCTGCCGCTGATACCAATCGTTGTAAACCAGTTCAAGCTCACTCACCTCAGTACTTCCAAAGTCATACTCCCTGTACTCCTGCACTTTATCCAGAAATACTGAAGGATTTTGCAAAGGAGCCTTGAATCTTACAACAGTACTATGTGCGGTTTGTAAAACGTAGCGGGTATCAATCGTTTGCTGAAGCGTGGCGCTTCTGAAGCTTTCCCTTAGCTTATTCCTAAGTTGGTTGAGTTGATCAGCCACAGGAAAGCCCTGTATCAGGAGGCAGGAAGGAGAAGCTGTTATGCCCCGAAAGTATAGCTGAAAGCTTTGGGAGTTCTGAACGGTCTGCTGAACCAGTTGCATATACTCTTCCACTCTGATAGCATCTAATGAGAAGCCTGCGTGACAGGAAATGATAGACATCACCGTTACATGTATGTCTGCCTCCGGGTAATAATACTGTTCCGGCTCAATTTGCTGCAACTCCAGAAGGAACTGCTGTATCCTCTTCCAAACCTCCTGCCCGGGCCGAAACAACAGCGTGATGCCGAACCTGGAGTCATTTTCAGATGCAATCAAGGGATCCAGTTCAAAAACCCCTGCCGTGAATTTCCTCCAAGTAGTTTCCCATAGTTGATTATAGTGCTGCTCTATGTCAAATATATGGTCAGTTTCTTCAGCCATACTCTCAAAAGAGTTTATTCACTTTTATCCAACAGAATAACAGCATTAGCTAAACAGGGCATTGGTGAATTTAACCTTAACGTTCGTCTGGAAGTTAGAGATAGTTTTGAAAATCTCTTTAATTGTTACCTGCTCTATCTTTGTCAGGCTTCTGATATCGATATAGTTTTCCGGCTCCGATTTATCGTTGATAATTTGAACTGCCTGCTTCTTTAACCGCATGCTCATCAGGTAGTAATACGACTGCATCAATTCCTGGTATTCCCTTTCCTTTAACACGCCTATCTCCATGAGTGCCTCCAGGCGCTCCCCGGTGTTTGTCTTGAAGATCCTGTTCTGCAGCGCGTACACCCGAACCATGTCCACGATGGGCGTCATGGCTTTCTTGATGTTAAATACCTCCTGGCTTCCGACGGTAAAGGTTTTGATGTTTCTGAAATACGTCAGCGGTGGCTCGTACTGCATGGCGTTGTTGGCCATATGAAACAGGAAGCGACCCAATGGCTTTTGCAGCTCCTCATCCAGAAACACCTTCAGTTCATCCATAATGGCGGCCTCACCAAAGATGTAGCGGCAGTCGAAGAAAGCGGAGAACTTCATCACCTTATCCGGGTCTGGCTCCTTCATCCAACTCACGTAATTGCGCTTCCAGTGCGACAGCGAGTGGGTCCATTTCGTGTTTTTTGCCATGTAGCCACCGGTACAAAAGCTGAAGCCAATTTTATCGAGCCGCTCCGACACCTGATCTGCGAAAGCCAGGAAATACTTCCTTACCAGTTCGCGCTGCTCATTGGCTTTGTCTTCGTAAATAATGGCATTGTCCTGATCAGTTTTAAGGGTTTGTTCTTTGCGGCCCTCGCTGCCCAGTACAATAAAAGCAAACTTGGCTGGCGGTGTACCCATCTCATCAATCACACCCTCAATTACCTTCAGGGCAATAGTATCCGACACAGTCGTTATCACCTGGTTCACAATCTCCGGCTTTACACCACGGCTCAACAATTGGTATACAATTTCCGGCACCTTCTCCCATCTCCTCCGCAGTTCCTCCACAGAGCGGGCCAGCCTTACCGACTGAATAAACATGAACGGCGACTGCGCCTGCTCACTCAGCAGTTTGTTCCGGCTGATAAAGCCAAGGTACTGCCCGTTTTCCTCTACCAGTAAATAGCGCGTCTGGGTCCGGAACATGAGCAGAATAGCCTCATACACGTAAGCTTCTGTAGGGATCGACACAATTGGATTGTCCATGATACTGCTAACAGGCTCCTGCACCTGCACCTGCCGGGCCACCACGTTATCACGCAGCGTAATGTCAGTCACGTAGCCGATGATGTTGCCCTGCGAGTCCTTTACAAAAAGACAGCTAACCTTGTGCTCAGCCATCCATTTTGCTGCTTCAAAAATGGGTGTATCCTGGCCGCAGGACACCAGATTCCGGTACTCGATACTTTCAATTCTCCGGGAGTACAGCTGGTCCGAAGCGATGTAGTTTTGCTCAAAGGTGGTCGGCTTCTTCACGAAGTGTGCGTACTCATCGTTTATCATCCGCTTGCCAAACTCAGCGGTAAAGAACTGGAAGAACGCCTCGTTTGTCTGGCAAAGCGCCCTGAAATCTCTGCGGTGAAGGAAATATACCACCGTTCCTTTCTTAGCAATCACGGAACGCAGCGACCTTTTCCGGTTGAGCAGCACGGAAACACCACCATAGCAATACCCCTTGTGGTGGTGCTCTATCACTCTCTTGTTGTGCTCGCTGTCATAAAAGAAAGCCTCATACTCGCCTTCTGCTATGATGTCTACTCCTCGCATTTTGGTCACCTCCTGGTGGTAGATAGGCGTATCCTTCGTATATTTTACTTCCTGTAGTAGCTCCGCCACACCTTGCAACACATCTTCTGAAAGTACATTAAAGGGTTGCACTGTTTTTAGAAATTCTAACTGATTGTTCATATCCAGTAACTAAGCAACAGGGAAATTACAAACATAAATAAAACACTACCGCCACAACCGGTTTTCTTATCTGCAGCAGGAGCCTCGACAGAATCAGCTTGTTGCCTTGCTATCATACCTTCGTCAATGTCTCCGCGCTTCACCAACTCAAAAAAGCATTTTGCCGTGGCTCTGGCATCTACCATGGCATTGTGCTGATGCTTGAGGGGCACATTGAAGAGCCGCTCATACATCTCGCCCAGGCGCAGGAAGCGCTGGTGCGGGCGGAGAAGAAAATTGGAAGAAGCCCGCATGGTACAGAAAAGCGGCAGCTCCGGTAAAGGGTTATACATGCCGGCCCTGTGGAAACAGACTCCTACCATGTGATAGTCCAGCTGCATAAAATGGGCAATCACCAGTGGCTGGTATTGGTTCAGGTCTGCCGAAAGTTGGGTTAGTACCTCTTCCCGCTGTACGCCTTTTTCCTGCAGAAATGCACTCGTTATGCCATGTATCTTGATGGATTCCGGAGAGATTTCAAAATCATCATCCCGCACATAAAAGTTCTCTAATTTTACTTCTTGTCCGTCTTTGGTATAAATGGCCCAGGCTACCTGCACAGAAACCGGCCAGCTATCATGGTCAGAATAAGGGGCGTTCCAGTCTTTAGGTATACCGGTAGTTTCGGTGTCAATAAACAGCAAATATTCTCTCACGGCGTCAAAGTAGGAATAAAATCAGCAAGTATGAAGTCAGCCTGAAACTATATGTAGGTACGTGGTTTTTTAATGTTCGCCAATTAGGAACATAACTATGCTATTATGCTATGCCCTACCTGCATTGTGTAGCAAGTAGGGCATAGCAGGATGTAAAGCGGTAAAGAATTCCTAAAGCTCCACTACCTGCGAAGCCAACAATATAACAATCCAGCAATTAAATAGCCTTTGCTTTCTCCTTCAGCCAGGCAAGTTCCTCCTCAGATAAATGAGGACCAAGCTGCTCCACTACCCGCTGGTTATAGTCATTCAGCCACTTTACCTGGTGTGCCTCCAGCAGTTCTTTTTTAACCGGTGTAGTGTCTATCAAGGCTAAAGTGAGGTGCTCGAAGGTATAAAACTCGCCAAACTCATTTTTCTCGTCCTGTACTGTAAGCACAATGTTCTCAATACGGATGCCATGCTTGCCGTTACGGTAAATACCGGGCTCTACCGAGGAGATCATTCCCAATGCAATGGCTACAGGCGTGGGAGATGCATTCAGTACATGCGGCCCCTCATGCACATTCAGGAAGAATCCAACGCCGTGTCCCGTGCCGTGGCCGTAGTTGCGGGCATGGTCCCAGAGTGGCTTGCGGGAAATGGCGTCGATTTGGTAACCGGGTGTGCCTTTTGGGAAGCGGGCAGTGGACCCGTCAATCATACCCTTTAGCACAAGCGTATAGTCCATGCTCTCCTCCTCCGTCAGGTTACCCAACGTTACTACCCGGGTGATGTCGGTGGTGCCGGTGTTGTATTGTCCGCCGGAATCCAGCAGGAACAGGCCGTCAGCCTGCAGTTCGACGTCGCTCTCTTCTGTTACCCTATAATGCGGCAGTGCACCGTGCGCTTTGTAACCGGCAATGGTATCGAAGCTTTCGCCCACAAAGCCCTCCTGCTCTGCACGGAACTCGCGTACTTTAGCAGCCACTGAGAGTTCGGTCACTTTGCTTTTGCCTACGTTCTCCTCCAGCCATTTGAAGAAGCGGGTCAGCGCCACCCCGTCTTTTACCATGGTTTTGCGGGTGTTCTCAATTTCCACCTCATTTTTCTGCGCTTTAAACAAGGTCGTAGGATTCGTGTCCTGCATTACGCGCACGGAGGCTTGCAGCTGTTTAAACAAGGCGTAACAATTTCGTTTCGGGTCGATGAAGATGCTGGCGTCAGCTGGCAGAAAAGCAATAGCTCGCTCTATCAAATCATAGGATTCCAGTTCCACGCCTGCAGCCAGTAATTTCTCCTGGTCTTCCTGGCTTAGTTTGGTGGTGTTGATGAAGAGTATGGCTGCCTCCTGGCTGATAAGTGCAAAACTCAGCACCACCGGGTTGAATTTCACATCCGCGCCGCGTATGTTAAAAAGCCAGGCCATGTCATCCAATGAAGAAATTACGTGGAAGTCGGCTCTATGCTTCTTCAGGGCCGCACGCAACCGCTCCAGCTTGCTTTGCAGCGACTCCCCTACCGTCTCCTCTCCTACCAGAAAAGCCGGGGCCGTAGGCAATGCAGGCCTGTTTTGCCAGATGGGCTGCAGGTAATCGCGATCGCTGTTCAGCTTTATGCCGAGTGGTGACAGTTGCGACTCCAGCATCTGAGCCAGCCCTACAGAGATAAGCTTTGCATCATAAGCTACTGTGGCCCCTGCTGGCAGGCGCTCATCCAGCCACTGGATATATTCCGGGGTGTTCTGTGCCTTTAGTGGCACCAGTTCAAACCCGGTATCGGCTAGCTGCTCTTTTGCCTGCACAAAGTAGCGGGCGTCGGTCCAGAGGCCGGCAAAATCTTCCGTTATCACCAGGGTACCTGCCGAGCCGGTAAAGCCGGAGGCAAATTCAATGCATTTGTATCTGTCGGGTAGATATTCGCTGATGTGCGGGTCTGCCGAAGGAATGATGTAAACACTCACACCTTCTCCTTTCATCTGACTGCGAATGGCGGCTAATCTTTCTTTATATTTCATAGTTTTATGTATCGGTATAAGGCAAATTAAGAAAAGATGAGCTGAAATGCTTGCCCTAGTCACATCCAAATGCTCCAAAGGCTGGTTTTCAGGAGCAAAACCAGTGGAATAAATTTCAGGAGGGAAAGCATCTTCCTACAATAATTAGCTATATTTAATCCTATGCCGTGGATTTCAGTTTCAGGTTATAGATTTAACTATTCATCAACGCAAAGCATATTTATAAGGCTTGACTGCCTGAACCGGAGCACACGAAGCAGAACTTTCTAACATCATATATAAACACACTCGATTTTATGCGACAAAAAAGTTTATACGCCAAAGCACTCATCTTTGCCAGCATATGCTTGGGCACAGCCTGTAGCAGCAGTGAGCGAGCGCAGGTAAATGACCTGAATCCTACGCAAGAGGTGCTTACGCTTGCTGATTCAGCTTTTGAGGATGCCGCAGCCCAGTACAAGGTGCTGATGGCACGGCTTCCGGAGGATAAATTGCCGAAAACTTTTCATGAAGAAAGGGACTACCTGGAAACCAGCGACACAGAGTGGTGGACAAGCGGATTTTACCCGGGCACGCTGTTATACCTGTTTGAGGAAACCGGTGACCAGGTGCTTTATGAGGAGGCGATGCGCGTACTGAAACTACTGGAAAAAGAACAGTACAACACCTCTACGCACGACCTGGGCTTCATGATGTACGACAGCTATGGAAACGCCAACCGCTTAAAGCCATCGCCGGAGTACAAGGAGGTGCTGCTGAACAGTGCCCGGTCGCTGGCCACCCGCTTCAACCCGGCCGTTGGCGCTATACGTTCCTGGGATTCCAAGCCGGAAGATTTCATCGTCATTATCGACAATATGATGAACCTCGACCTGCTGTTCTGGGCAACAAAGGAAACCGGCGACTCCACCTACTATGACATTGCGGTGACGCATGCCAACACCACCATGCAAAACCACTTCCGGCCAGACAACAGCACCTACCACGTCATTAACTATAACCCCACCACCGGCGAAGTACAGGAAAAGAAAACGGCACAAGGAGCAGCAGATGAGTCGGCGTGGGCAAGAGGACAGGCATGGGGCCTGTATGGCTTTATTGACACCTACCGCGAAACAAAGGATGAAAAATACCTGCAACAGGCGCAGCGCATAGCCGAGTTTATGCTGAATCACGAGAACATGCCGGAGGATAAAATCCCCTACTGGGATTTTCATGCGCCTAACATTCCGGATGCGTTACGCGATGCCTCTGCCGCAGCCATTACAGCCTCTGCTCTTCTGGAGTTGAGCCAGTATGTAGATCAGGCAAAGGGGCAGGAATATTTTAACACAGCAGAGACGATACTTAAAAACTTGTCTTCAGACGAATATAAAGCAGCGCCTGGCACCAATGGTGGTTTCATACTAAAGCGTGGCGTTGGCCATATGCCGGCAGGCACCGAAGTAGATGTGCCGCTGACCTACGGCGACTACTATTACATCGAGGCCTTAAAACGCTATAAAGAGCTGGCAGATTAATCTGACAAAATCCCATCTTTGAACATTTCCAAGCTGGGATTCTTGATTAGGTTCTGCGCAGAGACTGGCTCTATGATGCAACCGAAAAGTAAGACTGGCATGATAGCTTTATCTCAGATTTTACGGGATGTACTTAGATAAAGTATTAGTAGAATCTGTTACTCTATAGGTAGTATATAAACTACCAATGCTCCCGAGCCGTGCTTTGTCTGATGTATTAAAGGATATTGTTAAGGATACGTACTAATACCCTTGCTTACTGGATGCAGGATAGTTCATCTCAATCTCTTTTCAACAAAAGGAACGGAGTAGTAACATACACGTAACTACCGTTTTTGCTTTTTAACCTAATTGCTAAGTCAATTTCTTTTTCTGGGAGCTCGTTCAAAATATTATCTGAAAACACCAGTTTGTAATTGATCACTGTTGTAACTGTAGTAGAGGCCTGTAAGGAAGTGTTGTTTACTGAAACACTATCAGTAACATTAAATAATTCCATTTCTACTGTGTTATCTAAAGATCCAGTTGCTATCGAAGCATAAATTGTGATTGAGCTTAAATTGCTATAGTTTGTTTTATCAAACTTAATTAAATGGGTGAAATCAGGTAAAAGTTCAAAATCAGTTTGGTTTGTTGACCAATGTCCAGAAAAGAATACAAGGCGAACCTCTTTGTCTAGTACCGGAATAACTTCCTCTTTTTTACATGACAAAAACACCAATGATAAACTCATAATTATAGACAGGGACACGATTTTTTTCATATAAAGCTTATTAATAAGAGTTGTATCTATTCAATTGTTCAGGCTTATTGACTAGCAGAACTATTCTTGCGGTCTACCAATATACAACCTGCGGTATAAGATACAAATATCTAAATAATAAAATATAACGCAAATAATTACCTCCTTTTGTAGTCTATCTTCTATCCCTCCTCCTCCCAAAAACGAACAAACTGTTCAATATTGAACACCTTTTAGAGAGCAAATAACACCTAATAAACACGCAATATTCTGATTTACAATAGTTTACACTATTGGCATATGAATTGGCTATATAGTTCAGAATCAGAACAAAAGATAAGATGGACCGTGAACTTTCAGCCGCAACAAAACAAGCTTACAAGCGCAAGCGCCTCTGGCAAATAAGTGCTGCTATCGCGCTGGTGGCTGCAGCCATTTTTGGTTTCAGGACCCTTATTACCCCAAGCATCGGGCGGAGCGAAATAAGAACGGCCACAGTGGAACATGGACCTGTAGTAGCCACCTTAACTGCTTCAGGCGTGGTGGTACCGGAGCATGAGCAGGCCATCACCAGCCCCATACAGGCCCGCATCGAGCAGGTGGTGCGCACATCCGGAGAAGAAGTGCAACCCGGCGACCAAGTGCTGCTGCTGGACAGGTCTTTCTCGCAACTAGCCTACGATAAGCTCAGAGACGAGCAGGAAATGAACCAGCATAAGCGGGTGCAGCTCCGGCTACAGCTACAGAAAAAGCTGAACGCCCTGGAGTCGCAGTTGGCAATAAAGCGCATGGGCGTGAAAAGCCTGCAAGCCAGACTCGAAGACGAGCAGTACCTGCTGAAAATCGGTGGCGGCACACAGGAGCAGGTAAAGCAGGCCGAACTGAACCTTAAAATCGCACAGCAGGAACTGGCCCAACTGGAACGGGACATTGCCAGCGAGCGGGAGCTGCTGAAAGCAGACGAGCAGGAACTCGGCTTCACCCTAGCCATGCAGGGCCGGACTATAGAGGAACTGGAGCGCAAAATGGAGCAAGCCGAAGTCCGGGCTACGCATCGTGGGGTGGTAACCTGGGTAAAGAACGAAATAGGCAGTAATGTAAATGCGGGTGATGTGATTGTGCGGCTCGCTGACCTGAGCAGCTTTAAAATAAAAGCGGCTGTATCAGATGCTTTTGCGGAGCAGCTACAGACAGGTGGTGAAGCTACGATACGTGTCAACGACACCGACCTGAATGGCATCATTGCCTCTATAGAGCCGACGGTCACAAACGGGACCGTCACTTTCTTTGTGGAACTGCATGAAAATGCCCATAAGGCACTGCGCCCTAACCTGCGCGTGGATGTGTACGTGACCACGGCCACCAAACCCAACACGCTCCGGGTGAAGAATGGGCCCTACTTCAACAGCGCCAGCAACAACGACAGATTATTTGTGGTGCGTGGCGATGAGTTGGTACAGATACCAGCCAGCACCGGGGCAAGCAACACAGACTTTGTAGAAGTAGAAGGCAGCGTGCAGCCGGGAGATGAGATAGTGATTTCCTCTCTGGAAGACTACGAACACCTGAAGAAAATCAAATTAGATTAAGTTTTACGAATCATGTAGCACGAATCAAGTATCACGATTTATATTATCCGCCACGCCTTTCTGAGCTATGAAATGACCCTTTAAAAATAAACTTCTTCCGTGCTACGAGATACGTAAGTCGTGCTACTCAAAAATAAAACTATGAAAAGCCAATTTATTCTCTATTTGTTGTTTGTGTGCCTCCTGATGCTTCCTGGCCTCACTATTGCCCAACCTGCTACGCGCCAGCTGCGCCTGCAGGAGGTGATTGAGATGGCGCAGGAGCAGTCGGCGGTGGCACGGCAGGTGGAAACGACGCGGGAAACCAGCTACTGGCAGTGGCGCAGCTTTAAGGCTGGCTATAAACCACAACTGAGTATAAAAGGCATCCTCCCCGATTTCAGACGCACCATTAACCCTGTCACACAGCCAGACGGCACCCTGGAGTTTAAGCCTGTGTCCAACAACTACTCAGAGGTAGGCCTGACGCTGGAGCAGGTAGTCAGCCCAACCGGAGGCAGCATATTTGTGACATCGCTGATGCAGCGCTTCGATGATTTTGAGAGAACCCAAACCCGATACAATGGCAACCCGGCTATCATCGGCTTTGAGCAACCCCTGTTCGCTTACAATAAGCTGCGCTGGGAAAAGCGCATTGAGCCGCTACGTTATGAAGAATCGCAGAAAAAGTACCTGGAAGACCGGGAGACAATCGCTGTAACAGCAACCAACCTCTATTTCGACCTGCTGCTGGCACAGGTAAACCAGGATATAGCGGCCAAAAACCTTGCGAATAACGACACACTCTATCAGGTAGCGCAGGAGAAGTATAAACTGGGTCGCCTCTCTAAAAACGATTTGCTGCAGTTGCGCCTTGCTGTGCTGAATGCCGGACTGGCGCAGGCACAGGCAAGCCTGGATGCACAGACTGCCCTGCTAGCCTTGAAAACCTATGTGGGCCTGCGCGACAGCCTGCAACTACAGCTACAGGTGCCGGAGAATATACCCTCAGCTGATGTACAGGCCGCCACAGCTTTGTCAGAAGCCTACAAAAACAGAAAAGAAAATCTAAACTTCCAGCGCCGCTTACTCGAGGCAGAAAGTGGCGTGGCCAAAGCAAAAGGTGACAATGGTTTCAATGCCAGCGTTTACGCGACCTTCGGCCTTACTAACCGAGGCGAGAATTGGAGAGACATTTATCAGCAGCCCGAGAACCAGCAGGGGGTGCAGATCGGGTTCAATATGCCGCTACTGGACTGGGGCCGCCAGCGCGCCAACTACAAAGTGGCAGCCCTGGACCGGAAACTGGTGCAGTTCACGGTAGCGCAGGAGGAGGCTAGCTTTGAGCAGGCTGTGATTACGCAGGTGAACCAGTACAACATGCTCAAAAACCGCATCAAGGCTACTGCCGAAGCCGATGCTATTGCCCAGGAGCGCTACGACATTGCAAAAAGCATTTACCTGATTGGCCGCATCAGCATCACAGACCTGGGCATTGCCCTGACAGAGAAAGATCAGGCACGACGGGCATACGTTGCTTCGCTCAGCGAGTTCTGGGAAGCTTATTACAACCTGCGGCAACTCACCCTCTTTGACTTCGAGAAGCAGGAGGTCCTGCTTAGTAAGGAAGCCGGAATAGAAGAAAATTAAATAGCCACCATGAAGCCTACAGCCATGAGAAAGATGGAAGTCAGTAAATATGCAGGGCGGACTGAAACGCAGGAAAGCTCGTTGATCGGGTCCAACCACCCCTGCCCCTCCTTGTCCAAGGCTACGATTAGGACACAAACTTTGAGGCGCATTTGTTCTCTGTTCTAAAAGGAGCAAATGAGCGGTGACATATTCAGCGACCGGCGTATCAGCCGTCGTGTAGAGGATTTGGCAACGAGGATA
>NZ_SSNI01000061.1 GCF_010015475.1 Pontibacter pamirensis
AACCTGAAGTTGCAGCGAGATGATGTAGTTTGCGTACTTATAGTAAGACATTATAGAACGTATGCTGTACTTCTTTACACGGCACACAAAGTGCAATTAGCCTATGCAGGTTGTTGAGAGTTTCTTGGGTCTTCTCCTGAAATAGGTTGACAGTTTTTAAACAAACTATCCCTATGGAAGACCACATCAAAGAACTACTTAACCGCTATCAGTATAGCGAGGGTGAGAGGAATACTTATGCTAAGGATTAGTAGCGTTTACTGTTAAGGCTATCCCGACTGGTCATACCTTTTCGTCTTTTTTATTTCCACGTTTAATGGTATCCAGCTATAAGACAGGCTGCCTTTGCTTAGTTGTAGAACATCATTCCTCCGCCACCGTCAAACCTGGGGTTGACAACGTTGTTGAACAGCGAACCGAACCTGTAGCGGACACCGAAGTTGAAGTAGAAGTCATAGTTGGAGTCCAGCTGGCGCCGCCTTGTTAACAGGTCCTGGTCAGAGACCGCTCCCTTTATGATGTTCAGCTGGTCCCGCTGTATGGCATAGTACCCGCCCACGTTCAGCGTAAGCCCTTTCACCAGCCGTACCTCCCCGTAGCCGGAGAAGGAAAGCCTCTTTTTAGAGAAATCGTGGAAATAATGGCTGAAGGAGGTGGAGCCGCTCACCCGCCCCCATTTCTGATTGAAGCTCACATCCAGCGAGAGGCTCTCCTGAAACCGCAGCTCCTCGGTCTGGGAGAAGATGGTTTCCTCAATGTAGTTGAAATACTGAGGCCCTACCCTGTACATCAGCCCAATGTACCTGTTGTTCGATTCTGAGTAGGGAACGAAGTTATACTCTACAGCCGGTGTAACCGCCAAAGAAAGGTCATAGTTACTGTAGTCAGACTTCTGCGCACTGACATAGCCACCGGCTGACAGGTGGCTGGTGAGGGACCACACGGTGGTGTTGCTGAAACCATAGCGCTCGTTGGTGTAGGTAAACTCCTCGTCACCCTCCCCAAAGCGGTTCTTGTTCTTGTTGGCATGCAGGGAGAAGCTGGTCTTTAGCTTTTCCGTTACCCTGCCCGCGCTAACCCCGCCGCTCAGGCTGCTGTTGGAGTAGTTTCTGTCCCCGCTGAAGTAGCCGTTCATGTTGAGGTTAAAGACCCAGAAGTTCCAGGGGTCCTCCTCCGGCGTGGTGGCTATCTCGGTTGCCTGGCTATCAGCGTCCTTGAAAGAGATGACCATGTCCTTTGCCTTCTCTGTCTTCAGGATGTAGGGAATCAGCCCGAGCCTGATTTTCTCAACCGCCTCTTTCCGGTCTTCATCATCCGTGGCGGTAGCCTCCCTGATGTATGCCTTCACATCATTCATCCCGGAGAAGGCTTCCCGCCCTTCAAACTGAAGCTTGTACTCGCGTCCTCCGCTTCCCGTGGTCTGCGCTGTAATCAGGATGTAGACGTTGGCCTGGAATCGGTCATTTACGTAGTCCACGAAAGGGATTTCGCGCCTGATGTAGTCTCTGTCGCAGTAGGTTTGGCAGTCTATGAAAACGCGCAGGTTTTCGACTTTGTCTGCAGTGGTCTGTGCAAAAGAAGTGCTGACGCATAGAAGCGCGAGCAGGAGATGGAAGATTGTTTTCATATGGCGGTACCGCTGTAAAGTGGCAAAAGGAACAGAAGGTGCAAATCGTACTTGAATTTACTCAATTAGTTTGTTAAATATAGAATTTATATATTAATAATATATTGGTATGCGTTGTAAATAAAGCCTGAATAAGAAGGGGTGGAAGATGTCGCAGAATTCGCTTTACCTAAGAAGGAGCCGTCATCAGTTCGTTTATAATTTAAAGAATATACCTATGGAAACTAAACTTTATATCCTCTGCCTGCTCATGTTGTTTGCTTTTACAAAGGGTCATTCCCAAAAGGTTAACGGTAGGCTTTTAGAAGTACCCACTCTGGACAGTAAAGGGCTGACGGGGGATGTGCTGACCGTAGACATGTATGACAAGGACTGCATCCATGTGGTGGACGGCATGATATCCTCTTCCAATGACGTTGTTTCCAACCAGCAGCTGGCGCATTTTGAGCGGGCAGCAAGCAGGGAGAAGCTGGCGGAGCTTGGGTTCAGCGATGGCCGGTGCGTCATGGTTAAGTCTACCGCTGACCTTGACATAGAGAATTACATTTACAGGCAGGTGCACGAACAGGTACGGCAGGTAGGCATTGAGTACAAACTGCCCATTGCCGTAAACGGAAAGCTCCTCCCTTCCTACACCGACAGACGAAGCCAGCTAAGCATAATCAAACCAGCGCAAATAAAGAGGGTCAAGTTCCTCAACAAGGCGGAGGCGCAGGGCAAGTATGGGGACAGGGTTGTCTTTGGCTTGATAGAGATTACTGTTTAGGAAGAAAACAACCTGCCGACACAGTAGCCAAAGCCGTGGGGCAGAGTCCAATTTAAAACTGAGGGCGCAGGCAGAAACGTCTGCAAAAAACAGGAGGGGCATGCTCCACCCATTATCATAAACTGACTACATGAAATTCAAGCTATTTAAAAAGAAACCAGCTGCAGCAGAAACCAAGAAGAAAAAGAGCTTTGCCCGTGAATGGGGAGATGCCATTCTCTTTGCCGTAGTGGCTGCTAGCCTGATAAGGTGGGGAACGGTTGAGGCCTACACCATTCCAACTCCCTCGATGGAGAAGTCACTGCTTGTCGGGGACTACCTGTTTGTGAGTAAACTGCACTACGGACCACGCACGCCCATTACGCCTATGCAGGTGCCGCTTACGCACCAGACCATCTGGGGCACGAACATCCCCTCCTATTCAGATGCCATTCAGCTACCCTCTTACCGACTACCAGGTTTCTCTGATGTAGAACACAACGATGTGGTGGTTTTTAACTTTCCCCCAGAGAAACATCACCCCACGGACCTTCGCACCAACTATATCAAGCGTGCCGTCGGCTTGCCAGGGGACTCCCTGATGATTCGTGACAGGAAGGTGTACATAAATGGAGAACCACTGGCTATGCCGGTGCAGGAGCAGTATAAGTACTACATCAAGACAGACCAGCGACTGAGTGAGAAGTTCTTCCTGAAAAGAAACATCAGAGTGCATGATGTGATACTCTGGGATGAGGGATACGTGATTGATGCCACCCCTGAGCTGGCTGCACAGCTCAAGTCGCTTGACTTCATAAAGGATGTTGCCCTGTGGGAGCAAACGGACGCTTCTGGGGATGTTTTCCCACAGTCAAAAAGCCTGGACTGGGACAAAGATAATTTTGGTCCGCTGTACATCCCCCGAAAGGGAGCCACCGTAGCCATAACACCCCAGTCCCTGCCATTTTACCAGAAGGCAATATTGGCCTACGAGCATCAAGAAGATGCAGCTGTTAGAGACGGGAAGTTGTACATTGGCGGCAAAGAGGCAAAACAATACACCTTCAGGCAGGACTACTACTTCATGATGGGCGATAACCGGCATAACTCCCTTGACTCCCGCTACTGGGGTTACGTGCCAGAAGATCACATTGTCGGAAAAGCAGTTTTTATTTGGATGTCATCAAACGAGTATGGTGGCTTCTTTGACAAAATCAGGTGGGGAAGAATTCTCAATACTGTTGAATAAGAAATAGAATTAAGTAGAGAGGGAAGATAAACAAAAACTCTGCTAAGGCAGGAATGGTTTTGATTCCGCAAGCGTAAGATAAGTTTTATATCCTTTGTCCTACTTGGGCTAAAGCTGTTTTTAATACCTGTAAAATTTAACTTCTTTAAGCTCACCATCATGAAACGCCTCGTTCTCTTTCTTCTTTGTGCACCGCATGCTTTAGTAGCGCAAACCATTTTTTCAGGTAATGTTCAAAACGATTCAGGCGATAAAATCTTTATTTCTCACCCCATAGAGGGACACTTTAATACAACCGTTCAAGAGGTGGGGTTAGACCAGCAGGGCAGTTTCTCTCTAAGCTTACCCATGACGACAGCTGGGTTCATCTACTTTAGGTTTAACGGGTACAGTGGAAGAGTCTTTGCAGAACCAGATAGCAAGGAAGCCATCAGCTTAGACAAAACGGCACCTGACAATACCCTCACTTTTTCGGGAGAGCATGCGAAAGAGAATACCTTTCTGCACTCGCTCAAACGTGAGAAATCAATCAACGGCAGAGCCAGTTCCCCCCTTGCACGGGAGCTTCTGAAAGACTCCGTGCCAGAGACAGTCCTGCAGAAGGTACTGCAGCTAAGGGACAGGGAGCTAAAGGAACTGAAAGCCTTCGCTCAGAAAAACAGGAAATCCAAGGCCTTTGCTCAGTCTGTAGAACAGGACATTCGGTACTATTACCTGGCTGTGTTCGGAGAGTTAGCAGTGAACCAGTATATGCACAAAGAGAGGGGGAACCCTTCCTTCTTCAATGCGGCCTGGGTTGATACCTGGACCAAGGCCATGCACCTGGAGCCAATATCCAATGACAAGGCACTGGCAAGTTCAAACTACGACCTCTTCATTCGGGGGTACTTTGACTGGTACCAGGACATGTACTTAAAGCAAATGCCCCAGGATGTTGACAGCAAGCGAGGGGAGCATTTTATAATAAAAGAGAAGCAGATGAAAGAGTCGCTCACCGGCGAAGCACTGGAAATCAGTTTAGCAGCAATGATTCGGTTGGGAGCCATTCAGAAAAGATATGAGCCTGCTTTAGTAGAGCTTTACAACCGTTTTGCGGTTGAGTACCCCAATAGCCCTTACACCCCGCATCTCAAAGAGGTGGTGGACCCGATTGTGGCGTATTGGGAGGCCCAGAAGAAGGAATTGGCAGAAGGAATCAAGTTTCCGAGCAACTATGAGGGTATAAATTCCCTTCAGGAGCTGTTGGCGCCCTTGAAAGGGAAAGTGGTCTTTGTGGACCTTTGGGCCACATGGTGCGGGCCATGCAAGGAAGAGTTCCGCTTTAGCGAACAGCTGCAACAGTTTTCGAGGGGAAAAGACATAGAACTGCTTTACGTTTCCATGGATAAGCCAGAGCGGGAAAGCAGCTGGAAGGAGATGATTAAGTTCTATAAGCTAAAAGGGCACCATGTAAGGGCAAACGAGCAGCTGGAGAAGGAGATTCTGGAAAAGTTCGGCAAGAACGGAGTTCTGCCTATCCCTCGTTACGCCATTGTGGATAGAAAGGGGAATATTGCCGTGCTGGAAGCAAAAGAACCAAGTACTACCAAGGAGCTATATGAGCAGTTAGAGCTGTACATGAGAAATAACGAGTAAAAGAAAAGAACCAACCGCTAACAAGGCACACGCATATTTTTCTGCTTACGCCTCACCCGTTGCCTGTCCGAACCCGTTAGCGCAAATATTGTATTATTACCGTAAATAGTCTAAACAAACAATATCAAATTGTTACAGATGTCTTTTTTGCAGCTTTAGATAGCTAATCGTGAGAAATTAATAGTTGTTTCAGCAAAACATGTTCAGCATGAAAGTAAAACTTTTAGTTATTCTATTCTTCACCATAGGCTTTGCAAAGGCCCAGGATGCGACAGGTGTTAAGTTTGAACATGGGCTTAGCTGGACACAAGTTCAGGAGAAGGCAAAAAAGGAAAACAAGTACATATTCCTGGATGTGTATACTACCTGGTGCGGCCCCTGTAAGTTGATGGATAGGGATGTCTTTCCCCAGGAAAAGGTGGGCGAATTCTTCAACACGCACTTCATAAACGTAAAAATACAGGCTGACACGACCGGGAAGGACAGCGAAGAAGTGAAAAAGTGGTATAACGATGCTCAGGCTATCGCTACTACTTATAACATTAACAGCTTTCCTACATTTCTTTTTTTTAACCCAAAGGGAGAGCTTGTTCACCGATTGAACGGAGGCTCACCTACTGGGGATGATTTCATTGCAAAAGCAGAAGCGGCTTTGAGCGGGTACCATAAACAGAAGCGACAGTTCCAATCAGGGAAGAAAGACCCAGAATTCCTTTTAGAATTGATAAAGTCAGCCCAATTGATGAATGACAGAGAACTTATGCCCTTGGTTATGAATGAGTATCTGGCAACCCAAAAGAACCTTTTGACTGAAGAAAACTTAAAGCTGATCGCTGAATCTACAAAGAAGGTCGCAGACCCAGGCTTCGCCGTTTTAAGAAATAATGCAGACAAAGCTGATTTAGTGTTAGGAAAAGGGGTTAGCGAAAGAATAGTCAAAACTGTTGTCTTTGATGATATTGTCTTCCAATATTTAAAAGTTGACGGTGTCAAGAAAGAGTATGGTGGTGGAATGGTTGAATATATAGGCAAAATCAATGAAAATGTGGATTGGGATGAAATAGAAAAGGAGCTAAACCTGGAATTCCCTGATTTGTCAGAAGAAATAATAATGACTTCAAAGCCGATGTATTATCAATGGCTTAAGAACTGGCCTGAGTATGTGGGGCACGTTCATTCACACAGAAACAAAATAGACAAATTCCTGCTACTGAGATACGCCAACAATGTCTTTCTTTTCAGTGATGATTCGGTAAGCCTTAGGAAGGCATTAGATTGGTCAAGAGAGTTGTTAGTTGGTGAAAACAAGAAAAGCCCTCGCTTCCTTTTAAACTATGCTAACTTGTTGTACAAAACAGGCAAGAAGGAAGAAGCTATAAAAGTTATGGAAGAAGCGGTAGCCCTTTCAGGTCAAGAAGGAGGACATTTTGCAGAGGCTCTTGACAAGATGAAGAACGGCAAAAAAACATGGTGATTTAGGTTCGAGATTAGATAATACCTTCCACTACTAAAAAGCGCTGGAGAGTTAAGCAGGTGGCTTTAAAATAATGAATATAGGGTTTACAATTTGTTATAGAGTGATACCGTGTTATCCCCTTCCCCCTATAAAAGAACTACATGTGCTAATTACACCTCTGCGGTGTAGCTACGCCACCGCAGAACCCTGCACGTTGAGTAACATAATTAATAAATAAATGAAAATATTTTACACGCTTATCATTCTACTTCTACTGGTGGGATGCCAGTCTTCTATCAACAGCACTTCAGCTCCTGTAACAGTAGAAAAGCGACCAGACTACTCCTTGCTAAGAAAAGAACTGGAAGAAGTATACGATGTTGACCAAAGTGTCAGGAACATACACTGGGACAGCTTTCCCAACCCAGAAGCGAGTAAAGCCCATTCGATGAAAATGATGAAGATTGACTCAGTTAATCAAACAAGGGTAATACCTATTATTGAGCAATACGGATGGTTGCCGAAAAGTAAGGTGGGCGATAAAGCCGCCAAGGCTATTTTCCTTGTTGTGCAACATTCCAGCCTAGAGACGATAGAAAAGTACCTACCCCAGATGGAAGCGCTGGCAAAGCAAGGAGAGGCAAGCGCTACAGATGCGGCAAAGATGCGGGACAGGTTACTGATGTTTCAGGGGAAGAAGCAGATTTACGGTACGCAGGCAGCAGGTTGGGTACGACCAGAAGGAGGGCAAGTTATCTGGCCCATTGAAGATGTGGAGAACGTGAACAAGCGCAGGAAGGAAATAGGCTTTACGACAACTGTTGAAGAGAACGCCAAACAGCTTGGAGCCAAATATGACCCAAATGAGAAACTGCCGAAAAAGAATAACGATACTCCACAATAGCTTTGCGGTAGCTGCGCCACCCCAGAGCTAACTCCGTTAAGTAGCCTTGCATCTGCCCTTAATGAAAACCTTTGACTTATCGCTCGCCATTAATCAGCTTCTCGTTTACCTTCCGCAGAAAGGAGTCCCTGTAGCTGCTGCCCAACACAACAGTGCTTTTGTCGTCCAGCACGATTTGATTGCCCTCCACCACCCTGACCTTTGCGTTATGGACAATAAAGGACTTGTGTACTCTGGAGAACCTATCCTCCGGCAGGCTCTCCTCCACTTTCTTCATCGTCAGGTGCGTAATGATTGGCTCACCAGTAGTATGGATTCTAACGTAGTTCTGTAGTGCCTCCACATAGGAAATCTCCCCATACTCCACTTTTACCATCTTCCCCTTTACATCGCTTTTAACAAAAAAGTAGCTGTCTTCCTTTTCCTGCCCAAGACTGCTCCTGGCACTGATACGTAAGCGAACTTTGCTGACAGATTGCAGAAAGCGCTCATAGGATATCGGCTTTACAAAGTAGTCTAAGGCGTTCTTCTCAAAGGCTTGAAGAGCATAATCAGGGTAGGCAGTGGCAAAGACAACCTCAGTAAGTTTGTTTACCAATCCTGCCAAATCCACACCTGTGAGTTCTGGCATATCCACATCCACAAACACGATGTCTGGGACTACCTTACCGCTGGTTATAGTATCCAAGGCAACTAAGGGATTTTCCTCAGCCCCCACCAATTCCAGGCCTGGTGTCTTTTCGATATAACCTGAGAGCAGCCTGATGTTGTGCGACTCATCATCCACCACAAAACATTTTATCATGCAAGTACAAGTTGAAGGTTCGTTTCATAATATACATCATCCTGCTGGATATTCAGGAGGAAGTAACCTTCCCCGTAAAGCTTCCTTAGCCTGGTCTCCACATTCTGGATGCCTATTCCATGGCCCTTCATCACAGACTTCCTTTTCTTGTTCCTGGTAGACAGGTTCAGAGTGGTGTCGGTGCACGTGATAAAGACAGTGGCAGGATGAGCAGGGTCGTTGAGGATGCCGTGCTTGAACATGTTCTCCACGAAAGTGAGCAGCAGCAAGGGGGGGAGCCTGTGCTGGCTGAAGCCTCCCTCGAAGCTCATTTGAAGCTGTAGCGGCTTGCTGAAGCGGAGCTGGTTAAGGCCAATATACTTCTTTACCTGCTCTACTTCTCTGGCTAAGTCTATTTTGCCATCTTCATGCACCTGCCCGAGCGCATAGTGCATCACCTCCGAGAGCAGCAGGACGCCTTCTGATGCTTTAGGAGATACGTCCTGCACAGTGCTGTAGATAAAGCTGAGCGTGTTGAAGAGCATGTGTGGGTTGATCTGCGCTCGAAGGTAAGCGTTCTGTGACAGTGCCAGGTCTTTCTCCAGCTCTGCCTTCTCCCTTTCCGCCTCCGCCTGCTGCACCTTCAGTTGGCTTATAACCTTATTCCGCTTAATGATATTGAGGACCATCCAATATGCGGTGCTGACACTTATAAAAGATGCCCCCTGCCAAATATGCCTTAGGAAGAAAGAGGTGTCTAACACGATTTCCTCGGGGACTGAACGATACAAGTTCAGGAGCTTCTCCAGCAGGTGTTCGGAGGCAACGTACCAGCCTAACTCCAAAGGGACCAAAATCACCAGCAGGGCAGGCAGCCACTCTTTTTCCAATGCATCATCCATCACCAGGTGGGCATGCAGATAAAAAAGGGAGATGTTAATCAGATAGTAGCCTCCGTATTCCCACCACATGGTCTTAGCAGAGTTCTGGACCAGCGCCATCGTAACCTCATACAGGATAAAGACCGCCCACGCCAGAGCATGAACCAATATCACACGGAGGGGCAGCTTTGTCGGCATAGGTTAGGGTGCGGATTTACGGTTATGAAAGGTAAGGTATTATTCATCCATAGGAAAGTCCTGTTCATGTAAAGTTTTTGCCAGAAAAGTTATAAAACCTTAGCTTCATTGTATCAGAGGCCCGTGAATATCTCCTGAAAGCGATTAGCATGGCTAAGGGCAAAAAGCATGGCTTGAAAGGTTATGTTTCTAATGAGTATAAAGTCCTAAACTAAAACATATGAAGAAGTCGCTCATCCCTCTCCCGTTTCTTTTCTTCCTGGCGCTAACCACTTTCGCACAAGAGGTGATGAAGGTTTCTGTCACTCCAACCCCTGGCTATAGCGTGTTCCACGCGGGCATGGGAGCTATTGGGCCAGAGGCCGAAGACAGTCCCTTCAAATCAGAGTTGAGGGGTGTTCCAGCCAAACTAAAAAACATCAAGCGACACCATTTTATTTTTGATGAGAAACAGTTCTTTTACCAGAATTTTCTAAACGAGAAGATTTCTAAAGAAGAGTTTGAGAGATTGAAGCAGGCTTTAAAATACGAGCCGAATGAGAAAGAATTTTCTAAAAACTCTTTAAGAGCCTCTGTTTACATCATTACAGGCGAAGACGAAAAAGGAAACAGAGTATGGTTGGCAGACACTGATACAGACCTTGATTTCTCTGATGAAAAAGCCCGCCCGCTGCTTACCTACTCTGATCCTTTTAATTTCGGGAAATACAAGAGCTTTGCTGACAATGCCGTTCAGATAAAGCACCAACGTATGCGTGACGGCAAAGTAACTGAAGAGGTATTTCCTTTAGCCATAGTAGCTCCACTTGAGGGAGAGCATGTTTACTTTAACTATCCTAGGCACTATACGGCCACTGTAAAAGCGGGTAATAAGGCATATGCAATTGCATTAGAAAGCAACCGCTTTCTTTCTGAAGACTTGGATGATGGAAATAATAGCATGGTAGTGCTAACGGATGATATAAAGGGGAAGACAGTTGACTTATCTGTTCCCGTACGCCCTAACCAGTACTTCAACTTAGGGGAAGATGTTTATCAGTACTTAGGTGTGGACTCAAGAGAGAAAGTCGCTAAAATTAAGCGTGTAAAGGATGCTGGCTCGGTAAAGTCGGCACAGGTAGGATTCCCCACAATTGATTTCGAGGGAAAGGATTACACCTCAGGGAAAGAAGTCACAATGAAAAAGTTGAAGGGCAAGTACGTTCTGCTGGACTTCTGGGCTACCTGGTGCACACCTTGTATCAAGGAGTTCCCGAGGCTCAAGGCCTTATCCTCTCATTACGATAAAAGTAAGTTTGAAATTATTGGAATAATAGGGCGTTCTGAACCTAAAGACTTGGCAAAGCTAATTGACAAGCACAAGCTTACTTGGCCCCAAGTATTATCCGATGAAATTGTAGAAAAACATGGTGTAAGCAGTTATCCATCAACTTTTCTTATTTCCCCAGAGGGTAAAGTAATATACAAAGACCTCAAGGGAGAAGAGTTAGAAAAGGTCTTAGCAGAACTAATAAAGTAAATAATGTAGCTGCAAGGTTCATAGATTACGCTTAGGCTATCCGTACCTTGCCCACAATGCATAGATACGCTAAACTACTCTCCAGGCGGTCCTGGTGAACATCCTATGTTTGTTCTCAGTGACTTAGGTACTCTTTTTCCCTTTTGTAGACGTTATCTGAAACAGAAGAAATGAGTATTTAAGCTGTAGACAAAAAGACTGGGTAGGGAATAAGATTCCTGCTGAACATGGGTTCTATAAACCCGCGCCTTATGACAATCCCCTTACCCGGCTTCTTTACCTTGAACAGTTCATAAGGCCAGGAGCCTGCATCAGGATGTTGAGTGCAAGAGAAGCTATCTTTTTGTCACATGAATAACCTCTAAAACACACTATGATGGAGCACACTTACACGGGTATCGATATGGCCAAAGACAGCTTTGTGGTAGCTACAAAGCTAGCCGGCAAAGTCACCACCTCCTTGCACAGCAACGACAAAAAAGGTATCAACAGCTTCCTTAAAAGTTTATCAAGCCAGACTTGGTGCATCATGGAGGCGACCGGGGTTTATAGCCTGCAACTGGCCATCGCCCTCTATGAGAAAGGAATCAAGGTGTCGGTGGTGAATCCTCTGCAGATCAAGCGCTTTGCCCAGACTAAGCTCAAAAGGACGAAGACAGACAAGGTGGATGCGGCGCTGATCGCTGAGTACGGAGAACGTATGCAGCCCAAGCTATACGAGCCGCCAGCTCCCTTCATGAGGAAACTGCAGCAACAGCGCATGTCATTGAAGCTGCTGGTCAAGAGCAAGCGCTCTTTCCTGAACCAGTTGCATGCCCTGTCCCAATTGGAGGAAGCGGATAAAGCTGCTCTAAAGGCCTGTAAAACGGTCTTGACAAGCATAGAAAAGCAAATCGGGAGACTAGAGGAACAGATGCAACAGCTGGCAGAAGAACATTGCCAGGACCTGTTTACCTTGCTGCAGACGATTCCCGGTATCAGCACCAAGTCTGCTATAGAGCTTATTATAGTCTCTGGCGGGTTCAGAAACTTTACATCAGCCAGGCAGTTCAGCGCCTTTATCGGGATCAGCCCCTGCATCAATGAGTCTGGCACCTCCATCCGCGGCTATAGGGGGATCAGCAGGATTGGGGACAAAAACATAAGGGCTATGCTCTACATGTGTGCCATGGCGGCAAAGGTGTACAACAAGGCTTGCCGGGAGCTTTATGAGCGGATGGTGGCGGCAGGAAAAGCAAAGAAAGTAGCCTTGGTGGCCGTGATGAACAAGCTGATAAAACAGGTGTTCGGTATGGTAAGATCCGGAGAAGTTTATTCAGCACCATGTTGAATACGGCGCCTAAAAAAAAATTAATACAGTTGCTTTTTAACACAGTTCATAATCAGCGTTATAGAACAGCTCTAGCTACACCTCTAATTCATTCAATTTTTTAGTTCAACCTCCCCTTCAACTCAACACTTCCACATTTGCTGGAACAGAAAAACTGTGGATTACGATGCCTCGTCCTGAAATCAATAGATAGTGCGAGCACTGTTTAGATTCTTTATTCAATAACGGTATCAAAATCAGCTTGTTATGGCAGTCAACTGGCTGGTTCTGAACCTTGAAGAGGATAGGCTTATTATATTATTTGATTGTTAAAGCTACTGTGTTTGACTGTCAGGTCGCAAACAATGTCCTATTTCTCACGTTGATTTACTAATGAAGACTTAAAGTTAAATGATAAACTGATACAATAAATATGGCAGTAGCTTATTTTTTGATCCTGTACATGTTGTGCTTGCTTATTCCAATCCGCCTGGGAAAACCAATGAAGAGGTTGGGATGGAGTAAACCGTTGAGGGGGGCTGTACAAGTAGCCTTAGGGTTAGCCATACTCGTGATAGGGTTTGCTGTCCCTATTTATGCTTACTCCCAGGGTTGAAGGAGACCTTTGACAGGCAGCTTTATGAAAGTATTCAGATTGACACTGATGGATTGACGTGTATTTGACGCCTCCTTCAAGCGGATGGCCAATGACCTCTCCCATGCGAAGGGTTCGGCAAAAGAAGTAGCCGACGAACTGCGCATAGCCCCCGGCCGGCTGAGCAAGTCAGCATCCCGCTTCAGGTGCAGCTTTCCCTTTATCCCATCCGTCATGCCGCAGAACAGCACAGCCGCGAAGATCAGCAGGAAGAAGTAAACGAGGTTCCCCAGCAGGTAGAATCTGATGATAATAAGCAGCACTTTTTCCGTTTACCCCGGGTTTTAGCCCGCTGCCCGTCAAAAGGCGCAACATGAGGGGTGCAGGCCCGTTTAAGAGGAACCCATCGTGCAAAGACTCCCTGCTCCTGCAGGTTTTTTTTTGCGCGCGGGGATGCGGAGCCTCCCTTCAAAGCGCTCTGATTGAATAAAGACACAGAAGGCTGTCCGGCACAGCAAACCATAATAAAACAAGATGAAGAACCTGCCTTACGGGGAACGCTGTATGCTCTTCCTCCTTTTCCTTTCGCTGAGCGGCTGCGACTTTGACGATGATGCTGTCATGAATCCCAGCTCCTGGGCCGCCATAGTTGTTGCCGCTGCTATGCTGCCGTTCTTCTACTATGTCTTTAAGATGTCCAGGAGGAAGTGAACAAAACCAAAACCCACATGGTAAAAGTCCTTTGCCTTGCCTGCCTGTTTCTGGGCATGCCCCTCAGCGCCTTTCCTCAAGGTGACACAGCCCGAGCTTCCCAGGCAGCCACGTTGCTGAGCAGGTACATACAGCTCGCCTCTGTCACCGGCTCAGAGAAGGGGGCAGGCGTCTTTTTCTCCGGGCTTTGCAAAAGCAGGGGGCTGCACGTAAAAGTCTTCTCCGACAGAAGCGATTCCTACAACTTCTCGGCCTCCCTCTACCCGCTGGAAAGCCGGAAGCCCAACATTGTCCTGTTGAACCACATTGATGTTGTGCCAGTGGCAGGCAACTGGCAGCATGCCCCCTTCTCGGGGAGGGTTGCCGACGGCATGGTCTGGGGCAGAGGAGCAGTCGACAACAAAGGGATGGCCATCATGCAGCTGCTGGCTGTAGCTGACCTGGTAGAATTGGCCTCCACCCGCGACCTGCCCTACAACGTGACGATCCTGTCCGTGTCCTCAGAGGAAGCAGGGGGAGCGCTGGGAGCAAAATCCATCGCCGAAAACCACCTTGACGCCTTGAACGCGGTGCTGGTGCTGGGGGAGGGAGGGGCTGGTGTATCAGGCATCCTGGCCTCTGATCCGCAGAAGAGGGTATTTGGAATTGAAATAAGCCAGAAGAGCAGCTTGAAGTTAAGGCTAAGCACAAAGGTAGCCTCTTCCGGCCATGGGGCAGTGCCCCCGGAGGCGTACGCAAACAAGAAGATGGTGGCGGCCCTGGGCAGGCTGCTGGACCGGGATGCGGACATCAGGGTTTCCGCACCTGCAGCGCTGATGTTCGAGGCGCTCGGAAAACACGAGCGTGGCCTGCGGGGCTTCGCCATGCGGCACCCGTGGCTTATGAAGCTGTTTGGGGGAAGGACCCTGCGGGAAGAGCCCATCCTCCACGCGCTGGTGACCAACACGGCCACCGTGACCAACATCTCCAACCCACCGACAAGTCCCAACCAGATACCGCAGCGCGTAACCGCCACCTTAGACTGCCGGCTCCTGCCAGGCACAACACAGCGGAGTTTCATCAGGGGCCTGAGAAGGACCCTCCGGGACAAAAACATAGCGGTAGAGGTTCTTTCCGGCTCCAGGCCAGCGCCCTACACGGCCCCCGACACCCTTTTCTTCGAAGCGCTGTGCCAGGCAGTGACCCAGGTGTATCCAAACGCCCTGGTGGCACCTATTCTCTTCCCGGCTTCCAACGACAACAGTTACTTCAGGGCAAGGGGGATCCCGGCATACGGCTTACTGCCTCTTTACTTAAAGGAAGAGCTCTTGCGCGCTATTCACAACAAAGACGAAAGGGTGCCCGTTGCTTCCCTTGATTCCGGCGTTGCCGTCTACAGGCAGTTCCTGGTCAGTATTCTTGTGGGAAAACAGCAGCCCCCCCGGCATACTTTATAGAGTAGGTGTCATGCCAGGCAAAAGCTGCCTGTAGACGGCGATTCCAGAACAACCCAATAAATGTGAAACTGCCTGAACTGGTACCGCTTGCCCTCTACCGTGATGAAGCTGCTCTCCGTGCCGTACACCTGCACCGTGTGCCCATTATACACAATCTTCATGGGGAAGGGCTCGTACTCGTACCCGATGTCCGAGAGCTCTGCTTCAATCGCCTCCTGCGTGCTGATGTTAACAGGAGACTGCACGTTGGCCCTGCACTCAGCGCCAGAGATTTCCTCCCAGTTGGTGTTCTCATAGTCCCACTCTGCTGCCCCCGCCGTTTCAGGGTCTGCTTCCACTGCAACTGGCTCTTCCGCCACTGCTTCTGTCTCCGCTTAACCGCCACAGGCAGACAGGACAAGGGTTAAAGTCAAAAAGAGGCACAGCCTGTTCCTGACTGCTTTGTAGGAGTAAGTGCTGTTTTTTCCAAAGAGTTTTATCTAGTTGTTCCATTCACTACTTGTCAAGTATTTAAAGGTTCCGGAAGCGGCAAAATACAGGAGGCAGCAGCCGCAGCAGTTTCCCTGGCCCGCTGCCGTCCCCTGCCCGTGAACAAAAAACAAGGAACAGTTTGCTAGAAAAAAATATATAAGGAAGAACAGGCTTTATAACTTTTCCTGAAGAGGGCGGCCCGCACCGTATAGGTTTCTGAGGCTGCCTCTTCTTTGTTTGAGGCCTGCCTCCATGGATCCCCCACAAACTTGCGGAGGGTTATGTGCTTTATAACATCCTAAAATCAATAATGCAATGGAAAACTTTAATGTAGAATTAGAATTGCTTTGGAAAAAGCTGGAGTCGTGGGGAGATTATGCCGTGCTCATGCTCCCCAACCTGTTCCTGGCCGTCCTCCTCCTGGTCATTACCTTCAAACTGGCTGGTTTGCTCAGAGGGTGGCTCGGAAAGTTTATTAACAGGTTCTCACATAGTCCCGCCCTGAACAACCTCATCCTGACGCTCCTCTACATCGGCATGCTGCTGGTGGGTTTCTTTATTGTGCTCCATGTGCTTAACCTAGACGGGGTGGTCATATCTATGCTGGCCGGTGTCGGTATTGTGGGGCTGGCGCTGGGTTTTGCCTTTCAGGACATCGCTGCCAACTTTGTCGCTGGGGTGTTCATTGCCTTTCGAAGGCCGTTCCGCGTGGGCGACTTAATCGAGACCAACGATTACCGCGGCGTCATCAAGCAGATTACACTTCGCACAATAAACATCCGGCAGCTGACGGGAGAGGTGGTGCACCTCCCGAACAAGACGGTGTTTGAGAACCCGCTCACGAACTACTCCGTTAATGGTACCCGGCGTGTGGACCTGCAGGTAGGGGTTTCCTACGCAGAGGACCTGGAGCAGGTGCAGCAGGTAGTGTCGGAGGCGCTGAATGATGTGAAAAACCGTGTGAAGGAAAAAGAGATTGAGGTGATGTACGATGAATTCGGCGATTCCTCCATCAACTTTAAAGCCCGCTACTGGATAACCTACAAAAATGAGTTAGACTATGTCAGTGCCAAGAGCGATGGCATCATCCGCATCAAGAAGGCCTTCGACGCCAACGATATCCTGATTCCATTCCCCATCCGTACATTGGATTTCGGAATAAAGGGCGGCGAAAAGCTGACAGAGCAACTGGAGACTATCACCGCCTCTATGAAAAAAGGCAGGGCTTTAGGGGGTAACGGACAGGCAGGCAGCGATTGAGACAGCACTTGTACAGAAGTGTTACACCCCCTCTCTAGGAACGTATCACGGGGTATAGAGCCCCTAAAAGGGCTCTATATATTGAGCAAGAACGTAAAAGTTTTTATACTACGCTTAAGGCTTGAGAAACATTGCATGAAAAGGACAGGGGCAGCTTCTGCTTCAGCCTGCTACATAAACTATGGAGCATGGCTTATGTGCGGAAGGGTGACGATGCCACAGGGCAGCGGGAACACCTGCTCCCCTAAAAAAGGGCGGCCCAAGACACTGGTTGCTCCTGCTCTCCTTTCCTTTAACAAACAACATGCTGAAGAACTGCTCTTCCGCCTCAACTGTCCCTTTGAGGATGATTTATGCGCTGGCGGGCAGCACCATTCCCGGATCGGGTTTGATGTGCTGCGCGTCCCCCTCTTGGATAGCGATGATGGTGCAGCCTGTTTCCTGGCGGATGGATGACTCTGCAATTGTGGGCCTAGCCAGCCGCTTCGGCGCTCTTGCCTGGAGCAAGTCCAAGCCTTCTGCCACCGTGAGAAGTCACTGCGCTTTAGCAGGTTCAGAATGGTGCTGGCCCCTATGGAAACATTTCCTGGCTCCTAAAACTACCGCGGCTCTAGCTTACCTTTCATCCCATTTCGCTTAAACTCTGAATATAGAGGTAGCTGATAATCCTGCCGATGCCCATTATCTTGGCTATCTCCTCCACGGTTTTTGTTCCGGACTCGAAGAGGATTCTGGCTGACTGGCTGACTTTGCCTACTCCATGGCTGCTTTCGAAAGGCTTGCTGGCCTGCCGGTGGGCGTGGCGGTGTTGGTGCCGTCCTGCAGGCTCCCAAACTCCACCCCTCTCTCCTTGAACTCAGACACCAGGTCTATCAGGTCCCGCAGCGAGCGGCCCAGCCTGTCCAGTTTCCACACACCACCGTATCGCCTGCTCTGAGCTGGCTGATCAGTTTTACATTATATAGAATCTCTCCGGTGCCAGAGGCGGAGACACATCCCGCTCCTGAAGAGCTGCCTGGTGTTAAACCTGGTGGTTCCGGCAACGGCTGTCACTGAGGCGTCAGTGGGCTTATTCCGGAAAGGCTC
>NZ_SSNI01000062.1 GCF_010015475.1 Pontibacter pamirensis
TTCATACCTTCAGCTATTGGTTTCACCCCTGTCGCTTGACCACAATCAAAGAGAGGAGCATTATATGCTTATTCCGAATAATGGCTGCAAGGAAGTCGTACTAAAAGCTAAGTTGTGCAACAGCCACGTGAGAATAATAAGATCGTGGAACTTCAAGCGGTACCTGCCCCTACAGCCTGTATGGCGTCTCTTTTTGCCATCTCACAAATCAAAATCATCCGTAATATTTGAGACGACTTGATGATACGTTGCGTCTGATAAGGAACAACCGTTTTATCCAGGCAGTCGCACGTATCAGGAAAACTTCGCCAGCAGCTTCTTCAGGTTATCATATTCCGGCTGCTCCAGCACGTTCAGCTCTCCCCCGGTGGCCAGTTCCAGGGCCCGGTGGCACTGGCCCAGCCTGGCGAGCATGGGCTGTATCTGCTGGTTGTAGTAGTTGAAGAAGTTGTAAATGTCCCTGGTGGAGCAGGGCAGCTTGTAGCCGGCGCTGGAGGAGACGATGAGCACGCCCTCGTCCCGCACCGGCCCCACCACCAGGGAGCGGAAGCGGTGCTCTGTGTAGTTCTCGTACTTGTAGGAGTTGAGGTGCTGCAGCAACTCGTAGGTGTGGATGAACCTGGTTTTATAGTTATAGGTAAAAACCATCAGCAGGTACTCCACGAAAACCATCCTGCTCCGGACAACGGGGTCCTCGCTGCCCGCGTACCGCTCGAGGTAGTCCCGCGCCCGCAGCTGTGCTGCTGCCGTGATGGCCTCGTCCTGCGCGTCGGCCACCATGCCCTCGGTGTCCACAGTATAAGGCACATACCCCTCCGGCCAGCGGTTTACCCCCACGCATTTTCCAGCCAGCTCCTGTTCCAAGTCCATTTCCGACAGCCCGGCGTGAAACAGGTTAAGGCTTTCGCCAATAAAGCCTGCCAGCTGCAGCAGCTCTACCTCCTCCCCTGTGGAGAAGGTAAAGGTGGCCGGGGAGAAAAGGTCCACCTGGTGGTTCTCGTGGATGTAGCGGCGGAAGCTCTCCATGAACTCGGGCGTGCCCAGCTCGTTTGCGACGATGCTCAGGTCCGGCACGGTGCGGTAGAGGTTGTTGTAGATAAGGCCGGAGAGGAATTTATAGAAGGTGCCCTTGTATTGGAGGGGCGACTTCTGGTGCAGCTTGCGCTTGTCCACCAGCAGCGCATGAAAGGAAAAGTCTAATTTATTTAATTCATCCAGAAACTCCCGCCGTTGTACTATTCCGCTATTTCCTGCCGGAGACGAAATCACACCTCCGGGGAAGTTCCGCTCCCGGAGGCGGCGGAACCCCTCCTCCACTTCCCTTCTGTTTTCTTCCTCCACAAGCACGACTGTAATGGAGAAGTGTGTGCTGCCCGGGCCGTCGAAGGCGAAGCCGTGCGCCCCTGCCTCCGAGACAAAACCTGTTTTGGCCATAGTGTTGCTTTTATCTACTACCGGGAGTCTCCCCGGCTGTCGCGTATAAGATACTAATTATATTGTCATTTTCTATATTCAACTAACAGTATTAGTCTTCCTTTTTCTGCCGGGCTATTTATGCAAGCGCGTTTAGAACTGGAAGATTTCTCATCAGGCAGAGAAGCTCACTGGTTCCTTACAAAAGGGGGAGAAACAGGAAGCACCGTGGGGAAGCCGGGTAGCCAGCTTTCAAGTACGGAGGTCGCTCCTTTTACTGGTCAGCAGGATGTTCCACGGGTAGAAACCTGCTTATGAAAAAGGCTAGAACGTTCTCATATGCGTTTTTTATGTGGTTAATTTAACTGTGAACCGGTGCGCCTGGATGACAGGCAGATATTTAGAGAGACGGCAGCAAAAGATTTTATACGCTTTTTTGGTCATTGCAGGTGCCGCCTCCGGCTAAACCTACCGGGGCCCTCCTTCGGTAAGGACGTAGCTCACGTTGTCGAAAAACACAGTGGCCCTGTCACAGCAGTTAGCTTTTTGACCCTCCAATTTGATTATCACCGTTACCGCCTCTTTCGGCAGTACGCCTTTTAGCCCATAGCTTTTGAATCGGTACATGTTACTGCCCCCTCTTTCAGTTGCCTCGAAAAGCGTACTATCCGCATTAGCACTGTATACGCCGCCGACTAGCTTTCCCTCTCTGTCATAATAAGACTTCACAACCCTAGCTGTCACACATTTTTTGTTTCCACAAGGTGTTCCTGCAAAATAGCCCTGTAGTTCGGCCAGGATTCTTCTTTCTTCTATAGTCTTGCTGATGGGGCTAAGGTCAATCTCTTGATATAGGGCGACACGGGGGGTGTCACTATCCAGCGGAATCCTGAAATAGGATTTGCCAGGCTTAGGAGCGAGCCCGCATCTTTCATTACAGCCTTTCTTCCACTCACCTTCAAACTCACCGTAGGTCCCGTGCATAAAGCGCCATTCCGGCATCTCTGGAGTCACTGACCATGCTGGAATCTCCTGGCCAGTTACCTTTTCTTCTGCTCCAGGATTCTTTATCAGGTTTACTTCAAAATATGTATCAGGTGGCTTGTTTCCGATGAGTGCGCTTGTTAAAGCTATTAGAGGCAACAGGGACAGGTCGAAGGAGGCTTTTTTTGTTTTCATATGTTCGGTAGGATAGACGCTTCTTCAGGGGGTGGCATGCATTGTCTGTTCCTGGCAACAGGGCTCCCTGCCGTATGCGCTGAGAACAGACCACGCCATAATCGTTAGGAATGCCATTCCCATAGTTGCGGCTCTTTTGATAAGTGACCCCACTCCTAATCATACGGTTGCATTTTGTTTAACCGCCGCCTATATAAGCTGTTTTGCGCAGTTCCAGCGGTCCCGTCTTGCAGTCCCAAACGGAAAGCTACTTTACAATAGCCGTTTTACATTTTTTGGAATTAAAGAGTATATTCGTTTGGCAGGTTTCGGCAGTATGTCTTCGCAGGCATGTGAGCCGTAGCCTGCAACACAAAGGCAATAGGTTGCTGCCAAACTAAACCATATGATGTAAAATGGATAACTTAGACAGAAAAACGCATTGGGATGCTATCTACCAGAAAAAGAACCCTAATGAGGTAAGCTGGTACCAACCCACTCCTACCACTTCGCTGGACTTTGTGAAGCAGTTCGATGTTCCGAAAAATGCAAAAATAATTGACATCGGCGGTGGCGACAGCCTTTTCGTTGACCATTTACTCGACCTAGGGTACCAGGACGTCACAGTGCTGGATATCTCAGCCTCATCACTCGATAAAGCAAAGCAGCGGCTCGGTGAGCGGGCAGCAAAAGTGAAATGGATAGTGGCAGATGCAGCGACCTTTAAACCTACCGAGAAGTACGACTTCTGGCACGACCGGGCAGCGTTCCACTTCCTGACACAGGAGCAGGAAATAGAGCACTACCTCAGGGCAGTGCAGCAGGGCATCAAGCCGGCAGGGGTACTGGTGATAGGTGCTTTCTCGGAGCGAGGCCCCAGCAAGTGCAGCGGGATAGACATCAGGCAATACTCTGAGGTTTCAATGGCCGAACGGCTGAAAAGCTTTTTTGAGAAGATAAGGTGCATTACGGTTGACCACAGGACACCGTTCAACACCATCCAGAACTTTGTCTTTTGCAGTTTCCGAAAACTGCAGCTGTTTTAAAAGGTTACCCCAGCAACAGGGGCTGCTGCACAATCAGCCCCTGTTGCTGGGCACAGATGCTATAACGAAGGCTCCGTGTTTCTACCTGAAAATCCCACCGGAAGCGTCAGCTTCAGCTTATCCCACGTCATGACAACAGCCCCCTGCTCATCACTTTGAGGCATGACTTCATAACGCAGCCGCTCCTGGTGCTGGGCCAAAGTGTCAGGTTTCACCGAAAAGCGGACCATGTCTTCTGCTTCCGAATAATCGTCTGCCAGATGCTGCTCCCAGTTTTTGTTGATGATCACTGTCCACTCCTTCTCCCCCGGAATGGTGAACAGCGCATACTTCCCTGCCGGCAACGGCTGTCCTCCAATCGTAATTGGCTGGTCCGTTTGCAGGCTGGTAGCCGAGTGCGCCCCTGTTACCCACACCTGGTTACGGGCCACAAGGCCACCCCAGATCACCCTGCCGCGTACAGCAGGAGAATGGTATGCCACCGTTAAATGGGCAGGTCCGACCTTCCCGTGCGCCTCAGCTTTCAAGCTGCCCTTCAGGGTATCAGGCGCAGACTGTGCCTGTATGGCCAGCGCTCCTTCCTCGTGTGCGGTGGCATGATGGTTTTCCTGCTCCGGAATTCCCTGCTCTGCTACCTGCTCGCTGCAGGCAGCAAGTGCAACACTAAAAGCAGCAGCTAACAGGCCGCTGCGTAGTTTAATTGTCATATGAAATTAATCTCGATGCTTAAAAACTGTTTGAATCAGCGAATTAACATCTAAACCGGCAGTATTAAAAGCGCCTGTAGTCATATTCTGGCAGCAGTGGCCACTTTTCCTCATAAAACTGATACCGTTGTCCTCTCCCCTCCTGCCACGGAAGGCTGTTGTAGGTTGTTAAGAAGCAAACATGTAACAAATACCCGGAAAAGTGTAACGGAAGCTTGATGTGTTTCTCCTAATTTGCCTCAACACAAGGGGAGAAGTCATCTAAAAAGCGGCAGCGGCGGCAGAATAGGCGTTATCTGCGCGTTTACCAGGCCTGGAGAATTCCATTGTTACATTGTTGTCATAGGCGGCCCACCTGTCCAGCATCTTAAAGGCATCTGTGAAGCTGTCTACGAGTTCTAAGAAAGGGACTTGAGTAGCCAGTGAGCGTCTTGCTTCCAGTTCCATCGGGTCATTCCTTTATTGCAATTGCCTTCATAAATCTTACTTTGCTTGTGTAAGGTAGTTCTTTCTCATATGTCACACGTGCTGTACAGAATTTACAATCGCAGGGTCAGGTGAACAAAGAAGTCTTCCGCAGTCTCTCTGATAATGAGTTCGTGCTTCCCTGGGTACAATAGTGCCAGGCGCTGCTTCACGTTCTCCAATCCTACCCCAGATTTATCTTTCTCCGGATCTTGCTCCTGCTTTGCATGAATACTGTTGTAAACGTCAAAGTACAGCGTGTCCTGCTTGCAGTGTAAAGTAATTTTAATCCATGACCTGTGCTTTAAGCTGATGCCATGCTTAAAAGCATTTTCCACAAAGGGAATGAGCAGCATGGGGCCTATGTAACTCTCTCTTAGCACCTCCTCTATCCTACTTTCAATATTTATGTTAGGGGAAGAGGAAGTCCTGAGTGACTGCAGCTCGATGTAGTTGTGCATGTACTCTACCTCACGGGACAACAGTATCCTGTGCTGGTGGTTCTCGTGCAGCATAAAGCGCATCATGTCTCCCAGCATCTGTACACCCTGCGCGGTGCGTTCACTGTTTTCCTGCAGCGCTGTTCCGTAGAGGGTGTTCAAGGCGTTAAAAAGAAAATGCGGGTTAATCTGGGAGCGAAGAAAATCCAGGTTCGCGTTTGATCTCCCCAACTCCTTTTTCAGCACAAACAACTCTTCATTCCCCTGCATCTGGCGCTTATAAAGTACCCAGGAGAGGGGAACAGTTATTAGTAATTGGAAAGGTATATTAAAGAAGCTAATACCTAATGCTGTGTCCCCGTCCTGTGTCAGAAACTGCCCTATCACATACACCGGTACTAAGGAGATGACCATTACAAGAACGGCTCTTACCACATAAGTAATAAAAGGTTTCTTTTTTCTGAGAGACTCAGGAATAAGAGTATAGAAAGAGTAACAGTACAAGAGTATTCCAAATGGTCCGGATATTCCCCAAAACACGACTATCTCCCCATCAGCCTCAAAGACTAACAACAGGAACATGCTGACCATCCACACGACGAAAGCAGTAAGGCCGTCCCGTGTTATCATCCTGTACTTTGACTGGATTGCCTCAGAGTTAGACAGAAGGTAAAGGCCGGAATACTTGATGACGGAATAAAGCCCGAACAGTAAAAGCAGCCAGAAGGCGCGGAGGAAACTACCCTGAAATATATTGTCATAGGTCTCCTTTTCATTATTATACATGTTAAACAGGTAGTTCTTTGCATAGGTATCCGTTATTCCGAATACAAATCCTACTATCAGGAATGTCGCAACTACAAAAGAGATGTTTAGAAACATTGCTTCTTTCCTGAGCAGCCCTGGCACTACACGGAAATTCAGCAGCAGAAAAGAAAGGTAGAGCAGTGTGTATCGAACAAGCTGGGGAAAGTAGTAATCCTGATAATAACTGAATGTAATCCCCGCCTCATCAAAAAGCACTTTATTCTGACTGTCTGCGATAGATAGGGACATAACAGCAAAAACATAGATAGTCGTGACCGCCCAAAATTCGACCTTAGAGAAGTGCAAAGACCTCTCTACAATACTTTCCATAGCCAGGTAATTCATGAAACAATTATAGTTTAATCTAGAGAGTAAAAATAAAATAAGTGATGAAAGCCCCTGAATCTGTGACGAACTTGTTATCAAACATGAAAGAACAAATTCAATCAGAATCCAGCATCAGGAAACTCAAATAAAAAAAGGCAGCTGACCACATAACCTGTCTTAGACGGTAATAAATTTTGAAAGAGCAGAAAATGCAGCCTGAGCCTTTTTGTCCAACAGGTGTTGGCAAACACTTTTATAGAAGGGGACAGTAGGAGTATCAAGTTTAGTAGAAAATGCGGTCACTTTTGTAATAGTAGGTGTGAAGCAAGGTGAAAGTTTAAAAGTGAGCTAAAGCTATCGCAAGCACTTTTGAACCGGTAGCTTCCTAGAAAATCTGATAGCTTCATTGACTACTCCTTACTTGTCTGATTTTAAAGTCAACGAAAGCAAACCAAAGCACTAGTACTGAGCACGCAAGAGATCTCCAAAGAATAAGAGGAATGGCAGACTCATATGTTGACATGATAAGAAGTATCGGATAGGAAAACGGGAATTTATCGACATGCTCCCATTTTATCTCCATCACAAGCACCGCTGCTAAAATTATAAGGCCAAAACCTGTGGCGATGGGTGTGATAAAGCTTTTAAACCTCATGCCCCCCCAGAACTGTATGGCGCTGATTGCAAGAACCGAAACATAGGCTTGAACATTAGCGGCAAGGAAGCTTCTCCCAATCCATACTGTGCTCAAAGAATCTGAAAGCCGGGACCTTTGCATTAACAACAAGGGCTGACATGGCCATAAACACATTGAAAGCAATAAAAAACACAAGAATGAGCAGGTGGATAGTCAGAAACTTTGAGAAAAAAACATTTACCAAGGGTTGAGGAGAGGTGAAGACCTGTTTCCACGTGTTGCTCCGATACTCTATCTGTGGAAGCAGAGTGCAAATAAGGATGATATCCATGGGCAAAACAAGGTTGCCCATAAACTCCACTCCAGCCTTGAAATGCAGGTTCCAAGGATCTACTTTCAGGGCATTCACGGCTTCCGGCGTGGCTGTGTCAAAAACCAGCAGCAAAGGGATGACTGCAGCGGCAACGAAACTCAAGGGCAGCAAAGAGGTTCGCTTCGTTTTAAGGGATTCAGAGCGTAAAGATACTGCCATCGTCATAGGCGACCTGAAGTCAGGTTCATGAATAACTTGTGAAGGTTCAACAGATTCGCTACATTTTCACCTGTTGATTTAATCTCAAGATATTACTATTATTACTGCTGTGGACTTGTGGGTAACTCGGCAGAGTTATCCATAAATCCACAGCTATTTTTTTGCCTGTGTCACTATGAAGAAAGAGGAGCAGAAGCAGAAAGCCAGAGAAGATTGGATAAGGGTTTACCAGCAGTTGGGCTCTGTCAGCAAAGCTGCTCTTCGGTGTGGCATTGCCCGCTCCACTCTGCACAGATGAATCAAGCGCCTGCCAGATGAAGGGCTAGCGGATCGTTCCAGAAGGCCCCACAGGCTGGCCCGACAAAAATGGGATGATGATGTAATCAACCTAATCCTTGACATTAGGGACACCTGCCGCTTCGGCAAAATAAGGATTTGCTCACACCTTCTGCAGCACCATCAAGTGAAGATATCACCTTCCACGGTGGCCAGGGTGCTTGAGAAGTATGATATGAAGTTGCTCAAGCGATACCACAAGAAGAAAGAGTTTAAGCGTTACACTAAGGAAATTCCGGGAGAAAGGGTGCAGATGGATGTCTGTAAGATTGATACGGGTATCTACCAGTACACAGCCATTGACGACTGTAGCCGCTTCAGAGTACTGCACACCTATTCCAGGAGAACAGCCAAAAACACTGTAAACTTTCTTGAGCGGGTGGTAGAGCAAATGCCCTTTCCCATACAGCGGGTGCAAACTGACCGGGGCAAGGAGTTCTTCGGCCTTACTTTCCAGGAGATACTGCGGGAGTATGGCATCAAGTTTAGGCCCATCAAACCTCGCTCTCCACACTTGAACGGCAAGGTAGAGAGGAGCCATCAGACGGACCTGCAGGAGTTTTACATGACGGCTAACCTGAAGGATCCATGCCTGAACGACAGGCTGGAGGAATGGCAGTTTCATTACAACTGGCACCGTTCCCACAGTTCCCTGAAGGGCAAAACGCCTATGGATGTTGTCACTGAAAAGTCAGCCCTGACCCCGCTATGGGAAGACATAGAGGCAAAGTATGACTCGGCCAGAGAACCGATCCGTGAGCAGAACTACGGATGGGAGAGAATGTTGAGCAAATACAAGAAAAAAGGAAAGCCTGCCAGAAATTAGGAATTGTCTAACTTCTGGCAGGCCTATAACTGTAGCGGATCTATAGAACCACTACAAATAACTGTTCAAGGTCATGTCTCTCTGGCTGAAGAAGGTACACATCGAGCCCGTTTTCTAAAAGCAGCCTGTTGATGCAAGCTGCCTGCTTGTTATCATTCAACGTAACTGAAAGCGTCTCTTGCAGTTTTTCAGGCTCATAGTCCTGTAAGACTGCAATAGCCGCCTCGTTATCTGAAGTGGCTATCTGTATTTTAGAACGCTTTTGCTGAAAGAGATGAAGCTCCTGCAGCGTCCCCTGAAACAGCATCCGCCCTTTCAGGATAATCCCTATGTGGCTGGCCGTCTCTTCCACTTCCGAGAGAATGTGACTCGACACCAGAACCGTGATGCCTTCTTCCATATTCAGCTTCTTTACCAGCTCCCGCACTTCTATCATACCGTTGGGATCCAGCCCGTTTGTGGGCTCATCGAGTACCAGTAGCTCCGGGCTGGGCAAAAGGGCGAGTGCAACCGCTAACCGCTGCTTCATCCCCAAAGAGAAGCGCTTCAGCTCCTTATTCCCCGTGTCAGCCAGTCCGACGGTCTTCAGTACCTCGCCTATCCTTTCCCTTGACGCTCCGTAGACAGCGCGGTACACTTCCAGGTTTTCCTTCGCCGAGAGGTGCCCATAGAGGGAGGGACTCTCAATCAGGCACCCTATCTTCTTTAGAATTCCGATCCTGTTTGCCTGAAGCTCTTCTCCAAAAAGCTCTATGCTGCCCTGCTGCACCTGTAACAGCCCGAGCAGCAAGCTCAAAGCAGTTGTTTTGCCTGAGCCATTCGGGCCGAGGAAACCGTATACGCTTCCCCGCTCCACCTGCAGGTTGACATCAACTAGTGCTTCTACATCTTTAGAGTAGTTGTAATAAAGCGCAGTGGATTTTATAACCGGTGCATCGCCCATTGACGTAGTTCTGTTGCTTTATTTACCAGTCCCGTTTACAACAGCATTGGTAAATTTATTCTGTTTTGCCCGCCTTAGAGATTCTTCTGGCTCATAGTCCTTGCTTGCGCTTCCCTGGTGTCACCTGACCGCCCATGTGGAGTTGAACGCTGTCCGTGCGGTCGTTCTCTGTAATGAAGACAAGGCGGATGTCCTCGTCGAAGAAAGGAATGAACGAGCTGTCGCCCTGGGAGCGGAACCGGAATGCTTTCCTGCCGCCCAGCTGCACTTTCAGTTTCCCGTCCTCTCCGAATACCCGCAGTTCCATTGGCTTCGCCCCCGTCTCAAGAACGTAGGTGCCCTCGTAGCGGGCGATGTCGGCCGCCGTCAGCGGCAAGTCGAGCACCGTGGTCAGCTCCATTCCCAGCGCCGTCCTTGCCAGGGCCTCCTCCACTTTCTGGTGTAGCGCGTCGTCTGAGTTCGTCAGTACCGCAATCGTCAGTCCCTCCTTCGGGTAATGGGTGAGATAGGAGTTGAAACCGTCGGTGTCCCCGGTATGGACAACCTTTTCGTGATCCCCGAGCCGGGCAAGGTCAAGGCCAAAGCCGTAGGTCCTGGTGCCGCCAGCGGAGAGCTCAGTAGGGGTGGTCATCTGACGCAGCGACTCACGGGAGACCACCTGGCCGCTGTGCAACAGGTGCGTCCAGCGAATCAGGTCGCCGACCGTCGAGCTTAAGCCGCCGGCCCCGTTGCCCTTTATGCTGAAGCCGGGTGCATTGTAGAGTGTGCCCGCTGCATTGCTCTCGTATTTGTACCCTTTGGCACGGTTGGGGATGATGCGTTGAGCGCTTCCGTACAGCGTGTTGTGAAGCTCCAGCGGTTGCAGTAACTCACGCTCCATGTACTCCTCATAAGGTGCTCCCGTCACCTCTTCGATAACCCGGGCCAGCAGGTAATACCCGCTGTTGTTGTACCGGAACTTCTCCCCCGGCTTGAAGACGAAAGGCTGCTTGCCGAACAGGGCAACCATCTCCTCAGAGGAAGGCTCAAGCCTGAGTTGCCGTTGGGCCTCCTTGCCCAGCTCCGTATAGCTCTTGATGCCGGAGGTGTGGTTGAGAAGGTGGCGCACCGTCACGTGATGGCCCTGCACGGGGTAGTCCGGCAGGAACCTGGTGATGGGGTCGTCGAGGGAGACCTTGCCCGCCTCGACCAGCCGCATGATGGCCGCGGCCGTAAACTGCTTCGTCACCGAGGCTATTTGGTAAGCGGTCTCCGGACTGGCGGCCACGCCCATCTCCACATCCGCCAAACCGTACCCGCGGGTGAAAACGGTTTTCCCGTCCTTGGCCACAGCCACACTCATTCCTGGCATGAACTCCTCAGCTAAGTGTAAATGAACCACAGAGTCTGCAACGGATTCGATTCGCTTCAGATTAAGTCCATGGTCCGCCAGCGAAACCGCTGGTGGCGGGGAAACGCCGGCCGGCACATGTGCTTTTGGGGAACAACCCGTTGCCGTAATAGCTCCTAAGGCAAGCAGCAGCACACTGCCCCGGAACTGCGTGTATGCGCTTTGTAGCCGCTGTAAAGGCAGCCTGTCGTTTTTCTGGATTCTCATGATAGCTGTTGGGGTGGTTTTGAACTACTTGAATTTACTCTGTACTAACCTGAGCAACATTAGACATTATCGCACCTACCAGAAACAAAATGGGATGAAAGTCCCGAAAGATGTGATGAACCAGAGCGCTTTAGTTTTTAAGCAGATACCATCCAAGGGTTGAGAGCACCGTATTGAAAAGTTGCCGGGAGTGTCGTTTAAACTGTTCCGTTTCCTTCCCTCTTGCTCTTGCCCATCTTTCTTTCGACCCGGGTCCAGTGGCACCCTGTCACCAAAACCAAGGAGAGTTGCTGCGCGTCTGTCTCGGTTACTTCCATTACCCATTCTTGTCGCAGCAATTCATGCATACAGGCTCAGGCAACCTTCGCCATATACCGTAACGGCTGTTTAGCCTGCCATGCATGTTATCATGTTATCGTCCGGGTTCCGGTCAATCAGCAGGTTGTAGGGGTCAATACCTGCTTTCTCCGGCTTCTCATTCACGATGAACTCGAATGTATTCACTCCTGACTTGAGTTGGTGCTTTTCCAGGTAAAGCGGCCTGTCTTTCCAATGGCCGTTGGTTTTCTCACGGGTAATGACGCCGATGTCTATCCAGTCGTCCATCTTTTCTTCGCTCTCAACCCCCAGGCTGCCTGCATGAAGCTTCTTCGCATCCACGGTAAGTGTTACCTTATACCTGCCGTTCTTTAGTTCCTTATAAACAGCATCAACGGCCCTGTTCTCATACAGTGTTATCTTTTCAAACATGTCGGTTACCAGGTACTGCAGTGAATCTGGCGTGGCGGCGCGGATGTGCTGCATAAACTCGGTGGAGTTGGTGTAGGGAGGCTGCTGAAACGCAACCTCTTTTATGTAATCCCGCAGCATCGCGTTTAGTCTGTCTTCTCCGATATAGTCTGCCAGTGCATACATGACCAGGCTTCCCTTCCTATAGTAGATGTAGTCCTGGTTCTCTACCCTGTACAGCGGCCGTTCCCTCTTCGTCTCGCTTGTCCTGCCTTCCAGGTAGGAGTTCAACTCGTAGGCCAGGAACTTCTTCATCATCGCTTCCCCGTATTCCTGCTTCATTACCATCAGGGCACTGTACTGACTCATGGTCTCTGACAGTAGCACGGAACCCTGCACATCACCGCCGGTTACCTGGTGCCCCCACCACTGATGCGCTACTTCGTGCGCTGTTAAATAGAAGGGATAATCCACACTCTGGGGGTCATCCTCCTCTACATCCGCAATAAAGCCCACTGATTCAGAGTAAGGAATCGTGTTCGGGAAAGACTGGGCCAGGGATCTGTATCCCGGAAACTCCACAATGCGCAACTGCCGGTGCTGATAGGGGCCAAAATTGGCTGTAAAATAGCCCAAGGATTTTTTCACGGCCCTGAACATGCGGTCGAGGTTGTACTCATGGCCTGGGTGGTAGTAGATCTCGATGGCTACTTCCTTGCCGCCTTTGCCCACCCACTTGTCCTTTTTCACGGCATAGTCTGCTGAAAGAAAAGCGTAAAAATTCATAATGGGCGCATCCATTTTATAGTGGAAGTAGCGGCGCCCGTTTGCCGTCCACTCTTTCTGCAGGTAGCCCGGTGCGATGGCAATCTGCTCTTCCCCGGTGCTGACGATGGCCTCAAAATTTATCCAGTCGGCGTCGTTGCTGAAGTAGTTGTTCATGCGGGCCGCGGAATCGGCTACGTCAGCCATGGGTGGCCTCGGCTGCAGACCGTAATCCCTGCGCACGCCGTCCTGGTTTAACTCGTAGTTGGGCTGGTATCCTATCTTCGGCAAGTAGCTGTTGTTAATGAACGTGCCGTTGTACACGATATCCCTGTTGGAGCCATTGTTGCGGAACCCCCTGGTGCCGTAAAGCAGGTCCATGTGCAACTGCACGGAATCATCTGATTGCAGGGGTTTTGCCAGCCTGTAGATATAGTACCCGGTTTCTTTGTCAGCCGATACGAGCGTGGCTTTCCTGCCAAACTCCATCCGGCGAATCTCCGCCTCATCTGAAATAGCCAGGTGTACAGAATCTATGGCCCTCTCGTGCTTGTTCCTGAGCCAATAATGGCCCTTGAAAGAAAAGTCCCGCTCCTTCGGGTAAATGGCCACATGCAGCTTTACATCCGTGATGCGTGGCTGCGGAATACCCTCGTACTTCTTATACTTCTTCTCGTAGTTTGCCTGGCGTTCTTCCCGCTGGTCCGAAGTCCGGTATGTGTTCAGGATATTGGTGTTGTAGAAGATAAACCCACCGGTGAGCAGGAAGACCGTCAAACCGGCGGCTGCCACCAAAAGCGTGGACCTGGTAAGTTGCATGCTGGCTATTTTAACGCGCCACCTGAACATGGTTTCCGTTCCTCTTGCCCAGAGCAGGTTTCCGGTTACAGCCAGCAATAAGGCAAAGGCCGCCCAGTATACCTTGTAGACGATGAAGGGCCGGACAAAGTGCCCGTACCCGTTCATGGCAGAGTAAGAAATCCCCGGATCGGAGTTGAAGGAGTACAGGTTGTGCTCCCAACCCAGTTCTTCCATGGAGATGTTCAGCAGGTAGTACACCACCATGATGAAGTGGCCCATGTATTTGCTGTTTACCACCACCTGCACCAGCATCGCCAGTACGCATAGCATGAGGTACTCTATCAGCTCAATGCCAAAGAGGCCTCTTATGTATACATCAAACTCATATTGATAGTAGCCTTCAAGTGTCTGAATGATGATACCACAGAACATAACCACAAGAAGCAGGACCACCTGCACCAGCATCAGGGCAGAAAGCTTGGAGGCAAAAGGCACCCAGTTTGGGACAGGCAAGGCATCATAGAGCTGGTTCAAACCAATGTCACGCTCCCGCCATACCAGTTCTCCTGAATAGAAGGTGATAATGATGAGGATGAACAAGCCAAAAGTCCCATTTAGTAGCCGTATCACAGCAGAGGTTACCGGGAATACTGTGGTATCGTATATCTTGCCCAGCTGAGTGCCCATCACAAATAATAAGACAACGCCCGCAGTGACAATAGCTACAAAGTAAGCGCTCTTCACAATGCCCTTAAACTCGAGCTTTGTCAGTTTAATGTACTGCTTCAGGCTCAGGTTGAAAGAGAAATGCTGTGTTACCCTCGGTAACTCCAGGGGCCCTGTCGAGACAACGCCCCCCGCTGCACCGCCATTTTTGCGCTTATTGAAAAGCTTGGCTCCAGCGTTGGCAAACGAAAAACTGAAACGGTCATAACAAAGAGCTAAAATGGCTAGACCTATTGCCAACCATAGGGTGCGGTTGGCAATAACATGGTAGCTGAGCGGCAACATCATGGTGTTGCGTTCTGCTGTGGTCCAGTAGCGCTGGGTGTAATGGATAGCAGCAGAGCCCATGGGATCTGCCAGGTTGGCAACCGTCTCATTGTCCAGGTCGCCGGTCAGGCCGCGGGCAATCCCGTAGAGCACCAGGAAAATTACCCCGCCCACGTAAAGGGAGAGCCCGCTCCTGGTGAGTGTGGCCAGTGCGAAGAAAACAGCACCTGTGAAAAGCAGGTTGGGAATAACAATGACCAGGTAAGGCTGCAGGTACCACATGATGTTGAGCGGACCAAGCTTATCAGCTTCCATGAAGGGCATAAGCGTAGCTGAGAACGCACCCGCAGCCAGGCCCAGGAACACCAGCAGGGTGATAAGGAAGGAACCTGAGAAGCGGCCAAACAGGTACCCAGCCTTTGAGATGGGGGTGGTGTAATAAATCGAGTGCGTTTTGTACTTAAAGTCCCTGAATACGGGTGTCCCCATCATGAAGCAGGTGATGAGCACGCCAAACCAACTGAGCAAGGTGATGAGCCAGTTGATTTGGTAGGGGGAGTTGGCATACACTTTACCGCCACTGGCATCGCCCAGTATAAAACTGTTCCCGAAAGCACCCCCTAAGTTGAGCATCACTAAGAAGGCCATCAGGAACTGCAGGCCAAAATAAATATAAGTAGCCGGGCGCTTGAGGCGGTACCTGACTTCGAATGAGAGGATTTCCTTGAACATGGTTCTGTCTGTAATAATGGAACAGGAACGCACCGTGCAGAGTGGAACTGTTCCACTTTATTTTTATAATTAATTCTTCTTTAGTCTCCTTCTCCCTTTTGTAAAGATTTTGGAAACATCCCTGATGATTGATTTCATTGTTTTTCCAATATTCCCCCGCTGTCCTGGAACATCACCCACTCTGCCTGTCAGTAAGACTAGGCAATTTTAGGAGTGACTTCAACTGTAAGTGATGAAAGTCCTAAAAGATGTGGCGAAATAGCTAAAGCAAATCAAAGGAAACTCTGGTGTGCATATACCCTATAACCAATAGGACGTGCCAAGTTTTGGCAAAGGCTGGTACTTGTGCAAAAGGAAGCACTACTGATTTATATACCTTCAGCAGCGATACTTCTCCAGAATCCCAACGCCCGTGTCAGTCACTTTCACCAGCACGCTCTCGTCTTCCTCCTCCAGGCTGACGGTGATAAGTCCGCCTGAACTTGCTACATTTGACTGGAGGCTTCTAATAGGCAGATTTATTTAAAGTATTAAATTTGACTATTATGGAAAGACGAGTATTTGACGCCTCCTTTAAGCGGATGGCCATTGACCTCTCCTACGCGAGGGGATCAGTAAAAGAGGTAGCCGATGAGCTGGGCATAGACCCCTGCCGGCTGAGCAAATGGCGACAGAAGGACAGCTCGCCAGTCCGGCCCACCGAAGGGCTGACAGATGAGCAGAAAGAGATAAAGCGGCTGAAGGATTAGCAAAGAAAATCGGTCACCCTACTTCAGGATGAGGCAGCCACTTTACAGGAAAAGGCTGGCAGTTATCACATCCGGCAGTCTAATTTTCAGCAGATACCCTGTAGGATGTGAGTGGCTCTGCCTTGATGATGGTGTCGGTGCCGATGTAGGCGTTGTTTTTATTCCAGTGCCACTTGCGCACCTTCGGCATCCTGATGCCGTCTACCATGACCTCCTCCTCCAGCAGAATGTATTCCCCGCTTTCCGGCTCGCCGTGGTTAAAGCGGTAAGCCTCCATCGCATGCGATTCCGGATTGAGGTAGAAGAACCAGTTATCAGAACCTACGGCATCATCATAGTTTATCTCCAGTACCCGGTATTCTTTCCCCTCGAGTTCCTCGTTGTTGGCGGCTTCCGCTACGTTCACTCCTTCATCCGTCAGCTTCATGGGCAGCCCGTAGAGGTAGCCATAAAAACTGTGGACCCACTTCAGGTCATCAGGAGTGAGGCCGTATTTTTCCCGGTCCTCTGCGCTGATGTCCCCTTTACCGTCCAGCAGGTAAAACTCCTTACCATCAGCGATGCCTTTCACTGCCTCTTTCCCGTCCTGGCGGCTGATGTGGGCAAAGTAGCCGGTGCTGTTGTCCAGCTCTATCTCGAACCTGTTCTCTTGCCCTGCGGTATCGGCAGAGCTCAGGTAAAGGCGGGTTTTCAGCTCTGGCCAGTTGTTCTCCGGGTCGTGGTAAGCCAGCGTTTTCTCAAGCAGTTCTGAGTCAACGGTTGGCTCTTGCTGGCAGGAACCCAGCAGCAGCAAAGCCAGAAAACCAGAGAGGTGCAGCAGGGACCGGAGGCTTTTAAAGGTCAAAGAGTAAAATGGATTAGAACGGTTAGTCTGCATAGTTTTGAAGTTTACGTAATTTGTTATTAACTCATAAAGGCAGAGCTCTCTTCCTCAATGAGCACGAGCCCAAAAAGGGCTAAGAGGAGAAGAATGTTACCTTATATAATCGATGTCTGAAAAGACCTGCACGCTGTTGTTACCGATAAGTATGGGCTTCCCGAACCGCCCTTCCTCTTCCCCGTTCTCCAGCTTCAGGACACCGCGGGGGCAGACGGAGGCGCATACACCGCAGCCCACACAAGAGGAGCGAACAACATTCTGCCCCCTCTGCGCATACCACCGCACATCGATTCCCATTTCGCAGTAGGTGGAGCAGTTGCCGCAGGAGATGCACTGCCCGCCGTTGGTGGTAATCCGGAACCGGGACTTGAACCTTTGCACAATACCGATATAAGCCGCCAGCGGGCAGCCGAACCTGCACCAGACCCTGTTGCCCATAATCGGGTAGAAGCCCACCCCTACCACCCCGGCAAAGGCGGCCCCTATCAGAAAGCCATAGGTAGCCCGCAGGGTATAGGTGTCGATGAACAGAAAGGTACCGCTGCCGGTGAAATAGGTGTACAGCACGCCCGCCGTCATCACCACGGCGAACACCAGCACACTGTGTATCATCCACCGCTCCACCTTCCATGCCTTCAGGGACTTGTCGGAGAGCTGGCGGTAGG
>NZ_SSNI01000063.1 GCF_010015475.1 Pontibacter pamirensis
TGACTGGTTTTCTCAGAGAGGCTGGCCCGGCACTGGGCCAGCAGGAAGGCGTGGAAGCAGGCCTGGCGGGAGAGGGAGAGGAACTGCGTGTAAGAGACGGCCCGGGGGAAGAAGCTTTTGAGCTCCCCGAGCACCAGGCGCTCATAGTAGTACTCGAAGCACTTGAAGCCCGAGAGGTGGTAGAGGGTCAGAATGGTGAGCACCTCGCTCTCAGAAAGGGAGGGCCTGCGTCCGGCCGGATGCTTGGGGGCCAGTCCTTTGGGCAAGGGGTGGGAAGCGAAATAAGCCTTTACTTCCTGGCAGAAATCATCGATGAAACAAAACACTTCTACGACCTTGGTAGTATCTATGAGAAAGTGCATAAGGCTAAAGGATTAGGTGAAACATCAGTCAATATTTCTACCTGACCTTTAGCCTTCTTGTTTACCTAAAACAGCCTTTTTAAACTCTCGTAATTCCCGAGTTCACGTTATTTAGCAAATTAGTGCAACTATATTTTTATAAATGCTATCATTTACCTGCTATAGTACAACTACTGTATGAAGTAGCGGTAAAGAAGATGGTGCTTCTTCAGAACCTCGGTGAAAAGGCACGGGCCTTCAGACGAGCTGGAGCTCCCTGGCTCTCTTGAGGTACATGTTGATGGTGCCGGTCCTGAACTTCTTTCCCCTGATGGTTTTCAGGTTGATGCTGTTGAGGTGGCTGGCGATCTGCTGCGGTGACATGCCCCGGTGCACCTTGTCGAGGATAGTGTCCAGAATCTGCTTGTTGGTATCACTGGCCAGGGCCTTTAGCAGGAAGGACGCCACCATCTAGAAGGAGTAGGTACAGCATACACAGCATGCCTGTTGGTGCTGTTTTCAGGAGGCGGGCGTGAGGTCTTTGTGAAAGAGGTAGTGCACCGTTCCTTTCCGGAAGGGCTTGCCGTTGCGCGTCAAGTATCCCTCCCCGTTGAGTTCATCGGCAATCTGCTGGAAGGTATAGCCCTGCTCCCGGTAAATCCGCACCAGGCGGGAGGCCTGCCGGTTGGCTTTGTTGGAGGAGGCGTTCTGCCGACGGACCTCCAACCCCTTCTGTCGGGCGGCCAGGCTGAGGTTCTGCGGCGAGCCCAGTTGGAAACCCTGCGCTTTCTTAGCCTGCAGGGCGGCGCGGGTGCGCTGGGAGATGAGCTCGCGCTCATGCTGGGCGAGCAAGGCGAAGATGCCGATGGTGAGGGTGTTGGCCTCAGGCATGTCGGCGCAGACAAAGTCCACGCCGCTGTCGCGGAGCGTGAAGATAAAGCCGGCGTTGCGGCTGAGGCGGTCGAGCTTGGCGATGAGGAGCGTGGCCTGCCGGGATTTGGCCAGGGCGATGGCCGCCTGCAGCTGCTCGCGGCTGTCGCGCTTGCCGCTCTCTATTTCGGTGAACTCTTCGAGGATTTCCTCCCCGGTCTTTGCGAAGCGGCGCACGGCGACACGCTGCGCCTCCAGGCCGAGGCCGCTCTGGCCCTGCCCCTTGGTGGAGACCCGGTAATAGGCTACGTAGTTTCGCATCTTTTTCTCCCTTTTGTGTAAAGCATGACAAAGTTACCGGAAAAATCAGCCTTGTCAATGTTTTTAAACGGTCGTTTAAAAAGCTTGACAAAACAGCTCAAACTAATTTAATTAGCAAAACAAAAGATAATTGTCAACAGTATTAGTAGCTTATAGGCAGCAGCCGGGAAAGTCCTTTCAGCCGGAATACAACAAAAAGATAACGCTATGGCAAAAACAGGTTTTGTCTCGGAGGCAGGGGCGCACGGCTTTTCCTTCGACGGCCCTGGCAGCACGCACTTCTCCGTTACCGTCGTGCTCGTGGAAGATGAAAACAGAAGGGAAATAGAAGAGGGGTTCCGCCGCATCCGGGAACGGCACTTTCCTGATGGTAAACTCCCTTTAGAAGATGTGCACGGAATAGTACAATACAGGCAGCTTCTGGAGAAAATAAAGGAATTGGACTTTTCCTTTCACACCCTGCTGGTGGACAAGCGCAAGCTGCACCAGAAGTCACCGCTGCAATACAAGGGCACGTTCTACAAATTCCTCTCCGGGCTTATCTACAACAACCTCTACCGCACCGTCCCGGACCTGAGCATCGTGGCCAATGAGCTGGGCACACCGGAGTTCATGGAAAGCTTCCGCCGCTACATCCACGAGAACCACCAGGTGGACCTTTTCTCCCCGGCCACTTTTACCTTTTCGACAGGGGAGGAGGACGTGCTGCTGCAGCTGGCTTCCTTCCTGGGCGAAAGCCTGAATGGGTTTCATGCCGGATTATCGGAGGTGGATGTGGAGCAGGAGCTGTCTGAAAAGTGCGTGGGGGTCATCCGCTGGCCGGAGGGGTACGTGCCCTACACGGTTGACACCGAGGGCTTGGCAGTGGATGCACAGGACGAGGCCATCACGGCGGCGGCGCAGCTGCGGGCGCGGGAGTATCTCCAGCGGCACGCGGGCAGCGAGGACCCGGTTGTCCGGAGCCGGATGGTTTTCGTGGAGTACCTGCTGATGGTGTTCACCTACAACTACAGGACCCGGTTTATCCATACCTACGAACTGCTGCAGCACCTCAACTCCTATAAGTACGAGAACTACACCGAGCACCGCTTCCGCTCACTCGTGGTAGGGCCGGTGCGGGACGAGGGGGTGCTCATCGTCTCCTCCAGCGCAGGCTACAAGTTGCCCTGCTCCACCAGGGACATTTACAACTTCTTCAACTACTACAATCAGCAGATACAGCCCATGCTCGCCAGGCTGGGCCAGTGCCACCGGGCCCTGGAGCTTGCGACAGGAGGGGAGTTGAATGTGCTGGAGCAGCCGGAATATGATAACCTGAAAAAGCTGCTGGCGAAACTTGCCTGATAGATGCGACTGCTTGGATAAAATAGTTATTCCTCATCAGAGGCAACGTATCATCAAGCCGTCTCAAATATTATAGATGATTTTGATTTGTGAGATGGCAAAAAGAGACGCGATACAGGCTGCAGGGGCAGGTACCGCTAGAAGTTCCACGATCCCATCATTCTCACGTTTTCCGGGACAACCTGACAAAATGATCACCACCTGTTGCACTGAGGGTCAAACCAGGTGAGAAGGGCAATAGAGGAGTGTTTTTCCAGGACAGCATTACATCAGTGAGGGCAGATGGACTCGGGAACAGCCGGGAGATAGGCCGAGCATCAGTAGGAAAATACCCTTAGCATCCTTCTAGCAGCCACTGCTCTGCACTTTCTGTGTCAAAGAAGGCCTCCATCCCAATCCTGCCCCTGAAAACAGGCTTTGAGTGACTGCAAAGCCTATCTGCTACAGCCTGCAAAAAAACATCCTCCGGCATGATAATGGCAATTTTGCGGAGGCTGGTATCTTTGAGTAGGGGGAAGAATACCTCCACTAACCACACCTGGTCGCTGAGGGTAGGCGAATAGAACTTAGCGGTGTTGTAAAGCCAATAGCTGACGCGCTGCTCTCGTATAAACTGCCCCACTAGCAGCATGCTCTCCCTGTAGCTTTCACTGTTGACCACGCTAATCCGGGAGCATCGAAGCAAAGAATAATCCTCGTCTATAACGCATGACATGTAATCTTCAAGTTTTCTCATAAGCCAGCTTGAATTTACGAGTTATCGGATGCTAATATGATTATACGAAACTCGGGAAAGTGGGCATGCCGGTGTTAGAACCCTTGATTATGGTGGCAGTATAAGGTGTAAAGGACTGAAGAATAAGGAACAGCTGGCAACCTGGTATAGGATTGATAACGTAAAAACTGTCAACTTTTTTCAGAATGTCTTGTCCTGCTATAGGTTGACACAAAGCCGACAGGCAGTTACGCTCACAAAGCACAAAGCTTTATGGGTGGGCTTGCAGGCCCGGGTGCCTACCCCGTAAAAAAGTGATGATAAAACCCGTAATTGCTACAGTGATGAAGTTTACTCTGAGAGAAGGGTAGTTTATAGTCACTGTTTAAACTACCTTTTGACTTTATTGATTCTGCTTATACAACCTGATGACACCTTCTATTACTTCAACCAGCAACAGCGGCTCTAACTTCCTGTCCGGAGGCGGTGAAATGGGTGAGCGCATTCGCTCGCTCGACTGGTCAAAAACAGCTGTTGGCCCAACAGACAGCTGGCCGCAAAGCCTGCGCACTGTTCTGAGCTTAATGCTTCACTCCAAGTTCCCCATGCTCCTGTATTGGGGTCCGGAACTGAATTGTTTTTACAACGATGCGTTTCGCCCCAGCCTTGGCAATGACGGCAAGCACCCGGAATCCTTAGGTAAGCCAGCGCCTGAATTCTGGGCAGAAGCCTGGCATGAGGTGGAACGCAACATCACGCGGGTAAAGGCAGGCGGAGAGGCTGCCTAGAGTGAAGACCAGCTGATCCCGATTCACCGGAACGGGAAAATCGAAAACGTATACTGGACCTACAGCTTCAGTCCCGTTCATGATGAATCAGGCACTCCGGGTGGCGTGCTGGTGACCGGCATTGAATCTACCCAGAAGGTACTTACTATGGCACGGCTTGAGGAGAGCTCAGACGAACTAAGCTTTGCCATTGAGGCAACAGAACTGGCTACCTGGGACGTAAACCCGCTTACCAACAAGCTAAAGGGGAATGCAAGGCTGAAGGAATGGTTTGGCCTGGGTGCATACGAAGAAGTGGACTTGCAGACAGCAGTGGCTGTGATTGCAGAAGAAGACAAGGCACGTGTTGTGTCTGCCATAGAACGGGCTTATCAGTATGCTTCCGGTGGAGGGTATGATATTGAATATTCCATCATCAACCCGGTTACAAAGCAGGAACGCCATGTGAGAGCCAAGGGAAGAGCCTGGTTTAATGCAGACAGGGATGCTTACCGCTTCAATGGCACCCTGCAAGACATGACCACTGAAGTCCTGGCGCGAAAACGAATGGAAGAAAGTGAATCCCGCTTCCGTAGCATGATTGAACAGGTACCAGTTGCCATTGGCTTAACCCGTGGCAAAGATCATGTGTTTCAGGATATAAACCCAACCATGTTGCGCATCATGGGCAGGGAACATAAGCAGGAGGTGATTGGGAAGAAACTGATTGAGATATTACCTGAGCTCCAGGACCAGCAAGTGATGAGATTTTTACATCAAGTTCTGGAAACGGGTGAGCCTTTTATAGGCAATGAGGTGCCAAGTCATGTAAATATCGGTGGAAAGCTTGAGCTAGGCTACTACAATCTTTCCTATACCCCCCTTTTGGAAGAAGGTAAGGTTAACGGAATTATACATGCAGCGGTCGATGTAACCGAACAGGTACTGGCCCGAAAAAAGGTAGAGGAAAGCGAGCAGCAGGTACGCTCCATGATAGAAGCTGCACCTTTTCCTATAGCTGTGTATGTAGGCCAGGAGATGAGGGTGCAAAGCGCTAACCAGGCAGTTTTTGATGCATGGGGGAAAGGCAACGATGTGATGGGCAGAAAACTGGCAGATATTCTTCCTGAGCTTAGGAGCCAGCAGATATTTAACCTGCTGGACCAGGTGTATACAACAGGGATTGCCTACAGTGAAAAGAACCAGAGAGTAGAGCTGGTAGTGGATGATAAACGACAGACGTTTTATTTCAACAATAGTTTTACACCGCTTTTTGATGAAGCAGGTAAGGTGTATGGCATTATGAACACTGCTGCCAGTGTAACAGACCTGATAACTGCGCAGCAAAGGGTTGAAGAGTACGCACAGGAACTTCAGGAAAGTGAACGGCGCTTCCGCAGCTTTGTGCAGGCAAGCAACGACACCTTGTACAGGATGAGCCCCGACTGGAAACAATTGTACACGCTGGAAGGAAAGGTCTTTCTTTCCAGCATAAACAAGCCAACCGAAAATTGGGTAAACGATAACCTTCCGCCAGAGGAACAGGCAAGGATACTGGAGATCATCAGGGAGGCTATACGGACCAAAAGCGTTTTTGAGCTGGAGCATCGCGTAATTAAAGCAGACGGCACAATCGGCTGGACATTCTCCAGGGCTATTCCGGTACTCAGCCAGGCGGGGGAAATCATAGAATGGTTTGGGGCTGCCACCGACATTACGGAGCAAAAGGTGGCTCAGGAGGCGCTTAAGGATAGCGAGCAGCGATTCAGGGATATGGCCGATGCCTCTCCTACTTTGATATGGACCTTGAACCCGGATTCATCCATGAAATACGCCAATAAGTCCTTGCTCGATTTTTTATGTGTTTCCTACGAGAGGCTCGCTGTCGATGACTGGATAGCCTATATTCACCCCGATGACCTGGAGCGTCACCCATACGATAGGAGAAGCGACAAAGGGGCACAGGCACTTCCGAAACGAGCACCGTTTTCTTCGCCATGACGGAGAGTACCGCTGGCTGCTTTCACAAGGCGCCCCCAGCTATCGATCGAATGGTGATTTGTACGGCTATGTCGGCTCCTCCATCGATATCACGGAGATAAAACAGGCAGAACTGAAACTACAGAACTTAGCCATGGAGCTTGCCGCGGCCAATGAAGAGCTGCGGGCATCCAACAATCAGGTGCAGGAAACGAACGATAAGCTCTCCAGCAGCAACCGGAAATTAAGCCACATCAACGCGGACATGGACAACTTCATCTACACAGCCTCCCATGACCTACGGGCTCCCATTTCCAACATTGAGGCTCTGATGCATGCTCTCCTGGAGGACATTTCCGTTGAGAGCAGGGAAAACCCCGCTGTTGAGAACCTGTTCAAATTGATGGGTGCTTCCATCGAGCGTTTCAAGCGTACGGTCAATGACCTGACGGAAATCACAAAGCTGCAGCGGCAAGAGGCAGGTGAAGAGGACATGCAGGTGGCCCTCTATCAAATAATCAGGGAGGTACAGCTGGACCTGAACTCCCTGATCGCGCAAGCGAATGCCGAAATCCAGGTGGATATACAGGTGTGCGAGCTTATCGACTTCTCCTCCAAAAATGCCCGGAGCGTGGTCTATAATCTACTTTCGAACGCTTTGAAGTATCGGTCACCCGAGCACCCGCTGTTGATACACATCGATTGCTATCAGCAGGAAAACTACCAGGTGCTGTCCGTGCAGGACAACGGACTGGGGATGGACCTAACGGATAAAAGCAAGGTGTTCGGCATGTTCAAGCGCCTCCACGACCATGTGGAGGGCTCTGGTTTGGGGCTGTACATCGTCAAGAAGATTGTTGAGAATGCGGGAGGAAAGATTGAGGTGGAAAGCAAGGTGAATGAGGGGACGACTTTCAGGGTGTTCTTGAAAGGGCAGCAATAGCTATTTTATTTTCTACTGTTAATGTTTTGGAAATCCAGGCTTTGCCCCAAACTTAAGGTATTGCGAACATACAAGCTTTTCTATGTTCATTGCGCCGCTGGTAAGGCAGCAACACTTCCCCGACGACATGGAGCCAATAAAGAGCATACTCATCATTGACGATGACACGACCAGTGTCTTCCTGGCCAGGCGCCTGCTCAGCAGCATAGACAGCGGCCTGCAGGTCCATGGCGCACAGAACGGAAGGGATGCTTTGGCAATCCTGAAAGAGGCAAAGGAGAAGGCAGCGCCTCCCCAGCTTATCCTGCTTGACATCCACATGCCGGTCATGGACGGCTTTGACTTTCTGAAAGAGGTGGGACAACACGGCCATGTGAACCTGATTGACACAAAGATAGTGCTGCTCACAGGCAGCCAGAACCCGGTGGAGATAGCGCGGGGCAAGAACCAGCTGGCGGCTACGTTCCTGCAAAAGCCGCTCACAAAGGAAAAGCTGCGAAGCATCCTCTACTGACGCGTTGCCTGTTTGCTGTATAGCCCTTTAACCTAAGAATGGTGCTGCCGAATAACCGTGGCAGAAGCAATATCAGGAAATACTGGAGAGGCTTCTTCCATTCGGGAGGAGTCTCTCCAGTTTTATAGGATTTGAGCCCTTGAGGCATTATGCGCGGATGCAAGCTCCCTCTCTGCTTAGGGCACTGCCAGAGCGCAGGGTCCGGCAGCAGGTGCCTGTCACAAAAACCTGGACAGCTTCTCTAGGGTAAGGGGCTTTTCGATGAAATCAAAGACCGGGTATTCCTTCGCCTTTGCCACATCCAGGGCATGCGTCGATGAGCTGAGCAGCACGATCCGGAGTGCGGCGCTGTTCAGGTCAGCCGAGTTTTGCAGCTCCTCTAAAAACCCGAAGCCGTCCAGTACCGGCATGTGGATATCGAGCAGAATCAGCTCCGGGCACTGCTCCTTTTGACATTTCTCCCTGACGATATCCAGGGCTTCCCGGCCATGGCGGGCGGTGAGCAAATCCACCTCTGTCCCAGATTGCCTGAGAAGCCTTTGCGTTATGAATGCGGCGGCGGCATCATCATCCACCAGTAATACTCTTTTTGTTTGTTCCATTCTTGTACACCAGGTTAAACAGCCAGGCCATGCGCTACAGCAACACGGCAGTTCCTCTATACGGAGATTGTCTCCGTCAGCTTGGGAGAGGCAGAGAGAACAGGGCTTTGTAATTTGTCCTTCCAAGACTACGAGCCCCACTCTCAGGTAGCGGCGCAAGTCCGGTAAGCGCCCCCTCCAGGAGGCTGTGGGGGCTGTTTCTCCTATTACTGCTTTTATGCTAAACAGAGCCGGTTTATAAACGGGGTGCAGTTTGGAAGGGATAAGGGGATATTCCTGCAGCAGGGGTAGGTAAACGACAAAGGCGGACCAAGTAGTAGCCCTGCCGGGCACTGCATCGAATAGCAATCAGTATTTAATGAAGGGCATGCTTTCGTCAGAGAGTGCATAGTCATCTGCACCACCAACAAAGTAGCCGCCAACAAATATTCCGGCTCCGGCGTTTACGGCATTTGCCCCTGACCTATAAGCCACCATACTACCGTCTATGGTAGAGAAGCTTGGCATGTCTTCCTCAAAGCCAGTGTCTGCCTTCGGGGAAGAAGAGACCATGGTAAAGATTCTTCCAAGGTTTTTCAGAACCTTGTTGTCTATAACGTTTGGGCGATAAGAAGTAGCTGCAATACTCATGTGGCTGTCAGTTTCAGGTTCTGCATATTCAATGTTACACAACTATTCTGCACAGCAATAGGAAACAAATATGCGTGGAGTAACATAAATCCAGAGCCAACAGCAGCAGCTGCCAAAGAAACAGTCTTGTACTGTTCTTTGCCCGGATAAAACTTTTAGCTGATATCAGAGATGTTTGTAGATTATTACTTAAATATAATATTTGTATAATATATACTAAGCACTATACAAAGTAACATTCCGTCACCTGCTTTTTGGCAACAGGTAGCACAAATTATTTCGCTTTTTTACCTCACAACTATATCAGGTAAAAGCGAACAGGGCTATAAAATAAAAAAAATCAATTTTCAGCACCCCTTGGAGTATTGCTTCGGTATATAACTTTACATATATTAGCGCATTTTAATATTATAGACAATGACATTACCTGTTGCAGAAAGAAATTGTAAAGTTTTGCGGAAGCGCAGGCATCAATACTTGCTGAACCCAGCTGGCTGCCCAATTCATCTTGTTCACCAGCAGATCAAATTCAAAGAAGATAATTTGCTCAAGTTCACTCTTGTTTGCAATCCAGCCTTTCTGGCTAATCCTGTATTTCAGCTGCTTCCATAGTTTCTCAATCGGGTTCAAATCAGGAGCATAGGGCAGGTTGTTGACCAGGTAAATCTGCAGCCTTCTTGCCAGGCGTTCGACAGCCCCAGTTTTATGAGCAGGCAAGTTATCCCACAACAGGACGATGGCCCTGTACTCTGAATGAGCCTGCCTGATTAGTGGCAGAACCCGCAGCATTTCTTCCTCAGAGGAAGTAGCTATTTCCAGCGCCAGTGAGTGTCCCTGCAGTGCATAAAAGCCAAAGGTGTTCTGTTTGACCTTCTCTGTGTTCACTCTTCTTTTGGCCTTCTTCTGGAAGGACCATAACCTGGCCGTGTTAGCCTGTAAGTAAGTACCCGTTTCATCTGCCAGTCCTATTGCTACTGCCTCCAAAGGAATCTGCTGCAGTAGCAAAGCATCAAAGGTAGCCTGCAGGCGTTGCTGCAACTGCTCTTCAGCCCTTTCACTGCGGCGGTAATCTACCGGTTGTGGTTTATAGTGGCACATGCCCATTCCATGCAGTATCCTCCGCAGATGCCGCGGGCAATAATGAACACCAAATCGCTCTGCTAACAAGGAAGCGACCTGCTCCAGCGTCCAGAACTGTTGCTCGCTGGCAAGCATTGCCTTGAGCTCTTGCTGTGCAGAGGCATCAAGCCGGCGGCCTGCTCCTCCTCCTTGTCCCTGCCTGTTTACAAGCCCGTCCTCTTTTTTTTATTCCAGTCACCTATCCAATCATAGATGGTTCGCTCACTTACCCCTGTAAGAGTGGCCACCTGCTGGACATTGCCTATTTGAGCAACTAATCGAAGCACGATGGCTTTACTGTCTGAGTGATAGCTGCTGTAGCTGTTTATAAACTTCTCCAGACGTTCGGGTTCTTCTATCTTGCTGCGCATCTCCAGTAAAGGTATGTACTGCTATTTTAACGTTCTGCAGCAGGTTTTGTCACTGACTATATGAGAAGTGATTCTATACGAAAACGGATTTATAAGGCTAGAATACGACGCCTCCACCGATTTGCTCTATGTCGATGGGCCCGATGTTCAGGGGTATGCCCTGATGGGGGTTTATGAAGCTTCCAATATTATTTTGGGAGCCATAGGCAAGTACAATATAAAAAGACTCCTGATAGACTCCAGTGAGACGATTGTTGACGTCAGCCAGGAAGACTACAAGGTTGTGATGAACCAGTTCACGCGCGAGCTGATGAAAACATCCCTGCAAAAGGTAGTCCGTGTTGCCACCAGCGATGCCGCCAGGGAGAGCGGGGTGGAGAAATACGTGAAGCAGGTGAATCAAAGAGCCAAGCCTTCGCTTGCGTTTCAGAACTTTACCAGCAGAGCCGCCGCCATTGCCTGGCTAAGGGCGGAATAGCCCGGCACCGTCGCCTTTACCGTTGTTCTTTCCGGATGGGGTGTTCGATTAACGGCCCGTTGATTACAGGAAGTAGTGACGTGGAAACTACTCGAGTTAAGAAAGGAAAAAACATCATTTTAACACCCATCATAACAGGCTGTCAGAAAACACAAAAAACAGCAATTACCCCTTTCAAACATATGCAGGCTGCTTTTGACAAAGACTGTATGTTTGCCGATAGCTTCTGCTCTACAGTCGGTCCTGGTGAACATAACTGTCGTTATGAGGTAGCCGATAAGCTATTTTCACTAAACTAATTGTTCAAAAACAGTATTAATCAACGGGTAATATTCCGTATAAGGCACTGTTGCTTTTTTAGTGGGAGTCATCTCTATTTCCTCCTTGCTTCTTTTTTGTGCTCTTCTGCATCCCAGGTAATGCCCCAGCGCTTTATGTATTCTGCCAGCGGTTGTAGTCCCGCCGCAGCTCTTCTTTTATCCACGTTGCCCGGGTCTTCAAGTGGTAATACATAGTATTCACCGCTTTCTGGGTCCCTGCCAATCTGGCTTCCATAAATCTGTTTTTTCCCCTGACTCAAAGCAACTCGGTCTTCCAGCAAAGACAGGCTTTCGGCGTTTGCGTTTCCTTTTTGAACAGCCTCCCGCATCATGGGCAAGTACTTTGCCTGCGTGGCAGAGTCAGCATGCTGGATAACTAAGAACAAGGTGGTGTTCCCTTGCTGGCCAACCTCCTGTGCTCCAAGCCAGCCATGCTTGTCCAGGATTGCCTTTACCTTCCTCAGGTTGATGGAGTCTACTGCTGCCATACGCTGCCACAGGCTTTGCATTTCCTTGGATTCAAAACCGTGTGCCTTGGCCACGTTGTCCACCATCAGCCTGTATTTCTGGTCCTCCCGGAAAATGGTGTCCAGTTGCTGCACCAGCGGGTTGTTGAACCTGGTGTCTGCTTTGGTGAGCAGTTGCTGCCAGCGTTTGTCCTTCTTCAGGGGGCCAAAGGCTGGCTCCGTTGGGAAAGACCGGTAGTTTTTGAAGTCATCGATGCCGCTGTAGGTAACCACACGGTCCAGTTTCCGGAAAGCGCTGTCTAGGTTGCTTACCTGTGCCCATGCCCGGGCTGAGTTGTATAGGTCCGGCACGTACCCTTTCCAGTTGTTTAGCTTAAAAGCGGCTGTGTATGTGCGGGCGGCCTCTTGGTAGGCCTTTGCCCGGTAAAGCGAGTCCGCCTTCTTTGCCAGGTCAAAATACTCCTGAGGGGCCTGCTGCCCTAAAGAAACCTGCTGCCCCAACAACAGGTGCATGATAATTACGCAGAACACCAATTTATACACTCCCATCATTTATGACTTTTGTAATGCAGCCACCTAACAGGGCCTGCATATGTGAATGAGGAATATACGCAATATATAGGGCAGTATAAAGCAGGCTAAAGTAAATACAGCTTACCTGTAAAAACCCACTGTTCCACCTGTGGTGGTGTATCCCTATAGCTCCCGTTATGGACTCATAAGCCAAGTTATATTAAGTAAGAGTCAGCATTTTGTGCATGAAGTGAGGAAGGCACCCCCTCATGTGTTTTGCTAGCTGCTATACTTACATGATTAGTTCCGCCAGCACTTTTTCCAGCTCTTCCCCTTTTATATCCTTATAAATCACTTTCCCCTCTGGAGAGATAAGGAGAGTAGAAGGATAGCTCACTACACCGTGCTGTTCCACAATCTTATCGGACAACACCTGTGACCAGGTGAGCCCATGCTTTTCAATTAGCTTTGCCACGTCTTCAGGTTTTGATTGTCCGATTATCCCTACAACTTCGAACTTACTCTTATCATACTGGGCGGTTAAGGCTTTCAGCCTTGGAAACTCCTTTATGCAGGGACCACACCACGTTGCCCAGAAATCTAACAGAACATACTTCCCTTTCAACAGCTCAGTTGTAACCTCCTTCTCTGACTTAAAGTCTTTTCCCTTGAAGTCAAGCGTAGGGAATCCAATCTGTGCTGATTTTACCGTATCAGGATGCTGGACTTTTCTGATTCTGGCTACACTCTTTTTCCCATCAACGCCCAGGTACTGGTACATAACATCTCCCAGGTAGAAGTACTGGTTAGGACGCACAGGCACAGACAAGTCCACTGTTGTGTTCCTCGCCTTATTTGTTAGTACTACCAGCTTGTTATCCTCTTCATTCAAGTCCTTTGAAACAAAGCTGCCGCTTTCAATAGCAATCTCATAAGCCTTGCCCTGTTCGTTTATAGTGGCGGTGTAATGTCTTGGGAAATTGAAATAAACATTCTCATCTTCTGGCATGCCAATAATGGCTAAAAGAAGCGTCTCTTCAACCACTTTGCCATTGCGTAAACGTTGATACTTTACCTGAACAGCGTTATCTGCAAAGCTTTTATATTTCTCAAAGTTTAAAGGCTGAGAGTACATTAGAAGCGGCCGTGCCTTTTCGTCAGAGAAGTCACTGTCTGTGTCTGAATCGACAAGCCACATTTTATTTCCCTTTTCATCCTCACCTACTATGGCGTAGACGGAAACCCTCAGAGGCTCTTTGAAGAGCTCTTTATCATTGGGTACATATTTCAGGAGCTGCATCCACTGGTCAAACATTTCTTTTGAAATCTTCTTACCAATGAAAAGCTGGTAAAAGAACTGCTTCTCGTCAACCCTAAATTGGTGCCGGGTGATGTTTTTAAGGTTCTTCGGGATTCCTCTCAATTCCAAACGGAAAGGGCTGTCTTCGGCCTCTGCCATAATGCCCCCTACACCTGGATGAAACACGCTGTACCCTTGGGAAAGAGCTAGTGGCACCTCTGTTATTCCCTGTGCGAAGGTGTTAAACACACAGCAGAGCAGAAGAGAGATAGTAAAAAATGTATTAATTATCATTTTTTTATATTTAAGAGCTTAGTCCAACATTTTAAAGCAGCTAACTAAAAATAAACTTGTTTTATCAAGTTTGGCTATCCAGCGGTAGGCGTATAAACGGGAGCGGGTAGGAATAATCTGTTACCGAGCCGCCGATTATTCTAAAGCCACGGTATTTATCTGATACCCGGTACGCAGGACTCAACACCTGTACAAGAGAGTCAACTTCATTGAGAAAGAACTTTCTGCCGTAGTAACCTGTAAACTGGCAGTCAAAGCCGCTTACTTCCAAGGGATGAGAAGTATTGGTCTGTTGAGCTATGTAGTCAAACAATGGCTGCACTTGCTCGCTTTGAGCCCATACCTTGAATAGGCTGTTGTTGAAAGCAGCAAGTGGGTCTTCGTTATTGCTGATACTCTTCCATGCTCTGCGGCAATCATAGAAACCACTCTCGAAAACAACTGCCTCGAAACCGTACCTGCTGTGTAACAGTTTCACCACATTGCTGTAAAGTTGGAAGGTAGTTCCGTCACCATGATTCTGCTCACCCAAGAGAATAACCTGCTTGTCTGCGAGCACCTTATCAAAATAAGCTATGGCCTGAGAATCAGGGAAAGATGCAAGACTGATGGGAATAGCGTTCTGCCTGAGCCAAACAGATTTTTCTTCATTTTCCTGAGCTAACACATCCTTGGTAATCATGCCAAGGAGAATCAGGAAAGCTCTTAAGTTGCAATATGAAATCAATTTGCTTCCCATTTTTTTAGTGACACCCCACTACTGGATAGCAGGAACTGCACTCCTGCTATTCTCCAAAATGCAGAAGTATATACGGAATCTAACTACCGAATATACTATATATTCTTGTCAAAATAACACGACCCCGCGTATAGTTTTAGCTCCCCTGAAAGTACCAAAACCGGCACCTCCTCCAGTTGGCTGGAAAGGGGGCTTCACTTATCAAGCATTATGATAAATGCTGTCCCACTGGAAGATTGTCTTGGTATTCCAGCGGTTGAATGAGAAAAGCAAGTGTCAACCTGTATCAGGACAAGACATGTTGCGTTTCGTTGCACTTCTACATTGGGTTTCGTTGCGGCTAGCATTTAGGCAAAACAGGTTTGGACTTCAACAAGCTAACACCTACTTGCCATCTCAAAATATCCCCGTTTTCTGAGTTCAACTATATCAGGACGAGATACTCTGTCTGCAAAACATGTGCAAACGGTGGAGCCTCAACTGCAAACATTTTTAGAAGAGAAAGATAAAGCTACCTCTCCTGTTGGCTTTGACGATAGTAACTGTAATCCCCCATCTGCAACCACAGCTTATACTCTTCAGGGATAAAATGCTGCTTCATTACAAGCTTTACTTTTTGCGGAATTCGTGTGTCGATACCGCCTTAGCAGCAGTGTGCTGCTTCCCATCATCATAATAGGTGCTGCTGCCAAACTCGGTTGACAGAGCAAGCCTTGATTCAGAGATTGATGCAATTTCCTGTTTCGGCCGCTCTACAGCCATGTCAATGTAAACAAAGGTTTTACCGTTCTCTTCTGCAATCGTATACGAGCTGCTATCTGTCACATAGGTAGTGCCTATGTACGCTGACACAATAACCTCATTCTCTTTAAACTTTAATGTGTAGGTGCCTCCTCCCCCAAACTCGTGAACCTTTATACCGTCTGCGTCATAATAGTCTGTACGGGCATTGGTCAGCTGCCACTCCCCTAGAATCTGCTGCTCTACAGGAGGACTGGGGGCTTCTTCCTCTGTGCAGGAGGTGAATATTAAGAATAATAAGGCAGGTAGCAGCAGGTACAGCTTTTTCATAAAAAGGCTTTTGTAAGACAATATGGTTTGAAGGCTATATACTATCGACAAACAAGAAAGGATGTGTTCTAACTGATTTACTCCCCCATCTGGCTAAAGGGCAAGTGCTACGGGGACAGGGGCTACCTCTCCTCCCTGCTCGAGGAGCTCCTGGAGAAGGGCCTGCACCTGGTCGCTAAGACAAGGAGGAACATGAAAAACATGCTCCTAACGCTCAAGGACAAGCTCAACCTGATGAAGAGAGGAGGCATAGAGGCCGTCAATGACATCCTCATGAGCGTCTGCGACATCGACCACACCCGACACAGAAACCCGCTCAACGCCCTGGTCCACATCCTCTCAGGCCTGACCGCCTACACCTTTCTCGACCACAAAAACAAAAGGTTTAACCCCGCCAGAACATTGGATTAATTCCCGAGTTCACGTTAGATTAGAAGTTGCCAAAAACAAAAGGCGGCTGTCTCTCATGAGAGACAGCCGCCTTTTAACATAAAAGTGATGTTTTACTTCGTGATCATCATTCTGTTTGTATATGTTTTACCACCAGTGTTGATGCGATACAAGTAGGTGCCGCTTGGCAGGTTGCTGCCATTAAACTGTACGGTGTGGCTACCTGCTGCCTTGCTTTCTGATACAATTGTATTCACTTTCTTGCCCAGGATATCAAATACCTCCACCGTTACGAATCCATCCTGCTCAACTGCATAGCTAATTGTAGTAGATTCAGAGAACGGGTTAGGGTAGGTGAAGCTCTGTGTCCTCTGCTGAGCTCCTGCAGATTGCATACCGGAAACGTCTACAGTAGATAGTGCCTTCCAGCCTTCGAACGTGCGGGTGATCACGACGGCGAAGTCAGCGCGGGTAACATCCTGCAGCGGCTTAAACGTG
>NZ_SSNI01000064.1 GCF_010015475.1 Pontibacter pamirensis
GTGGTGGAAAGAGAGTCGGGCACCAGTGTCAGGGGCAAGACCAGGATATCCAAGAAAGGCAACGGCAGAATAAGGGCGGCCCTCTACTTCCCGGCCCTGGTGGCCAGCCGGCACAATGCTGCCTTGCGGGCTGTTTACCAGCGCATCAACTCGGGGAAAGAGAGCAAGATGGTGGGGGTGGTGAGCCTGCAGCGCAAACTGCTGCTGCTCATCTACTCGATGTGGAAAAACGATACGGTATTTCAAGACGAACCTTTGGCTTCCGGAGGTCAGGAGAGAAAGCCTCTCCTTCGTCACAAAGACGAAGTCTTTGAAAACAAAGTAGGCAGATCCGCGGACCTGCCTACACTGGATGAGCTTCCGTCCGATCTATCGAGTGAAGCTCTCCTTCGTCAATAGAATATACGGAAGAATTTACTAAAATGTGTTGGATTTTAAAACAGTACCTTTTTTCATAACCTTCGGACACTATTCGGACACTAAAACCGCCACCTGTCAATTTAGCCCTTCCCGATTTGGACAGTTTTTGATTTTCTGAAGGGGGTAAAGCTTGGGTTGTTTGCCTTATTCCTTTTGTGCCCTCCCCTACTGTTTGCCTTTAGGTGAATCCATTAGTTAGCGAATGAACACCCTTTTCATGATATCTACAACGTCTCACTTACTCATCTCTTAAAACAAATTATTAGTTTAAATTGTGAGACGACAAAATGAGACGCCATACAGGCTGCAGGGGCAGGTACCGCTGCAGGTTCCACGATCCCACGTTTTCCGGGACAGGCTACCCAGGGCTAGACACATCTTAAAATACCCCAGTTGTGGTATTGCATGCTGGTAGCATTAAATCTAAATTCGAGAACCCTTAAAAGCTTAGATTAGTTTTATGTAATATTATTATATTTTAATAACGGTGAGTTTCCAAAACAACAGCAACCAAATTAGGAAGCTATTAAGGAATAGCATAATTGACGGAGAATGGCAAGTGTTACGAGCATGGGCTATTATGGGATGGGCTATAGAATGCATTCTTCATTGTTGTTTCTAGTACTTAAGGTAAGCTGCAGACCGTAAAGCTGGATTGGTAAAGATATAGCAAAGACATCTGGTAATTAATGACAGAACAACACCAGACAACACTAAACAAAATATAATAACAACCCACAAAAGCATGTTTTCATACTCAATGCTTTCAGTTGAACCACCTCGTGTTCATCCTCCCTTTAACACTGTCTATTACAAATCAAAACAGTTTTAGTTATGAAAGTAAGATCGTTAGTTTTCCCGGCAACTCTAGGGATGTTATTGTTCTCCTGCCAAAAGGAAGAAGTTGCACCAATGAATCCATTTCAGTATGAGGATGTGCAGAATAAAATCGGCTTTAACCTTGGCAAACCTGATAGTGACAATGATGGTGTGCCTGACAAAAGAGATGACTGCCCTAGCACACCAACGGGCGTGCAGGTGGACAGAAGTGGTTGCCCACTTGACGCTGACGGTGACGGTGTTCCTGATTACCAGGATCAGTGTCCTACAGAGCCAGGTACAGCTGCAACACAAGGTTGCCCTGACCGTGACGGTGATGGTGTAGCTGACAAGGACGACCAATGCCCAGACCAGCCAGGTACTGCTGCCATGCAAGGTTGCCCTGACACTGACGGTGATGGTGTAGCTGACCCAGATGACCAATGTCCTGACACACCAGCTGGTGTACAAGTAGGCGCTAACGGTTGCCCTGTTGATTCTGACGGTGACGGTGTTCCTGATTACCAGGATCAGTGTCCTACAGAGGCAGGTACAGTTGAAACACAAGGTTGCCCTATTTAAAGCGCACAGTGCTGGAGACCCGTCTGAAAGGATAACTACTCTTCATTATTTGCAGTCTTTTACTTGTAAGCAGACATTTAATTACTAGATGTCTATTTACAAGATGCAATTAACGATGTTTTCTATCTTAATCTATTTACTAAACGAGATGAATGAATACCAGAAGGTTTTGCAATTAGCACCATAAATAACCAGGGCACAACTACTAAGGCCAGAAAGGCACCTTCTCTTAGAGATGCTTCACCATAAAAGCCTACAAAAAAGTGGTTTGCTTTTCAGCACGATGAAAGTAGGCGTTTAGCCAGCACCCCAGCAGCCTGATACTAAATGTGCTCTTATTAAACTATACCACGGGTAAGGGCATAACTTAATAACTCAGCCGTGCTGTTAAGGCCTGCTTTCCTTAATATATTTTTGCGGTGGGTTCTAACAGTTTCCTGACTTAGATATAATTGTTCTGCAATAAGACGGCTGCTGTTACCTTTTAACAAAAGCTTGATTATCTCTCGCTCCCGAACACTAAATTCTGTTTCAGCTTTATTGAACTTTAGATTTTGTGGTTCGACATGAAATACCTCATGTGTGTAACGGTTAATCTTGAGAGCCTGCGGCACTTGGGTTATGCCTAAGTAAGTAACATCAGTATATATGTTAGAGAAAACAAAGGGGAGGTTATTTTTGTCAAAGCAAAGCGGAAAGCACTGGTGTTGAACAGTAATTATTCTTCCGTCTTTTTTTCTTGCCCTGTAAAAATAAACAAAGAAAATAAGCTCTCTTTCCTCTGCCGAACGGCTTTCGAAATACTCCATTCCTAATTGGGTGACCAAGAGGTTGAATCTGGTATCCTCCGGCAAACCAAACTGCATCAAGAACTCAGCATCCTGGGCTAGTATCTCTGCTGCCGAGTAGCCGCTGACTTCTTCGCATTCCCCGGAGACCGATTCCATACGCCAGGTACTGAGGTTAGACACAATAACAAAAGACTGGCCAATCGTCCATAGGTTTTTTACTAAAGGATGGTTGGCCAGTTGTTTCTTATACTCATTATCAGGTACGATAAAATGCTGCCGCTCAAATACCTTATGAAGGTCTACAAAGGTGTATTGCTTAGCCATAAGTATAAAAGTTTATCATAGTACTTAACTGCGCTATTATTGTAAAATACCTCAATTGGGGTATTGTATGTTGTCTGCATTAACCCTAATTTCGATAAAACAAACAACTCAATATTTTATAAATTATTATTAAATTAATTAAATATATAGAGGATTCCAAATTATCTGAATACTTGCACCAACACTGCTGGCCCAGACACAGCTGATGAACACCCTAAATAGTGCGCAGTGCTGGCGACACATTTGAACTTATTGCCTGACCCTACTTAGTGCATAAAAAAGTCAATCAGGGTTTAGTCAGCAGTAAATGTTCAAGGATAAAGTGAGCTTATGCACACATGTATAACCTTCGTGCTGTTTCCTGTCTTCTTTGATTAATTTATAAGATGTACTGAAACCATTAATTAGAATCAACTCTCCTACTTGAGTGGCTACAAAGCATAGATGGCAGAAAAAATCTAGCTTGAACCCTCCAATGCGCTGCTAAGAGCATTTATCTGTATCTGCTGTAATCTTCAGGAAAATATTTCTAACTAGTGTTTTATGGTAACTCAAAATTTTTACCCTACTGGCTTATTCCTGCTAAAAATCAAGAAGCCTTTTATAAGTCAGCTGTTACAGGGGAGCGCAAAGGTGCGCTCTTTTATGGCAGTTCTTCTTTCTCTATTTAGCCAGCGGTGTGCCTAATATAGTTTGCGTACAAGCCCCAGCAATTCAGTGGCAAAAAGCGCTCGGGGGCACTTCTGATGATGTCCCGCAAAGTATTTATCAAACCAGAGACGGAGGCTTTATTATAGGAGGCTTGGCTGCCTCTAAAGACGGCGATTCAAAAACTAAGTTTTATGAAAGCTAGGTCGCCATCTTTACCCTTACAAGTTGATTCAATTTAACTCCTCTTGTGGGACAGTCCTAATGAAAACGTAATATTTTAAGAGCCTCAGTGACTATTCTTGTTAAATTCAGCAGTACTTTAAAGCAATTTTACTTAATAATAATTTAAACATGAAGCTTAATATTGTATACTTTAAGCCTCTGCTTATTCTTAAAATAATCAAACTTAAACAAAAATAAGTCGTGAAAAAGTGTAAATATTAATAATTAGAGGTAGCTCAGGCTACAAATATTTTTTTACCCTCTCCCTCCACTAGAGTAGCTACATAATGTTGCTATCACAGTTGCCTCTACTTCCACAATGGCTTGATGCAGTTAGATACGATTTAAATTTCTTGGCTATGAAAGCTATTATTATTCAGTCCTGCAGATTTTCTACTATATACCTGCTCCTAATATTTTGTTTAACCCTTAGTGCCTTACCTAAAGCACTGGCTCAACCAGACTGCGCTTGGATTGATGGTATGGGATCTTATAGTGCTAACAAACCTGTAAGTTGTATGGGGGAGAATGTCACACAAGACTTTAACACGAACAATGGTGGCTTTACTTCAGGAAAACTAACATGGGACCCTGCTGCGGGCTATTGGATTGCTAATCTTGGAAGACTTAGTGGCACCCACATTTTCTCTATTACCTCCGGAGTATATACTTTGAATCAAGAAGGATGGGTAAACTATGGGTTTATTTTTCGTGCAGGAACTAGAATTGACATTCAGATTCTTGATGCCGACAATGATAAAGTTATTGCCCAATGTGTGGCAGCCGGATACACAAACTATTCTGAGCTAAGAAACTATAAGATTACCTGTATGCGCTTACCTTCTCCCGGAACCAATGCAGCATTAACAAAAGGGAAAAGAGTTAAGTTTAGAACCTTGTTCTACATGAGCTACTCCAAGGGTTTTAGCGATGGAAAAACAATTATTTATGACAACTTTTCCGTGGCGGGCAGTGCCACAGAAGAAGGCAGCACTTCAACCTTAACAAGCACATCCAGCACCCTGCTGCAAGAGAGAAGCCTGCCGACAAAAGTTGAGGCAATATCTGTAACGCTTTTTCCCAACCCTGTGACACACCAGGCGACGCTGTCCTTTGAGGAGCTTTCCGAAGGTGCTGTTTTGTACTTGAGCAAAGTGGATGGACAGCTGCTGCAAACACACAGGTTGAAGAAAGGGGCAGTTTCCGCGCTTTTGGACCTCTCCAAAGAAAGGCCCGGCATCTATATTGCAACCCTGCAGGATGGAAAAGGCAATAAGGTCGTTCGGAAACTAATAAAGTTGAACTAATCTCTGCAGTTTAGCCTGTAATGCTTTTCTAATTAAGCATGCTTCTATGTTCTATTCTTGACTTAAAAGTACTCTGCTACAGGACAGAGTAAATAGGTTCTTCTTCTATGTAAATCTGGCTCTACCGACAGGAATGAGCCGGAAAAAGTAAACTCATGCTGCTCTCCTTACACGTCCATGTTTAGATTTATCTGTAAGTGCTAGTACTAGCCGTTGATACAGATTCATGAGCGAAAGTGACTAAACATATCCAAAACACGCTTTCAGGCCTCATCAAGCCTGCACTGTCACCATTTCCTCTAACAGCAAGGATACACCGCCCTAAGCACACCTACTGCCTGCCGGTCCGGCGGGAGCCACAGCATGCTCTTTAGTATGACAAACCAAAATCTTTTACAGCTATGAAAGCAAAACTACTTTTTACAGGAATAAAACTGCTGCTGAGCCTGATCAGCATGACAGCTATGGCACAGCAGCCAAAGTTAGAGTGGGCGCAACGCTGGAATAGCGTGGGCAATGTGTATGAATCTGCAGTGGCAGTGGCCGTGGATGCAGAAGGAAACAGCTACGTGACTGGAACCAGTTCAGGGAATACCTCTCCCGTAGGATTGACCACCATAAAATATTCTCCTTCTGGAGAGCAACTGTGGGTTAAATTTGATGGAGACTTTTCTCTTGTCGGTTCTAACGCCATACATATCGCTGCAGACAACAACGGTGGTGTCTTTGTTACTGGCACCGTTACTGACTCCTCCTTCACATGTCCGGGAGGCGGAGGCAACTGCATAACTCCTGACATTATGACTGTCCGCTACGATGCCGCCTCCGGGGAGCGCACCTGGGCTAGCCGCTACGGAACCGTCGGAGACAATGATTTTCCCAGCGGAATCGCAGTTGACAATCAGGGTGGAGTATACATCACCGGGAGCAGTTCTATTTTTGACGTTCCTGCTAACTTCGCCACCGTGCGGTATGATGCCGCCACAGGTGAACAAATCTGGGTCAGCCGCTACGACGGCCCCGATAACAGTTTAGATATAGCCACCGATATTTCCCTCGACAGCCAAGGCGGTGTCTACGTAGTAGGGAACAGTTACAGCAGCGACTTCTCCAGTGCCTATATTGTCGTGGTTCGCTACAATGCCGTCACCGGTGAACAGGTTTGGTTCACCCTTTATGATGAGGCAGAAAGCAATGAGACCGCCAGCGCTATTACAGTTGACAATCAGGGAGGTGTATACTTTACCGGAAGCCAGACGAACAGCGACTTCACAGTAGTTGACTATGTCACTGTCCGGCTTGAAGCCAGTTCCGGGGATCAGGTATGGGCCAGCAACTTTGGTGGGGCCAATGGCAGCTTTGAATCTGCCATCGGCATTGCAGTAGACAATGAAGGCGGCGTTTATGTCGCAGGGAACAGCATCAACAGCGACTTTACAAATGCTGACTACGCCATCGTGCGTTACGATGTGGCAACTGGCATAGAGGCTTGGGCCGCCTTCTACAACAGTGCCAAGAACAGTTTTGACCAAGCCACCGCCCTTGCTGTGGATGCGCAAGGCGGCGTGTTTGTAACTGGTAATACCAACAACAGCGAGTATAACAACCAAGACTACGCTACCATCCGCTATAACGCAGTTACAGGGGAGGAAACATGGATACAAACCTATGACGGTCCCCGCGAATTACCTAACGAAAGCCCTGATTTGGCCAGGGACATCGCCGTAGATAATCAGGGTGGCGTCGTAGTTACCGGAGAGAGCTACGCTGACTTCGGCACGGTGCGTTACAATGCTACTACAGGTGAGAAGATGTGGGCCCAACAGTACAATGTCAGAGAGAACCTAAACGACTATGCTGTTGCTGTAGCTGTAGACGCAGAAGGTAACAGCTATGTAACAGGTACCCGTCAGGCGGGTTTCCCAAGAATGGTGACGGTAAAGTATTCTCCTACAGGGGAAGAACTGTGGGTAGCACAGCATGATTTAGATAGAACCAGCGGCATCGCTGTAGACAACAAGGGCGGCGTTTATGTCACAGGGGTATATTTCAGTCTAGATGACTTCGCTTATGACTACGCTACTATCCGCTACGACGGCGTCACTGGCGAGCAAACCTGGGTTAGCTACTACGATGGACCCGCCTTTTTTAACAATGATGAGCCCAGTGCCATAACTGTGGATAATGCGGGCGGCGTCTTCGTTACAGGTTTCAGTTATAATGAGGATTTCACAGCTGATTATGCCACTGTGCGCTATGATGCTGCAACCGGTGAGCAGACGTGGGCTAGCCGCTACAATGGACCTGATGGTGCCACCAGGGATTCAGCTGCCGCCATTGCAGTCGATAATGAGGGCGGTGTCTATGTAACCGGAGCCAGTACCGGTGAAAGCACCAGCACCGACTTCGCCACTGTACGTTATGAGGCCAGCACCGGCGAAGAAAGCTGGGTGAGCCGGTACAGCCGAGGGGGCAACACTGCTGATTTCCCCACTGCCATCGCCGCCGATCTGGAGGGTGGGGTCTACGTCACAGGAAGCAGCAGTGACGATGCTTCGGGCTTCGATTATGCCACTGTGCGCTATGAGGCTTCAACAGGCATGGAAACATGGGCCAGTCATTACAACAGAGAAAGCAACAGCGAGGATAGGGCCAGGGACATTGCTGTTGACCATACCGGAGGAGTCTATGTAACCGGCACGAGCTCTTTTAATGGCACCGGAGCAGATTTCACCACCCTCCGCTATGAAGCCGCTACCGGCGAGCAAAGCTGGGCCAGCAGCTATGATGGGCCCATTAGCAGTGGAGACACAGCCGCCGCTATCGTGGTGGACAGCAAAGGAGGCGTATATGTGACAGGGGTTAGCTACAACAGTGACACTCACGCAGACTTTGCCACTGTACGCTATGACGCCGCCACAGGCGAGCAGGTATGGGCAGAGCGGTATAACAGCGCAGGCAGCAGCGAAGATGTGGCAGTGGACATGGCCTTGGGTAGTGAAGGAGACCTCATCATCACAGGCTACAGCTACAGTCCTGAAACGCTCTATGATTTTCTCACCGTCAAGTACAGCCAGTGCCCGGCCATAACAGAGACATCCATCACTGGCAGCACGAATGCAGCCGTGGGTACCAGCAACTCCGTCTACTCCCTCCCTGCCTCCATGGCCACCTCCTACACCTGGACAATTACGGACATCGACGGCTCTGCCTATACCGACTTCACCGGCCAAGGCACCGGCTCCATCTCCGTGGACTGGCCTGATGAACCCCATGTCTATAAGATGAGCGTCACCTACAGCGGTAAAGTGGGCTGCCCTTCCCAAACCGCTGTACTTTATGCCCATGTTTATGACTTCGATGCCGGCTTTGTCTCTGGCGGAGGCCGGAGTGACTCGCCTTCCCATACAGACTACGAGCTCATGCAACGGGGAGGAAACATATATTGGGGCTTTGTGGCAAAGTATAGAACAGAGACCCAGGTTATTGGTTCAGCCCTCGTAATTTTAGAGGCCGGCCCCTCGATCTTCCGAAGCACCAGTATAAAAGACGGCTCGTTGGTTATTTCAGGAAACAGGGCATTCTTCAGGGGCAAAGGCGTTCTCCTCCATCAACGGGGCTTTTATACCCAAACTGACGATCGCCAGTTCGGATACCTCATCGCTGCCACTGACGGACAATTTGGCTCTAACACAGGGCCTGACCAGCTTCGACTCAAAATCTGGGTGATCAATGAGGACGGAACCGAGGGTAAGGTAGTTTATGATAACCAAACTGGCTGCCTTTCCGCCAGCCTAGACAACAATGCCCCAGCATGTGATGCCATTGAAAGGGGGGCTATCATTATCCACAAGCCCTTGGGCAGGAGTCTAAGCAGTGTCATGTCACAAAGAGCTGTTGAGCAGCCTACCCCTCAGGGCCTGCTGGCATATCCTACTGCCTTCTCTGACCGCACCACCCTTTCCTTCGTTGCCGACAGTGACACAAATTATACACTAGAACTTTACGACCTGAAAGGGGCGCTGGTGCAGCGCATCGCCGCCGGGCCGGCAGATGTTGGCAGAAGGTATGAGCACGAGTTGCTGGCAGAGGGCCTGTCCAAAGGGTTGTACCTGGTTCGCTTAAATACCGGAGATAAGGTTGAGACCGTGAAGCTAGTAGTGGAAAGGTAAAGCAAAGTCATCCGAAGATTTAAGTCAGGCACATAGTGCGCCTATTGAATTTCATGTTCATAAACCTGCTCAATAATTTCTCTTGATATAAAATAGCCTGCTGAGTGCCTCAACTGCTGTAGGATATATACAAATAGCTTTATTAGGCTCATCTACATAAACAGCTAAATAGAGGCGAAAAAAGTCCTTAATTCACGGTTTAAGGAACTTACCAAAGAGTGCAGCTGAGCTTTAGATTATATCAGAACCTTATTGTACCGCTCCAACCACTATGCGTTTAGCTTGTAACAGCTTTTATGATAAGCAAAAGCATTCTTCAAGCTCCTGCTTACTGAACATAACCTGCGTTATAAAACAAGAATGGCTCCTCACAATGAGAAGCCATTCTTGTTTGTAGCATATGAGCTTTGTTATTTTCTATAGGCCTAAAGAGCTTTGTTCAAGGTTGTCGGAAATAGGGAGATAAACCTTTAGATCTTGCAAACCCTCTCTTGAACTGCCGCCAATGAATTTACCTCATTTAAGTGTTTTAGCACGGAGGCAGGAGACCATCCATTAGCCAATTTTATCGTATGAAGACAGGTAATCAAAGGCATGTCAGAGGCCCTGATGTCAGCTGCTGCCCCAGGGTAGGATAACAAAAAGTGGAGGGACTATTATATGAAACACGCCTACCCTGCATTTCATTTGGCAGCTGCCTTGCTGCTCTTAGTAAGCTGTTCCAAAAATGAAGCGCTTTTCATCTCTAAAGGTGCCGATCCCTATGGTTTTTACAAGGAAGCCCGGAAGGCGGAGGAGATGCCAACTCATGCTGCTGCGCTCCCTTTACAATCTGTACAAGAGAAAGCCTTTGAAGCCCATACTCTACCCCCAGAAGCTAATGCCAGCACAACAGCAAACTTATTGGAATCATCTACTCCAGGGCCAGTGCAGCCTGTTGATTACAAGCAGGCTTTAACTCCAGGCAAAGTGGCGGCCAGGCTGGCCAACAGGCCAGAAGGAAGTAGCAGATCGCAGAAAACACTGCGACAGGGAGTACAGGCTACGCCTGAGGGTGAGACGGAGAAAAGCAAAGAGGCTGGAATTGGTTTGGTGCTTAGCCTGCTGGCGGCTGCTTTTATCCTCGTTGGAATAGCGACATCCTCCCTCGTTCTTTTCCTGCTGGCGGCGTTAGGAGCTGTCTTCGGCATGATAGCGAGTATAGTAGCGCTCTTAGAAATTAAAAAAAATCCTGGCAAGCTTGCTGGGAGAAGAAGAGCACGTGCTGGGTTGATCATTAGTTCCATAGTGCTGGGTGTTTCCGCAGTGCTGGCTGTGTTTCTTATGGTCTTAGCTGGGGTCATGGCTTGGGGGGAGGGGCTTTAGTGGTGGGCAGCAGTTCCTTCCATGGCGAATGGACACGCATGCCTGGGAATTGCATGTACTGACTGGTAGACAAAGCGCTTCTGTACAAGTGAGAGGCGCAACGGCTTTGTCGGGTCACATCCCTGCCGCGCCCTGGCCACATTCTGCAAGCGGCAGGCGCCGCGGAAAGGACCCTCTTTGCGGGTGGAGGAGGTGCTTCGGCAAAGCGCTAAGAAGCAGGTAAATCTATCCTCTCTTTTCGGCTAGCTCATAACATCTTTTATAATAAAAAGGCAATCTGTTGCTATTGTAGAAGAGGTTCTTTATTGCCCCTCTCCCATCTGTAGATACTTATCCACAGCCTCAAAATCTTTGTGGAAAAAGTTCGATAATTCGATACTGAGGTCTACACCAAACGCTTTCAGATGCATCTGAGAGCGTTTTTTTATGACCTTCGGACACTATTCGGACACTAATGTAGCTTGCCTCCTACTTTTTTACCCAGCTATTTGCATACGCTCAACCGCCCGTGCACGCTCTTCCTATTGCTCTTGTCCTGAAATCAGCTTCACTGTGGAAGCAAGCACAGGCTTAACTATTGCCATACCCCACATCAAGCTATCGCGAATTACGTTTATGGTAAGACAGTGGCTTCTGAAAACAAGATGCTTCCTATTGAGATAAGCTTAGCCTTTACATATGCCGAGAACCCGCCAACTGGCCGCCATCATGTTCACCGACATTGCCGGCTATACTTCCTTGATGGGCAAAGACGAGCAAAAGGCAATCGAGTTGCTCAATCGTAACAGGCAGATCCAGCGCCCGCTCATTGAGCAGCACGGCGGACGCTGGATAAAGGAGCTAGGCGACGGCATACTGGCCAGTTTTGCCACCGGTACGGATGCCGTTTACTGCGCCGCCGCCATCCAGACTGCCTGCGCGGCGGAAGAAAGAGTGAATCTTCGGATTGGTATCCACTTAGGGGAAGTTTTATTCGAAGGGGGTGATGTCTTTGGGGATACGGTGAATATTGCCTCCCGCCTGCAGGCATTGGCACCCGTAGGCGGCATTTGGATATCAGAAGCGGTTGCTAAAAACATCTCAAACCAAAAAGGTATTTCAACAAAGTTTGTTGGGGAGGAAGAGCTCAAGAATGTATCGGAACCCCTACGGGTATATGAAGTCATACCGGTGGACTATGAAGCCGAGCCGGCAGGGCCAGCATTGCTACAGCAGGAACAGGCTAAGGCCCCACCTAAGAGCGTTGCCGTATTGCCCTTTGTCAACATGAGCAACGACCCGGAACAAGAGTATTTCAGTGACGGCATAGCCGAGGAAATCATAAACTCTCTTGCGCATTTAAGAGACCTGAAAGTGGCGGGCCGCACCTCCTCCTCTCAATTCAAAGGCGCAAAAGTGGACCTGCGGGAGGTGGGCGAAAAGCTGGGCGTAGCCACGGTGCTGGAGGGCAGCGTGCGCAAACAGGGAAACAAGCTGCGCGTCACCGCCCAGTTGATCAACGTGGCGGACGGCTTTCACCTCTGGAGTGGGAAATACGATCGGAGCATGGATGACATCTTCGCCATCCAAGATGATATTGCCCTGGCTATTACTGAGCAACTGGAAGTAACTCTGCTGGGAAGTGACCGGGAGATCATCACCAAGACCACCACCCTGAATGCTGAAGCCTATGAGCTGTACCTGAAAGGTGTCTTTCATATAAACCGTCGTGGGAGCTCCGTTTTAACCGGATTAAGGTTCTTTGAACAGGCGATTGCCATTGACCCAGCGTTTGCCTTGGCTTATACCGGCTATGCAGACGCTCTCTTCCTGGGCGCTTTTTACAGCTTCTTCCCTGGAAGTGAAGTGAAGCAGAAGATGAAACAAGCGGCAGATACCGCCGTCAAGCTGGATGAATCCCGTTGGGAGTGTTACTGCACCCTGGCAAATTATTATGTGGCACTTGAGTGGAACTGGGCGCAAGGGGAGGAGAATTACCTCAAGTCTATAGAATTGAACCCCAGATTTGCCCAAGCGCGTGCCCTCTACGGCTTAGCAAAAGCAGTCGGGCGTGGGGAGTTCGATGAAGGGGAAAAGCAAGGGCGAATAGCCATCAAGTTGGAGCCCCTCAGCGCGATAGCCCATGCCGATTTAGCCTGGTCGCTCCACACGGCAGGCAGATCTGAGGAAGGACTATATTTTGCTCAAGCCGGTGTTGAACTGGATCAAAACTCTTTTCTTTCTCACCGCGTGGCTGGGCTTTGCTACCTGTCACTGGGGCGTTATGACGAAGCTATTGACACGTTTCAGTATCTGGTAAAAACCTCAAACCAGCATCAGCATGCTGTTAACAGCCTCATCTGGGCCCACTGCAGCAAGGGGAATATACCAGAAGCCAAAGCATTGTTCAACGGCTTAGAAGAAAGGTCGAAGTCAGAGTATATAGCAGGTGCCTATATTGGTGTTTCTGCGGCCTATCTGAATGACCTGGATGCCTCCTTTCATTACTTGGAAAAAGCTTTCTTAGATCGTGACCCGCTGTTGATTCATCTGAAATTCTCACCGGATGTCCCGGCTTTGCTCCGAAATGATACGCGTTTCCAGAATGTTATCAACCGTACTTCCATGAATTGACGAACCTACCTGTCTTTATCAAGGTAAATATTGTTATATTTCTGTAATCATTCCGGTTCCACCTCAACCAAGCATAGGATGAGAAAGCAAAGGAAGGGTACGAACCTGCTGTATCGGTAAGAACCAGGCGTTTCAATGACAAACTGGAGATCCACATCAAGGACGATGGAACAGGTATGCCGGAGAGCGTGAAGAGCAAGGTTTTCCAGCCTTTCTTCACCACAAAGCCCACAGGACAAGGAACAAGGATTAGGTCTCTCCCTTTCCTATGATATCATCACGAAAGGGCACGGCGGAGAAATGATGGTAACTTCTGAGGAAGGGGAATGGACGGAGTTTACCGTTTTGCTTCCGCATGTACCTGTACCAGAGGAAAGGCTCGCTGCTTCTACTGCTCCTCACCCACCTGAAGATATTTTTCCACAGCCACTAAATCTTTGTGGATATGGTTCGATAATTCATTCCTTCGGTCTACATAAAAGCCCCTCAGAAGCAACTGAGGGGCTTTTATCATTTGCTTCGGACACTATTCGGACACTAAAACTGCCACCTGTCAATTTAACATCTCTCGATTCGGCTAATAATTGATTTTTGAGGAGGTAAAGCTTCTGTTGTTTGCCTTATTCTTTTTGGTGACCTCCCCTACTATGTACCTTTAGGTGAATCTATCAGTTTGCCTATGAACACACTGTTCATAATATGATAAACGGTCTCACCTACTCATCTCTTAAATCAAATCATTAGTTTAATTTTTGAGACTGCAAATGAGACGCCATACAGGCTCCAGGGGCAGATTCAGTTGAAGGTTCCACGATGTCAAAACTCCCACGTGGCTGTTGCACAACCGGTTGAAGATAGGCGTTAAAGGATAATGACCTATTGCTTAAAGTTATGCAGGGCAAGAAAACTTTCAAAGATGAGAAGGAGCTGCTCTTCTCGCTCTCGGCGCACGTGCC
>NZ_SSNI01000065.1 GCF_010015475.1 Pontibacter pamirensis
CCTGTAGCTTGGGACCTTTTTGCCCACGCTCAGATGCGGCACTATCCAGCGGTTTATGCTATCTTCGCTTATGACTTCCATCGGATTAGGTTTAGGTTGAAATGTCTTTGCAAACACTTTTACCAGCTTAATTCTTTGGAGGTTCTTTAAATTCTAAACAGCTTTTCTGTTATAAATGAAAGTGCTCAATTCCTCCCTGAATCATTTTATTGTTCAGAAATTAAAATTATCAAACAAAGATGCTGTTCAATATATTCTTTCGGGTAGAGTGCTGGTGAATGGCAAACAAGGGACACTAAAGCAGGTGCTGCTACCGGAAGACGAGGTTCAGGTGGATGACCAGGTTATTAAAGAGCAGAGAAAAAAAGTATATATAGCCTATCATAAACCATGCGGCGTAGAATCCACGATGAACACCCAAATAGAAAACAACCTGCTACAGGCTTTAGACATTGCCCATAGTGTATTTCCTGTAGGAAGGCTTGACAAAGCATCAGAGGGGCTTATGCTACTCACAAACGATGGAGATCTATCATACAAAATACTTCACGCAGAGAGGCATCAGGAAAAGGAATACCTGGTAATGGTGGATAAGCCTTTGACACAGCAGGCAGTAGAATGCCTTGCTGCTGGTATTGTCATCATGGGGAAAAAAACACGGCCCGCCGTCGTTAGGCAGGTGAATGATATTACTTTTTCCATCTTCCTGAAACAGGGCCTCAACCGACAAATCAGGAGAATGTGTTACAAGTTGGGATACCAGGTGAAGAAACTCGTGCGCATCCGCATCATAACCCTTGAACTCGGAAACCTATTAATTGGGGAGTGGCGCTATCTAAGTCAGTCAGAAGTCAATAATCTGGTTCAGAAGGTTTCTGATTGAGACGGTTGCTTACTCAAGTCTGTCATTACTTTTACTTTTCAAGAGACATAAGTGTTTTGACTCATATTTGTTTAATCATATAATATTTGTTAAAGATATCCGAAAAAGCGGAGAAGGAAATTTAGTTAGAGAGAAGAACCTGTAGATGGCAGAGGCTACCGTATTTTGGAAGCTATTGACCAACAAAAACTAATTATCTACCTCCTTAAAAGAAGGGCGGGTATCATTGGTGTCTCGCTTTTCATACTGTACCTGAAATGCAGAAAGATCAGGTTTAAATGTACGCGCTCTTGATAATTCGTAGTTATAAATAATTTGCCCCAGGTTGTACAGGAAAGGATAACCGACTGTATCATACTCATACTTCCCATCGTTCAATACGCCGTCACTGTTCACATACAAGTTGGCAGCTAACATGTATTCCACTTTATTCTCAAAATCAACTACGTACGAAACATCCGTTAGAAAACCATAAGCCCATCCTACTTTGTTAAAAACCCTGACATTTGCCGGCACTCGATGATCCTTATTTCGGAAAAAGAATTTCGCGTAACTATCATAAAAGAGAGTTGCGTCATACTTGGGGTAAGGAGTCTCAGAGGGGTACTGCGACAAATAGCGGTACAGGAAGCTATAGTCGTCTTCTGAAAAATTAAACCTTTGCTTTTTGGGCACAGATGCAGGAAACAAAACGGATTGCAATAACTGCTGAAGGTCCTCCAATGGAAGATTGTTTTGTTTCGTAAAGTCAAAGGGGGCATTCACCAAGCTATCGCTGCTGTCGTAATGGGCATTTCCCAATAGGACTACCTTGCTAAAATCAATGGAATCGGAATTATATGCAGGCGGCTGGGAATATATTGTGCTACCATCTTCATTTAAAAAGCGGACGGCGTTCGTGTGGCGGTTTTGCTCTTCTGTAAAGCTCATAAATTGCCGGACGATGCGGGAGTCTTCATAGCCTTTACGGTGAAGGTTCCGGTTGATTTCCTGTTGACCTATAAACTGGTATAAACGGTTATAAGGATCATTCTCGCTTACCAGGAAAGCCCGACGAATAAAATGCGCAATGGAAGGCCGGCCATCAGCTGACGTAGCGTCTGTATAAAGTGGCTTCTGCCCCACATAACTACTATCAAAAACGAGCGGCATATGCTTGTTTACCCCCTTCTTTTGAAGCTTTTTGAGTTTCTCCAATGCTATGAAAGCCAGTGGCAGCTTTACCATAGACGCCGGGTTGAAATAGAGATCAGGATCATGGTTGAAGTAATAGTTCTGGAAAGAAGGGTTGTTGTTCTTATCACGGTTAATTTCTGTGTAAATGATCTGCAACCGGTACGCTTCAGCGTTCCTAATCAGCATGTTAACACTGTCGTTTCCTGCTTTGATAAGAATATCTTTTAGGAAGTCATCTGTTCTTTGAGACATTGAAGGCTTTGGTATGAATAACAGCGATAATAAAAGCAGTAGATGTCTTCTCATCAAATGATTTTCTTAAAGCTGTCATTACGTTTGTCGGTGTAAGCTTAAAAGCAGCAGCATGTTTATGCGCTTCAGTTTAGGGCTGTATGCCCAGCGAAACGCCAAAGGTTAGGTGAGAATCGTTGTGCCTGCGGGTAGCTTCCACTTCGCTCTCATAGGTATTGGCGAAACTGGTACGGATACCAACCCATTTATTTAGGGGCATTTCCAGGGTGAGAAGGGTATTCCAACGCAAATTAGAAAAGTCTCTCAGCGACGGTTGCGCAAAAGTGAGATGGTTAAACTGTATTTTTTTACCAAGGAATCTGTGGCTGCCCTTAACACGAAAAGAGTTTCGTTGCGTGACTATAGTGGACCGCTCTACGAAATCAGTTGATTCATGAATAATGGCATTCGTCAGCGTCAGGGTATGTCTTTCGGTCTGCAGCAAGCGGTATCCTACCCCCGCCCCTACCAGTTGCCGTAGTTCGATGCCCCGCAGGTTGCTTATTTCTATGGTTCCCAGCCCGAATATATACGTCTTTCTTTTCTTGAATACATCAATAAACAAGTCAACGTAGGTGTCGCGCTCGGCTAGCAAATTGTTCTGCCTTCCGTAGCTGAAGCGGGGGTTAGTGGCAATAGAAATCACCGGGCCTCCCAAGGTCACCTCTGCCCGCAGCACCACAAGGCTGCGGTTTACGTTCCCTTGGGTGAAGCTGCCGTCGCCAAAAATGCGGTAGCTCAGGGTATCCAGCACCAGCAACTGCGGCTTTTTCAAGCTGTCGGCACGAGCCTGAAGAAGAGAATCTGTTTGTGTGCGTACATTCTCCCCCGCTTGCTGGGCTAAAACAGGGCGTCCAGCGATAAAACTAAAGGCAAGCAGCACTAGAAAACAGAGGCAGGCGGTTTTTCTCATCACCCAAAAATAAAGCAAAAAGTCAGGCGAAAGAAGCAGAAACCATTTAAATTCAGAAGTAACACACACCGTGTGCAGCTATAAAAGCTTCTGATCAGAAGAACCTGTTCACACGGGTCAGATCTTTCCGGTACTGCGTCAGGAGCCTGCTTTTAGATATAAAACCTTTAAACTTGCCTTTCCGCACCACAGGCAGCGACCAAAGCTTGCTTTTGTCAAACTTGTCAAGTACTTCTGCTGCAGGCTCATCTACTTCCACGGTAACAATTGGAGGCTGCATCAGGTCTTTGGCCGTGACGGTGTCATAGTTGAATACATCTCCTAATTGTTTGCGCATGTCACTCAGGGTAATCACCCCTACCAGCATTCCTTGGGTATCCAGCACCTGCAGTACATCCCTGTTAGAGTTGGAGAAATTTTCAACGACAACCCGCAGGGATTCATCCTCTAATAAGGGCCTGTTATCCTCCTCAATTAACTGGCTTATATTTAGCTGGTTTAGCAGGATACGATCTACCCGCAGGGCTTTGCCCTGCCCTTTGGGTTGCTCCACACTTGAGCTCAGGTTCTCAATGTAATATTTCAGAAAGTATGAAACAGCGCATACCAGCATCAGGGGCACAAACAGCTGATAACTCTGTGTAATCTCGGCGACGAGAAATATGGCTGTAACAGGTGCATTCATGATGCAGGCAAAGACACTGGCCATACCCAGGAACATAAAGGTGGCCATGTTTAAACCATAGAATGGGAACAGCAGCGCAACTATTTTGTAAAAAAGGTAGCCCAAAAATCCACCCGTAATAATGGAAGGTGCAAAATAGCCGCCCTCTCCCCCTGAATTTACGCAAATACCTGTGGCGAGTGGCTTAACCATAGTTATGAGAAAGAAGAAAAGCAGATTAGACCAGATGGTGGTGGGCAGTGCGGCCAGCGGCGAATTCACAATCAGGGAGCGCTCTTCCGAGTTTAGCAATGCGTTCATACTCACGTAGCCCTCGCCATACATGGGCGGCAGCAGGTAAATAATACTGCCCAGCGCTACTCCGCCCACTATGGCACGCAGGTATGCATTTTTGATGCGGGAAAAGTAAAGGGAGCAGTAGCTGTAAGTCTTTAGCAGGTAATTCGACATGAGCATGCCCAGCACCCCCAGCAGAATAACCAGCGGAATCTGCTCATAAGCAAAATCAGTGAGCGGCACCTCAAAGCGCAGGTGCTGCCCCATAAAGAACTCAAACAGGATTTTACCGGCCGCCGCCGCCACCAGCAACGGAATCAGCAGCGTTGGGGTAAACTCGGGGAGTATGGTTTCAAGGGCAAAAATAAACCCACCCATTGGCGCATTATACACCGCAGAGATTCCGGCAGCCACGCCGCAGCCAATAAGCAGCGTGCGAAGCCGGTAATTCAGCCTTAGCACACGCCCTACATTAGAACCTACGGCTGCCCCGCTCGTAATAATAGCCGCCTCTACCCCGGAGCTTCCACCGAAGCCAATAGTAAGTCCGGTAGTTACAAATTTAGAGTAAATAAGCCTGAACCGAATAATGGAGGTATCTTTCTCTATAGACTCGATTACGTGCCGGGCGCCGCTAAAATACGCTGTTTTGCTGAACACATTGCGGTTGAGGAAGGTCACCAAAACAAACCCGATGAGCGGCAGCAGGAAGTAGAGGATATTCGGTGCGAAATAAACCGCATACTGCTCAATGTAGAAAATAATCGTTTTAATCAGAATCGCGGCAACACCCACAATTAAACCCACCACCACGCTTAGCACAAAAGGCATGATACGGTTGTTGCTCTGCCTCCTGCGCCACCTGAAAAAAGCCAGCTGGAACCTGTTCAATTTATGCTTCATTGCTACGGGGCTACCCTAAACTGTAAGCTACAAAAATTATATATACTGCAAAACAAGAAGCTGATTTTCAGCTGCCAGCTGCTTGCTCATTTATCGCCTAAATACTAATCAGACCGGCTCCTTCAGGGTGAGCACATATACCAGCCCTGATACTATCTACCCTTTCTAAAGTAACATAAAATTCATTTTTTTGGATAATATTGAAAGCGCTTACCTGGCCCCATACATGCTGAAGAATTTGTTCTCCGCCTCCACCGTACCGATGAGAATGATTTCTGCTTCAGCGGGTAACACCATGGCTGGATCGGGGTTGATATGCGTTGTCTCTCCGGTGCGGATGGCAATAACGGTACTACCTGTCTCCTGCCGGATGGAAGAATGGGCAATTGTACGTCCGGCCAGTTGCTTCGGCACTTTTACCTTAAGTAAATTCAAGCCCTCAGCTACCATCAGTATGTCACTGCGCTTGAGCAGGTTAAAAATAGTGTTCGCCCCCATGGAGGCGTACGACATCACAAAATCAGCCCCGGCCCTGTGCATCGTTGCCAGATTCCGCTCGAGGGTTGAGCGGGTAATAACCTGAATATCAGGACGCAAGCGGCGGCAATAAATGGTTAGGTATACGTTTATGTCATCGTCGTGCGTAGTGATGATGACACAGGGAGACGTATCAATACCCGCCTGCTTCAGTATGTCAAGTTCAGCCGCATCCCCCAGTATATAACGTGCATCATTCTTTACCCGCTCCGGAGCTTTCTCTACTATTCGGTAATCAAGTTTACGTGCCTCTAAAGCCTTGCCCGTAGCTCTGCCGACGCGCCCGCCTCCAACAATAACCACTGGAGAGTTCATGTGCCTTTCAACCTGGAACGCCTTATTGTACTTTTCTATCTGTGCTTCAGAGCCTGCCAGCACCAGTACGGTTGTTTGGGTGATGTGCGTGTCGGGTTGAGCAGCCCGGAACTTGCCACGCTCCCAAACGCCCACCACACTTACGCCTACCTTCTCCCGCAGTTTTGTCTCCCGCAGCGAGAGCCCAACAAGTGGAGAGCCTGCCACCGTGGCTTCAGCAATCTGCAACTCTTTAAACTTCCCTATTACGTGCGCGCATGCGTCTCCCCCGCTGGCTCTGCGAGCCAGAAACAGGCCCATTATCTCACCCAGCCGCAAGACATGGTTGCTGCCTGCCAGCTTCAGGATGTCTTCCGATGCCTCAAAATTGCAGGTGGAAATGATCTGCACCTCACTGCTTAATCCCCGTACCGTAAAAGCCACGTTGGTGTTTATCACGTCTGTGGAAGTGGTCGCCACCAGCGCCGCCTTTTCTGCCCGTACGCTACGGTATGTTTCAGGGTCATCGAAATCCCCCAGCATTACGTTGACGCCGAGTTCACGCAGACGTAACCCCTCTGCCAAATCCGGCACCAGCACGACATAGGGATACTGAAACCGGTCCAGTTTCTTAATAAGGGCCTCTGTAACAGAACCGTAGCGGGTCAGTACTACGTGTCCGCTCGTGCCCTCTGGCAATTCACGGGGTACCTGCGCTTGTTCCTGCGCCTTCATCCAGGGCGAATAAAAAAAGTTAATAAAAGTGAAGGGAAACAGGATCAGCAGGAGCACCATACCCGACAGAAGTACCACGATGGAGAAGAAACGCCCGGCATCACTATGAAAAGTGATATCTCCGAAACCCAGGGTAGACATAACCGTGAGAGTCCAGTAAAAACCTGTTATCCAGGTGTGTTGCTGCCCCTCACGAAGCATGAGCAGATGGAATATGACAGTAAAAACAAGAACCAGGATAAACAATATAAGCAGAAACCGAAACAGAAGCTTCAGGTTACGACGGTCGGGCTTGTTCCGAAGGAAAAGGATGAGCTGAGTAGGAAGAAATTTCATAGGCTATAGACTTTTACGGTAAAAGAGGCCTGTGAGAAACAATATTCAAACAAAATTATATTGACGTATAAAGCAGCAGCGTTAGCAGACGGTATGGATATGTGTCCACATTTGTTTTCCCAAAGCTACCATGGTAGCTGCTTGAATTATTCAGATACTGCACCGAAAGCTATGTTTATTCATTCGGGCTATATGTAAATGCACACCCCACCAGTCACACACACTTATGCTACACATGTACATATAAACTTAAAGCGCTCATTGGAGTAAAAGATAAAGTACACAGCACAAACAGCTTATTTACAAACATGTTAAATTGTTATTACTGCGGCAGCCTCTTCAGGGTTTAGTACTGAGGTTATCAAAGTAAACAGGAAATAGGTGGAACAACATACACCACCAATGGCAGTTAATTCTGACATACTTGTATAAACTCTTCTCAAAGAGGAAAGAGGATTAGTGATGTACGAGTAGCTTCCTGACTGAATAATGAAGTTACTCCCCACTTTAACTTAACTTATACAGCAATTTCTAAAAATAAAGATATGCGCAAACAAATAATTAATCAGGCATCTCCTGCAACCCATACCGGGTTAGACCTGGAACAACTGGCTCAAATTGAAATTACGTCTGAGGATGAAGCTTTTCCTATTGAGTCGGCCCTTACGGCTAACAAAGTGGAAGGCTGGAAGGCGGCACAGCCTGGTGAACAGGTCATCCGGATTATGTTTGATACACCACAAAAAATCCAACGGGTTCATCTTTTGTTTCGGGAAGAGGAAAAGGAGCGCTCGCAGGAGTTTCTTCTGCGCTGGAAACCAGAAAGTGATGCATCTTATCGTGAGATTGTACGACAGCAGTATAACTTCAGTCCTCCGCAAACGACAGAAGAATCAGAAGAATATACGGTGAACCTCGACGCGGTGAGTGCACTGGAACTTACTATCAATCCTGACATAAACGGAAGAGGAGCCTACGCCTCGCTTGCACAACTACAACTGATTTAGAGGCGGAAATGCATATAAAGAAGATGTGTAGCCCACACCAAAAGAAGAAGCCTCTGCAGTATAGAGGCTTCTTCTTTTGGTGTGAGTAAATGCAGCGTTTTAGGAGACATACCAAATTCATTCAAAGCTTTAACTCGCGTCGGATGCATACAACTATACTGACACCATTCAATCCGGCCGTCATGCATCAACATCTATCCTATGCCTGACCTATACAACTTTGTTTCCCACTTCTCTCACTTTAACGTACTCTGCGAAAAGTTTTGCTTAAAAATTTCTCTTACGACACGCAGAAGACCCAGCGGGACGACCTGTCGATAGAAAAAAAGCCGAGTATTCTTTAGCTTCAGCGGAGCGACTTGTTAGTTATATATACAGTCCGCTCCGCTGGAGCTAAGGGCGGTTCCTGACCAAGGGGCTATTTACAGGTTGTCCCTCCGGGACTTAAAACATACGATAATCTGTTGTTTTGTAATGTCAATTATTCTCTTAAGCTAATTTTTCAAATACAGCATTTATACTACTGACTTATAGTTAGTTATACCAATAACTTAAGCGAGTATGTACAAAATTCGGCGCACCTCCTATTCATATGGTGAAGGGCTGATAGATGTCCATCCGCCGTCAATCACCAGGGACTGCCCTGTAATATGCCTGGCATTTTCTGACACCAGGAACAAGGCTGCATGTGCAATATCAGACGGATAAGCAGGACGTCCCATAGGTGTAATAGTTGACCACGTCTTCTCGTAGGTACCGTCTTCAGCAGTTCTTTCTGTAAGAGTAGCCCCGGGAGCAAGGGCATTCACATTGATTCGGTAGGGTGATAGTTCAAGGACGAGGTGCTTGGCAAGCAACTCAAGTGCAGCTTTTGTCATGCCATAGGCTGCTAAGTTCTTATGCGCCTGATGCCCCGTAACAGAAGACATAAAAAGGATGCTGCCCCCGGATTGCTGTTTAATTATCTGTTTGGCTGCCGCCTGTGCCAGGAAAAAACTCCCGCCGAGGTTCATTTGCGTCACTTTATGCAGGTCTTCCGGGGTGTAGGTCAGGAAATCACCGAACACGGTGATGCCAGCATTTGCGATGGCAATGGTAAGCTTCCCAAATTCCGTAACTGCAGCGTTCACCATCTGCTGGATGAACTGCGGGCTAGCAGCATCTCCGGCTAGGCCAATGCAGGAGCCGTACTGGTCGTTTATACTTTTTGCAGCTTTGGCAGTCAGCTTTTCATCTATATCATTTAACAGCACCGATACTCCCTGCTTTGCCAACTCCTGGCATATTCTGAAGCCAATGCCCTGCCCTGCTCCGGTCACAATAGCTACCTGTTGATTAAAAGACGCTGCTGACATAAAGTTATTCTACAATGATTTAATTTAAAAATATTTTCTTAAGATGTTACCTGCACGTTTTAGTGTAGGAATACAGGGTTGTTGTATTGGTTTTGCTGTTAGCATCCTGCTTCTTTTTCATCAGAATGAATTTTAGTTAAAAATAATTTTATTCAAAAATATCGGTACATAAAACAGCTCATTTCTCTTCCATATGACCCCAAGCGCAAGCTTTCAGGTTGCTTTTATCTGTATCGGCAAATTATATGAAAATGAATACAGCCGTGTCACACTTCCAGACGTTTATTGACATAGCCGTGTAAAGTACGGTCTTCCTTTTATCTTTACCTTTGCAGGGCAATTTACCTTTTTATGACACGCAAGAATTACATCACCCTCATTATCATACTAGGAACACTCACTGCCTTAGGTCCTTTTTCAATAGATATGTATTTGCCTGGATTTCCGGCCATTGCCAAAGATTTGAATACGACGGTAGCAGAAGTTTCCCTTACTTTATCCAGTTTCTTTATCGGCATATCTGCCGGTCAGTTGCTGTATGGCCCGCTCATGGACAGGTTTGGCAGAAAGAAACCGCTTTACATCGGTCTTGTTGGTTACCTGATTGCCTCGGTGGCCTGTGCTTTTGCCACCTCCATCGAAACGCTGATAGTGTTGCGTTTCATACAGGCTGTTTGCAGTTGTGCCGCAGCGGTAGCCTCCGTAGCCATGGTGCGGGATTTATTTCCGGTGCAGGATAATGCAAAAGTATTTTCGCTGCTGATGCTGGTGGTAGGTGTTTCGCCCATGATTGCACCGACAGTTGGTGGCTACGTAACGGCAGGTTTCGGGTGGGAAGCAGTGTTTCTTATCCTGGCCGCCATGGCGGCTGCTATATTGGCTGCAGTTTACCTGAGACTGCCCGAGAGCAGCAAACCAGACCCTACCTATTCGCTCAAGCCAAAACCAATTTTATCTAAATTCCGCATGGTTCTGAAAGAGCCTTATTTCTATACCTATGCATTTTCTGGTGCTGTCTCTTTCTCGGGGCTGCTGGCTTACGTTTCTGGTTCACCGCTGCTGTTTATGGAAATATTTGAGGTTAATGAGAAGGAATACGGATGGATTTTCGCTTTCCTCTCTATCGGCTTGATTGGAGCCAGCCAGGTGAACAGCATCATGCTGCGCAGATATCGCAGTGAGAAGATAATCATTGCGGCGCTTGTTTGCCAACTGGTGATAGGAACTGTGTTTTTGCTGGGCATTATGAATGGTTGGCTGGGGTTATATGCCACCATTGCCTGTATCTTCCTCTTCTTAAGCTGCCTTGGTTTCACGTTCCCTAATGCCTCTGCGTTGTCTTTGGCGCCTTTCACTAAAAACGCAGGTAGTGCATCTGCGCTGATGGGTGCTTCTCAAATGGGTATTGGCGCCTTGGCAACGGTTATCCTGAGCCTTTTCAGTAATCATTCTGCCGTACCTATGGCTGGTTTAATGGCCGCATCAGCCTTAGTAGCATTGTTAATTTTAATTTGGGGGCAGAAGGTTATTCAGGCAAGAGGTATGAGTTATCAGACAGAAAGCACTGCCGCAGGAGTTGTTCATTAAGCTTGATTAAGACTGAGACAGGAGGTATTGGCAAAGGCATTTTGGTTTTGAACACAGTATGTTGCTGTACCATATCTTCCGCACAAACCAAACCAACTGGCCTTGTTCAAAAACAGATAGCTGTAAAATTAGCCCAGGCACGCTTACAACACCGTTATAGAAAAGAGAGGTGGTTACAAAAAAATAATTTATACGATAAATAGAATTACAAATGACACGAGATAAAGACGCAATCCTACACCTGTACAATATAATTCTGCCCACGTTAGCGACACGCATACACTTAAATCTAACAGATATCACCCCCCTGTTCGACGACTTTGGGCTGGAGAAAGTTGTAGATATCTGGACAAAAGACCCTGATGCTGGCGATGATACACCCATCAGCATAGAGAACGGCAATGTGCAATATATGGGGCTAAAGCTGCGCCTGGAGGGATTTCAGCGAGCAGGAGTCCCTCCCTTTGACGTGACAAAAGACCTACACTTCAAGCTGGGACATACAACTTATGAGGTAGGGCCAGGCAAAAACATTGTTTGGCTGGAAAAGCTTTATGGAGAAGCATGGTCTGAAAGCGAAGCAGCAGATACGGCGCAAAGGTGGTGTGAGGAATTAATTGATGATGTCACACAGCGCCTGGAGAACCTGACATAGGTTTTAACAAGTTTTTACACCTCCCTCTTAGCATAGCGGGCATTACTTTGGTCAATGATGGTCGCAATTAGGGAGGCATAAACGAGAATACTCGGAAATATATTCTGGCTGCTATAAGTAGACACAGCCTTATAAATTAAACCTTTACTTTAAATTTAACATCGGCAGTCTTATAATGAATTCAGTGTATTCTCCCTCTTTTGAGTTTATTCTAATTTCTCCATTGTGGCCTTTGGTGATAATATCGTAGCTCAGCGACAGTCCAAGCCCTGTACCTTGCCCCGTAGGTTTTGTAGTAAAGAAAGGCTGCAGTATTTTATGGCGTATATTCTCCGGAATCCCACAGCCATTATCCCTGATGCGTAATTCTAAAGCCTTACTTTTCCATATGGTACTCACCTGCACCAGCGGCTGGTAATTTTCCAGTGCTCCGGATATCATTTTCTGCTGTACAGCATAAAACGCATTGTTAAACAAATTAAGTAGCACCCTGCCTAAATCCTGCGGCACTACCTCCAGTTTGGGAATGTTGTTGTCAAAATGCGTTTCCATCTTTGCACAAAAACTCTTATCCTTTGCCCGTAAGCCGTGGTAACTTAAGCGAATGTATTCTTCTGCCAAGGCATTGATATCAGTAAGCTCTTTCTGACCAGTGCTGGCGCGGGTGTGCTGCAGCATACCTTTTACAATGGAATCCGCCCGTTTGCCGTGATGATGTATCTTCTGAAGGTTTTGCGTCAGATCCTGTAATATTGCCCTGAAATGTCCCTTTTCGGCATCGGGTAACATTTGCAAGGGTCCGGAATTTAATTCGTCTACAAGTTCAACACTTAGCTCAGAAAAATTATTTACAAAATTTAAAGGATTTTGAATTTCATGGGCAATACCGGCAGTGAGTTCACCTAAAGAAGCTAGCTTTTCCTGCTGTATCAGTTGTGTTTGGGTAACTTTAAGTTCTTCTACAGTTTTCTGTAATGCTACTTTCTGCTGAGTTAACTCAGCGGTACGGTCTTTAACTAAAGCCTCCAGTTCTGCTTTCCGGTCTTCAACAATTCTTAACTCCTGTTGCTGCTTTCTTGAATTTGCCCATCTGGCAAATATCCAGATAAAAGATCCAACAATAGTAAATTTAAAGTAGCCTTCCCAACTATCATAGAAATCAGGCATTGCAAGTCCAACGAAGCTATTTAATATTCCAGCAAAAACTAATGGATAATTGGCCTGGATATATGGTTTAAATTCACTGAAATCAGGTTCTTTCTCAAGGTAGAGCAACAGTCCTAACAAGAATATACTTCCAAGGAAAACACTTGCTTCGTCACTGAAAAAAAAAGAAACTACAAAGAAAAGAGCTACGACGGCCCACCCCGAAAATGCAAACAAACTTTGCCATTTTATGTACAGAGATGATTTCTCTAATGGCTTTTTTATGCGCCTTATGAGTAAAAAGCCAGCCAAAAAAGAGAAAAAGTGCATGGGGTTATAATCTCTAATTAGAATTATACTACAGATAAGAACATAAAACTTTATTCTATGACATGAGAAAACAAGTTATAGAATAAGTTGCAATAGTTTTTTTACATAAGTTATTGTTTTTATTCCATTATACAAAAAAAACAATGCTATAGCTTAACAGGACAGAGGGGGTAGAAAAAAGCTACACTTCCCTTGAGGGTATGCTAATTTTGCTGCTGCTGGTGCGAACCTTCAGACTAATGTTATAGTAAGAAGGCTCAAACTTAACGCTGCTGGCCGAAGTCCCGGGAAGAGAAAGCGCGAAGACAGACGTTCCTGCTATAGTGAGACCCATACAGCAAATCATGACTCATCGCGCAACTTTAGGAAAGCCTCTAAAACGCAAGAACGCCCCCTGCTATCTCTAACAGGGGGCGTCTTTTTGTAGGGTTGGCGGCCACCTACTCTCCCGGGTGTGACCCCAGTACCATCGGCGCGTCCGGGCTTAACTTCTCTGTTCGGGAT
>NZ_SSNI01000066.1 GCF_010015475.1 Pontibacter pamirensis
ATGTTGTAGTCGAAGAAGAAGTTATAGTTGAGGGGCCAGATGTTCTTGAAATCGAAGTAAGGCTGGTTGAGCCGGATAAGGATTTCCGGAATCAGGAAGGCAAACGCAGTCTGGAAGAACATCACCGACAGGGTGCGGATGATGTGGTACCGGCTGTGGCGGTACTTGATGAGCATGCGGACGCCCATGACCAGGATGGCCAGCGTATACAGCAGGCCGTAGAAAAACCACTGGCTGGCCTCGTTGCCGCTGATACGCTTGCTGATGGGGTCTGTGAGCACCATCCACTCCGTTATATACTCCGGGTACCAGTAGAGGAGCACATAAAACAGGATAAGGAGTGCGCCGATGGTATACCCGATCCAGCCCAGGCCGGTGTTCCGGCTGTGGAAGATGTGGTCGTTTTTGATGCCGGGGAGCAGGCCCAGCTTAGGCAGTATATACAGAAAGGCACCCACAACGCCAAGCCCGATGGTGAGGAGCAGCCACAGGCCGGTATGCTCCTGAATGGTACCGGCGGTGGCTTTCCTGGTCAGGTAAAACTTATACTGCGCAGCCACATACTCCTCCAGGTTATTGACCTCTACTTCCCGGTTGTCTATCTGGTTGTAGTCCTGAATCTTGGTGGCACTGGTGAAAAAGGCATCGTCCAGGTCGCTGATGAAGGCAAACTTGGAGGAATACGTTTTCCCGAGCATTTCCTCCAGTTCAGCGCTCACGTACTCCAGCTGCCCGGTGTCTGTGACGACCTCTCCCACCATCTGGGGCGTCAGCCGGTACTGGCCCATGAACGGGATAGCGGCGAGCAGCGCTATGGCCAGAAGAAACAGTGCCATTCCGGCTTTTTGTATACGATGCATATGGTTGGTTCCCACCCTTCTTTATTCCTTTCTACCTAGAAAAGGCCAAACAGCTTTTTCCTTTTCTCCCCCTGTTGTGGCTGAAGAGTTCCTTTGTATTCGCTCATGATTTCACCCTCATGCTTCCTGTAGAACTCCGGGTCAAAGTTGGCCGCCTTCAGTTCTGACAATACCTGCTGTATGGTGGCGTTTGACTGGAGCCACCGGTCACACACCTCGTGGCGGTAGCGGATGCCCATCAGGTTGATGCCCGTCACCACTCCATCTGCTTTCCTGTAAATGATCCGGACAGCCTTCTGCCCGCTTTCATGCTCCCAATACAGGTGCTCCCCGTCATCCGCTTCCCGCGGCTGCACCTGCCCGTATACCTGGTACTCCAGGTTAAAAAACTTGGCAGAGTTGAACCAGGGTCCGGGACTGTAGGCAGTCTTGTTTCCGCAGATGGTGAGGGCGAGGGTTTCCCCGTGCATGCGGCCGGTGTACCAGACCTGCTCTATTTTTCTCCGTCCTGCCGGCGCCTCCTCAAACTGGGCGCAGTCGCCGATGGCGTAGACTTCCGGAATGTTGGTTTCAAAGTGCTTGTTGACGAGGATTCCTGTATCAGTTTTGATTTTGCTGCCTTCCAGAAAGGAGATGTTAGGGCGCACCCCGATGGTCAGCCCCACAAACCGGCACTCGATTTCTTCCCCCGCCGTCGTTACTATTCCTGTTACCTTCTGGTCAGGGCCGCCTTTGATGGCTTGCAGCTCAGTGGCGAGCCTCAGGTCCACGCCGTGCTCCCGTATATGCCGGTTGACCATCCTGGCTTCCGGGGCAGGGAGCACATTGGCCCAGTAGTTCCCTTCCCGGATGAGCATGGTCACGTGCACGTTGCGGGTCTGGAGCATTTCAGCCATCTCGATACCGATAAGCCCGCCGCCTACTATCACGGCCTTCCGGATGCCCTTGGTGTTCTGCTCCATCAGCTCCAGGTCCTGCAGGTTTATGAGTCCCTGCACGCCCTGCAGGTCCTGCCCCGGCCATCCGAACCTGTTGTAGGTGGAGCCTACCGCCAGGATGAGCACGTCGTACGGCTGCACCTTACCAGTCCGCAGAAGCAGCCGTTTCTGGTCTGTGTCCACCTTCTCCACATAATCGCGCAGCAACGTTATCCTGTTCTTCTCCCAGAACCGGTCTTCGTAGGGCTTGGTGTGCTCATAGCGCATATGGCCCATGTAGATGTACATGAGCGCAGTGCGGGAGTAGAAGTGATCAGACTCAGCCGAGATAATGGTGATGCTGTGGTCACTCCTTTTCCTGATATGCCGCGCCGCGGTTACCCCGGAAATCCCATTCCCGATAATGACGATGTTTTTCAAGTGGCTTCCTGAGCGTGTGGCATGCTTCTTTCCCCTGTATTCCTGAAGAGCCAATGTGGCTTGTACCCCTTAGTCGTGCAAAAGGGAGTAACCTTACAGTTAAGCGCCAGATTTTTTTATCTCTTTTGCGATACTCTCCTGCAACCCTTTCTTAAACGCCTCATCCAGGCCATTCTCAGGCTTTATACGGGTTGGGTAGAAACCGCGCAGCATCTGGTCAATCCTCCTGCTCTGGCTATAGTACAGCCTGCAGACAGAGCAGCCTGCCAGGTGGAGGCGCAGCTCTATTCGCTGCAGCGGGCTGATTCCCTCCAGGTTCTTTTTATCTATCAGAAAAGTTGCCTTTTTACAGTTATAGACAATGTTGTTGTGCCATTTCATAGTTTAGCTTTTTAACCAGTTTTTCCAGACAGTATTCCCTGGTGCCGGGTATGTTGCTTTTTTCTGTAACCAGACAGCCCTGCTGCGAAAAAGAGCAGACAAGTCCCTGGTGCCAACTTCTGCTAGAACAAGTCTTTTTCGTTTTACACGAAAGTTTTTTCCTTCACTTTGATAGTGGCAGGAACACTTTCCAAAGCTTTTCCTTCTTCTAAGGAAGCCCATGCTTCTCCCGCAGACCAAACACAAAAGCCCAGCATGACTAAATCCTTGACAACAAACCCACCGATTCCTCCTAATACCAGCAGGCCATCTACTACCTCTAACTTACCGTCAGTAAACATAAAACTCACTGTAAAAAGAAAAGACAAGGCACCCATCAGGCTTCCCCATAGCGCTAGCCTGGGTGCAACAGGTCTTGCCGCAATCAACACGGCTGCAGTTACTTCAACAACACCAATAAAACTGGATACACCCTGCACGCTGAGGACATTGTATAACCATGACATGAGTGGGTGCGCTTTTACGAGGTCTGCAACATGGCCGGCCTCCGTTGGCGTGAACTTGGACAGTCCAAACCAGAACAAAATAAGAGCCACGCTGTACCGCATCACCCATACCCCTGCTTGCTGCACATTTTCTTTCTTAGACATTTCTTTCATTTCTTTAATCCAGAAGGTTTTTTAATAACCAGTTAACCGGATACAGCTAATGCCACCCCCTGTTTTACCCTTTCAACCAGTTTTTCTCTAGGCATGCCCGGAGGCTGAGCTTTGCCCGGTGGATGATCACCCAGTAGTTAGACGGAGACAGGCTCAGTTCCTTACAGATATGGTCTGACTTTTCCTCATCCAGGTACTTCATGCTGACCACCACTGCCCACAGGGGGGGCAGCTTTTCCAGGCAGCGTTCCAGCGTTTGTTTTAGTTCCTCGTTCTCTAAAGGGTCCGCCTCTTCCGTTTCCCATATCCGGGGAGCGTGCTTGTCTTTCCAGTGGCCGTTCTCCTCGAAAAAGGGTTGTGTATTATTCTCTCCTGAAAGATGCCCGGGAAGGGGTGTCTCCGATGCCTTGCTCCGGAATACGTCGGTGATTTTATTTTTTAGAATAGCCGTAAGCCAGGTTTTCTCTGAGCTGCTGCCATTGTAGTTCCGGAGATTTTTTATGGCTGAGACAAAAGTGTCCTGCACCAGGTCTTTGCATAGCTCCGGGTCTTGTAGCCGCTTGAGGGCAAAGGCATACAGGTAGTCAGCGTAAGCCGCCACCCACTGCTCCGGGTTTATGCTTTCTTTTTTAGCCATTTGGAATTTGATAATGACACTGACAGCGTGTAAGCATTAGACGAGGGTAAGCTTCCTGCGGTTGGCAGGCTTCTGCCAGCCGCAGGTCAAGAGCTAACATTTCTGTAAGGTTTTCCCGGGCCGTACGTCTAATGTGGAAGAAATGTGCAGGGCTGGTGGATTCGCTTCTTTACTGCTTCCGGTGAGACCCGCTGCTTTTTTTCATCGTGTCTCTGCTCTTGGCCCTATATGGACGACTCAATAAGAATAAAGTGTATGCTCATTTATAGCGGAATCTACCCTGATTCCTTCTTTTATTCAACAAAGGGAAATTAAAAAATGAAAAGTGATTGTCTTTATCTGTTCCTACTCCCCGCCCTGTTGCTGGCATGTTCTTCAAACAAAAGCCTCCAAGCGGCACAGGAAGAAAAAGAGGGTTTAAGAGCACCTGTTTCTAATAGCAGTACTAATCCAACCAGTCTTAGCACCCTGTCGGAATCGCTCACGTTCCATACTTCCTTTGATAAGGGCGCTGATGCGGATTTTGCCCTCGGTGACCCGCGTGTCTATTCCGGTAAAACAGTGGCTGGTCAACAAAAGCCGGTGTCCTCTGAACTGGGTCTGGGTAACCCTGCCTTAGCGATAGTGCCAGGCCAGGGTAAGTTCGGGGCCGCCCTGGAGTTCACTGAAGAGAACAGCCATGTTGTTTTCTACAAAGCGGAAAAGAATATTGCCTACTCCCCCCACAACTTCAGTGGTACGCTCTCCTTCTGGCTGAGGCTTGATCCACAGAAAATCCCCCAAACCTACACGGACCCTATTCAGTTGACGGATAAGGACTACTCTAATTCGGCTATCTGGGTTGATTTCACGAAGAACGACACACCTTCTGACTTCCGGCTGGGCATCTTCGGAGACCAAAAGGTGTGGGACAAGAAGAATCTGAAAGGTGCTAGTGAAGAATTTTTCTGGCGCTTGCTGAAAGTCGTCAAGCCACCGTTTTCCCAGGATAAGTGGACGCATGTGGTGGTTTCCTGGGATGGGTTGAACACTGACCAGATAGCCAGAGGAAAGCTCTACTTCGACGGCAAGCCTCAGGGAGAAACCGGGGGCATCCAGGAGCCTTTCGTATGGGATATCGCTGAAGCAACTATCCGGTTAGGCACGGGCCCTTATGTGGGTATGTTCGACGACATAGCCCTTTTTAACCGCTCCCTTTCTGAGGAAGAAGTTCACAGCCTTTACGAGCTGAAAGGGGGCGTTGCCGATCTGCACCGCTAGCTCAACATAAGTTATAATTACAACCTGCGCTTACCACATCTTCACGATAGCTACGCTACTGAAAAGCCAATTGGCTAGCCTGCTCTATAGGCGGTCCTGTTGAACATCCTATGTTTGTACGACGTCCCTTAGATACTCTTTCCCCTTTTGTTAATCAGAGAAATAAACTATCTGAAACAGAGAAAATAAGTAGTTAGCTATAGACATAAAGACTGGGTAAGGAATAAGATTTATGTTGAACAGGGGATCCATAAACCCGCGCCTTATGACAGTCCCCTTACCCGGCTTCTTTACCTTGAACAGTTCATTAGGCTAAGAGCCTGTATCAGGATGTTGAGTGCAAGAGAAGCTATCTTTCTGTCACATGTATAACCCATAAAACATTGTATAATGGAGCAAGCATACATTGGTATCGATGTGGCCAAAGACAGCTTTGTAGCTGCTACAAGAGTAGAAGGCAACCTCACCACCTCTCTGCACAACAACGATAGGAAAGGCATTAGCGATCTCCTCAAGGGGCTGCCAGACAGCTGCTGGTGCATCATGGAAGCAACAGGAGTTTACAGCCTGCAGCTGGCTATGGCCCTGTATGAAAAAGGAATCAAGGTGTCGGTGGTGAACCCTTTGCAGATCAAGCGCTTTGCCCAGACCAAACTCAAGAGGACGAAGACAGACAAGGTGGATACAGCGCTGATTGCTGAGTACGGAGAGCGCATGCAGCCCAAGCTCTACGAGCCGCCGGCCCCCTTCATGAGGAAGCTGCAGCAGCAGCGCATGTCACTGAAGCTGCTTGTCAAGAGCAAACGCTCTTTCCTAAACCAGCTGCATGCCCTCACACAGCTAGACAAAGCCGATAAAGCTGCTGTGAAGGCCTGTAAAACGGTCCTGGCAAGCATAGAAAAGCAAATAGTGGATTTGGAGCGCCAGATGCAGCAAACGGCTGAGGAGAATTGTCAAGAGCTGTTTACCTTCCTGCAGACCATTCCCTGCATTAGTAAGAAATCTGCCATAGAGCTCCTCGTGGTCTCTGGCGGGTTCAGAAGCTTTACCTCAGCCAGACAATTTAGCGCCTTTATCGGGATCAGTCCCTGTATCAACGAGTCAGGGACGTCTATCCGCGGGTATAGGGGCATCAGCAGGATCGGGGACAAAAACATAAGGGCAACGCTCTACATGTGTGCCATGGCGGCAAAGGTGTACAACAAGGCTTGCCGGGAGCTGTATGAGCGGATGGTCACGGCAGGAAAAGCAAAGAAGGTAGCCCTAGTGGCTGTGATGAACAAGCTGATAAAACAGGTGTTTGGGAAGGTAAGATCAGGTGAGGTTTATTCAGCAGAATGCCAAGCGCAGCAGTTGAAAAAATAGCACGAATGCACTTGCTTTTTAACACAGTTCATCCTTGCCAGTATGATTTGGACACCAACTAATATGCTGTAAAGGAATGACACACAACTAAAAATACTTTTTTACTAAGGATACATAATCCATGGTTGTAAAGGGTTTATATATGTGGTCGGTAATATCAACGTAAGTCTTTATTTTTACCAAATCGTAGAAACTGGCTGAGGAAGTCAATCCAAATATATGTTTTGCTTTATATTTTGGATTTAGGTTTTTGTAGATTTCTAAAAACTCAAACCCATTCATTTCCGGCATTTGAATATCCAGTAAAATAAGGTCTAGCGGTAAAGTGATATTTTCAATCCGATGGAAATAATCCAAGGCATCCTGGCCACTGGTAACCGCATCAACGTGCGTACTTAAATTGGCATGCAGGATGTTGCGTTTATTTACAAGATTAGTAGTCTCGTCATCATCTATTAATAATACGCGGTGCAATAATTCCATTTGGTCAACTTTATAGGTTTGGAAAAAAGACTATTGATAGAGGAGTACCCAAGATAGGCTATTTAACCAGGGATACAGCTAAACAGATTTTTGAGAAGCGAATAAAACCTCTTTCTTTTTATCTGCGTGACCCTCTGAATGGCTTCCGCTTTTTCATGACAACTTTTAGCTGTTGTAAACAGTCTTGACGAATTCTGGGCCAGAAATCCAAAGTACAAGAAAGAGCTGATGGACTTGATACATAAAAATAGAGAATGAGGGAGGGCATTGAGACAAGCTTTGACGGTTAAACAAGAGGTAAAGCTATTATAAAGTAAATCTGGTTGATTAGTCTTTCTGGTCTGGACGAAGTAAAAGAAGCGTTACTATTCCCATAAGGATAATCAATCCAACATTAATTCCCAGCAATCCAAAGCCGCCTATTGCACGTTGCGGATCTTGCGATAAGAGAGACACTCCTCCAGCTGCTGCGGCTGGCACAAGTGCCAGGGCAGCCACTACTCCCACCAGGGTGTCCGTTTTTTGCCTGGCTAAAGCAAAGGTGCCAGCAACACCAGCCGCAAAGGCTGCAGCTACGCTGTACCAACCGGGACGAACTCGCTCTTCCAATAGTGGTTTATCAAGTAGGTTTGTTTCCGGTGGAATCACGTTGGTTACATTCATCAACCAGGTAATTAGCATTGCAGCCAATGTTGCGACAAGTAATCCAACAGTTGCTATCCAAATTCCTCGCCATACCTGCTCTGGCTGCCTTCCAACAATAGCAAAGGCAATTAGGGCAAGGGGAGCAAAGGCAGGTGCAATAACCATAGAACCAATTAAAATGGGTACAGAGGAAGTAAGGAGTGCTACTGCCGCGAGAATTCCTGCCATTGCCATAAAAACCAAGTATGACATACTAAACTCCGCCTGTTTGGCAATTCGGAGTACTGTCTCTCCTGAAACAAATTTTCGACTTTTCACTACCATAGCCATCAGTCAATAATATATCAATGTACCTTGCTCTGTTTTACTTTTTAACAACATTACCGGTATTAGGTAATATGTATGAAACTGTAACACCTCTATGCCAGAAGATGGAAGGTAAAGCAGTGCCTCAGGTTTAGACTCTGACCGTCGGCCCCAGCGGCATCCCAAATTGAAGCTGTCTCAGCCTACCCTTCAGTTTTGTATTCCTGCTTTTACCCTTTTACGAACAGCTACAGAAAAAAATAAAAGCATTTTTGAAAAGGCTATCACACAGGAAAGTGGTGCCACCATATCTCCATCGTGTAGAGCAGCGGAAAGCTAAAGCCAATGCCCCGCGCATACTCCTTCAGGGAATTCTTTACTGGCCTGCCCGTTGTGAATCTTTGCGCCATATCTTTTGGTTTATGTTATACCTTGACCAAAAGAAAAGCAGGCAACTTCTACCGCAGTGGCAACGTGCACAGCTTAATTCATTGTCGGGTCTTCTAACGGCTCAGGATGCTGTAAATGGATGGCACTTCCCACATCGACATACCTCTACCAGCAGCAAAATTCATTATAACCAAGTTTAAGGACCGAAAGTAGAGAGGCCAATGATTAGGTAGTCTTTCTTTTTTTGTCGGCCGGTCCCGGAGCCTGACGCCTTCGGCAACGTCGCTAATATTTGTATTAACGTCATCGCCTCCGGCTAAAGCGCCACTTAGAAGGGTTTTTGATAGGAGTAAAACTTCCCAACCATACGGGTTGCTTTTCCCTTTTTTCAAAAAGAAATTTCACGCATTAATCCGGGAGAAAAAGGGAAAAACAACCTTGGCCAACACCACCCAAAAGACACTGAATCAAGTCTTACAAGCTTCAGCGTCTTCTGGCTTAGACGTTACCCTTCCATCTAACATAATCTGGTTTATGGGCTGTAAAACAAAGAAGGCTCCTTATCACGGGAAGCCATTCCTGTTCTATACCGCCAATTATGAACTGTGTGCTTGTTGCACAACGCACTGAATATAGCCGTAAAAAGATCTAGTACCAAAATGATGGCAGGATGCAGGGCAGGAAAACTTTCGAGGACGAGCGGCAGCTGTGCTTCTCGCTCTCGGCGCACGTGCCGGCGCACAACTTTTACCGGCGACTCAAGGACAGGCTGGATCTTTCGTTTCTCTACGAACTGACAGCCCCTTATTACGGCCGCTGCGGCCAGCAGTCAATCGACCCGGTGGTGTTTTTCAAGCTCTGCCTGGTGGGCTATCTGGAGAATATCGCCAGTGACCGAAAGCTCATCGAGCACTGTAGCCTCCGGCTGGACCTGTTGTACTTCCTCGATTACCAGTTAGACGAGCCCCTGCCCTGGCACTCGACCGTGTCTCGCACCCGACAGCTGCTGCCAACCGCGCTCTTCGAGGAGGTCTTCACGCTCGTGCTCTCCCTGTGCGCAGACGCCGGTATGGTGTCAGGCCACACTCAAGCGATCGATTCAGCTTTGATCAAAGCAAACGCCTCGATGGGCTCACTGGAGCTGAAGGTTCCCCTAGAGCAGCTCGAGGCCCGCCTCCAGCAGGTGAGAACCTTCAGCAGCGCCGACCGCCGGGCCCGGCAGGACAAGGCCCCGCTGGAGCAGCGCACCCTCACGGCCAGCCAGCAGCAACTGCACGTGCTCGGTTACCTGCACCGTAAGTGGCGCTCGGAGCAAAACCTGCGCCCGGGCGGCTTCAACAAGGGGGCCAAGTACACCTCCAACAAGACCCACTACTCGCCCGTGGACCCCGATGCCCGCATCGCCGTCAAACCGGGCAAGGCCCGCAGGCTCTGCTACCACCTGCAGCTTTCAGTCGATGCTTCCCGCCATGTGATCACGCATGTGCTAGCCGACCACGCCGACCGCAAGGACAGCCGCTGTCTGCCCACCCTGCTCCAGGGGCTCACCCAGCGGCTCGGCCGACTCGGCTTGAGGTGCACTTCGCTGCTGGCCGACACGGGCTACTCCTCTGGGGAGAACTACGCCCTGCTGGAGCGAGAGGGCATCGCAGCCTTTATCCCGCCCCACGGCAAGTACAGGAACGGCCCCGAGGGCTTTACCTACCACCGGGAAGGGGACTTCTTCCTGTGCCCTGAGGGCAAGATAGCCGCCTTCCGCCAGGAGGTCATCAAAGACAACAAGGTCCACTCCAGGCTATACCGGACCACCCGTCAGGACTGCAGGGACTGCCCCCTGAAGGCGAGCTGCTGCGGCAAACTATCCGAGAAGAGAATTGCCATCACCTCCTACCGCGACGAGTACGAACGCACGATCACGCGCACACGCAGTCGCTGGGGCCGGCGCATGAAACGCCTGCGGCAGGCCACCGTGGAGCCGGTACTGGGCACGCTGTTAAACCACATGGCCATGCGCAAAATCAACACCCGGGGGCTACAGCTGGCCCACAAAGGGATGCTGGTGGCCGCCGCTGCCTACAACCTGCAAAAATTGCTGCACTTTACCCCCAAAAGAAGCCAGACAGCCGTCATGGCCCTGCCCAGACCAGAGCAGGCGGTCTTTTTTTGCTTCTATTTTTGGCTAGACCAGGAGATAGCCGTGGAAAAAGGAATAGAAATTAAAAGGTACAATAGGGTTGTGCAACAGACACCTGTGTTAAAAAGCAAGGGTATTAATGTTTTTTTCCAACTGCTGCTTTCCTTAGTTTACATTATAAACCTCTCCAGATCGCACTATTCCAAACACCTGTTTTATCAGCTTGTTCATCACGGCCACCAAGGCTACTTTCTTTGCTTTTCCTGCCGAGATCATCCGCTCATACAACTCCCGACAGGCCTTGTTGCACACCTTTGCCGCCATGGCACACATGTAGAGCGTGGCCCTGATGTTTTTGTCCCCAAACCTGCTGATGCCTCTATATCCTCTTATCGAGATACCCGACTCATTGATGCAGGGGCAGAGCCCGATAAAGGCGCTAAATTGTCTGGCTGAGGTAAAGCTTCTGAACCCGCCAGAGACCACGAGGAGCTCTATGGCAGATTTCTTACTAATGCAGGGAATGGTCTGCAGGAAGGTAAACAGCTCTTGACAATTCTCCTCAGCCGTTTGCTGCATCTGGCGCTCCAACTCTGCAATCTGCTTTTCTATACTCGCCAAAACTGCTTTACAGGCCTTGACTGCGGCTTTGTCGGCTTCCTCTAGCTGCGCCAGGGCATGCAACTGGTTCAGGAAAGAGCGCTTGCTCTTGACAAGCAGCTTCAAAGACATGCGCTGTTGCTGCAGCTTCCTCATGAAGGGGGCCGGCGGCTCGTAGAGCTTCGGCTGCATGCGCTCCCCGTACTCGGCAATCAGCGCCGCATCGACCTTGTCTGTCTTCGTCCTCTTCAGCTTGGCTTGGGCAAAACGCTTGATCTGCAAAGGGTTCACCACCGACACTTTGATTCCTTTCTCATAGAGGGCGATGGCCAACTGCAGGCTGTAAACCCCTGTTGCCTCCATGACGCACCAGGTATGGGCTGGCAGGCTTCTAAGGAACTTTTGGATGCCTTTCCTGTCGTTGTTGTGCAGGGAGGTGGTGAGGTTGCCCTCTAGCCTTGTTGCAACCACAAAGCTGTCTTTGGCCATATCGATGCCAACGTATGCTTGCTCCATTATGCTATGTTTTATTGGTTTAGCTTGCGACAAAAAAAATAGCTTCTCTTGCACTTAACATCCTGATGCAGGCTCCGGGGCCTAATGAACTGTCCAAGGTGAAGAAGCCGGGTAAGGGGATTGTCATAAGGCGCGGGTTTATGGATCCCCTGTTCAACATAAATCTTATTCCTTACCCAGTCTTTATGTCTATAGCTAACTACTTATTTTCTCTGTTTCAGGTGGCTTCTCAACCCAGTCAACAAAAGGGAAAAAAGAGTCTCTGATGGAGTACGTACAAACATAGGATGTTCACCAGGACCGTCTGTAAAACAGACTAATGATAGTCTAGCATTTTAAATGCTGTTGTGCCCACTCTTTTCTCTTTCTTAAACATACGTGAACTCGGGAATTAAATAGTTTAAAATCAGGCATTTGTGCAACAAAAAAGGCCAAGGAATAGGTAGAAATATTGTCCGATGTTTCACCTAACTCCCTAGCCTTATGTACTTTATCATAGATACTGCCAAAGTGGTTGAAGTGTTCTGCTTCATAGACGATTTCTGCAAGGAAGTGCAGGCGTATTTCGCCTCCTACCCGCTGCCAAAGGGACTCTCAGAGAAGCACCCTGCTGGTAGGAAGCCTGCCCTCTCTGAGAGCGAAGTACTCACCATTCTTGTCCTTTACCACCTCTCGGGCTTTAAGTGCTTTGAGTACTACTATGAGCGGCTGGTGCTCGGGGAGCTCAAAAGCTTTTTCCCCAAGGCTGTTTCTTACACGCAGTTCCTCTCGCTGGCCCGCCAGGCCTGCTTCCACGCCTTCCTGCTGGCCCAGTGCCGAGCGAGCCTCTCGGAGAGAACCGGGCACTACTACATCGACTCCAAGAAGCTGCCCGTCTGCCACAACCTCCGCATTCATCAGCACAGTGTCTTCGAGGGGATAGCAGCGCGGGGGAAAGGCTCCACCGGCTGGTTCTACGGCCTTAAGCTGCACCTGGTGGTAAACCAGCATGGGCAGCTGGCCCGCCTGCTGCTAACACCGGCCAACGTGGCCGACAACAACCACCAGGTGCTGGGGCACCTGCTTGAGGGGCTCAAAGGCAAGTGCTACGGGGACAGGGGCTACCTCTCCTCCCTGATGGCTACGATTAGGACACAAATTTTTGCGCGAGCATCCACCCATCGAAGATTTTACAGAATTCCATGTATCCGCGGTGGAGGGTGATAACACCTGCTCTCTTTTCATGTGGCTTCCATCCTCCCAGCC
>NZ_SSNI01000067.1 GCF_010015475.1 Pontibacter pamirensis
GGCTCGACAAAGACCATGAAAAGACCACTAAAAGCGCAGAAGCATGGGTACTATGGCAGAATTGTCAGCTCATTCTTAACCGGATTGACTAAAAATCAGAACGTTACAAATTTAAACATGCTCTAATTGAATACATCCTGAACAAAAGTATTCCTCACCAACATAGATTGCTTCAATGCCAATCTGTGACATCCCTTGCAAGATATTCGCATAATCTTCCTGATTTATGCCTGCATGAATAAGAACCTCATCAAAAGAATCTTTTTCCCTTACTTCACCCTCATACCTAAGCCCTAATTCCCAAAGGTTCTTTCTTCTATGGTACCATCCATTTACTGCAATTACTCTCGTACTGTCATTGATATTCTCAGTTGCAAGGAATTTCACACTGTATTGGTTCTGAATAACAGTTTTAAGCTTTTCAAGCTCATTTCGATGAGTTGAAAATTTTTCTTCCATATCATCTATAGCATAATGGCATGAGAACAAAAGGATAGATGACAGTATAAGTAAAATGGTGTTTAGGAAGTGTTTCAAAGTGGCTTGATGAAAAATTGATTTATTGTTCTCTATTGCCGCCTAACGGTGTTGTACATGAGGTGAGCGAGGCGCAGCCGAGTTTAAAGCCTGTGCTTGGTGTGCGCCCAGTATGGGCACCTGGTACTAAAGGTATCAAATTATTCCAGAGGGTGAAAGTCCCTTACAGGCGAGTTGGTGAAGCCTGTTAGCAAGCCGCAAGCTGGTTCGTCGTGAGGCGTGCAGTGAAGAAAGCGGAACTGCAAAATCCGGTACTGACGGACAGAAACTGCATAAGAGGCAGGAAGTCGTGGGTTAGCAAGCACCCCTTTGCGATGCCCCTGACCAACAAACGACTTTGTGTAGATGCAGCAGGAATCGGAGGAAGGAATGTGCTCTTACCTGGGGAGGTCTCCCGGTGTCGTGAACACAGGGAGAAGTCAGCAGAGGCCATAGTAGGTAGAAGTAACGAGCTGGGAAGCACCCGGAGGTCTCACAATCTACTGAAGGGCCGAACGTTAAGTTGCTCTTAATTCGGCAAGGAGGCTGTGCCAGCCTTGCCTTAAGCGGGGCAGAGATTACAGTAAAAGTAGTAAAAGATGATAGAGAAGGTACTCCACCGGGGCAACATGCTCAAGGCATACAGGCACGTGCTGGCCAACAAAGGTTCGGCGGGCGTGGACGGTATGCGGGTAGAGGAGCTGGCTTTGAACCTGGAACAAAACAGGGGCGCCATCGCCACGGCCATCTGCAACGGCAGGTACCTGCCTCAACCCATCCTGGGGGTAGAGATACCCAAGAGTAACGGCAAGAATCGCCTGCTGGGCATTCCCACCGTCACCGACCGCGTGCTGCAACAGGCCGTTAACCAGGTGCTGAGCCCGCTCTTTGAGCTTGAGTTCACCGAGCACAGCTACGGCTTCCGCCCCAACCGCAACGCCCACCAGGCCCTGCAGCAGGCGCACAGTTATATTCACGAGGGCTATCAGTACATTGTCGACATAGACCTTCAGAACTTCTTTGACGAGGTGGACCACTGCCTGCTGCTGCAACTGCTCTACCGAAAGGTAAAATGCCCCCTCACCCTGCGCCTCATCCGCAAATGGCTCCGGGCTCCCATCCTTATCAAGGGGAGACTGGTCAAGCGCCGGAAAGGCGTGCCACAGGGTAGCCCGCTCTCGCCGCTCCTCTCCAACATCATGCTTCACGAGCTTGACAAGGAGCTGGAAAAGCAGGGGCTGCGCTACGTGCGCTATGCCGACGACTTCAGTGTCTACACCCAAAGTGAAGAGACAGCCCGAAAGGTAGGCAACGCTGTATTCCTGTACCTCCGGGACAGACTGAAGCTGCCCATCAACAGGGAGAAGTCCGGCATCAGGCGGCCTGTGGATTTTCAGATATTAGGTCACGGGTTCGTGCCTACCTACAGGAAGGGCGACAAGGGCAAATACCAGCTGGTAGTGACAAAGAAGGGATGGGCAAGGCTGAAACAAAAGCTGAAGGCTATCACCCGGAAAACCACGCCAAGTGCTTTTGACGGACGTGTCCGGGAACTGAAGGAGGCGCAGCGAGGCTGGGTCCACTACTTCCGTATGGCAAGTATACAGGGTAAACTCAAAGAAGTCGACAGTTGGATACGCAACAGGCTCAGACACTGCATCTGGCATGACTGGAAACGAATGGAACGGAAAAGGAAAAACCTGATTCGGCTGGGTGTTCCAAAAGGCCAAGCATATGCCTGGAGCAGAACAAGGAAAGGAGGCTGGGCAGTGGCTCAAAGCCCCATCCTGATAACGACGGTAACGGTGAAAAGGCTCGTCCGTAGGGGATATGAATCATTGCTCGACTACTACAGGAAAGTAGCTCCACAACTTAACGAACCGCTGTATGCGAGACCCGCTTGTACAGTGGTGTGAGAGGCGCACCCCGCTACCTAACGGTGGCGGGGCCGTCTACTCAATTATAGGTCGATTTTTATTATTTCAGATACCTTTCTTCCTGTTCTCAAGCTCCCATAGTTGACCTCTTGCTTAACAAAGGAAGCCATGTAGCTCCAGAAGAACATTATATCATAATCATGCTGCTCTTCATTATCGTGTGGTACACCTATATTGCCAATACTTTCAAAAGAAAGCTTTTCTTGTTTGTATGCTTTTGCGCTTAACCAATAGATTTGCTCTTTTTCTTTCACCTCAAATTCTATTTGGCTGTTGCTCCGAAATACTTTCTCCGTTCTTGACAAAATTTCAGCGTTGATGAAATCTTCAACTACTGGTAGTTCCGATTGAACAATATTTGTGATAGCAACCAAGTTATATCCATGGGGATTTACTTCTTCCTTATCTAAGATAACCGCTCCACCATACTTGTCATCATCTAAATGGAAGGCAATACAGTCGCCTCTCTCAAACAGGGGCCTGTGAATTTTCTTAGGGAGCTTTGGTTCTCTGGCTTTTCTAACTTTGGGTTTGGAATAGACAGTTTCTTAAGGAAGGCTTTAAGAGCTTTATCTCTTGCTTTTAAATCACTCTCTTCAGCCCCTGATTTTTCCCAAAGTAAAAGATTGTCTCCTGATATGATTATTTCTTTTACCCTTTCAAACACATCTTCGGGAAGAGAGCCTATCTCCCACAAGCATTTGCCTAAAGCAAACCAGTACTCATGGTCTTCTTCTTGAAGATATTCACGCTTTAATTCTTGAATGATGTTACTAACCTCTGTTCCACTTTTCCACTTTTCGTAGAAATCAGAATAGACATCTAAGAATGTATCATTTTGAGTAATCGATGTACCCCAAGTTCCCATACTTTAATTGACCTATAACGTTACTCGTGCAGCCGAAGCCCGTAGCGTAGCGAGGGTTAAAGCTGCACCTTGTTAACGGAAGGAACTTCTTCTCTAACGCTACTTACATAATCCTACTATAAATATCTGAAAGAAAGGAAGAAAAGAATAGACGAACCTAAATGATATATAGGTCCTAACACAAAAAAGATAAAACTGAATTTCGGTGGTGAAACCTTTCGTTTCTTTGTCACATAAACTGTTCTTAGAAACTTGTCAGTTAAAAATAGATTAGCTACCATTAACCCTCCAAATTCAATTGGATTCAGCTTACTAATTAGACCAGGGAAGTAAATACCCGTGGCTATAATCAGCAGAGTCTGCAAATTCAAGCCCAAAGAAATAGTTAATATGTAGATGGAGGCTAATAGTCCTCTATCATTATATCTGTAGAGGTACACATAGAATGTTTTTAAAAGAAAGTCTATGGCAATCATTTAGCTTATCTCGACTATCAAGTGCTTGGTCCCTATACCCATCTTTATTGTGTTCTTATTTATTGTGTTCTTAGCTGGCATCAATGCTATCGTTATTATTTATTTCTGTTTTCTTACCGTTAACGTCTCGTGCAGCTGATGGGCGAAGCGTAGCTGAGCCTAAGCGCTGCACTTTGTTACAAGCTGTTTTTCTATTTATTTGTATCCGTATACTATCAGTTTCTCTGGTGACAATTCGATTTCCAACTCACCAATTCCAGCTATTTTATTGCTTATTTCTGATATGTCCTGATAGTAAGTAAATGATTCTAATATCTGCTGCCCCATCGGTCTGTTTACCGTCCATTTACTTGGAAACTCAATCCATTGTATTTCCTTAAAAGATGTAGGTCCCCCAGTCATTGTATCGTTTATACCTTTTTCATTGAATACCACAGAGTAACCATCAATGCGAGGTATTCTTATTTCTCGCAACACATTATCCCAAACATCTTTTATCAAGCATTTACCGATTAATTCATGATTCTGTGATAGAACTTTGAACAGTTTCGACCACTTAGTATTACTCATATACCTTCCTGAAAAGGTGTCAAGTTTTTTAGTGAGTTTTGCTCTGTATTTTAGTTTCTCATCTATCATTTAAATTGCTTGTAACGGTACTCGTACATAATGTGGGCAAGGCATAGCCGAAGCCTATATTATGTACTTTGTTGCCAGAAGGAGTTTTTTAGCAATTTGTTTATCTCTAAAGATTTAATCTATCAGCCATCTTGCTGTTAAATTTTTAAACTAAGAATCATCAGAATAAACAAGAAGTAAGCACCGAAGATATAAACCCAAGATAGTGTTTCGGTGAACTTATCCCTGAGGTACCTTTCTTTGAAGTTGTCAAATATTTCCAAGTATTTGTTCCCACCAATAAACCAGAACCAATTAAGCGCTAAAAAAGCAACGCCTGAAGGCAGAGCATATTTCTTATCAACTTCGGGCATTTCTCCTTTGGCAAAGAAATAAACAAAGGCAGCAATTGTAAAGAGATAAAGTAGGCTGGACATACCCACTATTCCAGAGGCAGTAAGCCAAGGAATGTCATTCTTAAACCTTCCGCTTTTATAGTAGCGCTTGAAGACGTGGAAGAATATCAGGTTATACCAAGTCACTTTAGATTTATTGTTTTCATCGTTTTATAGTTCCTATTACTGGCAACGGCTTGTATAGAAGGCGAACGAGGCGTAGCCGAAGTATGACTTATATGCCTTGTTGGCGTTCGTAGTTCTTTATTTAATGCCAGTCATTTCCACAAAACCTACATTGTTTGGCTTGTGGTGTTCTTGCAAGTTTACCGCAGTTTGGACAGTTGTTTAAAAGCACCTTTTCTTGATTATCCTTTAGAATCCTTTTCGCAGTATTTAAAATAAAATCATTCTTACTACCATTTAATAAATTCAGCACATTTGGGTCGTTTGATAGCCAATTGCTTTCCCTAAATGCTTTCTCAAACTTGTCTCTATTTTCAATCCCTTCAAGCTTTTCAATCGATTGCAAATGCCTGAGCGCAGCGTCTTCTTTTTCACTAAGCATGGACCTATAATAGGTGACTATATAATTAGCTGTCTCTAAATCCATGAGAAGTTTTATCAATTAATATGCACGCCAACGTGCTGGTGCAGCCGATGGGTGAGACGAAGCCGAGCATAAAGGCTGAACTTTGTTGGGTGTTGCTATTTTTTGTTCGTTTCCTGATGCAAGTCAGGTATGATTTCAGTTACAATTGCTAATGCCTTTTCTAAAGTTATCCCGTTTGTTTGGTCAAGAGTAAGAGCGTGATTTTCTTCTATTACTACTACATTAGGTATAAAACCAACTTCTTGTGTGATGACTTTAGTTTTTATGTTCAAGGTGTTGCCGTAGGTAGGAATGTATGTTTGCAGCCAACCAAAATATGGAGGCTCGTTTACTCTGTCAACGTCATTCCACAATTCATTCGTTCTGATGAAGTTTTCTTCGCTAAGGCTTGTCCAGACGTTGAAGATTAAGTCTTCTTCATAGTCAATTATAGGTATTGTCAACCTGCCACGGATAAAGAAATGCTCTTCATCAACCACACAAAGGCTTTCGGTTTTTTCTATCCTACTTTCTCTTTCAGCTTCTGGTACTGTAAAATAATATTCAGGATAATCGCTGCCAAAGGTCAACGGCAGACTGTCAAGTTCCATACTACAGCATGCACACTTATATACTATCTGACCTGATTGGTTTATTTCCTTAGTGATTTTCAATTTTCATGATTTATAGTACCACCCAAAGGATAAGGCTTTGCGGTGGCGTAGCTACGGTAAAAGTGTGGTTAGGGGCTGTTGTTTTATCAGATTTCTGGAGAGTCTACTAAGGTATAAATCAACTCCCACTTATCCTTTTTTCTACTGTATATCAATGTTTCTACTTCACCACAAATTCTGCCACATATCATCCCTTTTCTAACGATTGCTGTGGACATGTCCTGTGTGAAAAGAGGCATCGAAATATGGCAAAATCCTCCTACACTATACTTCTCTTTGTTCGCAAGAACAGAGTCGTACTGAATCACATGCCTACCCTCTACCAGATTATGGTTAAGCTTAAAGCTATTGCTCCAACCAAGCTGCTTATAGATAAACTCTACATCCGATTTGGTAAAAAGGCTGTCCATCGACAATATTTCTAAGGAGTCGTCTGACGTAAGTGAAAAAGGGAATAAGTCTCTATCCGTGACCTTTTCACATTGGAAGTCAAATTCCGTAAACTCTTGCGAAAGTGCTGCATTAACAAATTCGTAGGTAACACTATCAGCAACAAAAGGGTTAGAAAACAGAATTTCATTATTCGCCTTTCTTTCCCTTTGCGCACATCTTACTGTTAGACATGCTAATGCGGCAGAAAGAAGAAAAAACCTTGCTATGCCCACAGAAGTGTTACCTTTCATATGCTTCATTTAGTTTCTATTGCCCCTAATAGCTTTGCTATGGTGCGTTTATGCACTATAGGTTTTGTTAGCTGTCGCTTTTTTTAGCCTTTATGAGTTCTTCCTCTGCCAATTCCATAAGTCCCTTATTATCTACTGTCGGATTCAGTTCATAACACTTTTGGAAATAGTAGTGAGCTTTCTCGAGGTTCTGAAACGGAATCATGTAAATAATTCCCAAGTTATAATAGCAGTCGGCAAGTCTATAACCAAGCTTTGCTACCTTATGGTAATCTTTTGCTGCACTTTCAAAATCATCCAATTTTGCCTTTGAAAATGCCCTCCTGTACAATGCTTCAGCATTGAGTGAATCAACTTCTAAAACTGTAGTGTATTTTTCAGCTGCAAGTTTGTAGTTGTCACTCTCATATGCTTTGTCTGCCTGAGAAAGTGCAGTTGTATATGTTTCAGTGTTTTTTGAACCTGATAGACTCTGCTTGTTACAACTTAGCAGCAAGAATAACACTGCTGGTAAAATATATTTCATTGTTTAGAGTGTTTGCTAACTATAGGATAAACGGAGTTATTCGGCTTATCTGCACTATGTGTGGAGTAGGTTCTGCGGCTTTGTAAACTCCTGGTGTACCCATTCCTGTATAACATATTTGCGGTTTCAGTCTCCATAAAATATATCGCATAGCTAATATAATCGTTTATTATAGATTATCAAGGGGGCTCACAATTTTATCCAATGCATGGGAGGTTACATGGGTATATATCTCGGTGGTCTTGCTGTTCCGGTGGCCCAGTAGCACTTGTATATAGCGTAAGTCTGTGCCTTGCTCCAGCAAATGGGTAGCAAAGGAGTGACGGAGCGTATGCGGAGTCACTTTGGTTTTTATTCCTGCTTTGGCAAAACAAGCCCTGAAAACATTGCGTGTGCTGTCAACGGTGTACTGCCCCCCATGTTGTCCCTCAAAGAGCCATGCTTTGGGCCTGTATGCCTTGTAGTATTCCCGCAGGCTTTGCAATAGCTTTTGAGAGAGCAGTGTGGTGCGGTCTTTCTTGCCCTTCCCCCCTCGTATCAGCAAGAGGTTCCTGTCAGACTGTACGTCCGTGAGTTTAAGGTTTATCACCTCCCCAATTCTTAAACCACCGGCATACAGCAGTTGCAGGAGGCAGCGGTGCTTCAGGTTATCAGTAGCCGACAATATCCTGGCTACCTCCTGCTTGCTGAGCACGGTGGGCAGTCTGTCCGGTTTTTCCGGCCGCTCCACATTGTTGAGTTGTACTTCGTGGCGGCCCAGCACACGCTGATAATAGAATTTAACTGCATTTATCGACTGGTTTATGAGCGAACAGGAATAGAGCTGGTTCTGCACCATACTCCTATGGTACTGGTTAATTTCCTCCTCCGTAAAAGCCTGAACCGCTTCTATACCCTTGTCTTTGTGCGCATTGAGGAAACGCAGCAGCAAACTGTGGTAAGTGCGAAGGGTATTCATACTGTAGTTGAGCAAAAAGAGCTTTTCCAGGTACGGCAGAGGACAGGTAATGTATGCAGCGCCCTTCTCGTAGGTTTGCTCCCAGAGTTTGCGCATCAGGGCCACATCCTTCACCTGTAGCTCCTGGCTAAGCCACAGCCATCCTGCCCCCTGCAACTCATCAGACAGCACTAGAATACTGTACCCACCCGGAGGCATCGCAAAGCACTTAAGCTCTTTGTTCCAACGTGCTACCTTGCTCAGTGTCAGCATGCTGTAAATTTCCTGGTTGTACTTATGGGTGATACCGATAAGTGTGGCACCTCCTTCCACCAGCATTGGCTGCAGACGCACCACCGGCAGGTCTGCTATTTTCTGCATTGTCTCTCCCCCGGCCTTATCCGCCAAAAGAGGCGTCTGGCTGTCTGGTCTGAGTCTTTTGGGGCGGTACAGATAACGGCTGTTCACCTGCGCCAGCCCCTGGAAATGAGCATAAGTCCTCTCAATGTCCTGCGGTGTGTGGTGCATCACAAAGCACTTATAAGTCTTGCTGTACTTCAGCCACGAAGCCTCTTTCAGCCGCTTGCTGACAAAGGGGTTGGGCTTATGCCACAGGCGAATATATTTTTTCCCTGCGTGCTCCAGCAGATTGAGGTACACAACGGCCTGTGAAGCAGATGATTTAGAACTAAAATCTGTCATAGTTCAAGAATACAACTTTTAAATACTGTACCCGTGTTATTACTCGAGTAGATACGGATATACTCGAGTAATAACACAACTAACAGAATGGATCACAGCACTTGTATTCAATGCGGTAAACAAATGGCAGGCAGAATAGACAAACGCTACTGCTCCGACCAATGCCGCTTTCTGCAAAACAACCAGAAGCGCAGAGAAGACAAAGGCGAAAAGCTGAGGGCAAAAATCAATGCTACCTTAAGAAAGAACCGAACTATCCTGCGCCAGGCCAGCCCGCTGGGTAAAACTACCATCCGGCGGCAGGTGCTGGAGTTGGCAGGCTTCGACTTTCGCCACCATACCCACCTCTACCGCACACAAAAAAGCAACACCTACCATTTCTGTTATGATTACGGCTACCTGCTGCTGCCTGAAGACGGGAAGGTGCTTATTGTAAACTGGCAGCAGTATATGGAGAAGCAGGAATAAGCACAAGCTTTAGATGCTGCTATGGAAACGTAAACCTTAAAGCATAAAATGAGCGTCCGGAAAAGGCATCAGAATACCCTATGCCATAACAACAGGGCCGCTCCAACATCTGTCAGAGCGGCCCTGTTGTTATGGCATTTTCAGCTGCAGCATATAGGCTAAACTACTTTTAGCCCACAGCAGCTAACAGTTAATTTGCATTTAGCATCAACTGGTTTTTCTCTTTCACTTCATCATCAATCTTAACCAGAATGGTTGTGGCCAAATAGCCGCTGCCACCATCCCGCACAACCTTCCAGCCCATATCTTCTAAGTTTTGCTTTACATATCGGTTAAGAAAGCCGTGGGCTACAAGCACTACCTTTGGCTTTTCCTCACTTGCTTCTGCTAGTTGTCGTGCCGTCTTACGTGCCCGTTCCCGTGCATCAGCAAAGCTCTCAATGCCATTCCGGTCGACCCCCAGCATCCACTTTACGCGGGCGAAGGCAGTCCATAGCTTTATTGGCAGGCGTAATCTGGGGCTGAATTTGCCAATAGTAGTTTCAAACTCCCTGAAATCAGGGGAATATACCATCTCATTTTCAGTACCGAATAAATATTCAGCAGTGGTACGGGCCCGGTTAAGAGGGCTGGAGAAGATGGCTACCTCTGCTGTATCTCCAACATTAAAAAATGGCTCATCCGGTACCACAATTCCTACAGAATCATAGTTAACCAGAAACTGACTGGCTTCTTCATAAGAAAACTTTCCTGTTTTCGTCAGTTCAGGTTCACCATGACGCACAAGCGCGATCTGCCGCAAATTACTGTAATCTGCTATTACCTCGTCTTCAGGAGAGATAAAGCGGGTGCTTGGGCTTACAGGCGCTCCATTAACTGTAACATGCGAGGCTTCTGCATTCAGATATTCGTATATTCCAGCGATGTTCTGAATGATATGATGCTTCGGTAACTGGACTTGCGCCGCCGCCGGTAATGCTGCCAGCAAGGCGCAGAAAATAGGTGTTAAAAGAAGTCTTGCCATACCCAATAAACTGACATAAAGCAGCGATGGTTCCGTTAAAAAGCTTATTCTGGAAACAATTAAAAATCGTTTAACCCTAGTTATTCATTCTTTTACATGCTAGAATCAAACGTTCACCTCTCTTTCTGATTTAGCATTTCCAACACCTACGCCTTATAGCAGATGTTCCGGAGCACCCTTACACAAAGTAGTTTTTCAGAAAGTTATAGCCGTTCCGGAACATGATGTTCTCCACCACCTGTTCTATATTTCTGATTGAAAAACGGCACCCGGGGCGTATGCTTCGAAAGCCTCTTTTATTTTGTCCGGAAGCTCATAAAAGTGGCTGGAAGAAACACATGTTTTTATCGGGTTAATCAGGCCGTCAAAATCGGAGCCTATACAGATATGCTCCCACTGGTCAACCTGCTTTAGCCTCTCCCCTACCTTCACGATGTGGAAAATAGTATTGATTAAGTGCCGCAGGTGCAATAAAAAGCTAAATTAAATAACAGCAAAGGCCACTATAACATCTGTTAAAGCGGCCTTTGCTGTTATAGACAGAAGACTCTCATACTTATCTGAGGCTCACATCAAAGACATAAACTGACAAGCTTTTGTCCTTTGTTGTGCTACCTGTACATCTTAGAAGATGCCCAGAAACTTATTCCTTTTGTAGATATTATTCAGGTCTTTCTCAAACAGGACATAGGGGTCATTATAGAATTTCATGAAGTTAGGGACACTTACCTGCCCCGGAAAAGGAGCATAATAATGTGTGGGACTCCGCGTATCGTTCCGCCAGACCAGCACGTAAGCGAGGCGCATACCATCTCTTTTCATGGTTCTCAGCAACGTGTTTGTCCACCAGGTGGTATCAGGTATCGACTCCAGCCCCGTTTCAGTAAAAGCTGCCAGTTTACCTGCTTTTTTTGCATAATCCGATACAATTTTAAGTTTTGCGGCTGCCGTATCAACAGCATAGCGGTCGCGCCCCATGTCGCCGTAGTTATCCATACCCACCATGTCTACCCATTCGTCACCCGGGTAGCGCTCCAGGAACTCCGCCTCATTCCTGAACCTGTTGTCAGGCGAAAAAGCGTAAATAAAATTATGCACATCCAGGCTGTCCCTAAGGTATGAAACTGTAAAGCGCCAAAGGGAGATGAATTCTTCGCGGCTGGTATGCCCCTTGCCCCACCAGAACCAGTCACCGTCAAACTCATGGAAAGGCCTGAAAATAACAGGAGCCAGTTTCCCGTCAGCACCCCTTACACTGTGGGCCCATTCGCCGATGCCATTCAGAATCTCCTTGTACTGCTCGTGCGCTTCACCACCTGGAATGATGTACCGTACCCCCGGCAGCGAAACAGTGTCTACCCAGGAGAAGCCTCCCCCGGACACTGGGTTAGAGAAATGCCAGGCCACAGTAGTTACTCCACCGCGGTTGTAGGTATCTACTACGTTTTTCCTTACTTCCTCCTTTGCTCTTTGTATGGCCTCCGGCGATCTGCCTGAAAAGCCGCTGAAATCAACGCCAATTACTGCCGGATGTGAGCCGGTAACCGACTTAACATCAGAGCGGTCTTCGTCGCCACGCCAGCCGTGACCATATTCGGTAGCGTGCTGGTGCCCGAAGAGCGTGTGGTCCTCCGATAGCTTTCCAAGGTTATGGTAAAGGGCTTTTGTTTCTTTTGTAGCAGATGCATCTATCGGCTTTGTACCGACGCAGCCTGCTAAGAGCAGGCAAAACAGTACAGGCAGTAGTAAGAGAAGGTGCTTCATGAAAGAGTATTTAGATTCAATTGAATACTGAAAGCAAGATACCACCGCTCGCCGGGGTATACAATTTTATGAAGCTGATATAATCCGTTTCCAGTCTTTGGTTTGCGCTCCCGAGGGAAACAGCCAATGCCGTCAGCTAAAGAAAAAAATTGCTACTATCATCTCCCTACGTCCTTGCTGTGTCGAAAAGCAAGTTGTTAGTCAAAACACAACAATGGCAGCAATATTACTAAACTTAAGTTGCGATTGGCACCTTTCACTGTTTCGCTACCGTTGAATACCCACCCCTGCCCCTCCGAGGAGGGGAATTTCGGTTTGGAAGGAAGATTCCCCTCCACGGAGAGGGGCAATGCCGTCAACTTAAGGGGACACAGTAGCTAGATTGTCATTTCGAACGCAGTGAGAAATCTGGGTTATTTCATGGCCCTGCAACATTCCAGATTTCTCACTGCGTTCGAAATGAACTGTGTTTAAAAGCAATATTTTGCTTATGATTTTTCCATGTAATACTCTCCTTTGGTAGCGATGGCAAAAGCCTGCTTTATGAGTTTGTTTGCCACAGCT
>NZ_SSNI01000068.1 GCF_010015475.1 Pontibacter pamirensis
ATGTTGTAGTCGAAGAAGAAGTTATAGTTGAGGGGCCAGATGTTCTTGAAATCGAAGTAAGGCTGGTTGAGCCGGATAAGGATTTCCGGAATCAGGAAGGCAAACGCAGTCTGGAAGAACATCACCGACAGGGTGCGGATGATGTGGTACCGGCTGTGGCGGTACTTGATGAGCATGCGGACGCCCATGACCAGGATGGCCAGCGTGTACAGCAGGCCATAGAAAAACCACTGGCTGGCCTCGTTGCCGCTGATACGCTTGCTAATGGGGTCTGTGAGCACCATCCACTCCGTTATATACTCCGGGTACCAGTAGAGGAGCACATAAAACAGGATAAGGAGTGCGCCGATGGTATACCCGATCCAACCCAGGCCGGTGTTCCGGCTGTGGAAAATGTGGTCATTTTTAATACCGGGGAGCAGGCCCAGCTTAGGCAGTATATACAGAAAGGCACCCACAACGCCCAGCCCGATGGTGAGGAGCAGCCACAGACCGGTATGCTCCTGAATGGTACCGGCGGTGGCTTTCCTGGTCAGGTAAAACTTATACTGCGCAGCCACATACTCCTCCAGATTATTGACCTCTACTTCCCGGTTGTCTATCTGGTTGTAGTCCTGAATCTTAGTGGCACTGGTGAAAAAGGCATCGTCCAGGTCGCTGATGAAGGCAAACTTGGAGGAATACGTTTTACCGAGCATCTCCTTCAGTTCAGCGCTTACGTACTCCAGCTGCCCGGTGTCTGTGACGACCTCTCCCACCATCTGGGGCGTCAGCCGGTACTGGCCCATGAACGGGACAGCGGCGAGCAGCGCTATGGCCAGAAGAAACAGTGCCATTCCGGCTTTTTGTATACGATGCATATGGTTAATTCCCACCCTTCTTTATTCCTTTCTATCTAGAAAAGGCCAAACAGCTTTTTCCTTTTCTTCACCTGTGGCTGCAATGTTCCTTTGTATTCGCTCATGATTTCACCCTCATGTTTCCTGTAAAACTCCGGGTCAAAGTTGGCCGCCTTCAGTTCTGACAATACCTGCTGTATGGTGGCGTTTGACTGGAGCCACCGGTCACACACCTCATGGCGGTAGCGGATGCCCAGCAGGTTGATGCCCGTCACCACTCCATCTGCCTTCCTGTAAATGATCCGGACAGCCTTCTGCCCGCTTTCATGCTCCCAGTACAGGTGCTCCCCGTCCTCCGCTTCCCGCGGCTGCACCTGCCCGTATACCTGGTACTCCAGGTTAAAGAACTTGGCAGAGTTAAACCAGGGTCCGGAATTGTAGGCGGTCTTATTCCCGCAAATGGTGAGGGCGAGGGTTTCCCCGTGCATGCGGCCGGTGTACCAGACCTGCTCTATCTTTCTCCTTCCTGCCGGCGCCTCCTCAAACTGGGCGCAGTCGCCGATGGCGTAGACTTCCGGAATGTTCGTTTCAAAGTACTTGTTGACGAGGATTCCTGTATCAGTTTTGATTTTGCTGCCTTCCAGAAAGAAGATGTTAGGGCGCACCCCGATGGTCAGCCCCACAAACTGGCACTCGATTTCTTCCCCCGCCGTCGTTACTATTCCTGTTACCTTCTGGTCAGGGCCGGCTTTGATAGCTTGCAGCTCAGTGGCGAGCCTCAGGTCCACGCCGTGCTCCCGTATATGCCGGTTGACCATCCGGGCTTCCGGGGCAGGGAGCACATTGGCCCAGTAGTTCCCTTCCCGGATGAGCATGGTCACGTGCACGTTGCGGGTCTGGAGCATTTCAGCCATCTCGATACCGATAAGCCCGCCGCCTACTATCACGGCCTTCCGGATGCCTTTGGTGTTCTGCTCCATCAGCTCCAGGTCCTGCAGGTTTATGAGTCCCTGCACGCCCTGCAGGTCCTGCCCCGGCCATCCGAACCTGTTGTAGGTGGAGCCTACCGCCAGGATGAGCACGTCGTACGGCTGCACCTTGCCAGTCCGCAGAAGCAGCCGTTTCTGGTCTGTGTCTACCTTCTCCACATAATCGCGGAGCAACGTTATCCGGTTCTTCTCCCAGAACCGGTCTTCGTAGGGCTTGGTGTGCTCATAGCGCATATGGCCCATGAAGATGTACATGAGCGCAGTGCGGGAGTAGAAGTGATCAGACTCAGCCGAGATGATGGTGATGCTGTGGTCACTCCTTTTCCTGATATGCCGCGCCGCGGTTACCCCGGAAATCCCATTCCCGATAATGACGATGTTTTTCAAGTGGCTTCCTGAGCGTATGGTATGCTTCTTTCCCCTGTATTCCTGAAGAGCCAATGTGGCTTGTTCCCTTAGTCGTACAAAATGGAGTAACCTTACAGTTAAGCGCCAGATTTTTTTATCTCTTTTGCGATATTCTCCTGCAACCCTTTCTTAAACGCCTCATCCAGGCCATTCTCGGGCTTTATACGGGTTGGGTAGAAACCGCGCAGCATCTGGTCAATCCTCCTGCTCTGACTATAGTACAGCCTGCAGACAGAGCAGCCTGCCAGGTGGAGGCGCAGCTCTATTCGCTGCAGCGGGCTGATTCCCTCCAGGTTCTTTTTATCTATCAGAAAAGTTGCCTTCTTACAGTTATAGATAATGTTGTTGTGCCATTTCATAGTTTAGCTTTTCAACCAGTTTTTCCAGACAGTCTTCCCTGGTGCCGGGTATGTTGCTTTTTTCTGTAACCAGACAGCCCTGCTGCGAAAAAGAGCAGACAAAATCCTGGTGCCAACTTCTGCTAGAACAAGTCTTTTTCGTTTTACACGAAAGTTTTTTCCTTCACTTTGATTGTGGCAGGAACACTTTCCAAAGCTTCACCCTCTTCTAAGGAAGCCCATGCTTCTCCCGCAGACCAAACACAAAAGCCCAGCATGACTAAATCCTTGACAACAAACCCACCGATTCCTCCTAATACCAGCAGGCCATCTACTACCTCTAACTTACCGGCAGTAAACATAAAACTTACCGTAAAAAGAAAAGACAAGGCACCCATCAGGCTTCCCCATAGCGCTAGCCTGGGTGCAACAGGTCTTGCGGCAATCAACACGGCTGCAGTTACTTCAACAACACCAATAAAACTGGATACACCCTGTACGCTGAGCAAGTTGTATAACCATGACATGAGTGGGTGCCCTTTTACGAGGTCTGCAACATGGCCGGCCTCCGTTGGCGTGAACTTGGACAGTCCAAACCAGAACAAAATAAGAGCCACACTGTACCGCATCACCCATACCCCTGCTTGCTGCACATTTTCTTTCTCTGACATTTCTTTCATTTCTTTAATCCAAAAGGTTCTTTAATAACCAGTTAACCGGGTACAGCTAATGCCACCCCCTGTTTTACCCTTTCAACCAGTTTTTCTCAAGGCAAGCCCGGAGGCTGAGCTTTGCCCGGTGGATGATCACCCAGTAGTTAGACGGAGACAGGCTCAGTTCCTTACAGATATGGTCTGACTTTTCCTCATCCAGGTACTTCATGCTGACCACCACTGCCCACAGGGGAGGCAGCTTTTCCATGCAGCGTTCCAGTATTTCTTTTAGCTCCTCATTCTCTAAAGGGTCCGCCTCTTCCGTTTCCCATATCCGGGGAGCGTGCTTGTCTTTCCAGTGGCCGTTCTCCTCAAAAAAGGCGTGTGTATTGTCCTCTCCTGAAAGAAGCCAGTGAAGGGGTGTCTCCGATGCCTTTCTCCGGAATATGTCGGTGATTTTATTTTTCAAGATAGCCGTGAGCCAGGTTTTCTCTGAGCTGCTGCTCTTGTAGTTCTGGAGATTATGTATGGCCGAGACAAAAGTGTCCTGCACCAGATCTTTGCATAGCTCCGGGTCTTGTAGCCGCTTGAGGGCAAAGGCATACAGGTAGTCAGCGTAAGCCGCCACCCACTGCCCCGGGTTTATGCTTTCTTTTTTAGCCATTTAGAGTTTGGTGATGACACTGACAGCGTGTAAGCATTAGACGAGGGTAAGCTTCCTGCGGTTGGCAGGCTTCTGCCAGCCGCAAGTCAAGAGCTAACGTTTCTGTAAGGTTTTCCCGAGCCGTACGTCTAATGGGGGAAATGTGCAGGGCTGGTGGATTCGTTTCTTTAATGCTTCCGGTGAGACCGGCTGCTTATTTGCTTTGTATCTCTGCTCTTGGTTATATAAGGCCAACTCGATAAGAAAAAAGTCTATGCTCATTTATAGCGGAATCTATCCTGCTTCCTTTTTCAATTAACAAAGGGTAATCAAAATATGAAAAGTGATTGTCTTTATCTGTTCCTACTCCCCGCCCTGTTGCTGGCATGTTCTTCAAACAAAAGCCTCCAAGCGGCAATGGAAGAAAAAGAGGGTTTAAGAGCACCTGTTTCTAATAGCAGTACTGATTCAACCAGTCTTGGCACCCTGGCGGAATCGCTCACGTTCCATACTTCCTTTGATAAGGGCGCTGATGCGGATTTTGCCCTCGGTGATCCGCGTATATATTCAGGTAAAACAGTGGCTGGTCAACAAAAGCCGGTGTCCTCTGAACTGGGTCTGGGTAACCCTGCCTTAGCGATAGTGCCAGGCCAGGGTAAGTTTGGGGCCGCCCTGGAGTTTACTAAAGAGAACAGCCATGTTGTTTTCTATAAAGCGGAAAGGAATATTGCCTACTCCCCCCACAACTTCAGTGGTACGCTCTCCTTCTGGCTGAGGCTTGATCCGCAGAAAATCCCCCAAACCTACACGGACCCTATCCAGTTGACGGATAAGGACTACTCTAATTCGGCTATCTGGGTTGATTTCACGAAAAATGACATACCCTCTGACTTCCGGCTGGGTATCTTCGGAGACCAAAAGGTGTGGGACAAGAAGAACCAGAAAGGTGCTAGTGAAGAATTTTTCTGGCGCTTGCTGAAGGTCGTAAAGCCACCGTTTTCCCAGGTTAAGTGGACGCATGTGGTGGTTTCCTGGGAAGGTCTGAACACTGTGACCAGGTAGCCAGGGGAAAGCTCTACTTCGACGGCAAGCCTCAGGGGGAAACCGGGGGCATACAGGAGCCTTTCGTATGGGATATAGCTGAAGCAACTATCCGGTTAGGCACGGGCCCTTATGTGGGCATGTTCGACGACCTAGCCCTTTTTAACCGCTCCCTTTCTGAGGAAGAAGTTCACAGCCTTTACGAGCTGAAGGGGGCGTTGCCGATCTGCACCTCTAGCGCAACATATGCTATAAATACATTCTGGCTTCCATCACAATTTTAGGACAGCTTTGCCATTGCGCAGCCAATTAGCTGTCCTGCTCTATAGGCGGTCCTGTTATACATAAACGGCGTTACAGAACAAGAAAAGGCTCCTCGTGATGAGGAGCCATTCTTGTTTAGCTCATAAGTCAGATTACATTCAACAGAAAAGGCAAAAGCAAGGACTTTGATGGGAAGTTTAGTGATAAAACTAATCCTATTGCCTTGCAGTTAAATTACTTTGGCGCATTAGCTGCCAGGCTCGTATATGCTGAAGTGGTGCCGATTCCTGAGATGCCAAGTAAACTAATTCTTACCTGAACCAACACATAAACAATGAAACTATTCTACCTCAACCGCCGCCAGGTGCTGCGCACTACAGCCATGCTTGGCGCAGCCAGCTTGTTCGACATGAAGCGCGTGCTGGCGGCTGCAGAAGTAAAGCAAAGCGCGAAGACTCCCCCTCTGAGTGCGCAGGAGATTACGGCCATTGAGGCTGCGCTGGGTAAGAAGGGAAACTACAATGAGGAGCAGGCCACCCTCAACATCTCACTGCCGCGAAACGACCTGAAGGTAAAGATAAAGGGAGAAGAGGTGCCTACCTCCTTCGGCTTCGGGGGCTGGGTAGCCTTTAAGAAAGCACTGGACGGTAAGTCCACTGTGCTGATGAGCGATACGGTGCTGCTGCAGGAGGAGGTGAATCCACTTATCTCGGCGGCCCATGCCAGCGGGCTGGAGGTAAGCGCCATACACAACCACTTCTTCTACGAAGAGCCCCGCATCTTCTACATGCACGTACACGGGGTAGGGGAGCCGGCAGACCTTGCCCGGAAATACGCCGCCACCATCAGGGACAGCAAGCTCTACCCGGCGAATCAGCCGAAAGCAGCAGGCAGTGCAGAGCAGCCGGCAACGGCAAGGTTCGACATACCTTCGCTGGATAATATTGTCAAACACAAGGGCAGTGTCAACGGGCCGACCTATAAATATACGGTGGGGCGGGATGACCTGACTATAAAAGCAATGGGAGCGGATCTGACGGCGGCCATCGGGCTAAACTCCTGGGCCTCCTTTGCAGGCACTAAGAACAAGGCGCACATAGCCGGTGACATTGCCATGCTGGAGCATGAGGTGAATCCCGTCATCAAGGTGCTGCGGCAGAACGGGCTGGAGGTAGTAGCCCTGCACAACCACATGCTGGGGGATGACCCGCGCATGATCTTCCTGCACTACTACGGAAACGGGCAGGCGACAGATTTAGCCAAAGGTTTTCGGGCAGCGCTCGACGTGCTGGGCGAAGTGAAGCAAAATTCGCAGATGAGGCACTAACAAGCCTTGGCTTCTACTTGGTTCTCCTGCTTATCACAAGAGGCGTTATAGAACAAAGAAGGCTCCCCGTGATGAGGAGCCTTCTTTGTTTGTAGCCCATAAGTCAGATTATATTTAACAAAAAGGCAAAAGCAAGGTAAGTCAACCTTGCTTTTGCCTAATACCGCCTTCTGTTCCAAGCTAAGCCACCGGTGTAGCCTTTACCAGTATCTCCCTCCCCTCCGTCACAAAGGCAGCCGTGTCCTCCTCCAGCCCGATGCCGATACAGCCGGGGTTGGTGACGACGCACTGAGCCGCGCGCACGATGCGCCCCCGCACAATGAAGTGCGTGTCCACGGCCGCGTTGCGTGCCTGCTCCTCTTTCAGTTTCTTTTTGTTTTTTCTTTCCTTGCCGCCAATCAGCAGCAGCCTGCCTTTCGGTACAGGCGTTTCCTTTTGGTGCTCGTGCCGCTCTGGTACTTTCCGCTTAGCCATATGCCTCTGATGTTCATGTTAAGCTTCATTTCATGCTGCTGTGGCTTTTTATAACTCATCACCCGGCCACATTCCTTCAGAATGCTGAAACAGGTCTGCTCAGGGTGAAATTATGCTCCATATGCGTTTCTCATTTCATGTGCGGTAAACCAGGTGCCCTGGCACATGCGGCTTCCCCTTTGGTAAAAGCGCCCTTGCCTTGCCTACGCTACCGGCTGCAAAAGGGTATGGCGGCAAAAGCCTTCTCCAGGTTCCGCATCAGGCATCTTCAGGCTTTGCGCCTATTCTCTTCGGCCTAAGCGATAACGTCATTAGAGCCCCTGCTTGGCCACCGGTGTCTGTTCTCGGTGGCAATACCATTGCTAAAATATAAACCCGGTACCTGATTGCTGCGTTTTCCTATTACTCAACCACCAGCCCGAAGCATGAACAGCTCCATGTGCTGGTAAATACTGCTTCCCTGCCTCTTGTCCGGCAACCCTACAACTCAGGCGCCCCGTTCGTTTTTACACTTATATGCTATGGATATTGCAAAGGCCAAGTACGATGTCAAAAAAGGATACATGCAGATTACCACCAGCATTGCCTTTTACCCTATGGTGATAACCCTTGTCTTGCTGGTGCTCTCATGGGGTACCAGTTACCTGGATAAGATTTCCGTTGGAGGTTCCCTGATAGGCGAGGAGTCCTTCCTTCGGATAGACAATGCGGATACAGCCCGCAGTCTCCTGTCGGCGCTGCTAACGGGGCTCATTACCCTTGTGACCTTTACCTTCGCCATGGTGATGATTGTGCTGTCACAGGTTACAGCCACCTTCTCCCCCAGGCTGTTGCCGGATTTGGTCAGCAGGAGGGGAAGCCAGGTTGTGCTCGGCACCATCATAGGCTCCATATGCTTTATCATTGTCGTGCTCAGCAACGTAGGGACAATGTCTGCAGGGCCGGAGGTGCCTCCTCTGTCAGTGGTCTTGAGCGTGTTCCTGGGCTTTGCCAGCCTTTTCTGCTTTATCTATTTCATTCATAAGATCTCGAATGAAATCCAGATAGGAAACATTATGAACAACATTTATCGCACCACAAGGGACGTGCTGGACAGGGAGATCAGCAGTGGGAGTTACCAGGAAAAGTTTGAAGAGGAGGAGGAATTCCATGTGGTAAAAGCATGGGACTCGGGGTACTTTGATAAAGTGACAACAGAAGATATCATGAAGGGCTCCAAGAAGCTGGGCTTGAAAATAAGGTTTCTGAAAGACCAGGGAATATACCTGCTGAAAGGAGACCCTTTTCTCAAAATCAACAGGCCTCTGGATGATAAGATACAGGAACTACTGGAGGAGAATGTGATACTCCGGCACCAGGAGAATGTGGTGGAGAACTTTATTTACGGCTTTAAGCACCTGACAGAAATAGCCGTTAAGGCCCTGAGCCCGGGCGTGAACGACCCTGGCACGGCTGTACAAGCGATAGATTACCTCATGGACCTGCTCTGCAGACTGCAGCAGCTGGGCGGGCAGCTTAAGGTGGTAAAGCACGAGGACGGCACGCCGTGCCTCATTTACGGGCCTATCCCTTTCGAGAAGATATTCTATATGTGCTCAGCCAGCATCCGCGCCTACTCCACAAAGGATGTAACTGTGCAGACACGCCTGGTTGAGTTAATCAGTAAAATAAGCGAACGCGATGAGCAGGATGAGCACAGGTCCCTTCTGGAAAAGGAGCTCAACTCCATTGAGGAGGCCTCAGGCCAGGACATGAAAGCACAGGAAGACATAGCATACATGAAGGCCCTGCTACAGAGTGCCAGAAAAGAGCACATGTAGCAGAGTACTGCCAACTGCAAAGGCACTCGGCTGATAACATTTGTTATGATAAGTATAGATATTTTTAACTTTAGAAAATCTCATTATTCCTGCCGTTTCCGGGAAAATATCTGTGTTATGACAAGCAGGAAAACTGTCATAACATCCTACTCAGGACACATTCCTCTTTCCTCTAAATTAGTGAGTGTTCGCTTGCTATAGCTATGTATCTACACATAATCCCCTGTTCCGAAAGTACGCCCGCAGTTACTTGCCGTAAATATTGTAAGCCAGTAGATTGCTATAATTATTAGGAAAGCACTGCCTCCTACGCTACGGCTTATACTGGTTCTGCTCTGTGGCCTACCTTTAGCCGTGATGAGTTCTCGGTGTCGGCCCCTTGTGCTCAAGACCATCATTACATTACTACATTTTCAAACATAATCACAAGCTATGAACAATTTTACATCTCAACATTTCAAAAACGGGAACAGTGCACTGCGCTATACCCAGCGCCTGGGAACCAGGCTGTTCATGTTCCTTGCCGTCCTGGCTTTTGCCACTGGCTGTGAAGAGTTCGAGGACTTTCTCGGCGACAAAGACAATGAAAAACCCGGTGATAAACGGGCCAGCCTGAAGCTCATGGCAGAGGGCCTCACCTCACCGGTTATGCTGACGGAGGCACCTGACGGCAGCGGCATGCTCTTCGTCCTGGAGCAGCCAGGGGTAATCAGGATCATCAAGGACGGGGAGCTACAGGAAGAGCCTTTCCTGGATATCCAAGACAAGGTAATTGACCTCAACGATGAATACGATGAGAGGGGGCTGCTGGGCATCGCCTTCCACCCCCAGTACGCCAGCAACGGGCGCTTCTTCCTTTACTACAGCGTGCCGCTGTGGCCAGAGGCGCCTGATGACTGGGACCACACCAACGTTGTGGCCGAGTACCGGGTGTCGGGTGACCCGATGAAGGCAGACAAAGCATCAGAGAGAGTAATCCTTCATCAGAACCACCCTTACACCAACCACAACGGGGGCACCCTCGCCTTTGGCCCCATGGACAACTACCTCTACATCTCCATTGGCGACGGGGGTAACCGGGATGACCAGGGAAGGGGCCACGTGGATGACTGGTACGAGCGGAACCCTGGCGGCAACGGGCAGGACATCTATGAGAACTTCATGGGGGACATCCTGCGCATAGACGTGGACGGGGGCAGCCCCTACGGTATTCCGGCCGGCAACCCCTTTGTTGGGACAGACGGTCTGGATGAAACGTATGCCTTTGGATTTCGAAACCCCTACCGCTTCTCCTTTGACATGGGCGGCACCCATGCCCTCTACTCCCAGGACGCCGGACAGGGGCTGAGGGAGGAGATAAACCTAGTAATGAAGGGCGGCAACTACGGCTGGAACGTGATGGAGGGAACGCTGTGCTTCAACGCAGAAGACCCCCTGCACCCGTTTGAGCACTGCCCGGACGTAGACGTGCGCGGCATTCCGCTGACTGAGCCTATCATTCAGTTCCAGACCATCCAGCACCATGGAGAAGGCCATGAAGGGGGGCACGGCGAAGGCGGTCAAAGCGAAGGTGGCGGTCACGTTGGTGAAGGAGGAGTGGGCCTGGTGGTAGTGGGAGGCTACGTGTACCGCGGGAACGAGCTGCCCATGTGGGACGGCCGCTACATCTTCGGCACCTGGAGCACCTCACACGAGGTGCCCAACGGCAAGGTGTTCATAGCAGAGCCTATACTAGGGGAGACCCTGCATGACTTCAAGGTGGTGGAGTTTGCCAACACGCCTAACGGTGACCTGAACTCCTTCCTGCTGGGCTTCGGCCAGGACTCAGAGGGTGAGGTGTACCTGCTCACCTCTGACACGCAGGGACCTCATGGGAACACCGGCAAAGTCTACAGAATTGACTAAAGCGTGAAGCGGGCACTGTTACTGGCCAACACAAGCTCTGTGCTTACCAAGGCAACTGCTGCACTTTCCTACAGACTTTATCAAAACCAAAGAGGCACCGCCTTTGAAAGACGGTGCCCCGTAGCCATTTTCACAGCTTGTTCGAAGCTTGTGCCGTTTGTTTGATTCTCAAGAGCCCACCAGGCTTGGTGCAATCTCTACGAGCCGCAGGTCTATGGCCTAAAAGCATAAAGAGCTAACTCAATGGCGGTTATAGTCTAAACTCCACTGCCACATTTGCCGTTACTTAAAGCACGTGATAAAGCAAAAAGCTTTTTTGGAGGGGCTGACTGAAAGGTTAAGCCCCTTTTGCTTTTCCGCGAGCACAGGCAAAATATGAGAAACGAACCTCCGCAGGAGCCGATGGCTCTGTCTTTGATTGATATGGACTTTATCGCCGTGGAGCTTGACGTCCACAACTACAACACAGAGGTGAAGTGGCTACGGCAGGTTAAAGTCGGAAGCGACGAATACTGGCGCGGGCTGGGTGTCGCTTTACGTGTCGCCCTGGAGCTACAGGCAGAGCTAAGAAAGACCCGCGCCCTTGTGGAGATAAGTTAAAAATGGGGTGAGTTTCCGGATGGCCCTTTGCAGCGCTTTTATAAGCTGGAGTTTCTACATTTTACTGGAGCCTTTTGATAGGCAGGTTGATGAAAGTATTAAATTTGACTATGTTGGATAGACGTGTAATCGATGCCCCCTTCAAGCGGATGGCCATCGACCTCTCCTATGCGAGGGGATCAGTAAAAGAGTGACAGGAACAGAGCACCACCACATTGACGAGAAGCCGATGACGCAAGCCAAAGCTTACTAAGGGAGCGGAAGACCAAAACCGCTGTGCCGGCAACGTTAATCTTCATTCACTCTCAAGGTAGGAGACATATAAAGAGCCCCTCCTGGATATAAATACCAGAAGGGGCTCTTTATATTAAATAACATTATTAAACAACTCACTACTTCTTGCTTACCTTCCAGATGGCGCCTGTGCCAGGCTCGTAGGCATAAGGCGGCGCCTTGCTCATGTCTATGGTCACCACGCCGTAGTCCACTATGTACATGGCATCGTCCGGGCCGAACTGTACATCAAAAGGCCGGTCCAGCCCCTGGCCCGTGCTTCCCTGCCCTGAAGCTGGGCCTGGCAACATGTTACGTGCAAATGGCTGCAGGTGCCCTGTGGATGGGTCTACCATTACTATCTGATAGCCGGCAGGGTCCTTTCCTCTCAGCGGGTTGGTTGGCGGGGCCAAATCCCCCCACTCGGCTATGAACACGTGTCCTGCCATGTCGCCCCAGGAAGCAGGTGCCACGTCCATCATGCTCGGCGAGGAGTTGAACTCATGCCTTCCCAGCACCACCGAAGGGTCCGGCGGCGTAAGGCCGCTGGCCTCGTGGTCGATGACGAACTCCAGGTTTTTGCCCACCGGCTGTCCGCTTACAAACACCATGGCCTGCAGGCTGTCGGGCACCTCGAACTTCTCGAGCGTGAGCGGCTCGCGTCCTGCCGAGAAGTCCGGCACGCCGTACCACATCCCCTTTTGCACGCGCAAACTGGCGTCCAGGTAATCCTTCACCGGCCTTGAGCCTCGTATGTCGTAGCCGTTCTCTGCCGCGTACATCGCGCCGGTGGTTTTGTCCCAGGCAAGCCCGATGAGGTTACGGTAGCCCCAGGAGTGGGTCTCTACTGTGCCCATCGGGTCTGTGGGGTTAAAGGAGAGGATAGAGCCGCCGCAAAGCTTCACCCCTTTTATCACCTCGCCCGGCTCAGTGGCCACGCCGAAGGGCACAAAGGCACCTGTCAGCACGGAATCAT
>NZ_SSNI01000069.1 GCF_010015475.1 Pontibacter pamirensis
AGGGCGTTCACAGTGGATAACCCTCTCGGGTTACCCACAATGAACACCCATAGTAGTGGTAGCAGAAGTGAATTTAAATTTGTTGAAAATTATACTCCAAGGTAGTTCTAAAGTTGGGGAGCCGACACATGCTATCCAGCACCTTTTGAGCCAGCACCTGTGCCTTTGAGTCTGATTGAACTATACCCGATAAAGGGACACCACCACATACCGCTGCCAGTGGCGTGAAAGTCAGGTAGAACAACAGCACTATGAGTATGTTTTCTTTGAGATACATCACTAAAATGCTAAATTGAAATGAACAGACATATCCTATTCCTATCGTGCACCTGCTCTGAATAGTTTTCTTTTTAGCTTATTCGGACCTATAACCGCAAATTTAACCTAAACCTGCTGCTGCCGTATCACAAGAAGATTTAAAGAACAATATTTAAAAAGCCTATGGCTGATTATACTGCCAAGAGTACCTTTACATTGTTTAAAACCTCTGCCTCAGAGTTCATAGACAACAACTCGCTGCTTTTGGCAGCAGCGCTGGCTTTCAATGCCATTTTCTCCATTCCACCGCTCTTAGTAATTATTATCCGGGCGGCAGGGTTTTTCTTAGGAGAACAGGCAGTATCAGGCGAGCTATCAAGCCAGATATCGAGCGCCATTGGACCGAACGCCGCCCAAGAAATAGAAACTATCATACAGAACGCACATCAAAGTGAATCCTCCGGGCTGGCTTTCTGGATAGGCCTTGGCACATTGGTTTTTGCCTCTACCACCTTCTTCGCTACACTACAGCAGTCGCTTAACATGGTCTGGAACCTGAAGCCCAAGCCAACGAGTGGCATTCTGAATATGCTGAAGGTGCGCCTTTTTTCTTTCGGCATTGTGCTGAGTATTGCCCTGCTGATGCTCGTTTCATTGCTGCTTAGCACTGTTATCTCTATTCTGAGTGACTATTTATCAAGTATTTTTCCTGACATAGGAGTCTTTGTTATCCAGTTAGTAGACATAGTGCTTTCCGTTAGTATTATCACAGCACTTTTCGGGCTTGTCTTTCACTATTTGCCTGATGCTATTATCCGATGGAGAGACGTTTGGGTAGGCGCCTTTATCACAGCTGTGCTGTTCACTATCGGCAAAGTATTGATTGGTTGGTTTATTGGCACCAGTGACCCTGGTTCTGCCTATGGAGCAGCAGGCTCTATGGTTGTTATCCTTGTCTGGATTTACTATACTTCCTTGATTGTGCTCTTTGGAGCAGAGTTTACACAGCAATATGCAGAAGCATTCGGGCAGCGCATACGGCCCAAACAGTTTGCTGTTTTTGTAGAGGAGCGTGAGGTTGTAGAAGAGAGAGACGATATAGCCAGCGGCAGACCTCAACCAGAAGGGCGGTTTGAGCCGAAGAAATAAACCAGCAGCGGAGACTACATTATTCAGCTTCAGGAAAATCACTTACCTAGAACATTATTCCAATTAAAAAAGAGGCAATCCTATTTGAGTGTTCCAGCTCTCTATAGGCAGAAATACCATTGTTAATTTCATAACGGCCTTCAACGGTCAGACTAGTCTGCTCTGTTAGGTAAAGCAGCGCTCCTATGCCGCCCAAAAAGCCTTGCTCATGCCCTCGATAGGCATCCAAAAGCGGGTATTCTTTTTCCCGGTTAGTATTGTAGTACTTTGACTGTTCCTGCACATTGCTTTCCTTGCTGATTACGAATCCATTCTGGACACCCGCTTGCACAAACGGTCTTAGTATTCCTTTTGGGTAAGTATATCGCAACATAACGGGCACTTTCAGATGAGAAGCTTTGAGGTTGTAGTTAAACTGTCTGCGAACTTCATCTGATTCATAAATTTCATAGCTTCCTTCAAAAGCATACTGTGTGTACATGACACCTACGTGCAAACCTATTTTCTCAGATGTACCTGGCGCAACTATGTCTAAAGATAATCCTGCCGTTAGATCACGAGAAGTCTCGAAACCACTGCTATTCTGGAGGTCTAAGGTACTGGCATGGTTACCGCTAAACTGAGAGTTAGTAAAAGAAGTACCCGCTAAAAGACCTAGCCTTACCCGCAGCCCTTTACCTGTATCTTTCACATATTGCTCTTCGGAAGGGGTAACACAGGTATTATACCGGGAGAAAAGCTTTATCAGGCTCGGTTGCTTCAGGCGGGTCTGCTCTATCTGCAGCTGGGTACCCTGACAATCTAAAAAGTGTTGCGTAAGGGTACCAACATATAACTTAACATCTGCATTGTACTTTTGCCCGCTCTCCATTTGCAGTCTCCTTACTTCATGCAGCAGTTCCTCCAACTCCTCCCCCTGCTTCTTAATAAAAAAGCGCTCATTCAGATCTCCCATCTTCAAATAATATAAGCTGGCGGTACCTTTTACCAATACTTCCAAGAAAACCTGTTTTACAGTGCTATCTGCCCCTGCTAATGGCATTGCTTCGTAACGGCCACCCTGCTCAAACGCATAGCCTTTCAATTGGTGAGGTAGGTACTGACGTTCGGTTGCCATTTCATCTCTTTTGAACATGATACCCTGTGCGTGGCTCACTTCATTTCTGTAACCTAATAGCCCTTCAATCCTGCTATCCTCTGGCGTTGTAATGTATCCTGGCTTATAAACAACCTGTGCCTGCACAAAAGAAAAAGAAATTGTGAGGAGCAGTGCGAAGGAGAAAGCGTAAAGTTTGCTCATGAAGTTACTGTTTGAGTTTATAAAAATATAGATATACCAATACTTAAGTATTAATCTTTAAGTTACTAAAATCAATAAAAAAGCCCCTGCTACATCCATAGCAGGGGCTCTCTGTTTCATATATGGTCTTAGCTTTTACGCTGTTTGCTTCTCCTTAACGGCCAGCTGTCCGCAGGCGGCGTCAATGTCTTTGCCACGGCTGCGGCGCACGTTCACCTGCACACCACGATCGGCGAGGTAGTAAATAAAATCCTGCCAGCGGTCGTCGTTTGTGTTCTGGAAATTGGCGTTCTCGATCGGGTTATACTCGATGAGGTTGATTTTGCATGGGATGATCTTTGAGAAACGCAAGAGCTCCTCTGCGTCCTGCAGGGTATCATTGAAGTCTTCAAACACAATGTACTCGTAGGTCACCTTGCGGCCAGTTACCTCATGATAATGCTTTAGCGCATCTGTTATAGCCTCCAGTGAGTTAGTCTCGTTAATAGGCATAATCTGGTTTCGCTTCTCGTCGTTTGCCGCGTGCAGCGACAAAGCCAGGTTCGCTTTCACACCATCATCTGCCATCTTTCGGATCATTTTAGCGATACCTGCCGTGCTCACTGTAATGCGGCGGGCTGCCATACCCAGGCCATCGTGCGCCGTAATGCGCTCAATGCTCTTCATGACGTTGGCGTAGTTCAGCAACGGTTCGCCCATACCCATATACACGATGTTACTGAGCGGCTCTCCATACTGCTTCATGCTTTGCTCGTTAATGCGCACCACCTGGTCGTAAATCTCAGCGGCATCCAGGTTACGGACACGGTCCATGTAGCCGGTGGCGCAGAACTTGCAGGTAAGCGAGCAGCCTACCTGGCTCGATACACAAGCCGTTTTGCGCTCGTTGTGCGGTATCAGCACACCTTCTACAATATTGGCATCGTGAAGCCTGAAAGCAGACTTTATCGTGCCGTCAGAACTCAGCTGCTGTGTAGCCACCTGCACACCGTTAATGGCAAAGTGCTGCTCCAGCTTTTCGCGGAGCGCCAGGCTCACGTTGTTCATCTCCGCAAACGACTGCGCCGAGTGCTTCCAGAGCCACTCATACACCTGCTTCGCACGGAAAGGCTTCTCCCCCTGCTCCACCAGCCACGCCTTCAGATCGTCCAAAGACAGCTTCCGGATATCTTTCTTATTAAGAATACTTATATCTGCAATCAAAGTCATACTGCAAAATTACAAAAATCCTCAGGCTTTAGTTTCAATTTTCGCCTTTACTTCGTCCGGTAACGACATAAGTTTGCGCGCTTTGTAATTGAAACACAGCATACCTGTTTTGGCGCGCGCCACTTCCTTGCCATCCTGGTTTAGAACCTGGTACGAAATATCAAAGCCGTACTTGTTTAAATCATCAAATGCCATCCTGATAGTCAGCATATCGCCATAGAAGCTTTCGCCTTTGTAACTGATGGCCACATCAGCCATAATCAGGCTGGCACCACCTAAATCCATCTCACTATAGCCAAAGTGTTTTAACAGTTGTAGCCGCGCCTCGTGCAGGATGGACAGCAGGGCATCGTTGCCAAGGTGGGCCCCATAGTTCAGATCTGTAATGCGGACAGGAATGCTTGCCTCGAAGTGTGTATGTGCGGGTATATTTACGTGTACTCTTGCCATGGTTTGTTCGTTTAATTGTTGAATGGCTGCATGGTTAAATTGTTGAAAAAAAGAATAAACAACCATTCAACAATTTAACCATGCGGCCATAATATTTGTAGCATATTCTGCTGCCAGCTATTGCAGGCTGTATGTTACAATGCTTAACTTTGTAAGGTAACACAAAAAAGATGCACCTCGAAATACGACAGACCAAAGACGGCTCTAACACCCTTTATGTACCGGACCTGAATGAGCATTATCATTCGGTGCATGGAGCTTTGCAGGAGTCACAGCACGTATTCATTAAGCACGGCCTTGAGCACGTACTGGAGCAGAAAAAAGACATCAAGATACTGGAGGTAGGTTTTGGCACGGGCCTTAACGCTATACTAACTTTCCCGGTTGCGTTTTCTCAGAAAGCCTTTATCCAGTACGACACACTGGAGAAGCACCCGCTTAGCGAGGAGGTAGTAAAAGAACTACATTTCGAGCAGTTTATCCTAAACCCGGAGTTGTTCGACTATTTCCAGCAACTGCACGCCTGCCCCTGGAATGAGCCGGTGGACGTTATTCCTTACTTTACGCTCCAGAAGATACACGAAACACTGGAAGAGTTCATTGCGCCGAACTCTTACTATGACGTGATCTACTTTGATGCCTTTGCACCCGAGAAGCAGCCGGAATTATGGGCTGACGCAATGTTCGATAAGCTTTACAAGGCCATGCGCCCGGGTGGTGTGCTGGTGACCTACTGCGCCAAGGGTTCTTTTAAGCGTAGCCTGAAAGCCGCTGGCTTTGAGGTAGAGGCATTGCCGGGCCCTCCGGGCAAGCGTGAAATGACACGGGGTATGAAGCCGGTGGTTTATTAACCAAACTGAGGCCGCCGCTGCAGCATTAAATTTAGTTACTACTATAGCAAAAGGCTTCAGCCTTGCCCGCAAACGAGCAGGGAAATAACCTCCTGGAAAGTGTTTTGGGAACCTTACCGGCACGTGTTTCGTCTTTCTCTCTATAAAAGACAATTAACACCACACGTATGGCATCAGAATTCTATCAACTATCGGCAACTTCACTTCAGGGAAAAGAAATACCAATGGAGGAATATAAAGGCAAGGTAGTACTGGTGGTAAACACAGCCAGCAAGTGTGGCCTAACGCCACAGTATGAAGGGCTGGAGGCACTCTACCGCAAGCACAAGGACAACGGTCTTGTCATACTTGGTTTCCCCTGTAACCAGTTCGGCAAACAGGAGCCGGGCGGGAAGAAGGAAATTGAAGAAGGTTGCCTGATCAACTATGGCGTCAGCTTTCCGGTGTTTGATAAAGTTGACGTAAATGGCGACAATACCCATCCGCTGTTCAGGTATCTGAAATCAGAGTTGGGCGGCATTCTTGGTAGCCGTATCAAGTGGAATTTTACTAAGTTTCTCATCGATGCAAACGGCAACCCTGTCAAGCGTTTTGCCCCCATCACCAAACCAGAAAAAATCGCACCTTTTGTAGAGGATCTGCTAACGGCTACTCCTAAATAGCAACACATTCTGAATCTTTTAATGTAAACTTCGGAGCAGCATAGAAGCTTTTTCAGCCTTTATGCTACTCTTCTTTGTCTACCCTTTATAGCGTTTTGTTGACAATAAATGGCCTTTCTGCCACAGGAGAGTGCATCGAAATTGAACGCTACACATAATCTTTTATATATCGGAAGGAATCGGTACTTTGTTTTATATTCATACATCAATATATTAGTATAATGGCGCAGAAACGTGTTTATTTACGAAGAGGTAAAGCAACTTCAACTAAATAAACACATATGAAAACGCTGCTTAAAAAAGTGATCAAAGCATGCCAGCCGAAGTACGAGGTAGTCTTCACGCACTATCATGTTATTCCTGGCCAACCAGTAAACAAGAATGAATCGAAGCACGCTTTTGGCAGAGGCGAGTCCAGACAAGCGATGGAATTTTATGGCAAGGTGGTTTCTTCAGACTTTACCAGAAGTCTCGCTCCTGCGGAAGTACACCTGCGCAAAATTTACTTGAGAGGAAAAACCGTAGAAAAGGCTCAGTTCGGACCAGTGGACGACCTCAAAAAATTCAAAATCGTTTATAACAAATAGGCGGTAGCACAAACGCTTTGCAAGCCCCTTCCGGTAAACCGGGAGGGGCTTATTTTTTGCTTTACCCTGTCAGCCGACTTGAAAGGCGCACAAAGCGTTCCTGCTTCGTGCGCCTGAAAATCACTATATCTGCTCCCTTTTCTTCCATAGGCCCTAACATATTGCTTTAGTGGGCGTTTTAACGTAAGTAGGCTTTCTTTATAAGTTAACCGGAAGAGAGACAACGGAACACATCATACGAAACAAACATGGAATACAGAAAAATTGGAACATCAGACTTGAACGTATCAGTGGTAACATTTGGCGCCTGGGCTGCAGGAGGCTGGATGTGGGGCGGCACCGAACGCAAAGATGCCGTACAAGCCATTAGAGCTTCTTATGACCTTGGTGTAACCTCCATCGACACGGCCCCTATATACGGTCAGGGCACTAGCGAGGAAATTGTAGGCGAAGCCATCAAAGACCTGCCCCGCGATAAGGTGCAGATTCTCACGAAGTATGGCATGCGCTGGGATCTAAACAAAGGGGAACTCGCCATGAAGAGCCAGAACAACAACGGCAAAGAGATAGACATATACAAGTACGCTGGCCGCGACAGCATCATCAAAGAGTGCGAAGACAGCCTTCGCCGCCTTAAAACCGACTATATAGATCTTTACCAAATCCATTGGCCTGACCTAACCACACCCATTGAGGAAACAATGGAAACAGTGGCACAATTAATAAAAGAAGGAAAGGTACGCTACGCCGGGGTATGTAATTACAATGTGGCGCAAATGCAGGAGGCTGAAAAGTACGTGAAGCTGGTATCGAACCAGGTGCCTTACAGCATGGTGAAGCGCAGCATTGAGGAAAATGTGGTACCGTACTGTATCGAAAACAACAAATCGATACTGGCTTACAGCCCACTGGAGCGGGGCCTGCTGACAGGCAAGATGAAGCCCGGCCACAAGTTTGCTGAAGGAGACCACAGGACCAACATCTATTTCTTTCAGGACAAGAACCTGAAGCGCACCAACCAGTTCCTTCAAAAGATAAAATCGCTGGCAGACGACAAGGACGCCACACTGGCCCAATTAGTCATTCGCTGGACCGTAGAGCAGCCCGGCATCACCATTGCCCTGGTGGGTGCCCGAAACGCAGAGCAGGCTACTCAGAATGCCAAAGCACTACATGTAAAGCTGACCCGGGAAGAGATTAGCTTTATTACGGAAGAGTTGAACAAGCTGGAGTTGGTGAAGCCTGAGAAGGTGTAAGTTTCCGTAGTTCAGGAAGAAAGGCAGCCGCTCAGTTTAGTGGCTGCCTTTCTTTTTTTGAATGTCTCATTCCAGGCCAGCTAAAAGCTCTAAACCCAGTGCACATCAAACTCCACCAATAAAGGGCTTTAGCTGGATCAGCTACCTGCGCAGCCTGTTGTAAATTTTCCCGATCACTAACTTCGCACCTACAGATTCGTACTGCTACTTTATAAATGAGTACCTTCACTAATTTCCAGCATATTTACTGCAGCTCAAACCTTCCCGGATAAATGAAGAAAGCGGCGATTATTATCGTACAAGCCTTAGGAACCTTCTCTATAATTGCCACAGCTTTGCCGCTGCTTCCCATGGAAGAATGGTACGTGCGCGTGTTTGATTTCCCCCGCATGCAGATTCTCTTTTTGGCTTTGTTCAGCCTAATACTTTACCTGTGGCTGGGCAGCAAGGACCGTAAACGGGACAAATTCCTCCTCACCGGACTAAGTATCGCCATCATTTACCAAGCCATTAACATTTACCCCTATACCGCACTGGCCCCTGTGCAGGTAAAACAGGCAAAGCAGGACCATACACAGCAGGATGAGCTGAGCATCATGGTGTCTAACGTACTCATGACGAATGAGAGCTATGACAAGTTGATTGGTCTTACAAAAGAAAGAAATCCTGATATTCTGCTGCTGCTGGAGTCTGATTCTGTATGGCAACAAGCCCTTCAGCCTACGACACAGCAATACCCTTACCGGGTTGAGATACCGCTAAGTAACACGTATGGCATGCACCTGTACAGCAAGTTACCTTTGCGCCAGAAAAGGGTAAACTATCTGCTGGAAGAAGAAATCCCATCCATTAAAACGTATGTGGAACTCCGAAACGGTATGTGGGTAGAACTGCATGCCGTGCACCCCAAGCCTCCCGTGCCAACTGAAGACCCCAACTCCAGAAAGCGTGATGCCGAGATTGTCATGATCGCCAGTGATATTGCTGATTCAAAGTACCCGGTGGTGGTAGCGGGCGATTTTAACGATGTAGCCTGGTCGCATACGACAGAACTTTTTCAGGAAGTAAGCAGCCTGTTGGACCCGCGTATTGGCAGGGGGCTGTTTAGCACGTTCAATGCGAATTACCCGCTTCTGCGCTGGCCCCTCGACCACATCTTCCATTCCGACCACTTTAAGCTGGTGGATATAGAAAGGCTGCCTGACATTGACTCCGATCATTTTCCCATCTATATCAGGCTAAGCTTTGCACCGGAAAATGAATACGAGCAGGAAGAGCCAAAGCCAGACGAGGATACGCACGAAGAAGCTGTTGAAACCATACAGGAAGGCATCGAAGAGGCGCAGGAAAACTAGCCACTATGGCTTTTCAGGCCACACAAGTTGGGGCGTGATAACATAGTCCAGCGGCACATCAAATTCATTCGCATCGGCTATACTTTCCACGGGCGGCTCCAGGGAGAGGCCTATCTTCAGCACCTCGGGGCGGCAATCGGCGAGGAAACGGTCGTAGAAACCTTTGCCGTAGCCTACGCGGTGACCTGCCTCATCAAAAGCCAGCAGGGGCAGCAGCACTATATCTACCTCCCGGGCATGTATAATCCGGGCATCCTGCGGCTCTGGTATTCCCCAAGCATTTTCTATCAGCACCGCCTCCTCTGTCAGTTCATGGTGCGTCAGCACATGCTGCGCGACGTCTGTTACCGGCACGGCCACCCGCACTTCCGGGTGATCCATCCGCAGGCGTTCGATAATAAGCCAGGTGTTTACCTCTTTATTTTTAAGGATGGGCAGGAACACATGCACTGTTTTCTCCGCCTGCAGCGGGAAGTGCTGAAAAAACAAATCTGCAATGCGTTGGCTGCGCAACTGCACCTCTTCGGCAGGCAATGCCTGCCGCTTTTGCAGCATCTGTTTGCGTAGCTCCGCCTTGCGCATTACTCCTCCTCCAGTATCGTGAACTTCAGATCGAAAGGATCAAAAGCATCCACGAGGGCCGGTATAAAATCAGGATTGTTTGTTTTGTAAGTGAGCAGGTTATCGTGGCGCTCCTGCAGGGTTCCGTCCGGGAACAGCTTATCTTTCAGGTTCTCCAGCTGCTTAAACGTCTGCTCATGCTTGCTGTCGCGGGCCTTGGATATTTTCTTCTCCAGCATTTGCAGCGCGTTGTGTGCTTTTTGTGCTTCGGCCCCCACTGCTTTTACCAGTGTCGGGTCAATGTCTTTCGCCAGCTCTTCTACTGCTGCAAACGCTGCGGCCACTGTCTCGCGCTGCGCCTCCAGGCTTATCTCCTCCTCATGCAGCTGGTCCGACAAGTGCTTTTTCAGCTCCTGGTATTCCATGAACATCTCCTCCGACTGGAGTCCCAGTTTGTGCATGCGGCTGGCATTGCTGCGGGTAATATACAATGCGGAATTACGCAGCATCAGCACCGGGAAAGCCACGTTGTAGGCTTCGAACAGCCGCTTCAACTGGAACCAATAAGCTACCTCTGCCCCACCGCCAATATAAGCCAAATTCGGAAGCACTAACTCTTCAAACAACGGGCGCAAAATCACGTTCGGGCTAAACCGCTCCGGGTGTTCCTTGGCCTCCTGCAGGATTTCTTCCCGGCTAAAGCTGATGTCGGTGTTCAGCACTTCATACCTGTCGCCCTCCTGCACAATGCGTTCCCGCAGTCCATCTTTAAGGTAGAACAGGTTGATGTCGCGGGAATATACCTGCTGCTTATAATCCAGCTCCTCCAGCTGCGCGTTCACCTCTTCCACCAACTTGTTAGACACTTGCTCCGTCAGCTCTTTTTCTACCACCGCCGTCAGCGCCTGCTTCAGTCCGGCATGGTCACCGTCTATGCTCACCAGTCCGTACTCTCCGAACAAAGCATGTGTGACGGCACGGGTAGCATCCGCCAGGTTTTTGCTATTGCGGTAGGCTTCCTCAAAAATCGGGTATGGCTCCGGCAACTCCTCCATCAGTTTGTCTAAGCCTTGCGTTGTAAACCTGCCTACAGCGCCGGTTTGCTCTGTTTCCCAAGTATAGTCCTTACCGAACAAATCAAAGTGGTTAATTTCGGCAAAGTCATGGTCTTCGGTTGCCATCCAGTATACCGGCACGAACTTGTAATCCGGGTACTTCTCCTGCAGTTGCTTACAAGTGTTGATGGCTGTGATGATTTTGTACACGAAGTATAGAGGCCCCGTGAAGATGTTGAGTTGGTGGCCGGTGGTGATAGTATACGTATTCGGCTGCCGCAACAGGTCAATGTTTTGCTGCACCTTCGGGTTTACTTCGGCAACGGAGGAATACTGTTCCTGCAGTGCCTGGTATAGTGTCTGGCGCTGTGCCTCACTGAAGTCCTTCTCCTTTATCTGTGCCTCAAAGGCGTCTGCGGTCGGAAAGCGGTTATAGAAAGCTTGCAGCGGCTTGCTGCGACTCAGGTAATCGGATATAGTTTGAGAGAAGGCGCCGGTCGCGGCGTAATCCATCTTTGTGATCTTCATAGTAGATAGTTCCATCTGCATGTTTGCGTGGGGTATACAGCTCCTTTAACAGATAACCCCGAAATGTGTTGCAGCAGGTTTTCCTTTTGCCAACCACAGCACAAAGTAACGGCTTTATTTTTTGTTTTGCAGATGTTCCGATAGAAAGCAGGCAGCGGGGCATCAGGGCCGCGATTCAGACGATTGAAGGATGTCTAGGATATAATTAACACCGGCAGCAGCTTTCTCTCCTGACTTTTGGTATATGGCTGATGAACTGCGGTAAAATGCATCGGATGAATATCATTACAAACTTATCCACAGCTAAACGTACATAAACTGTACAACAGTCAATAAAAAACTTATGGGATTATTAAGCGGCATGATGGGACACGCCTCGGAAGTGTCTATCGAAAAATTAGCCAAAGAATTTCAACCAATTTTATTAGAGGATGAACGCATAGAGCGGGCTTACAAACTGATCCGGGACATGCTGGTATTCACAAACAAGCGCCTGATTCTGGTGAACAAGCAAGGCCTTACCGGCTCTAAAGCGGACTATCAAAGCATCCCCTACGGCAGCATCAAAACATTTTCTATGGAAAGCGCCGGCATCGGTGACCTGGACGCAGAACTGAAGATATGGCTGACGGGGGAGAACACGCCCACCATCAAACAGGATTTTCGCAAAGGCGACAATATTAACCAGGCGTATCGGGTGTTGAGTAAGTATGTGCTGAAATGACCTCCCCCTGCCCCCTCCTAAAAACAGGCTACGATTAGGACACAAATTTCTGCGCGAGCATCCACCCATCGAAGATTTTACAGAATTCCATGTATCCGCGGTGGAGGGTGATAACACCTGCTCTCTTTTCATGTGGCTTCCATCCTCCCAGC
>NZ_SSNI01000070.1 GCF_010015475.1 Pontibacter pamirensis
TTCATACCTTCAGCTATTGGTTTCACCCCTGTCGCTTGACCACAATCAAAGAGAGGAGCATTATATGCTTATTCCGAATAATGGCTGCAAGGAAGTCGTACTAAAAGCTAAGTTGTGCAACAGCCACCCACGTTTCTCGGGACAACGGGAAAGAGACGAAGGCTCCCGCTGTGAAACGCAAAGAGCCCCGAAGACGCGTTGGTTACCGTTGAGGATCATTTCTCCCGCCCGTATCAGAATTTCGTCGTTTTAAGGGACAGCGGCTGACTCAAAGCCGTCTTTAATAGGTGGTTTAAAAACTGTCAACCTATTTCAGGAGAAGACCCAACCCATACCTCTAAAAATATGGGCGTGCTATTTCATCTGCCTGTGCAAGATTTTCCGCACGTTTACTGATGTCAGCTTTTTGCAAGGCGGCTTTCAACGCATCTTTATCAAGATCCTGGCAATAGGCAGGCTCACCCGGTTGCTGTCTCCATGACTCCGACAATGCCCCCCCGTCTATGGCATCAAAGCCAATCTTATCAATGAGTTCCATGACCACTTGTTTTTCACGCTCATCATTACCGGCGACAGATAGGGCGATTCGATTCGGACTTCCAGTTGGAAAAGCCTTCGAAGCTAAGCTTGGGGCAACGATATTGTTGAAAGCCTTGATCACCGGGTGGCCAAGCACCTGGGCTACCCATTCGCTATCCGTTAACCCGCCTTCGATAGCAGCGTTCCTACCATCCCTGGAAGGGTAATAATTACCCGCATCTACAACAATGGCTTTAGAAGCAGACAATCTATCTGTTGGGAGTTCTACTATCGCTTTGTCGGGGATTGCGATAATGACAAGGTCTTTTGCTCCGGCTGCTTCCTGCGTTGTCACGGGAGTGGCACCGGTTTTCGCGGCAATTTCACTTAATGATTCAGGACCACGCGAGTTTGCAATCGTAACCTGATGTCCGAGATTTGTCAAATATCCGGCAAGTGTGCTGCCTATGTTACCGGCGCCGATTATTCCTATTTCCATATTTTATCTGTTTTGGTTTAATTCGTTGAAGATTAATCATTCCTTACTCCTCCATGGTGCCTTTGCCTTGTGTGGAAACGCGAGGGTCAGTTCCATACTGATCGGGAGCACCAAGGTGTTCGCGTAAAGTCTTGCCCTCATAATCCTGGTGGAAGAGACCACGTTCCTGCAGGATAGGAACCACTTCATCCACAAAGGCATCGATGCCATCTTCGTCAACGTCGGCGGAAACCCAGAAACCGTCCGCGGCACCGGCTTCAAACCACGCCTGCATATGATCGGCAGCCTCAATACCCGGCACCACAATCACTGGATGATAATCAATGACACCATGGGCAATGATATCGCGCAGGCTCCAGCCTTCCTTTGCAATCTTCAGGGCATGGGCTGAGCGAGGATCAAACGGTGAGGGACGCGCAGCATCCAATTGTTCTTTTGAGAGCGGTTCATTCAGACTGTTAAGATCAAGGCGTATGCCAAGCATCTGTTGGAGATACGCTACCCGTTGAGGGAATAACCGTTCCGTTAACTTAATTCGGCGATCAAGTGCCGTGCGTCTGTCTTTGGCGATGGTAGTCATCAGGCCGGGGATATATTTAATCTCGTCGGGGTTACGACCGTAACGTTTTGCCGCTTCCCGGAATGCATTACGTTGAGCACGGGCATCTTCAATGGTAAAGGCCGCTCCAATTACCGCATTGGCGAAACGACCTGCCAGTTCATGGGCATTAGGGCTGCCTCCTGCATGAAAAATGATGGGCTGACCCTGTTCCGACGGAGGAATATAGAGTGGTCCCCGAGAGTCCACATACTTTCCTTTTACATTTACTGGAAGGATCTGATCTCTCTTCGCAAACTGTCCGCTCTCCTGGTCATGTACCCAGGCATCTTTTCCCCAACTGCCCCAAAGTGCTTGGATGAGCGGGATGACCTCGTGCGCACGTCCATAGCGTTCCTCACTGGACGGAATGTTTCTTCCGTAGTTTGCTGCGACGGCATCACCACTGGAGGTAACTGCATTCCAGCCTGCGCGGCCATGACTCATCACATCCAGCGCTTTAAATTGTCTGGCAAGATTGAAAGGCTCATTAAATGTAGTGGAACCGGTGGCTACTAAACCAATTCGCTTGGTTTCCCGTGCAACAGCAGCAAGGGTGAGCATCACATCGAGATTAAAACTAGGCGCTTCATTTTCTATATCAGTTAGAAATGCACCAGGGCCATCCGGCAAAAAGATAAACTGAAACTTACCGCGTTCAGCTGCCTGGGCCTGTTTGACCCGCGCATCATAGCTGGTATAACTTTTTGGATCAACGCCGGGCATGCGCCAAGCTCCCTGCTGAGAACCGTATCCATTGCCTATATGCAAGCCGATTAGCATCTGATTACTTGTTTTAGAGGCGTGCTTTAATTTTTCTCTGGAAGAATCCATGACCATATTATTTACATGTACAACACGCGGCTTAAACGGACACCATAATCCGCACCGGGGTTGGTGGTGGCATCTCCCAACCGTTCCTGGAATGCCGCAACAGCCAAATCCCTCCGTTTGGGCAACCGCTCTCTTTCGGCTGTATCAATGGCAGCTTCTATTTCTTTCAGCGTTAGATCCGTGCCGTATACAGGCGCTCCAGGCTGCTGCCGCCAGGAATCCGCCAGGGAACCTGCGTCGAAAGCATCATATCCGGTATCACTAACCAATGCGATAGTTACCTTTCGGTCCATTTCCCGATCTGCAGCTATTGGGATAGCGATCCGGTCAGGGCTTCCGGCCGGTTTACCTTTCATTGCAAAGGAATCTGAACCAATGGCGTTCCATGCCTTTGCCACCGGGCGTGCCAATTGTTCCTGTACCCATAGGCTTTCGACCTGCCCGGCTTCAATGCTGTCAATCTTGTTGTCACGTCCCGGATAATAGTTTGAGGTGTCAATGACGACTGTTTCATCTGAAACACCTGCCAGAAGCGGCGCAATCTCAGGAATGCGGTTTAGAGGGATGGATAAAATGATAGCATCCTTTTCTAAAACAGCTTGCTGTACCGTAACCGCCTTCGCACCTGTAGAGAGCACATCAGTACTTATAGTTTCCGGGCCTCTGGAATTAGCGACATTTACCTCATGTCCTGCCGCACTTAATGTTAGTGCCAGCGTTTTACCGATATGGCCGACGCCAATGATTCCTATCTTCATATCTTGTATTCAATCTAAACTCAAAAAATAATTTAACTATCAGTGCTTTCTTGGAGGCAAATTGTTTATAGCGCGGACTATGTCTACCGCATGGTCAACAAAGCCTTCAGGGTAATCTCCTGATAAGATAATCTTAAAGTACTCGTCACCTATGTCCTGCATTTTGCCAAATAACAGCTCCTGGTTTTCTCTAAGTGCTTCTCTGTTGGCTGATGCCCGGGCCTGGACAAGCTCAGGCAATGTCAGGTCTGTGCAGTAGGCTGGGGAACAAGCCTGCTGGCGCCAGGAGTCTTCCAGCAGACCGGCATCCAGTGCGTCGAAACCTGCGTCATCTACCAGGCCTAGCACCACCTCTTTTGATTTCTGCTCATCACCCGAGACGGCCACCGCAACCCTGTCTTTACTTCCTTTTGGTCTTCCTTCTGTAGCAAGGCTATACGCGCCAATATTGCTGAATGCTTTTACTACCGGTCGGCCAAACTGCTCCTGCACCCATACACTGTTCACCATACCGTTTTCAACCGCTTCTACCTTTCCATCTCGATGCGGCCAGTAGTTTGTCGTTTCAACGATCACGACACGATCACCAATCTTGCCTTGCAGTGTTTTTACCAGATCCGGGATATTGATAAAAGGAATAGACACAACAAGCACATCTACATCCTCTGCAACATCATCTACTTCTACTGCCCTTACACCAGCTGCGTTAGCAATTGCCTGAATGCCTGCCACGCCTCTGGCATCTGCGAGTGTAACGTTGTGTCCCGCTTCACTAAATTTTCTTGCCAGGGTCTTGCCGATCACGCCGGCACCAATTACTCCTATTTTCATGTTGTATTATTTTATTAATGATCAATTTTTAGCTACCGGCCTGTTATCCAGTATTCACTTATCCACTTTGCGATAATCCCTTCGGCCAAAGCAACGGGGCCTGCCGTTAAGACATTTTTAAATTGCCTCTCCCTCCAGAAATACTGTGCATCAGTTGATTAAGCTGTTGCAAAGTTACCGTTTTTTACTTTCCTTTGTATAGCGCTTTCCTAAAGGAAAGTGAAATACTTTATTTCATGACTTATGGCTAATAAAATGGGGTACCTGTCCTGCCTTGACACGGTAAAGCCGGTGCGGGATGCGATCGAAGTAATTAATGGTAAGTGGAAACTGCCTATCATCATCTCTGTTATGACCGGCAACGAGCGGTTCACCGATATACAGGAGAGTATTCCCGGGATCACCCCGAAGGTGCTGGCCAAGGAACTCAAGGACCTGGAGCAGCACCAGCTGATAAAGCGAGTGGTAGTGGATGATTACCCGGTGAAGATCCTGTATAAGCCAGAACCCTATGCCGATACCTTGACTCCTATCATCGAAGCTTTGAAGGGCTGGGGGCTAAACCACCGGAAGAAAATTTTTGAAAAGGAATGAATTCTGAATTGCTGGTAGCCCCCTGGAGCTAAAAGTCGTACCTATAAGCTTTAGATGAATTTAAAAAAAGAATTATGAACAGAGTAGCCTTAGTTGTGGGTGTAAGCGGGATCACAGGTAGTAACCTGGCAGAAGAACTAATCAACCAAGGATGGACTACCTATGGCTTGGCTCGAAATCCTAACGTTAGCATAGAGGGTTTACAGCCAGTTGCAGCAGATCTTCTCAATCCTGAAAGCTTGTCATCTGCCCTTGCCGATGTTGCGCCCACGCACGTGTTTTTCACCAGCTGGATGCGCATGGAGTCGGAGGCAGAAAATATCAGGGTGAATGCAACGATGGTTCGCAACCTGCTGGATGCCTTGGCTCCGAAGCATTCTGTGCAGCATGTGGCCCTGGTAACAGGACTAAAGCATTATCTGGGACCTTTCGAAGCCTATGCGAAAGAAGGATTTCTGCCCGAAACGCCCTTGCGCGAGGAGCAGCCCCGGCTGGACATAGAGAACTTTTATTATGCCCAGGAAGATGAGGTATATGCCGCTGCCGCCCGTGATGGCTTTACCTGGAGCATTCATCGTCCGCACACGGTTATTGCAAGGCAGTAGGCAACCAGATGAACCTTGGAACAACCCTGGCCGTCTACGCCACTATTTGCAGGGAAACGAAGCGCCCGTTCAGATTTCCTGGATCGGAAGCGCAATGGAACGGCCTGTCGGATGTGACTGACGCCCGGGTGCTGGCCAAACACCTGGTATGGGCAGCCACCACGGAAGCAGCCCATAACAAAGCATTCAATGTAGTGAACGGAGAGTACTTTCGCTGGAAATGGCTGTGGAAGCGCCTGGCTCGCTGGTTCGGTGTAGAGCCTGTTGGCTTTGATGGTACCGTTCATCCCCTGGAGGACCAGATGGCGCAGGACGGTCCCGTGTGGCGTGAAATTGCCGTACGGTACAATTTAGCCGAGCCGGATCTAAGCCGGCTGGCCTCGCCCTGGCACACCGATCTGGACCTGGGACGTCCGATTGAGGTGATGACGGACATGTCAAAGAGCCGCAAGTTGGGTTTCACCGTCTATCAGCAAACGGAAGAGTCGTTTTTCAACCTGTTCACGCAACTACGCAACGATCGGTTGATTCCCTGAAGTCCCTTCCTCACATAAAAAGAGATAATCTTAAGGCAAGTACATCGAATAAAGGAAGGGCTAAAAGTTCAAATAAACTAAATTAGGATGAGTAAAATAACGGACAGCTTTTGCTTTAAGAATAAAATACCAACTGCCAACACTGGTAGCCACTATGTCTTTTTCTGCCCTGCTAGTCTCTACAACCGTGAAGGACATTCCTTATGTTTCACAAACTTTATCAGTAGCTTACCGAAGCCGATAACTATATGAAACCGTTACGCTTCTGTCTAACATAATTGTCGTTATATATAACCTTACAATGAAAGTAATAGTCAACAAGCCCTGCTCCTCTTCCATTGGCAAGAAATCTAACCACGCTGATATAGTAAATTTTGATTGAACCTGATAGTCTGAATATTAAATTAAAATAAGGTCTTCTTCATCTTTAAATCTTTATGTGCTCATCCGATACAAGCTCTACTCCCGTCTGTCCTGCTGTTATTAATCAATAGCTTATCATCTTCCCGTTAGTTTCCTCCAGTTTACCCTCCCCTATAATTCATTTGCCAGATTTACACAAATAAATCTTATATTTTACTATTATTATTCAATATAAACGTATAAAATAAACTGCTTCTACACTGACTGAGCAATTACAGCGTTGGTCAGCTTCACTACCTTACTACCCTCGCAACCACCCCATTTCATCTAACAAAACCATTTGTCAACCTTAAATCCTAAAGCTATGTTTGTCATTGCCCATCACTTTATCCAGGATCCGGAGCCGTTCTGGGCCTCCGCTCCAGACATCATCGCGGCTATACCGCCCCATATCAAACTCCACACCGTGTACCCGTCCAAGGATATGAAAACAGGCACTTGTGTCTGGGAGGCACCCAACTCCGCTGAGGTACAGAAACTGGTAGATAGCATGCTCGGAAGTATGAGCAGGAACGTATGTTATGAGGTAGATGAGGCAGCCGCCATTGGTCTTCCCCAGAAAGCCATTAAAGAGGCCACGTTTTGATATAAGTTTTGTTATTTCACAGATGCCATTCTGTGTAACGGAATCTGCTGAAACATCAGGTTGAACTCTAATCCCCTACCTTCAGACAGCCAGTGATGGCAGTCAAATTTATGTGGATAGGGTTCAACTAATTGGTTCTTCTACCTATACAAAAGCCGCTGCAGGTAAAACTGGAGCGGCTTTTGTATTTGCTTCGGTTGCCATAGCTTGTCAATGGTACAGCTTAATTAAGTGGGTGGCAGGGCGAACTTGATTGCTACACATATAGAAGCCTGAGATTATTGCCGCACCACAGGATATTCACTACTCATAAAGCATGTAAAATAAATTAACTGGCCATTCTACAAGATGGCGTAGTGAAATAACTTTAGATCTAAAAAGGCACGGTACTTTTCACTTATGTAGCTTCTTGTTTGCAAAGGTTTGTAATCATCAGATATACCTTTACGTACCTCTCAATCAATCATGTCTCCAAGATCACTTACACCTAATGTGAACATGATAATGACTATACCCAAGATGATTTTTATCACGAGCGGAATAGAGAAACCTAACCTTTCACTGAGAATGGCATTTGCCGGAGGTAAGTAAAGGAAAGAAAGCAAAAAGTAAGCAATTCCCGGAACGGGATGTATTAATAAAATATTCAGTACGCCTATTACAAAAAGAACTGCTGCAAATATTCCACTGAATATGTTGCCAACATGTATTGTCTTATTCATAGCTGTTTCTCCTTATTTTAAAGTAACTATTATCTTTTACACTTTTGTTTTAAGTCCTTATTTTCAGTTTTTTTTAAAAGATATGATGAGGCGATGCAGCATTGTTTATCCCCTGTTGGCATATTCCACTTGTTTAAGCTGTCGTTTTCGCATATGTTAAACCCGGTGTCCGCCCTTGCTCCTGTATTGTATTCGTGCTTCTGTTTTACTAAAGGTTTGCCAGCAAAAATTTCCTAAGAATACATTACCCGGAATGTTGTTAGCCAAGGCTTGATATTTGGCAGCTGTTACTTAAAGCTAAATATCAACGGGAATAAAAATATCACGACCAGTACCCAAATACTATAAATTGGTAGAAATAAGGCTATAGATCTCCCGACTGCTGCTATATCAGATTTCTTTGTAAGGGCCCTGAAAAGAAGTACAGTTATGAAGAGCAGATTTAACAGCATCAGAAAATTACCGCCCAGCACAGCCAGCCTGTTTGGTGTAACGCCCCATTCCGCTATTCGGAACAGGATGGCCGACAGTGCAATACAATTTACAATTATAGTTACTGTTGATAAAAGGAAAAGTACCCAGGTAGCGGTGATGTTTCTAGCTGTTTTAAAACTTTCTGCCACTGAAAAGAAAATGATAGCCATTACCCCAATCAACAGCAAATTGAAAATTATCAGGAATTCACGGTCGTTGTAAGGATCTTTACCTGAAAAGACGATGGCAAACAGGTAAATAACAAGCATTATCAAAACCAGCGGGCTAAAGATTTTAGCTATTACAGGTGAGACCTTATTTACCAATTGTGGATTGGTCTGCGTCAGGTAAGTGCCAACTATAGGTGCCGAAGCCAGCCCCAAAATACCAAAATACTGAAAATAAAATTCCTCAATCTGAAACCCAATGAGCGAAAATAAGCCGATCGTGAGCCCCGTCATGATGCCACCGGCAATCAGGATAAGCGTTGTCATGACAATCAGGTCGCCGTTGTATCTCAAAAAATCAAGCCATTTGTTATAATCTGGTAGATTATTACCTACAAATGCAGCGCCTAACAGCACCCACAGCAGCAGTGGCAAATGGATACATGCCAATAGTAATGTGTCGCTTTTAGTTGATGCTGGAAGAACATTGATGTAGACAAGTGAGACGAGCATCACGCCGCAGATCAAAGCTATCTGTTTAAGCTGCAAGTTATTTTTCCAGGCGAAGTAGGCTGTCAGAAGTGGTAGAAAGATGAAGCCTATGTTTCTCGGATAGAAGAACTCTTCGTTAACCTGGAACATGGCAGGTATCTTAGCAATAAAACCTGCCAGCAGGGAAGCAATTATTACAAACAATAATTCCCTGCCCGTTCCCCAGTTAATCTCATCACTCTCGTAATTCAGTCTTTCGTTCCAGAAATCTGCGAGGGCGTTGCCTCTCAGCTCCGGATATATGGTACTGAATTCCCGCTTAAAGGGCACCTTGTTCTTTCGGTATAGCTTTTCGAGTTGCCCGGGATCGTTTAGATGGTTGAGTATTTCATTTTTCATGGCTGTATTTTTTTGATTTGTTGAAAGAGTACTCCAGAACTTCCTCACTTTCGGTTTATTCATTACCGCAGTTTCATTAACTAAATCAATCCATCATGTTCCCTAGTCATTTACAAATACATCATCCTAAATAGTCTACTGCCTAACTTCCGGCGAAGGGTGTCCCAAAAATACCGACTGCGAGTTCAGCCCAAATGAGGAAAAGTGCCAATACAATAACTGCAATGATGCCAATTTGGTAGTCCATGTCCTTCACTTTCCTTAGCACAAGCTCACATGAGAGACCAGTGCCGAGCAACAGGACACCAGCAACCACAAAATCGAACAGACCCCAGTCTACTTCATCTGTAAATTGCATTGCTATAAGTGGTATAAGCATTATAAATACTACTGCAAGCACAATGCTGATAAGTCTTTTGTTTTGAATAGTCATAGCTTCTTTTTTTAAATTATCACATAGAATAAATAGCATTAAATGTTTAGAAGTCCATCATCATCAATTGAATCTTGTCGACCAATTCACCCACGCCTAGCGATGCCCATAGGATAGAAATGCTCAGAAGAATTTTCACATATCTCATTATAGGAAATGAGAAATTTGTTATTCTCTTAAGAATGGTATTTACCGGAAGAAAATACAGGAGAGAAAGAAGAAGAATAAATAAACCAAAACCGGGATCGTTTCCCCAAAAAGTATTTATAAAGCCGATTGCAAAAAAAGCTATTCCAAATATCCAACTGATAATAGTCAAAGCAGTAAATCCCTCACTCACCGCTATATCACCTTGTAATTCGTTTTTATATTTCATGATTATTTACATTTAAAATTTTCAATTAAATTTTCAATTTAAACCAGTTTAGCCGATTAATCCCACATGGTGCCGTTCAAGCCTAACACGGTGCCCAGCCACAGCACAATGATGAATACAACCAGGCTCAATAGATAAGCCAATGCCTCTCTCCATCCGCCTTGGCAACGCAGATGGTCCATGTTGTAGTAAAACACACCACCCAGTGCACCGGCTAGAGGCACCATAATCAGAGGTTTAATTATCCAGAACTTTGGCCATTCCGGGTCTGGTTCTCCAGTTCCAACCAGAAAAAACAGAATAAGAAGTAAACCAATCCCTGCGCCCTGCAGCATGCGCCTACCCACTGAGGCTGGATGGATAGGCTGGTTTTGTGGTCCGTTTCTTTGTGTCATGATAGTTAAGTTAGAGGTTTAAAAAAGGTTCTATTTACGATATAATAAAGTACTTTGAGTTACAAAGTATATGTACAAAAAAAATTAAATGTCCTTCCTGTTACTTAAAATAAGTTGCTCCAGTGCATCCAGGTGGCTGTTGAAGGCTTTGCGGCCTGTTTCAGTAGCATGATAAGTCGTGTTTGGTTTACGGCCTATAAACTGCTTTTCTACCTGCAGGTATTCTGCTTCTTCCAACGCACGCAGGTGACTGGCCAGGTTGCCGTCTGTTAGTTGCAGGATGTCCTTCAGTGTGCTGAAATCTACCCGTTCCTCCACCATCAGCACCGACATAATACCAAGCCGCGCCTTGCTTTCGAAGGCTTTATTTATATTTTCAAGGTACACTTTCACCAGCCTGCTATCGTTCGTATTTAAAGTACATCAGCATGCCATACACAATGTGGAGCACCCCGAAGCCTACCGTCCAGGCAAGCAATCCATACCCTACAAAAAAGCTGGTAAGCAAGCCAAGTATAATTTCAAAAAAGCCCAGATACCGGATGTCGCTCAGGGTATACTTGCTGGCATTTAACAACGCCAAACCATAAAAAATAAGCATGACCGGGGCCACCAGGTATAGCAGGTTGTGGTACAGGAGTATCGCACAGAAAACGCCGCCTGCTGCCAAAGGTATAAACAGGTTCACCAGCATCCGCTCTGTTTTTCTGTCCCATACCCGATGATTTGATTTCCGGGCATTGCGTGCGGTGAAATAAGTAGCCGAGCAAAGTGCCAGTATAAATACAAGCCCCGCCACCGAGAGCATAAAGAGGATGGATTCACTTGTCAGGTGGAGGCCTAAGCTCTGCCTATAGTTTATATAATGCGTAACCAAGTACCATTTTACAACACCTGCACCTATAAGCGCCGAAACTCCGGCGGCCACACCCGAAAGTCCGCTAAGCGAAATAAACCGGGAAGAGCGATCCATGATGTTGCGGATCTCGTGCAGGGTGGATAACTGGTCTTGCTGCTGATTCATATAAAGTACTTTGTGTTCCAAAGTTAATATTGCTATACGTAAAGTCAAGTATAATGATTTATTTTTTCCGCCATTTCTTTATACCGAAAGTATAACATCTATGTGCATTGGCAGACTTATTTTTTGTGACCCATGAATAAGGCATGTTTGCCAGGTATAGTCGGTAAAGAGATACCTTTCTTTCTTTGAAACCTCTTTGAATATAAACTTCGATGCTTCTATTCTTTGATCTGGCAGTCTGTGGTTTTGTGAAGCAAATTCATACAAGGCAGCGAAACCTAACAAGTCTTTGCTAAATTACACCTTATCCATTTCATTTGGTTTCATACTCAGCTTTTCTGTGAAGCTGTTTAGTGTTTCAGTTTTTTGTTGATTTTTCGGATAAACATCACGCAAAATGCCAGCCAATGTAGGGCCTGCCAGTGCTGTGCTTTCGTTTCGAAACGTATGAGCAAGGCCTTAAGGCTATCCAGCCAGGCATTGGCATGCTTAATCACTACTCTGCACTTGAAAAGCTCTTCATCAAAGTAGACATACTCCCCGTCCGCTCGCCCGTTTCTTGGATTGAAAGCAATGTTAGCCTCTATGCTCATCTCCGAGCACAGGCCCCTGAAGCCC
>NZ_SSNI01000071.1 GCF_010015475.1 Pontibacter pamirensis
CAAGAAACTCTCAACAACCTGCATAGGCTAATTGCACTTTGTGTGCCGTGTAAAGAAGTACAGCATACGTTCTATAATGTCTTACTATAAGTACGCAAACTACATCATCTCGCTGCAACTTCAGGTTTGCCGGGAGAGTTTGTAAAGTAAAATTACTACATTTATGATGCGTCTCTACAAAAGATAAAATTCTAATCAGTGATTATCCCAAACAAACTCATAAAGCTTGACTATAACCCTGCCAGGGACGTTCTCTCTGTCGAATGGCCTGACTTTCACTACTACTCTGCCAGTGAGGCTACCTACACGCTGGACATCATCGTGGAGACCGTCAGGCAGTATGATGTGAAGTACCTGTTGACAGACACCAGGAAGAGCACGGTTGATATTCCCAAGCCTGAGTACAAGGAGATAATCCTCAAGTTCGCCAAGAACCTGACCACAACCCGCCTCCGCAAGCTCGCACGGGTCGTGACGGAGAGCACCCGCAGGTTAAAACCCATCAGGGAAGTCAGGCAGGAAGCACAGCTTAAGGTAGAGATAAAGGACTTTTACAGCGTAGAGGAAGCTCTTGATTGGCTTGCCTCAAAGTAGCTAACTCGGCGATAACCACAGCAGTACTGTAAAACCTGCAGATAAGCCGCTGCTTCTACCTTGCCGGCGCAGAAAAAAATGTTAGACCAGTGCAAGTCATCAGTGCCACTACTTCACGTTGGCACCTGCCTGCTATACAGCGAAAGCACATACAGCAAAGGCTTCTTCTTTCGTCTCAAAATCTTCACGTTTTCTGGGATTGTGCTTCAAACGGAAAGCTACTTTACGATAGCTATTTTACAGCTTTTGGAATTAAAGAGTGTATTCGTTTGGTAGGTTCAGGCAGTGTGTCTTTGCAGGCATGTGAGCCTTGCTGCTAGGGCGGTGCAACGAACACGCCATTTGCTACAAATCACTATCAACAGTTGTTCAAGCGTGACGAATAACAATCGGCTCTAGTTTTAGTATAGACAACAGTAATATTGATAAACAACGGTTCGGGGCTGAACGTATGGTGAATTCCGCCACAGCAGCAAGCCCTGAACGTTGTGTATTTCTGGGAGATGCCGGGAGCACTCTTTTTTACTGCGCACTGGGGAGCAGGGCTTTCCCGCTAACAGCATACAACGAAACAATGAAAGGATTTGCATTTACAAAGGGCGATGTTTTCGGAGGACTTACAGCCGGTATTGTTGCACTACCGCTTGCACTTGCGTTTGGACTGCAGTCAGGTTTGGGCGCCGCTGCAGGTCTTTACGGCGCCATTATCCTGGGATTTATATCGGCAATTCTTGGTGGAACCTATACACAGGTCAGCGGCCCTACCGGGCCGATGACTGTTGTAGCAACAGCCGCCATTGCAGGGTTTGTTCAAATGGGCGGAAGCATCGAAGCGGTAGCTGGGGCTATTGTCGCCACTTTCCTGCTTGCCGGTATTTTTCAGGCGCTCATGGGCGTTGTACGGCTGGGCGCACTGATCCGCTTTATTCCCTACCCGGTTATATCGGGCTTCATGAGTGGCATTGGTGTGATCATCATCCTTCTTCAGCTTTTTCCTGCTATAGGCCAGCCATCACCACCAACAACAATTGATGTGGTACGACAGATCGGGCCTGCATTTTCAAACATCAATGTATGGGCACTGCTATATGCAGCCCTGACGGTAGTGATTGTTTACCTGTTTCCCCGTATTTCGAAAACTGTCCCGGGTACGCTTGTGGCACTTATTGGCGTGACAATTTTATCCGTTGTGCTTCAAAAGGATGTAGAAGTGATCGGTTCCATTCCTACCGGGCTTCCCGAGATGCAGGTCGCCAGCCTTTTTACAATTGACTCGGCGCTATACGGGCAAATCATACGCGTGGCCATTACACTTGCTGCACTTGGTGCCATCGATTCCCTTCTTACTTCAGTAGTGGCAGACAACGTAACCAAAACGCGCCACGACAGCAACAGGGAGCTAATCGGGCAGGGCATAGGCAATTCAGTTACCGGAATTTTTGGCGGGCTGCCAGGTGCAGGCGCCACCATGCGCACGCTCATCAATGTCAGGTCAGGGGGAACATCAAGATGGTCTGGCATTATCCATTCTGTCACGCTTGCGGTTATTCTTCTGGCTATAGGCTCTTATGCAGCTTTAATCCCAAAGGCAGTGCTGGCAGGCTTGCTGATAACAGTAGGTCTTGGTATCCTCGATTTTCGTGGAATCAGGCACATCAGAGTAATTCCACGTGGCGATGCAGCTATTATGATTGTGGTGTTGCTGGTAACTGTTTTTCTCGATCTGCTCACGGCAGTAGGTGTGGGAATGGTGATGGCGGCTCTCTTCTTTATGAAAAAAATGAGTGATGCTATTGGAACCCGTACCCGGATAGAACCACTGTCTACCTATGAGGATGGGCAGTATTGGCAGGGCAGGGGCCTGCCAGCTGAGTTGGAAGGAAATGTTTTGGTCAAGCATATTGAGGGTCCTTTGTTTTTTGGTTTTGCGTCCGGATTACAAAAGATGTCGGAAGGGGTTGTTGACGTAAGCCATGCCATTTACCGTATGGAGGAAGTTCCTTTTATTGACCAGACGGGGTTATACTCCCTGCAGGAAACACTACTGACCATGGAAGAAAGGGGGATAAAAGTGGTTCTGACGGGCCTTCTAAAACAGCCGGAGCACATGCTGCGGAAGGGAGGGATAATCCCGCAGTTGATTCCCGATAAGAATGTCTGCCCTACGTTTTCAGCGGCTGTTGACTGCGTTGTAGACGAACTCAAGAAAAAGGAACCGTCTTCAACTTCTGAGAACATGCACGGCCATTGATAAGATACTTCTCCTTCGCTACATGTGTAGAGGCAGCGAACATTGCGTTGCGTCTTGTTGCGGTTAGCATGCAGGCCGACGAAACAGGGGTGGACTTGACCAAGCAAGCTAACCTCCGCCTTCCAGCTCAAAAATTCCACGTTTTCCGGGATTTAACATTTGCCAACCTATTCTGTACAACTCATTTTTAAGTATCTAGAAAAGAAGCTCTTGCGCCGCAAAGTATAAAGTTGCTATTATCTGCTCCATTTTCTAAGTACTTACTTAAACAAAGACATCCTTAATTGCTTGACAAGCTCCCTGTCCCAAGTTGGGGGTGCCAAGGCGTGTCCTGAATAAATTCATCCTTCTGATTTAATGGTGAAAAACAGCTTAATTGATAGACTGTATGTTTGCCTAATTTAAAGAGGGTGATTCGGCCTTAAAATAGATAGTAAACGTACTGCCCTGCCCCAACTCACTTTCTACCTTTATATCACCACCGGTAGCATGTACTATTTTTTTAGTCAGGAACAACCCAATTCCCTGACCTTCCACATCCTGGTTGATTCGCTCGTATTTGTTAAAAATTCGTTCCTGGTTACGCTCCGATATACCCAATCCGTTATCCCGAACTGATAAAACAATATAATCCCCTTCCTTTTTCGTCTGGATATGGATAACCGGTGGGTGGTTGCTTTTGAACTTGATACCGTTAGAAATAAGGTTGTAAAGAAGACTGCGTAAGTTCTTTTTGGAGAACAGAATGTGTTTTACGTTCAACTCCCGGGTAATAATTGCTTGGGAAGCATTGATTTTTTCCACCAAACTCCATTCAATATTATCAATAACTTCCGTTAGGTCAACGTTCTCCTGGGTTACCATATCGCTTTCCACTTTCGCCACGGTAGCAATTTCGGTTATGAGGGAACGGAATTTTTTGATGGATGCATTTATTATCTTTAAATACTGTTTCAATTCCGGATCGGCCACATCCAGCGTATTCATTAAGCCAATACTACCTTCAATGTGGTTTAGCGGAGCCAGCATATCATGCGAAGCCGTGTACACGAAATTATCCAGGTCGGCGTTTATGCGCTGTAAGATTTCATTTCTTTTGCTTAGCTCCAGTTGGGCTGTTTTCAGTTCGGTAACATCATTAAACGATATAATAGCCCCTTCAATCTGATTGTCGGGCTGTTTCAGGTAAGGCATCGTCATAATCTGGTACCATCGGCCATTAATAGCTTCCATTTCTTTTGTGATGATGCTGCCCTTGTTCAATACCTGCTTGATATCCTCTATCAGTGTTTCAAATTTTATATTGGTAGAAATATTGCTTAGCGGACGGCCAATATCCGTTGCCAACAGGTTAATGTGCTTCACGGTGCCCGGAGAGAATTTCATTAACAGTAAATCGTTGTCAACAAATAACTGCCCGTTGATATTACTGCGGAAATAGTTGTTTAAATCGTCGTTTAATTCCAGCAGTTCTTTATTCTTTAGTTGGTAATCCGCGTTTATGGTATGCAGTTCCTCGTTCACCGATTGCATTTCTTCGTTGGTGCTCTGCATTTCCTCATTGGCCGAAAGCAGTTCTTCGTTAAAAGACTGCATGTTTTCATTACTGGCGTCGAGTTGCAGGTAGGTGGCGCGTAGCTTCTCCTTCAGTTCCCGCACTTCTTTCTCCAGGTTAAGCGTATATTCTCCGTGATATAGTTTTTCATCAAATACCATAGAATCCGACACGGCCGGAGCTTCTATGTTTTCTTCTTTGAACGTGACTAAAAACAGGGTTGGCATTCCTTTTTTCAGGGGCAGACGGCTAATCGATAACCGGACACTGATAGTAGCATCCTGCTGCTTTATCTTGATACCCGTAACAGACAATTTTTCATCTGCCGTTAAACTATTCGCAAACAAGGTATTAAAAGCCACGGCCAGTGGCGGTGGCAAAAGCTCCGTCAACGTGGAGTTAAAGTTTTTCTGTAGTAAGAACCTGGTGGTATCGCCATAAGTTTTTACTACCTGGTGTTTTTCATCAATGCAAATAGCCAGGTAATCCAGTTCACTTATCAGCGCAGCATTCACCGCTTCCGGCAAGCTGTGCAATAAGTTGTGCGAAGAATCTTCCGGTAAGGCAACAGGTGGTTTATGTTTCAGTTCCGGCAATGAGAACGCTTCAAACCGCAATGCCCGGTTGCTTTTCAGGCTTCGGTAGAGTTTAGACTTTTTATCGATGACTTCTAAATCATCCATGATGGGCAGCGGGTTTTCGCTGGAGCCTAAAAATAAGTAACCTTCTCTTTTAAGCCCGAACAGCAATACGGCATATATTTTTTTCTGCAAGGCCGGTGTCAGGTAAATGAGCAGATTCCGGCAGCTAATCAAATGCATGTTGCAGTACGGCGGGTTTTTCACCAAATCGTGTTGGGCAAAAATGACCATTTTACGGATACCCGGTGAAACACGGTACTGATCCTCTTCCTTTAAAAAATATTTATTCAGGCGTTCCGGCGAAATGTCTTTGGCGATACTGGCCGCATAAATCCCTTTACCGGCCTGTTTCAGAGCTAAAGTATCAATATCGGTCGCAAATATTTTTACAACCGTTTCCTGGTTTCTCTCTGCTAACTGTTCACAGATAAGAATAGCCAGGCTATAGGCTTCCTCGCCGGTGGCGCAACCGGCCACCCACATTCTTAACTCTTCGCCCGGAGCCAGGCTTGCCAATATAGCGGGGAGTACATTTTTTTCGATATTTTTAAAAGCCTCTTTATCCCTGAAAAATGCGGTAACGCTTATAAGGAATTCCTGGGCCAGGCCTTCTATTTCAGACGGATTTACTTTCAGGAAATCCAGATAATTGCCCAGGCTGGTAAAATTATTGTGTTTTGCCCGGCGTTCCGTTCTTCTTAGAATAGTAGTTTGCTTGTAATCCGTAAAATCCAGGGGAGAGTTTGCTTTGATCAAGGCGACAATAGAAGCCAGGTTCTCCTGGTTATTGGCGTTATCTGCAGTGAAGCCTGGTTCCTGTCGGGTATAGTCTAAAATAATACCCGGCATTTGGGAGGGCTCTAAAATATAATCCACTATTCCGGTGGCAATCGCATTTACGGGCATGCTACTGAACGAAGTAGTATCCGGGTCGCGCACGATTACCAGCCCGCCGGCTTTTTTTATCTCTTTGATCCCTGCAGTGCCATCAGAACCCAACCCGGAAAGAATTACCCCAATCGCTTTCCGGCCGCAATCGGCAGCCAGAGAATTGAAAAAGGTGTTAATGGTATGGTGGGGGCCGACTACCAATTCTTTGTCCGTTAAAAACAGTGCACCATCCCGGATGGTCATAAACTTATCGTTCGGCACCAGGTAAACTTCATTTCTTTTTACCGGCATACCGTCTTCCGACACTTTCACCCTCAGCAAACTGTGTCGCGCCAGCAGCTTTACCATCTGGCTTTTAAAATCCGGTGATAAATGCTGAACAATCACGTACGCGGCGCTGTCTAATGGCGTATGATCAAAAAAAGTATATAGTTCTTCTATGCCACCGGCAGAAGCGCCTATTGCAATAACAAATTCGGGATCTGACGTGAACATTGTTTTCTTTGAAAAGAGTGAACCGGAATATCAAGAAACGTATCCTGAAGGGGAAGAACTGGCAGTTAATTCAAAAGCATTAAAAATTATACTCCTGTGTCGCCTGTACTTATACGTAAATATACTGGATATAATAGTTATAATTAGATTCAGATTTTATTTTGCTCCATGTAAAGTAACCGCTGGTAATAAGTTTAAAATTTGACACGTAAACCATACATTCAAAAACTCACAAAGAATTTAACTTTTGCTTATGTTAACGGAAAGCTTAAGATAAGTATTAAGTTCATTTTTGCCGGAACTGAAGTATTGGCGTATATAGCTTCCCTTATAGTATATAGACTTCATTCACATGGATAAGCCTAAATTTGTTATTGCGGTAGGTGCTTCGGCAGGGGGGCTGAATGCCCTGTCTGAATTTGTCGCACAATTGCAGCCTGATCTGGACGCCGCGATTTTTATTGTCATGCATTTATCCCACACCAGTATCGGTGATTTTTTAGTGCATAATTTAAAACAGCGTACCGCTTTACCTTGTGAAGTAGCTGTTGATGGCGCACCCATAAAAAAAGGCCATATCTATGTCGCATCACCTAACCTTCACTTACTGGTAAAAAAAGAGACTATCGTTCTGGGTCATGGTCCGGAAGAAAACCGGTGGCGGCCATCCATAGACGTGTTGTTTCGTTCGGCGGCAGCGGCGTACAGTAACCGGGCCATTGGGGTAGTCTTAACCGGTTTGCTCGATGACGGAACCACCGGTATGCTGGCTATTAAAAGAAGCGGCGGCACGTGTATGGTGCAGGACCCTAACGAAGCCGAGTACCCGGATATGCCCTTGTCGGTACTCAATAATATGGAAGTGAATTACTGCATTTCCCTGGCCAGTATGGGAGAGGTAATTTTAGGCATTACCCAAACCAACCCCGAAGAAATTCCAGCGCCCCCGGATGTTATAATAGAATCGGAAATTGCGGAAAGGGTAGTGGTGGATTATGATAACGTGAAACAATTGGGGGAGAAAAGTATTTATGCCTGCCCCGACTGCGGCGGCGGGCTTTGGGGTATAGATGCCAGCTGCGAAGGCCAGTCCAAGATAGACCGGTACCGCTGCCATATCGGCCATTCCTATTCCGAAAAAGATTTGGTTATTAAACAATATGAAGTATTTGAGGCGACACTCTGGGTAGCCCTTCGGATGATGGAAGAACGGCGCAACCTGTTTATGAAGATGGAAAACGACCACACCCGTAAAGGACTTTCTACGATGGCTAAAAGTTACCATGAGAAAGCGGAAGCCATTCAGGGTCATGTAGATAAAATGAAAGAGGTTTTATTCGCTTCTCAAAAATCTGTTTAGTCATATCCCGGGTTAAAAAGCCTATCTTGGGTACTCCCCTATCAATAGTCCTTCTTTCTAAACAAATAAAGTTGATCAAATGGAATTATTGCACCGCGTATTATTAATAGATGATGACGAGACTACTAATCTTGTAAATAAGCGCAACATACTGAAAGCCAATTTAAGTACGCACGTTGATGCGGTTACAAGTGGCCAGGATGCCTTGGATTATTTCCATCAGATTGAGAATATCACTTTACCGCTAGACCTTATTTTACTGGATATTCAAATGCCGGAAATGAATGGGTTTGAGTTTTTAGAAATCTATAAAAACCTGGATCCAAAACATAAAGCAAAGCATATATTTGGATTGACTTCCTCAGCCAGCTTCTACGATTTGGTAAAAATAAAGACTTACGTCGATATTACCGACCACATCTATAAACCCTTCACCACCATGGATTATGTATCCTTAGTAAAAAAGTATTTTTAATTGCAGGTCAGTCTTTTACAGCATATCATTTGGTGGCCAAATCATACTGGCAAGGAGTTAAATAGCCAGGTGCTGCATGCCTCCTTTTCTGGTTGTAGAAGCCTTAGGTATATTCAAACACAGCTAGTCTGTTCCCCTGTCTGGTGGCAAATTGGCGGTGGTAGACTATTTCTGTTTTCATCGTCTTCAAGAAGCTATCTGCCACTGCATTATCGAGAACAGTTTACTTTCCGGCTCAAGCGCTACATGACCGGCATCTCCTCCTGTTAGTTGGAAAGGCGTTCTCACCTATAACTGGTTTATGATAAACAGAAGCCGCAAAAGGTGGATCAGCTCGCTAAAGCGCAGCTAGGAAAGAGGTTGTTCAAGGAAAACGGGTATAAGCGCTCTTCATCTACCTAGGGCACCACCAGCGCGCAGAGCCAAACTGCAAGTGCCTTTCACAAAAACCTGGACAGCTTCTCCAGGGTAAGGGGCTTTTGGATATAATCAATGACAGGGTAGTTCCTTGCCTTTGCCACATCCAGGTGGTGCGTGGAGGAGCTAAGCAAAACGATTCGGAGTGGGGCACTGCTCAGCTCAGCTGACTGTTGCAGCTCCTCCAGGAACTCGAACCCGTCCATGACGGGCATGTTGATATCCAGCAGAATCAATTCCGGGCATTGCTCACGCTGACACGCTTCCCTGATGATATCCAGGGCCTCCCGGCCATGGCTGGCTGTGAGTAAATATATCTCTGTCCCAGATTGCCTGAGAAGCCTTTGCGTTATAAAAGCGGCGGTGGCATCATCATCCACCAGTAGTATTCTTTTTGTTTGTTCCATTCTTGTACACCAGGTTAAATAGTCAAGCCAGGCGCCATAGCAAAGCGGCAGTTCCTCTATACGGAGATTGTACCCGTTAGCTCGGGGAGAGGCAGAGAGAGCAGAACTTGAAGGTTTGTCTTTTTCAGCCTGCGAGCCACATGCTTAGGCAACGGCGCAAGTCCAGTAAGCGCCCCTCCGGCTAAAGTACCAAAACCCCTGCCCTCTCCAGCTGCCCGGAAAGGCTGTTTCTCTTATAACTACTGTTATCCTATGTTTGTCATCGCGTATTAACTTGTATAAAAGAGTAGAAAGGAAGGATAAAGATTCATACTGTTATCCTATGTTTGTCATCGCGTATTAACTTGTATAAAAGAGTAGAAAGGAAGGATAAAGATTCATACTGTTATTTGGTCATTAAGAACCTGTTTTACATGAGAATCCCCTTCCTTTTCTATGGTTACTTTGGACAGTTCCATTAAGCTTTTAAGCTTGCATCAGGATAGAGAATGCCGCCATAGTCTCCTCTTCTAACATTTCTAGTTTACACTTACTAAACTCTTAGATTTATGGACACACAAGTAAGACAAAAAGTAGTAGGCATTGATGTAAGCAAAGACACGCTGGCCGCTTGCCATCGAGTAGATGAAAAGGCACAGCACGTGGAGGTAGAAAACAGTAAGGCTGGCTTTAAACAGCTAGTCAGGCGCTGCGGATCTGACAGCCTGTATGTGATGGAGGCAACTGGCATTTACTACCTGCAGTTGGCTTATTACCTGGTGGAGCAGGGGGCACGAATAGTCGTAGTGAATCCTGTTATCATCAAGCGCTACATCCAGATGCACCTGGGCAAAGGCAAGAGCGACAGGAAAGACGCCCAGTGGATCATGCGCTACGGAGAGCAGAACCAAGGGGTTTGTTGGCAACCAGAGGAGCCGGTAATCGTGGAATGCCGGCAACTGGAGCAGGTAATTGAGCAGCTCATTAAACAAAAGACTATGATCATCAACTCCTTAGAAGCTTTAGAGCGGCAGCCAGTGGTGAGCGCCTTGGCGGTGAAAAGCCTAAAGCAGACCCTGAAGCTGCTCGACAAGCAGGTTAGGCAAATGGAGGATAAAATGGTTCATGCTTTGGAAGCAGTATTTAAAATAGAGATGGAGCTGTTGAGCTCTATTCCAGGCATTGGCAGAAAAACGGCGGGCATGCTGCTTTTGTTCGCTGGAGGCTTTAGGAACATGGACAACTACCGGCAGCTTATTGCCAAGGCTGGTCTCTCGCCTCGTGAATATACCTCCGGTACGAGTATCAGAGGCAAGGTGCGCATCACCAAGATGGGAGGCGGTCTGATCAGAAGCAAGTTGTTTATGTGCAGCTTCTCAGCCAAGAAATCTAATGCTGCCTGCAAGGCTCTTTACGAGCGGCTCGTGGCCAGGGGGAAGAACGGGAAACTAGCACTGATAGCGGTCTGTAACAAGCTTCTAAAGCAGGCTTTTGCTATCGTTAAATCAGGGATACCCTATCAGGCTGATTTTTCCAAAATAAAGGCCTGTAAGGCTTGACTTTAAACACAGTTCATGTTAAACAGGTGGCGTGTTACAACGATTAGTACAAAAACCAACCTATAAGCCAGATTATGTTCAAGATAAAAGGCAAAAGCAAGGTTGACTTACCTTGCTTTTGCCTTTTATCACCTTCTGTTCA
>NZ_SSNI01000072.1 GCF_010015475.1 Pontibacter pamirensis
TGGCCCTGAACATCGCTCGAAGAAGCGGGTTTCTTTCAATGAAAGACGCTACCATGGCCTTTGCTAATAAAATTACGCTGATGACTAAGTACATTAGAACTTAACGACCCTGCCTTCAAAGGGGGACTTACTTTAATGGGGACTTTTCGGTGCTCGCTTTTGTCTACTGTCCTGCGTCTTTTGTCCTTTTTGTAAAGCACCTGTTGGCATCAGAAAATTCTCACCGACTTTTCCTGTAAGTTCTGACTGGGAAGAGGTGGCAGTCTTCGAGGATGAGGGCGTAGGGGGAGCCGTTCCAGTGGATGACAGGGATCATTTCTGCAGGTGGGGAGGTGTTGTGGGTGGGGATAAACACCATGGCGTTGCCGAGGTAGGCAAGGCTGTCGATGCCGAACCGCTCGGATACGTAGTCGATAAAGGCTTCTTTCTCTTCCGGGGAGGAAGTAAAGCCAATCTCATTTGAGACCAGGCCTCCGGATATGTTTTCCCTGAGGTATACAATTTTGGAATAGGTGTTGATGGAGATTTGGGGAATGGTAAGCCCAGGCACTTCTAATTTAGCTTCGTTCAGGTCTGCGAAAGCACGCTCGCTGGTCTCGCGATTGGCCTGCAGTGCTGCCTTCACTTCTTTCCTGTCTTTGCGGAAGGTGACGGACGCCACTTTCCGGATAATACCGTCTGCTCTGGCTGCTGCCCGTTTAAGGGCAGCGGCCTTGGCATAATGCTGCTGGTGCGCATCAATAATTACTGTGAAGGTATTCAGGAAATGATCGGTGTGCTGCAGGTGGAACAGCTCCAGCTCATGCACTCTTCTCCTGTCAATCAGGTAGCTGTGTATTTCTTTTGTCTTATGGTATACTGCCTCTATCTTGTCTGCGTGCAGCGTACCACTGTAGCGGTTATGCAGCTCCTGGAGTGCCGTTAGCCGCTTTTTTGAGTCTTTAATATAGTGTACGTCCTTCACCTCTATACCTTCCGGGGTCCCGACAACGGTTCTGTCGCCAGCCGCGCCGTTTAGCCCGAAAAGGGAACGCCAGAAATTCGTCATGTACTAAGTATCTTTTTAAGATGCTGCGTTTCTATCTCGACCTGTATGGCATCAGACGCTTTCAGTTCCTCATAATACCCGTCCAGATTTTGTATATACAGATCAAGGAGCTCCTCCTGCTCGTCGGTCAGGATTGTTTTGGAAGTTTTCTTTTGATCTTTATCTTCTGCCATTATTCTGTCTCAATTTTCTTTGATTTGCCGAACGTGCCGATGATTTTGTTGTTTAGTTCTTCCTGCACCTGGGCGAGCTCTTTCACGGCATCAGACCGCTTCTTGCTTCCTTCTTCCGATATTTTTAAAACGGCGTCCAGCGTCTCCACCATATCCTTGTTCACCTTTTTCAACGTATCCACGTCCACGATGCCGCGTTCGTTTTCTTTGGCGGCACTCACCACGTTGGTCTTCAGCAGCTGCGAGTTCTTCAGCAGCATTTCGTTGGTGGTGTCGGTAACCTTTTTCTGTATTTCCAGTGCCTTGCGCTGCTTCTCCAGGCCCAGGGCAATGGCCACCTGCTGTCGCCATACGGGTATCACCGTCACAATTGAGTTCTGGATTTTCTGGGCCAGCACATCGTTGGTAGTTTGGATCATGCGGATCTGGGGCATCGACTGGGTGGCGATGGTATGGGAAAGCGTCAGGTCATGCACTTTCTTTTCGAGGCGGTCTTTGAAGGCGATCATGTCGCTGAGGCGCTGCACGATGAGCTCGTCGTTGTCGCTTGCCTCTGCTTCAGATTTCAGCTTCGGAATTGCCTCGTTCTCCAGCTCCTCAATCTTCATCTTACCGGCGGCAATTACGGCCCGCACCTCGTGTATGTATTCCACAGCCTGGTTAAACATCACGTCCAGGCTGGTGGAGTCTTTCATGATGCTCTGCCGTGTTTTCTCCAGCTTAATCACCACATCATCCACGTTCTCGGCAATGCTGTTATACTGGCTGGCCAGGCGCTGCGACCTGTCCTTTATTTTGTTCACGAAAGGAAGGCGGGAAAGAAAGCCCTTTTTCTCCTCTTCGTCTATCTTAATCATGTTCACCTGTGTCAGCAGCTCATTAATGGCGGTACCGGCATCGCCGGAATCCTTGGCTTTCACTTTGGTTAGCAGTTCGTTTGAGTAATATCCCAGCTTGCGCTGCGTTTCCACCCCAAAATTGGTCAGGGAATCGGGTTTTGAAAAATCAATGGTTTTAGAAATTTCCACTGCTCTTTGCTGTTGCTGCTCTTTGTTTTCGGCAGCCGGAATATTGGTATTTTCCATGGTTTTTATTCTTCGGGTTGGTGATTGCGTAGGTTATCTAAGGTGTTCAGGTGATTTTTTATATGTTCGTGACGCTCTGTTGTTTCATACCATTCAATATCGTTTAAAGGCAGGTAATCTCCTAATAATTCCCGCACCTCTTTCAACAGGGCCTCCCCTTTCCTTGTCCTGAACTCCGGGTTCTTATAGTAGGCTTCCAGGTACTCCACCTTCACCTGCCCCCCCTGCGTAACTGCCAGTTCCTTTACTTCTATCACCAGTTCTGAGGATTTATGCTGTTCTGTCACAATAGTGCGGTATACGCCTTTGTTCCCCTGCTCCAGCACAGCCACGCAAACTTCCCTGGCTTTCGTTATTTCTTTTTGCAGGCGGTGATTGGGTTTTACATAGTGGCCGATAACGTACCCGAGGAGTGCCGCCAGAATGAATGTCCAGAATACTAACATAGGTAAGGTTTGGTTTTTATTTTTTTATACGAGGAACAATGTCATCCCGCCGACTTGAGGGCTCATCAGCCTTTTTTGAATAGTAAGCAGTTCATATACTTAACGCTAATTCCGATGTTTTCATATCATCTTTTGTCTAAGCTAGCGTAGTGGCAGTTCATCCAACGACTCATGGATAGCCTTTTTCATAGATTCTGTCTTTGCGCTCCACTCCCGCGAGGGCGCGTTTTCCTGCTCAGCGCTGTGTACATTTCCTGCCTAACGGCTGCCACTAGCGTGGCACCGGAAATCTACAAGGCGCTTCACAGAAAAACTGGAAAGGATTTACGCCTTCGGATTTAGAGTTAATTTTGAAAAAACATAAAACGTCTGGAATAAACGCTTTACGTCTGCTTACCCTGTTATCATGTAAATTTAAATTAGCAGCGGCAATGCAACAAGCCATTGGCGACCTGAAAAAGCAGATTCCCCGCCTTGGACTCCAAAGGGGGCCCCTGCACCCCCAGGAGGGGCCAGGGGTGGTTTGACCTGGTAAAGCACAAACAGCCACAAAAAAAGCCAGCCCTGCCCGATGGGCAAGGCTGGCTGCTATAATAGGCCGATAGCTTTGTTTAGTTACCGTAAGGGAAACGAACCCCCAGTGTCAGCATGAACACAGAGTGGCGCGCGTTGGCCAGGTCTCCTTCGAAGTATGTTTCGCTGTCTTTCACAAAATCAGTGAAGGCGCCGTTGTAGCGTACGCCCAGGCTGATGCCGTTGCGTGCAGCAAAGCCAATACCGGCGGCATAGCCTACCTCAAAATCAGAAAGGCCTTCTTTGCTTTGATCGGCTTCCGAGCTGGCAATCAGGTTTCCGTTGCCGTCATAAATTTCGGTCTCGTTGTTCACGCCTAGCAGGTAGCTCAGTTGCGGCCCCATCTCAAAGTAAAGCGGACCGGCGTTAATGTGCGCCAGCACCGGCAGATCCAGGTAGTTGTAGTTCACGCTGCCTTCGCGTCTTCTTTCCTGCAACAGCAGCAGGTTTCTGTACTCCTCGCCACTGTTCTTAAAGCCTTTTCTGGAATACAGGAGCTCCGGCTGAATAGAAAAGAACTCTTCCACTACCGGGAAGTTTAAAGTGACACCTCCATGAAAGGACACCTTATTCTCAAACATATTTTCATCACGCAAATCGCCGGACAGGTTCGACAGGTTCGCTCCTCCCCTTACACCAAAACTGGCTTGCGCCTGGGCTGCAGAGTATGAACCGACCATCAGCGCAATTGCAAAAAATAGCTTCTTCATCATAATCGTATTGTATTAGGTTGGTTATTAATCGGCCTATATACGGGCAAATTTATATGGGAGGACGCAATAAATTGTATATATTTTGAAGGCGCACGACACTAAAACACCTCATACATTTCATAGTCAATGATTTAGCTGCACAAATTTACTAAGCATTTCCCCATTTATAGAGCGCCCACTAAGGCAGCAGATAACCGGAAATGCCATTCCTTGCGATAAAATGAAACAGCCGCTTCCCGGATGAGGTAAAGCGGCTGTTTTGTATCAGGTAAAAACCAGTTCTTCTTCCATAGCTTGTAAAGGCTGCCTGGCTGTTATCGTCTATTTAAATTTTATAACTCAAGTTGCGATTATTTTTGCAGCTGAAATTAACCCACCCCTAACCCCCTATGCCGTCATCTTCAGGCGAAACAGTAGCTATACTGTCATTTCGAACGCAGTGAGAAATCTGGGTTATTTCATGGCCATGCAACATTCCAGATTTCTCACTGCGTTCAAAATGACAGTATAAAGTTAAGTTGACAGCATCGCCCCTAACCCCTCCGAGGAGGGGAATCTTCCTTCCAGGCCGAAATTCCCCTCTTGGGAGGGGCAGGAGTGGGTTTTAGAAGGTAGCGGAACAGTGAAATGGGCACAACGCAACCAGAGTTTTATATATAAAAGTGGCATGAGTATTCTCCGCAGAGGGCGAAAGAAATGCTTCCCTCACGCCTATCGTTCATAAGTATAGCTATCTATAAAAGCAGGCACGTGCGGGTGTGTCTCCAGCTTTGTGTACCGTTGCTGCGGCATGCCGGATTCGTGGTAAACATAGGTATAGCGTTCCACATCACGAAAGCCCGGGTTATTTTCAAAAAGTTTCACACCCGGCAGGTACACTTCACTTTCGGCGAAAGGCACAGGGTTGGGTTTGTCATCATAGCTGCCCCAGTATATGGTAGATGATGTGCCCAGGTCTTCTATCCTGTTACTGGTCGACCATGCCTGCACAATTTCCGTCAGGTTACCGTTTGCATCATACTTGTATTCCGCAATTCCGAGCCTGCCTTCGTCGTAGCGGGCGTAGCTCATGGTAGTCTTTTTCACCAGCTTCTCTCCGCTGTACTCAAAGGTGTAATGGTAGTTGATAAGGTTCTCTCCGTAATAGCGAATGGCCTCTACCACTTTATCACCTTCGTAGGTATACAGTAGATAATTGGTACCACCCTTGAAATTGAGCCGAACAGGTTTATCTCCCTCATACACGACCATATAGCCCAACGTTGGCTGGTCTGAATAGCTCACCTCTACCAGCCGGTTTTGAGCATCGTACCGGAAGATTCTCGTTCCCAATTGCGTGAGCAGGCTGTTGGCAGTTACAGGCGGAGGCGTGTTGTCGGTGGGTGGCGGGGTTGTCGGAGTTGTTGGCGGTGGTGTACCTGTAGAAGGTTGACCTGGCGTGGAAGGTAAAATTTCTTCTTTGTCGCAGGAGGAAAGGAAAACGGATAGGCTTAGTCCTGCAAGCAGCACAAATTGGTTTGGTTTCATGATATTGATTTTCATAGGTTTATTTTGACTGATAGACCTGGCCGGTACCAGAAGCGTTGCCTGCTGAAAAAATATTTTTTGAAACTTAACCTTTTGTTTGAGAAAAGATATCGGCACCAAGTGCAGGAAACGAACACGACACAGGCAGCACCTCTGCCACCGGGAGTTTCAGGCGCAGTAACAGGCACGTTGCAGGAAAAAAGCATATCAAAACGTAAGCATCTTTTGGATGAATCAGGCTGCACCATAAAGATTAGCTGGCGGTATTCTTTTCTATTTCTGGTCGTAAGGGATATAGTTCTGCCAGTACCAGGGGGTGTAGGTATCGCCGATGGTGGTTTCGAGCAGCTCTTTGAAAATACTTTCGGCGTTGTCGCTGTTGCTGAGGATGATGATGCCGGTGCCCTGCTCCGGAAATATAATGGAGTAATGCTGGAAACCGTTGCCATGCCCTTCTTTAAAAGCGCCCGTACCGTAAGGCGACTGCAGCAGCCCCCAGCCCAGGCCATAGCTTAAGGCGATGGCATCGTTGGCGGTGGTGTCGCGCGCGCTCAAAGGGCCGAACTGCTGCACAGACCGGAGCCTGATTTGAGGGCTGAACATTTCCTTTGTAGTAGCGGGTTTCAACAGTTTGTTCTGAAGCACTGCCTGCGTGAACATGGTATAATCATCCAGCGTGGTTTCGAGGGTGCTGGCGGACCTGGCTTCGTTGTCCTTGTCCTTTTCATAGAGCTCTCCTTTCGTATTATGCCCCACCACATAATCCTTGTCAAACCGCGGCTGCCAGGTATACGACGATTGCGTCATACCTACGGGTGCAAAGATTTTCTCCTGCATGAGTTCCTCCAGTTCCTTGCCTGTCATATATTCCAGCACCACCTGCAGGTATACCATTCCCTCCCCTGAATAAAGATACGTTGTGCCGGGGGTATGCTTCACCTTTATCTTCTGGTCTTCCTCATACCACCTCCAGTTAGGAAATCCGGTGGTATGCGCCAGGCACATTCTGGCGGTGATGTCTTTGTATAACGGGACATGCTCCAGGTCGCGGAAGTCGTCGTGCCATTTTTTGGTGGGGGTATAGGCGTAAATGGGTTTGGGCAGATACTCCTGCAGGGGCTTGTCCAGGTCCAGCACCCCCTCCTCTACCAGTTTCATTACGAGCACTGCAAACACTGCTTTGCTCAGCGAAGCACCATAAAAGTTGGTACTGGTTTTTATCGGCTCCTTTGTATCGCCGCGCTTATAGCCAAAGGTCTTTTTATACACCGGTTCCTGCTTGTTGAAAACCGTGATGGCCAACCCGTGTACATCCGCAGCATCCACCAGCGCCTGGATCTTTTGGTCTAGCGCCGCAGCGGTAATTTTGCTTCCATCCAGTTTGGTGATGGTTTGGGCCTGAGTTGTGAAGGGTAGAACAGCAAGGAGAAGGAAGTACAGTTTTTTCATCTTAGCAAAAAATGAAGCAGCAAGCATACAAAGATTTACCATCTATGCTCCAGCAATACAAAGAAGAACAGGAATTTGCCTTAGACTCCGCAGCGCCCGAAGTTTCTGCGAGCATCTGATACAGTATTATATTCTTTGTTCCATGAACACGCTTGTTGTCTGGAAAGGCAGTGACCTGTCCGCGCCATCATCCGCTCTATTAGCTTTATTTATTAGGGGCTCGAACCTCAATCTGGCCATTTCTTACCCGTACTTCAAACCGGGGCTGCGGCTCTGTTGCCGGACCATGTACCACGCTGCCGTCTTCCAAAGAAAAAACAGAGTCGTGCCACGGACAGCGCACGCGGCCACCGTCCAGCAGGTCACCTTCTGAGAGCGGGCCGCCCAGGTGTGAGCACGTGTGCGCCAGTGCGAATATCTCCCCGTTCTTTCGGGCAAGAAGCACGGGAACTTCTCCGGCTTTGACACAACGCATGGAATTTTCGGCTAACTCCTTTTCCGGTAAAACAGAGACAAAGTTTTCCGGATATTCTGCAGCCGTAGCCGTGTGATCTACGCCTACCTGCTTGCCAAACACAAGATGCCCGCCCAGGTAGGCACCAACACTCACCACGCCATACCCCAGCATAGAGAGGCCAATAGCAGTTCCGCGGGTCTTTTTGCGCCGGCGAAGCAACAGCGACGTAACGTAAAGAGCGGTCGCACCTGCATTCAGCATACCATGCATCAGCCCAAGTTTCTGCCTTTCCTTGGTCGTGCCGGTCCAGTCGGCAAGGCCTGTTACTGCCGCACCTACTGCTCCTACCAGGCCAACTGCCACAGCGGCATCGGCACCGGGCGCATACTTTTTCTTCCCCATCAGCTCCATCGTATCCAGCACGGCGGCCGTCGTCCAGGACCCAATAGGAACATCTGTTAGAGCAGGATGCAAGGGATGGCCGAGCCAGGTGCCGTGCAGCAAATCTTTAACCTGCTGACCGGCTTCTCCCCGTGCTTCAAAAGCATTGAGAACCGCAGGCTGTACAGCGTCTCCTGCCGTTTTAAGCCACTCCTGTTTTTCAATGGCGTCAATGATTGTATTCTGCCCCATTTGCTTTATCTCATTAAGATTAGGATTATAGAGTTGTGAACGCAGATAGCGGCAGGAGGTTTAGCATACTATCCCGTAAGTTCCAAAGGCAACCGAGCAAACAAGAACTGTAACGGTGAATGAGGAGAACGAGAACAAAAGTGAATATATAAAAAGCCGAAATAGGTGCTCTTATTCGAGTATTAATCAAACAAGAAAGTCCCATGCATTTAGAAGCAGAGGGCTTCTTAGTTAACTACTATCAAGCTATAACGAACAACAATGTCTTTAGCCTGGCAAATCAGTTTTGATGCGCGGATCAAAGAAGAAGTCTTCTGTTGATTTTATTTTGATTCTTGAAAAGTCAGGATGCCGTGTATTCAATATGTAGTTAAACTCTTCCGGTATGATAGACGATGAAACGCCTAGCACTGGGGAGGTGTGCTAGACAGTCTAAGAATTATTTTTATATTAGCTAAATCAAATATTATTAAAATAACTTAGCTCCATAGAAAAAAGCTTCTAGCTTATACTAGCATAATTTTAGTGAGTGATTTCATGCTAAAACTAGATAGAAAATCGGTATAAAAATTAGCCTTATGGGAAATGACTGGAAAGAGAATGAGGTAAGATTAATTGTTGAAGACTACTTTTCGATGTTAGAAAATGAGTTAATAGGCAAGTCTTATAATAAGACGCATCATAGGAATGAATTAAATTCTTTATTGGAAAATAGAACCCCCGGAGCGATTGAATTTAAACATCAGAACATAAGTGCTGCATTGATAAAACTCGGTTTACCTTACATCAAAGGATATAAGCCCCTGTGGAAATATCAACATATTATTGAAGATGAAATAATTAGTTATTTGTCCATACAAAAAACATCGATCGAGCCAAGGTTTATTCAATTCGCAGAATCGAAGAATATCCCGGTTCACAACATAAACTTTCATTCACTTATTGACACTCCTCCAGAGAGAAGAAAGATGCTGTCTGAACCAAAAGTCAATTATGAAAGGAAACCTATCAAAGTGAATTACTTAGAAAGGGAACAGAATAACATTCACTTAGGGGAAAGAGGAGAAATGTTAGTTCTGAAATATGAAAAATGGAGATTGACAGAACAAGGTAAAAATACTCTCGCAGACAGTGTTGAGTGGATTTCTAATAGTGATGATAGTGCTGGTTTTGATATTCTTTCTAAAAATGAAGATGGTTCAGATCGTTATATAGAAGTTAGAGCATGTTTAAATTTGTAACATTCTGATTTTTAGTCAATCCGGTTAAGAATGAGCTGACAATTCTGCCATAGTACCCATGCTTCTGCGCTTTTAGTGGTCTTTTCATGGTCTTTGTCGAGCCTTCTAGAGAAGTTGAACAGGCCGAAG
>NZ_SSNI01000073.1 GCF_010015475.1 Pontibacter pamirensis
CTGGCTCGGAAGGCTTTGTGCCTGTCAAGTGGCGATGGGTCAGCGAGAGGACCTTCGGCCTGTTCAACTTCTCTAGAAGGCTCGACAAAGACCATGAAAAGACCACTAAAAGCGCAGAAGCATGGGTGTTATGGCAGAATTGTCAGCTCATTCTTAACAGAGTATACTAAAAATCAGATTGTTACAAATTTAAGCATGCTCTAAGAAGTATTACGACCTCTTTGAAAATCTTCAGGTTTTTCAAAGCATCCAAGTGCAGGAAAGGGCATTTTCAGGGAAGCATAATGCGGGCATAAAACTAGTATATGATTTTACCCAAAACCTTCCTCCCGATTTCCTTCGCTTTTATCATATCTATACTGATCTGGTTTTCTGGAAGAACGAACGCTGGAAAAACGACTTCTCTAATCGCAATGCAATCATTTTCTTTATGAGTGGGATGGATCATCTGCAGAAAAACACTTTTTTACCTGAACACCACGAGCAGATTAGGCACTTGTTTCAACATAAAAAGATACTTACTGATATTGTTACACATCAATTCAAATATGCAGCCTTGGGTAAGTGCTTTAACAGCTAACTCCATATGGTTTTCAAGCGCCTTTCCAATACAAAAAATGACAGGCTGAATATCCTTTTGCATAAGGAAACGGAGCATATCTTCCGAGGCTGCTGAAGAGAAATCGTCTATGATCAGGTAAAGCTTTTCTGGTGTTGCGGGTGGTTCTTGTTTTTCATGCAAAAGGCTTCATAGAGCAGGCGCTACAGGCATTCTTTTGATGTAACTTATCCGGGCAGTTTAAACTAAAAGCACTCTGTTATACCGAAGGCGAAACAGAGAAGGTACTGGCTGAATCCGCCTGCTATACTTGTTTTCAGGATATTCTGTTTTGGAAAAATCATCATAAGCGCCTGCTTATAAGTTTTGACATTACTCCTGTTGTGATGCAAAAAAAGTAAAGCGATCCGAGAAGTTCCCGCACCGCTTTACCATATAAGATGATTGAGTTTTCCATGTAAGCATGCTTACCTGAAGCACTACGCTATTTAAGCAGTCACGCCAAACTTGTCCAGCCCGATTAAGGTAAGGCGGATGTTCTTATAAGCGGCCGTGTTCTTGAACTCTTCAATAATTTCCAGCACGTCATCATCTATGTTCACAGAGCGCGTCGCATCAATCACCACTTCAGAATTTCTGGCCACGTGATCAAGTGTCAGCATCATGCTGGCTTTGTTCAGGAAAGTAACGTCCTGTGCAAGCACCAGTTCAACTTTCTCCCCTTCGTGATGGCTCTCCTTATCATAAAAGAAAGGTGTTTTGTAATTGTCGCGTAGAATAACAAAAACAGATACAGCGCCACCAATTAGAATACCAGTTATCAGGTCAGTGAACATTACGGCCAGAACAGTTACAAAAAATGGCACAAACTGCCTTTTACCTAGCCTGTACATGTTTCTGTAGAGGGTGACAGAGGTTAACCTGTAACCCACCACAAACAGCACCGCTGACAAAGACGCCAACGGGATCATATTCAGAATGAGAGGAATAGCCATCACACAAACCAACATAATGGTACCATGCGTGATGGTGGCTAGGGGTGTTCTACCTCCTGACGTAACGTTGGCAGAAGTACGCACAATAACAGCCGTAACAGGTAAACCACCTATAAAACCTGCCACAATATTACCAACACCCTGGGCTTTCAGCTCACGGTTGGTGGAGGTTTTACGTTTGTATGGGTCCAGCTTATCGCCTGCCTCTGTGCTTAACAAAGATTCAAGGCTGGCGATAAAGGCTATGCTAAGCGCTACAGTATACAGCTCAGGATTAGCGATTTGAGAAAAATCAGGAAACGTAAAGAAGGAAAAGAAATCTACTATGCCGTCCGCTACCGGAAGCTGCACCAGGTGATTTTCTGCCAGCGCCAGGTTTGGAAAAGAAGCGTTGAACAGCAGGTAAAGACCAATGCTGACAAGTACCGCTACCAAAGCGGAAGGCACAAATTTAAAAAATGCATGCCGCTTCAAAGCAGGCTGGTCCCATATAAAAATAATAGCTAGGGAAACCAGCGTAATAATGGTAGGCCCAAGGCTGATATAGTCCTCGATGTTATTGATAACAGTAAAGATGCCGCTAATGAAACCGTCTTCCATGCTTCCGAACAGGGCTTCACCTCTATATCCAAATGCGTGCGGAATCTGGTTTATAATCAGGATGAGTCCAATGGAAGCCAGAATTCCCTTAATCATGGAAGAAGGAAAAAAGTAGGCTATGGTACCTGCTCGGATATACCCCAGTATGATCTGAAACACACCGGCAATAATAGTAGCACTCAGTACGATCTCAAAAGAGCCTAAAGATTGTATAGCTGTAAGCACGATAAGCGCCACACTTGCCGCCGGCCCACTAACATTTATTTTGGACCCACTGACTAAGCCCACCACAATTCCACCTACTATGCCCGCGATGATTCCTGAGAAAAGAGGAGCACCGGAGGCAAGCGAAATGCCAAGGCATAAAGGGAGTGCAATCAGGAATACTACTAAACCCGCAGGTATATCTGTTTTAACGTGTGAGAACATCCCGCTCTTTTCCTCTCCGGGCGCTGCTGCATTGTTTTGATCCATAAAATGATGTATATGAGTGTTGTTTTAGTTGAATGCTTTTTGTTGATTGGCTGGCGTGTTGAAGCCAATGGTACACACTTGCTCCACCTTGACCTGACAGTATGGTGCAAAAAACAACCTATATAGGTTGCATGCCCATGTTTTAGTAAAACCAGGAGGTAAAAGGCAGCCAATGGCGTGGGATTGCCTGCTGCTTATATCAGACTAAATCAGTCTGGCGTAATGCTTGTATGTAGAACTGCTGCTGTCATTGTGGCTGCAAAGATAGGGTTATTCTTTGAATGAGGCTAGCCTTCTATAATTTGTTTTAAAGCCATGGAAGAAGCGCCTCCTTCAGCACGCCAAATACTGGAGCCAATAACATCACGCCAAAATTAAACTGCAGACTGCCGCTGATGCCTGAATGTAAGAAATGTACGAATAGTGCCTCATCTAAACCGGAGTGAAAGTATGATTTGCCCATTATGTGTTAAACCCTCCAGCTTCACAGCAGTGGAGGGTCCTGACGCCCGCAGCTATTATCTCTGCGAGACTTGCCTGCTTATCTTTACCGACACGAGTTTCCTCCCCACCAGGGCGCAGGAGGCGGAACATTACAGAAAGCATGAAAATGGCATCCAGTACAAAGGCTATGTCAACTTTCTTAACAAAGCCATACAGCCGGCCCTTCCGTTTTTAGAGCCAGGCATGGAAGGCCTGGACTATGGCTGCGGCCCTGTTCCCACGCTTTCGCTGCTGTTGAAAGAGTCTGGGTATGAAGTAGATGATTATGACCCGTATTTTTTCCCGGAATTCGATGAAGACAAAAAGTATGACTTTATTTTCGCTACCGAGTGCTTTGAGCATTTCTTTTTTCCGGCCAGGGACCTGCAGCGCCTCCGCAACCTACTGAAGGAGAACGGGCTGCTGATTGTAATGACCGAGCGTTGGAAAGAGGTAAAGGACTTTAAGCGCTGGTATTATGCAAAGGACCTTACTCATGTGGCTTTTTACCACATGCGCACCTTTGACGCCATCTGCAGCAAGTTTGGCTTTGAGCGGCAGTTCATAGACGACCGCAGGGTGGTCATCCTTCAGCGCAAAACAGCTACGGAAGAAAAGGAAGTTGCTTTGCGCTGAAGTTGAAGAGGCTGTAGCATCTGAAAGCAGATAGGGGTTTTGTGCCGCCTTCCAGATATAGCAGCGTAGATTTTTTTTGTTTAACTGCTACTATTGGTAACATTAACGTATTCACTATTTAAACTAACCTTTAATAATAGACATAATGGAAAAAGATAAAGAGAAATACCTGCAGGCCCTAAGAGAAAACAAGGGAAAAGTCGATGAAAGGACCTTGGGCGAAAGTATAGGTTTTAGTAAAGAACACACTGACAAGGTAATAGAGGCGCTGCTGGCCGATGAGAAAATTGAGTACCGCATGGCGCAAGGAGCCTGTAATTATAAAATCAAAGAGTAACATGTATCAGTAGCTATCCCTGCAATGGATGTATATTTTAAAATGTCGTCTTCTTAAGATTTAATATATGATTGGAGCCATAGCAGGAGACATTATTGGCTCGGTATACGAAGCCAACAACATCAAAAGCAAGGATTTCCCGCTGTTTTCACCGGACGCTGTTTTCACAGATGACACAGTGCTGACGGTGGCCGTAGCAGATTGTATCCTGAACAATAAACCGTTTACCGGCGCCTTGCAGGAGTATGGCAGAAAGTACCCGCATGTCGCAACTTGAGTTATTAAAAGCCTTAGGTTAGCGGCAGAGCAGCGGAAAAATATTGTGGAAGGTGTGCTGGTTTAATAGAGCTTGGCAGAAATGAGCAGCTAATCAAATACCTCATATAGAATTTAACAGGCATATAATAGAAAATTAACCACCAAACTAAATAGAAACAATTATGAAACACCTGTTTTGCTGCTGCCTTGTTCTCTTTTTAACGATGGCATGTACCACTAAAAACCCTGCCACAACTCAAGACGGTTGGATTTCTCTCTTCGACGGTGAAACGCTGACTGGCTGGAAAGCCAGCGAAAATCCCGGCACATTCAAGGTAGAGGATGGCGTGATTGTCGTGCACGGGCCACGTGCCCACCTCTTTTACGTTGGACCGGAAATGAACGCCGATTTTGAGAATTTTGAATTTAAGGCTCAGGTGATGACTACGCCAGGCTCTAACTCCGGCATCTTCTTTCATACGGATTACCAGGAAACGGGCTGGCCCTCAAAGGGGCACGAGGTGCAGGTAAACAATTCACAGTCTGACTGGCGGCGAACAGGCAGCGTGTATTCTTTTGATGATGTAAAGGAAGTGCATGTGCAGGATAATGAATGGTATACCCAGCATATTATTGTGCAGGGAAACAAAGTTACCGTGAAGCTAAATGACAAAACGGTAGTGGAATACACAGAGCCTGAGAATGTGGAACGGCCAGCCGACGCGAAAAATAAAGTTATCTCCAGCGGCACTTTTGCCCTGCAGGGGCACGACCCGGATAGCAAGGTTTACTTCAAAGACATCAAGGTGAAACCGTTGCCTTAACAGGATGATGCAGAAAACAATGCCTTTCAAGAAGAACGTACATTCAGTGCATCTTTTTGAAAGGCATTTGCATAAAATAACTCAAGTTGCGATGTATAAACGATGAAGCCATTCAGGATTATTAAGGGATAAAGCTACCAAACCTTAACCCTGACTTACCATGAATGACTTCAACATAGCACTTTACTGTTAAGTTGATGATTACCTGTAGGTAGCAGGTAAAAACCAGCGGCCAAGCGTAAACTCAACAATGCCAAGGTTATCACCACCTCAGACGGCGTGTTGGCCGTTTACTTCATTGTGGCAGGCATCGTGCACGAGGCTAAGGTGCTATTTAATTTATCGTGCCTGACAAGGATCATTGTAAGCCAACGGGCAGTAGCCACCTGATCCATCGGATGTAGAAATTTATACTTAATTTTGTCTTTGTAAAATCAGTGCAGGCAGTATTTCCTTTTTGCAGCGATATCTGATGCTGGCAGTTTGCTCCCTTTGTCCGGCATTAATTTTTTTCAAGTATTCTGCCAACATGCTTTTTTATTACCAGAACACAGAATGCGTACTTATTATATATTTCTAAAAGAGAACCTCAGCCCTGTTTTTTTCGGCTGGCTACTTACCTTCTTCTCAAGCTTTGGGCAGACATTTTTCATCTCCCTGTTTGTGCCCTTTATCCTGGACCAGTTTAATTTCTCAAAATCTGTGTTCGGAGGCTATTATGCGGTAGCGACCATTATTGCCTCCATTTTCTTGCTGCAGTTTGGGCACCGGGTAGATAGCCGCCCACTCCGGCCTCTCACGATTCAAACGGTGCTCCTGCTTTTTGCCTCTTCCATTGTATTGGGATTGGCCATACATCCGGCGATGGTCTTTATTGCGCTGATTGGTCTGCGGTTGGGAGGGCAGGGCTTTATGAGCCACATCAGCCTGAGTGTGATGTCCCGTTACTTTTCTGCTGACCGGGGAAAGGCACTGAGTATCTCCGCAATGGGATATCCTGTGGGGGAAATAGTATTCCCGCTAATCGTAGGACTTCTCCTCACCTTTCTGAACTGGCACCTGGCGCTGATAATATCCGCTGTTACGCTGCTTTCTGTCTTTTTGATGATTAGGAAGCTGAATCTGGAAGTCCTGGACGTACACGAGGATAATGTGGAAGTGTCGGGCGGCGAAAAATGGGAGTATTTCAGGCAGATTGTGTCAGAAAAGCCTTTTTCGGTACTTATTCCGCCTGTTTTTACCTTCAGCTTCGTCACCACGGGAATTTTCTTTTTTCAGTATGTGCTGGCCAAAGAGAAAGGCTGGCCTTTGGAGTGGTACGCGATGTGCTTCTCGGGCTATGCCATCGTGCGCTTCCTGTTCCTGTTGTACGGGGGCATACTAACAGACAAGTTCACAGCCAGTAAACTGTTTCCTTTTTACCTTTTCCCTTTCGTGCTCGGGTTGCTTGCCCTCGCCATTATTCCGGGTAAAATAGCCGCTTTGTTCTTCCTGCTTTTTACAGGTGTTTCAGCGGGCATGAGCAGTATTGTTACTTCGGCCGTGATAGCCGAACTTTATGGAACGGGCCGGGTGGGGCAGGTACGAAGTCTGTTCTCCATGATAATGGTCTTGAGTACAGCCCTAGCCCCAGTCGTGATTGGCTTCCTCCTGGACCACGGCATCACTGTCAGCCAGATCGGCTTTGGCTGTGCGGCAGCGCTTGGCCTGGTATCTGTGAACAGCTTTCGGATCAGGTCATTGTTTAAAACAGAGGAGCCGGTTCAGGTATTGGCTACAACTGAAACAGAGAGCAAGAATAGCTAAACCAATACTTTGTGCAGGCAACAGTGAACGAAGCCCCCAAACTAGATGCTGCCTTAGCCCAGTTTGATACTGAGCACACTGATTTAAAGAAGGTTGCACTGCTACACTACACCTCCATCAAGGCGACTATAGAAGGAGAGCCTGGGGCCATACATCCTTTCCTGGACTGCTCCCGCCTGGAGGAGCCACTCAATCGAAAAAAAGTGGTGGCTGCTTCCCACGGCCACGCGCATATGGGTATAATGGAAATACCATCGAGATTAGCTTTCGACTTTGGCACTTTTAAGGATCCACACGCCAAGTGTACCAGAAACGACGGATGCCAACAGTATACCGTATTTCGCCTGTTCAATCATATGTGGGTCTTTGAATGCGAGGGCGGCAATAAAGAGAGACATGGTAAAGCCCACACCAGCTACAAAAGCAATGCCTACAATATGTGTCCAGGTAACTGCCTTAGGTAGAGGTACCACCCTGAACCTTACCAGCACCCAGGTGAAAAGCAAGATTCCAACTAGCTTTCCAAATATCAAACCTGCAAACACTCCGATGCTGATAGGATTCAGAAGATCGGTAAAGAAAGTTGAACCTATTTCAACACCGGCGTTAGCAAGGGCAAAGAGGGGAATAACTAAAAAAGTGACCCAAGGGTGTAAGGCTACTTCTATCTTCTGTAAGGGCGTCTGAGCTTCGGCACTTTTGTTTTTCACTTTCTCAATTATCTGATGTTGCTTTTGGGTCATCAGCGGCCCACGGGTTGGAATCTCCTCCTCAAATTCCGCTACCAGCACTTCCATGCTATCGGAATAAGCCGATTCATCTATTTTTGTGCGTGCCGGGATAGCAAAAGCTACCAGCACCCCTGCGATAGTAGCATGCACACCGGAAAGCAAAAAGGCCAGCCACACTCCTCCAATGCCGATCAAGGCATAAAGGAGCGTGTTGCGAACTCCTGCACGGTTCGCTATCAAGAGAATGCTCAGCAAGGCAAGACCATATGCAAGACTTTCAAAAGACAAGTTTGAACTATAAAAAAAGGCTATAACCAGAACAGCTCCTAAATCATCTACAGTGGCCAGGGCAACAAGGAAAACTTTTGCGGAAAGAGGTATTTTATCTCCTGCAAGTGATATGAGTGCCAACGCAAAGACAATATCAGTTGCCATGGGAATACCCCACCCACTTAAGGATGGCTGACCTATATTTATTATAAAGTAGATGAAGGCTGGAAAAATCATACCTCCCAGAGCGGCAGCCATCGGCAACAACGCTTTCTTAAAAGAAGAGAGCTCGCCGGCAATAATTTCACGCTTGAGTTCCAGCCCAACTACAAAGAAGAACATAGCCATAAGCCCATCATTCACCCAATGATGAAGAGAATAAGTTAATAGATTACCTGTTAAACCTATGCTGAATTCTGTTTCCCAAAGATGATGGTAGGCTTCTCTCCAAGGGGAATTAGCCCAGAGTATAGCAACAAGCACTGATAACAGTAAAACAGCACCTCCAGAATTTTCATAGTGCAGAAACTTGTTAATAGGCTCAATGGTGCGGTCAAGTATTGTTCTCTTCATATTCTGGTTCTTTCGCTTTCGTAATCCCTGTAACTAGAGGCAAAGCGCTCGCTTAGTTAAATTAATTTTTAAGCTTGATAAAGCTTAGTGCCTGCAATAAGAAGGCAATGCCATTAAAACATTTATTTATACCTGAATAGGAGACAGCACATCAATTTGATTATCAATGGTTTTAATTCTTATAGAGCCTACGTATACATCTACATAAAGCTAACTTTAGCACAAACAAGTTTTTAGTTGTATTTCTGGATTGCCAGCTAACGACCATGCTTCATTCAAAATTGAAAACGCCAGCCGCATGACGGGTGGCGTTAGTGCAGATACCTGCTGACTGGTAGTGCAGCAGGATATCCTTCCTTATTAATTTTATTTCAGATGCTCTTTTATCCCACTGATGTGTACGGTTTAATTTATTAGGACTTTCGCAAACTGTACCCAAGCGAAAAAATTAAGTAGAAGTAGTTGGAGGGAGAAGTAGCATGAAAACAGCTATAGATATGTACTGCCAATATCTGTTGAGTACGCAGGTTAACTATACCTG
>NZ_SSNI01000074.1 GCF_010015475.1 Pontibacter pamirensis
GACCAATGACAAACAGCTGCCTTACTCTTTTCCCCTTCTTCTTTTGCTTTTAAAGCTACAGACTCAGCCCTTCTTTGTAAAGACTATTTTAGGACTCTTGCACATCCATTCAAAGATAGGATGACAATGATGAAAAATGACATACTTTTAATAATGCTTTTCAGAACTTCGCAACAAACCGAAGGTTAAGTCGGCGGCCGGTCAGGAAGTTTGGGATGGCATAGGTCAGGCCGTTAACGTCGCTCACATAGGTATAGGACACACGGTTTTTTGCATCAATCAGGTTAAGCACTTCCAGGCCAATCCACAGGCTCTCCAGCGACACTGCCTTTCGCTCCACCAGCTCACTCTTCAGTACTATCAGTTTAGAGAAACCAATGTCTACACGCTTGTAGGCTTTCCCGTCAAAGGCATTCCGGTACTCCGGCCGACGGGGCGGGCCGAAAGGTAAACCACTGCCATACACTAAATTCAGGTACATCCGGATAGTCGGGTTGTCTGGCAAGTGATCCTGAAAGAAAACGCCAACATTCACCAACTGGTCAGTTGGCCTGCGAATATAGCCTTGCTCCTGCCTCTCAGTCACTTCTCCCTGTGCATTATAGAAGGAAAGGGAGTCGCCGAATACATTTTCTTTTGTCGTCATCAACCCCAGGCTCAGCCATGATTCTGCCCCGGGAATAAACTCCCCGTTTACACGCACATCAAAACCAGCAGCATAGGCCTTGGCATTGTTGCGGGCATAGTAGCGCAGGCGCACGTTGTCGATGTCGTAAGGAATGACATTGGTCATCCACTTATAATATGCCTCTGCCGTCAGTTTAAAATCCCGGCCCCAGGATTGGAAGAGGTAGTCGCTGCCTATAATGGCATGCACGGCCCTTTGAGCTTTGATGTCTGGATTCAATTCCCCTGCAAAATTTCTTAGCTCTCGGTAAAAAGGCGGCTGGTAATATACGCCTAAAGCCGCTTTAAAAGAAAGCGACGGGTTATAGCGGGTGATGAAAGAATACTGCACACGCGGCGAAATATTCAGCTCCTGGTTATAGTCCCAGTAGGTAGCCCGGAGGCCGTAAGTGATTGTCTTAAGCGAGTCCAGTTCGATGGTGTGCTGCACATAGCCGCTGTAGCGGATGGTGTTCAGGTCTAGCCCCGAACGCAGAAAATAGTTCTGACTGACATAATCGGCGGAATCTGTGAAGCCATACTCTGCAAGTTTATCGGTGATATTTTCTGAGCTTATTTTAGCACCAAACTGCAGGTTACTGCGTTGGCTCATACGCCAGCTGTTTCGTATCTCGGCTGTACCGATACGGGCTAGTAAGGTATTGCGGGCATTATCGTATTGCGTGCCAAAGCCCAGCTCCTGCTGGCACTCTCCTATGTTATTGCCGGTGGAGCTCACATCACATAGGCGGTAGTAGGCCTCTACATCCCGGAACTCACGCTCCCAGGAGTGCACTGCCGAAATAATCACCTCTGAAACATAATCATCTGAAAACCGGTGGCTCAGGTTCAGGCCCGCCTGATAGGTGGTATAATCCATCAGCTCCTGCCCCTCAAAGCCTACGGAAAGACGCAGCGGTGCCTGCCGCGTTCCAAAAGTGGTTACCTGCGACTCCGGCTCTACAGTAAAATCATTTTTTGCATAGCTTCCTAAAATGCCAAGGGTCGTGCGGCCAGGGTGCAGGGTGTCTTTTGAAAGATCGATACTCACGTAGGCCTGCGCATCGGTAAAAACAGGATTATACTTACCATCCACCTGCAAACCCTGCAACAGGTACTGCCCGTTTTTATGCCGCGCGCCCACCAGGTATGATACCTTTTTGTTTTTGGAGGCTGACTCCAGGTGCACGGTGCCTCCTGTTAAACCACCACTAACTGAACCAGCAAACTTCTTTGGCTGCTTATACTGAATGTTGAGTACAGAGGATAGTTTATCCCCGTACTTTGGCTGCCAACCGCCGGATGAGAAGCTGATGTTGTCTACCAGATCTGGGTTCACGAAGCTCAGTCCCTCCTGCTGCGCGGCCGTTATCAGGAAGGGCCTGTAAATTTCGATGTTGTTTACATATACGAGGTTCTCATCGTAGTTTCCCCCGCGCACAGAGTAAGTGCTGGAAAGTTCGTTGTTGCTGGTTACGCCAGGCAGTGTAACAAGTACTTTATTGAAATCACCATAGGCTGAGGGCAAATTTTTGATGTCACGCGGGTCCAATTTAGTCATGCTCACCTGCTCGCGCGTGTCCTGGTCTTTTTTTCCACGTACATCCAGTGTGCCTAAAGCATGGCTGTTTGGTTGTAGCACCAGGCTTAGCATCAGCGTCTCATTTAACTGCAGCAGCACTGTTTGCTCCAGTTCCTTATACCCTATATACTTTACCAGCAGCACGAGTTCTTTTCCGGCAGGCACCCGCAGCTCAAACAGGCCACTTGTATTTGTCTGGGTTGCCAGAGAAGTACCTTTCACTGCTACTGTCGCCAATTCCAGGGCCTGATGCTCTGTGTTGAGGACCTTGCCTGTGATGCGTGCCTGTTGCGCTGAAACTGCTAAGGGTAATAGCAGCAGGATCCACACCGGCAGGTACTTAAACATCAATGTATAACTAATTAGAGGATGATTTAAGATCAGCGATTGTTTGCAGCGGATCAGCGGAGGAGAACACAAAACTTCCTGCTACCAGTACGTCAGCTCCTTTCTCTAACAAAAGTGGCGCGTTGTCCTGGTTCACACCGCCATCAATTTCAATCAGAGCCTTTGAATTCCGTGAGATGATTAGGTTCTTAAGTGACTCAATCTTGCGGTAGGTGTTCTCGATGAACTTCTGCCCACCAAAGCCGGGGTTCACCGACATCAGCAACACCATGTCAGCATCAACGATGACATCCTCCAGCAAATGTACGGAGGTATGCGGATTGAGTGCAATTCCTGCCTTTGCCCCGGTAGCCTTTATCTGCTGCAGCGTTCGGTGCAGGTGTGTTGTGGATTCGAAATGCACAGTAATGGTGTCGGCACCGGCAGCTCTGAATTGTTCGATGTATTGCTCCGGCTCCACAATCATCAGGTGTACATCCATTGGCTTCTGTGCATAGCGCCTGATGGCCTCCATCACCGGAAAGCCAAAAGAGATGTTGGGGACAAAACGGCCGTCCATAATATCGATGTGCAGCCAATCGGCCTGGCTCTTATTGAGCATCTCCACCTCAGATTGCAGATTGGCAAAGTCTGAGGCAAGTACAGAAGGGGCAATGAGTGGTTTCATACCTGCAAAGGTAAATTTATCTTTCTAATTGGGAGGAATAAAGAAGTTCTATAACCGGAATATACTTATAATTTCACAAACCTAAGCGTAATAAAACGGCTGCCGGAGCGAAGGCGGCACAGGTATAAACCTGCCTTTAGCTGCTGTGGCTGCAGGTTCAGTGCCTGTTCTTCCCGGGCAGAAGCAAGAGATTGCCTGTATACCTGCTTGCCAGTTGCATCCAGTATCTGCACTTCCACATTTTGACTCCACCAATCCTGGCTCAAGGCCAAAATGATGGCCTCGTCCTTTACAGGGTTGGAAATATACGCTTTGCCTTGTAAGGGCAACTGCGGAAGGGCTGTCAGCACACTTGCATAGTTGGGTATACCGTAACCGATGCTGTCGCCGGGTGAAGCAGCCCTACTGCCAATCTGCCGCAACAGCTGAATCATCTGCATGTTAGTTTTGCTATAGTTCGCCTGCCAGAGACTGGCCACAAATCCAGCCATGATGGGCGCTGCAAAAGAGGTTCCGTTGGCCTGCACCACAGTTCCACCCCTTGTAAGCACATAGGCTTTCTGTCCCAGCGCCACCACATCAGGCTTCACCTGGCCATCTGCTGCAGGCCCGAAAGAACTGAAAACCGCCTTTAAACCCAGCGAATCAACGGCTCCGACAGCCAGAACGGAATCTGCATCGGCAGGGGCTGAAATATAACGCCAAGCTCTGCTCCCATCGTTACCTGCACTTACCACTACCAGTATACCGGTTGCAGCAGCGAAGTCTGCTGCCTTTGTTACCAGGGTCATGTTACCGTCAAGGTCTTCGTATGTATAACTCGTGGAAGGACTGTCGAAGGTGGTATAGCCTAAAGATGAATTGATGATATCAGCTCCGGCGCTGTCAGCATACTCCGCAGCCAGCAGCCAGTTTATTTCTTCTATGTTATGTTCAGAGGCGGCATCCTCAGTGCGCAAAAGCAGGTAATTAGCCGCGTAGGCCGTTCCGATCATTTTGCCGGGTGCATAAGCTGCCATGGTAGACAGTACGGCAGTGCCATGCGCATCAGCGCCAAATACATTTTGCTGCTTCTGCGCAAAGTCAAAAGTACCTTTCAGCTGGTCGTTCTGAAAAAGGTGCGAAAAAGCTTTAATGGTGTTCACATCAGGAAAACCAGCATCAAAAACGGCAATCGTCATGTCCTCTCCGGCATAACCGGCAGCATGCAATTCATCTGCACCTAACATATCAGCCTGATGATAGGCCAGGCCATAATCACTGCTATCTAGAGAAACATTGTATGTTGAAGTGAAGGGCAACATCTCAGCCTCTTGCTTTATATGCTGTTGCGTGTTACCAGTTGTTACAGCCATACGGTTCAGTGTTTGGGAACTTTTGACGTAGGCTAAGGCTTCTATCTCCTGTAATTTCTCGTCTGAGCATTGCACCACCGCTGCATTAAACCAGCGTGAGGTATACCACACGTGCACATCCAGCGCCTTCAACCCATCTACATAAGCAGGATTTACCGGAAGGTCCCGGGGTGTTATCGGAATATGCTGCCGCTGCCGGCGCTCAATTGCCTTTGGAGACAGGAACTGTAGCGGATTGGAGAGGGAATACGGGGTGTTGTTTTTGTCTGTAAAGTAGATTAAACGCTTCTGCTCCGCTGCCTCAGTAGTGCCGCCTGTATCCTGCGCTGAAACAGCTGGGATGAAAAGGAGGAACAAACTGAAGAAGAGGAGGAGTTGGCGCATATTTATTCGTTTCCATAGGAAATTAGCTCTTCATGGCGCTCGTGTCCCTGCAACTTATAATTTATACCGTTATCACATTGGTCTTCATTGCATGGTGTGTAGACTACACGATTAAACAATCTGTACACTAATCCTACACCTTCAGCATAAACTTCTTTCCTGTCATCTATACCAATTCCATCATGATAAGGAGCTCCCTGTATAACTGTGACAGTGTTGCCATAGGTATCACCATTGACCTGAAAGGGTACTCCCTTATTATGATAAATATAAGATTCTTTACCTAAGTAATATTCTGATCTTCTACTTGAATCCGCTTTAACACCTGGCGCTAGCCGATCATTGAAAGCATCACCAAGCCAAGATGCTCCGGACTTTACCGGAAACACAAGTTTCACATATTTGGTGTTGTCCTTCGTAAGCGTTACCATAGTAGGCTGCTTCGCAACAACAAACACTGAGTCTTCCACCCAGAGACTCCCTTCACCCGGACGTACAGAACGCACAATCTTGTAATTAAGCGTGTTGGTTTGGTCGTAGAAGGTTGTATCTACGCGCTCCATTAATTGTACACGAGTTGTATCACTCACATTAAACCTGAACCTGATGTCCGTTACGTTATAGATGCGGTAGTCCCCTACTTCCAGCGGATAGTAACCGTAGCCCATGGCCTGTGGATCAGGATCTTTATACTTGTCGTCGCAGCCGGCTATGAAGCCAGTAAGTACGACCAAAAGCAACAGCGCTTTTCTCATTATTGCAGCACGTCTAGTTTTATATATTCCAAGTTATAATTCGACTCAATCCAGCCACCGCCCACTACATCATCACCTTCGTAGAAAACAGCTGCCTGGCCGGGCGCTATGGCATGCACCCCAGTCAGAAAGTGCACTTTCATTTTGTCGCCTTCCTGCTCAATAATGGCTTCTGTACCAGCGTCGTTGTATCGCACTTTGGTCACCGTCGGGATAGGCTGGTCGATTAAGTTTTCGTATTTAGACATGCTGAGCTTACCAACGGTCATCGCATTCTTTGCCAGTTCTTCATAGTTACCTAGTACCACCTGGTTCTTGTCTTTATCGATTCTGGTGACATAAGCAGGAAAGCCCAGGGCTATGCCAAGTCCTTTGCGCTGCCCGATGGTGTAAAACGGATAGCCTTCATGCGTGCCCACTACGGTACCGTCCTCCAGCACAAACTCACCACCGGCCACTCTTTCCTCCAGGCCTTCAACTCGGCGCTTTAAAAAGCCCCGGTAATCATTATCCGGTATAAAGCAGATTTCATAGGACTCCGGCTTGTTCACCAGTTCGGTGAAGCCGCGGTCCAGAGCCATCTGGCGGATTTCTGTTTTATGCAGTTTGCCCAGCGGGAAAATAGTGCGGCTCAGGCTCTTTTGTGAAATACCCCAGAGCGCGTAAGACTGGTCTTTGTGCTCATCAAGTCCTTTCGAGATAATGTAGCGGCCATTCTCCTCACGCACATTGGCATAGTGCCCGGTAGCAATAAAATCACAACCCAGCTGGTCGGCACGGCGCAGAAGCGCATCCCATTTAATGTGTGTGTTGCACAGCACACAAGGGTTTGGCGTACGACCGGCGATGTACTCCTCCGTGAAATGGTTGATCACAAAATCACCAAACTCCTCGCGGATGTCTATGATATAATGCGGGAAACCTAGTTGAACGGCAATGTTACGGGCATCGTTGATAGAATCGAGGCTGCAGCATCCTGTTTCTTTCTTGCTGGCACCACTCGACGCATAGTCCCAGGTTTTCATTGTCATCCCCACTACCTCGTAGCCCTGCTCATGCAGCATCACGGCAGCCACCGAACTGTCGATGCCGCCGCTCATGGCTACTAATACCCTTCCTTTGTTACTCATCTATATAATAAAGTGTATTTCTTCTTAAAAATTTTAATACAATGCAAATATAGCAACAACAAGAGAGTTATAAAGATTCAGGATAGTAAATAATCAAGGTCCAAAACGGTATCAACAGGAATAAAACTATCCCAATATAGAAAAAAAGCGTAAAAAGTTGGCATGGTTAAGTAAATGGCTTTTACTTTGAATGACAATACAGCCAAGGAAAACTTTATATAAACACAAATAATAATCAAACATGGGCTTACGTACCTCTGTGATAGTGAATGGCATTAATAATTTAAGCGATGCGCGCTACTGCGCCGGCATGGGCGTAGACATCATTGGATTTAATTTAAAACTGGACGATCCGGAGCGCGTGAAGCCCGAAACGCTGAAGGAAATAATCGGTTGGGTATCCGGCGTGCAGATAGCGGGCGAATTTACCCGGGCCAAGCCGGAAATTATCAATGATATGTCAGAAGAGTTTGGGCTAAATTACATACAACTGGACACGCCTTACCTGATAGATGAAATTGAAGAAATATCGCGCCCAGTAATTCAAAAGATATTTATCAACAAGGACACGGTAGAGAGTGAGCTTTTAGAGATGATGGAGCTTTACAGCCCGGTAGTACATGCTTTCATCGTCTATTCTGATGACTTTCAGAAAGTAGATGACACCAATATGAAGTTTCTGAAAAGTATAGCCAAGGAATACAATGTGTACATTGGTTTTGGTATAGACAAAGAAAACATCACGCACACCCTTAATAAGATCAAACCAACTGGTATTGGTCTGCATGGTGGTCATGAGATTAAGCCAGGTCTGAAAGATTTTGATGAGCTGCAGGAAATTTTCGAAGAGATAGAAGAAGCATAGGTGCAGTGGAAAGGCTTCCACTTCCTGTCTTTTCTTTGACATACAGATTCAAAATGTTCGCTTCCAATGTTTTGCGCCATTTCTCTAGTTCAATTTTGAACTTCGGAAACAGGCGTTTATCATGTTTATATAAAGAATAAGTTCTATGAAGAAGCAAAACCTGCTGGCGCTTTTACTCTTACTGTCATTCATGCCGTTCTCCGAAGCTTTTAGCCAAAAAACCCCGCTGGAAATACCGTTGTATGGTGGTAAGATACCGAATGATGTTCCAGGTCCCGATGAAGAAACAGCAAGCAACGAAGGCGGCAGGCTGAGATACAGCAAAATCAGGAAACCAACACTTTCGGTTTATCTTCCTCCGAAAGAAAAAGCAACGGGCACTGCGGTGCTGATTTGCCCGGGTGGAGGGTATTCTATTGTAGCGGCAGGGCACGAAGGGCATGATGTCGCGAAGAAGTTTAATGAGCAGGGAATTGCAGCCTTTGTATTGAAATACCGCTTGCCTGATACCAAAACCTCTTCACGTCCGGATATCGCGCCCCTGCAGGACGCCCAGCAGGCAATGCTGATAATCCGTGAAAGAGCGAAGGAATGGCAGGTTAATCCGGAGAAGGTGGGTATCATGGGGTTTTCTGCCGGCGGCCATCTTGCCTCCACTGCGGGAACACATTTTCAGGAGTCTTATGTACCTAACGCAACTCAGACAAACCTTCGCCCGAACTTTATGCTGCTCCTATACCCTGTCATCAGCAGTGACAAAACTTTCGCGCACCAGGGGTCATTTGATAAGCTCTTAGGGAAAGACGCAACAGCAGACAAACTCATTGAGTTTTCCAATGAGAAAAAAGTAACGGCACAAACGCCCCCAACTTTCCTGGTGCATGCCTCCGACGACAAGGCTGTGCCGGTAAAAAACAGCATCGTCTTCTATGAAGCCCTGCTACAGCACGAGGTCCCGGCTGAGCTTCACATCTATCAGAATGGTGGCCATGGCTTTGGTCTGAATAACGCAACTACTTCAGATGCCTGGTTTGAGCGCGCCTTGAACTGGATGAAGACTAATAAATTTTAAAGCACCTTCCTCCTAAAGGAGTAAGTTTTGTCATTTCGAATACAGGGAGAAATCTATGTAGAATTCCAGCTAGATTTCACACTGCACTCGAAATGAACTGTGTTTAAAAGCAATATTTTGCTTATGATTTTTCCATGTAATACTCTCCTTTGGTAGCGATGGCAAAAGCCTGCTTTATGAGTTTGTTTGCCACAGCTATAAGTGCCAGCCGCTT
>NZ_SSNI01000075.1 GCF_010015475.1 Pontibacter pamirensis
GGCTGGCACTTATAGCTGTGGCAAACAAACTCATAAAGCAGGCTTTTGCCATCGCTACCAAAGGAGAGTATTACATGGAAAAATCATAAGCAAAATATTGCTTTTAAACACAGTTCATTTCGAACGCTGTGAGAAATCTGAATTATTGCAGGGACATGAAATTGACAGATTCCTCACAGCTTCGCTGGCTCTTTTCGGCTCGCGCCTCAAGAATGTTCGAAATGACAGTTTAGCTACTGTTTTTTTAAGGTGACAGCATTGGGTCGAGACCTGTCCGTACGAGGTAGGGCTGTTTCATTCGACACTTACCTGGCGTAAGTTTGAAGACTTGTGCCAAATAGAAGACCAAAACAGAGAAGACAGACTGAATAACCTTCTCTGTTTTGGTCTTTTATGAGATTAATTCAATATGTCAATCTCGTGTCACCAGTGGTGGAGTTAAACCTCAAAAAAGAAGCTATATCGCTCTTCAGGACTTCTCAATCCTGAAGCAAACTGAAGGGGATTTCCTAATCCCCGCAACTACCCTTCCTGTCACGCGGACAAGGATGTCCGCAGCAGGCTTAGTTCCAGACACGGATATCCGGAACAGCTTTAGGGATTGTAAAGCTTAGACAAAAATATTCGGAACACGGGGATTAGGAAATCCCCGGCAGATAACTTGCAGACTAAGAAGTCTGAAAGAGCAGCCATGATGCTATTAGTAACTGATAATTGCTACCTGATAAATGACAAATGTCTTTACTCGTGGTAATTCAGCACTCTGTGGCCACCTTCCATTAAATAGGTGTCACGCTTGAACAGCTCCAGATCTGCCTGCATCATATCCTGAACAAGAGCTGGAAGATCATATTGTGGCTCCCATCCTAATTTTGTCTTAGACTTAGTAGCATCGCCTATCAACAGCTCAACTTCTGTTGGGCGGAAGTAAGCAGGATCAACGCATACCACTTCTTTGCCTAGCTCTAACTGGTAATCCGGGTGCGTGCAGGCGGCAACATAGCCTCTCTCGTCTACACCCTCTCCTTTGAATTCTATTTCTACGCCAACTTCAGCGAACGCCATCTTCACGAAGTCGCGGATAGTGGTGGTTACGCCGGTGGCAATCACAAAATCCTCCGGTGTGTCCTGCTGCAGAATACGCCACATGGCTTCTACATAGTCTTTTGCATGACCCCAGTCGCGCTTCGCGTCCATGTTACCCAGGTATACTTTATCCTGCAAGCCTAATGCTATGCGGGAAGCTGCACGCGTAATTTTGCGGGTCACAAAGGTCTCGCCACGTAGCGGGGACTCATGGTTAAAGAGAATACCGTTGCAGGCGAACATTCCATAAGCTTCGCGGTAGTTCACTGTAATCCAGTAAGCATAGAGCTTGGCCACGGCATAAGGTGAACGGGGATAGAAAGGTGTTGTCTCTGACTGTGGAACAGCCTGCACCAGGCCATACAGCTCAGAGGTGGAGGCCTGGTAGATGCGTGTCTTTTCTGTTAGACCTAAAATACGGATCGCCTCTAAAATACGCAATGTACCGATGCCATCTGCATTGGCGGTATACTCCGGCATATCGAAACTTACCTTCACGTGGCTCATCGCCGCCAGGTTATAAATCTCATCCGGCTGCGTCTCCTGAATAATGCGAATCAGGTTCGTCGAGTCCGTCAGGTCACCGTAGTGCAGCTTAAAGTTAATGTGCTTCTCGTGCGGGTCCTGGTATAGGTGGTCGATGCGCTCTGTATTGAACATCGAGCTGCGGCGCTTGAGGCCGTGTACCATATACCCTTTACTTAATAATAGTTCTGCCAGGTAAGCTCCGTCCTGCCCAGTAACGCCGGTAATTAATGCAGTTTTCATTTCTGTATTTTAAGCTGTAATAAACTGTTCTTTAAAATCGGCATACGCCATTTCTATACCCTCTCTCAATTCTATTTTATGCCTGTATCCGAGGCTATGAAGCTTCGACACATCCATGAGTTTGCGGGGCGTACCATCCGGTTTACTCACATCAAACGCAATGGCTCCCTCATATCCCACGATATCTTTAACCAATAAGGCGAGTTCTTTAATGGTCACGTCTTCGCCTGTGCCAATGTTAACCAGCTCTCTGCCATCGTAGCTGTTCATCAGGAAAAGGCAGGCCTCGGCCAGGTCGTCGGCAAAAAGAAATTCACGGCGGGGACTACCGGAGCCCCAGATAGTCACCGTTTCGGCTCCACTCTCCTTCGCTTCATGAAACCTGCGGATAAGCGCGGGCAGCACATGCGAGTTCTGCGGGTGGTAGTTATCTTTGTAGCCGTAGAGATTAGTAGGCATTACACTGATAAAGTTGCAGCCGTACTGGTCGCGGTAAGCTTCGCAGAGCTTGATGCCCGCTATCTTGGCGATGGCGTAAGGCTCATTAGTCGGTTCCAGTTCTCCGGTTAAAAGATATTCCTCCTTCAGCGGCTGAGGTGCCAGCTTTGGATAGATGCAGGAAGAACCCAGGAACATCAGCTTTGTGACACCCGCTTTATAGGCGGAGTGGATGACATTGGCCTCCATCATGAGATTGTCATAAATAAACTCTGCCCGGTAGGTGTTGTTGGCCACAATGCCACCTACTTTCGCTGCGGCAAAGAAAACATAATTCGGTTTTTCAGTAGAAAAGAAATCTATAACAGCCTGCTGGTTCCGCAGGTCAAGCTCTGAAGAGGTGCGGGTAACGATATTCTTATAGCCGTTGGTTTGAAGCGTGCGGCATATAGCAGACCCTACCATCCCTCTATGTCCGGCTACATATACCTTCGCATCTTTATTCATAAAATTCGATATTTTTAAAACACAAATCTATTATTAAAATCAGAATCGCAGAGATAAACTACAATTTTTATTACACATTCTCAAGTTTTACACCTGCGGCACTTTCCACATAATGCTGCTCCAGGGCAGACTTATCCAGTCCCATAGCTTTTATGAAAATTATTTTCGCATGGCATTTCACAGTTTTACTTTTAATTAAATTCTTTGTAGGGAAAGATCACGATAAGTGCCGTCAACTTAAGGGGAAACAGTAGCTTAACTGTCATTTCGAACGCTGTGAGAAATCTGATATATTGCAGGACCATGAATAACCTAGGTTTCTCACAGCTTCGCTGGCTCTTTTCGGCTCGCGCCTCAAGAATGTTCGAAATAACAAAATAAAGCTTAAGTTGACGGCATTAGTCACGACCTGATCCTACGAAAGAGGATCCGCCAAATACAAAATCAGGCTTCAAAAAAAAACTAAGAGACAGGATGTAGTTTGCAATTCGTGCATCTGATACACTAGCAATAAAGCAAAAGCTACTAAGCGAACCTCTAGAAGACAAACCTCCTATTAAATGAAGGAGTGTACAACACCTTAACAGTAGCACTGACAAAGTTATCGTTTTTCCCTGTCCAGCCGGTAACTTCATAGGTGTTATCCAGGTAGTCAGTAGAAGTCATATTTATGGTCACTTCCGGGGCAAAGCTTATTTGGTCGGAATACCGAATCCGAAGGCCTCCGCCTACTGGTATGAACGTCGCGATAGCCGGATAATCTATGCCGGGAGCTAATTCACCCCCATGCCCTTCTGCAAAAGAAGAGGCGCTGAAACGCATTAAACCAAAACCAGCTTTCAGGTATGGCACTACAACGGCACCTCTGAACCTCGGACTATAGAGCCTTGAAAGCATATTTCTGTTCGCTAAGTTCATGACAACAGCACCTGAAGCGGAAAAAACATCAGATTCAAACGTAAAGCTGTGTTCTGGCACGTACCTCGCCTCATCCTGAGAGCCCTTGAATCCAACATATTCAGCAGTACCAAGCACACCAAAGAAAGGAGAAAGCTGATACATAGCACCCAAACTTACAGTCGGGCCATAGCCATTCCCCTTCATCAGCCCGATATCACTTCTGTATCCTCTTGCTATATTATCACTGTTCATCACGGACAAACCTGCTCCAGTCAGGAAAGTGAGTTTATCAGCACGCTTAAAAAAGTTGTAAGAACTGTTTCTTGTCTTCGTATTATGATGCCGCTGTGCCTGTACACTAAAAGTTGAGCATACTAAGAGAAAAAATGTGGCTGCAATAAAAATGATTTTCTGGATCATGACCTTCTACAATATTATAAGAAAAAAATAAACGCTGTTCAGTATTGCAAACCCGAAACAAAAGAATGATAAGCTCAAGTTGCGATACTCATAATCAAATAAAACCAAAGGCTGAACTCCCACCCCTAACCCCCAATGCCGTTAACTTAAGCATCATATTGTCATTTCGAACGCTGTGAGAAATCTGGGTTGTTGCATGGTCCAGCAATTTTTCAGATTGCTCACAGCTTCGCTGGCTCCTTTCGGCTCAAGCCTCAAGAATGTTCGAAATGACAGTTTTGCCACAGTTTCCTGAAGTTAACGCCCTTGCTGTGTCTTATGACCAGCAAGAAATTCTTTAATCCCTTGCGAAAATCCACTCTAGGGAGGGCTAGGGGTGGGTCGTTTTTCAGTACAGTTATCAATCCCAGTTTGAGTTAACAATTAGCAAATTCTTTAAAAAGCCTTTTCATCACCACGAATGGCCTGCCATACCGTGAGCACGACAATTTTAAGGTCAAGGAAGAAAGACCAGTTCTCCAGGTACCAGATGTCAGCCTCCACCCTTTTCACCATGTAAGTAGTATCTTTTGTCTCTCCTCTGTACCCGTTTACCTGCGCCCAGCCTGTGATGCCAGGCGTAAGAAAGTGGCGCACCATGTATTTTTCTATGATAAGTGCGTAGTCCTCTGTGTGCTTCAGCATGTGAGGGCGGGGGCCAACAATAGACATGTCGCCTAGCAGCACATTGATAAACTGGGGCAACTCATCTATACTCGTCTTCCGGATAAAGGCACCTACCCGCGTAATACGGGCATCACCTTTACTCGCCTGCCTGTTATCTGAATCTGAGTTCACGCTCATGCTCCTGAACTTGAGGCAGTAGAAGGGTAAGTTGTCTTTTCCGGAACGGAGCTGCTTAAAGAAAACGGGCCCTCGTGAATCCAGTTTGATGATGATCGCCATCAGCGGGATAAGCCAGCTTAACAAAAAGACCAGCACCGACAAAGAGAAGGCAATATCAAAAATTCGTTTCAGCGTTTCATTCGCTTTATCCTCGAGAGGCTCCCTTCGGGGAGTTAGTATCGGCAGGTGGCCGTACATCTCCACCATAAAGTTCTTTTTAAAGTAGTCTTTCACGTCAGGCACTAACTTAAGACGTATCATGCGCCTGTCAGCTTCCCGCATCAGCATTTTAATTTTATCCTGGGCAACATCCGGCAGGGCACAATAGACTTCCGCAACGCCGTGCTCCTCTACAAAATTCAGGCAGTCTTCAATCTTCCCCAGTATAGGCATGCCTTTATCTTTGAGAGACAAGTCATCGTCAAAGAAGCCTCCTACCTTGTAGCCATACTGTCTGTTCACCTCCAGGTGATTATATAAGTCCACTCCTAAAGAACCGGCACCTACAATCACGATTTTTTTATGCTTTACCAACGACCAGCGTGCGGGCTTCCGGATAAGCAGAAATACTGTTTTCCAGAGCAGCAGGAGTACTGCAAAAAGCAGGAAGGCATAGGCCGTAAAGGTGTAGGATAAATCAAACTGCACCATTGCCAGCTTCAGCAGGACAGCGATGAAAAGGTACAAGGCTAAGGACTTAATAGTTAGCTTGATAGTAGGGATGGCATCGCGCCGGAAGATGTCTTCATACAGCTTATTGATATTGGCGCAGTAAAACCAGATCAGGTTTAACAACAAAAAGTCCAATTTATAACTCTCCGTTATATTTTGCCCTATCAGCTGCTGGTTCTCTAACACAAAACCAGCATAAAGCACCGTATTCAGCAGAAAAAAGTCAATAATAAGGTTTAAGGCCTTAGAAAAAGTAGTATAACGATGTACCATAAACTTTACTCCACTTTAATAAATACAAAAATAGAATAAATCTTGAAATACCAATATAGATATACAAAATATATTTATAAAATAATATTCTTGTATAGCGGCACACTCTACAATAAAGCTTTCCTAGTCACAAAAATGCAGCACATCGACAACCAGAGTTATGATGCAACAACTCCTAGCATAACCCAGTGTGAATTACAGCAGGCAATTCTTCTGTGCTATGCACACTAAAAAATATGTAGAAATAAATTGACAAACTTTACCCACCACAGTCATACACCCTGTGTTATATAAATCACAACAAAACAGCTGCTTTAAAAGAAGCCATTTTAGAAAGCAGCGTTTACATGATAAATACGAAGTTATTTAGAGAGGAAGAAGGTTTGTTTTGTTTTTGCTTTAAATAGCGACCCAGCAAACACAGGCCCGTAATACAAATACCTTTTCCACATGCGTCTCGGCTCTTTTACCAAACGCCCCAACCACTCCAAGCCTAAACCTATCCAAAACTGATTCGGCCGCTCTACTGTACCTGCGTAAAAATCAAATACAGCTCCGATAGAACAGATTATTTTTGCATCAAGCTGATTTTTGTGCGCATGCGCCCATTTTTCCTGCTTGGGAGCAGTCATCCCCACAAACAAGACATCAGGTTTAAAAGCATTAACAGCCGCTAACATCTTATCATTATCTTCATCTGTGAAGAATGCCTTGTATGGAGGAGAATGAGTCTCCACCTTTATATTAGGATAATCTACTGCTAAACGCTGCTGTATTTTATGCAGTGTATTTTCAGAAGAACCCAGGTAAAAGCACCTCCCACCCGTTTTATCTAACTCCTTGAGTAAGTGTTGGTGCAAATCTGCTCCTGCAATTTTTGTTATCTTTTTGCCTCCCAGAAATTTTGTTGCTGCCACAATAGCTATTCCATCGGGAAGTAAAATATCAGATTCCATCAAAGACTTTTTGAAGTCAGCATCTTTCTCTGCCAAACAAAAAGAATACTGGTTGATGGTGTTTACAAGCACTTTTTGCAGGCTTGGTAAAAGGTCTAAGCTACCTGTAAATACAGAGTAACCCATACAATTGATGGAGGTAAGCTGTTTGTCCATTTAAAATTAACCTTTCATGTAAGGGTGAGCTTTAGCTAGAAATATGTATACTCCATAGCAAATTGCCAACGTATGAATGAGAGTAAATATTAAAATATTTGTAAATATAGATATAGTAAAGTTAAAACAAAAAAAATTGCACTAGATATTAGTGCAATCTCAAAGGCGAGGCTTTCATGTTTTGATACGTCCTATAATAATGCAAACCTAAACTTACTTTATATAAAACTTATTTAAGCTTTCAATATAGTTTACCATATTATAATTAGTAGAAATATACTTTCTGGCCTCTCCTGAAAAGGTTATAAGTGCATCTCTATCAAGCAAAAGACTTTCAATTTTTTGCGATAAATCAGTCGCGCTACAATACTCTACTATAAAACCATTTTTACCATTTTCAACAACAAGCTTCATTGCCCCAACTGCTGTAACTATGGGAACTACACCGTAAGCCATAGCTTCTAAAAGAGCAACTGGTAATCCTTCATATAAGGAAGGTAATATGAAAACGTCAGATGAATTTAAAATCTGTTTTTTCTTTTCTCCTCCAACTACCCCCATATAACTAATGTTCCTCCACTCTTTTACCTTCTCAGAAATAAACTCATCAAGTGGTCCTTTCCCACATATTGTTAAGCTAAAGTGATTTGAAAGCCCCTTTTTGTTTAATGTTTCTACAGCTTCAATAATGTACTTCAACCCTTTATTCTCATCCAGCCTTCCCAAAAAAAGTAAACTAACAACTTTATCATCTTTTGCCTTCTTTCTCACATCACTGGGATAGTCAACAGTATTTTGTAGTACTTTAATAGCATTAACTTGGTATCTGCGCTCCAAAATTTGTCTTTCAAGCTCACTCAAAGCCACTATAACCTTAGAATTTTTTAATACATATTTAACAATAAGGTATAGAAGGAAAGGGGGCTCTCCCTGACTATACTTTCCACCATGCAAATGAGTAAGTACAGGTTTATTAAAGGCTTTACACATCAAAAAGACTATAGCTTCTCGCAAAACTGCCTTAACATCCAATGGCAAATTAAGATGAACTGACTCAAATTCATCTTTTATTAAAAGCTTAATTAGAAACACATAGCTTGTAACAATTTCAGATAACCTCCTCACTGCAGATATATGACCATCTTTTTTACCAGACAAAAAGTGAATGTAATTTACTTGAGTATTATTCTTAATAATTGTAGTTACTACAGATGAAATTCCACTAACATTTTCAGATAAATCCAAACTTGGGGAAGTAATCAACACATTCATTGGATAATAATTAACAGAATCTTAGCATAATATTTAACTAAAAAACAAGACTTGCCGCTGTTTGTGAAACTAGTTTTAAAATAAATTTTTACTGGAACATTCTAACACAATTGAAGCAGCTAATGAAAAGGCTCTAGATACTAGATATAAATATCTATATACTTGTTGGCCATTATGCTCATCTCATATTTAATTCTTAGGTGTAATGTGCTCGATTTAGGAACGGTTCCAATATAGTACTCCCTGTTTGTAGGACCACCAAGCACTGTTTTTAAGTTGATTTTTCCCTAAGTCCTCTCCCAATCAGGCCGCCTGCTGTTTGTATACCTCCACCGGAATCTGTCTCCCTATCCCCTGAT
>NZ_SSNI01000076.1 GCF_010015475.1 Pontibacter pamirensis
AGCGGCTGGCACTTATAGCTGTGGCAAACAAACTCATAAAGCAGGCTTTTGCCATCGCTACCAAAGGAGAGTATTACATGGAAAAATCATAAGCAAAATATTGCTTTTAAACACAGTTCATTTCGAAGTAGGCATGAGTAGTCTCAAATTTTAACACCACCTGCACCTTACTTCAAGATTTCCTCAAAAAAGAAACTTACATTCATGGGTACTATGAAAGTACTGATCATTGAGGATAACAGGGAACTAGCTCAGAACATCAAGGATTTTCTGCTCCGTGAGGGATACCTATGTGAACTCTGTTTCTCTTTTGAAGAAGCAGAGGATAAGCTTATATCCTATTCTTACGATTGCATTGTACTGGACATTATGCTGCCAGACGGAAACGGGTTGAACTTGCTCAGGCAGATTAGGTCAGGAAATAATGAAAGCAGCGTCTTGATTATTTCAGCTAAAAACGCCTTAGATGACAAAGTTCAGGGACTTGACCTGGGGGCGGACGATTACATAACCAAACCCTTCCATCTTCCGGAGCTGCATTCCCGCTTGAAGGCTATCTACCGACGCAAGTTCCTCCGGGCAGACAATACCATCACCTTTCAGGAGATCAGCGTAAACGCCGACACTATGGAAGCAAAAGTAAACAACACGCTCCTGGACCTGACCCGGAAAGAATTCGACCTGCTGCTTTACTTTCTGATTAGCAAAAACAGGGTGCTGAGCCGCCAGTCTATTGCCGAGCACTTATGGGGCGACTACACCGATAACCTGGATAACTTTGATTTTGTGTACCAGCATGTAAAGAACCTGCGAAAGAAAATCACCGCTTCTGGTGGTAAAGATTACATAGGCACTGTGTATGGATTAGGGTACAGATTTGACACAAGCCGACGATGAAACTACCCAGGCTAAAGCTAATCGATCAGTTAACCCTCTGGTTTCTTCTCGTAACTGCGCTGGTACTGTTAGTTGGCGGTGTCATTGTCTTCCATGTTGTACAAAGGGAAATCATCCGGGAAGATGCCCGCCGGCTCCAGGACACGGTCGAGATGTTGGCCAGGAGCTTACAGGACGGCACCGAAATAGAGCAACTGGATGGGTATCAGGTAAACATCGAGGAACTGGACCCGGCAGCCCGAAAGATTCCCATGCATGTCAAGGATACGGTGGCCTGGTTTCCACCACACCAGCATTATGAGCGGGAGTTAAGGGCAGTTGCCTCGTATAAAATCAACAACAAGCACTATCAAATCGCCGCTTCCAATTTAGTGCCCGAGCAGGATGAAATAGCGGATGGAGTGGTTCAGTCCCTGGGCTGGACTTTTATTCTCCTCCTGGTTTTAGTCGGGCTGCTAAGCCGGTTTCTATCTGGTAGGATACTCGCTCCGTTCAACCAGACCCTGCAGGCAGTAAAATCTTTCTCTTTGGCAAAGCAAAGCCCGCTTCGGCTTGGCTCCACCCGGACAAGAGAGTTTAAGCTGCTGAATCAGTTCCTGGAGAACATGTCCCGGAAAGCAGTGGCAGACTACCGCTCTTTGAAGGAGTTCACCGAAAACGCTTCCCATGAACTGCAGACACCCCTGGCCGTCATTCGGGGAAAGCTTGAGTTATTGATGGAAACGGAAATCAGCGACAGGCAGGCCAGCCTTATACTGGCAGCCCATGAGGCGGTGGAGAGACTCTCTAAAACCAACCAGGCCCTTACCTTGCTCACCAGAATGGAGAATCAGGAGTATAAGTCCAACAGTCTGATAAACCTCAGTACGCTCCTGCACCATGCCTTGCACTCCTATCATGAACTCTTCCTGATGAGAGCAATCGGTTTAGAAACGGAGTTAGAGGAAGAGGTAGAAGTAAGGTTGAACGCTGCATTGGCAGACATCCTGCTCCATAACCTGATCAGCAACGCCATTCGCCATAATGACCAGGACGGCAGGGTAAAGGTCATATTAACGTCTGCAGGGCTTCTTATTCAAAACACAGGGAAGCCGCCTCAGCTACAACCAGAAGAATTATTCCACCGCTTTAAGAAGGACAACCAAAGTGCTGATTCGATAGGGCTTGGCCTGGCTATCGTAAAGCAGATATGTGTTCTGAACGGTTTCGAGGTGAATTACCAGTACCAGGAAGGGTGGCATAAGCTGGAAGTACTTTTCAACCCTCCTTCCCGGAAAATGCCCGAAGCTGCAGTGTAAAAACAGCCTGTTGAAGGGTAAGCCCTGAAACTTCAAAATTGCTATAAAGTCTCTTGCCTTATTTGCCTATAGATAAGTGGCGGACTTTAAATACAAGGAATTATGAGGCTCAGATCAACATGCGGTTCCCTTCTTTTGCTGTTAATGCTCCCGGGCTGGCTTCTGGCACAAACAACCGGGGAAAATACTTTTTCTATTAAAGGCACCTTGCTCGATGAGCAAAACAAGCCCATCCCCTATGGGAACATTATCCTCTTCCAGGATTCAGACTCTAGCCTGGTGCGTGGCACCAACTCAGATGAGGCAGGAAGATTTAACCTGGCGGCTAAACCTGGAGACTATTTTCTGAAGATTACCATGATCTCTTACCAGGAAAAAATCATTCCTGATGTGAGAGTGGTGAATCAGGATTTGCAGATGGGCACCCTGCGACTGAAGCCCGGCACCACGCTGCTGGGGGAGGTGGTGGTACAGGGAGAGAAAAGCCAGATGGAGCTCCAACTGGACAAACGGGTTTTCAATGTAGGCACAGACCTGAGCAACATAGGCGGGAACGCTGCGGAAATACTCGACAACGTGCCTTCCGTGTCAGTCGATGTAGAAGGGAACGTCAGCCTGAGAGGGAGCCAGAATGTCCGTATCCTGGTAGACGGGCGACCGTCGGGGCTGACAGGCATCAGCAGCCCGGATGCGTTGCGTCAGCTTCAGGGTAACTTGATAGAAAAGATCGAGGTGATCACCAACCCTTCTTCACGCTACGATGCAGAGGGCGAGGTGGGGATTATCAATATCATCCTGAAAAAGGAAAAAAGCGACGGCATCACAGGTTCTTTTACCGCTACGATGGGCCACCCTGCCAACTACGGAGGCTCGTTTGATATCAACTACCGGAAAAAGAAGGTGAACCTGTTTTCCAGCTATGGCATTAACTACCGGTCAAGGCCAGGCTCCGGTTCTTCCTACCAGGCCTTCAACAGGAGCGACACAGTTTTTTCCTATACTGAAGTGAGCCGGCGCAACAGGGGAGGGCTCTCGCACAATTTTCGGGTGGGTATGGATTATTACCTGAACGAGAGGAACATCCTGACGGGCTCTGTACTTTACCGCAGGTCTGACGGGCGTAATACCTCTCAGTTTCAGTACGAGGACTTTGACCGGTATGGTGAACTGGTTGGGGTAACCCTTCGGGATGAACGGGAAAGGGAGCCGGAAAACAACACGGAGGCGGCGATAAGTTTCCGGAGGGAGTTCCAGCAGGAAGGCCGCGCCTTCACGGCCGACTTTAAGTGGATAGAGAGCGATGAAGATGAACTCTCCACTTTCCGGGAAGGTGATCCTGCCGGAACAGGAAGCCTAAGGCAGCGATCGTCTAACACCGAAGATGAGCGGAACCTGCTGTTCCAGGCAGATTACGTGCATCCTTTTGGGGAAAGAGGAAAATGGGAAGCAGGGGTCAAGACAACCGCGCGCGTGCTGCAAAATGACTTTCTGGTAGAGCAGCAGGAAGGGGATGAGGGGTGGACGGTGCTGCCTGCCTTTGACAACAACCTGATATACCGCGAAAACATACACGCGGCATATTTGATGGGCGGAAGCCAGTTCGATAAGTTCTCCCTGCAGGCAGGCCTGCGGGGAGAATTCTCCGACATTACCACGGAACTGCCGGAAGTAAACCAGGTAAACCGGCGCAGGTACTTTAACTTGTTTCCAAGCGCACACCTTTCCTACGAACTCAACAAGCTCCAGTCGCTGCAACTCAGTTATAGCTACCGGCTCAGCCGTCCAGGTTTCAGAGAGTTACTGCCGTTTTCGGGCTACAGTAACGCCAGATCACTGATGACCGGAAATCCGGACCTGAATCCGGAATACACCCACTCGATGGAAGGGGGGTATCTGATGAACTGGGGAAGCGGCTCCTTGCTATCAAGCGCTTACTACCGCTACCGGACCGGGGTCATTCAGCGGATCACCATCGTGGATTCAGTTGGGTTCAGCCGTATGTACCCGGTCAACCTGGCCACCGAGAATGCCTATGGGCTGGAGTTTAACCTTTCAAGCACCTTGCAGAGTTGGTGGAACCTGAATGCCAACTTCAATTTTTACAGGGCCATCACCGAAGGCTTCCATCAGGACAGGCTTTTGGAAAGCGACACTTACACCTGGACGAGCAGGGTTACCTCAAAGATGACCTTCTTCAGGCAGTTGAATTTCCAGGCCGGGTTAAATTACCGCGGTCCCAGGCAGATTCCCCAGGGCCGGGAACTGGCGATGTATGCCATAGACCTGGGACTGTCCAAAGATGTGCTGAAAGACAAGGGCACCCTCACCTTAAGCGTGCAGGACCTGCTAAATACCCGAAAAAGGAGGGTTGTCATTGAAGAGGAAGGCTATTACGCCACTTCCACTTTCCAATGGAGTGCCCGTCAGGTCCTGCTCACCTTTAACTACCGGTTGAACCGCAGCAAAAAGGAAGTGCGCGGCCGGGAAGGCATAGAGGAAAATGAGCCGGACAACTAAGGAGCAATCAAACCCAATTATCTAACTCAATTATTAAATTTTAAATCCGCACATGAAGTCACTATTTGCCACCAGTATAAATCCCTCCAAGGTTCACCTGGCCCTGCTGCTGCTTCGGGTAGTGGTTGCCTGCACTATGCTCTTCCACGGCATCCCGAAACTAGAAAAATTATTAGCTGGGGATTTCACTTTCGGTGATCCAATTGGCATAGGCAGTGGTCCTTCTTTGGTTTTGGCTGCTTTTGCTGAATTTGCTTGCTCTCTGCTAGTCTTCATAGGCCTTGGCACCCGTTTAGCCACCATCCCTCTGATTATTACGATGCTGGTAGCTGCTTTCATTGCGCATGCCGATGATCCCATTACCGAAAAAGATTTGATACTACTGTATCTGCTTGTTTACAGTGTTTTGCTACTCCTGGGTAGCGGTAAGTACTCTGTTGATAACCTGCTTCGTAAAAACAGTGCCGTCAAAGCTACGGCTTCAGTGTAGCTGGGAGGACTTGGTGATTTCATCAGTTTCCTTTTAACAAGGTTAATCCTATATTGCTCATGGCAAACAAGTAAGGCTCCCCGTGATGAGGAGCCTTACTTGTTCTATAACGCTGATTATGTTTAGTAATGAACTGTATGTTGAGTGGGCTCTTCGGCTACAGGAACATAAGGAAGCGTGATAGTAAACTCCGTCCACTCTCCTTGCACAGTGTCCATGCTCAGTTCTCCTCCGTGCCCCTTGGTGATGGTATCATAGGAGAGTGAAAGCCCTAAGCCGGTTCCTTGACCAGTGGGTTTGGTGGTAAAGAAAGGCTGGAAGATTTTGCCCTTGATGTTCTCGGAAATACCGGTGCCGTTGTCCCAGACCCTCATTTCTGCCTGATTGCCTTGCCTTGTAGTGCTTACCCTTACCTTCGGCTCATATCCCACCATCCCCAGCTTCTGCTTCTGCTGCACAGCATAAAAAGCGTTGTTGAAGAGGTTAAGCAACACCCTTCCCAGGTCCTGGGGCACCACTTCCACGTGACCCATGCTTTGGTCGTAGCAGGTATCGAGGGTACATTGAAAGTTCTTTTCTTTGACCCGGATGCCGAAGTAGGAGAGGCGCATGTATTCGTCTGCCAGGGCATTGAGGTTGGTGGGGTGTTTGTCCCCCGTGCTGGCGCGGGAGTGCTCCAACATCCCTTTGACGATGGCATCGGCTCTTTGGCCGTGAAGCAGGACCTTCTTTTGGTTCTGCGACAGATCCGAAACCAGCTCCTGCAGGTTCTTCTTCTCCCCAGGTGGGACACTCAGCTGTCTCACCTCCTCCTGCACTTCCTGGCACAGCTCCTGGCCCAACTCCGAGAAGTTGTTGACGAAGTTGAGCGGGTTCTGGATCTCATGGGCGATGCCAGCGGTGAGCTCTCCTAGACTGGCCATTTTCTCCTTGTGCACAAGCTGGTTTTGCGTGGCTTTCAAGTCATCCAGCGTGGTTTGCAGTTTTTCCTTTTGCGTGATAACCTCAGCCGTTCTTTCGACCACCTGGCGCTCCAGCGTTTCATTTTGGGAAGCAAGGAGTTGCTGTTTTTCCTGCTCCTGCGCTAGTGTCTTCTCCGAGAGGTGCTGTACTTCTTTTAATTTCGCTTCTAGTGAGCGGCTGGTGAAGGCAAACTCCAGGGCCAGTAAGATGGAGATGGACATAGGAAAGCTTAGGGCACCTATATTCCACATAAAGTGACCCACAATCCAGTTTGGACCTGCCGGTAGATATCCATAGGCCATAGCCATAAAAAGGGAGAAGAAAGCGAAAAGCAAATTGCCCCGCCTGCAACAATTCTTGCTCCCCGCTGCTTTCTTCTTATGGCTATAATAGCGACTCTCATTGTCTCTAATGGAATAAGCAAGAAAATTAGATCAATTAAAAAATCTTTCATTTGATAAAACCAAAAGCTCGACCCAAAAAAGAGGATAAGTCCAACAGTCAGAGTCCAAAAGTAGATTCCTTTAGACTGGTTAAACAGCCGGTAGAGGGCCATCAGGTAAAAGACATAGTTTAGCACAAAAACAAAAGCACATCCAAGGATGAGCAGGTACACTTTAGCTTCCACTGAATAGGTTTTGTAGGCTGAGTTTATCATCCATGCCGCCAGAGCGGAAAAAAGGGCATAAAGGAAGAAGTACATGTTGGCCCTTTGCGCCGGATAAAACCAAAAGAAGGCAAGGTGGAGAATGGCAAGAATAAAAAAGAAACCTATACGGAAATATTCAAAAGACGTGATGTCGTTTAAGTTTGCATAATCAACTGCCGCGTTTGTCTCGTTCAGGCGAAAGCTCAGGGCAGGGGCGAACACATTGCCAAATTGAAAGTAGGGAAGATCTTTCTGCAAGGCAAAGCGCACAGCCAGCACCTGTTCAGAGCCACTGCCCAATGGCAAGACTATCACCTGCCCGTAAGGCAGCGTAAGAGCCTGCACCTTTTCTGGGTTTGGGCTCACGACACCCAATTGTTTAATCAGCCGCCCATTTAAGTAAATTTCTGACGCACCTGCCTGCCCCCCTACAAGCACCAGCGACTGCTGACGCAACACACTATCTAAGCAGAGATGCAGCCGAAACCAAACAATACTATGCTGCCAGAGCGTAGGCAGGACCTTTATCTCCTTTGTAGGGTCTACGGCCTGCCATCCGCTGTCATCATAGTTGTGGCCAGCCCACTCTGGGTTGTCCCCTGCCTGAAGCTTCCATCCCCTGTCCAGTAGCACTCCATCCTGTGGTAAATGCTTTAAATGAACGGCACAGGCATCTTTTTCCTGTGCCCGCAGCTGGACTTGTGCAAAAGAGAAGAGGAAGATAATAATGATTCCCAGTTTCATAGCGCAGCTATCTATTGAGCAAACACAGTAAGGGAAGTGGTAAACAACAACCAGTGACCTCCTCTCGCTTGCTTCTTTAATATCATAATACGTGTTTTATTAGGATAATATAAAGTCAAATTTTAACTTATGTAGCTTTATATCCATCTTCTGTTTTCGAAGTTGATATAAGAGATATCAGGCTAGATGTTTAGTAAACACAAGTGATAAGCTTTTAGCTCTAGCTGCTGTAAAGCGGTAGTTGGTCCAAGGATTTTACTTTATATCCCGTAAAACGGGGATATTTTAATACAGCCTGCAGTATCCTCTGTTGCTTGCCTGATGGCCAGCAGGAATGACTGTTGCTATGCCATTCCATTCCCTGTGTTTCTGAGGTAAGTGGCGTTAGTGGATGACTGGAGGCCTATTCAGCCATGACTTCGGAGAGTTCAGAACATTCCTGTAAGCGGGGCTGCATCAAGTAACATGTAGTATTCTGTTGCAGTGATATTCTTGGCAATACTGGAGCGCATTTTAAACGCAGCACCCACGGTGGTTTCCATATTGTAGGTGTTCGCTATAGCGATAGCTTCCCGTATGCTGCTTGCCCTGATACCTGCCCACGATTCCTCCGGCTGTCCTGGAATTTTAAGCTTAATTTTAAAATGTCTCATGAAGCATTAGTGGCTGTTGCACAACCGGTTGAAGATAGGCGTTAAAGGATAATGACCTATTGCTTAAAGTTATGCAGGGCAAGAAAACTTTCAAAGATGAGAAGGAGCTGCTCTTCTCGCTCTCGGCGCACGTGCC
>NZ_SSNI01000077.1 GCF_010015475.1 Pontibacter pamirensis
TTGAAAAGCATGGCCCTGAACATCGCTCGAAGAAGCGGGTTTCTTTCAATGAAAGACGCTACCATGGCCTTTGCTAATAAAATTACGCTGATGACTAAGTACATTAGAACTTAACGACCCTGCCTCCTGATAGGGGGACAATGATACTTGAACAGTATAAATAATAAGTATTCGTCTTGCCCTCGCAAGATCTTATGGGAGGGGTAAAAGTAAGGATAGTCATTTAACAATGTTGAACATCGCAGAGCAGGCTTCTAATAAATTTATTTACCAGGTTACATCTATTATCCTGGTGGCTGTACTGCTGTTGGCTTTTTCTTCTTTATCCATACTTGCAGTAGCTGGTGCATTGTTCTCGATTTATATTCTAAATTGCCTGATTTTGAGCTTTGGGGAAGGCATCCCCATCAACCTAGTAATTATTTTTCTCGCCTGTTTGCAGTGGGTGATAGGACCAATCTTAAGTTATTATACCGGTATTAATCATCCCTTCTATGGCATGCAGGTTCCGGAGGAGGCATATCTGTCATTTGCTATACCAGGAGTTGTTCTCTTTCATTTAGGTCTGCTGTTACCCCTCACGGGAGTTGGGCATATACCTAAAATAGTTCTTAACGATATCAGTGCTGAGTTGGCAAACAAAGAAAAGGGAGCTTATTATCTTATAGGTACCGGGTTCTTTGCATCCTTCTTTATGCCACTGGCACCTCCGAGTCTTTTCTTTTTTTTGTATTTACTTACCCAGCTAAAGTTTATTGGCTGCTTTTACCTGTACTTAAATGAGTCCAGAAATAACACGGTGCTGTATATCGTTTTTGGTACATTGGTACTGGATGCCTTAGCCAATGCCCTGTTTCATGATCTGCTGTTATGGACTTTTTTCTTTTTGTTTATCTATTGCATAAAGAATAAAGTAACGCTTACAAGGAAATTAGTAACGTTAGGCGTAGGCTTTTTAATGATATTTATGCTTCAATCCGTTAAGTACCAATACCGGAACATAGCCTGGACAGATACTTCTCTGGATGCTTATGGTAAAGCTGAAGTTTTCTTTAGTATGATTTCAGAAAGGGTATGGTCACCGGAGAAGCTTTTGGATTCTCAGACAAATGAATTAGCTATCACCCGACTCAATCAAGGCTGGATTATCACGCGCGTGATGAATTATGTACCTCATATAAGGCCTTTTGCTGACGGGGAGACAGTCAGTAGTGCTTTTAGTTCTACCTTATTACCTCGCTTTTTGGCACCAGATAAAGCAGTGGTGGCAGGAGGGCGTGAAAAGATGGAGCGATTTACCGGTATTGTTTTGCAGCACGGTACCAGCATGAACATCAGTTTATTAGGAGAAGGGTATGGCAATTACGGGAAGAGCGGAGGAATTATCTTTATGTTCTTTATCGGTATTGCGTTCAGCCTCATTCTTCGGTTCTTGTTAGTGAAGAGCATCGTCCATCCTACTGTTATATTCTGGATTCCTTTTCTCTATTTGCAGGTAGTGAAGGCAGAAACTGATTTAGCTACTACTTTGAATTACCTGGTGAAGGCTACGATGGTGATGGTTATAATTTTCTATGCTTTTAGGAAAATCCTCAAAGTTGAAATATAGATTAGGAGGATTATTACTTAAAGTGCCTTTTTGTCACCCTATGAAGGGGGTGAGGGGGATAAGAGTCTGTCAGTAGTTCCGAACTGCTTTAGCTTCATTGCAAGAACAATGACTAATTAGTTTTTCTGAACAAACTTTTATACACAGGTGTAATCATCCCCCTACCCCCTTCGAAGGGGGACTTTTTCAAAGCTTTTTGTCCTCTCCGTTCATCCCATCATGAAAATTGTATACTTCTTTCGCAAAGCAGCACCCCCTTTTTTTAGTATCGAAGTACTTTTTCATACCATCATCAGCAACCTGAAGCATGCTGTAGCTGAAAAAGTCATTCTTCCTTACAAATCTGCAACCAGCCCTGCTGCTTTACTTAAAAATATCATGTATGCTTCTAAGAGGCAGGGACAGGTTAATCATATAACAGGTGACGTATATTATATAGCCCTTGCCTTAGACAATAAGAAAACTGTACTCACCATCCATGATATCGATTCTCTTGGGAGTAAAAACAGGGTAAAGAACTTTTTGCTTCACCTGCTGTGGCTTAAGCTGCCTGTGAGACGGGTGAAGTATGTCACGGTTATCTCGGAGTACAGCAAAAGGAAAGTGTTGGCTGCAACCGGTATCGCTGCAAATAAAGTCGTTGTCATCCCCAATTGCGTTCAGCTCACGGACAGGGATTATAAGCCGAAGGTGCAGCTAAACAAACAGGAACCGGTGTTACTACAGGTGGGCACGAAAAGCAATAAAAACTTACCCCATGTTGTGGAAGCCATCAAAGACTTATCGTGCAGGCTGCTGATCCTGGGGAAACTTTCTCCTATTCAGATGGAATTGTTAGAAGAAAAAGGGATTGTCTATGAAAACTTCTATTCTTTAAAATACGAGGAGGTAGTAGCGCTTTACTATCGGGCAGACATAGTTACTTTTGTATCGACGTATGAAGGTTTTGGTATGCCAATTTTAGAAGCAAATGCTTTAGGTAGACCCGTCATCACCAGCACCACGACTGCGATGCCTGAAGTAGCCGGAGAAGGAGCTGTGTTGGTAGATCCTTTTAAACCGGAGCAGATAAGGCAGGCTGTAGTTGATTTAGTAGCGGATGATACTTACAGGAACGACTTGGTTAGCAAAGGCTATCAGAACGTGCAGCGCTTTAAACCTGAAATGATTGCCGCAAAATATGAGGCACTTTATAAGAGAGTACTGGAGGAAAATTTGTGACACAAAAGCCTAAAGTTTTAATATCCATCGACTGGTTCACCCCAGGCTATAAAGCGGGAGGGCCGATACAGTCCTGCGCCAACATCGTTGCACACCTCCGGCACGACCTTGATTTTTACATCATCACACGTGACACGGACTATTGCGAAACTGAAGCCTATAATGGTATAACGTCCAACAGTTGGAACAGCGTAGCGGATAATGTGCAGGTTTATTATTTCTCAACAGACCAGTTGCATATTAAACACCTTTTTAAAGTGATAAAGGCTATCAAGCCTGATACTGCTTTTGTGAATGGTATTTACTCCTTTTACTTCTCAGTTATACCCTTACTGATTCTGAAGCGTCTGAAGCATCCAAACATTATTGTTTCGGCCCGGGGCATGTTAGCAAAGAGCGCCATTCATGTAAAAGGGGGAAAGAAAAAGCTTTTCCTGATAGCGGCCCAATTCACAGGCATGTATAAAGGTATCCGTTTCCATGCGACCCATGAAGGGGAGAAGCAGGATATCGTGCAGGCGCTGGGAACTGAAGCGAAGGTAGTGATAGCGCCAAACCTGCCGAAGAAGGCACATACTCTCGTCAACGAAAAAAGGATGAAATGCAAAGGAGAATTAAAGCTCATCAGTGTGGCGCGCATTTCTCCTGAAAAAAATACGAAGTATGCGCTGGAAGTGCTGGAAAGATGTGCTGGTGTAGGAAAAGTTACTTTTGATATTTTCGGACCTGTCTATAATGCTGCCTACTGGAAGGAGTGCCAGGAGGTAGTGCAGCGGCTTCCGAAGAATGTGGAAGTAAACTACAAAGGAAGCCTGGAGAGCGGGAGGGTGGCCAATACCTTGACAAATTACCATGCTTTGTTAATGCCGACCCGTGGCGAGAACTTTGGGCATATTATCCTGGAAAGCTTCACCGCTGGCTGCCCGGTTATCATCAGTGATCAGACGCCCTGGAAGAATCTTACAGGACTAGGCATCGGCTATGATCTCCCGCTGGATAACATGGATGACTTTGTGGAGGCCATACATGAACTTTCTCAAAAAGAGCAGGAAAACTATGATACCTCCTCGGAGAAGGCTTATCTTTATAGCCAGCAATTTTTGAATGATGAGAAGGCTGTTAGGCTAAATCACCTGATGCTCCAATAAAACAACAAACTGTGATTACTGACTTCAGACAAAAGAAAGTAGATCTGGCGGCTTATAACAACGACTGGTACAAGCCTGGAGGCAGCGCTTTCAAACGTACCCTCTGGTATTTTATAAACGTGCTCTTTTTCATCAATCCGCTGAATCCGGTAAGCGCCCTGAAGGTGCAGCTGTTGCGCCTGTTTGGTGCCAGAATAGGAAAAGGGGTCGTTATTAAATCAGGAGTAAATATCAAATACCCGTGGCACCTGCAGGTTGGGAACCATGTCTGGATAGGAGAGAACGTTTGGATTGATGACTTAGTGAAGGTGGTGATAGGTGACAATACAACGCTCTCCCAGGGCTGCATGCTGCTCACAGGCAGCCACGATTATAAGCAGCCAACTTTCGATTTAGTGGTAGGGGAGATTCACCTGGAGGAAGGTACCTGGATTGGGGCAAAGGCCATTGTTTGCCCTCATGTTACCTGCGGCTCCCATAGTGTGCTGGCTGCCGGCTCTGTCGCTACGAAGAATTTAAAACCCCATACTCTTTACCAGGGTAATCCAGCCGAAGCAAAAAGGGTACGCATACTAGAATAAATAGAACCCGTTAAGTTTTCGAAACCACCGGTTTTGCCAATATACATCAGCTTTGAAAGTCTCCATTATCACCATCGTATACAACAGCCGCGAAACCATAGCAGATGCTATTGATTCGGTGCTGAGCCAAACCTATACCAACATAGAATATATTGTGGTAGATGGTTTGTCTACAGATGGTACTGTGGAAATTGTGAAAGGGTATGGCGACCGCATTACGAAGTTTGTATCAGAGAAAGACGGCGGTTTGTACGATGCCATCAACAAAGGCATTCGTATGGCTACAGGTGATGTGATAGGGCTGCTGCATTCGGATGACATCTTCTACTCCAAAGAGTCTGTTACAGCTTTAGCTGAAGCATTCAAGGTAAATAACAGCGATAGCGTTTATGCTGACCTGGTGTATGTTGACCGGGAGAACACAGGGAGAATTATCCGCAACTGGAAATCAGGAAGCTACAAACGGCATAATTTTATCTATGGCTGGATGCCGCCGCACCCTACATTTTACGTGAAGCGAGAGGTGTACGAGCGGTTGGGCTTGTATGATATAAACTTCAAGAGCGCTGCTGACTATGAGCTCATGCTGCGCTATCTGTACAAACACGGCATCAGCACAGCCTATGTGCCTGAATGCCTGGTGCGGATGCGCGTGGGCGGGAAGAGCAACGTAACATTAAAGAACAGAATCAGGGCGAACAAAGAAGATTTTCATGCCTGGTACATCAATGGCTTGCAGCCCCGTTTCTATACCCGCTATCTTAAGCCGCTCAGGAAGCTGACCCAATTTCTGTAGCTTTCACCTTTCTTGTACCAAGATTACTTATATACCACCAATAAAGCCATAGCATTCTAATTCCGTCAGCACGAAGTGAATCAGTTTTTAGTATCTGGCTTGAGCACATGGGAGTAAGGGCAATGCCGTTAATTTAGTTATACACCCCATAAACGGGTATTATCTGTACGTCAGCACGAAGTGAATATGTTTCCAGTCTTTGGGTTGAGCGCCTTGGCGCAAAAAACTACCAGCGCGATGCCCAAAGACGAGGCCTCTCGGCCTAGAGAGCTCAGAGTGAAACAATTCAACTGTAGGTTATATGCCGCTGGATGAACAGTCACATTGGTAGCTTAGACAGATTCAACAACACTCTTAAGTGCTGTATGATGGAGATGTAATATGTTAGATAGAGCTAGTCTGGAGACTCTTATCCACAGTGCGTCATCGGATAGATTCCGGCGCCAATTTTAAATAATTACAAGGAGTACTTAAGAGTGATAGGAGAAAAGCCTGCGTAAATAAACCTCAGCAAATCCTGGCTACTTAGCTCCCTCTCCTGTTCTTAGGAGAAGGTTGGGGCGAGGTCATAAAAAAGCCTGAGATTTACACCTCAGGCTTTCGCGGTCTGGACGAGACTCGAACTCGCGACCTCCGCCGTGACAGGGCGGCATTCTAACCAACTGAACTACCAGACCAATAAATTTTTACTAAGCAGAGCCTTTTGCTCTTTGATGCGTTTACCGCAGTGTGACCTGCGGTCTGGACGAGACTCGAACTCGCGACCTCCGCCGTGACAGGGCGGCATTCTAACCAACTGAACTACCAGACCGTTTTGTTTTCCCTTACTTCTTTCTGTTAAGGTGATGCAAATGTATAGCGTTAAATTGGAATGTGCAAGCCTATAGCATGTTTTTGGCTCTATATTTTGCCGATTATGTGTTAATTTGTTCATTTACAAGCAGATTATTTTTTTGCTTTATAGATTTTTTTATCTTCTTGCCTATCATGAGTGGAAACTCTTAAATTTGTATCCTAATCAAGGAGGAACCTATGCTTTTAGATTTCGAACAGCCCATTGCTGCCCTCGAGGGCAAATTGAAGGAAATGAAGAAGCTGGCAGATGAGAGCCAGGTAGATGTTTCGGAGGCAGTAAAGGCCCTGGAAGAGAAAATCAAGAACTTAAAAAAGGAAACTTACGCCAACCTGACCCGTTGGCAGCGCGTGCAGTTGTCTCGCCACCCCGAGAGGCCTTATACCTTTGACTACATTGAAGGCATTACAGAGAAATTTGTAGAGCTGCACGGCGACCGCACGGTGAGTGACGACAAAGCCATGGTAGGTGGTTTTGGTGAAGTGGACGGTCGTAGTATTATGTTTATAGGGCAGCAGAAGGGGCGCAACACGAAACAGCGCCAGCTGCGCAACTTCGGTATGGCGAACCCGGAAGGTTACCGCAAGGCGCTCCGCCTGATGAAGATGGCAGAGAAATTCAATCGCCCGATTGTGACGCTCATTGATACGCCGGGTGCCTTTCCGGGGCTGGAGGCGGAAGAGCGTGGACAAGGAGAGGCGATTGCCCGCAACCTGAAAGAGATGTTTATGCTGAAGGTGCCGGTTATCTGTATCATCATAGGAGAGGGTGCCTCAGGCGGTGCCCTTGGAATTGCCATCGGTGATCGGGTGATGATGCTGGAGAACACCTGGTACTCTGTTATCTCACCGGAGTCCTGCTCTTCTATTCTGTGGAGAAGCTGGAACTACAAGGAGCAGGCCGCGGAAGCCCTGAAGCTCACTGCCAAAGACATGCTGCAGAACAAGCTGATAGATGGCATCATCAAAGAACCGCTGGGAGGTGCTCACCTGGAACCGGAAAAAATGATGCGCACCTTGAAAAAAGAAATTATTAGACTTCTGGATGAACTGGAGGGGATAGACGCTGAGGATCGTATCATGCAGCGCATAGAGAAGTTCTCCGGCATGGGTGTGGTACTGGAAGGATAGTTACCCATTCAAATACATTTTAAATGAACTGGAAATATAGACTTCCCTCTGTATTTCCAGTTCATTTTTTTGTTTCGGATTTTTATGGTTAAAAAATGACCCACCCCTGCCCCTCCGAGGAGGGGAATTTCTGAAGATTTTTTATTCCCCGCCTTGGACTTTAAAGGGGGCCCCTGCACCCCCAGGAGGGGTTAGGGGCAATGCAGTCAACTTAAGGGGACACAGTAGCTAGATTGTCATTTCGAACGCAGTGAGAAATCTGGGTTATTTCATGGCCCTGCAAAATTCCAGATTTCTCACTGCATTCGAAATGAACTGTGTTTAAAAGCAATATTTTGCTTATGATTTTTCCATGTAATACTCTCCTTTGGTAGCGATGGCAAAAGCCTGCTTTATGAGTTTGTTTGCCACAGCTATAAGTGCCAGCCGCT
>NZ_SSNI01000078.1 GCF_010015475.1 Pontibacter pamirensis
ATCAGGGGATAGGGAGACAGATTCCGGTGGAGGTATACAAACAGCAGGCGGCCTGATTGGGAGAGGACTTAGGGAAAAATCAACTTAAAAACAGTGCTTGGTGGTCCTACAAACAGGGAGTACTATACTACAAGCTCACCCCTAAAGTTTTGTGCTTTGTAAGCGTAACTGTCTCAAAGGTTAAAGTTACAGATAGTTAAGCTTATTCTTAACAGTGTGCCTGACTTGGCAGATGCCTACTCAAACGTCACCTTCAGCTGCACCCGCTTATAATCCAGGGGCTGTGTTTTCACCTTCTGTGGCCATAGCCGTGTCTTGTCCTGCTCAACCTAGTATCTATGGTAAAGAAACCCGCTCACTAAGAACACAGGGGCATCTTGATTTCTTTACCAGGTTTCTTGCCTGAAAACAAAGCAGTTTCGAAAGCTTAGGCGCTTCATCTGAAAGCTGAAAAAAAGCACCGTCTATTGAACCCAAAACAGTGGAATTGCTGTATTTACTTTCTTTCGTACCTTTTAAGTCTATTTTAACAGAGCTATTATTCATGGGGCAACCAGCCAAAAAGACAGAAGCCAACAACAAGCTGATAGAGCTGAACGATGAGTTGGAGAACTATTTCAGCAACACCGTTATACCGCAGCTTTTTGTCGATGCCGACATGATACTGCGCAAGTTCACGCCTCCCGCTATGACGCACTTTCGGCTATCCCCGGCTGACGTGGGCAGGCACATAGACGAGGTGTCCAGCAACATCCGCTTCCCGACCATCATCGAGAACATCGAAGAGGTGATAAAGAGCAGCAAGAGCCTGGAAAAAGACATCCAGACGACCGACGAAAGGTGGTACCAGATGAACATCCTCCCCTACATTATCAGGAAAGAGAACAGGACCAATGGCGTCATCATCACCTTCGTCGACATCACGTCCCGATTAGAGGTGCTGCGGGGGTATGAGCAGCTGAACAAGCGGTATGAGAATGTCATCTATAGCATTTCCCACGATATAAAGGGTCCTCTCTCCAACATGGAGGGCCTGCTTAGCATGTTGTTGGAAACAGCGGGCAGTGAAGAAGACACGCAGCAGCTGTTGAGCCTGCTGAGCCATTCTGTGGACAACCTCCGCAACACGGTCACGGAACTATCTGACATAGGGGAAAGTGACACAGATTTCGCCAGGGAGGCGGAGCGGGTGAACTTCGGGCACATGATAGAGGACGCCCAGCTTGCCCTGAAAGACAGGGTATATGAAACAGAGGCGCAGATTAAGTGTGAATTAAATGAAACCGAGATAAACCTTTCACGCAAGAACGTTAGAAGCATCATCTACAACCTGCTGAGCAACGCTATCAAGTTTAGAGCACCAGACAGAGAATCAGAGATAGACATCAAAACCGTGAAGGCAGGTGATTACGTCCTGCTCTCTGTCATTGACAACGGGGTAGGCATTGAGGAAGATAAGAAACAGGTTATTTTCGAGCGGCACACCAGGTTGAGAAAGGACGTGGAGGGCACCGGGTTGGGCTTGTATATCGTGAAGAGAATGGTGGAAGACATGGGGGGGAAGATTGAAGTGGAGAGCACGTTGGGCAAAGGCACCACCTTCAAGGTCTTCTTGAAAGGGCAGCAGTAATTACCTTGCACTGCTACCGTTGCGTTCATTTGCTCCTCCAGATTCTGAAAAGATGCGTATCACTGTCTAAACACATTTTACAATTTAGCGCACCGGAAGAAATGAAGCAGGTTGAGAGAGTTTTAGTGATAGATGACGACACCACAGCTGTCTTCCTGATAAAGCATGTGCTTAACAGTATTGGGATAAACGAGCATACACAGGTGGCTCACAATGGCGTGGAGGGACTGGCACGTATCAGGGAGGCTGCTGCGCAGGGGCGGCTTCCGCAGCTTATACTGCTGGACATTGAGATGCCGGAGATGAATGGCTTTACGTTCATGGAAGAACTGGCTAAGCTGAACCTCACCGACACCAGGATTGTGCTGCTCAGCAGTTCCCAAAGCCGGTATGACAGGGATAGGGCAACGAAGAGTCAGGCGGCGGCGTTTCTGCAAAAGCCGCTCACAAAGGACAAGCTGCGGAGCATCATCTAATCATGAGTATCAGAGGCCATTTGGGTGAGCGGGTAATAACGGAACACGAATAGCTTCATCATCAAATTATTTGGCCTGGTAAGCGGATACGCTCAACCTCTGGAAAAGTAGCTGCGTTAAAACAAGTGAAAGAAACAGGGTAGGGCCTCGACTAACCATTGAAAGGCACTGCCGTGTACACTTCAGTATAAAGCAACATTAGAAAAAAAGGAGAGGCTTCTTGCATTAGCAGGAGCCTCTCCTGCTTTTTCAACGGCTGATGCCAGCAGCGAAGGGTAACCCCCAACAGATAGCCGCTTGTGTTTGAATTGCCGGGATAAAACTATGAAACAGGGAAAGCCACCTCATGCGGGGTGGCTTTCCCTGTTTTACAAAGCAATGGCAAAGTCTCACCTGAGCCTCTCTCACTGCTTCTACCGCTATAAGGGCGCAACGATATATTATTCAAGTAAAGCACAGGCGTGTAGTAGTTTTTTCTCTATTTGTCTAGCTATATATGCAGCGAATTAAATTATACGCTAATGGTTATACCGAATCCAGTCATCAAGCTTGACTACGACCCTGCCAGGGATGTGCTGTCGGTGGAGTGGCCTGACGTTCACGATTACATGAAGAGCGAAACGGTGTACACGCTGGACAAAGTCGTGGAGGTTATAAAGCTGTATGACGTAAAGTACCTCCTGGCAGACACCAGGAAAGGGGTTGTAGACATTTCGGAGCCTGAGTACAAGGAGATTATCCTTAAGTTCGCCCGGGGCCTGGCCGAGACCCGGCTTCGGAAGATTGCGCGCGTCGTGACAGGGAGCACCCTTAGGGAAGGCCCCATCCACGAGGTGACGAAACAGGCGCACCTTTTGATACCGATGAGGAACTTCTACAGCACAGAGGATGCCTTGGGCTGGCTCACCTCCAGGTATGACTGCCTCTAGTAGCCCCCTCCCTTTGCATGCTTTGGGCACACATGTTTTCCTCCGCTACAGACTGTCTCAGGCATAAAGGCAGGCGGCGCCCTCTATTGCTAGTGCGCCACCGACACGAGGTGGCCGATGTGCTTAAACAGCACTGGGCCCAGGTGGAATCCTGTACCGCTATCAATTCCTGGCAGCTGCGCACCTTAGGTGCCATCATGCGCTGCCGCACCACGGCCATGGGAGGCCACGTGGACGCCTGCAGTGACTGCGGCACAGTCCGCATCAGCTACAACTCCTGTAGGAACCGCCACTGCCCCAAGTGCCAGGGCCGCAAGCGGGAGGAGTGGATACAGGCCAGGGAGGACGAGCTCTTGCCCGTGCCTTACTTCCACGTGGTCTTCACCCTGCCCGACACCTTAAACCAGCTGGCCCTCCACCGGCCCAAGGTCGTTTACGACACCCTCTTCGAGGCCGCCTGGCAGACGCTGCTCACCTTCTCCACCGACAATAAGCACCTGGGGGCAAGGCCTGGCATGGTGGCCGTGCTCCACACCTGGGGCCAGACCCTCTCCTTGCATCCCCCACCTGCACTGCATCGTGCCCGGAGGCGGGCTCACAAAGCGGGACAAGTGGAAAAGCGCACGCGGCAAGGGCAAGTACTTCTTCCCCGTCAGGGCCATGAGCCGCGTGTTTAGGGCAAAGTACATGCAGGCACTAAAGGAAAAGCTGCCGGAGGTGGACAAGGGGCTGGTGAACGCGCTGTTCAAAAAAGAGTGGGTGGTGTACGCCAAGCGCCCCTTCTCCGGGCCCGAAAGCGTGGTGGAGTACCTGGGCCGCTACACCCATAAAATTGCCATCTCCAACCACAGGATAAAGGAATCAGACGGAAAGACGGTGACCTTCTCCTACAAGGACTACAGGCAGGGAGCCTGCAAGCTGGAGATGAGGCTTAAGGGAATGGAGTTCATCCGCAGGTTTGCTATGCACATCCTGCCGAAGGGCTTTGTCAGGATCCGCCACTACGGCATCCTGAGCGGCACCAGCAAAGGAGTGGCAATACCTGCCATCATGGAGCAGCTGCCCGGGGAAAAGAGGCTGAAAGTAAAGGTGCGGCAAGTGCAGGAGTACAACCCGCTCCTGTGCCCCTGCTGCAAAAAGGAGACCATGCTCACCCTCCAGGTGCTGCCCAAGAGAGGACCGCCGCAGGGCATCAGGACAGGCAGGCAGTACAGGGAATACGAGAAGGGACTATAAAAAAAGCCACTTAAGAAAGTGGCCTGGCGCAGCCATGCCCGTTGCAAAGGGAAAGCCGTAAAATAAGTGAAGAACCTCTTCCGGAAAACAGTAAAAACACCTGTTTATACCTCTCCAGGCTCACATCCGATGAGCCTGCCGGCTACCAGAAAGCCACAGTAAAAGTAGCGCAGGCAAGCATCTTCCGACTTAAAACCCATAACGCGTCGCCCGGTTAGGTGCAACTAAGGCTTCATTGTGGGCACTCCGTACCCAACGAAGCCTTAGTTGTTTGGGGCTGGGCTTTCTTTTACTCTATGCCGCCGTGTTCTTTAAACTTCTGCTCGTATTCTAATTGTTTTGTGGTCTGGCCTAATCTTTTATACAGCCTTGACAGCTCAAGGTAAATGTATTCAGATGATGGCCCAGCTTCTTCACTTATCTTAAACGCCTCTATTGACTCTTCAAATCTGTTCTCATCTCTTAAAATATACCTCAGGTCTTCGGCAACTACATTTTTATTAATCGCTTTGTCAAGTCCGTTTTTAAGTATATCAATCCCTACTTGTGGGTTCTCTTTGGGATAAAATAGAGTATAATCGCCAAAGCAATCGGAAGCTACAGCTGGAATGACTGAATTTTCCTGTTCATAAATGCTTTCAGCAACAACATTACCGTCTTTATTTAGCTTTATTACTGTTTCTGCTATCCTTTCAGGTGTCATGATAGCAAGAAAGCAATCAACTGACCTGTCGCGATAAATTTGTTTTGCTTTTACAATGTAAGAATCTTCTTCTTCGGGTAAAAGCACGAAGTCCGTGGGTTCAATACTCCACTCCAATTCGTCGCCATTATCCGAATTTGTTACTGCAAAGACACATGTGTTTGTGTCCATGAAAATTTCACTTACTTTCATTTATTTTATTTATGCCTTGGCCCTAACTAGGTGATACACGGAAGCCTATTCGGCTTATCTGTCGATTTTGACAAATAACCGTAACCGGACTTCCGAATATACTATATATCCGGAGCAATATAAATAGACCTGCAGACAATTCCCGTACCCCCCTGAAAATACCAAAACCCGCCCCTTCAATTCTAGCCACTGGGGCAGTTTGTGCCATAACAACTCTTGTGTAAAATAGGGACAGCAAGCTTTTCTTCACAACTATCTAATCTTCAACCACAGGTATGTACCCCTCCGTAGGTTGACCAGGAGTGCTAAAGTGATACCTTTGTAATCATTCACTTTACCAGATACCTCCTATGTCACAGGACCTATTCTCTGAAATCACTACGCTCATCCAGCAAGCCAGGAGCAATACTTTGAAAGCTGTTAACACAGAACTGATTAATCTGTATTGGCAGGTGGGAGAGTACATCAGCAGGAGGATTGCCGCCACCAGTTGGGGTGAGAAAACGGTTGATGAGCTTGCCGCCTACTTAAAAAGATACTACCCGGAGCTGAAAGGTTTTAATCGGAGGGGGCTGTACCGAATGAAGCAGTTCTATGACACCTACTCTAAAAGCCACTTAGCGCCGTCGTCAGAACAAACAACACCAACAACCGAAGATCAGGGTTCTCAAATTGTGTCATCGCCAATGACACAATCTGGATTGAGCAGTCTAAGCGGCAGTGAGTTGGCCAAAGTAAGCTGGACTCACCACCTGGTGTTGCTGTCAAGGGCCAGAACGGAGGAGGAACGTGAGTTTTATCTGCGCCTCTGCCTTCAGGAAAAGTATAGTGTCAAGCAGCTGGAAAGGCAGATCAACAGCGGCGTGTTCGAAAGGGTGATGCTGGGAAACCAGAGCCAGCCGCCGGCGATCAAAGGGTTGGACCAGGATGTGGTCAATGTCTTCAAGGACAGCTATGTGTTTGAGTTCCTGAACCTGTCAGAGCCCCATAGTGAGGGTGCCCTTCAAAAAGCCCTGATAGCCCAGATGAGGAGCTTCATTCTGGAACTGGGCAGGGATTTCCTTTTTGTGGGAGAAGAGCATAGACTGCAGGTTGGCAACAGTGATTTTTATATTGATTTGCTATTTTACCATAGAGGGCTGCAGTGCCTTGTTGCCTTTGAGCTGAAAGCGGACAAGTTCAAGCCGGAGCATTTGGGGCAGCTTAACTTTTACTTGGAGGCTTTGGATCGGGATGTAAAGAAAACAAACGAGAACCCCAGTATTGGTATCCTGCTCTGTAAAGACAAGGATACTGAAGTTGTGGAGTACGCCCTGAGCAGGAACCTTTCGCCGGCCTTGGTAGCCGAGTACAGAACCCAACTACCGGACAAGGAGCTGCTGCAGCAAAAACTGCATGTGCTGTTTGAGGCAAGCCAAGGGAGCAGTGAATTGTAGTCGAACGGTCTAGCTTCTCTGATTCCTCAGCGGCTTCGTTTAACATAAAATAACTTATCAGCAAACCCACAGGCACCAATCAACCATGCCAGTGTTGGGAAGACAGCACCCACGCCCATTGTTTACCTATGGAGCCTTAGTTCTTTTCAACTGACTGAAAAAGCATTAAGTCATCCTATCTTTGAATGGATGTGCAAGAGTCCTAAAATAGTCTTTACAAAGAAGGGCTGAGTCTGTAGCTTTAAAAGCAAAAGAAGAAGGGGAAAAGAGTAAGGCAGCTGTTTGTCATTGGTCGT
>NZ_SSNI01000079.1 GCF_010015475.1 Pontibacter pamirensis
GCTTTCTCCAGCTGCTTGTTTCGCTGCTTGAGTGCTTCCAGGTTTTGCTTTTGCTTCTCATTCATGGGTGGTAAAGATATAAGTCCTTGCTCAATCTTACGCTGGTCGTCCGTAACCCAATGATGAACAGTTTTGACATTGTGTACGCCAAGCTCCTGCATCACTTGCTTGGCATCTTCGCCTCCAAAAAGCACGCGAAAGGCTGCTGCCTCCTTGACTTCCTCGCTATACTGATAGCGGTTAAGTAGTTCTTTGATGTGGTCTTCCATAGGGATAGTTTGTTTAAAAACTGTCAACCTATTTCTGTACAACTCATTTTTAAGTAGCTAGGAAAGAAGCTCTTGAGAATAGCCTCTCAAGTTCACTCTGACTTAGTTTAAGCGCATTGATGCGTCTTTCCACCTGCTTTAGCCCTGTTCGCCTGCTTTTTTCGTTGGTTTCCTTTATCTCGCTTTTCTTGTATGGTTCTGCTTTAGTTACCATGTTCCAGATAATGACGGCCAGCTTTCTTGCTGTTGCCGTGATGGCGGCTATCCTCCCTTTCTTGAAGGCTATTCTTTTGAAAAACGGGGTGAGTTCATGCTCCTTCTGGTTGCCAATGGAGTTGGCCGCCTGGCCAAGAGCTATCGCCAAGTAAGACTTACCTGACGGTGTGCGGCTGCTGATAATACGCCCGCCGCTTACCTTGTTGTTTGGGACCAGGCGCAGCCAGCTGGCGAAGCTCTTGGCGGTTGGGAACCTGTGCAAGTCATTTCCCATCGTCGTCAGCAAGCAAAGAACGGTGCCGTAGCTGATGCCGGGGATAGCAAAAAGATCAGTTTTGAAGTACTGGTAAGCAATCTGGGGGACATTGAATCCAGGTGCGTTTTTACTGCTCTTCTTCTTGCTCTGTTTTACTGCCTTCCCTTCGGGTTCGGATGCTGCACGCTGAGGGAGGTGCTTCATCAAAGCGCTCTCGATCACCTGGTCACACTCCCTGAGGGCCTCTTCGTAGAGCCTGTAGAAGTGCAGGCACGCCTTCAACTCAAACAGCAGCTCTTCCCGCCAGGAGCCATGGAGCGCCTCGGCGATCTGCTGCTTGGACTTCTTCATCCTAATGTCTACCAGCGAGGCAAGATGCTGCGGATCCCGGCTCCCTGACAGAATCGCCTCTATTATGGCAAGTCCTGATTTACCGGTAATGTCACGGATGGCCACGTCCAGCCTGACGTTCATTAGCCGGAGCGCCTTTTGCATCTTGTGCGTGTACTTGGAAATCTGCTCCACCAGGTGCTGCCTGTGGTAATAGTAAGTGCGTAGCTCCTGGAGCGTGTCGCTCAGCAGAAAGCTGCCCGACAACAGGCCAAGGGAATGCAGCTTCTGAATCCACATACAGTCCAGCACGTCAGTTTTGCGCCCCTGCACATGCTTTGTCTGGCTCCCCCCGACAAGCAGCACTTCAAACCCGGCTTTCTGAAGCGCGTTGAAGAGAGTTTGCCAGTAGGTCCCGGTGCTTTCCATGGCGATTGTAGTAACTCCGGAATCGCGCAAGTGCAGCATGAGCTCCTGGTGGTCTTTGGTGCCAATGCCAAACGAGCGGACATTCTCCCTGTTTTGATCTATGGCAACAAAGTGGCTGCGGGACCCTACATCTATGCCGGCAGCGTGTGGGTTGACGATTTGAAGTGGCAGTGCTTTTCCCATGACGTTTCTTTTGTTATTTTAAGAATAGCTCCAGGGAATGTATTTCCTGATTAAGATTTTTCTGTACGGGATTCTCAGCCGAGATCACCAGTTAATTCACCAAATGCCCATGCATAGCAAGAGCCTATACATTCCAGCCCGGATTTCAGGGAGGACTTTACAAGTTCCATTTAAGTAAGGGGCTTGTTTTCTGAAGCAGACTCAAGATAAGCAGAATCAAGATGCTGAGAAGCTTCAGTTGTCATGCTTATTCAACAGTGCTCGCGCTATCCATGGATTTCAGGAGAAGACCTAGGATTACAAGTAAGTAGTTTACACTTAAACTGCTGTCCTATTTGCGGGGGCCATTATACTGTAAAATGACTATTTTTCCTTGTTCCCTAATTCTTTAGATTTTTTACCGCTTTCGGTACATTTTAAAGTATAATACGTACAAATAAAAAACTCATCATTGTACTTTAGTTATTTAAGTTTGTCTTAAATGTGATTTCTTAGTTAATTTTTAAACACCGCTACACTTGTAAAGTGGTTTTCCTAAGGAAGAGTGTACTGATGTAAATATTTAACTAGCGGTATTTGATAAGAACTTATCAAACTTTAAGAAAAGAGACCGCAGTAAGTGCGGTAAATATACAACTTCTGAGAAAGCCGGTCAGGGGGTGTGCCACGATTAGATGGACACGTGCTTTCTCAAGTTCATCCGTCCCCTATGCCACGGGTGAAGTCTACTTTAATTTTCTTATGCAGAAAGAGACAAATAGCCATTTTATTCTTATAGGGGCTATTCCGAAATCTTCTGGTGGAGGTAATATACGTGTACGTATTAAACTATATTAATCGCTCAAGCCAGAATTTTAGCTATTGAAAACGCTTCATGTTATTGCATCTCCCTAAAGGTACCACTATGAATAAATCTTTCATTCTACCTACTACTTATAAGCTTAATTTTCAAAATAGAGTAAGGGTTGGCATATATTTAATATTTCTGTCTTGCAGCTGCTTTTCTCCTGTAGTACAAGGTCAGAATAAGCTTTGGGATATAACCTTAGGGGGTACTCAATATGATCAACTCTCAGCCTTGATTAGGACGGTGGATGGGGGATGTCTATTCGGAGGAAGATCCCATTCAGGTGTAGGAGGACATAAAAGTGCAGCCAGTAAAGGATGGCAAGATTACTGGGTTGTGAAAGCCGACAGGAATGGTACGAAGTTGTGGGATAAGACTTTGGGGGGAAATGCCGGGGATTATCTACAGGATATTGTGGCTACACCAGATGGTGGTTACCTTTTGGGTGGCTTTTCCTTATCGGGTGTGGGGAATGATAAGACTACGCCTAATCAGGGGGGGTATGACTATTGGATCGTAAAATTAGATCGGAATGGTGTTAAACTTTGGGATAAAACTTTCGGCGGCACCTCCGACGACAGACTTTATGCACTGGTTGCTACGGCGGATGGAGGCTTCCTGTTGGGAGGCTATTCTAATTCAGGTAGTAATGGCGATAAAAGTGTAGCCGATAAAGGCGGTTTTGACTATTGGGTAATCAAGATCAACGGCAATGGAGACAAGCAATGGGATAAAGTGTTTGGCGGTACTAGTAATGATCAACTTCAGGCTCTGATTTCTACAGTGGATGGAGGTTTCCTGTTAGGAGGCACTTCCAGTTCCAGTATAGGAGGTGATAAGAGCCAAGGCAGCAGGAGGCAAGACTATTGGATAATCAAAATAAGCAGCAGTGGAGCGAAGCAGTGGGACAAAACCTTTAGCGGGAACAGAAATGATGCTCTTACAGCCCTGGTAGCTACGCAGGACGGAGGTTATTTGGTGGGAGGCTCCTCCGACTCCAATGCTGGATACGATAAGAGCGAAGCCAACAGAGGTAATCTTACCACTGATTATTGGATCCTGAAGGTCAATCGCAGTGGTGTGAAGCAGTGGGATAAGACCTTAGGTGGGAGCCAACATGATTTCTTAAGCAGTATGCTGACGACTCCCGATGGTGACCACCTACTGGGAGGCTATTCCTATTCGGGTAAAGGAGGCGATAAGGGTGAAGCCAGTAAGGGTAAAGCCGACTGTTGGCTAATAAAAATCAATAGCAGTGGAAATAAGGTCTGGGGTAGAACCTGGGGGGGCAGTAATCACGACTATAATATAGCTATGGTGGCTGCTACAAATAGCAGTTATTTTCTCGGGAACTTTTCCTTTTCAGGTAGAGGATTTGATAAGGGTGAAGCCAGTAAGGGTAGTGCGGATTATTGGCTAATGAATATGGAAGTTAGTGACGGTACTCAAACCACCATACACATCAATGCAGGCGGCTCCACATACACCGACAGTCAGTTGGGAATCTGGGGTGCAGACGCCCACTCCACCAGTGGGGTCACCTCCTCCAAGTTCTTTGACGTGGCGGGCACCGACGACGACGAACTGTACCTGAGGTACCGCTTCTCTGTTGGCCCGAACACTGCTGCGCCCGGGGCTCCCTTCAGCTATAGCATTCCTATGAACGGGGCAGGTCTTTATAAAGTAAAACTCTATTTCCTGGAGCCGTACTTCGGAGCCCCGGGAGGCGTGGCGGGCAGCGCCGGCAAGCGCGTGTTCCATGTGACCTTGGAGGGAAGGCGGGTGCTGAGCAACTTTGACATCTATGAGCAGCACGGAGCAGGCAACGCTGTGGTGAAGACATTTGAGAATGTGTCGGTGACAGATGGCACCCTTGATATAGACTTTACGTCTGTGGCCAATAATGCGATTGTATCTGCCATAGAAGCAGTGAAAGTCGCTGACCAAACGAACACCTCTGCCGCCCTCATGCAAGATTTGATGGAAGATGCAAGTAGCGCACGGCAGCTGACAGTGTATCCTAATCCGGGCACAGGGGGAAGGTTTTATGTGGAGGCAAGGAGCTTCGGCAAGAACGAGGCTGTCGCCCTTACCCTGTATGATGGATTAGGTCGCGTTATTAAATCCGTCATGCTTGCCACCGACGGTCAGGGAGCATTCAGTGCAGAAGTGTCCTTAGGCGGGCATGTGAGCCGGGGCGTATATATTCTGAAAGCCAGCGCCGTGTCAGGTACCAAGCAGTCGAGGCTGGTGATCGAATAAATGGGCATGGCCCTGTTGCGGGGCCAAGAACGCAAGAGGTGTTTTGCTGAAATAAATCAGCATTGAATATGCTATTGTTTGTTAAATCTAGCAGAGTGCAAGTCCTGTGCATGTCATAGCATTCAAATCATCTTAACACTGAAGCTGTAATGTTTATAGATGCAGCTGTTTGCTGTGCCAGGTGCCTAGATTAAGTTCTTAAGCGACTCCAGGTATATAATTTTTTATCAACAATGACTCTGATTTAACTAATTAAAATAACCAACTTAAATATTAGAGATGAGGTTTATATTGATAATCATGTTGTCCTGTTTGGCGCTGGACTCTGATGCCCAGACACCAGATGCAATTCCTGCACAGAAAGTAATTAAGTTGGCCGAACTGCAATATCAGGCTTATATTGAAAAGTATCCAAACAGCACTCAGTATCCCCGAAGCACAAATCCTGATGGGTCCTTATATACCACTGGTTCAAGTGCGTGGACTAGTGGATTTTTTCCTGGTAGCTTATGGTACTTATACCAGATAACGAATAAAACGCAATGGCGGCAGGCAGCCGAGAAATGGACTGAAGGGATTGAATCTCAAAAAACTAAAACCCACACCCATGACTTGGGCTTCATGCTTTACAACTCTTTCGGGAACGGGTTAAAGTTTACCAATAACCAGGCATATAAAAATATTCTTCTGCAGGGGGCTAACTCATTAGCTACTCGCTTTGATCCGGAAGTCAGCGCCATCAAGTCCTGGGATTTTGGTTCCTACTCTTACCCGGTGATTATTGATAATTTAATGAACCTGGAGTACTTATTTTGGGCCGCGAAAGCTAGTGGTAACTCTGTATTTTATAAAATAGCTGTAGCCCATGCAAATACTGATTTGAAAGACCGCTTTCGAGCAGACAATAGCAGCTATCATGTGCTGGATTATGACCCAGTATCAGGTATAGTGCTAAGCAAACTAACGGCCCAAGGCTATGCACACTCCTCTTGTTGGTCAAGAGGTCAGGCCTGGGGCATTTACGGGTATACGGTTCTTTATCGGGAAACCAAAGACATAAGATATTTAGAACAGGCAAAAGAAGCTGCGGATTATTTCCTTAGTCAAACTGATAAAATAGCTGACCATATTCCATACTGGGATTTCCAGGCACCGGATATTCCCAGCGCCCCCCGAGATGCCTCTTCAGCAGCCATTGCTGCATCAGCCTTGATTGAGTTAAGCAAATACGCTGGAGCAAACAACCAATACTTGAGTAAAGCCGCCCAATTGATTAATAGCCTTTGTTCTGATAAATATTTAGCCAAGGCTGGCGCCAACAACTATTTTCTTTTAATGCATAGTACTGGCAATAAGCCTAATAAATCAGAAATAGATGTACCGATCGTGTATGCTGATTACTATTTGTTGGAAGCAATTTGGCGTTACCAGAACTATGCTACTTTATCTTTTTAAGCTAGTTGAAATTGCAATATTTTACTGGAGACTTTTTCAGGCAGCCATAGCTTAGTTGTACAACAGGTCTTCATACTGGCAAGGGGTCAGATAGCCTAGCACTGAATGCCTCCTTTTCTGGTTGTAGAAACTCTCTATATACTCAAACACGGCTAGCCTTGCCTCTGCTATGGTGGCGAACTTGTGGTGGTACACCATTTCTGTTTTCAACGTCTTGAAGAAGCTCTCTGCCACGGCGTTGTCCCAGCAGTTGCCCTTGCGGCTCAAATCTTTGAATCCAACAGAAAGAATACAAGTAGGAACAGGTAAGCAACCACAGGCAGGATGGCAAAAATTTCTTGCGACAAATACACCTGGTGATATTGGGCATGAGGAAATTCCACCTGCCTGCTTCTTCCTTCAGACTGGACAGTACTCATATCTTTGAAGTGTTAGCCAGGAGTACAATTCTTACTATTTGTACCTTCGCTT
>NZ_SSNI01000080.1 GCF_010015475.1 Pontibacter pamirensis
AAAATCAATGAGGACTTCGAATGGTCGTTCCTGATAACACCCGTGGAGCTGGGGGTGTTGGTAAACTACCTACTACTCAACACCTGCCAGCCAGATGGCGCAAGGTGGATAAAGGATATAATTTCAAGCAAAATTTGTGCAGCAAAGACAGTATTCAGGTGCTGCTGAGTGTGAATAAAGCCTCGTACATTGCCTCTTTATCATAATACATGTTATGGAAAGGCCATTCTGGAGCCTGTAATCGCGGGAGTAGTGAAGCAATGTTTTACAGGTGACTTCTGCTCAGTACCTTTTGATGGGCGAAATAATTCTGGTGTTAGAAGGAGGGCGACGTAGCCTCAGGCCCTGTCCAGAGAAAGCCGCTGTCCCGGAAAACGGACGAATTTCTGCAATAATAGAAAAGCCGCTAGTTTAGTTTAAAACAAGCAAGGCTCCTCTCATCATGGGGAGCCTTGCTTGTTCTATGTTGCCTGTTATGAGATTTATGCCGCCCAAGCAGCCGTCAAAACAGGGTCTCCTGTAAAAAGTCCGAGTTCGCCCCGCCTGCCCCCTGTTTTCTTTCTTCAGGTGTGCTTGCCGGTTTTCTTTCTTCAAGTTTGCTTGCCTGCCTGGCCGACTGCTTTTGCTGTCCCGCTCCCGCCGCAGCGCCTGCCGGGTTGCCTGTGCGGCGGGCGGGCGCTTTATCCTGTTTGTTTGCCATAAATAAAAACTCCTTTAAAATTTAAAATCCAAGTGAAGCCCTTGTATACGTACATGGTATATGAAAGAACTTAATTATACCTTCATTAACCTTCATTATACCCTTGATCAGTCAACGCATCTTAGGATGAGGCAAAGTGTACAGATAAAAATGCTGCGCTTTATCTAAATATAAACCACCTTCTCTTTTCCCGTATATACAGCAGGCTAAGTTAAAAGACCTACGGAATACAAACTGATCAAGACAGAAAGCAGTAAAAACCAATGAAAAAGGAAGACCCGGCTTTAGAAGAGATAATCAAACAACTGCGCTTAGAAAATGCCGAAGCAAAAGCGAAGCTGGAAAAGCAGAAAGCCATAGAAAGTAGGTATGAAGAAAGCCAAAGCCGTTTCGAAGCCATTTTTAACCAGTCGATGCTGGGCAATAAAATTATCGACCCCGATTTGAGAATCAACCAGGTAAATGAGGCCCTGCAACAGATGCTGGGCTACACCGCAGAGGAGTTGATCGGCACTAAAATTACCACTTTCGCTCATCCGGATTCTATACCCCACTGGAAAGAACTCCAAAGAAGCCTTTGGGAGGAGAATATTCCCACTTTTCAAATAGAAACCAGCATCAGGAAAAAAGATAATTCCTATCTATGGTGCCAGGTAAGCTCTATTCTGTTCCAGGACCAGGGCATTTCCTTAGGTTATACCATTGTGGAAGATATCAGTAACCGGAAGTCCCTGGAATTAGAGCTCAAAAGGCTATATGAAAATCAGGAAACCATGATGCACATGGTTGCGCATGATCTGAAGTCACCTCTCTTCAACATCAAGCTGGCCACAGGCTTTCTGAAAGAGAACCTGAAGGAAATGTCGGCCAAGGAAAAAGAGACACAAGAGGAATCGCTTTCCTTTGTCAAAATGATTACTGATACTTCGGATAAAACCTTATCCATCATAGATGATTTACTTATCATCGGCGAAGTAGAAGCTGTTGACTTCACTCCGGAAGAAGTTAATTTAAAACCCTTTATCAAAGCTTTTTTAGATTCGTCCTCCCTCAACGCCCAAAACAAAAACATACAGGTTGAGGTCCATGCCCCGGATAATCCGGTTTATGGATGGGTGGACCCAGATAAATTTCGGCGGGTTTTAGAGAACCTGGTATCCAACGCCATAAAATTTTCAAAACCTGAGGGGAAGGTGGTCATTACCCTAAAGCAGGAGGAGGGAAAAGCCCTGATGTTAATCCAGGATAACGGTATTGGTATTCCAGCTAAGTTAGTAACCTCCATCTTTGACAAATTCACCCAGGCCAGGAGAAAAGGAACCCAAGGCGAACCCACAACCGGATTGGGGCTCTTTATCGTGAAGCAAATTATCGAGAAGCAAGGCGGTAAAATATGGGTGGAAAGCCTGGAAGACGTGAAAACTACTTTTTACATCCAGCTCAATTCACACTAAGGGCTGTCTGTTCCGGCTCAACAGCCACAAAAGTTAAGGTAAGAGTTACAGAAGGGAAGTAAAAATCTGGCGTTTCTCAGAAACCCCCTCTATTTTACATAGGATTTGTTATAGGTGAAAACGCCTGTCCAGCTAACAGGAGGAGCTGCCGGTTATGTAGCGCATGAGCCGGAAAGTAAAATGTTCTCGTTAATGCAGTGGCAGATAGCTTCTTCAAGACGATGAAAACAGAAATAGTATACCTCCACAAGTTTGCTACCATAGCAGAGGCAAAGATGACCGTGTTTGAGTATATCGAAGGCCTCTACAACCGGGAAAGGAGACATTCAGCACCTGGCTATTTAACTCCATGCCAGTATGATTTGGCCACCAACTAATATGCTGTAAAGGAATGACACACAATTAAAAATACTTTTTTACTAAGGATACATAATCCATGGTTGTAAAGGGTTTATATATGTGGTCGGTAATATCAACGTAAGTCTTTATTTTTACCAAATCGTAGAAGCTGGCTGAGGAAGTCAATCCAAATATATGCTTTGCTTTATATTTTGGATCTAGGTTTTTATAGATTTCTAAAAACTCAAACCCATCCATTTCCGGCATTTCAATATCCAATAAAATAAGGTCAAGCGGTAAAGTGATATTTTCAATCTGATGGAAATAATCTAAAGCATCCTGGCCACTTGTAACCGCATCAACGTGCGTACTTAAATTGGCATTCGATGTTGCGCTTATTTACAAGATTAGTAGTCTCGTCATCATCTATTAATAATACGCGGTGCAATAATTCCATTTGGTCAACTTTATAGGTTTAGAAAAACGGGCTATTGGTAGAGCAGTACCCAAGATAGACTTTTTAACCCGGGATACAGCTAAACAGATTTTTGAGAAGCGAATAAAACCTCTTTCATTTTATCTACTTGACCCTGAATGGCTTTCGCTTTTTCGTGGCAACTTTTAGCTGTTGTAAACAGACTTGACGAATTCTGGGCCAGAAATCCAAAGTACATGAAGGAGCGGATGAATTCGATACATAAAAATATAGAAGCAATAGAGATTGAGGGAGGGCACTGAAACAAGCTTTGACGGTTAAACGAGAGGTAAAGCTATTATAAAGTAAATCTGGTTGATTAGTCTTTCTGGTCTGGTCGAAGTAAAAGAAGCGTTACTATTCCCATAAGGATAATCAACCCAACATTAATTCCCAGTAATCCAAAGCCGCCTATTGCACGTTGCGGATCTTGCGTTAAGAGACACACTCCTCCAGCTGCTGCGGCTGGCACAAGTGCCAAGGCAGCCACTACTCCTACCAAGGTGTCAGTTGTTTGCTTGGCTAACGCAAAGGTGCCAGCAACACCAGCCGCAAAGGCTGCAGCTACGCTGTACCAACCGGGACGAACTCGCTCTTCCAATAATGGTTTATCAAGTAGGTTTGTTTCCGGTGGAATCACGTTGGTTACATTCAACAACCAGGTAATTAGCATTGCAGCCAATGTTGCGACAAGTAATCCAACAGTTGCTATCCAAATTCCACGCCATACCAGTTCTGGCTGCCTTCCAACAATAGCAAAGGCAATCAAGGCAAGGGGAGCAAAGGCAGGTGCAATAACCATAGAACCAATTAAAATGGGCACAGAGGAAGTAAGGAGTGCTACTGCAGCGAGAATTCCAGCCATTGCCATAAAAACCAAGTATGACATACTAAACTCCGCCTGTTTGGCAATTCGGAGTACTGTCTCTCCTGAAACGAATTTTCGAATTTTCACTACCATAGCCATCAGTCAATAATATATCAACGTACCTTGCTTCGTTTTACTTTTTAACAACATTACCAAAATTGTAAGTAAGATGTATGGAACTGTAAAACCTCTATGCCAGAAGATGGAAGATAAAGCAGTGCTTCAGGTTTTGACTCTGACCGTCGGCCCCAGCGGCATCCCAAATTGAAGCTATCTCAGCCTACCCTTCAGTTTTGTATTCCTGCTTTTACCCTTTTACGAACAGCACAGAAAAAAATAGAAGCATTTTTGAAAAGGCTATCACACAGGAAAGCGGTGCCACCATATCTCCATCGTGTAGAGCAGCGGAAGTCTGAAGCCAAGCCCCCGGTAATGCCCCGCGCATACTCCTTCAGGGAATACTTTACTGGCCTGCCCGCTGTGAGTCTTTGCGCCATATCTTTTGGTTTACATTATACCTTGACTGAAAGAAAAGCAGGCAACTTCTACCACAGTGGCAACGTGCACAGCATAATTCATTGTCGGGTCTTCTAACGTCTCAGGATGCTGTAAATGGATAGCACCTTCGCACATCGACGTACCTCTGCCAGCAGCAAAATTCATTATAACCAAGTTTAAGGACCGAAAGTAGAGAGGCCAATGATTAGGCAGGCTTTCTTTTTTTGTCGGCCGGCCCCGGAGCCTGACGCCTTCGGCAACGTCGCTAATACCTGTATTAACGTCATCGCCTCCGGCTAAAGCGCCACTTAGAAGGGTTTTTGACAGGAGTAAAACTTCCCAACCATACGGGTTGCTTTTCCTTTTTTTTAAAAAGAAATTGCACGCATTAATCTGGGAGAAAAAGGAAAAAACAACCCCGGCCAACACCACCCAAAAGACACCGAATCAGGTCTTACAAGCTTCAGCGTCTTCTGGCTTAGATCGTTAGGTGCAAGCGACGAAGGACGGCACGTTAACCAAAACAAGAATAAATGTCAGAGAAGAAAAAATATGAACGAGTTAAAAATACAGATATTAGAAACATTGGTAACCTTGTTTCTGTACGCGATTGCCTTTTACATTACGAAGAATATAATTGATAATACTTTAAAAAAAGCACAGCTCCATAGAGCCAGAAGAAAGATGATTATAAAAATAACTCATCTTTTTCTTTCAATTGCTGTGGTCATTTTACTTGCTGGTATATGGGGTTTAGAACAAAAAGAAATTGCTGTATTTGCAAGCACAGTGCTGACAGTTTTAGGTATAGCTTTTTTTGCTCAATGGTCATTGCTATCCAATGTCACATCGAGCCTTATTCTTTTCTTCACTCACCCTATGAGGTTGGGAGACACCATTAAGATTTTGGATAAAGATTACCCAATGGAAGGAGAAGTTGCAGAGTTGACTTATTTCTTTGTTCATCTAAAAACAAAAGATGGCGAGACTATAACCATTCCTAACTCCCTGATTTTTCAAAAGTCGATATCACTTATTGTAAACCAGGATAAGAAGATGTTCGAAAAAGCATTACCCAACAAACCTATTTCGACTGACATAAAAGATGATTATAGCATAAGTAATGGGACAAATTTAGCTTGAAGTATGTTTTTTCTTAGCTATGGGAAAGATACGAACAATAGAGTTAAGTGCGGCACATCGCCAGGAGTTGGAGCAGGGTTACCGCTCAGGCAAGAGCCACGCCTTTCGTCTGCGTTGCCATCTTGTGCTTCTGAAGAGCGAGGGCCGCACATCAGAGCAGGTGGCCCAGATAGTAAAGGTCAACCCGGTAACAGTAAACAACTGGCTTACCCGCTACCAGGCAGAAGGCATGGCAGGCCTGAAGACGAAGCCTGGCAGGGGGCGTAAACCGGTGTTTGAGCCAGCCCGTGACCTGGAGCAGGTGCGCAAAGCAGTTGTGGCGGAAAGGCAGCGGCTGAGCCAGGCAAAGCTCCTGCTTGAGCAACAGATGGGCAAGGGCTTCAGCCTCAGGACGCTCAAGCGTTTTCTAAAAAAGTTAAGTGCCGCTACAAACGGATACGGAAAAGAGTAAAAGGCAAGCCTGACGCAGCGCTTTACCAGGTGCGGAGAGAGGCACTTGAGCTACTGGAAGAGCAGAGCCGGCAGGGGCGTCTGGATTTGCTTTATGGCGATGAGAGCCAGGTGTCTCCTGAAGGGTATGTGCCCTATGGCTGGCAGTTCGAGGATGAAGAGGTCTGCATAGCGTCGGCCAAAGGCAAAGGCCTCCACTGCTTTGCCCTCCTCTCCAGGGACAACAGGATAGTGTATGCCACAAGAGAGGAGAGCATCACCTCTGACTTTATAGTAGAGCAGCTGGACAGGCTCTCCCTTGAGGTAGTGAAGCCGACGGTAGTGGTGCTCGACAACGCCAGGGTGCACACAGCAGCCAAGGTGGTCGCGCGGCTGGAAGGCTGGCAGCGGCGGGGCTTGTTTCTCTTTTACCTGCCTGCTTACTCGCCACACCTCAATATCGCAGAGAGGCTATGGAAGGAGCTGAAGGCAAGATGGCTTGAGCCCCAGGATTACCTGACCACGGACAACCTGTTTTATGCCACTAAAAGGGCGCTGGCCGCCGTGGGGAAGAATTTGTTTATTAGCTTCTCTGACTATAGGATGTAGTTTAATGTAATTTTGTCTCAGTACTTA
>NZ_SSNI01000081.1 GCF_010015475.1 Pontibacter pamirensis
GAGCCTTTCCGGAATAAGCCCACTGACGCCTCAGTGACAGCCGTTGCCGGAACCACCAGGTTTAACACCAGGCAGCTCTTCAGGAGCGGGATGTGCCTCCGCCTCTGGCACCGGAGAGATTCTATATAATGTAAAACTGATCAGCCAGCTCAGAGCAGGCGATACGGTGGTGTGTGGAAACTGGACAGGCTGGGCCGCTCGCTGCGGGACCTGATAGACCTGGTGTCTGAGTTCAAGGAGAGAGGGGTGGAGTTTGCGAGCCTGCGGGACGGCACCAACACCGCCACGCCCACCGGCAGGCCAGCAAGCCTTTCGAAAGCAGCCATGGAGTAGGCAAAGTCAGCCAGAATCCTCTTCGAGTCCGGAACAAAAACCGTGGAGGAGATAGCCAAGATAGTGGGCATCGGCAGGATTATCAGCTACCGCTATATTCAAAGTTTAAGCGAAATGGGGTGAAAGGTAAGCTAGAGCCGCGGTAGTTTTAGGAGCCAGGAAATGTTTCCATAGGAGCCAGCACCATTCTGAACCTGCTAAAGCGCAGTGACTTCTCACGGTGGCAGAAGGCTTGAACTTGCTCCAGGCAAGAGTGCCGAAGCGGCTGGCTAGGCCCACAATTGCAGAGTCATCCATCCGCCAGGAAACAGGCTGCACCATCATCGCTATCCAAGAGGGGGACGCGCAGCACATTAAACCCGATCCGGGAATGGTGCTGCCCGCCAGCGCATAAATCATCCTCATCGGGACAGTTGAGGCGGAAGAGCAGTTCTTCAGCATGTTGTTTGTTAAAGGAAGGGAGAGCAGGAGCAACCAGTGTCTTTGGCCGCACCTTTTTTAGGGGAGCAGGTGTTCCCGCTGCCCTGTGGCATCGTCACCCTTCCGCACATAAGCCATGCTCCATAGTTTATGTAGCAGGCTGAAGCAGAAGCTGCCCCTGCCCTTTTCATGCAATGTTTCTCAAGCCTTAAGCGTAGTATAAAAACTTTTACGTTCTTGCTCAATATATACAGCCCTTTTAGGGGCTCTATACCCCGTGATACGTTCCTGGGGAAGGGGGTAACACTTCTGTACAAATGCAGTCTCAATCGCTGCCTGTCTGTCCGTTACCCCCTAAAGCCCTGCCTTTTTTCATAGAGGCGGTGATAGTCTCCAGTTGCTCTGTCAGCTTTTCGCCGCCCTTTATTCCGAAGTCCAGCGTACGGATGGGGAATGGAATCAGGATATCGTTGGCGTCGAAGGCCTTCTTGATGCGGATGATGCCATCGCTCTTGGCACTCACGTAGTCTATCTCATTTTTGTAGGTTATCCAGTAGCGGGCTTTAAAGTTGATGGAGGAATCGCCGAATTCATCGTACATCACCTCAATCTCTTTTTCCTTCACACGGTTTCTTACGTCTTTCAGCGCCTCCGACACTACCTGCTGCACCTGCTCCAGGTCCTCTGCGTAGGAAACCCCTACCTGCAGGTCCACACGCCGGGTACCATTAACGGAGTAGTTCGTGAGCGGGTTCTCAAACACCGTCTTGTTCGGGAGGTGCACCACCTCTCCCGTCAGCTGCCGGATATTTATGGTGCGAAGTGTAATCTGCTTGATGACGCCGCGGTAATCGTTGGTCTCGATTAAGTCGCCCACGCGGAACGGCCTTCGAAAGGCAATGAACACCCCGGCGACAAAGTTGGCAGCGATGTCCTGAAAGGCAAAACCCAACGCCAGCCCCACGATACCGACACCGGCCAACATAGACACGACCACCCCGTCCAGGTTAAGCACATGGAGCACAATAAAGAAACCCACCAGCAGCATGCCGATGTAGAGGATCGTCAGGATGAGGTTGTTCAGGGCGGGACTATGTGAGAACCTGTTAATAAACTTTCCGAGCCACCCTCTGAGCAAACCAGCCAGTTTGAAGGTAATGACCAGGAGGAGGATGGCCAGGAACAGGTTGGGGAGCATGAGCACGGCATAATCTCCCCACGACTCCAGCTTTTTCCAAAGCAATTCTAATTCTACATTAAAGTTTTCCATTGCATTATTGATTTTAGGATGTTATAAAGCACATAACCCTCCGCAAGTTTGTGGGGGATCCATGGAGGCAGGCTTCAAACAAAGAAGAGGCAGCCTCAGAAACCTATACGGTGCGGGCCGCCCTCTTCAGGAAAAGTCTTAAGGCCTGTTCTTCCTCATCTATTATTTTATAGCAAGCTGCTCTTTGTTTTTTGTTCACGGGCAGCCGCAGCGGGCCAGGAAAACTGCTGGGGCTGCCAGGAAAGAGATAGAGTAGATGGGCGGTGAGACCCTTACTTTTCCGGTTGATGTGGCCAATGCTGAGCAGTTAGACGCGGTAGCCTCCCTGGTAGAGGAGAAGTGGGGACCGATTGATGTGTGGGTGAACAACGCCATGGTCACTGCGCTGGGCCCTGTGAAAGACATCGCCCCAGAAGAGCACAGGCGGGTAATGGAAGTCACTTACCTGGGGACGTTTACTGCGCTTAAGCGCAGTAAACGTCCCCAGGGACAAAGGCAGCATTGTTTTGGTAGGGTCGGCAATGGCCTACAGAGGCATACTTTAAAGCATCGGATTTATCACCCACTAAGGATAACCGTCATTCTGCCATCTTATAACTGACGTTCACCATCAATCATGACAACTCTGATTAGTTTGACTGAATGAGGCCGTAGGTAGTGTGTAACCAACAAAAATATAAAATTATGAATATCAAGACTTTATTCCCGGCACCGACTAAACTTATCGCGGCAGCTGCCATGGCATTCACATTTGTTTCTTGCGAGCAGTCAGACATTTCTCCTGATGCGAATCTTTCAGCACAGAATGTAGAGGAAGCGCACCAAAAAGGCGTAAATAAGGGCTCTGCTATTGAGCGTACTTTTATGGCGAACCTCCAGCCGCTAAACAACTCAGGTGTGTCAGGCACAGCCACTATCACAGTGGATGCGAACACGCTTACTGTGGAAGTGATGGCATCCGGATTGGAGCCAAACCTGCCTCACCCGCAACACATCCACGGGTTTATGGATGACAACAGGAACTCCACCTGCCCGACACCTGCTGATGACACAAACGGAGATGGCTTTGTGGATCTCGTAGAAGGGCTTCCTTCTTACGGACCAGTTCTTCTTGAACTGTATGTGCCAATCGATGAGTTTCCGGAGGCTGATGCAGAAGGCAACATACACTATACCCGTACATTTAACCTCGGCGAAATCGAGTTCGAAGAAGAAGGTGAAGTTATCGATTACAAGGACTTGAAGCCCCTCCAGAACAGAGCCATCGTGTTACACGGCCTGACTGTAAACGGCACTTATGTACCTACTATGCCTGTAGCTTGTGGCCAGATTATGCCGACAAACAATGGCAAAGGAATGGCTAAAGGGAAAAAGTAATTTTGCTAAACCGCTGAATCTTCAGATTTAGCAGGAATTGAAAAGCAAAAGAGGGAACGTGGTTTTAAAACTGCGCTCCCTCTTTTGCTTTTCAATATTACCAGAACCTTCTCATAGCTGCATCTAGCTAAGTAACTTAAGTTACGCTGTATAGACGATGAAGCCATCAAGGTTTGTTAAGGGGTAAAGCTCATTATCCTGCTACTGTTCTGTTGGCCCGGCTAAAAGAGGGGGTTTACACGGTAAACTCTTTCTGTGCTTCATCCCTGGCAACTGGTCTCCCCGCTATTGTCTTTTCGTTTTTCCCGGGCTTCTCTATCTCGCTCTTGATTTCATTGGTGGCGTCCTTGAACTCGCGGATGCCGCGGCCCAGGCCCTTTGCCAGCTCCGGGATGCGCTTGGCCCCAAAGAACAGCAGGATGAGGATGACCTCTGTGCCTCCCAGGCCACCGATAAAAGCAAGCGTGTTGGTGATTTCCATGATATTGTGTTTAAATGTGATGCCATACAAACGGGAAAAAGGAGGTAAAGGATTCTCTCACTGCCTTTTTCTGTCCTCCGGAACAGGCATGGCAGTCTCTTTTTCATACTTGCAACGGCACAGGATTTCTTTTCTCTAATTAAAAATGAGTACTCACTTATTGTTTGGGGGCATACACCCTGTATTATGATACTGTTCTTAAATATTCAGCTGCACAAGCGTAAGTAGTTCTACGTAAGTGCTTTAATATGACAAAAAGAATAATCAGGTGCCAATAAACCGTGTTTGAACAGGGACTGCTGCTTGTCTTGGAGGTACACGGCAGGCAACAGAAAACACGGATATACACTTGGTTGTAAGTTATGTTAATCAACTTTGGCAGCATGGAAAAGAATAGCAGGATATATAACAGGAAAGGCAACAGAGGAGAGAGAAAGATTTTAGAGTAGTATTTTTTAAATTTTAAATGGGTTAGTATGATAAAGTTTACCGATTCAAAAGGAAAGGGCTACAAGCCCGACCAGGGGCTCAGCAGCTCCCGCAGATCTTTCCTGCAGTACAGCGGAGCGGCCTTGGCCACATCCGCTATTTTACTCTCCGGCTGCGAGCAGTTCGAGGAGTTTATCCCACCGAAAAACCCGAACTCTCCCAAGAAAGTGAATCTGGGGAGCGGGGACATAGGCATCCTCAACTATGCCTATGCCCTGGAGCAGCTGGAGGCTGCCTACTACACCAAAGTAGCGCTATTGGGCTTTTATGTCGGTGCAAGCGCTGAGGAGATAAGGGTGCTGGAGGATTTGCGGCAGCACGAGGTGGCCCACCGCGAGTTCTATGAGGCGGCCCTCGGTAAAAATGCCATCGGCAAGCTGGAGTTTGACTTCAGCATGGTGGACTTCAGGGACAGAGACAGCGTGCTGCAGACGGCCAAAACGTTCGAGGACCTCGGGGTGGCGGCCTATAACGGCGCTGGCCCGCTCCTTACCAACCCGGACTTCCTGGTAGTGGCCGGTAAAATCGTTTCTGTGGAGGCGCGGCACGCAACAGCAATCTATGACCTTATCGCTCCGAATGAAGCTTTCGTGGACTTCATTGATGATGGCCTGGAGCGGGCTTTCCCACCTTCTCAGGTGCTGCAGGCAGCTGCCCCTTTCATTGTGACGGAGATTGACGCGAGTAATTTACCAACAGCTTAACGGAGAAAACGACTATGGATTTTATAAAACTATTTGACTCTTTCAACACAGAAAACAGGTCGGAGGAAGAAGTGGACACCTACATGTCCAGGAAAGAGGCTTTCCGGAAACTGGGAAGCCTGACAAAGAAAGTGGCGCTTGCCTCACTGCCTGTAGCAGCTTTCACCATGATGCCGAAAATGGCTTTTGCGCAAAGCAGCGACGTGATAGGCGTGCTGAAGTTCGCCCTGGCCCTGGAGCGGCTGGAGTACCAGTTCTACATAAAGGGTGTGGATTCAGGCGTAGTAAGCGGTAGGCACCAGAACGTGTTCATGGCCATCCGTGAGCACGAGCGCATTCACGTGGAGCTGCTGGAGGCAACTATACAGCAGCTGGGCGGAAGCCTGAACGGTGTGCCGAGTGAGTTCGACTACACGGCGGGCGGTGTGTTCCCGAGCCCCTTCGGTAACTACCAGCTCTTCCTGGCCCTCTCGCAGGCCTTTGAGGACACAGGGGTGAGAGCCTACAAAGGACAGGCGCCCAATCTGATGGAGAACGACGACCTGCTGAAAGTGGCGCTGCAGATACACGCCGTGGAGGCACGCCATGCCTCGCAGGTAAGGCGCATCCGGGGAAGAAAAGGCTGGATAACAGAGGAGGACTATGACGGCATAGACGGCTTTGGGGCAACCTTTATGATGGCCAGTAGCGCTGTGTACGCCGGTGAGAAAAACACCACGCATGTGGGTGTGGAAGTGACTGAGGTGACTACTGTTCCGGTGATGGCCGTGCGGGAGGCGTGGGATGAGCCGCTGTCTATGCAAATGGTACTGGACATCGTCAAGCCGTTTATCGTGTCATAGGATAGTTGGCATTCAGCACCTTTGATTATCAAAACTTTTAACACAGACAATTATGCAAAACAATACGAAACAGAAAATGAACATGCTGCTGGGTAAAGCGGCGACTCTGACCAAGGGCTTTGCCGCCGCGCTGCTGGGCACTTTCTTCCTGGCCAGCTGCGACCAGCTGGGTGACCTGGACGGGGTGATACCGGGAGGCGGCAGCGGTGACGGCAACAACGGCAAGATGAAGATGTACAAGGTGCAGCTGAACCCGCTCAACAACTCCGGCGTGTATGGCACGGCGACGGTGATGATGACGGAGAACGGCGAGTTCGAGGTGATAACGGATGTAAAGGGACTAGCACCCCACATGGAGC
>NZ_SSNI01000082.1 GCF_010015475.1 Pontibacter pamirensis
GCTGGCACTTATAGCTGTGGCAAACAAACTCATAAAGCAGGCTTTTGCCATCGCTACCAAAGGAGAGTATTACATGGAAAAATCATAAGCAAAATATTGCTTTTAAACACAGTTCATTTCGAATGCAATGAGAAATCTGAGTTATTGCATGACCCCTTAATAACTCAGATCTCTCGCTTTGCTCGAGATGTCCAAAAAAAAACTGAAGCTACTCCTGCACATCCTCATTTAAGAACCTCCACTCAGAATTAAAGCTGCTGATAAGCTTCTCTTTTTTAGCACGGCTCCATTTCTTGACTTCTTTCTCTCGTTCAATGGCATGGTCAACATCTTTAAACCGCTCATAAAACACCAAGTTGTTGCATTGGTATAAACCAGCGAAAGTAGAGGGATTGCCTGCATTGGAAGCATGTTCTTCAAGCCGTCGAACTAGATCATTTGTCATACCAATATAAAGTGTCGTCTTTTTTGGATTTGTTGTGATGTAGATAAAGTAGTTGTGTGATGCCATATAAGCTTATATTTAATTGTGAGCTCCCCTTCGCACTGTCATCTCGAGCAAAGCGAGAGATCTGAGTTATTACAGAGTCATGAAATATAGCAGATTTCTCACTGCGTTCGAAATGACAATATAAATATACTGTAAAGCAAAAGGGGGAGCTACATTAACAGTAGCTCCCCCTTTTGCTTTACAATTTATCCTTTACTTCCGCTTCTTCCACTCATTATAAGCTCTTTCAATCTGACTGGCGTACTCTTTATAACTTTCAGGCTCTGTGGTACCTAATTTAATAGCCTTAGCCGACAACGAAGAAGCCATTTGGTACTCACTGTTGTAAGCGTATAGCTTTGCTTTGATCCAGTTATTGAAGAAGTTGTCTTTAATAGCTATGGATTTGTTTACCCACTCTAAAGCTTTCTCATGGTGCTCCTTGCGTGGGAGCATGTATTCGGCACTTTGCGCCCAGATATACCAGTCGTCTGGAGCAGCTTTAGCAAGTGCTTCGTTTATATTGGCTAATGCTTTCTTTTCTACTTCCGTCTCAACATTCAACGTCACTTTCATGTTCTCCCACATCAGGTTCAGTTTTCCTTTGTTGGCACTGAGGTCAGAGAAGGAGAATTGCATCGTTTCCGTAAAAGTATTTTTCTTTGGCTTTACCTGCAGATAAGCCACATCGTCCAATTCATTGTAACCTTCCAGTCCCCACAGGCCAGTATCTTTATTCAGAACCACTTGCCACAAGGAATCGCTCTGCGGGAAAATAAAGAAAGAATAAGTACCGGCAGGTACACGCTCCTGGTTCAGGAACAGGTCATCGGTGAAGGTGATAAGCGTCGCCTCGTTGGCACCAGCGCGCCAGAGAGAACCGTAAGGCACCAAATCCCCGAATATTTTTCTGCCTTTCACACTTGGCGCGTGATAATTTACTGTGATATCAGTTAAGCCAATCGTCTGTTTCACCATAGCCGCCGGACTGGCCTGGGGTAGCACCACCTGGGCTGAGGCAGTATAGGTGCAAATAAGAAGAAATAACAGCAGACAAAACAGATGCTTATTCATGGTATAAAATTTAAAAAAACCGCTTTTGCCTGACTATGAGAAAAAATTATGCCAGAGTAAACGCAATTTATACAGGTCTAGAAAGATGCAACGCAAAGATACTAAAATAATATTTTCATGAGCTACCCACCCTGAGCTTAACATCAGTTGGAGTATAGTTATCATATGAATATTAAAAGCTTGAAAATCAATATGTTACAAGTGAGAATCCAGTGTGTGAAAATTAGCCAACAATTATATATATAACTTTACGGATTTTAAATAGAAAAAAATGCAACAAATGTTTAGGTTAATTGTATAATGCTAACGTAAATTTGAACTATTAAAACGAACAAGAAGTTGAGTTACTATTATTAGCCAACAGCATCTTCAAATCTATCAATTCATCTTCAATCATTAGAAATGTAGTCCCGGCGGTTTCCAGGTAGACCTTAGGACAATTGCATCTCCGCTATGTGCCACAGCTTTTCGCCCTGGTGAAGGCAGTGCTGTGTATTTTTTTCACCATTCCCAACCTACACTTTTTCAACTAACACATGAATGTAAAACTTTTACACAATCAACACGTGCGGGATCACCAAAATCTCCAGCGGGGGCTGCTGGTCTTAGTGTTCTTCCTGCTTTCTGCCTTTGGTTTGCAAGCGCAAACGGTAACATCTGATAAGGATGATTATGCTCCAGGTGAAGTAGCTATTATCACCGGTACCGGCTGGGCTGGTGACAACTTTGTGGATGTACACTTTAAAGAAACACCTGCATATCATGCAGAACATCAGCATGATTACCATGGTATAGCGGTTGACGCAAATGGTAATTGGACAATAAAATACCAGATTGAAGATCGACATCTTGGTGTTGCATTTGATGTACATGTTGTTGGTAAGCAAACTGGTCGTGAAGCATTTACTTATTTTACAGATGCTTTAAATACAGATTTGACTGTTAACCCCTCAACAGGAAATCAAGGTGGTGCAATTATCCTTACTGCAAAGCTTGTACAAAACCAAAATGGAAGCGGTGGTAGTTCTGGCGTAGGAAATGGAAATGGAGTACCTGGTATGACTGTCAACTTTTCACTTAGAAACATTTCAGTTGGTTCGGCAGTAACAAATAGTAACGGTGTAGCAACATTATCAACTAATGTTCCAAGTACTATAGCTCCAGGAACTTATATTGATGGTATATCTGCTAAGTACACAAAGCCTAATAGTGGATCGTATAATAATTCTGACGGAACGGCCACTTTAACCGTAAATTCTGCTTCGGCAACTACCTATTTTTCTAGCCTTTCATCCCCCACGTTAACATACGGCACTACTTCTACCACCCTTTCAGGTGAAATTCTAGTACAAACGGAGTACCTACAGGTAGCGTGTCAATAACTTTAAATGGTGTTACTCAAAGTGCCACTATTGGTTCAACAGGTGGATTTTCATCTAGCTTTTCTACTGGCTCTTTAGCAGTAGCATCTTCTCCATATACTATTACTTATGCATACACTGCTACTACTATTTTCTCGGGAGTAAGCGACAATAGCAAAACAGTAACTGTATCTAAAGCCCCTACCACAACAGTAGTAAGTGTGAGCAATGCAACTTATAATGGTTCACCAAAAGCAGGTTCTGCCAGAGTAACAGGAGCAGGTGGATTAGATGCGTCAGTAACTGTTTCTTATGCAGGTGTTGTCCCAACCGTTTATGCTTATTCAACTACAGCGCCTACCGCTGCAGGTACTTATACTGCAACGGCTACTTATGCTGAGAGCTCTAACCACCTTACTTCTACTGACAGCAAGAGCTTCACAATAAACAAGGCGACAGCTACGTTGGCGCTGGGCAACCTGGAGCATGTGTACGATGGCACGTTGAAGTCGGCTACTGCTACTACAACTCCAGCAGGTTTAACTGGTGTGACTGTAAGCGGCTCTGGTACTAACTTCGGTGATTACGACGCTGCTGCTTCCCTGGACAACGCCAACTACACGGCTACTGCTGTAAGCGGCACGCTGAGCATCAGCAAGGCTTCTTCTACAGTAGCAATGAGTGATGTAACGGCTACTTACAACGGCAATGCTCACGCTGCTTCTGCTACAGCAACTGGTGCTGGTGGCCTGAACACAACTGAAGGCATCACTTACAGCTACGTGGGAACTGGTGCAACCACTTACACAGCCAGTGCAACTGCCCCAACCAATGCAGGTACTTACAGTGTAACGGCTACTTATGAAGGTGGCGCCAACCACACTGGCAGCAGCAAAACTGCTACCGTGACAATCAACAAGGCGACTGCTACACTGGCGCTGGGTAACCTGACGCACACGTACGATGGCACGTTGAAGTCAGCTACCGCTACTACAACTCCAGCAGGTTTAGCTGGTGTGACTGTAAGTGGTTCTGGTACTAACTTCGGTGATTATGACGCTGCTGCTTCCCTGGACAACGCCAACTACACGGCTACTGCTGTAAGCGGCACGCTGAGCATCAGCAAGGCTTCTTCTACAGTAGCAATGAGTGATGTAACGGCTACTTACAACGGCAATGCTCACGCTGCTTCTGCTACAGCAACTGGTGCTGGTGGCCTGAACACAACTGAAGGCATCACTTACAGCTACGTGGGAACTGGTGCAACCACTTACACAGCCAGTGCAACTGCCCCAACCAATGCAGGTACTTACAGTGTAACGGCTACTTATGAAGGTGGCGCCAACCACACTGGCAGCAGCAAAACTGCTACCGTGACAATCAACAAGGCGACTGCTACTTTGGCTCTTAGCGACCTTAAGTATATGTTTGATGGCCATGCTAAATCGGCTACTGTAACTACGGCGCCTGCTAGTTTAGCAGTAAATGTTACTTATGCTCCAGTTGTAGGTGGTGTGACAGGTATGGCTTCTGCTACTGCCCCTTCGGCAGTTGGAACTTATGCAGTTGTTGCCATTCTTAGCAACACAAATTACAAGTTGGTGAACTCTTCTGGTGCTGAAATACCAAGAGTTGAGGGTACACTTGAAATCTATGCAGTTCCGGTAGTGACATTGAATCAAGTTGCCTCTACTGAAGTGTTGAAGCCAATTTCTGTAACTGGGAATTATACTGGTATAATAAGCAATCCGGTTTGGATTTGGATTTTTAATACAAATCCAGGTACAACTGGTAGCTTAGATGAGTCAACCAAAACAATTTCAGGTTCAACAGCCGCTCCAAGTACTTCTGGAATGTATTCTGTTTCTCTTCAGTATAAAGACGCAGTGGGGCAAGTGCAAACTTCAGCATCCGTTTTTGTACCAGTGTTTGATTTGAATGGTGGTTTTGTAACCGGTGGAGGTACTATTAATTCTGAAAGAGGTGCTATACGTGTATCTAGTTACAATTTAGTTCAAGACGCATCAGGAAAAGCTTCTTATGCCATACTTTCGAAATATAGTCAACAGGGTAAGCAAAATGTTCTAGACGGAAACACAGGATTCTACTTCAATTTGGGAAACCTAAAGTTCCAAAGTAAGTCATTAGAAAATAACAGTCTAGTAATCAATAGTGATAAAGCAACTTACAAGGGAGAGGGTACTTTAAATGGCTACGACGGCTTTAAGTTTACTGTTGTTGTGACTGATGGTGATAAGAAAACTCCAGTTCAGGCTGATAAATTCAGAATTAGAATCTGGGATTCAGCAAACAAACTTGTATATGACAATGTTGTGGGTGCATCTGACGTAGAAGAATACAATGAACCAGGAGATTTTATAACTGGTGGTAACATTATGATTCATCAGCCTTTGAAAGGTGGCTCATCTACCAAACTTGTTGCTACTGACAAGCCGGAACTTGAGCAACCTACCACTAAATTCCAGAACTACCCGAACCCGTACAACGACAGAACAACCATCACTTTCTCTTCCTTAAAAGAAGAAAGCTTTGCGCTGGAAGTGTATGACGTGAAAGGTGCGCTGGTGAAGAAAGTAGACATGGGCGTGACAGAGGCTGGCAAGACTTATGAGTACGAGCTGGAAAGCCGCAACATGCCGGAGGGAATGTACTTTGCCCGACTAATAACAAGTTCAGGAGTACAGACAATTAAAATGGTGCTGAAAAGATAGTACCAAGTCTTAAGCCTTAATTAAAGAGAAAGCGCCGGTGCCCGTGAGGGTGCCGGCGCTTTCTCTTTAATTAAGGCTAATTACAAAGCAAAATCGCAGGCATTTGCAGCAGAAGTTGATTCCTGGCGGCAACTGGTAGTGTATTTAAAGGGTAGTGTATTTAAAGTAAGGATGGATATATTGTGAAATTAGCAATAAGGAGCAGGTGTTATAAAATAGAGATCGCCAAACCTTTATTTTATATGACCACCTGTCCTCACTGCCATAGCCTAAATG
>NZ_SSNI01000083.1 GCF_010015475.1 Pontibacter pamirensis
TTTAACATGTTCTGACTCTTATAGCAGCAAAGGCAGCTGAAATTCCATAAAGCCGGCGGCTCCTACACGATTTCTGGAAAGGCATGTTTCAGGCTGGCTTTATCCTTCAGGCTACTTTCCTGCTATCTGCTTTGGGACGTTGACAGGACGCAGCTGCAGTACTCCACCGGCTTTCCCGTCAGCTTTGATAACCCCCACTAGCCTACCTCTTCCCCTGAATGATGCCTTCCAGGGCACCATTCAGGTAATGGATCCCGGCACACTAGAGGAGCTGTGCTGGAAAGGCAATTTCATCTATAACAGATCATATGTTCAATAGAGGGGTTGTTTAGGGAATGATAGTTGGTTAGAAGAAGGGGCTTAATTGACGGTTTCCAGGCGATCTGAAATATCCAGCAGATGGTTTATGAAAGTTGTAGGAAGCCAATAGGTGAAAAAACAACTACTACAGATAATCAAAATAACTTTTATTTCATTTACTTATTCAGGTTCATAACAAAAGGGGAGAGAAAGCGAATGTTACAAACCATGGCAGCTAGCACAATCCCCTTTCATAAATGACACTATTTCCAGCAGAAAATCAGAATATTGAGAGAAAAGCAGCTGAATATTGGATGTTACAACTTGTAGATAGAATACCTTGTTTTAAGGGCCTGGGAAAAGCATTCTCGTACTACCGCTACTTTCCAGGCTATACAAACTTGAAAGCTCCGTCTCCCTCATGATTCCTGCTTTATCATGAGGGAGACGGAATCTTGATATAGCCCGGCACCAGCAGCGTGCATGGATTCAGGCTGATGTCCCATCTTTAATTACCTGAAGAGATGGCTTTACGTATGATATGTATCATGACCATGAAAAGGACCGGCCCTTTTCATAACGCTCTCTTCTCGTCTTTCGACTTTTCTTAATGCTTCTCCGTGTTGCTCTTGAGTATGTCCATAAGGGCTGAAAAAAAAGACATGCAGAATAGTAGGATTGGGTTCATGGGTGACATATTAAAAAGGTTTACATGAAAAAAGACTGCCCAAAATGAACAGTCTTCTCTTTTTTCAAGCATTGCAAACTTCGCCTCCCCCGGCGAAATTTTTTATATAATAGAAAGAGCAGCAGGCTCTTGAGTGACGCAAAGTAAAAGAATAGTAATTGCATCTACAAGCTAATATATAATAAAACTGTTACATATTAGAGACTTCATGTCATGCTGAGTAATTACACTATGGGCGGTTTCCTTTATCGCTTTAACCACTGCAGTGCTTCCGCTCTGTCCCCGAAGCTCAGGAATTCTATTGGTTGTTTTATGGCAACGTGAATCTCATCACACACAGACCTGAACAGCTGTTCTCTTTCCATATCTGTTGTTGCCATTCGTGCTACTTTCTGGGCCGGGGAGCGCATAAGTCCGACCGTTAGCTGCGCCATAATAGACCTGTACTCCATTCCCGTCATGTCTAAGGCATTTTTGCTGAAGTCCAGCAGCATCTTTTTTACCTGGTGTTCTCTGGCACCAGTCACAACAGACATGATTACTCTTTTAAATTCTGGAGCCGGAAGAGGTCTTGTCTCTTTTAATTCTGCAAATAGAATATCGTCTATAGCGGCGTGCTCTAGTTCGACAAGTTCGTCGGCGTATAGGAGTACCATTGGAAGCTATAAAGTTTGAATAAAATGCTGATTCTAGCATTTACAGTATTTGTTATAACATGGCACCAATATAGAAATTTGTGAATACAAATAAAATGGTTGATGCTGTTTATCTCTGTTCTTCAGTGAGCCAGGTAGCAGGCATTTTATCACAATCGGGTGTTAAATGTCAATCAAACAGAGCTGGCAATGGTTATTCATAAGTGTCTACCTCCCACCCTGCCCAACTCTCGAGCGGCAACTTAACGTACCTCAGAAGCCTGCTGGATGTGGGGGCTGATGTGTTCATCTATACAGAGAAAAGAGAGTACGTCGTAACTACCACGAGATGATGAGCTGGAGGAAGTAAAGACTCATGCAAACACTTCGGACTTAAGAAGGTTGCAAAAAGCAAAGGAAGCTAAAATGAAAAAGCCGCCCTCTGCAGGGGCGGCTTTTTTTCTAACTAACAAACAATTTGCTTACATCTCACCTTAAGCATAATGAAAGTAGTTGTTTATTATCAATTTAGCAAGAATTTTAGACGAAGCAGCTGATTTGATGTACCACCTCTCTGGAAGAATAGGCGAACCTATTAAATCACCCTCACGAAGCGCTCCCTGTTTCTGGGCCTGGTGCCGGAGACCTAACGCCAGGGGTAAAGCGTGGAGGAGGAACCGCCCGCCTACTTATTTTAGATTGAACGGGATATATAACATAATTTAATTTAACGCCTAACTATAATAAGACAATCTCTGAACAGAAACATCAAGATGTCCAATAGGCAGAGTAGATGCTTATTGGACCCCTCTTTGATACATACAAAACAAACTAAAATTATCAACTCTTTATTACGAAATCTTCGTATTGTTACTAACAATCCGTAGACATACTAAACTTTCGTAATACATGAAAAGACTTACAGAGCAAGAGCAGGAGGTAATGCTGGTGGTATGGCAAAACAAAGGTGGCTTTATCAAAGACTTTTTGGAATCCCTTCCTGAGCCCAAGCCCCCATACACTACGCTGGCTTCTACCGTGAGGAAGCTCGAGCAGATAGGCTATCTGCGGGGTGAGAAGCTCGGCAACTCCTACCGCTACACACCCGCTGTCGGTGCTGGCGAGTATAGAAAGCGCTTCATGAGCGACATTGTAAGCGACTACTTCAGCAATTCTTACAAGGAGCTGGTATCATTCTTTGCTAACGAGAAGCAGATAAGTACTGATGAACTGAGAGAGATCATCAATATGATTGAGAAACCTAAAGAATAGTCCTATGGCTGACACGCTCATTTACATCCTGCAGGTGAACATAGGCCTTGTGCTCTTCTCCCTTGCCTATTGGCTTACCTTGCGTCCGCTTACGTTTTACACGATTAACCGTGTATTCCTCATGTTCGGAATAGCATTCTCCTTTAGCTTTCCGTTGATAAATCTCCCCATATTTATCTGGCCGAATGTAGTCACCCACTATGTACCCTCCTTTGAGTCGGTTCATGTGCAAGCAGCGGCACCAGTGAGCTTGGTGGCACTTGCCATTTTATTCTGGATGGGTGTAGTAACAATGGCGCTGAGGCTATTTGTCCAGCTTGCCTCTCTTTACATGATTCATATGCATTCCACCCATAGCTGTTTCAATGGAGTGTGGTATCGGAATGTAGGGAAAAGAATAAATCCATTCACTTTCTGGCGGTCTATTTACCTTAACCCTGAACAACACCAAGAAAGTGACTTAGCCCCTATACTTTGCCATGAGCAGGTGCATGTTAGGCAATGGCACACGGTCGATGTTTTGCTGTCTGAGTTATGCAGAATTCTCTGCTGGTTTAACCCAGTTGTGTGGCTTTTTGTGCACTCAGTAAAAGAGAACATTGAGTTCATTGCCGACAGAGAAGTGATAAAGAGCGGAATAGAAAGAAAAGTTTACCAGTATAGTCTCATAAGAATAGGCGCTACATCTCATGCCCCAACGCCTGTGAACAATTTTAATCTTCTAACCATAAAAAACAGAATAAGAATGATGAACAAAATGAAGTCCCCGATTATGCATATAGCAAGGTATCTTGTCCTGGTGCCACTTGTAATAGCTCTAGCGTTCTCTGCCTGCAGTGAAATAAATGAAGTCCCGTTGCCAGAAGCTACAATCAAAGAGCATCAAGAAGCTAAGAAAGCATCCGCTGCCCAACCAAATATACCCGTAGTTGTAGTCAGCGAAGAACCTAAGAATCAAGAAAAATAACATGACTAATACGCCCTGTTGCAATTATCAGCAACAGGGCGTATTATAATATTTCCATTGAATATAATTGCATCAAGTTATGCATGCAAAGTATAGCGATAAACGCATCATAGCTAAACCGTTATTAAGGGGCTTATGAGCCCCTTAATAACGGTTATAAGAGTACCGCCACTACAGACCGGAACAGGGGCAAAAGCTTTGATTCTTTGCAGGCAGGCTGTATTTACGTTAGCCTGCTTTATACTGCCCTATATATTGCATATATTCCTCATTCACATATGCAGGCCCTGTTAGGTAGCTGCATTATAAAAGTCATAAATGATGGGAGTGTATAAATTGGTGTTCTGCGTAATTATCATGCACCTGTTGTTGGGGCAGCAGGTTTCTTTAGGGCAGCAGGCCCCTCAGGAGTATTTTGACCTGGCAGAGAAGGCGGATTCCCTTTACCGGGCAAAGGCCTACCAAGAGGCCGCCCGCACATACACAGCCGCTTTTAAGCTAAACAACTGGAAAGGGTACGTGCCGGACCTCTACAACTCGGCCCGGGCATGGGCACAGGTAAGCAACCTGGACAGCGCTTTCCGGAAACTGGACCGGGTCATTACCTACAGCGGCATCGATGACTTCAAAAACTACCGGTCTTTCCCAACAGAGCCAGCTTTTAGCCCCTTGAAGAAGGACAAACGCTGGCAGGCATTGCTCACCAAAGCAGACACCAGGTTCAACAACCCGCTGGTGCAGCAACTGGACACCATTTTCCGGGAGGACCAGAAATACAGGCTGATGGTAGACAGTGTGGCCAAGGCACATGGCTTTGAGTCAAAAGAAATGCAAAGCCTGTGGCAGCGCATGGCAGCAGTAGACTCGATAAACCTAAGGAAGGTAAAGGCAATCCTAGACAAACATGGCTGGCTTGGAGCACAGGAGGTTGGCCAGCAAGGGAACACCACCTTGTTCTTAGTTATCCAGCATGCTGACTCTGCCACGCAGGCAGAGTACTTGCCCCTGATGCGGGAGGCTGTTCAAAAAGGAAACGCAAACGCAGGCAGCCTGGCTTTGCTGGAAGACCGGGTTGCTTTGAGCCAGGGGAAAAAACAGATTTATGGAAGCCAGATTGGCAGGGACACAGAAAGCGGTGAATACTGTGTCTTGCCACTTGAAGATCCGGACAACGTGGATAAAAGAAGAGCTGCGGTGGGACTACAACCGCTGGCAGAATACATAAAGCGCTGGGGCATTACCTGGGATGCAGAACAGCACAAAAAAGAAGCAAGGAGGAAATAGAGGTGACTCCCACTAAAAAAGCAACAGCGCCTCATACGGTATATTACCCGTTGATTAATACTGTTTTTGAACAACTAGACTAGTGAAAGTAGTAGATTGTGAGGCCTGATAACGTGCATTATGTAAATGAGGACTAATACTAAAACACGACAGCCGCTTTACCTGGTAGATAAAGCGGCTGTCGTGGGACTGGACAAAAACAGTAATCTCTTTTGCCCCTTTTATTAGTGCCTCGGAAGCTTTCCCTTACTTAGTCAGTATCATACGGTTGGTGAACACTTTGTCTCCAGCCTCTACACGATAAATGTATGTTCCGCTTGGCAGGTTGCCCGCTTCAAAGTCTACAGAATAATTACCGGTTTTCAGGCTTTCTGCTACAAGCATTTTTACTTTCTTGCCCAGGATATCAAATACCTCCACCGTTACGAATCCATCCTGCTCAACTGCATAGCTAATTGTAGTAGATTCAGAGAACGGGTTAGGGTAGGTGAAGCTCTGTGTCCACTGCTGAGCTCCTGCAGATTGCATACCGGAAACGTCTACAGTAGATAGTGCCTTCCAGCCTTCGAACGTGCGGGTGATCACGACGGCGAAGTCAGCGCGGGTAACATCCTGCAGCGGCTTAAACGTG
>NZ_SSNI01000084.1 GCF_010015475.1 Pontibacter pamirensis
TTCATACCTTCAGCTATTGGTTTCACCCCTGTCGCTTGACCACAATCAAAGAGAGGAGCATTATATGCTTATTCCGAATAATGGCTGCAAGGAAGTCGTACTAAAAGCTAAGTTGTGCAACAGCCACTGGGGGTTTTTTAAGATGCTTTAACAATAAACAGTCTTCGCACTTGCCATCGCAGGTGTTATGTGCTGTAAATAAATGAGGCTTCTCTAGGTGAGAAACCTTCCTTTTTGACAATACTTTCATATTGGCTGGCGGCGTTGATAGAAGCTACGAGCGGAGCAACACCTTGCTCATAAATACGCTCTGAAAGAAAAATAGCGTACTTACTTATGCTTAGGTGACAAACCCTACTATGTTTGCACTGTCCAATCCAGCTACCTCAGCCAAATAACCATGAAGTCACTATTTGCTACCAGTATCAATCCCTCAAAGGTCCACCTGGCCCTGCTGCTGCTTCGAGTAGTAGTTGCCTGCACCATGCTCTTCCACGGCATCCCGAAACTGGAAAAGTAGTTAGCTGGGGATTTCACTTTCGGCGATCCGATAGGAATAGGCAGTGGTCCCTCCCTTGTTTTGGCTGTTTTTGCTGAGTTTGCTTGCTCTCTGCTAATCTTCATAGGCCTTGGCACCCGTTTAGCCACCATCCCTCTAATCATCACGATGCTGGTAGCTGCTTTCATTGCGCATGCCGATGATCCCATTACCGAAAAAGATTTGATACTACTCTATCTGCTTGTTTACAGTGTGCTGCTATTCTTGGGTAGCGGGAAGTACTCTGTTGATAACATGCTTCGAAAACACAGCACCATCAAAGCTACCTCTTCAGTATAGCCGGGAGTACTTAGTAGTTTCATCAACCTCCTTCTATTGTAAGTACCTCATCTCCCTGCAGCCCCGGACTCGAAAAGCACTTTATCGGAACATGCCTGTTCTTTGTCTGCCAGTCCTTCGAAAGGAATTACTTGCATTCCGCTGGCTCTATATTGGTTTTCAGCTACATGCAACCATTAGTTGTGCAGTCAGGTATTATGCGTAGATACAGGCAAAGAAGATGTTCTGGCTGCCCTGTACAGGTTATTGTCTTACCACACCTTTATCATTCGCTATGGATGCTTCTACTTTAAAAGTCCTCATCAGGAACCTTTCTTTCCCCGCATTACTCTCAGCCGGCTTCCTTGCCTCCTGCAACACCACTGCCACGCAAGCGGATACAGTCGCAGCTGACGCTGAAGTTGTAGCCGTGGAAACGGCAACTGCGGCTGTGGAGCCTGTTGCAGCAGTGATTGAGAGGAATCCGGACGTGGAGGAGACGCTCTGGAACCAGCACGCCACCATGAAGAGTCCCATCAACAGCGGCAATGTTGCCAACATGCAGATGAACTGGAAGTACGCCACCCCTACACCCGTTTCCCACACGCCCCTTGTTGATGCAACAGGCATCTACTTCGGTGACTGGGGAGGCTCGGTGTACAAAGTAGACGCAGGCACAGGCAATCTTATCTGGAAAAAAGAAATAGAGAAGCCAAAAACGATGTGGCCATGGCATGGCTTCGCCGGCACGGGCACTTTAGGCGACGGTAAGCTTTTTGAGGCCAGCGTGGAAGGAACTGCCTTCGCCTTGAATCCCGCCACGGGTGAGGTGCTGTGGAAGACAAGGTTTACCGATGACACGGAAGCAGGCAACCTCAGCACGCTCCTCTACCACGACGGGCTGGTTTATATTGGCGTGTCCTCCGTGGAGGAGCCAATGACAGACATGAAGAAAGGCTTCATTCCTGACTTCCAGGGAAAAGTGGTGGCGCTAAGAGCCAGTGACGGTACCGTTGCCTGGGAGAGTGTGCTGGTAGAGCCGCCCCATAACGGCTGTGCCGTGTGGAGCTCCTTTGCCCTGGACCCGGACCTGAACATGCTCTACTTCACCACCGGCAACAACTACACCGGAGAGGCAACCGACATGTCAGACGCTATTATAGCCGTGGACGCCAGAACAGGCGAGGTAAGGTGGCACAACCAGGTGACCCAGCATGATGTGTGGACAAAGGCAGACCAGAAAGGCCCTGACTATGACTTTGCAGGCGGGCCCCAGCTATATGTTGCCGAGGTGAACGGGCAACCGCGCAAGCTGGTGGGGGCCGGGCAGAAGAGCGGAATCTTCCACTCCTTCGACGCCCAGACAGGGGAGAGGATATGGCACACGAATATCGGGTACGGGGGAATTGACGGGGGCATGCACGGAGAGGCCTCTGTGGGTGACGGCTCGGTTCTAATTTGGAGCAACAACAGCTACGTGCACACCATGCCCCCTGACAAGGTCAAGATTTCGGTAAAGAAGCTGAACGCAGCCACCGGAGAGCACCAGTGGGTCATCAACCACGCGCAGCCTGCGGCCATCGTGCCCGGCTACCTGGCCAACGACGTTTACTTTATCGGCTCGCTCGATGGCACCCTGCAGGCCTATGGTGCAAAAGATGGGAAGCAGCTCATGAGCCTGATGGCTCCTGCCCCTATCATTTCGTGGCTTTGGGTAGAGGGGAATAACCTCTACTTTGGCGGAGGCGTTCCCGGTATGTTCAAATGGGCTGACAAGGGAGAGAATGGCGTCTACGCCTATTCCGTGAAGCAGTAAGGGAATTGGCTTTACCTCTGGCTTAAAGGTGCTCTGTTGCGGTTGTGCTACAACACGTGGTTCTTGTGTTGTTAAATCTTTTTGGAGCATTGTGGAGCATTGGCGGCTCAGAAGCAGGACTATAAAGGCTGCAGCATGACGGTTCACAGCCGGCTTTCTGCTGGAATTGATGTATTATTCCACTTCAATAGCCTTTTCTGCTCATGTGGGGATACTGCTCTGCTATTTAGCTCGAGCTACTGAATACATCCGTTCTATAACGATTTCACATGCTGTCTCGGTATCCCGTAGAAGGGGTAGATGATGAGAGATAAGTTTGGCAGTAGTCGTATAGAACAGGTTGTGAGCATGGCCAATAACGCAGGTTATGTTTAATAACATTTGGTATAAGCCTAACTTACGGATTATAAATCCATTTAGTGGATTGTACATTAATCGTCCCGTTAGCTCTGCCAAAAGAGGGGTCTTTACACTGTGGCCTCTTTTTGTGCTTCATCCTTGGCAACCTTGGCAACCGGTCTCTCCGCTGCTGTCTTTTCGTCTTTTCCGGGCTTCTCTATCTCGCTCTTGATTTCATTGGTGGCGTCCTTGAACTCGCGGATGCCGCGGCCAAGCCCCTTTGCCAGCTCCGGGATGCGCTTGGCCCCGAAGAGCAGCAGGATGACAAACAGGATGAGGAATACCTCTGTGCCTCCCAGGCCTCCGATAAAAGCGAGAATGTTGGTGATTTCCATGTCGTTGTATTTAGATGTGATGCATTACAAACGAAAAAAGGGAAGTAAAGGATTCTTTTACAGCCATATACTATCCTCAGGAACAGGCATGGCAGTCTCTTTTTCATACTTGCAACGACCCAATATTTATTTCTCTCTAAGTAACAATGAGTACTCACTCATTGTTTGGGTGCATACACCCTGTATTATGATACTGTTCTTAAATATTCAGCTGCACAAGCGTAAGTAGTTTTGCGTAAGTACCTTTTATATAACAAAAAGAATAATCACGCACCACTTAACTGTGTTTGAACAGGGACTGCTGCTTGTCCTGGAGGCACACGGCAGGCAACAGAAAACATGGATATACACTTGGTTGTAAGTTATGTTAATCAACTTTGGCAGAATGGCAAAGAATAGCAGGATACATAACAGGAAAGGCAACAGAAGGGAGAGAAGGATTTTAGAGTAGTATTTTTTAAATTTTAAATGGGTTAGTATGACAAAGTTTACCGATTCAAAAGGAAAGGGCTACAAGCCCGACCAGGGGCTCAGCAGCTCCCGCAGGTCCTTCCTGCAGTACAGCGGAGCGGCCTTGGCCACATCCGCTATCTTGCTCTCCGGCTGCGAGCAGTTCGAGGAGTTTATCCCACCGAAAAACCCGAACTCTCCCAAGAAAGTGAATCTGGGGAGCGGGGACATCGGCATCCTCAATTATGCCTATGCCCTGGAGCAGCTGGAGGCTGCCTACTACACCAAAGTGGCATTGCTTGGCTTCTACCTCGGTGCGAGCGCTGAGGAGATAAGGGTGCTGGAGGATTTGCGGCAGCATGAAGTAGCTCACCGCGAGTTCTTTGAAGCAGCCCTGGGTAAAAATGCTATCGGCAAGCTGGAGTTTGACTTCAGCATGGTGGACTTCAGAGACAGAAACAGCGTGCTGCAGACTGCCAAGACGTTCGAGGACCTCGGGGTGGCAGCCTACAACGGCGCAGGTCCTCTCCTTACCAACCCGGACTTCCTGGTAGTGGCCGGTAAAATCGTTTCTGTGGAGGCGCGGCACGCGACTGCCATCTATGACCTTATCGCTCCCAATGAAGCTTTCGTGGACTTCATTGACGATGGCCTGGAGCGGGCTTTCCCACCTATGCAAGTGCTGCAGGCGGCTGCCCCTTTCATTGTGACTGAGATTGACGCGAGTAATTTACCAAAAGCTTAACCGGAGGATACTACCATGGATTTTAATAAACTGTTTGACTCTTTCAACACAGAAAACAAGTCGGAAGAGGAAGTGGACATCTACATGTCCAGAAAAGAGGCTTTCAAAAAGCTCGGGAGCCTGACAAAGAAAGTGGCGCTTGCCTCACTGCCCGTGGCAGCTTTCACCATGATGCCGAAGATGGCTTTTGCGCAAAGCAGCGATGTGATAGGCGTGCTGAAGTTCGCCCTGGCCCTGGAGCGGCTCGAGTACCAGTTCTACATAAAGGGTGTGGACTCAGGCGTCGTAAGCGGCAGGCACATGGACGTGTTCATGGCCATCCGCGAGCACGAGCGCATCCACGTGGAGCTGCTGGAGACAACGATTCAGGCTCTGGGCGGAAATTTGGATGGCGTGCCGAGCATGTTCGACTTTACCGCGGGGGGCGTGTTCCCTAGTCCTTTCAGCAACCGCCAGCTCTTCCTGGCCCTGTCGCAGGCATTCGAGGATACGGGAGTGAGAGCCTACAAAGGGCAGGCACCGAACCTGATTGAAAACGACGACCTGCTCAAGGTGGCGCTGCAGATTCATGCGGTGGAGGCGCGGCACGCCTCGCAGGTAAGGCGCATACGCGGAAGAAAAGGCTGGATAACAGAGGAAGACTACGACGGCATAGACGGCTTCGGAGCGACCTTCATGATGGCCAGCAGCGCCGTGTACGCCGGTGAGAAAAACACCACGCATGTGGGTGTGGAAGTGACTGAGGTGACAACAGTACCGGTGATGGCGGTGAGGGAGGCCTGGGATGAGCCGCTGTCCATGCAAATGGTGCTGGACATCGTCAAGCCGTTCATCGTGTCATAGCGAACCTGAGGGACTGTCAATTTTTAATATTTTAAAACAAGGATTTATGAAGACAAGCATGATACTGAATAAAGCGGCGACTCTGACCAAGGGTTTTGCTGCCGCGCTGCTGGGCACTTTCTTCCTGGCAGGCTGCGACCAGCTGGGTGACCTGGACGGCGTGATGCCTGGAGGCGGCTCTGGGGGCAACAACAGCAAGATGAAAATGTACAAGGTGCAGCTGAACCCGCTCAACAACTCCGGCGTGTATGGCACGGCGACGGTGATGATGACGGAGAACGGCGAGTTCGAGGTGATAACGGATGTAAAGGGACTAGCACCCCACATGGAGC
>NZ_SSNI01000085.1 GCF_010015475.1 Pontibacter pamirensis
CCTACCGCCAGCTCTCCGACAAGTCCCTGAAGGCATGGAAGGTGGAGCGGTGGATGATACACAGTGTGCTGGTGTTCGCCGTGGTGATGACGGCGGGCGTGCTGTACACCTATTTCACCGGCAGCGGGACCTTCCTGTTCATCGACACCTATACCCTTCGGGCTACCTATGGCTTTCTGATAGGGGCCGCCTTTGCCGGGGTGGTAGGGGTGGGCTTCTACCCGATTATGGGCAACAGGGTCTGGTGCAGGTTCGGCTGTCCCCTGGCGGCTTATATCGGTATTGTGCAAAGGTTCAAGTCCCGGTTCCGTATTACCACCAACGGCGGGCAGTGCATCTCCTGCGGCAACTGCTCCACCTACTGCGAAATGGGAATCGATGTGCGGTGGTATGCACAGAGGGGGCAGAATATCGTGCGTTCCTCGTGCGTAGGCTGCGGTGTATGCGCCTCCGTCTGCCCCCGCGGTGTCCTGAAGCTGGAGAACGGGGAAGAGGAAGGGCGGTTCGGGAAGCCCATACTAATTGGTAACAACAGCGTGCAGGTCTTTTCAGACATTGATTATATAAGGTAACACTCTTCCCAACAAGGGCGTTTCGGGATCCGGCTACATGTGGAAGCGTTTTGCCGGAAATAGATTTCCCGCAGTTTCCCTGCGTTAAACAAATTATAAAAACATCATAGCTATGCAGTATAATCCTTCTAATCCATTTTACTCTTTGACCTTTAAAAGCTTCCGGCCCCTGCTGCACCTCTCTGGTTTTCTGGCTTTGCTGCTACTGCTGGGTTCCTGTCAGCAGGAGCCGACCGTTGACTCAGAACTGCTTGAGAAAACGCTGGCTTACCACGACCCGGAGAACAACTGGCCAGAGCTGAAGACCCGCCTTTACCTAAGCTCTGCCGATACCGCCGGGCAAGAGAACACCTTTGAGATAGAGCTGGACAACAGCACCGGCTACTTTGCCCACATCAGCCGGCAGGACGGGAAGGAGGCAGTGAAAGGGATAGCTAATGGTAAGGAGTTTTACCTGCTGGACGGTAAAGGGGACATCAGCGCAGAGGACCGGGAAAAATACGGCCTCACTCCTGATGACCTGAAGTGGGTACATAGTTTCTATGGCTACCTCTACGGGCTGCCCATGAAGCTGACGGATGAAGGAGTGAACGTAGCGGAGGCAGCCCAAAACGAGGAACTCGAGGGGAAAGAATACCGTGTGCTGGAGGTGAACTATGATGATGCCGTAGGTTCTGATAACTGGTTCTTCTACATTGACCCTGAAACGTATGCGATGGAGGCCTACCGCTTTAACCACGGCGAGCCGGAAAGCGGGGAGTACATTCTGCTGGAGGAGGAGGTCATGGTAGACGGCATCAGGATGCCGAAGGTGCGCAAGTGGCACTGGAATAAAAACAACGCCTACATCGGCACCGACACCATCATCAAGGCAGAGCCACTCACATCCTACAGGGTATCTGCTGAAAATTAGACTGCCGGATGTGATAACTGCCAGCCTTTTCCTGTGAAGTGTCTGCCTCGTCCTGAAATCAATGGACAGCGCGAGCACTGTTGAATAAGCATGACAACTGAAGGCAGGGTTAAGGCAGGTGGAAAGGGGCATTCAGGCGCTTCAACTAAGTCAGAGTGAGCTTGAAAATATTTTCTCAAGAGCCTCTATTATAGTTACTTGAAATAAAGTTGCACAGAATAGCTCAAAGTGAAAGAAAAACAATGAAGGTAAAGTGGCACCTGCAGTGCCACTTTACCAACTCAACATCGGTAAATAAGGGGCTTGATGCCAAAAACGGTCAACCTATCTCAGGACCAGGCAGTTTTATCTTCGACTGTACATTAAACCAAGACATCGAATAACACGCAGTTTGATTTAATTATTTTTATAGGCGTTTAAACAGTGAGCACTTGCTCTAAAGCATTGGATTTATCATCCACTAATCATAATTGACCATTCACGCCTTTTAAACTCCTCTCTACCACTTAAAAAAGGGCTTAAAGAAGATTCGGACATTAGTCCTCGTAGGTAGTGTGTAATCAAAAAAATATAAAATTATGAATATAAAGACTTTATTCCCGGCACCAACTAAATTTATCGCGGCAGCTGCCATGGCATTCACGTTCGTTTCCTGCGAGCAGTCAGACATATCTCCTGATGCGAATCTTTCAGCACAAAATGTAGAGGAAGCTCACCAGAAAGGCGTCAATAAGGGCTCTGCTATTGAGCGCACTTTTATGGCGAATCTCCAGCCGCTAAACAACTCAGGTGTATCAGGTACTGCCACTATCACTGTTGATGCGAACACGCTTACTGTGGAGGTGATGGCATCAGGATTGGAGCCAAACCTGCCTCACCCGCAACACATCCACGGGTTTATGGATGACAACAGGAACTCAACATGCCCTACACCTGCTGATGACACAAACGGAGATGGCTTTGTAGATCTCGTAGAAGGACTTCCTTCTTACGGACCAGTTCTTCTTGAACTGTATGTGCCAATCGATGAGTTTCCAGAGGCTGATGCAGAAGGCAACATACACTATACCCGTACATTTAACCTCGGCGAAATCGAGTTCGAAGAAGAAGGTGAAGTTATTGACTATAAAGATCTGAAGCCCCTTCAGAACAGAGCCATCGTGTTACACGGCCTGACTGTAAACGGCACTTATGTACCAACGATGCCTGTAGCTTGTGGTCAGATTATGCCTACAAACAATGGCAAAGGAATGGCCAAAGGGAAAATGTAATTTTGCTAAACCGCTGAATCTTCAGATTTAGCAACAAGCATTGAAAAGCAAAAGAGGGAGCGCAGTTATAAAACCATGTTCCCTCTTTTGCTTTTCAATATTACGAGAACCCTTCCATAGCTGCATCTAACTAAAAGTGAACTCGGGAATTAAACCATAGCTAGCTTTCTGATATACAATTGCTTGTATAGCTATTTAATCATTAAGTATTTATGAATATTATGTTATATATCTGCATTTGTTAGCCTTATTTCCCGAAATAGAAGAATACACCAACTAATATTTATATTAATAGCTCAGGATTTGTAAGTTTCAAATATTAATTCCCGAATTGTCTCGTCCTGAAATCAATGGATAGAGCGAGCACTGTTGAATAAGGATGACAACTGAAACCCTTTAGCATCTTGATAATTCTTATCTTTAGTCTGCTTCAGAAAACAAGCTCCTTACCTTAATGGTACTTGGAAAGTCCTTCCTGAAATCTGGGCTGGAATGTATAGGCCCTTGCTATGCATGGGCATTTGGTGAATTAACTGGTGATCTCGTCGGAGAATCCCGTACAGAAAAACTCTTATACTAGTGAATACATTCCCTGAAGCTATTTCAAAATATAAAGAAACGCCATGGGAAAAGCACTGCCACTTCAAATCGTCAACCCACACGCCGCCGGTATAGACGTGGGGTCCCGCAGCCATTTCGTTGCCACAGACCAAGTCAGGGAGAATGTCCGTTCCTTTGGGATTTGCACCAAAGACCATGAGGAGCTTATTCTGCACTTGCGTGACTCGGGAATCACATCCGTGGCCATGGAAAGCACCGGGACCTACTGGCAAACTCTCTTCAACGCGCTTCAGAAAGCCGGGTTTGAAGTGCTGCTTGTCGGGGGGAGCCAGACAAAGAATGTACAGGGGCGCAAAACCGACGTGCTTGACTGTGTGTGGATTCAGAAGCTGCATTCCCTAGGCCTATTGTCGGGCAGCTTTCTGCTGAGCGACACGCTCCAGGAGCTACGCACCTACTATTACCACAGGCAGCATCTGGTTGAGCAGAGCTCCAGGTACACGCACAAAATGCAAAAGGCACTCCGGCTGATGAACATCAGGCTGGACGTGGCCATCCGCGACATTACCGGTAAGTCAGGACTTGCGATAACAGAGGCGATTCTGGCGGGGAGCCGGGATCCGCAGCACCTTGCCTCGCTAGTGGATGTGAGGATGAAAAAGACCAAACAGCAGATAGCCGAGGCGCTCCATGGCTCCTGGCGGGAAGAGCTGCTGTTTGAATTGAAGTCTTGCCTGCACTTCTACAGGCTCTATGAAGAAGCCCTCAAGGAGTGTGACCAGAAGATCGAGCGTTCCCTGATGAAGCATGCGCCGCAGACCTCAATATCTGAACTTGAAGAGAAGTCCTTGAGGCAAAGCAAGAAAAAGAGCAGTAAAAATGCTCCTGAGTTCAATGTCCCAAGAATAGCCTACCAGTACTTCAAGACTGACCTTCTCGCTATCTCCGGGATCAGCTACGGCACTGTCCTTTGCCTGCTGACGACGATGGGAAAAGATCTGCACAGGTTCCCAACCGCCAAGAGCTTCGCCAGTTGGCTGCGTCTTGTTCCAAACAACAAGGTAAGCGGCGGCCGTGTTATCAGCAGCCGCACACCGTCAGGTAAATCCTGTTTAGCAATAGCACTTCGTCAGGCTGCCAACTCCATCGGAAATCAGAAGGATCATGAGCTCACCCCATTCTTCAAGAGGATTGCCTTCAAGAAAGGGAGAATAGCCGCTATCACGGCAACGGCAAGGAAGCTGGCCGTCATTATCTGGAACATGGTAACTAAAGCAGAACCGTACAAGAAAAACGAGATAAGGGAAAGCAACGAAAAAAGCAGACGGATTGGGTTAAAGCAGGTTGAAAAACGCATCCAGGCGCTTAAACTAAATCAGAGCGAACTTGAAAAGCTTTTCTCAAGAGCTTCTTTTTTAGCCACTTAAAATTAAGTTGTACAGAAACAAATTGACAAAAGCATTATCAGAAAACGTGGGTGGCTGTTGCACAACTGGGTTAAGATAGCCGTTAAAGGATAATAACCTATTTCTTGTAGCTATGCAGGGCAAGAAAACTTTCAAAGATGAGAAGGAGCTTCTCTTCTCGCTCTCGGCGCACGTGCCGGAGCACAACTTTTACCGTCGGCTCAAGCAGCAGTTGGACCTGGGCTTCCTTACCGAGCTGACGCGGGGCTACTACGGTAAGTGTGGCCAGCAGAGCATTGACCCGGTGGTGTTCTTCAAGCTCTGCCTGGTGGGCTACCTGGAGAACATCACCTCTGACCGCCGGCTCATCGAGCACGGCAGCCTCCGCCTGGACCTGCTTTACTTTCTGGATTATCAGCTTGACGAGCCCCTGCCCTGGCACTCCACCGTATCCCGCACCCGCCAGCTTTACCCCGAGGCCCTGTTCGAGTCGCTCTTTGACAGGGTCTTCAGCCTGTGCGTGGAGAAGGGTATGGTCAGGGGTGACACACAGGCCGTAGACTCAGCGCCCGTGAAGGCCAACGCCTCGATGGACAGTCTGCTGCTAAAGCAGCCACTGGAGTCAGTGCAACAGCAGGAGGCAGATAAACAACGGATGCTTCAGAAAAACAGCAAACCGGCACAGCTTATAACAGCTCCGGCCCATCAGCTCAGAAAGCTGGAAAAGCATCAGGAGAATATCAGGGGCACATTCACCTCATTGGGGTCAACCCATGAGAAGGCACAGCTGGTCAGCAACAAGACACACTACTCCCCGCATGACCCCGATGCCCGCATATCAGTAAAACCGGGAAAGCCAGAAAACTCAATTACCACTGCAGCATGGCGGTTGATACGGCCAAAGGTGTTATTTCCCACATCCGGGCGGACTTTGCCGACGGCCGGGACAGCCAGCACCTGCCTTCCCTAGTGGTGCAGG
>NZ_SSNI01000086.1 GCF_010015475.1 Pontibacter pamirensis
AGCGCAGAAGCATGGGTACTATGGCAGAATTGTCAGCTCATTCTTAACCGGATTGACTAAAAATCAGAACGTTACAAATTTAAACATGCTCTAACGGTATAGACACACGAACGTTTTCCGAGTTTAGCCATCGGTATGCGGTCACTGCCTTTCCTCCTGGCCCTTGCTTATTTGCATTCAGGAAGTGGCTCCCCCTAAGAAATGGGTGGTGTTAATGAAGCAGGGGATGCTGTGACATGATGCCAGGCCTGAAGAACCGAAGGCTGCCAGGAACCTGGTCTTTCAGTTTTACAAGCTAAGCGTGCATGTGTTGCTAGACAGAGGCCGTGTTCTTTTTCTTGCGCAGGTTTCCAGAGACTATCCTTTCCACCAGCTCCGCCTTGCATCCGTGAGCGCAGGAAGCATGGCGGAGCTGGTGGGAATCTATCTCGCTGCCCTGGGCATCCTGTTCCCGCAGCGGTGAATATATCACGCCCCCTGCCCCCATTACCTTCCTTGCTTCCGTATGATAAGGACTGACAACCAAATAGAGAAAATGGCAGATCAAGCATTGATAGTAGGTGGCACGACAGGAATGGGCAGGGCCACCGCAGAATTGCTGCTCAGGGGCGGCATTGAGGTCATCATCATGGGCAGGCCTGGCAGGAAGCTAGAGGCGGCAAGGGAAGAGCTGTCCGCCCTTGGCAAAGTCCATGCAGCAGGCGTAGACTTGTCGCGCCTGCCTGAGGTGCAGCAGTTCAGCAGTAACCTTAAGACAGCGTTTCCTGATTTAAAGTACCTGCTCAATGCAGCAGGGTACTTCAGCCCTAAGCCCTTCCTTGAGCATACCGAGGAGGACTATGACCGCTACCACGCGTTCAACAAAGCCTTCTTCTTCATCACCCAGGAGGCGGCCAGGGTGATGAAAGGCAACGGAGGCGGGTCCATTGTCAACATTGGCTCAATGTGGGCCAAACAAGCAATCAAGGCAACTCCCTCCTCCGCGTATTCCATGGCCAAGGCGGGTTTGCATAGCCTTACCCAGCACCTGGCCATGGAACTGGCAGACTACAATATCCGCGTCAACGCCGTTTCCCCGGCAGTGGTGGTGACACCTATCTACGCTGCGTTCATCGAGGAAGATAAAATAGAGGAGGCACTGCAGGGGTTCAACTCCTTTCACCCGATAGGAAGAGTCGGGCGGGCGCAGGATGTTGCCAATGTCATTCATTTCCTGCTCACAGACAAAAGCTCCTGGGTAACCGGGTCCATCTGGGATGTGGACGGTGGAGTGATGGCAGGCAGGAACTGAACAGCAGCTTTATACATAAACCTTAGAAAGAAATCCTATGTCAACTTATTCAGCAGATAAACCTATCGCTATTTTCCATGAGCACCCGGACTGGTTCCGCCCCTTGTTTAACGAACTGGACGCCCGTGGCATACCTTATGAGCGCCTGAATGCGGCAGAGCATACGTATGACCCTGCGCAGAAAGAGCTGCCTTACAGCCTGTTCTTCAACCGTATGAGCCCATCGGCTTACCTGCGCAACAACGAGCAGGGTATTTTTTACACCCTCGGCCTGCTGGCACAATTAGAGGCGCGTGGCATTCCGGTGGTAAACGGTTACAAAGCTTTCCAGTACGAAACGTCAAAAGCCCTGCAGATTACCCTGCTGGAGCGCTTAGGGCTACCTTACCCGAAAGCCCGTGTCATCAACCATCCTTCTCAGGCACTGAAAGCGGCAGAAGGTCTTCGTTACCCGGTGGTGGTAAAGGCGAATATCGGCGGTAGCGGTGCCGGAATCGTGCGCTATGACTCTGCAGAGGAACTTGCTCAGGCGGTTGAAGCCGGAGAAGTGAAACTAGGCATAGACAATACCGCGCTGGTGCAGGAGTATGTGGTGGCCCGCGGCGGACATATAAACCGTGTAGAAACGCTGGGCGGCAAATACCTTTACGCTATCAAGGTGTACACCAACGGCGAAAGCTTTAATCTCTGCCCTGCCGACATATGCCAGACCACAAACGGCAAAGAACTGACCCGCAACGCCTGCGCGCTGGATGCACCAAAAAACGGTTTGAAGGTAGAAGGCTTTACGCCAGAGCAGGAAGTAATTGATGCCATTGAGCGTATTGTGCAGGAAGCTTGTATCGATGTAGGTGGTATTGAGTACATGGTGGACGAGCGCGATGGCCAGATCTACTATTACGATGTGAATGCCCTGTCGAACTTTGTGGCAGATGCGGTGAACGTGATTGGCTTTAACCCGCATGAGCGCCTGGTGGATTACCTGGAGAAGAAAGCGCAACTAAACCTACAGGAGGCTTAAGATGGAGTTTGGATATTGGTTACCTGTTTTCGGAGGATGGCTCCGCAACATTCCGGATGAGGGCATGGACACCTCCTGGGAATATGTAAAGACATTGGCTCAAAGAAGTGAGGACTGGGGCTACAGCCTCTCGCTCATCGCTGAGCTGTATTTGAACGATATAAAAGGGCAGGCGGCTCCTTCGCTGGATGCCTGGTCTACGGCGGCGGCACTGGCGGCTGTTACGGAGCAACTGGAAATCATGGTGGCCGTGCGCCCAACTTTCCATAACCCGGCACAACTGGCCAAGCAGGCTGCCAACATCGACCTTATCAGCAACGGCAGGCTATCGCTGAACGTGGTGTCGTCGTGGTGGCGCGATGAGGCCACGAAGTACGGCATCCATTTCGAGCAGCACGACGACCGTTACGCCCGCACCAAAGAGTGGCTGGACGTGGTCACGAACGTGTGGGAGAAAGACCACTTCACGTATGAGGGCAAGTACTACAAGGTGGAGGATAACATCCTTCAGCCGAAGCCTGCGAAGAAGCCATTTATCTATGCCGGAGGTGAGTCGGAGGCAGCTAAAACACTTATCAGCACGCAGTGCGACGGCTATGTGATGCACGGTGATTCTCCTGAAAGAACAGGGGATCGTATTGCCGACATGCGCCGCCGCCGCGAGGCGCTGGGGCTGCCGCCAATGAAGTACGGCGTGGCCGCCTACAGCATCGTGCGCAACTCTGAGGCAGAGGCAAAGCAGGAACTGGACCGCATTACGGACGTGAAGGCGTCTGCCGCCGGTTATGATAACTATCAGCAGTGGCTGGCGGGTACTCAGTTGGAGCAGGAGCTGTCGCTACAGGACTATTCTGTTACGAACCGCGGATTAAGAACGGGTTTGGTGGGTACTCCGGGAAAGATTCAGGACCGTATCGGTGAGTTTGAGAAAGTGGGCGTTGATTTCTTCCTGCTGCAGAGTAGCCCGCAGCTAGAAGAAATGGAGCGTTTTTCTGACTCCGTTATCAAAGCCTTCAACCCGCAACAACAATCAGCATAAAGAACAAAAAAAATCTTCAAGCAAGAGAGGCTCCTTGTGATAAGGAGCCTCTCTTGCTTATAAATCAGTAAGCAACTTTATAATCTGCAGGCATTTTTTGATAGAATTTTCTGTTTTGCGTCTTAGAAACTGTTTTAAAACCTATTCAAGCAGGAATGCATATTTCGCAAAACAGGTTATATACCGTAGAAATGGCCTTTATGGCTACAATTTTTTTTTAAAAATGACTGTCAAACAGGTTTTAAAACAGCTTCTTAGAACAGTAATTCTTTTCCAAATGACTGCCTCGTTCGGAATAAAGTCGTCCTTACTGGTGCTATTTGTTACTGAACCCAGGCTTCAGCTTATCCTTGAACACCTTCCTGAATTTTTCTACCTTCGGCCTTACCACAAAGCTGCAGTACGGCTGCGAGCCATGTTGATTGTAATAATCCTGATGGTAACCCTCGGCCTGGTAAAATTCCGACAGTGGCTCAATGTCGGTTACGATGGGGCCGTTGAAAGCACCCGAGGAATCTAGCTCCTGCCTGTATTTCTGTGCCCGCTTTTGCTGCTCCTGGTTATGGTAGAACACAACTGAACGTTATTGGGTGCCCACATCGTTGACTTGGCGGTTTAGCGTAGTGGGGTCATGCGTATTCCAGAAGACCTCCAACAGCTCGTCATAGCTTATTCTTTGGGGGTCATAGGTAATCCGGAGCACCTCTGCATGGCCTGTAGTGCCAGAGCAAACTTGTTTGTAGGTGGGGTTCTCCACGTGGCCGCCCGCATATCCCGACACCACTTTTTCCACTCCTTCTAAATCCTGAAAGATAGCCTCCGTACACCAGAAGCATCCGTTGCCGAATATGAGCATTGTTTCCTATAAGCCTTTTTCTTGGGTTTGATGGCTGCCTACCCATCGTTCTGGCTTATGAAGGAGCCAAAGAAAAACTGCCCGCTCCTGCAGCCCTGAAGCTTATTCCTTCCCTTACCGCTCCTAATGCTATGCGAAATACATGCAGTCTCGTATAAGCAAAGGAACTACATACGTTAGCGTACCTTCAGGGTATCATCATGTCACCACCTTTACAGCCGGCCATCCCAGAGGAGGAGCTTGTGGCACGGCTGCAGGCAAAAGACAGTGCAGCCGTCTCTATACTCTACAAAGACTACTCAGCCACCTTGTATAGCGTGATACTGCCCATCGTCAAATGCAAAGAGACAGCCGAGGACGCCCTGCAGGAGACTTTTGTTAAAGCCTGGGCTTCTTTCGCCTCCTACAACAGCAGCAAGGGTATGCTAAGTGCATGGCTGCTGAAATTAGCGCACAGCGAAGCTGCCGACATGGTCGGCACACCGCACTACCGAATGAGCCAGGAGATGGGCCAAAACAGGTCTTGGCTGAAGCACACTGCCCACTACTCCTTCAACCCAGAACACATTGGCGTGAAAGATTTAACGGACGCCCTGAAGCCGAAGCAAAAGGCAGTAGTAGACATGATATACTTCGGGGGATACAGCCATAGCGAGGTAGCCCGGGAACTGAGAATCCCCTTAGGCACGGTGAAGACCAGATCCAGGAGCGCGATGCAGACATTGAGAAGGCTCTTCGCACCACAGGCCAGGGTGTGCCCTTTGTTGGAGCGGGCACGGCCACCCAGTCACTTTCCCATGCGACGCGGGAACAGAGGAAGACACCCCTCCTAGCACAGGACCCTCAGGCCCAGGCCAAGAACAGAGCGAAGGCTATTACTGCACGCTTGACGCCTTCACTTCTGTTTCTTTTTTTGCATCGTGAGCTGTTAAGGGACGAGCATATTGAGGTGAAAACAAATGCTGTGACTATCGTGCATGATGTACGCTACAGGTATAAAGAGGAAGCGCCCATACAATGTATGGGCGCTTCCTCTTTTATTATGATATCAACCAAACTTACTTCATCTCCACCAGCTCGCCGCAGGCAACCGGAAGAGTAGCCATATATCTTCTGGGGCTAGGGTTCCTGCTAGCTGGCACGACTTTGTTATTGATCACATAAGCGCCATGAATCACGATAACGCGCTTATCCAGCTCCAGGTCTTTTACTGTCTGGGTGCCGTTGTGCATGGCATCGAAGGCAGAGACAAGCGAGCTGGTCTTCACCTTCGCGCCATAAGCAACGGTGCCGGCGGAGGTGGCAACAGGGA
>NZ_SSNI01000087.1 GCF_010015475.1 Pontibacter pamirensis
AGGCTCGACAAAGACCATGAAAAGACCACTAAAAGCGCAGAAGCATGGGTACTATGGCAGAATTGTCAGCTCATTCTTAACCGGATTGACTAAAAATCAGAACGTTACAAATTTAAACATGCTCTAAAATCACATATAGCATAAATTAAAACAAGAATAGCCCGATAGATTTTAGTAGATGCTGTTTAGGTATAAAGCTGACAGTAGTATCAACCTATAGATTTATGCAAAATTGTTTATCTTTGCTAATGATTAGCTTCACTTACACAAGCTAACAATGAGCATCAGTTAGATTATAAATATTTTTGAAAACAGCTTCATCAAGCTGGCCTACAACTCAACAACGGATGTCCTGTCTGTCAACGTGCCAACTGTTAATGTTGTTAACATACCAGAGTTGAGGCGAAGCCTAACAGTCATAGTGGAGCATGTGCGAAACTACAATGTGAAAAAGGTTCTGCTGGATGCAATGCAGACAAGCATTTGGGTTGATGAAGCCAGCTACATTTCATTATTTCCGAGTTATACCGAAACCTGATGGCAACGATAGTCCAGAAGATAGCACGCCTTGTCACTATTGATTCGATAAGGGAAAAGGTTGTTTCAAATTTTTTGAACAATATTACCCTTTCGGTGGAAGTTCAGCGTTTCATCGAAATTGCTGCTGCTGAAGATTGGTTAAAGAGTGATGTTTTACTGAGGACTCGGCATCAACCCTTCTCAATTTAGTATAGCCTAGCTGTACTGTCTACCTTACAATTATTACTACTTACTTCATGGATAATAATAGCATAATCAGCGAAGACAAGATGCATGGTTCTATATTCGCTCTGCTGAAGCGCTTTGTAGAAAACTCATACGATTACAGTACCTGGATAAAACTGCTCCAAGCAACTGGTTTGGAAGGCGCAGCCTTTCAGATGCACGAGATGTACCCCACAAAAGAACTGTTTGCCATTGTTAACAAGGCTTCTGAAGTAACAGGCATTCCGAACTACACCCTGATGGAACAGTTCGGGGAGTCATTGGTGCCAGACCTGCTCTTGATTTACAGCAAGTACGTGAACCCGAACTGGCGCACCTACGATATGCTGTTGCACACGGAATGCACCATGCACAGGGCGGTGAAGAAATTAGACGAAAGGGCGAACCCTCCTATGCTTCTGGTGACAAAGAAAGGCGAAAAGCAATTGATTGTTGACTATCACTCCAAGCGCAGAATGTCGGGAGTAGCAGTTGGAATCATCAGAGGCATCGCAAAGCATTTCCATGAGAGCGATACTGTTTCAGTAACACGTCTGACTGCGGCTGAAGAGGAAAGAGTCCAGATAAGGGTGGATTTCTGAACTGATGTTGCAGTTGCTTGGTTTTACCGCTGGCAGTCTGTCTGCTGCTGGATGTTTTGTTTCTGCTACCTTAGCTTTTATACATCCAGCGTTGATAGCCAATCCGCTTAGACGCTACGCATGCTTCTTCAGATTTACTATCGGAAATCACTTTAACTTTAAGCATGGACAATACTTTTGGAATACCCATTATTCCCGATAATGAAGATGAACGACTGGCAAAGCTGCGAAGCCTGAACGTTTTGGATACCTACGAAGAGAACGGCACCTTCAAGCACATTGCTGCCATTGCCTCCCGTATGTTCAACGTTCCTATAGCTTTGGTGAATTTTGTTGACAAAGACTACGTGGTTACAAAAGCCAGAGTGGGGGTGGGTGTCTCAAACGAGGTGAGCAGGGGTGTTAGCCTGTGTTCCCTGGCTGTGCTGAGGACTGATGTCACCGTTTTCGAGAATGCCAGAGAGGAACCATGCCTGCTGGCGAACCCCATGGTGACAGGTCATTTTGGCTTGCAGTTCTATGCTGCCGCTCCCCTGACCACATCAGATGGCTTCAACATCGGGGCTATATGCGTTATCGACATGGAGCCGAGGAAGTTCTCTGAATCAGACCAGAAGATGCTCGAAGGTCTCGCCACTATTGTGATGGATGAGATAGAGAAAGCGTAAGTAACCCCATTCAGAGGCATGACTAACGAGTAGCTGGTACAGAAAATTTGCTTTACAGCATGTTAAACAGGATTATTTTGCTATATTATATAGTATAGCATAAAATGTCTCTGTATGGAAAAACAATGCGATGCATTACACCTGATGCACGGTTCCATGTTTGTGCTGCTCGAACGCTTCGTTGTAGATACCTACGACCACAGCACATGGCTTAAACTGCTTGAATGGGCAGGTGTTGAGCATACGTCTTTTCAGATGCATGAGATGTATCCTACTCATGAGATTTTTGCCATTGTCGGCTGTTTGGGCGAGTCCACAGAGCAGCCTGTTTTTGATTTGATGGAGCAGTTCGGGGAGTTCATGGTGCCAGACCTGATGCTGCTGTACAGCAGGTATGTCCGACCAGAGTGGCGTACTTATGAGATGCTGATTAATACAGAGGATGCGATGCACGGTGCTGTGAGAAGGGAAGATAACAGAACCAATCCACCTAAGCTACTGGTAACAAAGAAAGGCGTTGACCAGCTTATGATAGAGTATTCGTCTAAACGCAGAATGGCTGGCGTTGCGGTGGGCATCGTCAAAGGGATTGCCAGTTACTTTGATGAAAGCGATAAGGTGGAGGTAATGCTGCTCTCACCTGCGGATGCAGAAAGAGTGCAAATCAAGGTAGATTTTCTGAACTGAAGGCTCTGGAATGGTCTACCACTACTTTAGAATGAACATATGTTTTAAAAACTGATGGTTTTCTGAAAAAGTAGTGTTTGAGTGAATGTTATTCTTAGAGGTAACATACATAGCAGTTGCACCTAACTCTTGTTTTATTTTTAGTTTATCGTCAACAGTGCTGTACCATCTCCACCGAGCACACTGGCGAACGTGCCGTTGCTGGCGTGACTGCTGGTCTGATAGAACTGGGCGAAACTGTTACATGGAGAGCGAAACACCTGGGCGTGTGGCAGCACTTGACGAGCAAAATCACGGAGTATGGCAGACCCTACTTCTTTGTTGATGAAATGGTAAGCGGTGCCTTCAAGCAGTTCAGGCATGAACACCATTTTAAGCAAGTTGATGATGCCACACTGATGCTGGATGTCTTTGACTACACCTCCCCTCTCGGAATGTTGGGTACGCTGGCTGACAAAGTATTTTTGAAGAAATACATGACCCACCTATTAACTGAAAGAGACAGTGTGATAAAGCAGTATGCTGAGTCAGGTCAGTGGAGGAATGTGGTGAAGATTGACAGGATTGTTCGAGGGTAAATGACTGTTGCCTTGCCCACTACTGCTAAAGGTTCACAGCTACCAACAATCACTTTGCTGATACTATCGGAAATACAGTACGAAATCAGAAACCATCACAATGGGCGCCTGACAGCATATATCAGTTCATCCATATACTCACCATTCTTGAAGAACGTCTTGCTCAGTCGTGCCTCTAAAATGAAGCCCGCTTTCTCAAGGGCTTTCTGGGAGCCGAGGTTCGTGCCAAAGGGTCTTGCATAAATTCTGGTGATGTCCCAGTGCCTAAAACCATTGTCCACCATCTCGATGATGGCTTTAGAGATGATTCCCCTTCCCCAATATGGCTCGGCCAGCCAATATCCTAACTCCGCATTTTTTCTGTATATGTCACTTTGCGGGTGAATGCCGATTCCTCCCCATTGATCTCTATCGCCATAATGTTTGGTGGCGAATCTTTCGTGGCAAACGCAATGAAGGATTTGCCATCCTCAAGACTGTAAGGATAGGGAAAGACATCAGACATGTTCTTGGCAACATTGTAGTTGTTGGAGTACTTCACCAGGCTCTCTACGTCATCCGATACCCAGGGTCTGAGGCTGAACTCCATAGGTGTGGGCTAATTCATTGTTATTCTTTCACCACTACATCTCTGGGCAGCACAAAATCACCAGTGCCAAAATCCATTTTGGATACCTCCGTTGCGGTGGAAGTCCACACAAAGCCGTTCTTCTTGTCTGTCATCACAAATTTAAGAGCCAAGGCTCCGTCCGTGGCTTCCAGGTACTTGTTCCACTCCCCAAAGCCATGTTTTGAGAACACCTTCTTGTCCGTTCTGATTTCAGGGCTGTAGAAGTATACAGTTGTAGCATTGTCCGTTTCCACCTGTATCGCCTTGCAACTGTAGCCAGCAACTTTCTCTGTTTTATTAAGAGGTGTCACCTTGAATATTTGGGAAGTCGGTTGGCTTCCGTCAAGCTTCTGTGCAGACCTGCCATCTGGGATGAAGTAGTAGGCGTTGGTTTCTGAGTTGTATAGCTGTTGCAGCTTACCCTGATAGAGTGACTTGTAGTTCTTGTTGTCGATGAAGTAGTGCTGTTCACTTCCCAGATAAGGCACAAGCTTCTCGTTTATATCATTCCCCTGTAGGTCTTTAAAGGAGTACCTGTAGAGTATCTTGCCAGTAAAAGGCTTCACAATTACCTTGAAGGCTGCCAGAGCCACAAACACTGTAAAGAGCAGGACAAGCTTTTTCATAATGATGCTAAGTGTGTTTTTAAAGTTGGTTGAGAGGTCTTAGTAACGCAAGGTGGATGCTATTTTATCAAACAGTGGCTTATAACTCTGGAAGTTGGGAGATATAGTCACCATTGTCAGTATAAGGAGTTTGCCCTTGTTGTTGGTAAACAAGACGTAATTGTTCATATCCTCCTTGCTTATGCTGTTCTTGTGTGTCTCTATCAGGTATTTATAGCTCCTGTCATTGATGAGCGTGTCACCTTCCTCTATGATTTTGAACCCCTCTGCACTTTCTATATTCTCAATGAACTGCCTGTACGTGTTGTCTAAATCTGTTTCTGCACGGTGAACAATGTTGATGTTGTAGGTTTCCCTTGGCACGTCCGTACCAGACTCCTTCTGCCTGAGGGCGATGAAGCTTACTGATTTGTCAACAGGAACTCCGTATCGCCAGCCAACGGGAACACCGACTTCAAAATTGTTCACCGTGTCCCGAACCAAAGCAAGCTCGTGTCCAAAACTTGCCGTGCAGATAAATAGGGTAATTGTCGGCTCCCCAACTTTAGAACTACCTTGGAGTATAATTTTCAACAAATTTAAATTCACTTCTGCTACCACTACTATGGGTGTTCATTGTGGGTAACCCGAGAGGGTTATCCACTGTGAACGCCCT
>NZ_SSNI01000088.1 GCF_010015475.1 Pontibacter pamirensis
CTCCGGGGCCATGCCGTCACGCAGGGCCTCACCCTGAACATGGACGTGGAGCTGCTCAACGGGCTGAAAATGCTGGCTGGGGGAACGTACATGGATGTGTACACGAAAGAAGCGGAAGAGGGGGGCGGCATAGAAAAGCAGCGGCAGGTGCTCACCGAGAGGTGGACCGGGACTTGGGCTGTAACCTATAAAATAAGACCTTTGAACCTGGGGATTGATTACACAGGGAACCTGTACGGGCCCATGCGCCTGCCTTTACTAGGGGAACTTGACCCGAGGCCGGAATATTCTACCTGGTGGAGCATCCAGAATATTCAGCTCACCTGGGGCAGCCCCGGCGGAAGGGTGGAGGTTTACGGCGGCGTGAAGAACCTTCTTGATTTCACACCGGCAGCCTACAGCATCGCAAGGTCCCACGATCCGTTTGACAAGGAGGTAGTGTTTGACGGAAACGGGCAGGCAGTGCCAACTCCAGGCAATCCTTACGCTCTGACTTTCGACCCCGCTTATGTGTACGCGCCCAACCAGGGCATCAGGGGTTTTCTGGGAGTGAGGGTAAACATCAGGTAAGGGCGGCTATGAAGAGATTTCTTTTAGTTATGGTGCTGGTTGGAATCACTATACTACAGTTCCAACCGGCAGTTGCACAGCCAAACTCTTTCGCGTTCGGGCAACTGGAAAGCCTGCAAAAAGCAGAGAGAAGGCCAGTGGTTGTATTTATTTCCACGGACTGGTGCAGGTACTGCTCAAGGATGAAGCTCAGTACGTTCCGGGATGAGCAGGTGGTGAAACTGCTGAACACAAGTTTTTACTTTGTCTTCCTGAACGCAGAAGAGAAAAACGATATATCTTTTTACGGACACACCTTCAAGTACAGGCCGACAGGCAACGAAACAGGAGTGCATGAACTGGCTGAGCAGCTCGGAAGCGTAGACGGGCGACTGTCCTACCCTACACTTTCTGTGCTGAACGCTGATATGGAAATTATCTATCAGCAAGGAGGCTTCCTATCGGCTAAAGAACTTGTGATCATACTCGCTTCGGTGAAGAAAGAGCAAAAGAAATAAATCTTACAGGACCAGCAAAAGCAAGGACTTTAGCGATATAACTAATCCTAATGCCTTGCAGTTAAGTTGTTCTGGTGCATTAACTGCCTGGCACGTATATGCTGAAGTGGTGCCGATTCCTGAGCTGCCAGATAAACTATTCAAAGCAGAAGAGTACAAGAAAAACGAGTTAAGGGAAAGCAACGAAAAAAGCAGACGGATTGGGTTTAAGCAGGTTGAAAAACGCACCCTGGCGCTTAAACTAAATCAGAGCGAACTTGAAAAGCTTTTCTCAGGGGCTTATTTTTTAGCCACTTAAAATGAAGTTGTACAGAAAAATAGGTTGACAAACTTTTCTTGTGAAACGTGGGCTTTCTTGAGAGGCTTTTTCAATCAGCAATCTTCGTACTTACCATATTAGGTGTTATACCGCGAACCCCGTTTTCAGTCTTCTGGAAGGGGTGCCGGTTTTGCTACTTTGACCGGATGGGTCGCTATAAAACCATAAACAGTGCGTTCTTTCCCAGGTGCCCAAAATAAGAAAGCCACCTCTTAAAGAGATGGCTTTTCATAAGTAGTAAATAGGTATAATTCTTTATAAAAACAGGCCTAGTCGCCCTTGTTCAGGGAGAAGCTGCCGTCACCGTTAAAGTCTGTCAAGACAATTGCCACGGTCCACGCTCCCGGAGCGCCGGAAGAGGAGGTCACTCCTGACTTTGAGTCTTCCCCGTCCCCGGCAGTGAGCTTCTTGTCAAGAACGTTTTTCCCTTCAGCATCCTTTATCACGAGCTGGAAGCTTCCTCCCCTGGAGGCGGTGATGTCCATGTTGTAATCGGCAGTGGGCATGGAGTTCTGCCAGGTGTAGGTCTTTGCGAAAGAGCCTCCGTTGCCTGTCACATCCCCGTCAGTGTCACCGCTTGTGGTGGTGGTAAAGGTGGCGTTAGCTGTTGGGCCTTCCTCTTTCTCGCAGCTGCTAAAAAGTCCTACGGCAGCTAAAAGCAACACCACGAGTATCTTTGCTTGCTTCATTATCTTTCCCTTTTGTTGTTAATGATGAAGTGTTTGATAATCCGCTGCTTAGTCCTCTTCCTCTATTTCCACTTCCGTTGCCAGTTCCAGGCCATCGGCCACCTCTTCAAAGATATCGGTGTTCTGGGTCGAGCTGATGACAATGACACCCTGCGCGTTCTTTGTTGCCGTTAAGAGCTCTTCTGAGGAGACACCGGCAAACCAGGCAACGGGGTTGAATGTCACCTGTGCCACCACGCTCTGCCCCTCGTCAAAGGTGACAGCGCCCTCTCTCTCCACCTCAAACTCCTCTCCTGAGTTGAACTCGAAGCGAAGCGGGTGGGCCTGCCCCAAGGCGTCAGTGAAGGTGCCGCTGAGCACAATGGCGGGCTGGCTTCCTTTGTCCTGAAGCTCCATCTCCACTTCTATCTCCTCATAGGTTCCCGGGCGGAAAGCAACGGCACTGATGTCAGGAGAGGTGGCGCCGGTGGCGAAGTCTACCTGCACGTCCTGCTCCAGCTCAAAGTCCACCTCCAGGGAATCCACATCACTCTCTGCCTCGAACTGAATTTCACTCAGTGTAATGGTGCCGGAGCTGAAGGACAGGCTATTGGTGGAGGCAGTCCTTCCGTTGACGGGGGCTGCTGCTGTAACGGTGTTAAAGCTGAGGCCAACCTGTGGCTGTGGCGCTGTGGTCTCTTCCTCCCCGCAGGCAAGCATGCCAAGTGACAGGGAAGCAATTAGTAATAAGGATAAAGTTTTCATAGGAAAGATATTTGAATGTTTGTTTACCTGTCAAATATCTGGCAGGAACATGAAGATAGGATGAAGAACCAGATACTCTATATATATTATTTTATTAATTTATGCTTTGTGGAAGCTATCAAGAAAGAGGGCAGGCTTAGCCTGAAGCACAGAACCGGTTCTCCTGCTAATGCTGCAGAAGGTTGTTATACGATATGCTTTATATGTAAAGAGCAATTTTTAATAGTAAAGGAAAGGCTGCCAAAATTGGGCAGCCTTTCCTTTACTAAAGCTAAAGTCCGCGGGGACTATTTATGATAGAAAGAGCTGGAGGCTCTTGAGGCGAGCAAGGTAATAAATATTTCCAAATAGAAACATATCGGAAAAAGTGCTGACGATGACACTAAAGAATTTTAACCACACCCCCTAAACGAAAGAAGGTGCCTGCAAAGCGCAATAATGAAAAGCAGGCTTTCATGCCGGTGAAAACGCTGATTCAGCCAAAGCCATGCCTTGTAATCGTCCTGGAAAACGTGTGATAGTGAGATGTTTTACAGTCAACAAGCACTGCACCTGGCAGAAGATGTGCAGTGCCGTGAATCACCTTTCTTCGGTGAGCTCACACAGCCCCTGAACGGCTTTACCTCGTGCTCTGGATATGCGCTGAGTTAGCGTTCCACAGGCGTTGGCATCACTTTTCAGCAAGTTAATCTCTTAAAACAGGTGGTCTGCAAAATTACACTAACCTTCACAGGTTCCGGAGGGTAAACTGCAGAGGAACAAATTTTCCGAACCGCATTCTAAGCTATGAAAACAACTCGGGAGGCACTGTCTGTTAAAGGCGGTGCCTCTTTGGTTTGAAGACCTCCAGGCAAGGGACATCTCCCGTGGGAGGCCCTATCCGGTAGGCCATTGCACTCCCTGCCGTGAGTGTAGATGCTTTTGTCCCTGTACCGGCAAATCAAGGGAGGCTAAAATCCCGTTTCCCTCCACCTGTTTTCAAGCTCGCTGTAGCACACCAGCGTGGCTGATAAACCAGCGGTGTCGGAAACGAGGAAGTGCATCACCAGGTCAGGGCTCTCAGTACTTTGGTAGTAATAGGAGCTTTGCACTATGTCCGGCAGCTCCTGGGAAGCTACTCCTCTGAAGTGGTTTCTGAAATAGGTTGTTGACATGGACTTAACGGCACCGTTGGCCTGGTACCTGATGTCGCCGCCCCCCAACAGGGGCACCACATGCGCGTTGAGATTCTCCATCTACTGCAAAGTTAGGCGAAAGGCAGCTATAGCGCTACCGTCCGAAAGCTTATCCCCTAAAAGTGTAACAGTATCAGTGGTTAAGGATGCAAACCATATGACCGATGTTATGCTTAGTAGGGCACTATTCTATTTAATTTTCCATCTGAGAGCCATCAAAAGCTTCAAAGATGCCTTGGTTGCCATCCCAGGGGACGGCCTTTCCCTGAAATAACACAGCCTGCCGGAACCGCTGTTGATTCTTATCGTTAAAAAGCGTTGTTCCTGGCTGACTCACTGGTTAGAGCCTTTAGCATGCGGTAAGGCATAAGCTGCGATGTGTTGGTGGTTGTAGGCCTTGCCCAAACGACAGCTCTCTTGCTTTTGCGTGCTGCTTTTATACTGATGGTGAACCGTTGGATGCGTTAGGGGCGGCTTCAAGGAGAAAGGGCCCGGCGAGCATCAGACAGGCAGCCAAAAGAAAAGGGTAGCCACCGACTACCCTATCATGCAGACAAACAATCTAAACTAACATGTGGCTTTGGCTAAGAGCCGGTAACCGGGCATAAAGGTAGCAGCAGTAACTTCATATTTAACGTGAACTCGGGAATTAAGCTAATGTTCTGGAGGGTCTAAATCTTGTGTTTTGGTGGTCGAGAAAGGTGTAGGCTGTCAGGCCTGAGAGGATGTGGACCAGGGCGTTGAGGGGATTTCGGTG
>NZ_SSNI01000089.1 GCF_010015475.1 Pontibacter pamirensis
CAATATTTCTACCTAATCCTTAGCCTTTTTTGTTGCACAATCACCTGATTTGAAGCGGGTTAATTCCCGAGTTCACGTTAGTTTAAGGCTTATAGCTGCCTGATGGTTTGCCCTGCTACCTTTACCAGCAGTTATACCTGCTCCCTCTGCTGCGGTATCAACGAGCCACAACCTTGTTCCTAGTTATCGCTAACCTGGCAACCCTACTTCAGTATGTCTTTTGCTTTAGGGAGGGTCAGCAGCGCCCACTCCCGGTGCATTGTACCGGAGTAGTGCAGGCCGTCGCCGGCTACGTAGGAAGGGTCAGAGGCTGCTTCTCTTGTTAAAGGAGTTATATCGATAAAGGTGACGCCTGCATTCTTCGTTATTTCTCTGGCCACGTCATTGAAAGCGTTAATCTCTGCAGATATCTGCTGCCGGTTGCTACCCTGTGCAAAGGGGGTGGCTCCCCAGTCGGGTATGGATAGCACCAGCACACGTGTTGGGTCTCCTTTCGCCAGGCGAATGGCCGTTTGCAGCAGTTGGCCGAATTCTGAGCGGTAGGTTTCAAGGGATTGTCCGCGGTACTGGTTGTTGACGCCAATCAGCAAAGACACCAGGTCAAACGAAGGCTTCAGGTCGGCGGCGGCGATAGCACTGGCCAGTTCGGAGGTGGTCCAGCCTGTGCGTGCAACAGTCACAGGGTTGCTGATGGCAATACCCTCTTCCCTCAGTAGGGCTGCCAGTTGCATTCCCCACTGGTCAACGGCTGGTACGCTTTGCCCAATCGTATAGGAGTCGCCCAAAGCTAAATAGGTCCTGGTATTATCTGCTGTGGGAGTTGGCGGGAGGTCTGGTGCAGCAGCAGGCTCAGGCGCATCTTTTTTACAGGCAGCAAAAGCAAAACTCATGAATAAAAGTAAAGAAAAGATATGGTGGCGCATAAGTAAGGTCTGTTTCACCTGTATATACTCCGTTAAAAGACTTTCAGATTGCGTACCCATCTAACTTAAGCTGGCCTAGACCCGTCTGTGCTGCGGCCCAGGTGCCTCTTGCTTGGCCAGCAGGTGCCTGCGGTTTGGTAACGATGCTTTAGCTACAATCTGTAGTGCCTATCAAGAACTATCCACAGCGACCTATAGTATCCCACTACCAGGCAGGCAAAAAGCAATTATTTTTTTCGTCTGCACTTCAGCTTCCCTGTCACTGCGCCCATTACTATTGGACTATGAATTTAGCAGAGGCTTTATGTTACCTCTATCTAACACAAGGTTATCAATAACTAAAGAACACGCTTCACTCTCGCATAAATCCTTTTCTCAAAGCAGATTTTAAATTTTAACCCTGAATAGTGCTAGTTACCGGGAAGTCATATTTTTCCTTTGCTATGGATCCGATTCTTTGCTTCTTGCTATTGTCCCATCCTACAACCACCACATTCCCTCCTGATTTTTCGCTTTCAGATAGGACTTATTAGGGCAACCTGCGCAGTATTGATCCCGTTATTAAAGCACTTGCAGCTTTTAGATCCTACAGAAAAGGCTGCAGACATACAAATACCTAATTTAAAAATTTATCTCTTATCTCACATTTTTCATCTTGTAGAATATTTATTTAATACTATTACATGTAACACTTTTATCTCATCTCACCTTATGAAACTTATCTTTACTTGTATCACTGTTCTAGCCTTGTTTGCAAACAGTGTTTTTGCACAGGTTACTGTAGATCCCGATTTACAAAAGGCCTTACAGTCAGCTACTGCACCTGTTGAAGTAATTGTAACCTTCCACGGAGACAGCGCTCCGAGCCAGGGCAACCTCACACTCCTAAACAGCCTTGGTCTTACGTCTGGCGTCACGTTTCAGACCCTGCCAATAGCAGGTGTACTGGCAACGGCAGCACAGGTTAATGCTTTAGCCCAGGATGCACAGGTGCGTTCGCTGTACCTCAACAAAAAGTTAACCTACTATAACTACCACGACACACACCTGACAGGTGTACAAAGATTAAGAACGGACATGGAAATGACCACCAGAAACGGAGGTTTGCCTGTATCCGGTAAAGGTGTTACAGTTGTGATTAACGACAGTGGTGTGGATGGCACCCATGAAGACCTGAAACTGGGAAAGAACCTGAAGCAGAACGTCATGGGCTCTACCAACTTAAATAGCTACACAACCCTGGCGCCTCCCACCTGGGCTGAAAATGTTCCGAACACGGATACCAACTCAGGGCACGGCACCCACTGCGCCGGTTCAGTAGGAGGATTGGGCACTATGTCGAATGGCAAATATGCTGGCGTAGCGACTGGCGCCGATCTGATCGGCTATGGCTCCGGCGGTGCCTTGTTTATTCTGGATGCCATTGGCGGTTACGACTATACTATTCTGAACCAGGCCCGTTACGGCATCAGAGTGATCAGCAACTCCTGGGGAACTTCCGGTGCCTTTGATCCGAACAACCCGGTAAACGTTGCTTCTCTAGAGGCTTACAAAAGAAACATCATCTCTGTTTTTGCCGCCGGCAACTCAGGCCCTGGCGCCGATACGCATAACCCTTATGCTGTAGCACCATGGGTTATATCGGTAGGTGCCGGTGACAGATACGGCAGACTCGCTGGTTTCTCTTCCAGAGGAGTAAAAGACGAGAAAGGCACTTTCACAGCGGCAGGAAGAACTTGGACATATGAGAACCGTCCTACAATTGTAGGCCCTGGTGTGGATGTGGTGTCAACCCGTGTATTGGCTCCTGTTTCCTCTCTGGCTGCCCAGCAAGACGCAGAAGTGCTGGCGGTGTCTGAAGTCCCTTTCTATACCCACATGAGCGGTACTTCGATGGCTACACCACACGTGGCTGGTATTGTGGCGCTTCTGCTGGATGCCAACCCTGCGCTTACAGCAGACCAGGTAAAAGACATCCTGCAGAAAACTGCTACGAACATGCCTGGTATGGAACCATGGGAAGTTGGTGCCGGCTACGTGAATGCGTACGCCGCTGTCGATCATATTTTCAGAAGCACAGCCTTTGGCTCCAGCCTTAACATGACCAGAAGGTTTAACAGCAACACCATTATTGAATCAGAAAAAATACCGTTCAGCATAAGGTTCGACCCTGTGTTGACAGCAGGCAACACCAGCACTTTTACTGTAGCAGACGGCACAACTGGTATCGACGCAAAAATAATAGCAGGAGGTGTTTCCGGAGAAACAGGTAACCCGGTTAACTTAAGCCTGATCTCTCCTAACGGAACAGAATACAGATCAGGTATTTCTCTGGCTTTCACTTTGTACCAGGACCGCGCTGTAGCTGTTGCAAACCCAATGCCTGGCACCTGGACAATCAAAATTTCAGGCCTGAACGGGGTGGCGCTACCAGAAACGATCAATGGAGATGTAACCCTTAAGAAGCTGATGGGCGCTACAGGACTAAGTGACATTGCCGGACATCCGGCAGAAGCTTCCATCCGGCTGGCGGTAGGTGCACGGCTGGCAGACGGCGTAAGTGGCGGCGGTTATCTGCCTGATGAGCCCCTGAAGCGTATACAGCTGGCAGATTACCTGATGATGGGCCAGGCAGTACGTCAGTTCATCCCTACGACGGGTGCTGTATCTTTCAGCGACCTGAAATCAGACCAGCTGCTGTTGGCAGAATCAGTAACAGCGAAGGGAGCTGCTTTAAGAGACCGTTTCCATGCCTTCCAAGGTGTTATGGTGCCAGCTGGCGCAGGTAAGTTCTCTCCTAACGCCAACGTAAACAGAGCAAGCTTGGCTTATTCCCTGGTGCAGGCATTGGGCTTACAGGAAGAGGCCCTGAAGCGTAACGGTAAAGCTGTCAGCGTGAAGGTAGACGGTAAAGATTATGCAGTAGAAGATGCCAAAGACATTCCTGCCGGCTTAGAAGGCTTTGTGAGTGTGGCACTGGACCTAAAACTGATCAATGCTTTCTTCACTGTGACACAGGGGCCATACGACCTGCAGCCAACTCTGCACGCCACGTTTAAGCCGCTGCAGGATGTTACCCGCGCTGACTTCGCCGTCGTGATCACCCGCACGTTCGAAGGCTGGAAGGCACTATCTACTGTAGACGTTTCCGGTATGCAATCTGCAGGAGCTCAGCAGAGGACACAGAGCTTCACCTACCCTAACCCGTTCTCTGAATCTACTACAATTAGCTATGCAGTTGAGCAGGATGGATTCGTAACGGTGGAGGTATTTGATATCCTGGGCAAGAAAGT
>NZ_SSNI01000090.1 GCF_010015475.1 Pontibacter pamirensis
AGGCTCGACAAAGACCATGAAAAGACCACTAAAAGCGCAGAAGCATGGGTACTATGGCAGAATTGTCAGCTCATTCTTAACCGGATTGACTAAAAATCAGAACGTTACAAATTTAAACATGCTCTTAAGTACTACTAATGCCAACCCGTCTGTTTCCATTTTTTTTAATGATACAGAATACAGCTGCACAATAAAAAAGGTCTGGCTTTAGCCAGACCTCTAAGGTGTCTTTTGGTTTGTGTTGCTTTGTTTAGGCTGGTATGGTAAATTCAGAGTGCAGCGCCTGTGCTACCTGCTCGTACTGGCCTTCTGATATGTGGTCGCGAAGGAATGCCATCACATCATGGTAGGCATAGTAAGCGTGGTCTAATGTTGGAAAGTCTGCCTCTTCCGCGCCAGCGTCTTTGCTGCGGATAAACTCAAGCCACTCGTCTTCGTGGCGGATACGCACGGGCTCGTGTATAGTGAAGCCATGGAAGTATATACCCTTCCAGATAATAGGCAGCTGCGCTGCTAAATGAATGGCCTCACCAGTCGGAATGCGGTCGCGGATAGCGTGCAGCACCGAGCGGAAGATTCTTCCAGCTTTTTGTTCATCTTCAATACCCAGGTAAGAGCACAGCTCATGGAGCCATGTCTTCGAGTCCTTTACATAATCTTCAAAATTCATTGCCATAGTTTTACCTCCGTTTTTAACGTTTAACATCTCTTAAAAATTAACGTGAGCGATAAGAGAGGGTTATAAGGCTTTACCAATTATGCAAAGCGAGAATAGAATCAGGGCATAGAACCTTTTGAGAAGAAGATTGCCTGCCAGTGGTGTGCGGCTATCTCTTGTGCAGCATATTGTTTGGCCGGAATGCCACCGCAATTAACTGGCATGATTCTCGTTATCTGAACCTATATACACAAACTCTATATAACTATGAAAAAAGGATATGTATGGGTGCTGGCGCTGCTAGCCGGTTTTGGCACCCTCAGCAGTTGTCAACTACGTGACGAGGCACAGGAGGATTACCTCCAAGTAATCGGGGAGCATGAGCAAAGCATGCCCGATGCAGGTTACCGCCTCAACCTGTCTTACAAAGGCCCGATGGGCATGCGCACCAAGTTTATGGAGTGGGCCGACTCCCTTCAAAAGCAAGTGCCGAATATGGTGCTCACAAGTGAAAACATTTACATCCATTATATGCCGGAGCAGATGGGGTAGGAAAAAATCAGGCCTGAGATGTACCAGACCAGCGTTTCCTATAACATAACCGTAGCAGACAGCGCCATGTACGGGCGTATTATGCAGGATGTGCTGCGCCATAACTTTCCGTTTAGCGTGAACGTATCGGGCACTGTTATAGACCCGGCCAAACGCCAGCAGGTGCAGCAGGAGCTGATGCAGCAAGCGCTGGAGAACGCGAAAGCAAAGCTTAACTTCCTGAGCAACGGAGAAGGTAGCTACAAGATAGTAGGAGTGGAGGAGTTAGACAACACCGTGCCTTACGGACCGGAATATAACGACTTTAACCGCCGTATGGTAGCACGGCTAAAGGTAAAGGCCCGGTTACAATAGTAACTTCTTGCCTTCAGTAGTATACAGTATAAGATTTACCTGTTTCTATAGTAACAAAGGTGACCTGCAAGACCGTGTTGCCTTTTTGTGTTTTAAAGGGATATGTGCAGGCCGTGGAGGCACTATTCAGAGGCTTTTCTTGTTCATATAGAAGCGTTTATACCTGTTGGAGCAGGAAATCGGCAGGTGTATTCCAGTTGAGGTTTATGAGCAAGAAGCTGCCTGAATGGGACAGTGTACAAGTAAAGAATCAACTTAGAAACAGCACAGTGTGGTCCTGCAAAGAGGGAGTACTATACATAGGCTGTAATACCGTTCTGTATAATTTCTAAATAAGAAGTCGAGTGAGTAACAAGGTTCTTTACATTCTTATCTGTTTAACCTTTATCATAAACTCTTGCGGTAGCAGAAACTTTATAGAGCTAAATGATGATGTTGCCATGGTTGAAAGAGCCATATTTCAGGTAGACAGTATCTTCAAAAAGGTTGACGATTCAGTTACCCTTGTATTTGTAAAGAACAACCAACTTTACATTAACCAGACGAACTACGATGGCTTCAATTCAATCACCAAGGAGCAGGTGCCAGAGTTGGAGCGATTGAACAGTTCAGACTGGAAACTTCTGATGAGTAACATAAAGTTTCTGCAAAAGAACAGCATAAACGGCTTTAGTAGAACCAGGTACAGCTTCATAAGATTTATCTATAAAGACGAGCCAGGAGAAGCTTATATGCTCAGATATATTGCCTTAGACAGTGGTAACTTATCGTTGGACCATACAGGTTACAAGCTTCTTGACAGGAAATCTAACTTGGTGCTGTTTTCAGGCAGGTAGTAAAGAGAAGATTATAAGCTACAAACACGGCTCAGGCTTCATACACGGCTGCGCCTTTCTCCCTGGATTAGAAGTAGGAGGACAGCAGAAAGCATATTTAAGATATTGCCAATATTGCTGGTGTTGTTCCAGTAGTAACACGTTGCCAGTCACCACTCCACCCTCACCGCCCTCGCCAACTCTACCACGCTACCGTTTCTGTCACAGGCGGCTTTAAAATTAGAATATTAATTTTTATTTATATTTCTTGATTTACCTTGTATCTTGATGTGGAATTCAACTCTTACAATAACCAATTAGAAACTGAACTACAACTATGGGCGCATGGGGATATGGGTACTTTGAGGACGATGCAGCATTTGACTTCATGGCTGAGGTTGAGGAATCTGGCAATCCAAAAAATGTGCTTAAACGAGCTTTTGACACAGCTATTGACTCTGATTATTTAGAATCAGATGAGGGAAACGCTGTTATTGTCGCAGCAGCTTATGTAGACAGGCAACTAAATGGCACCAGGTTCTCTTCTGCTGACCAGGAGGAGCCACTAAGTGTAGATACCTTCCCTGACAGAAACCCACAACAGGATTTGTCAGACCTGAGAGATAAGGCATTGCAAGCTCTGAGTAAAGTTCTGGAAGACGATTCTGAGCTAAATGAGCTTTGGGCGGAGAACGAGGAAGATTACCCAGCGTGGAGAGAAGGAGTGAAACAACTCATCTATCGACTGGTCAGCAGGCCACCTCAGACGCCTGCGTAATGAACAGGTTCTTCCAGTTTGCCTTCCTGTTGGTTTTTCTTTCCTGTAATTCCACACAATCTCAGGAAGCGAAGGAAATCAATTTGGTCACTGCCGAACAGGCACATCCAGTGGGAGTGGCAAAAGCCGATTACTCGAAAGCAGTAGATAGTAGCATGAGCGACACGGGGAGTAGCTATTTGGAGGAAACCGCAACGTATTACATCGTCATCGCAGACACCAGCGGCAGTTATAAGGAGCTACGTGAAGAAATGCTTTCCATGCATGGTTCCTTCAAAATTCCGATAGACACCATGGGGCGCAGCTACAATGAATCAAAGAACCTGATTGCCTTGCCTGAAGATGACGAGGATGAAGTGTTTGCAGGAGACTACTGTCCCAGAAGGTTCCCCTCCACTGCTTTAAGCTTGGAGTACCTGGGGCTATACCAAGAAAAGGCAGCAGAGAAAACTATGGCACTGGTAGCAGGAATATACGAAAACAAGAGCAGTGCAGACAGTGCCGTATCTGTCTTCAGACAAATAGAACAAAAAGCCTTTGTTGTCAGGACAGACATGTACATCGGCTGTATCCATTAGCAATTTAGACATGAGGCATTTCTTTCTTAGCATCCTGATTATGTCAGCTCCCCTGCAAATAGAACTGTTTTGAAGTAGAGAAAAACCTTTAACTTTGAACAGTTACTTATGAAGAGAAAGACATTTACCCCACAGCAAATCGCCAAAATTCTGAAGGAGTTTGAGGAT
>NZ_SSNI01000091.1 GCF_010015475.1 Pontibacter pamirensis
TTTAACATGTTCTGACTCTTATAGCAGCAAAGGCAGCTGAAATTCCATAAAGCCGGCGGCTCCTACACGATTTCTGGAAAGGCATGTTTCAGGCTAGCTTTATCCTTCAGGCTACTTTCCTGCTATCTGCTTTGTGACGTTGACAGGACGCAGCTGCAGTACTCCACCGGCTTTCCCGTCAGCTTTGATAACCCCCACTAGCCTACCTCTTCCCCTGAATGATGCCTTCCAGGGCACCATTCAGGTAATGGATCCCGGCACACTAGAGGAGCTGTGCTGGAAAGGCAATTTCATCTATAACAGATCTTATGTTAAGTAGGGGTGTTTAACTCTGCTAGTGCTTCAGCAACGCCCGCCCCTTCTCCGATATCATATTAAGCCACATTCCAACAGTGGGTTGTTATAACTCCTTACGTTTCGGGTATTGTAGGTCAAACTCAACCCTTGTTCAAGTATCTCTCTGCGCTTTGCCGGTTTAGCAGCGTAAATCAATACCCGCAGATGCTCTACATTTAAATATGCTAACAGCTCCTTCACTTAGTCACTAACTTGGTCACCAACTTAGTCACCAGCTTGGTCGCTAACTTAGTCGGAAACGACTAAGCTGCCCTTTGAAAGGCTGTATGGCAGAATATTTATTTTAAAAGGTGCGGGCATAATCGGTTCGGAGAGTCGGCGCAGGATAAATATTGCTTTTCAAGTCATGCTTTAAGCTATCACGGGAATAATAGTAATCTAACTTAACCATGGTTACTTACCAAAAGAGAGCGAAGCTAGCCTCAATTTCCTCTAGTTCTTTAGCACTCAAGGCTGCAAACGCTCTCTCTTTTGCTCTATTAAAAAGTCTGTGATTCACTTTGCTAAACAAACTGCTCATCTCATTCTACTGGATGCGGTCTGCTTTACGGAACAAGTCGAAAGGCAGGTGCCATCAGGTCCTGATCCGCCTTTGGGATGTTGTGTTTGCCTGCTATGCTTCTCCACTTACCGACAGCTTCCTTGATCTGTTGCTGTATCGCTGCCGCCTGCTTGTCGGAGAGACGGTAATAGTCCGCCGTGGCTAGAGCCAACTCCGGATCCAGTGCGTTGTCCTCTTCGGTAATGTTAAGCTTTAGTCCTGCTCCGGTCTCCACAGGATTCAGGTCATAGGCAGGCGAGAGCCGCCATCCCAAGGGCGTGAGAATAAACCCATGGTTGCGCAGGTGGTCGTCTGTGTTGCTTACGTAGATGCTAAACAAGATTCGTCGCCAGAGCTCTTCCAGGTCTTTTTCCGGCGCTGCGCCCTGCCTGGAGATGAACTCAGCCAACTCCAGGTAGCTTACCCCATCCTGGTAGTCGATGCCGTCATGATAACCCAGCAGCGTCATGGCAGACGCAAAGTGAATCCGCTCCCCTTTCTCCGTACGGTCAAAGCGCTTGGTCAGGAAAGTATGCTGTCTGGAGGCATAGCGCTCTACCCTGGCCTCTGCCATGCTAATACCCGCCATCATGGCAAGCTCCTGCACCACCATCTCCCATGCCCCCATATCCCGACTGTCATTGCGGCTCGGGAACTTGGCAATCCACAGCCTTCCCTTCTCGTCCGTCACGCCCGCCTTGGGCCTGGCCCCTCCCAGCGAGGAACCAGGCGCCACCAGCAGGCTGAGCCATTTAAGGTATTCCTCGTCCTGGCTGATGTCATCCTCCTCCAGCTTCTGGCTGGCATAGGCCAGCTCCCGCAAGGCCGTCCAGGGCGGTGTGGCCATTTCGCGGTTGTCATTCAGGAAAGGGCCATCGAGCGATAGTTTAAAGCGCAGTGCCCCCATGCGGTGGCCGTCGTATACTCCCAGCAGGTAGTCGCTCTCCAGCAGGCGTTGCTCCGGCCGCCCTTCCTTGCGAGCCATTGCCGCTTCGAGCCTGCGCATCAGCACCCTGCCCCACCGGTCCGGAGATGAATCCAGAAACACACCAAAGTTATTTTTCTCCTCTCCTGCCAGGTACTGCGGTCCTGAGTAGAGCTGCAGGTCAGGGTCCAACACCTGCGCGTACACACTGCTTAGCCAGGCTTTCTCATATTCAAAGGAGAACACTTCCTTGCCCCGTACCACACTGGCCTGTAGGGTACCCATCCACTGGCACTCTCCCAGCTCGGCCCAGTCGGCGTACACATATATAGTTTTGGTTATCTTGTGCTTTGCCATCCTCTTTTAGGTATCGCTTGAATGTTTAGGAGCCCTTTCTCGCACCGACAGCTCGGCGTCCTGCAGCTTGCGGCCGAGCTTATCGTCCCGCCCCACTTGCGCCAGGTCTTTTTCCAAGCCCAGCACCGCCAGCACCTTAAGATAGTTCCCCATGGCCACCGTGGGCTCCCCTTTCTCAATCTGGCTCAGCGTAGGCCGGGAAATGGCCGCGCGTTCGGCCACCTGCTCAGTACTGAGTTTGCGCCGCAGCCGGGCCAGCTTAATGTTTCCCCCCAGCTCAGCTAATAGCCGTTGCCAGTATGGGTATAAAGGTCTTGGTTTGGCCATAATGTAAACTATAGTTTTCAAATATACATCTTTTTGTAAGTTATAGATTACATTACGTGAAATAAAATATTTTGCAAATGCTGTACCGCTAAAGTGTTTAGCAGGGTATTTGTCAAGTTTTATAACCGAAAAACTTGACAAAGCAAGGCAAGTGCGCCTGCCTGTTTAAAGAAAAGCTTTATCCGACTTTTATCCGACATTGGGGCAGGTTATCCGACATAGGATGTAAAGTAGGGACAGCTAAAATCAAATAACCTATGTACAGAAAGTGGCTCAGTTCGCTAAGCGCTTTTCAAAGGATTGTTCAAGGAAAGAAGAGACTTGCTGTCTATTTGCCCAGAGCACTACCGGAGCATCGACCTTCCACTCCAGGCTCTGTGCCGCAGGCAAATACTAACGCCCAAAAGCCCTTTGTTTCAATATCTTATTACTTTAGCTCGTAGAGCAACATATATTGCCTCGTTTTATGTAGGGGAAGAGTTAAGCCACAGCTTTATCATTTCTGAGGCCTGTATGGAGGCCTCAGCTCCAGTGAGGGGATGGGAAGTGAAATATTCTTTAACCTCTTTACAGAAATCGTCTATGAAGCAGAACACTTCTACCACCTTGACAGTATCTATGATAAAGTGCATAAGGCTAAGGATTTAGGTGAAACATCGGACAATATTTCTACCTAATCCTTAGCCTTTTTTGTTGCACAATCACCTGATTTGAAGCGGGTTAATTCCCGAGTTCACGTTAGTTTAAGGCTTATAGCTGCCTGATGGTTTGCCCTGCTACCTTTACCAGCAGTTATACCTGCTCCCTCTGCTGCGGTATCAACGAGCCACAACCTTATTCCTACTTATCGCTAACTTGGCAACCCTACTTCAGTATGTCTTTTGCTTTAGGGAGGGTCAGCAGCGCCCACTCCCGGTGCATTGTACCGGAGTAGTGCAGGCCGTCGCCGGCTACGTAGGAAGGGTCAGAGGCTGCTTCTCTTGTTAAAGGAGTTATATCGATAAAGGTGACGCCTGCATT
>NZ_SSNI01000092.1 GCF_010015475.1 Pontibacter pamirensis
ACAGAACCGGGCCAGGTAGTCAAGGGCAGCAGAAAAGCGGGAGGCACCATCCTGGTGTTCGACCCGGAGAATGCAGAGGCGACAGTGCAGCCCTATGCCTGGGGCTTCCGCAATGCCATAGGAATCGCATGGAACAGGGACAATGAGCTGTTTATCGCGGTAAATGGTTATGACAACGCCGCCGGCAGGCCCATCAACGATTACCACGACGGCACCTACCGGGTGAGAGAAGGCGCCTGGTACGGCTGGCCTGATTTTGCGGCTAACTTCTCCCCTGTGACCGATGCCAGGTTCAAGCCCAGCAGCTCGGCCATACCGCCTACCTACAAAGGCAGGGAAAGGGTGGCAAAGGAACTGCACTTTCTCATTGACCATGAGGCGAGCGGGCTGGAGCAGCCGGACACATCGCTGATTCTGGGGCTGCATGAAGTGAATTCCTCCCCCTCAAAGCCTGATGTTGCGCCTGAGGGCTGGGGGGACTATGCCGACCACCTTTTTGTGCCGGAGTACGGGGACTTCCAGTGGATCACCAACCCGATGAGGGATAAGTTCGCAGGCAACCGCATTGCCCGGATAGAGACAAGCGGCAGTGGTGAAAACACCGTGCACGCTTTTATCCAGAACGAGAAAGTAGGTCCTGGCTCTCAGCAGGGCGAACTTGGAGAGGGAATCGAAAGGCCGTACGATGTAAAGTTCGGTCCGGACGGGGCTATGTATGTTGTTGATTTTGGTTCTCAGCGAACAAGCCTGAAGCGTATTGCGGAGGGGCATTTCCCGATAGAATTCGACAGGGGAACAGGCATGGTCTGGAGAGTAACAAAAACGAAATGAATTGCTTAGTCACTCTTTGATACTGGTAAAGGCTAAACCAGTGGCTTAGCTTGAACAGAAGGCGATAAAAGGGCAAAAGCAAGGTTGGCTTACCTTGCTTTTGCCCTTTTATTTAATATAATCTGGCTTATGGGCTATAACAAAAAAAAGCTCCTCATCACGGGAGCCTTCCTTGTTCTATAACGTCTTTTATGATAACCCGGTGAAATATATAGAAGCCAAGGCTTATTAGTGCCTCATCGGTATACCTGGCTTTTCTTTGCCCAGCACGTTGAGTGCTGCCCGAAAGCCCTTGGCTAAATCTGTCGCTTGCCCTTTTCCATAGTAGTGCAGGAAGATCATACGCGGGTCGTCCCCCAGCATGTGGTTGTGCAGGGCCACTACCTCCAGCCCGTTCTGCCGCAGCGCCTTGATGACAGGATTCACCTCATGCTCCAGCATGGCAATGTCTCCGGCTATGTGCGCCTTGTCTTTAGTGCCGGCAAAGGAGGCCCAGGAGTTTAGCCCGATGGCCGCCGTAAGCTCTGCTCCCATTGCTTTTATAGTCAGGTCATCCCGCCCCACCGTATATTTATAGGTCGGCCCGTTGACACTGCCCTTGTGTTTGACAATATTATCCAGCGAAGGTATGTCGAACCTTGCCGTTGCCGGCTGCTCCTTACTGCCTGCTGCTTTCGGCTGATTCGCCGGGTATAGCTTGCTGTCCCTGATGGTGGCGGCATATTTCCGGGCTAGGTCTGCCGGCTCCCCTACCCCGTGCACGTGCATGTAGAAGATGCGGGGCTCCTCGTAGAAGAAGTGGTTGTGGATAGCGCTTACCTCCAGCCCATTCGCGTGTGCCGCCGAGATGAGCGGGTTCACTTCCTCCTGCAGCAGCACCGTATCGCTCATCAGCACAGTGGACTTACCGTCCAGTGCTTTCTTAAAGGCAACCCAGCCCCCAAAGCCGAAGGAGGTAGGCACCTCTTCTCCCTTTATCTTTACCTTCAGGTCGTTTCGCGGCAGTGAAATATTGAGGGTGGCCTGCGCCTCATTGTAGTTTCCCTTCTTACCCAGCGCAGCCTCAATGGCCGTAATCTCCTGCGCACTCAGAGGGGGAGTCTTCGCGCTTTGCTTAGCTTCTGCAGCCGCCAGCACGTACCTCATGTCGAACAAGCTGGCAGCGCCAATGAGGGCTGTAGTGCGCAGCACCTGCCGGCGGTTGAGGTAGAATGGTTTCATCGTTATATGTTAGTTCAGGTAAGAATTAGTTTACTTGGCATCTCAGGAATCGGCACCACTTCAGCATATACGAGCATGGCAGCTAATGCGCCAAAATAATTTAACTGCAAGGCATTAGGATTAGTTTTATCACTAAACTTTACACCAAAGTCCTTGCTTTTGCTGGTCCTGTAAGATTTATTTCTGTTGCTCTTTCTTCACCAAAGCAAGTAAAGTCGAAAGTTCTTTGGCCGAGAGATAGCCTCCATGCTGATAGATAATTTCCATTTCTGCGTTCAGCACAGAAAGCGTAGGGTAGGACAGTCGCCCGTCTACGCTTCCGAGCTGCTCAGCCAACTCATGCACGCCTGTACCATTGCCTGTCGGCCTGTACCTGAAAGTATGGCCGTGAAAAGATATATCGTTTTTCTCTTCTGCGTTCAGGAAGACAAAGTAAAAACTTGTGTTCAGCAGTTTCACCACCTGCTCATCCCGGAACGTACTGAGCTTCATCCTTGAGCAGTACCTGCACCAGTCCGTGGAAATAAATACAACCACTGGCCTTCTCTCTGCTTTTTGCAGGCTTTCCAGTTGCCCGAACGCGAAAGAGTTTGGCTGTGCAACTGCCGGTTGGAACTGTAGTATAGTGATTCCAACCAGCACCATAACTAAAAGAAATCTCTTCATAGCCGCCCTTACCTGATGTTTACCCTCACTCCCAGAAAACCCCTGATGCCCTGGTTGGGCGCGTACACATAAGCGGGGTCGAAAGTCAGCGCGTAAGGGTTGCCTGGAGTTGGCACTGCCTGCCCGTTTCCGTTAAACTGAACCTCCTTATCAAACGGATCATGGGACCTTGCGATGCTGTAGGCTGCCGGTGTGAAATCAAGAAGGTTCTTCACGCCGCCGTAAACCTCCACCCTTCCGCCAGGGCTGCCCCAGGTGAACTGAATATTCTGGATGCTCCACCAGGGAGAATATTCCGGCCTCGGGTCAAGTTCCCCCAGCAAAGGCAGGCGCATGGGCCCGTACAGGTTCCCTGTGTAATCAATCCCCAGGTTCAAAGGTGTTATTTTATAGGTTACAGCCCAAGTCCCGGTCCACCTCTCGGTGAGCACCTGCCGCTGCTTTTCTATGTCGCCCCCCTCTTCCGCTTCTTTCGTGTACACATCCATGTACGTTCCCCCAGCCAGCATTTTCAGCCCGTTGAGCAGCTCCACGTCCATGTTCAGGGTGAGGCCCTGCGTGACGGCATGGCCCCGGAG
>NZ_SSNI01000093.1 GCF_010015475.1 Pontibacter pamirensis
GATCTGTTATAGATGAAATTGCCTTTCCAGCACAGCTCCTCTAGTGTGCCGGGATCCATTACCTGAATGGTGCCCTGGAAGGCATCATTCAGGGGAAGAGGTAGGCTAGTGGGGGTTATCAAAGCTGACGGGAAAGCCGGTGGAGTACTGCAGCTGCGTCCTGTCAACGTCACAAAGCAGATAGCAGGAAAGTAGCCTGAAGGATAAAGCTAGCCTGAAACATGCCTTTCCAGAAATCGTGTAGGAGCCGCCGGCTTTATGGAATTTCAGCTGCCTTTGCTGCTATAAGAGTCAGAACATGTTAAAACGGAAGAGCCGCTACTTCCTATGAGTAGCGGCTCTTTTACCTTTATATGATTGTGTTGCAGACTACAGGACAGTCGGCACCTCGTAGAAGCGGAGCTGCAGCACTCTCAGGCCGTTGTTGTCATAGTCCCAGTAGTAGCCCTCCATTTCGTCTGAGAAGAGCGGGTAACGCTGTGGGTTGTCAACACCGTCGTCTGTGATGTCGGTGTAGATGCTCAGCAGCTCAGATTGCGCTAAGGCAAGGGGTGGATACATATGTTGGTCCTCTCATTTACCTGCGGCTGGCACGCCACGGGCTTTTTACCGCCTGGCCCGGCAGCCGCCGTGTAGGACGTGGGGTAGCGGAATTGCACCGGTTCTGGAGAGAAATATAAGTAAATAGACTGCCCTGCCTTACGCAGAGCGGTCTATTGTTGTCTATGCTCTTGAAGTTTCCTTCCTGCTGCTTTACTAGAAGCGGGCCGTGCCGCTTACATATCCTTGCTTATGGAGAAGCTTCCGTCGCCGTTGAAGTTGGTCAGGATAACGGTCACGATCCATGCACCGGGGGCGCCAGTGGAAGTCATTCCTGACTTAGAGTCCTCGGAATCTCCTGCCACAAGGGTTTTATCCAGGACAAGCTGCCCTTGGGCGTCCTTAATCAAAAGCTGGAAGCTTCCGCCTTTAGTGGCTGTAACGTCCATGTTGTACTCTGCCTTAGAGGAAGCGTTCTGCCAGGTGTAGGTCTTTGAAGAGGACCCTCCGTTTCCCGCCACATCGCCGTCCACATCCCCAGTTGTGACGGTGGTAAATTCCACGTTCGCCATGTAAGCCTCTTCTTCCTTCTCGCAGCTGCTGAGGAATCCTGCGGCAGCTAAGATAAATACCATTAATACCTTTGTCAGTTTCATGTCTGCACCCTCTGTTTTTAAGTTGAATTAGTTGGTTTTCAGTGGCTCCGGGTCATTTCCGTAAGAGCCAGGCAAAAGTAATCAATTCCCTTAGTATATATATATAATATAATTTATTTCTGCAGGAAGCAGTTTCGGAAAGAGTGGGGGAGTAGGTCTGAAACCCCAGGCACCGTGCGCTTGGTTTGAAGAGAGCAGCTGCTTGAAGCCCCTTACCTGGAACAGCTTGACATTTCAGACCCCGGCCACAGTAGTCATTCGATTCAGGAGCCTGTTGCAACCTTCTCCATTGTCATGTGCTGAGGCGGGTGCGTGGGTGCATTCTCCACATCACACCCTGAGACAATGCGCATAACAGGGGCATCGGGTTTACGCACCCAGCCGTATCCTCTGTCCGGCTCTTCCTGATGACTAGCCAACAAAGGCAGTGCCGGCGCAGACCAGATGGGCTGGGAGGAACTGGAGCGGGACCGAAGCCGTCAGCTATACAAGCTGTGGAACAGGCTCAGCTCAGGCAGTTATTCCCCCATGCCCGTCAGGGAGGTGGCCATCGGCAAGAAGGGCGGGGGCGAGCGCAAGCTCGGCATTCCGACCATTTTCGACCGTATTGCACAGGAGGTTTTCAGGGCGCACCTGGAGCGTTTTGTGGAGCCGCTGTTTCACAAGAGCTCTTTCGGTTAGCGCCCCGGCAGGAGCTGCCACCAGGCGGTGGAGAGGCTAAGCCAGCAGGCGATGTGCCATGACTGGAGCATAGACCTGGACATCAAGAGCTTCTTCGACACGATTGACCATGGACGCCTCCCCTTTAGAACAACGTAATAAGCATTTTCTACATTGCTTTTTATGAATTTTATAATTAACAAGCAAAATCATATTTGTATTTATTTAAGATTCAACCATATTGCAGAATCACAATTTTAAATCGTTATAAAGAGGCATTAAAATGAAAAGCTTAATAAGGCCATATCAATATAAAATACCAGTGAAGTCTGATTGCGGAGTTGAAAAGGCATTGCTTGTAATTTCAGGTAAATGGAAACCAGCTATTCTAAGTGTACTGCTGAAGACAAGCCAGCGCTTGAAAGATATGCAGGAAGGGTTGCCTGAAGCGCCCAAAAGAGCCTTAACCCAACAGTTGAAAGAAATGATAAATGATGGCCTAATTCAGAAACAAGATTTTAACGAGTATCCTAAAAGAACAGAATATTCCATTACCCCGCTGGGTATGCAGCTTTCCGGAGTATTTGAGGCTCTTAAAACCTTTGGAGACAAAATTCAATAGAGTAAAATTATTCCCTTATTTTATTCAAATGTAGCAGCCTTTAGCTTTGTCCAGAAACTAAAACAAAATGATGGAGCCAAAAGGAATAATACTTCAAGGTAGTTCTAGAAGTGCGGGTAATACAAGTAAGATCTGCAATTTCGTAAAAGAAAGAACTGGGTTTGAAGTGGTGGATTTAAGATTGAAGCGTATCGGTCATTTCGATTATAATTTTGAAAATAAGGATGATGATTTTATCCCTTTGATTAAGAGTTTAGCTCATAATTACGATATAATCCTTCTTGCCACACCGGTTTACTGGTATTCCATGAGTGGAATTATGAAAATATTTTTTGACCGGATAACTGACTGTCTGCGTGATGAAAAAGAGATAGGCCGTAAATTAAGAGGGAAAAAGATGGCGATGATTAGCTGCGGATCGGATGCAGTGTTAATAAATGGTTTTAAAATGCCTTTTGTAGAGACAGCCCGATATTTGGAAATGAATTATTTAGGGGATATTCATACTTGGCTTGAGGAGGGTTCTCTTCCAGAACCTGTTAAACAGAACTTAGAATATTTTATAACTGA
>NZ_SSNI01000094.1 GCF_010015475.1 Pontibacter pamirensis
CCTACTTTACCTGTAGCCCCGCAAAATGTGAGGCTTCAATGTAGGGGCTAATGCATGAATTTCATCCATCCGAACCGGTGCCTGTTGAACAGCTGAAAAACAGTTTTTTTTGGTTAGTGTCTCACAAAGGAAGAGGCTAATATTTATGTAAATTCAACAGTATTTACTACATTACTCCTTTGATCGACAGGGACATCTACTAAATGTTCCGAAGTAGACGCAAAGGGTAGAAAGCTGCTGGCAGTGCCGGCTAAGCCCCTTCCGTGTCTTGTGCAGAAAAGCCTCCACCTCCACTGTTCATAAGCTGATTTTCGCAAAGCATTCTTAGCAGAAAAGGGCTTAAAGGATTGAGAACAGTTGCCCCAACAGCCTGTGGTCCCGATTGAAAAGCCTTTTGATATGAACTATTTTAAATCAGAACAAGATGATCCCACTGTTTGTCTTACTCGGAGCCTTCGCCATCAGCTCATCTGTAATCAGATATACTACCAATAGGTTTAATTTTCCATTAGCGGGCAGGATCGCTCTATCGATCATGCTGCTGTTTACAGCCACAGGGCATTTTGCCTATCCGGAAGGAATGGCCTTGATGATACCGGACTTTATCCCTTTCAAAAAAGAAGCAGTCTTCCTTACCGGTTTATTCGAGATCGCAGCTGCTGTTGGGCTCCAGATCGGACGCCTACAGGCAATGACTGCCTGGCTCCTTATTGCGTTCTTCATTTTAGTTTTGCCTGCCAACATTCATGCGGCAATCAGAAACATTGATTACCAGACAGGGGCGAATACAGGCCCCGGCTTGGCTTACCTCTGGTTTAGGGTTCCACTACAGGTCTTCTTTATCGTGTGGACATACTTCTTTGGGGTAAGGTTGAATAATGCAGCTAAATCGCCAAGAAAAAGAATGCCTATCAATGGTATGGGTATCTCTAAATAGATACTTACTCAACAGTGCTCGCTCTATCCATAGGTTTCAAAACGGGTCAGCTCTATTTAAAGAAACCAAGGTGGCCCCAATTTTTACCTGATACCGTAAAACAATCCTTAGTTTAATTTGTAGTTTAACAAGCTGTTTGATTACTATTTGAACCTTGAAGAAACATCAAACCTTAATCATGACTTCTCAAAAAACCGAGGGATTTGCTATATGGGGCAATGGTAAATCAAAGAATCTGAAACATGTATAAAAAAAGCTTTTACCTACTAGTAATTGCCTTCTCTCTAACTGTATATTTTTGTTTTGCTCAGCAAACACAAGTAACTAAGGATACATCTTCTGAAGAGAACCAACTTATAAATTCCCTGCTTGGCACCTTGGAAATTGACCTGAAGCCTTCTCCAGAGGCAGCTTCCTATTTGAAGGAATTCAGAATATCCAAGTATGAAGAAGGAATACTTTCAGGCAGTTTCTACGATACCCCGTTTAAGAACGGAAGAATCAACACTGCCTGGGGTAAAGTTCATTTCGCGTTCACCACTGCGGATAATTCCGGCACTTACTACCACAGTGGCTATTTGGAGAACAACAAATTATTCGGGAACTCCTTTTCTCCAGCCCGGGGGTTTATCATGCCTTGGTCTGGTGTCAAGAAAAAATAAACAAGTGCAGCGACTAAAGTACAATGGACATCTGCCAACATCAGCTACATGCAAAAGTGGCCTTTGAAACACCCATCGCAAAACATCTTCAATCACCTTTTGTGAATCAGAGAATACCAATCATGCACTGAGGCCTACTGCATTACCAATGTTTTACATCAAATTGACTGAGACCTCTTAAAAAGGAATTATGAAAAATCTACTTCTATTGTTTACCATCGGAATTTTTATCACTTTAACTTCATTCACTCTTCCAGACAAAAAAGATGTAACACCTAAGTCTGTGACCCGAACTACAGAAGTCATCAACGGTGATAAGGTGGAGAAAACGGTCATTCTGCTCGATGGGAATACTTCCCGAGAAGATGTAATTCACACATGCAATTTTCTGGCAGCAGAAGACGTGCAATTAACCTTCGATAAACTTGTCATCGGGAAAAGTATGTTGGGTTTGGTTGGAAAGTCACGAATCCGGTTCGCAGAAGGTAAGATAGAATTGCCAGACGGTTCTTCAGAAAAGTTTACGGCTGGTGGAGCAGCAAGCTTTAGGTTTATAAGAATCCAGTACTCCATAAATACAGCGACTAATTCTGTACAAATCGACATGCTCGAGAAGATTGATTAAAGCATCAATGCCAATTACAGCTGAAATAAATAAAATTACCTTTAGGTAAAGCGTTATAGACTACAAGGCAATGAGAAAAGAAAACCGTTGAAGACAAATAAACTACGTACGAAGAAGCCATGAAAATCAACAGAAACCTTCTGCTGTACACGATCATCTACAATGTAATCTATTGCCTTTTGTTCTTACATGTGCCAACGAAAGTTGCCGGGGTAACGGGAGGAAAAGAGCTGATAGTTTTTCCCCTTTTTTGGTCAGTAGGTGTTATAGGGTTTATTATGATTGGGCTAAAGAATGTGGCCGCCTTTCAGTACTGGATCAACTGGCTGCTTGCCCTATTTTGTACACCTATACCGACTTTTGTACTGGTGAATGTTTTTTTTAGCCCCTTTGGGTAAAATCAATGAGGACTTCGAATGGTCGTTCCTGATAACACCCGTGGAGCTGGGGGTGTTGGTAAACTACCTACTACTCAACACCTGCCAGCCAGATGGCGCAAGGTGGATAAAGGATATAATTTCAA
>NZ_SSNI01000095.1 GCF_010015475.1 Pontibacter pamirensis
ACGCTATGTGCGAAACAGCTTTCATAGCTCGCCTCGCAGGTATAGGTTTGGGGCTATACTTTTATAGCCATCTGCCTGGATTGAAAAGAGCTATATGTAACCTGACTCTTTGAGTCACACTATCCCCCTCCTGCAGGTTTCTTACTCTTTCTTCTCTATGGCAACCACCACCACAATCATTCATAATAGGTATTGTCTTAACTTATTTTTAGATTAGACTAAATATTTATTTATATTACTTTAAACATCATCACTTCTGTTAAAACTTTACCACTATGAAGACACACCTACGCTTGCTTCTCACCTTCATGCTGCTCATTGGCGCCTTCACATCGCTCGCCCAAACAGCCGCTATATCAGGAAAAGTTACTTCAGACGGTATACCGGTAGCCTTTGCCAGTGTGGGCCTGGCTGGCACAACAAAGGGGGCTACCAGCGATGACTCCGGGTTCTATCGCATCAGCCAGGTGCCTGGCGGAACATACACCATAAAGGTGTCGGCAGTTGGCTATACTTCAACTTCCCGCCAGGTAACAGTGGCGGAGGGGCAAACGGTTACTGTAGACATTCAACTCAACCCGGCTGCAACAGCCGTCAGTGAAGTAGTGGTAACGGGCACCATGAAGGAGGTAAGCCGGTTGGAGAGCCCTGTCCCTGTGGAGGTGTATACCCAGAACTTCTTTAAAAAGAACCCCACACCGTCGCTCTTCGATGCGCTGCAGAATGTGAACGGCGTGCGCCCCCAGCTTAACTGCAACGTGTGCAACACGGGCGATATCCACATCAATGGCCTGGAAGGGCCTTACACTATGATCCTGATTGACGGCATGCCCATCGTGAGCGGGCTCTCCTCCGTCTACGGCCTTTCAGGCATACCCAACGCCATGGTGGAGCGCATTGAGGTGGTCAAAGGGCCGGCCTCTTCCCTCTACGGCTCAGAGGCAGTGGGCGGGCTGATAAACGTGATCACAAAAAAGCCCTCCAGCGCGCCCCTGTTCTATGCCGATGTGTTTGCCACCTCCTGGCAGGAGTACAACGCGGACCTGGCGTTTAAGCTGAATGCGGGGCGGAAGGCGTCGGTGCTGACAGGGGTGAACTATTTCAACTACAGCAACCCGAAAGACAACAACGGCGACCGATTCACGGACGTGACGCTGCAGGACCGGGTCTCTGTTTTCCAGAAATGGAATTTCGATAGAAAGGAAAACAGGCTGCTTTCCCTGGCCGGGCGCTACTACTACGAAGACCGCTGGGGCGGGGACATGCGCTGGAACAAGTCCTTCAGGGGAGGCGACAGCATTTACGGGGAGAGCATTTACACCAACAGATGGGAGTTGATTGGTAACTACCAGCTGCCTGTAAAGGAGAAGATGCTGCTGATGTTCTCCGTTAACGACCATAGCCAGAACTCCTGGTATGGGGATATACCCTACTTTGCCGACCAGAAAATTGCCTTCTCCCAGCTGACCTGGGACAAGAAAATCAACAGGCACGACCTGCTGCTGGGCACGGCCCTCCGCTACACGTACTACGATGACAATACACCGGCCACCGCCAGTCCGGATACCCTGTACCCGGGAAACCAGCCAGACCAGACCTGGCTTCCCGGAATCTTCGTGCAGAACGAGATTTCTCTCTCGCAGCAGCACAAATTGCTGCTGGGCATGCGTTACGACTACAACTCCAGGCACGGCGACATCCTCACCCCACGGCTGGCCTACAAGTGGGCGCTCAACGATAACAACATCCTGCGCCTGAACGCGGGGACGGGCTTCCGCGTGGTAAACTTGTTCACCGAGGAGCACGCCGCCCTCACCGGGTCCAGGATAGTGGACGTGCAGGAGGAGCTGGACCCGGAGAAGAGCTACAACGTCAACATCAACTATATCAAAAAAGTGGTTGCCGGAAACGGAGCCTTCATCGGCTTTGACGCCACGGCCTGGTACACCTACTTCAACAACCGCATCATAGCCGACTACGACACCGACCCTAACAGGATTATCTACGCAAACCTCCGGGGCCATGCCGTCACGCAGGGCCTCACCCTGAACATGGACGTGGAGCTGCTCAACGGGCTGAAAATGCTGGCTGGGGGAACGTACATGGATGTGTACACGAAAGAAGCGGAAGAGGGGGGCGACATAGAAAAGCAGCGGCAGGTGCTCACCGAGAGGTGGACCGGGACTTGGGCTGTAACCTATAAAATAACACCTTTGAACCTGGGGATTGATTACACAGGGAACCTGTACGGGCCCATGCGCCTGCCTTTGCTGGGGGAACTTGACCCGAGGCCGGAATATTCTCCCTGGTGGAGCATCCAGAATATTCAGTTCACCTGGGGCAGCCCTGGCGGAAGGGTGGAGGTTTACGGCGGCGTGAAGAACCTTCTTGATTTCACACCGGCAGCCTACAGCATCGCAAGGTCCCATGATCCGTTTGATAAGGAGGTTCAGTTTAACGGAAACGGGCAGGCAGTGCCAACTCCAGGCAACCCTTACGCGCTGACTTTCGACCCCGCTTATGTGTACGCGCCCAACCAGGGCATCAGGGGTTTTCTGGGAGTGAGGGTAAACATCAGGTAAGGGCGGCTATGAAG
>NZ_SSNI01000096.1 GCF_010015475.1 Pontibacter pamirensis
CGTAAGCTCTTTGGCCCTAGTGGTATCCTGAGTAGGGCGGGACCGGAGAAATCCCGCCTGAACCCGGCAGCACCATCTGCCAAGGCTAAATACTCCTGAGAGACCGATAGTGAACCAGTACCGTGAGGGAAAGGTGAAAAGCACCCTGAATAAGGGGGTGAAACAGATCCTGAAACCATGCGCCTACAAGCGGTCGGAGCCCCTTTGTGGGGTGACGGCGTGCCTTTTGCATAATGAGCCTACGAGTTACTCCTCCCTGGCGAGGTTAAGGTCCTTGAGGACCGGAGCCGGAGCGAAAGCGAGTCTGAACAGGGCGCACAGTCAGGGGGGGTAGACGCGAAACTTTGTGATCTACCCATGGGCAGGATGAAGGTTGGGTAAAACCAACTGGAGGTCCGAACCAGTTTACGTTGAAAAGTATTTGGATGACCTGTGGGTAGGGGTGAAAGGCCAATCAAACTGAGAAATAGCTCGTACTCCCCGAAATGCCTTTAGGGGCAGCGTCGCGGTGGAGTCATGTGGAGGTAGAGCTACCGATAGGACTAGGGGGAGTCACATCCTACCGAATCCTGACGAACTCCGAATGCCACTTGACATACGCGGCAGTGAGGCGCGGGGTGCTAAGGTCCCGCGCCGAGAGGGAAAGAACCCAGACCGCCAGCTAAGGTCCCCAAATTTGCGCTAAGTTGAACAAAGGGGGTCCACTTGCTTAGACAGCCAGGAGGTTGGCTTGGAAGCAGCCATTCCTTTAAAGAGTGCGTAACAGCTCACTGGTCGAGCGAGAGGGCATCGATAATAATCGGGCATCAAGCGCAGTACCGAAGCTGCGGATTATGACGCGAGTCATACTGGTAGGGGAGCATTCCCTTCTGCTGCGAAGGCGTCCCGGCAAGGGGCGTTGGAGCGTAGGGAAAAGCAAATGTAGGCATGAGTAACGATAATGCGGGCGAGAAACCCGCACACCGAAAGACCAAGGTTTCCTGATCAACGCTAATCGGATCAGGGTTAGTCGGGTCCTAAGGGCGAGGCGAAAGCGCAGTTCGATGGACAGCTGGTTAATATTCCAGCACCGGCACGTCATAGCGATGCGGTGACGGAGAAGTGAAAGGACCGCGCACTGACGGAATAGTGCGTTTAAGGCCGTAGGTATTGGACCAGTCGTAAAGCACGCTGGACTAGCTGAAAGCTGAAAGTACCCCGAGGCTTCGGCCAAGGGGATAGTGTCCCTAATCAGGCTCCCGAGAAAACCCGCTAAGCGTTTTAAATGGCGTGCCGCCCGTACCGCAAACCGACACAGGTGGTCGAGGAGAGAATCCTAAGGTGCTCGAGTGAATCACGGCCAAGGAACTCGGCAAAATGACCCTGTAACTTCGGGAGAAGGGGTGCTTCCTCTGTGCAAGCAGAGAAGCCGCAGTGAAGAGGCCCAGGCGACTGTTTAACAAAAACACATGGCTTTGCGAAATCGAGAGATGAAGTATAAGGCCTGACACCTGCCCGGTGCCGGAAGGTTAAGAGGGGGGGTTAGCTGTTAAAGGCGAAGCTCTGAATCGAAGCCCCGGTAAACGGCGGCCGTAACTATAACGGTCCTAAGGTAGCGAAATTCCTTGTCGGGTAAGTTCCGACCTGCACGAATGGTGTAACGATCTGGGCGCTGTCTCAGCCGTGAGCTCGGTGAAATTGTAGTCTCGGTGAAGATGCCGAGTACCCGCAACGGGACGGAAAGACCCCGTGCACCTTTACTATAGCTTAGCATTGACGCTGGGTAACTCATGTGTAGGATAGGCCGGAGAAAGCGAAGCGGCGTCGCCAGGCGTCGCGGATTCGTCCTTGAAATACGGCCCTTGAGTTGCTTGGCGCCTAACCTTCTCAAAGAGGGGGACAGTGCTTGGTGGGTAGTTTGACTGGGGTGGTCGCCTCCAAAACAATAACGGAGGCTTTCAAAGGTGCCCTCAGCACGCTTGGTAACCGTGCGCAGAGCGCAATAGCACAAGGGCGCTTGACTGTGAGGCCCACAAGCCGAGCAGGGTCGAAAGACGGATATAGTGATCCGGTGGTTCCGCATGGAAGGGCCATCGCTCAAAGGATAAAAGGTACGCCGGGGATAACAGGCTGATCTCCCCCAAGAGCTCATATCGACGGGGAGGTTTGGCACCTCGATGTCGGCTCGTCACGTCCTGGGGCTGGAGAAGGTCCCAAGGGTTCGGCTGTTCGCCGATTAAAGTGGCACGCGAGCTGGGTTCAGAACGTCGTGAGACAGTTCGGTCCCTATCTGTTGCGGGCGTCGGAGATTTGAGGGGTCCTGACCTTAGTACGAGAGGACCGGGTTGGACGAGCCACTGGTGGACCTGTTGTATCGCCAGATGCAGCGCAGGGTAGCTACGCTCGGACGGGATAAGCGCTGAAAGCATCTAAGCGCGAAACCCGCCCCAAGATGAGATCTCCCTTAAGGGCCGTGGGAGACTACCACGTCGATAGGCCGCAGGTGTAAAGTCAGAAATGGCACAGCCGAGCGGTACTAATTGCCCGAGCGCGTTCTCAGAGTGGA
>NZ_SSNI01000097.1 GCF_010015475.1 Pontibacter pamirensis
AAAATCAATGAGGACTTCGAATGGTCGTTCCTGATAACACCCGTGGAGCTGGGGGTGTTGGTAAACTACCTACTACTCAACACCTGCCAGCCAGATGGCGCAAGGTGGATAAAGGATATAATTTCAAACAAAACGTGTGCGGCAAAGACAGTATTCAGGTGCTGCTGAGTGTGAAAAAAGCCTCGTACATTGCCTCTTTATCTTAAGATCTGTTCTAAGCGAAACCGCTCCACGGCCTGAAATTCAGGGAATAGCTTTGTTCCTTTCAGCAGGAGGTGACGTTACCGGGAAAACTTCCCTTCAGGCCAGCGGCAAGTAAAGGATGCTGGACGGAGAGGTTTGCTTTGATTCCGTATCTTTGCCGGATGGATTTTAAGAGAAGAAGGCTGGCGGTAACGCTCCGCAACCAACTCAACTACCCCCTGCAGTTCAACCCCTTTGTCTTCAGCAAGATTTTCCTGCTGTGGGTGGCCATCGGCATCATAGGCGGCATCATAGCCGGCTCCTACTGGATCGTGCTAGAGGGCCTGCTGCACTTCCTGGCCCAGTTCCAGGGGCTGTATGTGATTCTGGTAATGGCTGGTGCAGGCTTGCTGGCGGGTCTGATCATACATTTTTTAGGAGACCCGGGCGAGATGGACCTCATCGTTAACAACGTCCGCTTCAAGGGCGGTAGGCTGGAGCCAAAGAACAACCCGGCCATGATTCTCTCTTCGTGGCTGTGCATTGCCAGTGGCGGCAGTGCGGGTCCGGAGGCACCGCTCGTGCAGGTGGTAGGCTCTACCGGCACCTGGATTGCCCGAAAGCTCAAGATTAGGGGTGAGGACCTGCGCTCCCTCAGTATCGCAGGCATGGCCGCGGCTTTCACGGCCCTCTTCGGCGCACCGCTTGGCGGCACCTTGTTTGCCCTCGAGATTCTGCACCACAAGCATGTGGTGGAGTATTACCAGGCGCTGATTCCGGCTTTTGTCGCCAGCTGCTCCAGCTACGTTATCTTTATCCTCATCACCCACATCGGCATCGGCCCCACCTGGGCATTCCCTGTTTACGCTGCGCCTGAGCTCAACGACTTCTTTTACGCCATGCTCTATGCCCTGGCCGGAACAGCGGCAGGCTGGCTGTTTATTTTTACGGTGCGGCAGTGCCGTGCCGTGTTCAAAAAATTCCGGGTTCCCATCTACGTGAAAATGACAGCAGGGGGTCTGCTGATTGGCACCATCGCCTACTACGTGCCCCTTACCCGCTACTTCAGCCACGATGAGCTGAACATGCTGCTGGAAGCGCAGTTTACCCTGGAATACCTGCTGCTGCTGCTGGTGGCAAAGATTCTGGCCATTGCCTTCACGGTTACCTCCGGCTGGCGCGGCGGCTTCATTATTCCGCTGTTTTTCGTGGGCGCGACCGTGGGCATGGTTGTCCATGCTGCATTCCCGGGGCAGAACCTGCCGCTCATCATGGTCAGCTGCATGGCCGCCATCAACGCCTGTGTTACCCGCACACCTATCAGCACCATCATTCTGCTCTCCACGCTCACGGGCTTTCATCAATTTATACCCATCATGTTTGCCAGCCTCACAGGCTTTTTCCTGGCTCCTAAAACTCCGCTGATCAACGCGCAGTTGGGAGTAAAAGAGGAAGTAAGGGTGGATTAGTAGGGTAACTAACTTAATTAGCTGCTGCCTGCCTCCTGCCGTTGGTCTTTGTTGCCTGGCTCCTTACCGGGCGGTTGGTAACCAATTAGCCTTGTTTACAGCACCGATGAGTTTGCTAACACTACTTGTCGAAGGGTAGCGCTGAGCAGTTAATACACCCAGCTCCTTCACGCGCTTCTGAATCCGGCGCAGAAGCACTTAAAACTTTTTTTATAGAGCAGCAAGCCCTATAGGAGCAGTTATCCATAAACTTGGCAACAGCCCCCTTTGGACCATAAGACCTGAGTTAATCTGATTTGAATTTTGTTTTAATTTGACTTTAATCTAATTTTTATGTGAGCGGCTTAATTTAACCCCTCGTGCTTACCACAGAAGGTAAGCAAAAGTATATAATATGTTCATTTATTTTTATGGAAGAAAAGTATAATGATGTCACGGCCAATCTGTCCAAAGACATCCCTGCCGGGCTGGTTGTGTTTTTTGTTGCCTTGCCTCTGTGTCTGGGCATCTCCCTTGCCTCAGGGGCGCCCCTGTTCTCAGGTGTTATAACCGGTATTGTAGGAGGGCTCGTGGTGGCGTGGCTGA
>NZ_SSNI01000098.1 GCF_010015475.1 Pontibacter pamirensis
CCTGCCGGGCTGGTTGTGTTTTTTGTTGCCTTGCCTCTGTGTCTGGGCATCTCCCTTGCCTCAGGGGCGCCCCTGTTCTCAGGTGTTATAACCGGTATTGTAGGAGGGCTCGTGGTGGCGTGGCTGAGCGGGTCTCAGCTGAGCGTGAGCGGGCCGGCGGCCGGACTAACGGTTATCGTCCTCAACGGTATCGAAACGCTGGGTTCCTTTCAGGCTTTCCTCCTGGCCGTAGTGCTTGCCGGCCTTGTTCAGCTGATACTTGGCTTTCTGAAAGCAGGCGTGATAGGGCTCTACTTCCCCTCCTCCGTCATCAAAGGAATGTTGGCAGCCATTGGCCTTATCCTGATAATGAAGCAGATTCCCCACTTCCTGGGGGCGGATGAAGATTTCTTCGGGGAGATGGCGTTCCTGCAGCCGGACGGGCGCAATACTTTCTCTGAATTAGGGTACGCCTTTTCAAGTATTCAGGTGGGAGCCCTGATTATCGGTGTCATTTCCCTCTTCATTATCCTGGTGTGGGACAACCCGAAAATCAAAAACAATAAGTTTCTGAAGCTGATACCGGGAGCACTGGTAGCGGTAGTCCTCTCTATCGTCATCAATATGCTCTTCCTTAACTTTTTCCCGGAAATAGCTGTTTCATCTAGCCATCTGGTTAATTTACCTATCATTGAAGGTATCGGTGGCCTCAGTAAAGAGCTTGATTTCGTTGATTTAGGTGCAATAGCCAACCCGTCGGTATACGTTGTGGCGATTACAATCGCCATTGTGGCCAGCCTGGAAACCCTGCTGAGCGTTGAGGCGGTTGACAAGCTGGACCCGCATAAGCGCCGAAGCAACACCAACCGCGAGCTAAGGGCACAGGGAATAGGGAACATGGTGGCCGGTTTGCTGGGAGGACTGCCCATGACAGCTGTTATCGTGCGGAGCTCTACAAATGTCGCGGCGGGTGGCCAGACAAGGGTCTCTGCCTTTGTGCATGGTATTTTCCTGGCGCTGTCGGTCTTCTTTCTGGCCGGGCTTATGAATAAGATTCCGCTCTCGGCTTTGGCAGCGGTACTGCTTGTGGTCGGCTACAAGTTAACGAAGCTCACGCTTTACAAGACCCAGTTCAGGCTGGGGCATGAGCATTTCGTGCCCTTTATCGTCACTATCATCGCGATTCTCTTTACTGACCTGCTGATCGGTATCGGCATTGGCCTGGCAGTAGGCATCTTCTATATACTCAAGGCGAACTACAACTCCCCGTATTTTTTCCACAGGGAGGAGTCCGCAGACCACCACATCATCCGCATAAAGCTAAGCGAGCACGTGTCCTTCCTCAATAAAGCCAGCATTATCATGACGCTGGATAAACTGCCCCACGGCAGCCACGTCATCATAGACGGTGAGAACACGGAGTACATTGACTATGACGTGCTGGAGGCGATTCAGGCGTTTAAGAAGACGGCGCATGAGCGCGAGATTACAGTAGAGGTCCTCAACATCAAAGAGGTGGATGTATTGGAGATGCACTAGGCGGACATTGAGCTAATGGGTTCATTTGATGGATGCCTTCGTGCGCATGGAAGAAAAACAGGAATGGTAAGAGTCGCGTTACCTATAGCCTGTTCCGGTAAAGACAGCCAAGCAGATGCAGGAGCCTTTCCGGAATAAGCCCACTGACGCCTCAGTGACAGCCGTTGCCGGAACCACCAGGTTTAACACCAGGCAGCTCTTCAGGAGCGGGATGTGTCTCCGCCTCTGGCACCGGAGAGATTCTATATAATGTAAAACTGATCAGCCAGCTCAGAGCAGGCGATACGGTGGTGTGTGGAAACTGGACAGGCTGGGCCGCTCGCTGCGGGACCTGATAGACCTGGTGTCTGAGTTCAAGGAGAGAGGGGTGGAGTTTGCGAGCCTGCGGGACGGCACCAACACCGCCACGCCCACCGGCAGGCCAGCAAGCCTTTCGAAAGCAGCCATGGAGTAGGCAAAGTCAGCCAG
>NZ_SSNI01000099.1 GCF_010015475.1 Pontibacter pamirensis
TCAGGGGATAGGGAGACAGATTCCGGTGGAGGTATACAAACAGCAGGCGGCCTGATTGGGAGAGGACTTAGGGAAAAATCAACTTAAAAACAGTGCTTGGTGGTCCTACAAACAGGGAGTACTATAGGAGAGGTATTCATAATTCCTCAACAGTGTAGAGATTCGCTTTGAAGGCTAAGGCGTTACCCTGCATGGCATGCAATTGAGTAAATTAAATAATCTGCTTCATCACTTTTCCTCCTTCTTATTAAACATCAGAAAATGCTGAATTGGCAGAGAATCCTCGCGCCTGAAAAGCCTGAAGCCATTCGCCTCCAACTCCTTCTTAACCTGCTCCGCAGTCATTTTGTGCAACTCCCGGATGGCTACCTTTGGGTCTTCTGCACGGTACTCCAGCAGCAGCAATTTACCGCCCGGCTTCAATGCCTTGTGTATAGCCTGCAGCATTTCATGGGGATACTCCAGTTCGTGATATACATCAACCATAAAGGCAAGGTCAAGTGAGGCGTCAGGTACGTTTATGCTTTTGGTACCGCCTTTTACCACTTCCACATTACTTAGCCCAAGTTCCTGTCTGCGCTTTTCAAGTTCAGCAACAAATGCATCCTGCAACTCTACAGCGTATATTTTACCCTTGGGTACCTTCTTTGCTACCTTAAAAGAATAAAAACCGGTACCTGCGCCAATGTCAGCAACAACACTTTGAGGAGTTAGCATCATGCTGTCAATAGCACGTAACGATTTTTCTTCTTTCTGCCTGGTGCTCCTGTCAAGCCAGCCACCCCCGCCCGCTCCTATAACCCGGGCGATTTCGCGGGCCATGTATATTTTGCCAGTACCACCCGGACTAGGTGGTCTAGTAGTATAGACTGCTGCCGCTTTTTGCTCTACCTGCGCCTGGCAGTTACTCCCGGCACCCAGAAACAACCACAGGAACAGCACAAAAAGCTGCTTCATACCTTGGTAGGAGGATGTTTTCATATAAACTTGAGATTGGGTTAAACTCTTGATTTGTTTTTTTACGACATCGATCAGTTCTTTGGTTTACTTTGAGGCTACTTCTCATTCTCGACTTCCTCCAAGCACTGAACAAATGCTTTGGACATTCATTATTTACCAAAAGAGTAAACTACAAGCACTGGAGCGCTATCTGAGAAACACATCCTTACGTTCTTCTGCGGCTAATTTTGTTCTCCACCTGTAAAAAAGCGACTTACGTTTCAAAGGCACCGACGGCAGAGATACTTATAAAAACCATGAACTTTAATCTGAATTTCAAGTCTCACTGGAGCAACCTATGTCATGATATGCGAATGGGATAGGAATAGCATTGTCCAGCACCTTTAGAAGGAACGTGCTGGAAGTATACATGTTCGACTCACTAAATCATGTTAAAGTGATAGCCCAAAGCAAGAGGACTACAACCTCTTGCGGCTCCAGAACAGACTGGATGGAATGAGCCCGGTGGAATACGCCCGGGCGAGCGCAGCGGATGTTCTTAGTAGTAGTAGTAGTAGTAGTAGTAGTAGTAGTAGTAGTAGCAGAAGTGAACTGCATTAAATTGAATCTTCTAATCCTATGCCGTTCTAAAGCAGGAGAGCCGACAACAGCACCAGACTATGGGACACTACTCGATTGTTTTTATCAAGTAATGTATTCAAATTATAATAAAAAACGTAGTAATATTTATAAATAGTACTTTCGCAAACTGTACCTAAGCGAAAAAATTAAGTAGAAGTAGTTGGAGGGAGAAGTAGCATGAAAACAGCTATAGATATGTACTGCCAATATCTGTTGAGTACGCAGGTTAACTATACCTGCACCTATTTTGCTGACCACCTGCAGGGGCTGAGTCATGATTCCGTTCACCGCTTTCTCAGAGATGAAAAGCTTACGTCCCGCTTGTTGTGGGAGAAGGTATCGCCGCATCTCACCCAGTCCTCCCGTGC
>NZ_SSNI01000100.1 GCF_010015475.1 Pontibacter pamirensis
CAAATACACCTGGTGATATTGGGCATGAGGAAATTCCACCTGCCTGCTTCTTCCTTCAGACTGGACAGTACTCATATCTTTGAAGTGTTAGCCAGGAGTACAATTCTTACTATTTGTACCTTCGCTTTTATACATTAAGGGAGGAAAGGATTAAGTGACAGTACTAGACACGATTGATGTCGGCTTTAAGAAACCCCTTTCCTCCCTCTTCATCCAAGCCAGAACAGTACCGAAAGGCCGCCTGCTGCAGGCGAGACCTAGTATCTAGCTGTGAGTATAGGTTGCAGATGAAGTTCACTTACCCTAACTACTCAACGTGATGAAAAACCTGCTATGCCAAAACCTGGGAGTGGATGTTTCCAAAGACTCCCTTGATGTTGTCTTCTCTACCCTTGACATGGAGCGCCAGGTCAGGGTGAAAGCCTCCCGCAAGTTCGCCAACACACCTGCCGGCATCAGGCAGCTCCAGCGCTGGATGGAAAGCAAGCGCGCAGCAGAAGTGGAACTGCGTATCCTTATGGAGGCCACCGGCGTGTATTACGAGCAGCTGGCCTGGTTTCTCCACCAGCAGGGTTACCAGGTATCGGTGATCCTGCCCACCAAGGCTAAGCGCTACCTGCAGGCCCTGGGCCACAGGAGCAAGAATGACAGCATCGACGCCAAAGGGCTGGCCCGTATGGGCCTGGAGCAGTTGCTGCCCCTCTGGCAGCCCCTGTCGCAGAACATCTACCAGCTGCGTCTCCTGACCCGCCAGTTGGAGGACTTCTCTAACCAGCGCACCGTGTTCCTCAACCAGCTCCATGCCCTGCACCACAGTGCCTTTGCGGTAAAGCAGGTGGAGAAAAGCCTCAAAAAGATGGTCCGCACGCTGGAGAAGAGCATCCAGGAGCTGGAGGAGGCTATTCAGGAACTCATCTGCCAGGACCCGCTGCTGGCCGAGCGGGTGGAGAAGCTACTGGCTATCAAAGGAGTGGGCCTCAAGACGGTGGCCGTGCTCCTGGCCGAGACCAACGGCTTTGCCACCTTTGAGAAGCAGGGGCAGCTGGTGAGCTACTCGGGCTATGATGTGGTGGAGAACCAGTCAGGCAAACGCTCGGGAAAGACCAGGATGTCCAAGAAGGGCAACGCCCACATCCGCCGGGCCATGCACCTGCCGGCCTTTTCAGTGGTGCGCTACAAAGAGCCTGTCTTTGCCGCACTCCATGAACGGCTTTTGGCAAAGGGCAAGACCAAGATGCAGGCTTACGTGGCTGTGCAGCGTAAGCTGCTGATCCTGATATGGACGCTGTGGCGCAAGAACCAGGTGTATGACCCGCTTCACGACCAAAGGCATCAAAAACAAAAAGAGGCTATCCTTAGCTTGGAGGCCGGAGCCTCTCTTTCAGGTGTCAGCGCAGCTGACGTAAACAAAGTAGCCCCGCAAGGCAGGGCTACACAAGATGAGCATCCCGCACCTATCGGCCAGGAGCTCTCTTTCAGGTAAGGGGAAGATAAGGAAAATTCAAATTATTCGCTTGCTTTTTAAGACAGTACCTTACAGACATCTCACTTTTGAGATGATCTGGCATAAAACCATGAGAGAAGTGTTGGGAAGAGCGCTGGTTCCGAGTCCCTTTTTCATTTTTAAACTTCCCATGCCATGAAAA
>NZ_SSNI01000101.1 GCF_010015475.1 Pontibacter pamirensis
AGTTTTTACAACCGGAAAAGGAGGCATTCAGCCCTTGGTTACCTGACTCCTTGCCAATATGAAAGCCTGTTGTACAACCAGGCAGTGGCTGCCTGAGAAAAGTCTCCAGTAAAACATTGCAATTCCAAAGTAAAGCTGCATAATCTTTCGGTAGCCTAAAGCGGTTATAATGGTGCTCCACTAAGCTCTGAAAGTTCCGCACAATGACTGATTTAGTGTTTACTGACTTTTTGCTGGGCTTCTTTACCAGCCCCCTGTTTATTAGCAGGAATAGTTGCAGTAACAGTACACACATCATGTCTGTTTTCTGAATTTCTTTTTGCTGTCCCTCCTTTAGAAGGCCTTCCAGGGCAGGTATTATTTCCCGCATAACTTTATCAGGCAGGGTTATGACAGAATCTTCCACAACACCGGTTAAAAAAGGAAACTGTTCCAGATACGGGCGGAGTAGAAAGGAATAAAAGAAGCCTTTTGAGAAATTGATTACAAAGCCTTGTGCTTCTTCCGTGACGCTTAAGGCATGCACCTGCCCAGGAACCATTGCATATACTTGATTAGGCGAAACAGGAAACTCAGTAAAATCTATACTGCAAGTTCCTTCTCCTTGAGTGAACACTATTAGGTGATAGAAGGAATGGCGATGAGGAATATGTAATTGACTGTGTGCTCCAAAGTAGTGGCTAAGTCTGCTTACCATTACGCCTTGCTGCTCTAGTCCATCCGTTGTAAGAGAGCAAATGTTGGATACTGGTGTAGCTCTATGATACATATGTTAATGGAATACTAGCAGGTATGATATACTGTACGCTCCGCTTACGGTTTTTCAGATTCCCTTTAGCTATGCGCTTTCTTAGGGATTTGGTCGCAGGGGCCCTCATAATGGATGAATATATTTATCCACAGTACCCGGGATAACCTGAAGATAACAGGTAACAAGACAACGACAGTAACAGCCATCAAACCCATCATCATCAACATGGTTACCTCTTCCACAAGCTGATACAGGATAAAGAACCCTACTAAGAATATGGCTACGTTAAAGGCGAAACTCACATACATCGCCCCGTAGTAGTAGCCTACCTCTGGTTCAAAAACCTGTCCGCAGCATGGGCAGGCTTTGTTCATGTCTGCAAACTTAGTACTGTATAAGGTGCCTTTGGGAAACATATTTCCTTCACGGCATCTTAGGCACTTAACATTTACAACGCTGTATAAAAAAGACCTTTTCTGACTCATGGTGCTCATAGCGATTAGATTATGTCACAAAGGTAATAGGTAAGACAGCCTCCCTTAAGGGACAAAAAGTGCAAATGAATGGACTTTTTGTCCGCGATAGCATAAATAATACCATTGCTGGCCTACACGATGTTACTCACTTGATTTCTGGGAGAGGCTCCTAATAAACCAGCTGCAAACCTTCCTTTTGGCAACTTCAGCCGGATTTGCTGGAAATAGTAAACCCATAACCTTTAAACTCGCTATAAGTAACAAATACTAAGTACTGAGACAAAATTACATTAAACTACATCCTATAGTCAGAGAAGCTAATAAACAAATTCTTCCCCACGGCGGCCAGCGCCCTTTTAGTGGCATAAAACAGGTTGTCCGTGGTCAGGTAATCC
>NZ_SSNI01000102.1 GCF_010015475.1 Pontibacter pamirensis
CAGTTTGTCTAAAAACCTCCGTCTGTTTTTTAGTTAAATATAGCAATTTGGAAATATACTGTACTAGATGCAGCGCCTTTTATTCGTTGGCCAAAGCTTCGCCAACATGTCCCAAACATGGCTTTCAGGGCTAACAACACGCTTAAAGAGGTCGCACAGTAGGTCAGCAGCCGCTCCAGGCCGACGATATTAAAGATGCGGCGCAGGTTGTAAGCCACCAGCATCAGGCCCACGTCAGCTGAGGCCCTTTCCATGCCTTTCTTAGTGAGTACGTAGCTGTAGCCCCACTGCCGCTTGATGGTGCCGAAGGGGTGCTCGACAATGGCCTGTCGCCGCTTGTAGAGCGCGGGGTTAGCGGCGATGTTCTGTCGGTTCCGCTCCAAGACCGGGGTGTAAGTGTTACGTTCGATGAGCTTGCCGTTCTTGGCCGTGGTGCATAAGTGACGCACCGCACATGTCTTACACGCTTTGGTGCGGTACTGATGGAAGCTGGTGGGACTAGAGCGGTTCCGGTTCTTGGTGTAGACGTGGCCGTTGGTGGTGAGCTCGGCTCCTGCCGGGCAGGTGTAGGTGTCTTTTGCCTGGTTGTAGACAAAGTGCTCCAGGTTGTAGGAAGGATCCGGGGCATTGGCAGCAGGCGCCGGAATGGCCACCAAAGTAGTAATGCCCAACTTCTGGGCGATCTCCAGTTCCGAGCCAGTGTAGTAGCCCTTGTCGAAGAGGACCGTAAAGGAGCTGTTGCCCACCAGGCTCTTGGCCCGGCGCACCATACCTCCCATGGCCTTGCAGTCATTGTGGTTGGTGACCTGGTAATCGATCAGGAGGCAGTGCCTGGCGTCGACAGTAGTCTGCACGTTGTAGGCCACTTCGGTGATGGTATTGCGGATAATCATCTGCCGGCTCTCCGGGTCAGAGGTGGAGACCTGGTCCTCTCCTGAGTCTGCGAGTCGGAGCGAAAGGGCCCGGTAGTACTCTCTTCGCCGGGCGTGGCGGGCCATGCTGTCGAAGATCTTCTCCACCTGGGATGCCTCCTGGGGCTGCAAGAGAGCCTGCTGGCAGTCAGTGAGCCTGTCCTCAATGTAGGCCTGGTGGCGGGCGATCTTGGCCTGGTTGTAGTTGTTCTTCTTCGAGTTCTGGGCCCGGAGCTTAGTGCTGTCCCCGGCCAGCAGCTCACCGCCGATCAGCTCAAAGTGCTGGGCCATCTTCACCGTGGCGCGGAAGACTTTGGTGATGGCGCGGCTGTTGTTTTTGCGGAAATTGGAGATGGTGTTGTGGTCTGGGGCCAGCTGGGCCAGCAGCCACATCACCTCCAGGTTGCGGTGGCACTCCTTCTCCAGGCAGCGGGAGGAGCGGATGCGGTTGAGGTAGCCGTATACCAGGAGCTTGAGCAAAACGGAGGGGTGGTAGGCCGGGCGCCCGTTCTCTGGAAAGTCGGTGCGGAAGCCCAGCTCCTCCAGGGGGAGCGAATTGATGAAGGCATCGATGAGGCGCACCTCGTTGTCCGAAGAGATAATTTCCTCCAGGCTGTCCCCGCCGCAGGGAGGCTCGTCCCGACGCAAGGCTTGTTTGAATTTCATAGCAGTAAGCAAACTAGTACTCTAGTGTTTAGCTACTTACCAGAA
>NZ_SSNI01000103.1 GCF_010015475.1 Pontibacter pamirensis
CTCAAGAGTTTGGCCTATGCCTATGAACTAACAATTTACCAGCTCAAAAAAGGGCTGCTCGACCAATACATGAATCAACAACTGGTAAATCCTGCTATCTGTTATGCCTAATGTGCGAAAGTCCTAATAGTAAAATATTAAATCTATAAGAGTATGAAAGATTTTCAGTTCAATCCAGTAAGAGGAGTAATACTTTCAATAGCACTATTGAAGAAAGCAGAGGCTCAAAAGTCCAATCATTTGGATTTTTTGTCCCATATTTATGGATAGCCATCGGAGTACTTTTGCCATCAAATAAGATAAACTTAATAATGGCACTTACACTGGACAATACAATTGATGAAAAAGCTAAGTGGGATATCTTAGAATTGCATGAGAAAATCTCTCAATTTCAAACAGGAAAGTTAGATAGTGAAAAGTTTCGCTCATTCCGATTAACTCGCTGGGTTTACGGGCAGGGTTGAATTCTTAGAACTCCTGAAGGGCTTAAAACTTTTCTACAGCCATGAATGTAGCTTAGAAGTGATTATTTGTTTAGGCTACGGAATTGCTCTGGTGTACTACCTGTATGTTTTTTAAAAAAACGGAAGAAATAGGTGATGTCAAAATAGCCTAGTTCAGCCGCAATTTGTGAGCTGGTAAGTTCTGAGTGAACCAGTAATCTTTGTGCCTCCAGTAGAGAACGTTCCTGAATAAGTTCCTTTGTTGTCTTGCCCAAAGAACGTTTGCAAACTTCTTTTAAATGTCTTGGCGTTGTATTCAGTTGATCTGCATAAAAGGTTACCGGCAGATGTTCTTTGTAATGTTGCTCTACCAGGTTCTCAAGGTTCTGCAAAAGTGAAAGCTCTCCGCCTTGCGCCTCTGCTTTAGTTCCTTGGGATTGGTAAATCCGAGTCAAATGAATCAGAAGAACATCCAAATAGCGGCTGAGCATCTCATTTCTCATCAAGTCTTGATTCTTATATTCTTTCTGTAAGGTATAGAAAGTCGGCATAAGGGTGTCTTTTTCATCCTTTGAAACAAAGAGGATAGGTTTATGGAGTAGTGCATTGAAGAACGGAAAATTAAATAACTTCCTGTGGGGGAATTCCCTTAGGTAAAATTCCGGAGTAAAAAAGATGACAAAGCCATTGGTATCTCCAGAAAGGTCCCAACTATGAACTTGACCTGGTGCCATGAAAAAAAACATGTTGGGTTTTACCTCATATTTCTCAAAGTCAATGGTATGGGTTCCGGTGCCCTGAGAGACAAAGAGAATAATGTAAAAATTATGCTTATGTGGCTCACGGGTAAACAGGTGTTCCTGTAAGTGGGCAGCAAATGAATTCAAGTAGAAATACCGCTCTTTTTGGGCCTGAGCATTAAAGTCCTGTATCTGGTAAATGGGCAAATGTGGTTTGGGCATGTCTTTTACTTGATAATCCACCGAAGTTAGTAAAGAAGAGGAAGATTCGATACTTGCTTTTATAAACCTGTAGGGCTTATAAGTAATGGGACAAATTTAGCTTGAAGTATGTTTTTTCTTAGCTATGGGAAAGATACGAACAATAGAGTTAAGTGCGGCACATCGCCAGGAGTTGGAGCAGGGTTACCGCTCAGGCAAGAGCCACG
>NZ_SSNI01000104.1 GCF_010015475.1 Pontibacter pamirensis
TGCCAGCCAGGCCCACACTGGCAAAGGCTACCGGTATACCGTCTGAAGTAACTTTTCCTGATATAGCGGCTGTTTGGGCGAGCGATGTGAAGGCGCCAATGAGCAGCATGAAGGTGAGAAGCAAGCGTAGGTGTGTCTTCATAGTGGTAAAGTTTTAACAGAAGTGATGATGTTTAAAGTAATATAAATAAATATTTAGTCTAATCTAAAAATAAGTTAAGACAATACCTATTATGAATGATTGTGGTGGTGGTTGCCATAGAGAAGAAAGAGTAAGAAACCTGCAGGAGGGGGATAGTGTGACTCAAAGAGTCAGGTTACATATAGCTCTTTTCAATCCAGGCAGATGGCTATAAAAGTATAGCCCCAAACCTATACCTGCGAGGCGAGCTATGAAAGCTGTTTCGCACATAGCGTCGATAAGTTCAAGGAATTTATGGTTTCCCAGAAAACGTGGAAATAATAAGGTCGTGGACCTTCTAGCGGTACGTGCCCCAACAGCCTGTATGGCGGCTCTTTTTGCCGTCTTAAAAATCAATATTATCCATAATATTTGAGACGGCTTGATGATACGTGGCGTCTGATGAGGAACAACTGTTTTATCCAGGCAGTCGCACTTGTCAGGAATGTTTCGCCAGCAGTTTCTTGAGGCTTGTATACTCCGGTTGCTCCAGCACATTGAGCTCTCCCCCGGTGGCCAGCTCCAGGGCCCGGTGGCACTGGCCCAGCCTGGCCAGCATGGGCTGTATCTGCTGGTTGTAGTAGTTAAAAATTGTAAATGCCCCTGGTGGAGCAAGGCAGCTTGTAGCCGGCGCTGGAGGAGACGATAAGCACGCCCTCGTCCCGCACCGGCCCCACCACCAGGGAGCGGAAACGGTGCTCTGTGTAGTTCTCGTACTTATGGGAATTGAGGTGCTGCAGCAGCTCGTAGGTGTGGATGAACCGGGTTTTGTAGTTGTAGGTAAACACCAACAGCGGGTATTCCACGAAAACCATCCGGCCCTTCAGCCCTGTGATAGCCGGGACGACTGGTGTCAAGTTTATTTCCTTTGCCGCCCTGACTGTGTTGGCCAGCGTGCTGTACATGGACGCCTTTGGCCTTACCGGGTATTTTCTGGGCAGCCGGTTCCCCGTCATCAGGGATTACATGGGCTGGATCCTCCCCATCAGCATCGCGGTGGCACTGATCCCCGTCATCCGGCAGATCCGCAAAAACAGCAGGGAGGAGTGAATCAGACATAAGACCGCTCCAGGAAGAATCCAAGCAGCATTGTCTCTTGGGGAGGTTCCCTGGTGTGCACTTTGTGTAGCACATTCAAACTGCCGGGATGCAATTCGAATGTGCCCTCGTTTCAGTGCTGTCACAGCAAAACTGTTAAACCTGCAGATAGGCCGCTGCTTCTACCTTAGAGCATGTTTAAATTTGTAACGTTCTGATTTTTAGTCAATCCGGTTAAGAATGAGCTGACAATTCTGCCATAGTACCCATGCTTCTGCGCTTTTAGTGGTCTTTTCATGGTCTTTGTCGAGCC
>NZ_SSNI01000106.1 GCF_010015475.1 Pontibacter pamirensis
CATAGCCGTCAGGCTAAGGAGTTGTGCAAAGCTATAAGTAGCTGTAGCTTTGCAGGATGGAGGTAAGTGTAGAAGGATTATTAGAAGGCAAGGAGGAGTTGCTCGAGCAGCTGCAGTCCTTTTTCAAGGAAGAGGAGCTGGAGAAGTTAGCCAGGGAGAGCAGGTTTGTTGAGCGGAGCACCTCGAGGTTGAGCGGTTGGATGTTTCTGCAGCTACATTTGCTCATGGAGTCCAACGGCAAAGAGTTCAGCCTTAGCGACATGTGCCAGGAGGTGTCAGAGAGGCACGGGGTGGAGCTTACCAAGCAGTCGCTGGATGAGCGCTTCAACACCTTTGCCGTCGGATTCATGCGCCAATGCTATCAACTCCTGCTCAGGCAGGTGCTTGATGTGGGCCAGCAGCAGGCTGCCCCTCCCCATTTTTCCAGGGTCATTGTCACAGACTCCACCAGCTTTCAACTGCCGGGTCAATTGGCGGCCTTCTACCGCAGCAACGGAGGCTCTACTTCAGGAGCCTCCGTGAAGTTGCACCAGCAGTATGAGTTGCTGCAGGGCTCGATACTGCGGCTTGAGGTCCGCGACGGCAAGGAGAACGACACGCTTTTTCTCCAGGACCTGGATTACGAGCAAGCTGGAAAGGAGCTGCACATACTGGACCTGGGCTACTACAAGCCAAGGCACCTGCAGGCCCTGGACAGTGCCGGCGGCTTTTTCATCAGCCGCTACAAGACGGGCACCCGCCTCTATATTGATAGGGGGGCAGGCAAGCTGGTGCTGCTGGACTGGAAGCAGTTTCTGGGGCAGTTGGAGGAGGGCAGCAGTTGCCTGCCTGAGGTATATCTGGGCAAAGGCAAAGAGAAGCTCAAGGTGCGGCTTGTTGCCCAGAAGGTGCCGGTGGAGGTGGCAGAGAGACGGGCGGCAAAGCAGCAGCGCAAGCAGGCCAACCAAAGCAAGAGCGGAAGGTACAGCTGGCAGACAAGCGAGGCTAAAAAACAGCTCATGGGCTATAATATCTATATCACCAACACCTGCCTGGAACAGCTCAACCCCCTTCAGGTGCAGCTTTACTACAGGCTGCGTTGGCAGATTGAGCTGCTCTTCAAGATATGGAAGAGCATTATGGAGATAGACAAGGTCGGCCGGATGAGCATCTTCCGCTTTGAGTGCTACCTCTACAGCCGGCTGATGGTCATCCTTCTTTCTACTCAGGTGCAGCGCATGCTCAAAGGCTACCTGGAGCGGCAGCTGGAGGACTTTGAACTCAGCGAGTGGAAGGTGATGAAGCATCTAAAAAAAAGATACTCAAGCTTTGCCAGGCACTCAGCGAAGGCAGCAGAGCCGTGAAAGAGTGGTTTTGGAAAGTGCTCAGAAGGGTAATCAGGATAGGCAGGAAAGAAAAAAGAAGAGACAAAAACGGGCTACTAAAACCATCGCCAAATGATATACTTTACCCTTAGCCTGACGGCTATGGT
>NZ_SSNI01000107.1 GCF_010015475.1 Pontibacter pamirensis
CTACGATTAGGACACAAACTTTGAGGCGCATTTGTTCTCTGTTCTAAAAGGAGCAAATGAGCGGTGACATATTCAGCGACCGGCGTATCAGCCGTCGTGTAGAGGATTTGGCAACGAGGATACTAGAGAAAGAGAGCGTGGTGATTCATCGACTGGCAAACAACGAGGCCCAGCAGCGCGGCTTTTACCGGCTGCTGCACAACCCCAACCTGAAGACGGGGCAGGTGGTGGAGTTCATCCGGCGGGACTGCGCGCGCCAGGTGGAGGCCGGGGCGCACTACCTGGTCTTTCAGGACACCACCCAGCCAAACTTCGAGCGCAACAGGGGCAACATCTCCGACGGGCGGGAGTTGGGGGTGATCGGCGACAGGGCCTCGCTGGGCTTTTTCCTGCACCCCTCGCTGGTGGTCGGGGCCAGTGACGGCCACTGCCTGGGCTATAGCCACGTAAAGACCTGGAGCAGGGACATGGCGGCCCAGGACAAGTCGGAGCGCTTCTATAAAAAGCAGCCAATAGAGGAAAAGGAGAGCTACCGCTGGATAGAGGCCGCCGAGTCGAGCAATGCCCTGCTGGAAAAGGCGGGCAGGGTGACGCATGTCTGTGACCGGGAAGGCGACATCAGTGAGCTCTTCCTGCGGGTGCCCGATGGGGAGAAAACGCACCTGCTGGTGCGTTCCTCGGCAGACCGTCTGCTGGCCGGGGGCGGCAAGCTCTCCACGGCGCTGGCCGACTTGCCGGAAGCAGGCATCCACCGGCTCACCCTCAAAGGGGATGTGCGCACAGGGCGCCAGCAGCGTGAGGCGGAGCTCCAGGTGCGCCACAGCAAGGTGCGCCTGCGGTTGGGGCAGCGGGAGAAGGAGCTCTACGTGGTAGAGGCAAAGGAGGCGAATACGCCACAAGGGCAGAAGCCGGTCTATTGGCGCCTTCTCACCACCCATGCCGTGGAGAGTTTGGAGCAGGCCCTGCAGGTGCTCTGCTGGTACTCGATGCGCTGGAACATTGAGCAGGTCTTCCGCCTGTTAAAGCACAAGGGGCTGGATGTGGAGGCACTCCAGGTAGAGACAGGCAAGGGGCTGGTGCAGCTTTCGCTGCTGGGCCTGTTTGCCGTAAGCAAAATTATACGCCTGCACCTGGCTGCCAAGCAGCAGGAGCCTGTGGAGATAGCGGGCGCCTTTACAGAAGAGGAACTCAGATGCATGCAGGCGCTAAACAGAAGACATGAAGGAAGGACAGCCAAACAGAGGAATCCTTATTCACCTGACTCGCTTCAGTGGTGTTACTGGGTCATGGCCAGGCTGGGAGGATGGAAGCCACATGAAAAGAGAGCAGGTGTTATCACCCTCCACCGCGGATACATGGAATTCTGTAAAATCTTCGATGGGTGGATGCTCGCGCA
>NZ_SSNI01000108.1 GCF_010015475.1 Pontibacter pamirensis
CTGACTGTCTGCGTGATGAAAAAGAGATAGGCCGTAAATTAAGAGGGAAAAAGATGGCGATGATTAGCTGCGGATCGGATGCAGTGTTAATAAATGGTTTTAAAATGCCTTTTGTAGAGACAGCCCGCTATTTGGAAATGAATTATTTAGGGGATATTCATACTTGGCTTGAGGAGGGTTCTCTTCCAGAACCTGTTAAACAGAACTTAGAATATTTTATAACTGATAATATACTTGCTGGAGCTAAATTTTTGGGTACTAACAGCCAGGTTTATTAACCTTGGAATGTTGGCTTATTTTAGCAGTAACGCGTTGAAATAGTCAAGATGTCTTAGAGCTGTTTTATTTACTGTTTCTAACATTTTCAGATAGAAGCTTTGGAAATAGTAAAGATCTGTTTTCTCATTAAAAAGCTAACAGTGTACAGACAAGACCTATTAATTTCGGATAGCCCGGCCTCAGTTATTTAGTAGAGCCTTGAATATTAATGCTCAATAAATTACGCACCAATATTCTTCATGTAACATGGACAAATTTAAAATCTTATGAAATATTAATAATAAATCAGTTATCAGTAACACACACTGATTTTTATGATATGTATCCTGAAAAATGCCAGGAATTCTAAGTAGTGTTCAAATCTGTTTTCTTACTTAAATGATTCTTATAGGAGTTACGCAGCTAGAATATTACACGTAAGATTATTATAAAAGCCATGGAATCTGCCCAATACATAGCTTATTTGATGAGCGAGCCGCGCAAGGTGAGCTGCGTAAAGGCCAGCGAGGTTCTAGAAGTCTCACACGATGAGATCAACCGCTTCCTTTTGAGCAGCCACTTTACGGGAAAAGATTTGTTTGAGGCTGTCAGGCGAGGGCTTTGCCTGAAGGGAGGCGTTCTCTCGGCGGATGATTCGGTGCTTGATAAGCCTTTTACAGACCCCAGCACCACAGAGCTGGTAGACTATTTCTGGTCGGGCAGGCACCATATAGTGGTGAAGGGAGTCAACCTTATAGCCCTGTTTTATACAGATCCCTCAGGGGTGGGCCTGGCAGTTAACTTTCGGGTGTACCGCCATGGGGAGGGAAAGACAAAGCATGTCTACTTCCAGGAGATGGTCAAGGAGTGCTGGCAGTGGGGACTGCGCCCGGCGTGGGTGAGCGCCGACAGCTGGTACGCCTCCGTAGAGAACCTGAAGTTCCTGAGAAACCAGGAAGTGGGTTTTCTGGTGGGGCTGGGGGGCTGGAGGCAAACCGCACCGGTTGATGTTGACAACACAGCAGAAAGCTTCCAATGGAACAATCACCTGGCAGCACTTCATCTATGAAAAGCTCACCGATGATGCTTTTAAAATGACATTTGAAGTGAGCAGGGATGGCA
>NZ_SSNI01000109.1 GCF_010015475.1 Pontibacter pamirensis
TCGAAATGAACTGTGTTTAAAAGCAATATTTTGCTTATGATTTTTCCATGTAATACTCTCCTTTGGTAGCGATGGCAAAAGCCTGCTTTATGAGTTTGTTTGCCACAGCTATAAGTGCCAGCCGCTTTGCCTTTCCTTTTGTCACCAGCCGCTCATATAGCTCTTTGCAAGCCTTGTTGCACCTGATGGCTGACCAGGAACACACATAGAGCACCGCCCTTGCCCGACTCATGCCCATCTTGCAGATGCGGCTCCTGCCCCTCACGCTGCTGCCCGACTCGTATATCCTCGGGCTCAGGCCCAGGTAGCTGACCAGCTGCTTGTAGTGGGCAAACCTGGTGAAGCCGCCTGTGACGAGGATGAGCAGCAGGGTGCTCTTCTTTCCCAAGCCGGGGATGCTGCTGACCTGCTCGTAGAGCTGCTGGTGATGCTCCCTTATCAGCAGCTCCATCCGCTCCTCCACCTGCTGCTTTTCCTTCTCGGCCTGCCTTACCATCCGCTCCAGGCTCTGCCGCGCCTGCCGGCTCACGTGCGGGGCCTGCTGCAAGGCCTCCAACTGCCGCTCGTGCTGGTGCAGTGTCTTCTGCAGCCCCTCGGCCACGGTTTGCAGCTGCTTTAGTTCCACCACGTGCGCCGCCTCCGGCTCCCACGGAGCCGGCTGCTCTGCCTGGCCGTAGCGGGCTATCATCACCGCGTCCTTCTTGTCCGTCTTGGCCCGCGTCAGGCGCATTTGGCAGAAGCGGCGAATCACCAGCGGGTTGACAACACTCACCATCACACCCTTTGCGTGCAGGAAGCCGGCCAGGCGCAAGTAGTAAGGGCCGGAGGCCTCCATCACCACCCGGCAGGCCGCCGGCTCCTTTATTTCCTGAAACAGCCGCTCAAAGCCGGCCTCTTCGTTTCCCAGCTGCAGGTGGCGGTGCTTGCCTCCTGCCACGGGTAGGGCCGCGTCAAAGAAGTCCTTGGAGATGTCGATGCCCACGCATGCTACTTGTTTTTCAGCATATTCCATATCTTTGCGTTTAGAAGTTGAAGGAAGAACTGCTTTTCTCTCTTATCAATCCTACATGCAGGCTCCGGGCCTAATGAACTGTTCAAGATGGGAGAAGCAGGGGGAAAAGGGGCTGGCATTTCGAACGGCCTCCTACGACCAATGACAAACAGCTGCCTTACTCTTTTCCCCTTCTTCTTTTGCTTTTAAAGCTACAGACTCAGCCCTTCTTTGTAAAGACTATTTTAGGACTCTTGCACATCCATTCAAAGATAGGATGAC
>NZ_SSNI01000110.1 GCF_010015475.1 Pontibacter pamirensis
TGTCGGCTCCCCAACTTTAGAACTACCTTGGAGTATAATTTTCAACAAATTTAAATTCACTTCTGCTACCACTACTATGGGTGTTCATTGTGGGTAACCCGAGAGGGTTATCCACTGTGAACGCCCTGCGCGTTTGCTCTGGCGTACTCCACCGGGCTCATCCCTTGCAGGCTGTCATGAGGGCGGAGGTGGTTGTAGTCCTCCAACCACCTCTGGGCTATCTGCCTGACCTGGTCGAGGGATTCGAACAGGTGCGCATCCAGCACATGCTCTCTGAAGGTGCCGTTGAAGCGCTCGATGAAGGCGTTCTGCGTCGGCTTGCCCGGCTGGATGTAGACGAACTCAATGCCCTGCATCCGGCTCCACTCCTCCGTCAGCGAGGCAACGAACTCCGGCCCGTTGTCCATCCGGATGCGCTTTGGCTTCTTCCGTCTCTTTATCAGGTGATTCAGCACCCACACCACCCGGTTGCTCTTCAAAGAGAAGTCAACCTCAATGTGCAGGGCCTCCCGGTTGTAATCGTCCATCACGTGGAATGAACGGAATTTCCTTCCGTTGGCCAGGGCATCGCTCATGAAGTCAATCGACCAGGTGTGGTTCGCCTCATCAGGCACCTGCAGGGGCTCCTTTACCCGCTCGGGCAGCCGCTTTTTGGCTTTCCTCCGGATGCTCAGCCCGATGTTTTTGTAGACCCGGTGCATCCTTTTGTGGTTCCAGGGCTTGCCTTCCCTGCGCAGCCGGTGGTAGGCTTTCCAGAAGCCCTCCCTCGGGTGCTGCTCAGCCTTTTGCCGGAGCGCCTGCTCTACGGCAGAGTCGTCTTTTTTACTCTTGTAGTAGTAGACGCACTTGCTCAGCTTAAGCACACGGCACGCCCTGCTGATGCCTACCTCTGGCAAAGAGGCCATTTCCTGAGCTATCTGTCGCTTCTGGCAGGGCTTCAGAGCTTTTTTTCGATAATATCTTTGGCTACTTTCAAATCCAGGGCCAGCTCGGCGTACATGGCCTTGAGGCGGCGGTTCTCTTCCTCCAGCTCCTTTAGCCGCTTGAGCTCGGTGGCGTCCATGCCATTGTAGCGCTGGCGCCACTTGTAGAAGGCAGCCTGGCTCACGCCGTGCTCCCGGCTAATTTCGGCTGCGCTCTTGCCATCCTCAAACTCCTTCAGAATTTTGGCGATTTGCTGTGGGGTAAATGTCTTTCTCTTCATAAGTAACTGTTCAAAGTTAAAGGTTTTTCTCTACTTCAAAACAGTTCTATTTGCAGGGGAGCTGACA
>NZ_SSNI01000111.1 GCF_010015475.1 Pontibacter pamirensis
TTGTGAGACACTAACCAAAAAAAACTGTTTTTCAGCTGTTCAACAGGCACCGGTTCGGATGGATGAAATTCATGCATTAGCCCCTACATTGAAGCCTCACATTTTGCGGGGCTACAGGTAAAGTAGGGGGCGAACCCTTTTGTAATGGTTTTATGGAACGGTCTGTATAAGGAAAGAATCACTAGAGAAACAACAGCTATAGGATAGTAGCGTTACTTTTTAGTCAGGATGTTATACTTAGAGAAAATGAAGTCACATGAGTCAGTTTGAAGTTATACATCCCCCTAGGATTACCATAAGAAAATTTGTATCTGATGACTTGGATAGATTTGTAGAGCTGTTATGTAATCAAAAGGTTATGGATAATCTGGCATTAACAGCGGAGATGAAAACAAGGAACGGTGCGGCAAACCTTTTAAACATGACTATGAACTCGTACAGCTCAGACTCCCCTCTGTTGGCATATGCAATTGAGCATAAAGCCGATAAAGCTTTTTTAGGTATAACAGGGTTGAATCCACTGGAGGAAAGTATGGTTGGTGATTTTTATGCGCTGCTACCTCCGTATTGGCACAGAGGCTTTGCCTCAGAGGTGTTGGACTACCTAACAAAGTTTATCTTCGAGGATACCGGGTTCAAAACAGTATTAGCCTTCATCACCCGAACTAATGAGGCATCCATTAGAGTAGCTGAGAAAAATGGATTCACAAACTATGGACTAGTGGAAAATAAAGATTTCAAAGACTTAGTGTATATGTTTAACGTGAACTCGGGAATTACGCCAGTGTTCTGGCAGGGTTGAACTTTTTGTTCTTGCGGTCGAGAAAGGTGTAGGCGGTCAGACCTGAGAGGATGTGGACCAGTGCGTTGAGCGGGTTTCGGTGGCGGGTGTGGTCGATGTCACAAACGGTCATCAGGATGTCATTTACCGCCTCTATGCCCCCTCTCTTCAGCAGGTTGAGCTTGTCGTGCAGCGTGAGGAGCATGTTTTTCATGTTCCTCCTGATTCTGGCCACCAGGTGCAGGCCCTTCTCCAGGAGCCCCTCCATCAGGGAGGCTACGATTAGGACACAAACTTTGAGGCGCATTTGTTCTCTGTTCTAAAAGGAGCAAATGAGCGGTGACATATTCAGCGACCGGCGTATCAGCCGTCGTGTAGAGGATTTGGCAACGAGGATACT
>NZ_SSNI01000112.1 GCF_010015475.1 Pontibacter pamirensis
GGTAGGGCCGTTAAGTTCTACTTAACGTAAACTAAATGGTTTGGCAAAAGGAGGTAAAGATGGAAACGAGCGGAGTTAGTTTACTGTCATGTTTGCGGGAAGTACCAGATTTTCGTCGTGCACAAGGTCGACGCTACCCTTTGGCCGAGACGCTGTGTATGATTGTGATGAGCATCATGAGCGGTTACTGCGCCTATCGGGAGATAGGGCGCTTCATAGGCCATAACCAGCAGGAGCTAGTCTCCTGCCTGGGGCTTAGCCGTAAGCAGTTGCCCAGCCATGTGACCATTCGTCAAGTGCTCATCAACCTTGATTTCAAAGCATTGGCAGATGCCTTCCGTCGCTGGGCAGGCGCACAAGGCCAGGCCTCTGGCCGGAGCGTGAGCATAGACGGCAAAAGCCTCCGGTCGACAGTGAGCGAGCATGACAGCCAGCAGCAGAACTTCGTGGTGCTGGTCAGTGCCTTCTGCCAGCAAACAGGCCTGATAGAAGAGGTAGAGCGATTCGAGAACGGCAAGCAGAGCGAGATAGGGAGCGTGCGGGACCTGTTAGGCAGGATGCAGCAACGGGGCCTGCTGCTGACGCTGGATGCGCTGCACTGTCAAAAAAAACAGTTGCGCTCATTGCCTCCCAGCGGCAGCACTATCTTATAAAGGTCAAAGGCAACCAGCGAAAGCTGCTGGCAGCCATGCAGCAGGCAGCAGCTGAGGGGGCAGCGGCCGGGCATTGGCAGGAGAGTGAGCACAACCGGGGGCGAGAGGTGCAGCGTGTTCTGGACTTCTTCCCGGCCAGTGCGCAGGCAAGAGCCGAGTGGCCGGGGCTGGTGTGGTTTGTTCGCCTGGTGCGCCAGGGCAGGCGGCAGGGACAGGCTTATGAGCGGAGCAGCTATTACATTTGCAGCTGTGAAAAGGCAGATGCAGCTATGCTGGCCGAGGCCATCCGGGGGCATTGGGGAATCGAGAACCGGGTGCATTGGGAGAAGGATGTGACCTTAAAGGAGGATAGCAACGGCATCAGCAAGGGGCAGGCTCCAGAGAACCTGTCGCTATTGAAAAGCATGGCCCTGAACATCGCTCGAAGAAGCGGGTTTCTTTCAATGAAAGACGCTACCATGGCCTTTGCTAATAAAATTACGCTGATGACTAAGTACATTAGAACTTAACGACCCTGCCT
>NZ_SSNI01000113.1 GCF_010015475.1 Pontibacter pamirensis
TAGGACTTTCGCACATTAGGCATAACAGATAGCAGGATTTACCAGTTGTTGATTCATGTATTGGTCGAGCAGCCCTTTTTTGAGCTGGTAAATTGTTAGTTCATAGGCATAGGCCAAACTCTTGAGTCTGGTCCAGACGAGTGTCGCTGCGAGTATGTGGTTTCGCTGTGCCCTTGCCAGTCGGCATTGCGAGCGCTCTATCCCCGTCAGCTGTTTTTCCTCCCGGTGAAGTTGCTCCACGCACCATCTCAGGCCGCAGGTTTCTTTGACGGCCTGAGTTGCGTTTTGCGCTACATCATTGGTGACGATGTAGTCCGTGCGGTGGGTAGACACCTCAACCCGGAATAGCTTCACTTTCACATCCAGCGGAAACTTATGCAGCTTTACCAGCTTGCCCTGCTCGACCTCCTGCTCACTCCACGGCAACTCATCTACCGGCTTATAAGGCTCCTGGCCTGAAGTGTCATCTACTTTGCGGTTACTCTTGATGGGACAGTAGAAGGTCTTGCCTTCTTTCATCAAATACTTCATCAAATCAGTTGTAGCATACCAACTGTCCATGAGCACCGTTTGGAACAGCACCTGCCTTGCCTTCAGGCTCCGGAGCATGTCCAGCACATGGTCCAGCTTTGTTTTTCCGTCTGTTTGCGGGTCAAAGACTCGCAAGTCAAGCAGCCAGAACTGCTGGTTTATCGGGTCCAGGTAAAGGCAGTTCACCACGCCTATCCCTTTGATGATGCCGTGGGCGTTACCAGAGTATTGCCGCCTGACCATGCCAATCGCCTGCGAGTGGCGTTTATCCAGCACCGTGTCATCGAAGATGACAAAGGCACGGGAGGACTGGGTGAGATGCGGCGATACCTTCTCCCACAACAAGCGGGGCGTAAGCTTTTCATCTCTGAGAAAGCGGTGAACGGAATCATGGCTCAGCCCCTGCAGGTGGTCAGCAAAATAGGTGCAGGTATAGTTAACCTGCGTACTCAACAGATATTGGCAGTACATATCTATAGCTGTTTTCATGCTACTTCTCCCTCCAACTACTTCTACTTAATTTTTTCGCTT
>NZ_SSNI01000114.1 GCF_010015475.1 Pontibacter pamirensis
TGGATCGGGTATACCATCGGCGCACTCCTTATCCTGTTTTATGTGCTCCTCTACTGGTACCCGGAGTATATAACGGAGTGGATGGTGCTCACAGACCCCATCAGCAAGCGTATCAGCGGCAACGAGGCCAGCCAGTGGTTTTTCTACGGCCTGCTGTATACGCTGGCCATCCTGGTCATGGGCGTCCGCATGCTCATCAAGTACCGCCACAGCCGGTACCACATCATCCGCACCCTGTCGGTGATGTTCTTCCAGACTGCGTTTGCCTTCCTGATTCCGGAAATCCTTATCCGGCTCAACCAGCCTTACTTCGATTTCAAGAACATCTGGCCCCTCAACTATAACTTCTTCTTCGACTACAACATTGAGCAGTTTACCAGCAGCGGGTCGGTGGGCCTGTTCATGCTTATCTGGGGCATCCTGCTTGTTATCGTGGCGGTGCCCGTCTTCAGCTATTTCTATGGCAAGAGGTGGTATTGCTCCTGGGTGTGCGGCTGTGGCGGGCTGGCCGAGACGCTGGGCGACCCCTACCGCCAGCTCTCCGACAAGTCCCTGAAGGCATGGAAGGTGGAGCGGTGGATGATACACAGTGTGCTGGTGTTCGCCGTGGTGATGACGGCGGGCGTGCTGTACACCTATTTCACCGGCAGCGGGACCTTCCTGTTCATCGACACCTATACCCTTCGGGCTACCTATGGCTTTCTGATAGGGGCCGCCTTTGCCGGGGTGGTAGGGGTGGGCTTCTACCCGATTATGGGCAACAGGGTCTGGTGCAGGTTCGGCTGCCCGCTGGCGGCTTATATCGGTATTGTGCAAAGGTTCAAGTCCCGGTTCCGGATTACCACCAACGGCGGGCAGTGCATCTCCTGCGGCAACTGCTCCACCTACTGCGAAATGGGAATCGATGTGCGGTGGTATGCGCAGAGGGGGCAGAATGTTGTTCGCTCCTCTTGTGTGGGCTGCGGTGTATGCGCCTCCGTCTGCCCCCGCGGTGTCCTGAAGCTGGAGAACGGGGAAGAGGAAGGGCGGTTCGGGAAGCCCATACT
>NZ_SSNI01000115.1 GCF_010015475.1 Pontibacter pamirensis
GCTCGACAAAGACCATGAAAAGACCACTAAAAGCGCAGAAGCATGGGTACTATGGCAGAATTGTCAGCTCATTCTTAACCGGATTGACTAAAAATCAGAACGTTACAAATTTAAACATGCTCTAAGGACAATAATGCAGCCTTGCAGAAAAAGATAAGAGACTTAGAATCTAAGGTTAAAACAGCTGATGATATATTGAAAGATAATGTTCACCTTAAAACTAGGTTATCAGAACTATCTAAAAGCTATAAAGAATTACAAAACCTTAAAGAGGCACAAGAAGAGTTATTATCAGATAAAGATGAGAATAAAACTATAAGTAAAGTAATAGATTTAATTACAAAAAATTGATATGTGAACAAATACATTGAGGCTGTAAATAAGATAATCAGTCTGAAAGCAAATCATCAAAATGATGAAGTCTTACAATATTTTATTTCTTTAGGCTTGATAAAGTCTACCAATAATTACGTTGCGACAGATAATGGAGTAGATCTTGTGCATTATACTCTAACAAGTTTAGGAAAGAGAGTTTATAATCATTTTATTAATAAAGAAATTATATATTAATACTTACAATTGAATATTCCCAATAACTTAGAATGAAAGAAACTTAAAGCCTATAAAGGCTATTTAGCAGGAAAGAATTAACCTTAACTATATTCTGTGCTGTAGTCCTCTTGGCTCTCCTTGCAGCGTATCTTTAGCAAAGAACAATGTAGCTAAGCTGCAGGTGCGCCTCATTCCCTTTATATAACAGCTGCAATTAAACATTTCTAACTATTCCGTCCCCTAAACCTCCCTTACTTTGAATCAGCAATTATAATTGACTGATTTATAATATATTGATTTAACCATACATAATCGGCACCGCAACACCCAAATTACAAAGCCACTACCCCCAGCTGGAATTGCAATGTTTTACTGGAGACTTTTCTCAGGCAGCCACTGCCTGGTTGTACAACAGGCTTTCATATTGGCAAGGAGTCAGGTAACCAAGGGCTGAATGCCTCCTTTTCCGGTTGTAAAAACT
>NZ_SSNI01000116.1 GCF_010015475.1 Pontibacter pamirensis
AGTGCCTCTAGGACTACTTTGGCCTTGAAGACCGCGCTGAATTTCCTTCTTGTTCCTTTCATTGTTCCACTAAGTTAAATGTTATACATCAATTAAAGTAGTGGCCCTAAATCAAGGGAGTATTATAGAACCTGGTAAACTCCCCAGTGATAAAAACGGTCTCCAGGAATCCTGCTATGAATTTTACTTTTTTTTCTTTTTAAATAACGATCAATCCACTCTTTGGGAAGAGACATCAATAAACAACTGCCATCTCCATAGAAGATCAAGGCCTTACTTTCACCGTCATAAAAGCTTGTTTTATTCTGAAAAGCAAATCCTTTATCTCGCTCAAGTGAAAATTTCCTGTATGAGGTAAGCAGCGCGCATGATTGAAAGCTCAGCAGTAGTATAAGGCAAATTACTTTTGAGTATTTACTGATCATAACATATCTCACCTTATTCAATGCTTTTACTAGTATTAAAATGCCTAGAACAGTTTCCTAAATAATTCCAATCTGTGCTAATGCTTTGCGGCTTGGCGAAGGTGGCGATTTTTACCACAAAATGTTGATGCGGAGAACCAAACTTTGATTAATCACAAATGTGTCTGTGGTGCACTGAACCGCAACTTTTGCCAAACCGCTGTTATAGCCAGTGCTTACTTGTCTGTCGTTGTCTATATACAATATTTGTCGATTAGCTTTTTATCTTCTCCATTAGCTTTTGCTTTGTTGGCAACACGCTTTAAAATAGGATAAAGTAATGTCAATAATCCCGGTGCATTCATATCACTCATACATACAATAATTGCAGTATGTTTTAAACTTTTAGGAATTGATTTTTTATTTGTAAGCCCGTCAGACTGTCTAATAACTTCCAGTCTTTTGCAACTTTCATTCTGGTAAGTAGCTAAACACTAGAGTACTAGTTTGCTTACTGCTATGAAATTCAAACAAGCCTTGCGTCGGGACGAGCCTCCCTG
>NZ_SSNI01000117.1 GCF_010015475.1 Pontibacter pamirensis
AGCCATGTTTGGGACATGTTGGCGAAGCTTTGGCCAACGAATAAAAGGCGCTGCATCTAGTACAGTATATTTCCAAATTGCTATATTTAACTAAAAAACAGACGGAGGTTTTTAGACAAACTGCCGTCAGCAGCCATTCCATAAAGTATCCTCAATGAGTTTTCAAATCCTGTATGTCCCGGTTTAATTTTTATATTGAATTTAATTTCTTTGTCTGTTGGATTAAAAAAACTATGAAGTGACATAGGTTCAACCGTATATGATTCCCCTGGTTTTAAAATCTTAGTAACTTTCTTTCCTAATTTTAAACCTAACTCTCCGTCTATTGCAGTAAAGGTTTCAGAGTAAGTCTTATGGTAATGCAGTGGATTACCTCCTTCAGGCATAAGGGTGAATTCAATGTCACTTATTTTTCCACCTGATTCTTCTGCCGTCTGCAAAAATGTTGCGGTGTCTTTAATGATTGGATTTTCTATTGTTCTTTTCATTATTTATGTTTAATTGTTGTTGTGTCGTCTTTTAGCATTGGCTATAACGGTTGGGCTATGGTGCGTTTATGCACTATAGTTGTGGTTAAGGGTTTTAATTTTTATAATGATTTATTCTTTTCTGGAGGAACTCTTGATGGTATTCTGCTAAAGGTGTCTTAAACCAATCATTTACATAATCATAATCAATAGAGCAGCTTCCTTTTTTAAAATACCCACCATTTATGAGTTCTTTTCTTGAGATTTCAGACAACTTTTTAAAAGTGTAAGGTTCAGCATTAGAATTTAAGGTTCGGTCAAAACCTATGGTAGGCACAGATTGAGCGTAAATCGGAAACGCAAACACTCGCTAAGGGTTATTGCCGACGCCATCTTTTGGTGTCTTCGCCTTGGCAACCAATGGCGCAACCTGCCGACGGAACTCTTTCCCAAGTGGCAGTTGGTGTACTACTACTT
>NZ_SSNI01000118.1 GCF_010015475.1 Pontibacter pamirensis
GCTGGTAAAAGTGTTTGCAAAGACATTTCAACCTAAACCTAATCCGATGGAAGTCATAAGCGAAGATAGCATAAACCGCTGGATAGTGCCGCATCTGAGCGTGGGCAAAAAGGTCCCAAGCTACAGGTAAAAGTCTCAGAAATTGTGTCGGCCATTCTCTACAAGCTCAAGACGGGCTGCCAATGGCGGGAACTGCCGACAAAGGAGTGCTTTGGGGACAGGCGCATTAGCTGGCAAGGGGTGTACCATCATTTCAGGAGGTGGGCAACTGACGGCAGCCTGCGAAAAGCCTGGACAGCGCTCCTGAAAAGCCAGCGCAGGCTGTTGAACCTGTCGTGCGTGCAGTTGGACGGGAGCCAGACCATCTGCAAGAACGGCGGGGAGTGCATTGGCTACCAGGCCAGGAAGGCGGCCAAAAGCTGCAACAGCCTGTTTCTGGCTGATAGGAAGGGGCTCCTGCTGGCTTGCAGCCAACCTGTGTCAGGAGCCCATCATGACCTGTTCGAGATAGAGCGGGTGTTCAAGGAGTTGTGCGGGCTGCTCCAGGAAGCAGGCATCGAAACAGAAGGCTTGTTCCTCAACGCTGATGCGGGTTTTGACTCCGAGGGCTTCAGGGGCCTGTGCTCGGAGATGAGCATAGAGGCTAACATTGCTTTCAATCCAAGAAACGGGCGAGCGGACGGGGAGTATGTCTACTTTGATGAAGAGCTTTTCAAGTGCAGAGTAGTGATTGAGCATGCCAATGCCTGGCTGGATAGCTTTAAGGCCTTGCTCATACGTTTCGAAACGAAAGCACAGCACTGGCAGGCCCTACATTGGCTGGCATTTTGCGTGATGTTTATCCGAAAAATCAACAAAAAACTGAAACACTAAACAGCTTC
>NZ_SSNI01000119.1 GCF_010015475.1 Pontibacter pamirensis
GCGGTAAAAGTTGTGCTCCGGCACGTGCGCCGAGAGCGAGAAGAGCAGCTCCTTCTCATCTTTGAAAGTTTTCTTGCCCTGCATAACTTTAAGCAATAGGTCATTATCCTTTAACGCCTATCTTCAATTGGTTGTGCAACAGCCACTCACGTTTTGCGGGACTCTTTCTTATTGAAAGAGGCAGCTTAATTTTATTTACATGATTAACTAAGGTAATCTCTTAGCTTAACTGCTCGTTTAAAAGGCTATGAACTCACACATACTGCTACTAAAGCTGATCTGCCGCCTATGGATAGTGCTAGACGTTGTTTGGCTTGCTGGACAATGGTTTGTTTCCTCTAAAGGGTTCATAGGCAGACATGACAGCAGAGAGAAGAGAAAAAATTAATGCACACGCTGTCTTTGCCTCAAAATTTCCACGTTTGCTGGGAAACCATAAATTCCTCGAACTTATTAACGCTATGTGCGAAACAGCTTTCATAGCTCGCCTCGCAGGTATAGGTTTGGGGCTATACTTTTATAGCCATCTGCCTGGATTGAAAAGAGCTATATGTAACCTGACTCTTTGAGTCACACTATCCCCCTCCTGCAGGTTTCTTACTCTTTCTTCTCTATGGCAACCACCACCACAATCATTCGTAATAGGTATTGTCTTAACTTATTTTTAGATTAGACTAAATATTTATTTATATTGCTTTAAACATCATCACTTCTGTTAAAAATTTACCACTATGAAGACACACCTACGCTTGCTTCTCACCTTCATGCTGCTCATTGCCGCCTTCACATCGCTCGCCCAAACAGCCGCTATATCAGGAAAAGTTACTTCAGACGGTATACCGGTAGCCTTTGCCAGTGTGGGCCTGGCTGGCA
>NZ_SSNI01000120.1 GCF_010015475.1 Pontibacter pamirensis
AATGTCCCATTGCGAGTCAGTGAGTCTCTTGTATTGAGATTGCATAAGCTTTTGAGTTTGGTTACCCATTGCTTACGCACTGACTCGCTCTTTTTTGCTAATCCTCTAAATTTAAACATGCTCTTACACCCTATACCATTCACAAGGCATAACAATTTGGATATGAGCGAAAAAGAAGAATCAAGACGCGGGCCCATTGCCTCTGCCATGGCAGGGGCTGTAAGTGTTGGCGCGAATATGCTGGGGGAAAAATTCACAGAGTTAAAACACGACGCTGACAGCAAGAGGCTAAAGGCATCGGCTAACTTCCCCATGATAAGGCTGCCAGAGGGCTATGAGATTGAGAAGATAGCAGACGGCCTTACTTACCCCACTTCTGTTGCCTGGGACGACCAGGGCCACATGTATGTGGCGGAAGCCGGGGGCACCTTCCTCGATGAGGAGGATGCCTCGGCAAGGATACTGCGCGTGGAAGCCAACGGCGTGACGAGGGAAGTGGTCAACCTGGATGGGAAAATCTACCCCGCCATATCCGGCATGACCTGGTACAACGGCGCTTTCTACATCACGCACCGGGATAAGGAACTATACGGCTGCGTGTCCCGGGTGACCCCAGACGGGGAGATAACCCAGATACTCGGGGGAATCATTGACAGCAAGTCTGACCACCAGCCCAACGACGTCCGTGTGGGAGGAGACGGAAAAATGTACGTGTGCGTGGGCATAGGCGGCAACTCCGGGTACATGGACGAGA
>NZ_SSNI01000121.1 GCF_010015475.1 Pontibacter pamirensis
CGCGTCAACGCCGTTTCCCCGGCAGTGGTGGTGACACCTATCTACGCTGCGTTCATCGAGGAAGATAAAATAGAGGAGGCACTGCAGGGGTTCAATTCCTTTCACCCGATAGGAAGAGTCGGGCGGGCGCAGGATGTTGCCAATGTCATTCATTTCCTGCTCACAGACAAAAGCTCCTGGGTAACCGGGTCCATCTGGGATGTGGACGGGGGAGTGATGGCGGGCAGGAACTGAACAGCAGCGCAATAAGATGGCTTTAAGCCTTGCTTGCTACAACTGACCCTCAAGCTGTCCACCCTCTATGTGCTATGTGAAACTGCAATTCCTAAACAGCGACCAAGAAAGAGTAGTAGCTGTTGCATCACATGGGGCCATATCCCTTCTCAATGAAATAGATACTCTGCCAGCCTTACGCCGGGGAGGCCCTGGCAAGGAGCATGGCTTCAGGAGGTGGCAGGTCTTTTCCTTTGGAGGGTTGTTGTTTGTGTGTAGAGCCGTAGTGCTTTTTGGGGTGCTAAACATTGAATAGCGGGTCAGCAGGTAACTAAGCTAAAAGACTGTGGAGTTTAAAAACTATAAAGAAGAGGGAGTTTTGCTGTACAGAAACTTTTATTTTATACAGCGGCTTTAACCTATATAACTGACGTTATAGAACAGTAAAGGCTCCCCGTGATGAGGAGCCTTTACTG
>NZ_SSNI01000122.1 GCF_010015475.1 Pontibacter pamirensis
TGCCCCTGTTCGGTTTTCCAGGCCTCCAGTGCCCCCTCTGGCGCGCTCCAGAACGACGGGCAGGCGCTGCAGCTGGGGATGAAGTTCCGCTCCTCGTCGTCGGGCTCTGTAACAGGCGTGCGCTTCTACAAGCAGAGCGGCAACACGGGCACCCACGTCGGGCAGCTCCACAGCAGCACCGGCGCCCTGCTGGCGCAGGCCACCTTTGTGAACGAGACTGCCTCCGGCTGGCAGCAGGTGCTTTTTTCTTCTCCTGTTGCCGTGTCCGCCAACACCACCTACGTCGTCTCCTACCACAGCAGCGCCGGCTACTACTCGACCACCTACAACGGCCTTGCCACCGCCATCACCAACGGGCCGCTGACGGGTCTGGCCAACGGGGCGGACGGGAGCAACGGGGTTTACCGCTACACCGGCACCCCTGCCTTCCCGACCAGTGCCTACCAGGCGAGCAACTACTGGGTGGACGTGGTGTACAGCAACAGCACGACAACAAACCAATCTCCGTCGGTTGCCATCACCTCCCCGGCCAACAACGCCACCTACACGGCGCCGGCCACCATCGACATCGCGGCCAACGCCTCCGATGGAGACGGCACGGTTTCTAAGGTGGAGTTCTACA
>NZ_SSNI01000123.1 GCF_010015475.1 Pontibacter pamirensis
GTTCTCCACAAACTCCTGCTTCCATTTGCTGACCATGTTCGGGTGCACCTCGAAGCGTTTGGACAGCTCCGCCAGGCTCTCCCGCTCTTTCAAAGCCTCCAGGGCTACCTTGGCCTTGAAGGCCGCGCTGAATTTCCTTCTTTTCCCTTTCATTGTTCCACTAAGTTAAAAGTTATACCTCAATTAAAATAGTGGACCTAAATCAAGGGAGTATTATACTAAAAGGTCATCGAAGTCCGGAGATATAAATGCATTAGCATTATACGTGAACCGCATCTCGTTCATCCGCAACCCGCCGAGGGCCATTAGGCGAATGCGGTTGGTAGTAAGGAAGGAGTAATACATTGTAGGGCCAAAGGAAAAACTGTTCAGGTTAATCATGGCGTCTGGGCTATATTCCTCCTTTCCTCCAAGTGATGAACCGCCACTAACATCTGCAGATAAGCCAAAGCCACCTTTAAAATCAGCATAAATGCTAAAGTTAATAACTGCTAAGTACTGAGACAAAATTACATTAAACTACATCCTATAGTCAGAGAAGCTAATAAACAAATTCTTCCCCACGGCGGCCAGCGCCCTTTTAGTGGCATAAAACAGGTTGTCCGTGGTCAGGTAATC
>NZ_SSNI01000124.1 GCF_010015475.1 Pontibacter pamirensis
AGGGAGGCTCGTCCCGACGCAAGGCTTGTTTGAATTTCATAGCAGTAAGCAAACTAGTACTCTAGTGTTTAGCTACTTACCAGAATGAAAGTTGCAAAAGACTGGAAGTTATTAGACAGTCTGACGGTGTGGTGCAGCCGAATCCCGAAGCGTAGCAAGGGTTAAGGCTGAACTTGGTTAGGCGATGATATTAGTTCCAATTCCTTTGATAGACATACCAATTGTTAGAAACTTTTCTTACACTAATATATTCATCATCAGGCTCAAATATGGCATCCCTGTTTTGATAATATCGTAGTCCTGCATTACCCGTTTCTAAGAGCATGTTTAAATTTAGAGGATGAGCAAAAAAGAGCGAGTCAGTGCGTAAGCAATGGGTAACCAAACTCAAAAGCTTATGCAATCTCAATACAAGAGACTCACTGACTCGCAATGGGATATTGTGAAGGAATCACTGCCCACCCATCGGAAACGCAAACACTCGCTCCGGGTTATTGCCGACGCCATCTTTTGGTGTCTTCGCCTTGGCAACCAATGGCGCAACCTGCCGACGGAACTCTTTCCCAAGTGGCAGTTGGTGTACTACTACTTCAGCAGGTGGAAAGCGGACGGCAC
>NZ_SSNI01000125.1 GCF_010015475.1 Pontibacter pamirensis
TGGTGTCTTCGCCTTGGCAACCAATGGCGCAACCTGCCGACGGAACTCTTTCCCAAGTGGCAGTTGGTGTACTACTACTTCAGCAGGTGGAAAGCGGACGGCACACTGGAAAGGCTGAACATCTCGCTCAACAAGCGGGAGCGGGAAAGGGTGGGCAAAGAGGCTTCTCCCAGCCTGCTAAGCATTGACAGCCAGTCGGTCAAGGTGGCTCCCTTTGTCAGTGAGGAGACGGGCGTGGACGGCAACAAGAAGATTAACGGAAGAAAACGGCACGTGATTACAGACACGCTGGGCCTCGTCTGGGGAGTGGTGGTGCACGCGGCCAACAGGGCAGACGGAGCCGTGGCCGAGCGGGTGGTGGACCCGCTGCGGGGCTACCTGCACCGCATGGAGAAGATACTGGCAGACGCTGCCTATGAGAGGGTGTTCCTGGACTGGGTCTCGGAGAACCTGTTGGGGGTGGAACTGGAGATATCCTCCAAGCCCCCTGGCTCGGAAGGCTTTGTGCCTGTCAAGTGGCGATGGGTCAGCGAGAGGACCTTCGGCCTGTTCAACTTCTCTAGAAGGCTCGACAAAGACCATGAAAAGACCACTAAAAGCGCAGAAGCATGGGT